>NZ_JBEPKW010000001.1:0-1170955 GCF_040544855.1 Novosphingobium sp. 1529
CGCCCACATGTCCCTTCATCTAATCAACAATGTCAAAGACCAACCCAGACAACAAAACCCGGACAACAATCAATCCCCGGTTCTCACCGGAAATCCAAGCCGTCCGTAGCTATCTGGCGACCAACACAACCCTTCAGGAAACACCCGAAGAACCGGAAAAACCGGCTGAACCGCGTCGGTGAAGCGGCATATATGGACGGGTGGCACAGGCGTCAACGGCCATTTTTCCACAGGGGTGCCATAGCTGGAATAATTTCATATTTAACAATGGATTAGATTGAAATTTTTCTGCCATTTTGCAGCGATTGCCGGTGATGGACGCATGCCGGAAGTGCGATAAATCCGCAGACTCGCCCCGTGTGAGTCGGATTCGCCACGCCAAATCGGATTGAAGCTGCGCAAGCGCGCGCTGGACGGCATCGGGCCGATGCAATAGTTCGTTGCAAACTCGGGAGCTTAGCCATTTCCAAGCCTTATCTTGCCGCCGCCCTGCTCATGGCGCTCTCTTGCCCAGCGGCAGCGATGGCCGACAGCATATCGCTAACGGCACCGCAGTTGTTCGAACTCGCCGACCGCGCCCGCGACAGCGGCGATTGTGCCACCGCCGAAACCGCCTATCGCGCCCTGGCGGACAATCCCGATATCGACCTGCGCAACGAAGCGCGGTTTCGCCTGGCGCTGATGCTGGCGGATCGCGAGCACAAGTTGAAGGACGCAGCCCTGATCCTGCGCCGCATCCTGGATGAGCGACCCAACGCCCAGCGCGTCCGCCTGGAACTGGCGCGGGTTCAGGCGATGATGGGCGACCTTGGCGCCGCGCGTCGGGAAATGCGCGCGGCCCAGGCCGGCGGCCTGCCGCCCGATGTGGAGCGCATGGTGCGGTTCTATGCCGCAGCACTCAAGGCGCGCAAACCCTTTGGTGGCAGCCTGGACGTGGCGCTGGCGCCCGACAGCAACATCAACCGCGCCACCCGGTCGAACACGCTGGGTACGGTGATCGGCGATTTCACGCTGGACCAGGATGCCAAGGCCAGATCAGGCCTGGGTTTGGCGCTGCGCGGGCAGACCTATTTTCGTACCCCGCTGCAAAAGAATGCCACCCTGCTGGTGCGGGCCAATGGATCGGGCGATCTTTACCGCGACGAACGCTTTGACGATATCCTGATCGGCATCCAGGCCGGCCCGGAATATACGCTGGGTGCCGACCGGTTGACGCTGGCCGCCGGGCCGACCTGGCGATGGTATGGCCTAAAGCCGTACAGCACGTCGGTGGGGGTGAGTGCCGATTTCCTCCATCCCATGGGCAAGACGATGCAGGGCCGCCTCGGCCTGGGCGTGACCCATACCGCCAACCGGCGCAATGCCTTGCAGACCGGCGATGTCTTTGCCCTGTCGGCCGGGCTCGATCGTGCGGTATCGGCCCGCCTGGGGGGCGGAGTGCAGGCCTTCGTCAACCGCACGAAGGCACGCGACGCGGGCTGGTCGGACGTGACCGGCGGTGGCGCGGTCTATGCGTTTCGCGAAATCGGCCGGACCACCGCCGTAATCAGCGCCAGCTACAGCCACCTCGAGGCCGATGCCCGGCTGTTCCTCTATCCGCGCCGCCGGATGGATGACCGCTTTTCCGTGGTGGCCAGCACGACCTGGCGTGCGCTGCAATGGCAGGGTCTGGCCCCGATCACGCGGTTGCGGTGGGAGCGCAACCGATCGACAGTGGGCATCTATGACTATCGCCGGGTCGCGGCCGAAGTGGGCATTACCGCCGCATTTTGAGCGTGCGCTCCCTGCGGATTCAGGCGTGGCCGGTATCGGCGGCAAGATGGGCGGGATCGATACCGGCGGCGCGCCAGGTGGCCGACCAGCGCTGTTCCCGCGGGGTATCGAACAGGATCGCGGGCGAGCCTTCGGCGGCATGCCAGCCGTGGTGGTGCATTTCTTCTTCCAACTGCCCCGGTCCCCAGCCGGCATAGCCCAGCGCCACCAGCCAGCGCGAGGGGCCACGCCCTTCGGCAATCGCGCGCAGCACGTCCATCGAGGCGGAGAGCGTGCACAGCGGATTGACCGTGACCGAGCCCTCGCCGCCCCAATCGGGGGTGTGCAGCACGAAGCCGCGCCCGGTTTCCATCGGGCCACCATGCAGCACCGGCACATCGGGCGCATGGCCCGGATCTATGCCTACATCTTCCAGCAGGCCGTGAAAGCGGATGCCGGCGCGTTCCTCGCCCAGGCCAATGCCGAGGGCGCCGTTGGCATCGTGCAGACACAGCGCGAGCACCGCGTGATCGAAGCGCGGATCCATCATGCCGGGCATGGCAAGCAGCAGGCGCCCGGCAAGATAGTGCGGGGCAAGATCGGCAGCGGCAGGTTCGGTCATGATGGCAGACTTTTTCAGGCGGCGGCCGATGCGGCAGCGGCGGCGGTGGCAGCGCGTTCGCTGGCGCCCCCCGGACCACGGTCTTCGGCCACGTCGATCAGGCGCTTTTCCAGGTTGCGCAGGCGGTTCTCGCTGGTCACCTTCTCACCCAGGATATCGGTGACATAGAACGTATCGACCGCGCGTTCGCCATATGTGGCGATGTGAGCGGAATGGACCACCAGCCGCGAATCGAACAGGGCATGCGCCAGGCGGCCGAGCAGCGCGGGCCGATCGCGTGCGCCCACTTCCACCACGGTGAAGCGGTTGGACGCCTTGTTGTCGAAGATCACGATCGGCTGCACGTCGAACGCTTCGGCCCGGGGGCGAGCGAGCGGCCGCGCGGCGAGCTGGGGCATGAGCTTGACCCGGTTGGACAGGGCATCGGCGATGCTGTTCTTGAGCCGTTCGATATGGCGCGCTTCGTTGAGCGGGCGGCCAAGCGGGTCCTGCACCAGGAAATTGTCCACGGCCAGGCCATTGCGGGTGGTGTGGATGCGCGCATCGATGATGTTGCCCCCCGCCAGGTGGATCGCGCCGGCCAGGCGATAGAACAGCCCGGCGTGGTCCGCGGCCAGCACGGTAACCAGCGTTGCCCCGCGCGCCGGATAATAATGCGCCTCTACCGACAGCGGCTCACCCAGGGCGGTGTCCATCTGCTGGAGATTGAGCGCGATGATGTCTTCGGGTTCGGCAATCCAGTAGGCATCGCTCAGCTGCCGGCCGACCGTGCCAATCAGCGCATCGCGTTCCTTGAGCAGTTCGCCCACCGCCTTCTTCTTGGCGGCGATGCGTTCGGGCCGGCCGTGCTGCTTGTGGCCGAGACGCAGCATTTCCTCGGTCTGGATGAACAGATCGCCGAGCAGCTGGCGCTTCCACGAATTCCAGATCCCTGGCCCGACCGCGCGGATATCGACGATGGTGAGGATCAACAGCAGGCGCAGCCGCTCCGCGCTTTGCACCTGCGCGGCGAAATCGGCGATCGTCTTGTAGTCGGCCAGATCGCGCTTGAACGCGGTGGCGCTCATCAACAGGTGCCAGCGCACCAGCCAGGATACCAGTTCGGTCTCTGCCGCCGACAGGCCCAGCCGCGGGCACAGCTTCCGCGCCACCTCGGCGCCCAGCACCGAGTGATCGCCGCGGCGGCCCTTGGCGATATCGTGCAGCAGCGTGGCAACATAGAGCACGCGGCGCGAGGCAACCTTCTGCACCACGTTGCTGGCCAGGGGATGCAGTTCGCGCTCCTCCCCCTTTTCGATGCGGGCGAGCAGTCCAATGGCGCGGATGGTATGCTCGTCCACCGTATAGTGGTGGTACATGTCGAACTGCATCTGCGCCACCACGCGCCCGAAATCGGGAATGAAGCGGCCGAATACGCCGGCCTCATTCAGCCAGCGCAGCACGGTTTCGGGATCATGCGGGCTGGTCAGCAATTCCAGGAACAAGGCATTGGCGCGCGGGTCCTTGCGCACCGCGCCATCGATTAGGCCAGCATCGCGCCGCGCCAGGCGCATCGCATCGGGATGGATTTCCAGCCCGTGCTTGTCGGCCACCACGAAGATCTCGAGCAGGCGCACCGGATCGACAGTAAAGAAATTGTCACCCGGGACCGACACCTTTTCCGCGACGATGGGAAAGCCCGAAACCTTGCGCTTGCGGCGCTGGCGCAGCGCGGCGAAGAAGCCGGGCTTGGTGCGGGCAAACTGTTCATCGAGCTGGGCCATGAACACGCCGGTGAGCGAGCCGACCTGCTTGGCCTGGAGAAAGAAGAACTGCATGAAGCGCTCGACCGAGCTTTTGCCCGGGCGATCGGCAAAGGCCATGCGCGCGGCCACTTCGCGTTGCAGGTCGAATGTCAGGCGGTCTTCGGCGCGGCGGGTGATCATGTGCAGGTGGCAGCGCACCGCCCAGAAGAAATTCTCGGCGCGGTGGAACGCGCGATATTCCGCCGCCGTGAGCAGGCCGACATCGACCAGTTCCGATGGATCGCGCACCTTGTGGACATATTTGCCGATCCAGTAGAGCGTGTGCAGGTCGCGCAGCCCGCCCTTGCCCTCTTTCACATTGGGTTCGACCACATAGCGGCTGTCGCCGAGCCGCTTGTGCCGCTCGTTGCGTTCGGCCAGTTTCTCGGCGACGAATTGGCGCTCGGTGCCGGCGGCGACCTCGGCCCAGAAGCGACGCGCCGCTTCTTCATAGACGTCGCGATCGCCCCAGACGTAACGCCCTTCGAGCAGCGCGGTGCGGATCGTCAGGTCGCTCTTGGCCATGCGCACCGTATCATCGAGCGAGCGGCTGGAATGACCGACCTTGAGGCCAAGGTCCCACAGGAAATAGAGCATCGCCTCGATCACCTGCTCGCACCACGCGGTGGGCTTGTTCGGGGTGACGAAGGCGATGTCGACATCGGAATGCGGCGCCATCTCGCCCCGGCCATAGCCACCCACGGCCAGCACGGCGATGCGCTCGCCCGTCGTGCGGTTGCTGGCGCGATAGACCTGGCCGATCACATAGTCGTGAATCACCCGCACCAGCTGGTCGACCAGGAAGGCCTGGCCCTGGGCGCATTCATAACCTGCCGAGGGCCTGCCGCGCAGGCGCCGGGCCAGTTCCTCGCGGCCATGGGCCAGCGCGGCGCGCAGATGCTCGACCACCACGGGCCGGGCGCGCGAGGGATCGCCATCGGCTTGCGCCACGGCCTGGGTCACCGCCTCGGCAAGGGTGCGACGGTCGATAATGGCGCGCTGGTGGGCGATGCGGGGCAAGGTCATGCCCCCTCATTAAACGAGGTGGCGTTAAGGGGAAACAGCGCAGGCATCCAAGTTTTCACGATAATCGCCGATTGGCCTCCCCCTTTCGGGCAGGATCGCGCGCGAACGACTGCGACCGGGCTGTAACGGCGCTGCCGCGCTTTTGGGATTTGCCAGCAGCTTGGCCCCTGTGCCAGAAGGCGCGCGAACCTGGGCAGGCTGGCAAGGCCTGGCCCACGGCCATCAGTTCACCGAATACGGAGCGTCGCGCTTGTCCCTTTTTCCGGCCCTTTCTGCCGCTGCGGCTGCCTCATCGCACATGCCGCTGCATTGGGAGCAACTGCATCTCTCGCCCATCGCCTGGGATTTCGGCTTTTTTGCGCTGCGCTGGTATTCGCTGGCCTACCTCGCCGGCATCCTGCTCGGCTATTGGCATCTCTCGCGCATGATCCGCCAGCCGGGGGCGCCGATGGCCCAGCGCCACGCCGATGACCTGTTCTTCTATGCCACGCTGGGCATCATCCTGGGCGGACGGCTGGGCTATGCCACGTTCTATGCTCCGGAACTGTGGACGCACCCCAGCGAACTGGTCAAGCTGTGGCAGGGCGGCATGAGCTTTCATGGCGGCCTGATCGGCACCGTGCTGGCGATCGCCTTTGTCTGCTGGCGCAACCAGCTGAGCTTTATCCGGGTGTGCGACTATATCGCCCCATGCGCGCCGATCGGGCTGTTCTTCGGCCGCTGCGCCAATTTCGTGAATGGCGAGCTATGGGGCCGCGTCACCACCGCCGATGTGCCCTGGGCCATGGTCTTTCCCGGCGCCGGTCCCAATCCGCGCCATCCCAGCCAGCTCTATGAAGCGCTGCTCGAAGGGGTGATCCTGGCCACCGTGCTGATCACGCTGTTCTGGAAAACCCGCGCGCGCTGGCGGCCGGGCCTGCTGATGGGCACGTTTGCCACCGGCTATGCGCTGTCGCGCTTCATCGTCGAATTCTATCGCGAACCCGATGCCCAGCTCGAAGACTTTGCCCTGCGCACCGGGCTGTCGATGGGCCAGTGGCTGACCCTGCCGATGCTGGCGATCGGCCTCACCCTGCTGGTTCGGGCCATGGCGCGCCCGCCGCTGGGAACCGTGGCGCCGCCCCCGGCCGATTGACCAGACCATGGCCACTGAAAGCCTGCGCGATGTCTTTGCCAGGCTGATCCGGGCGACCGGCCCGATCAGCGTGGCGCACTTTATGGCAGAATCCAACGCGCGCTATTACAGCACGCGCGATCCGCTGGGCACGGCCGGCGATTTCATCACCGCCCCGGAAGTGAGCCAGATGTTTGGCGAAATGATCGGGCTATGGCTGGCCGACATCTGGATTCGCGCCGGGAAGCCGCAGCCGGTCGCCTATGTCGAGGCCGGGCCCGGCCGCGGCACCCTGGCACTCGATGCGCTGCGCGCTGCCGCGCGCCACGGCCTGGTGCCCGATGTGCACTTCGTCGAAACCAGCCCGGCGCTGCGCGGCATACAGCGACAGCGTTTCCCCGACGCCGCCTGGCACGATGATTTTTCCACGCTGCCGACCGATCGCCCGCTCATGGTGGTGGGCAACGAATTCCTCGATGCCCTGCCCGTGCGCCAGATCGTGCGCATGGCCGAAGGCTGGCGCGAGCGGATGATCGGCTGGGACGCGGCGGGCGAACGCCTGCTGCCAGTGGCCGGCACCCGCCCGATGGACGCGGCCGTTCCCGCCGATCGCGCCGATGCGCCCGAAGGCACGATCATCGAAACCTGCCCTGCGGCGGCGGCCGTCACGGCCGATATTGCCGCGCGGCTGGCCGCACAGGGCGGCGTGGCGCTGTGGATCGACTATGGCCATGCCGAGCCCCGCGATGGCAGCACGCTCCAGGCCGTGCGCGCCCACCACAAGGTCGATCCCTTTGCGCATCCCGGCGAAGCAGACCTTACCGCGCTGGTCGATTTTGCCGCGCTGGTGCCGGTGATCGCCGCGGCTGGCGCGCGCTGCGATGGTATTGTCACGCAGGGTGAATTCCTAAGATCGCTGGGGATCGAGGCACGCGCGGCTACCCTGGCTCGCCATGCACCCGACCATGGCCCCGCCCTGGCGCGTGCACTGGCCCGCCTGGTTGATCCGGCCGAAATGGGCAACCTGTTCAAGGCAATGGCATTTACTGCACCGCACTGGCCAACTAGCGCAGCATTCTAGCCAGTTTGTCGATTGCATTGCGGCAGCGCAAAATACGGCCCGTTGCTACACTAAAATGCTTGTTGGCAAAGCCGCAGTTCTGTGGCTATCACGCGTTATAACTGTTTGGGTCTGGCACGTGCATACCACGGCGGCCCGGCGCGCATGATACCCGGCGATGTTCGCCGCCGCGCGCAAGGAGGGGGAAATACCGTGCCCGGCCGTTTCCAGGCGGGGTGGCAGCAGGCAGGGATTATCAATGGCTGATGAGGCAATTGTGAACGCAAGCGGCACAGATTCGCCCGCCGTCCATGACGGTGCGGGCGCCGATGAAGGCGTGCGGCGGCGCGATTTCATCAATATCGCAGCGGTGAGTTTTGCAGGTGTTGGCGGACTGGCGGTGCTCGTGCCGCTGGTTTCGCAAATGGCACCTTCGGCTGACGTGCTGGCGGAAAGTTCGACCGAGATCGATATCTCGCAGATCGCGCCCGGCCAGGCCATCAAGGCCGTGTTCCGCAAGCAACCGGTCTTCGTGCGCAACCTGACCCCGGTGGAAATCAGCGAGGCCGACAAGGTGCCGCTTTCCAGCCTGCGTGATCCGCAGACCCTGGAAGAGCGGACCAAGCCGGGCAAGACCAACTGGCTGATCACCATGGGCGTCTGCACCCACCTGGGCTGCGTGCCGCTGGGCGCGGGCGAAGGCGAGGTGAAGGGCGAATTCGGCGGCTATTTCTGCCCGTGCCACGGCTCGGTCTATGATACCGCCGCGCGCATCCGCAAGGGCCCGGCACCCAAGAACCTGGAAGTGCCGGTTTATGAATTCACGTCCGACACTGTCGTGAAGATCGGCTGAGGATAGACACGATGAGCTTTCCCTGGGCGAAACATTACAAGCCAAGCCACCCGCTGATGCAGTGGCTGGACGAAAAGCTGCCACTGCCGCGCTTCGTCTATAATGCTGTCGGCGCCGGCTATCCGGTGCCGCGCAATCTGAACTACATGTGGAACTTCGGCGTGCTCGCCGGGGTGTGCCTCATGCTCCAGATCGTGACCGGCGTGGTCCTGGCGATGCACTATGCCGCCAATTCCGGCGTGGCATTCGACAGTGTCGAGCACATCATGCGCGACGTGAACTGGGGCTGGATGCTGCGCTATGCGCATGCCAACGGCGCCTCGGCGTTCTTCGTGGTGGTCTATATCCATATCTTCCGCGGGTTCTTCTACTCCTCGTACAAGCCCCCGCGCGAAATGATCTGGCTTCTGGGCGTCACCATCTTCCTGCTGATGATGGCCACGGCCTTCATGGGCTATGTGCTTCCCTGGGGCCAGATGAGCTTCTGGGGCGCCAAGGTCATCACCGGCCTGTTCTCGGCCATCCCGGTGGTCGGCACGCCGCTGCAGCAGTGGCTGCTGGGTGGCTTCGCGCCGGATAACGCCGCGCTCAACCGCTTCTTCAGCCTGCACTTCCTGCTGCCCTTCGTGATCCTGGGCGTGGTGATCCTGCACATCTGGGCGCTGCACATTCCCGGTTCGTCCAACCCCACCGGCGTGGAAGTGAAGACCGAATCCGACACCGTGCCGTTCCACCCCTATTACACCGCCAAGGATGGCTTCGGGCTGGGGGTCTTCGCGATCCTCTACTGCACCATGCTGTTCTTCCTGCCGAACGCGCTGGGCCACCCGGACAACTACATCCAGGCCAACCCGCTTTCGACGCCGGCGCACATCGTGCCCGAATGGTACTTCTGGCCGTTCTACGCGATCCTGCGCGCCTTCACTGCCGATTTCCTGTTCATCCCGGCCAAGCTGATGGGCGTGCTGGCGATGTTCTCGGCAATCCTGGTGTGGTTCTTCCTGCCCTGGCTGGATACCTCGCCGGTGCGTTCGGGCCACTATCGCCCGCTGTTCCGCAAGTTCTTCTACCTGCTCGTGATCGACGTGCTGGTGCTGGGCTTCTGCGGCGGCTCGCCGGCCGAAACCAAGTATGTGCTGATCTCGCAGATCGCCGCCACGTACTATTTCCTCCACTTCCTGGTGATCCTGCCGATCGTCGCCTCGATCGAGAAGCCGGCCCCGCTGCCCTTCTCCATCACGCAAGCGGTGCTGGGCAAGGATGACCAGACCGCCCCGGCCGCCTGAGCCAGCGCGAACCGCACAAAGAGAGAGAACCCCATGGTCCGTCTTTTTGGTCCTCTTGTCGGCCTCTTCTTCGCCGTGGCGCTGCTCTGGTCGTTCGGAGTGGGCGCGATCCAGGCGATCCGCGAGCCCGAACCCGCCACGGCGGTGCAGGTCTATCACCTCGCCCCGCACGAGCCTGAACCCGGCTTCTCGTTCAACGGCGCCTTCGGCAAGTTTGACCGGGCCCAGCTGCAGCGCGGCTTCCAGGTTTACAAGGAAGTCTGCTCCAACTGCCACTCGCTCCACTTCGTGGCGTTCCGCGATCTGGCCGCGCTCGGCTATTCCGAAGCGGAAGTGAAGGCGATCGCCAAGGATTGGTCGAACAAGGCCAAGGTCGTCGATCCCAAGACCGGTGATGAAACCCAGCGCGACAACGTGCCGGCCGATCACTTCCCCAAGGTCTATTACGCCGGCACCGGCAACCCGCCAGACCTGTCGCTAGTCACCAAGGCCCGCCATGAAGGCCCGGAATACGTCTATTCGCTGCTGACCGGTTACCAGGATCAGCCGGCCGAACTGCTCAAGCGGTTCCCCGACAGCAAGACGCCCGATGGCCTCTACTACAACCCCTACTTCGCCAACCTGAACATCGCCATGCCCGCGCCGCTGGCCGACGACCAGGTGACCTATGGCGACGGGACCAAGGCCACCAAGCAGCAGATGGCTGCCGACGTTGCCGCGTTCCTGACCTGGACCGCCGAACCCAAGATGGAAAAGCGCAAGCAGACCGGCTGGGCCGTGCTCGGCTTCCTCCTCGCCGCCACCGTGCTGGCCTATCTGGCCAAGCGCAATATCTGGGCCCGGGTCCACTAAAGCCGGGCGACAGCGCCAAAACGAAAAGGCCACCGGAAACGGTGGCCTTTTTCATGGGTTGTCGGCACTGGCGGCCACTTTTCCCGATTGCCTTGGACATTGCTTCATGACCTGCGACCTCAAATCCCTGATCCGCACCGTGCCCGATTTTCCCGTGCCGGGCGTGCTGTTTCGCGATGTGACTACGCTGATCAGCCATCCCACCGGCTTTGCCGCCGCGATCGACCACCTTGCCACCCGGGCACAGGCCAGCGGCGCAACCCTGATCGCCGGGATGGAGGCGCGCGGCTTCATCTTTGGCGCCGCTGCGGCTGCGCGCGCGCAGCTGGGCTTTCTGCCGGTGCGCAAGCCGGGCAAATTGCCGGTGCCGACGCTCAGCGTCGACTATGACCTGGAATATGGCACCGACAGGCTGGAAATCGATCCCACCGCCATCGCGCCAGGACAGCGCGTGGCGATCGTCGATGATCTCATCGCCACCGGTGGCACGGCGCTGGCCGCGGCACAACTTCTGCGCGAGGCAGGCGCCGTAGTGACCCATGCGTTCTTCGTGATCGACCTGCCCGACTTGGCCGGGGCGCAGCGCCTGCGCAACGCGGGCCTGGTGGTAGACGCCCTGATGGACTTCCCCGGGCACTGACGGCAGCACCGCCACAACCCACCCGCCCTTTGCGACGCCGCGCAGGGAGGGCGGGTCAGCCGCTCCGTCAATCCACCAGCATCAGCGCGTCGAGCGCAACCACGCCTTCGCCCTGCGGGTGCAGGATCACCGGGTTGAGATCGATTTCGCGGATCGACGGCTCGGCCCGCAACACCTGGCCCACCTTGACGATCAGCGCGGCCAGGGCCGGCACATCAAGCGCCGGAGAGCCACGATAGCCCGCCAGCAGCGCCGCGCTCTTGAGCTGCATGAGTTCGGCCTCGACCGCTTCCTGGGTCAGGTCGGCCGTCAGCAGGCGCACGTCCTGAAGGATTTCAGCGGTCACCCCGCCAAACCCGGCCAGCACCACCGGTCCCCATTCGGGGTCGTTCTTGGCCCCCACGATCATTTCCACGCCGCGCTTGCCCATCGCTTCGATCAGCACGCCATCGAGCGTGATGGCCGCATCATAGGCCGCGACATTGGCAAACATGCGCGTCCACGCGGCGCGCACGGCATCGCCATCGGCCAGGTTCAGGATCACCCCGCCCGCGTCGCTCTTGTGGCCCAGCGCCGCCGCCTGCGCCTTCATCGCCACGGGATAGCCCACCGCGTCCGCTGCGGCCACAGCATCATCGGGCGTCGCGGCAAACTGCCCCTTGGGAAAGGCCACGCCGGCAGGGCCGAGCAGCTGCTTGGCCTTGTATTCGGGAACGACACCCGAAACATCGGCAAGGCCCGCTACCGGCAGCGCCGGCGCATCGGTGGCCGTCAGATCGCGGGCAGACCAGTGCGTCAGGCGGGTGATGGCGCGCAAGGCGCGCTCGGTGGTGGGGAACCACGGCACCCCGGCCGCCCGCAGCGCGGCAACGCGCTCGGCAGGAACCTGCGCGCCTTCGTCCAGCCCGGCAAAGATCAGCGGCTTGCTCAGGGTCTTGCCTTCGACCGCCGCAAGAATGGCGGGGAACTTGATCGCACAGGTAATCGCCTCGGCCTGGATGATCCCGGCCAGAACCGTACCGACGCGGTCGTCGGCCAGCAGGGCGTCGAGCGTGCGGGTATAGATCGCCGGCTCCGAAAGGCCCTGCGCGGTGATGTCGAGCGGGTTCGACACCGGCACGAACGGCGGCAACGCGGCGCGCAGTTCCGGCGAATCCTCATCATGCAGCGCGGCCAGTTCCAGGCCGAGTTCTTCCGCCAGGTCGAGCGTCAGCGCCTTGAATGCGCCGGATTCGCCCAGCACGGCCGCCTTGCCCGAAGGCGCGATCGGGCACAGCGCCGCGATCTCGGCAATATCGCCCAGTTCTTCCAGGGTTTCGGCAAAAATCACGCCGGCGCGCGCGACCATCGCGCGCATCAGCTTGTAATCGCCGGCCATCGCCCCGGTGTGCGTGGCCGCCGATTCGCGCGCCGCGCTGGATTTGCCGGGATGCAGCAGCACCACCGGCTTGCCCGCCGCCCGCGCGCGACGCGCCGCGGCCAGAAAGCGCTGCGGCTTGCGGAACTGCTCGACGATCATGGCAATGGCGTGGGTGTCGGGATCGTCGACCAGCCAATCGACATAGTCCTCCACGCCGCTCGCTGCCTCGTTCCCGGTCGACACCGAATAGGAAACCCCGCATTCCCGCGCCAGCAGCATGGTGCCCAGCACCGCCGCCATCGCGCCCGATTGCGAAACGATGCCCACCGCGCGCCGGCCGGCCGGCGGCACGGCATCGGTTTCCACAAACGTGAGCGGAATGCGGTCGACATAGTTGACCAGGCCCAGGCAATTGGGGCCTTCCACCACCATGCCCGCCTCAGCCGCCAGCCGGGCAATCTCGCGCTGCTCGGCCAGGCCCTCTTCCCCGCCTTCGGCAAAGCCGGCCGAAAAGATCACCACGCCGCCCGCCTTGCGCGCCGCCAGGCTGCGCACGGCATCGAGCACGCCAACGCGCGGAATGGCCAGCACTGCCACGTCCACCCCTTCGGGCAGGGCATCGACGCTGGCATAGCAGGGCCGCCCGCCGATTTCGCTGCGCTTGGGATTTACCGGATAGATCGCCCCGGCATAGCCATTGCGATCCAGGTTGCTGAGCAAAGTAGCCCCCAGCGCGCCGGGCTTGTCCGACGCGCCGACCACGGCCACCGATTGCGGGCGCAGGAAACGGGCGATCGCCTGATGCGAGAGAACGGGTTCAACAGCCATGACATCCTCCGAATTTCGCTATGACTTATAACAATCAGCGAAACGCGGCAAGCGGCGAGTGCGCGACTGGCCCAAAGGCCATCCACCGCAAACGCCGGAATGATTGGTAAGCCCGGGGTTGACGAAACCCGACTGCCCATGGCAAGCGCAAAGCCTGGATGCGGGCGGGTATAGCTTAGTGGTAAAGCCCTAGCCTTCCAAGCTAGTTATGCGGGTTCGATTCCCGCTACCCGCTCCAGAGCCTCCTCTCAGGAGGTCCCAAGACGCCCCGTAAGCGGCTGTTTTTTACAGCTTTTTTTGGTATAATGTCCCGGCAGTTCCGGCGATGTTTCACCCAATATCAGAACAAAATGGGCACATTGATGGACCTGCAGCCAACCGAGCTGAAGGGAGGTCCATCAAATGGGCGAAAGGAAATCAGGGCTGACGGCATCATCGGTCGCGCGCGCCAAGCCGAAGGACAAGGCATACAAGCTGTCCGACCGCGACGGTCTGTACCTTCTGGTGAAGCCGACCGGCGCACGGTACTGGCGGATGAACTACCGCTTCCACAACCTGCAGCGGACGGTGACCTTCGGGCGCTATCCGGAATTGCTGCTGGCCGATGCCCGGCAGCGACTCCTCAACGCGCGACGCCTGCTGGCAGATGGTATCGACCCGATCGATCAGGCCAAGCTCAACAAGATCCAGGAATCCATCTCGTTCGCCAACACCTTCAAGACGGTCTCGGATGAATGGCTGGAGAAGGTCCAACTTGAGGAGAAGGCCCCAGCGTCGATCAAGAAATATCAGTGGCAGCTGGGGCTCGTCATGCCGGCGATCGGCAATCGCCCCATCGCCAAGCTCACCGCGCACGAGGTGCTGCTTGCGCTGAAGAAAATCGAGCGCACCAGGAAATTCTACACCGCCACCAGCGTTCGCGCGACATGCAGCCAGGTGTTCCGCTACGCCATCGCCACCGCGCGCGCCGAGCGCGATGTTTGCGCGGACCTGCGTGGCGCCCTGGTCACGCCCAAAGTCGTGCACCGCGCCGCGATCACCACACCAAAGGAAGCCGGTGCCCTCCTTCGGTCGATCGAGGATTACGAGGGCGACCACCAGACCCGAGTCGCCATGCGTCTCCTCCCCCACGTCTTTGTGCGGCCCGGTGAACTGCGCCATGCTGAATGGAAGGAGTTCGACTTCGAGCGCAAAGTCTGGATCATCCCGGAACACAAGGCAAAGATGCGCCGGCCCCACGCCATACCGCTATCGAGGCAAGCCTTGGCCATCATCGGCGATATCGCGCACGATCCGACCTACAGTATCTACCTGTTTCCCTCACTCCGCTCGGCCACGCGCCCGATGTCTGACAACACCATCAATGCCGCGCTACGCCGCATGGGTTACGGCAAGGACGAAATGACCGCCCACGGCTTCCGGGCCATGGCCGCAACCTTGCTCAACGAAATGGGCATCTGGAATGCTGACGCCATCGAGCGCCAGCTCGCCCACGTCGAAGCCAATGCCGTGCGACGCGCCTACACGCGCGGGCAATACTGGGACGAGCGTGTGCGCATGATGCAGCACTGGTCGGACTATCTTGATAGCTTGCGCGACGGCGCCAAGGTGCTGCGGCCGAATTTCGGGCAAACAGCGCTCGACTGATAGCGATCACTCTCCCCACGATGGAATCCCACCAGCGGCCGCCGTTATCTAGAGACTGTTATGAACCTGTCATCAAAGAGATGGCCTGTTTGCTCATGATTGTTGCGAAGGCGACAAGATGGAGGCCCGCCAGTGTCTGGGCATAGCGCTCGTAATCCTTGACGAGCCTGCGGAAGCGCGTGGCCCATGCGAAGGATCGCTCGACAACCCATCGGCGCGGCAGCAGAACGAAGCCACGTTTGGCTTCGGGCAGTTTGACGACCTTGAGATCGATGCCGTGCCGTGCAGCCGCCTGGGCGGTGAATTGACCGGTGTACCCCTGATCGACCCAGGCTATTTCCACGCTGTCGTCGGTGACCGCCTGGATGGTTCTGGCCATGGTTTCGACCTCACCGCGATCCTGAGCGCTGGCAGATGTGACATGCAAGGCCAGCAGGTTGCCCAGCGTATCGACCGCGATATGCACCTTGGAGCCTTTCTTGCGTTTGGCTCCATCATAACCACCGCGCTCGCCGCTTTCGGGTGTCGAACGCAAGGTTCTGCTGTCAATGATCGCGGCGCTTGGTTCGGCTTTGCGGCCGGATGCCAGACGCAGCACCACGCGAAGATCGTCTATCAGCGCCTCAAAGCATCCCGCCGCCAGCCAGCGCTGCGTCTGCTGGTAAACTGCCGGCCACGGCGGCAGGTCGTTGGGCATCCATCGCCAAGGCGCGCCAGTCTTCACAATGTAGCGCAAGCCGTTGAAAGCCTCGCGCAGGCTGTGTTCGCGCTGCCCGGCATCCTCGGGCAAAAGCGTCAGATAGGGCGCAAGCAACGACCATTCTTCATCGCAGACGTCTGACGGATAGGGCTTGCGGCGTTGCTCCATACAAGCCTTTGAATCCATTCAGACCCGCAAGTCCATAACAGCCTCTAGAACCAGCTATCCAACTACTTGTTTGCCGGCCCCCGGAAGTTGCTCGTCATTTAGCCACCGACCACCGCCGCGAACTTCCGGGCGCGCTCCGGGATCTCGATGCCTTCAACCGATATCATGGCGCCCTCCCAGACGGTCACTGGGACTACGCCGGCGGCAGGCGCAGCGCTGCCCTTCGCGGACTGTTCGTCCTTTTATTCAAGTGGTATACGGCTTGTCAGCTTGAACCAGCGATCTTATCGAGGCGCAATCGACGGAACCTGTCGCGCACGGACTGTCCCAGGCCGCTAGTCTCTTCCAATTGTTTCGCGGCGTTGTTATGTTCTACCCTCAAGAGATGGAGCATCATTGGACGGGGTGAGGGCGCGTTGGCTGACTACAGGAACCAGCACTTCGTGCCGAAGGCGCACTTCAAGCCGTTCTCGGTCGAGGGCGGCGGACACGCGGTGAACATGTATCTGACCGCGCAGGATCGAGCGGTGTTCGGCGCACCGGTCAAGGGCCAGTGTTCTCGCCCATATCTTTACGGGAAGGATGGGCAGCTCGAGCGGTTACTAAGCCAGATCGAAGGTCGCTACAGCGGGGTGATCGGACGTCTCGCTGCAGACCACAGTGGCCTCGACGACACTGACCGCTGGCTTCTACGCTATTTTACCCTGCTGCAGTCCCACCGCACGGCCGAACAGATTGAGCGCGGGTTCGCACGCATGTGGGAGATGGCGAGCTTCTTTCGCATGGCGGAGGAGCGGCACGGCAACGAGTGGGACGCACGCCAGGACCCCACACGCGAGCGCGTCATGGTTGAGCTCATGCTGTCATTCAGTGAGCAGATGCAGGAGCGGGTGCTGGACGACCTCAAAGTGGCGATCGTTAGAAATCGTTCCAACCGGGACTTCGTGACGTCGGACGATCCGGCCGTGACAACGAATCGTTGGCTCCTCCAGCGACGCTCCATCAAGACGTTCGGATCGAACGCCGCCGGACTAGTCCTGCTCATGCCGCTCGGCCCCCGCTTCCTGGCCCTGATCTACGATCCCGCCGTCTATTCCGTCAGCGCGTCCTCGCCGGGCTGGGTCGACCTCGATCGTGCTTCAGATGTACAGGCGTTCAATGTGCATCAGTATATGCGAGCCATCTCGGCCATCTACTTCAGGCGTGAGGAAGACGCGCCGCTCGTTGCCGCCGAGTTCAAGGCAGCGAGGGAGCACAGACCCGATCGCTGGGACCGTTTTACAGTGGCCAAGAAGGCAGATGAAGGCGTGACCCACACGAGATACGACGTCGGAACCCCGGACGAGATTGCTGGCGAGGACGCCATCATGTTCCACTTGGCCCGGGAATGGCCCACACCTCCTCGTTGGCCCTCCATCTTGAAGTATCGACACGGTGCTCACGGCTTCACGAACGGGCGCACCATCGTTCGCCGAGCCAGGATCCATGACTTCGTCTCGGACAAGCCGATTACATATCGCCGGGTCGGATAAGAGAGGCCAGGTCGGCGGGGAATTGCCCGCTGGCAGACAGCTTTGACATAGCTACGCCTTTTCGCCTTTCTGCAATAATCGCGAGCGTATTTCCTGCGCGAACCAATGCGCCCGACTCGAGGCGGATAGCCGGCGGTCGTCGAACGAGGCCGGCATCCCGCATGTCGTCAGATCCCACAACACACACATGCTGGCGAGCATGTCGAGCACAGGCGCTACTAAAGGAACGGTCATTTCATCCCAGTGATCGCCGTGCGCCTCGAAGGTACGCAGATCGCGTGCGATCTTGATCACCATCTTCGCATCTTTCTTGGGCACCTCGGATACAATCGCCGCGGCCAGCATCTTGAGGCGCTGCGGCAGGCTTTGATGCTGGAGGAGCGACAAAATGCCTAGCAGCCGATCGCGCGGCACCGCCGGCGTCGCCTCCGTGCCGGCTTTTGCGGCGGCGTCGACGATCGCTGTCAAGTCCGCATCTGATAGGGTGGACGGGGCGCGCAACTCGCTCAGGCTCTCGATTGCGCTGCACAAATCGGCGACGAGTTTCGTAGAGGATTCCTTCCGCATACGTTCGAGAACACGATCGAGCCGAACGCGAAATAGACGGCGGCTATTATCGCGCTCAAGCCACTGACGCATCACGGTCGCGAATTTCTTGCGGTGCTTCCATTGACCATAGGGCACATCTCTCGGGCCGAAATCGAACATCTCGTTCCGATCCCGGGGGATCACGGTTTCCATGTTCGACAAGTAGATGTCACTGTGGCGGTCACCGCGCTTCGTTTTTCCACGACAGCTCAGGGTTGTGAAGGGAAGCGAGCGCATGGCGATCTGCTGAAAGAAGCGTCGCCATGCCCACGCGGCGTTAAGTGCCTCGTCGATCGAGACCTCATCGGCGAACCGGATCGTAGCGATTGCGACCGAGGATATGGTCAGCGATTTTCGGTGGTGGCTTTGGCTGTGCCCGAGGAATATCTCATAGGTGACATTGCCAACCCGTTCGCGCAGCACCCGTGGCAGCCTGTGAACAATGTAGACGCTTTCCGGCGAGAAATAGGCATAGTCGCGCGGATAAAGTCTTTCGACATCGCGAAGGGCGCGAACCTGCTTCAGCGTGTCGGGCGTCGCTTTGTAGAGCGACTGCCACTCAGCGATCTCATAGTAGAAAATGTCTTCGAGGCCGTCAGCCGTGAACTGGATTTCGCGCACCCGGCCACCGGGCAGCACGGTCTCGGCGTTGAACAGAACGATGTTGGGAAAGATCGTGAACTCCCATTCGCGCCGCTCGCCATGTGGCATGCCCGACTGCGATGTCAGCGCGTTGTGGAGTAAGATTTTGCTGCCGTTATTCGTTTCGAGGGTGAGGTCGAACCAGCCCGTGTCGAGGTCGCGTTCGTTGAGAAAATTGTCGGCGGTTAAAGTCACAACGGTGCAGCGGCCTGAGAGCGACAGGACCCCACTTCCCTTATTGTCGTCTGCGAGTAGACGGACGGGTTCGCGAGAATAGGCGGCTTCAAGTTCGCTTGCTGTGCGCATAGGCCTTCCTAGCCGCACTTAACAGCGGTGCGAAGAGAATCCGTGAACGCGCCATGGTAGTTTGATGTCAGCCGGCTTTGGGGGGAACCCGATCATCATTCGCCGGCCATCCTCGCCAAAGCGCAAGGCGATCAGTCGACCGGTGACCAGCGCCACTGGGCCAGCGCAGTGGCGAAACGCGCGCGCAGGGGATCGGCGAATGCGGGTTGGATATGCCCGGCGAAGCGGAGTAGCCCTGCGATATGATTGACCATGCCGGTTACCGAGGCAAAGCCGCGCACCGCGGCGTGCGGGGCGATTCCGAATCTCTCGATGCCGCGGACATGGTCCTCGAGACGGCCGCGCAGCTCGCGCGAGAGTCGCGGCGCCGAGCGATCAACCAGCAGGCCGAGTACGACCTTGCGCCCACCAGGTGGCACGATGGTGATCTTTCGCTCGTGCAGCCGGAACCGACGCGTCGCAAGCAGATCGCGCACTTCGCCGATGATCGCGGTCGCGCGGTCGCGGCTAAACCCGCTGGCCGGTCCGGAAAAGGTCAGATCGTCCGAATAGCGCGTGTAGATGAGCCCATGGCGGGTGGCGAGCTGGCTCAGGTGTTCGTCGAGGACGCGGAAGACGAGGTTGGAGAGCATCGGGCTAGTCGGCGCGCCCTGTGGCAGATAGCCGGTCAGCTCGCGGCGATAGATTTCGATGCCGCGACGGCTGTGATTTGCGACGCTGCGCTCAGCGCGCTTCCCACGCGGCGGCGCTACCCAAGGGCGGGTGCAGAGCCGCGCCAGCTCGAAAGAGACCAGACGCGCATAGCCGATCTCGCGAAACACGCGGTAGACCGACTTTTCAGGTATGCTTTCAAAGAAGTCGTGGATGTCGAGCTTGAGCAGCCAGCCGGCACCGGCGTGCCGCTGCGCGCAGGCGTAGATCGAGCTGCCGCGCGCATAAGCGAAGCTGGCGCGGTGCACGGGCCGGTCGCGCAAGATCTCGCGGACGATCCAGCGCTGGACCGCCATCAGCTCGGGCGAAGGCACCGCGATGCGCCGACCGCCGCCATCGCGCTTGCTGATATGGAAGTCGCGGTAGTGTGTGCCTTCCTTGCTGGCGATCACCGAGCGCAGGAATTTGTAGCTGACGTCCATACGCTGGGCGAGATGCATCAGCGTTAGAATCGCGGGGGCACCTCGGTGTTCGGGGTCTGCGGCCTGAGCGAGTGCGGCATCGAGCACCGGCTCGGCTCTGCCGCGCGCGCGACCATCGGCGCGATATTGGTGGGGCGAAGCGCTGATCATCCACTTTGACCCGTAAGGAGGCCATAGTGGAGCGGACGAGCCCAGACATCGTCGGAGCGGAAGTTCGCTTCACTAAGGTCGATCTCAGCGACTCCGTTTCCCAGGCGAAGCACAACGCGCCAGCCCGCCGCAGGAACCCCGCGACCTGGTCCGGCCTTTATGGCCGGGGGAAGCTGGATGCTCAGCGCTCCGCCCTCAGTTGCTTAGGATAATAGGGTTGGTCGCGATTAGGCAATACCCGAACCGGATGCGCGGCGCGCCAGCGTTTGAGCTCGACGCGGCCGGCGTCGGTCAGTCGGTGACGGGCATTGGTCAACCCAAGGCTATGAGCAAGGCGCAGCAAGCGTTCGGCCTCGGCAATGCTGACGCGCAGCACTTCGGCGATATTGCCGGCCTCATAGACGCGCCGGGCGAGCAGATCGATGGTCTGGCTGAGCCGGGCGGCACCGGCGCTCCCAACCATTGGTTCGCGCGGCGGGTCGGGCCGCATTGTAAACAGCCGCAGCAGGTCGTTAGGCACCCCCTTATATGCGAACAGGTAGTTCCAACCGGTCGCGACCTTCCACAGGATATAAGGCAGGTTGTTGGGCGCGGTGTGCTCGAAAGCGATCAGCGCGCGACTGTCGCGAAAGCCCAAGGCCCAGTTCTTGTTACGGCGCCCCGCCGAAGCTCGGCACAGCACCTCCACTTCGGCGCGTTGCTCGGGCGTCCACCCGGCGCCTTCGAAGGTCGGGCAGGCGCGAAGAATATGGACCTTATCGTCTCCGAAGCGCCGGCGCAGTAGGCGCGCCGCCTTGTCTGTGGCGGCATAAGCCAGGATATGAAATTCGATCAGATGGTAAGAGGTCCAGCTGCGGATCGTCTTGTGACGCCGGAGCGCCTTATGAAACTTGATCAGCTGGCTGCCCGATCCGCTGAAATCGTCGAGTAGCAGGATCGTGCGGACCTTGTGCTCGCGCAAACTCTCAAGACCATGGCCACCAAGCAGCCCCGCTGAGCCGCCGCCCTCGCGCAGCACGCCGGTCAGGATGTTGGCGAGCACCGCCTCGCTGCCGGGTAGCCCGGGCTCTAGGAGTTGGTAGCGGCCCGCCCGTCCTTCCGCGTGCGCGGATTCTCCGGGCGATACTTCGCGTGCAGGGAACGCGGCGATTGGCCCAGCTAGGTCCGGTAACAAGGCCAGTGTCGCAGCGATCATCTCGCGGCGCAGATCGGTCTCGCTAATCAATTCGAGCGCATCGATGAGTAAACGCGCGGTATCGCGTCGCGGGACTGCGAAATTCTCAAGCCAAGCCGCAACGCGTGGATGTTCCGAGCGCGGAACAGTCACGCCGCCCAGTCCGGATCATGATAGACCGTCGCATGATCATCGGCGCGCCGCCAGTTAATGCCGAACTCTTCGAGCAAGAACAGGTCTGGGTTGTGGTGCGCCTCGAAGGTCTCGTCACGGAAAGTAATGTGCTGTTGACCAACGGAAGCCGAGGACTCCAAAGCAAGGAAAGATAGTTGCCACATACGAACACCATATCGTCGTCCCCGACGTCTACAATGGGGATGTCGAAGGGTGAACGTCAAACGTCGGCTTCTGACAATAGCTGCAGTCCCACATGTCGCGTGCGAGCGTCGAGAATTCCCCAGGGTCGGGCGAACGCAGCGCAGGACCCGATGGGTTAACGAAAGGCAGGTTGCAGGGAGCAGATACTCACAGCTGAATGTCCGATATGAGAGCGGTTCAAGATGTCGCTCCGAAGCGGTGATAATCCTCTTCATTTCCGCGGCCCGCCGATTGCCCGGTGATCTTGCCCCAGGCGCGCCCGATCGCTTCGGCGAGATGCTGAGGTAGGATTCGATCAGCATCGGGTCGCGAATGCAAAGACATAAAGCTGTTTCCCCGCCGACGATAAGGCTCGGGCGCCGCGAGGGGGGTTTCGACCAGGAAGAGTTGATCGATGGACCGGCACCGATTGTCCCGCATCGCGTCTCCCACAAGGGCCACGATCGAATGCCGATCCAGCCGAAAAGGCGGGGTGATCAGGGCCAGCAGCCCCATCGCCTCTGGCCGACCCAGCGCAGCCTTCGTCGCTTTAAGCTGCGTGTTCGCGGCTTTCGCCTCGGCCAAGACCCTTTTGCCAGCGATCCGCAGCGTGTTCATGGCGATCGCGTACGGTAGATCATGCAACTTCACCGTCACAGTGCCGAATATTACAGGTGCTCCCATATGCGTGTGGCGCGAAAACATCTCTCCAACCGCCTCCGACGTCTCGTCCGATGCCGCCCGATCCGTGGTGAGCGACTTGACCTCGACGATCACATTGTCCGCCGGGGACAGGATATCCGCGATCTTGCCCGTATAGCCGGGCGCCGCATGACTCTCGATCGGCTCGCCGCCCGCGGCGGTGAGCACCGACACCATCAGGTTATGCTGGTTCATCCGGCCTTCGCCTTCTTCCCGCGCGGCTTTCCCCCCGAAAGCTGCGATCGAACAACCCCACGAAAGGACGCTCATCCTTTTCATTCGCACGCCGGAATCGGCGCCCCAATTCGATATAGTCTCCTGCCATGTCCGCGATATAGTCGCCGTCCTGTCCGCATCCAATATTGCCGCGACGCCGGAGGCCCATGAGTAGATTTCTATTGCCGCTCACCGAATATAATCGTGTCTATCAAGTGGTTCATGGCGTCCTGCTGGGCATTCCCGAGGCAAACGCCGAGAAAGCCTGCACCTTCTTCGCGACCTTCGGCGCCTATGTCCTGAACCGAGAATATGGCATCGACGCGCGGGTCGTAGCTGGAGCCTTCAGCTTCGCGATGAGCGACGCCGAGGAGATCGCCTTTTTCGGCAGGATCGAGAAAGACCAGTTGGTCTCGGCGGATGACGCCTTCCACATGTGGGTCCAGACTAAAACTCATGTTTTCGACTTCATGGCCCCCATCTATCGGGAGGCATTCGCCGCCAGGCCCGGCGCGGCCCCGCTGCCACGCAAGATGATGCAGAGGCGCCTAGAGGACGAGGCGCCCAGCCTCGACGCACTGCGCCAGGCCGGCGACTTTCGTTACTATCCCAATCCCGATCTCACCCAGGAGCTGACTGACCATTTCTTCGACCGCCAGCTCAACGCTGACCTGCTTAACGTCGCGACTGCATGGTACGGAAAGCGGCGCGCGCGCCAGGCGCCGACCTTCGCGATGGCCGACGAAAAGGGGACGGTGACGCATCTCGCGCTCGCGAACACGACCGCGAATGGCGCTTGGTAGAGACGGGTGCGCGCCCTTGCCCGGCCCCTTGCGACCCGTGACGGTCCGAGATTGTCCGGCCGAACAATGAGCAGCGAGTGGATGAGATGATCCTGGACGAGACGGAACTTTGCTTCGGAGAGGTCCACTACGAGAAGAGGCTCGTCTTCTTCTTCGATATCCTGGGCTGGAAGAATGAGATCGACACCGCCGGAGAGGATCCACGCCATATCGGCAGGCTCGCGTCAGCGGTCCGGATGTTCAATGCCACTGCGGCACAGGTCGGCGATGCAGGGGCGCGCATAACGACCTTCTCCGACAATGTGGTCTTCAGCAAGCCGTTCGAGCCGGGCGAAGTGCACTGGCTCCTGCAGAGCCTGGCGATCACCCAGCTTGGCCTTGCAGTCCATGGGTTCTGGATGCGCGGCGGCGTCACCATCGGCAACCTCTATCATGACGAGCATATTGTCTTTGGCCCGGCGCTCAACCGCGCCTATCATCTGGAAAGCAAGCTAGCCCAATTCCCTCGGGTCCTGCTCGATCCGCTGGCGATGGAGGCCCCGATCGGCACCGATTTCATTAGCCTGGGCGAAGAACAGTTCCTAGATCCGTTCAGCCCGAGATTCTGGGACCGAATTCAGCGAGAGCTGCCCATCCAGCAGCAAACGCTTGATCGGTTCAACGAGCTCTCCGGAGCAAAAATCCAAAGTCAGCCGGTTATGGTCAGCGGCGGCACGGCTTTGTCGAGCGTCGCGAACCGTCTCAGCATGGAACTGACGAGCACCGAAGATCCCAAGGTCTGGATGAAGCTCGGATGGCTATTCGATCGCGTCGTCCGCGCGTTGGGCGGCCAGGCCAAGGCCGATATGCTTCCCAAGACCCCCGGGTTGATTGCGGCGCTGGCAGTGGCATCCGCCAAATTCGAGGGCATCGCGCCACAAGCCTAGGGACCGGGCCAGCGCGTCTGGCGCCCGACGACCGAGATCTCGGCGAGTGCAGACCGCGGCATCGATTCGGTCAAACGGGAGCGTCAAATCTGCCCTCTTGCCTAACACCGGACACGTAGGAGATGGATCAGAGGGCGCCGATCAGAGAATCCGTAATGCCGATGAACGAAAGACTGCTTTCGGGAGCGGGATTCGCCCCGCGAACGTCCGGTTTGAGGGCGGCAATTCCCTGACTGATGCTCGCCCGCCGTTGGCGGCTCACACCCGAACAACACAATTCGATCGGCAGCCAATAAGGCTGCAACGTCGTACTACCCAGTCTTAAGCCGCGAACTTTAACCTTTTTCGACAGGCTGCTTTCAGGCTATCTTTCTGTCATGGCATTCGGCGTTTTCATCCATCGGTCTGATTCGATCTACGACGACACCCCGGCCGAGCGATACCAGTTTCCGAAACAGTATCTGGAGCGCGCCCGAGCCTGCGTCGGCGACTGGATTATTTACTACGAGCCGAGAAAGGTTACAGGCACGCGAGGCTACTACGCAGTGGCCAAAGTCGAGCGTATCATCGCCGACCCGACAACGTCCGGCATGTACCTCGCTCTGATCTCGCCCGGCAGCTATCTGGATTTCGCAAGCCCTGTTCCGTTTTCTGATGAAAATGGGCCGGTCGAACGCGGTCTGCTCAACGAGGTTGGAGCCATTTCCGGGCGAGCTCAAGCCGCCGTTCGAGGCGTGTCTTCCAGCGACTTCAATCGTATCGTGGCAGCCGGACTGGCTGATGAGAAGCCGCTGCTGCCACGGACAGATTTCCTAATCGACGAACAGATTGTTCGTGAAGAGTCAGCCCCCTTTGTTTTCGATGAGGCGAGGGAACGCGTTTCCGCTATCGTTTCCCGCGTAGTGCGCGATCGCGTGTTTCGCCGAATTGTGTTGCGAGCCTATGATGAACGCTGTGCCGTCACCGGGCTAAAGCTCATCAACGGTGGCGGGCGGGCCGAAGTTGAGGCCGCTCACATCCGCCCCGTGGAAGCTAGTGGGCCTGACATTGTGAGCAACGGCTTGGCCCTTTCCGGCACCGCACATTGGATGTTCGACCGAGGTCTGATCGGACTGGACGACGACATGCGCATCATGATTTCGCGGCAGGCCAATGATCCTGACAGCATCCGATCGGTCATCAATGCCACTGGCCGAATCTTGCTGCCACAGCGCGAAGCTGATCGCCCGCATCCGCAATTTGTCAGGTGGCACCGGGAGCAGCGCTTCAAGCTCTGAAGCTGCTGCTGCATTTTTCTGGGCGGCAGTCGTACCGAATTTGTTCCCCTGCTCCGGTGCCAATCGGCGACGGAATGAGGCGCGAAGATATGGTCTGCGACTCAGCCGAATCGGGCATTGGATTCCCAGCTCGTGAGAACCGAACCGGGTCACATTTTCCTTGACAGGGGCACGGGTGATGGACCGATTTCCGAATCACACAACATACTGAAATCATAACAAATTGTTAGTTTACCAATTGGATTCCCGCTACCGCGCCATCTGTGCAGCAGGCCGATGCCTCAGGCCGCCAGGGCTTGCGGGTCGATTACCAGGCGGTTGCGGCCGTCGCGCTTGGCGGCGTAGAGTGCGGCGTCGGCGGCCTTGAGCAGGGCCACGCCTTCGCGGTCCATGCCCGGCGCCCAAGTGGCGAGGCCGAACGACATGGTGACCGAACCGAGGGCGCGTTCGCCTTGGCGCACGGTCAGCAGGCTGATCGCCTGGCGTACTTCTTCCGCCCTGGCGGACAGCACGTTGGCGTCCGTCGCTGGCGCGATCACCACGAACTCCTCGCCGCCAAAGCGGCAGACCACATCGCCATCGCGGAAGCGGCGGCGCAGTTCGGCCGCGACCGTCTGCAGTACCTGGTCACCGGCATCGTGGCCGAATTCGTCGTTGAAGCGCTTGAAGTGGTCGATATCGCACATCACCACGGTCAGCGGCGCGCCCGAGCGGGAGGCACGGGCCATTTCCAGGGCCAGCGTTTCTTCTAGATAGCGGCGGTTGAACAGCCCGGTCAGCGGATCGCGGATGGTCTGCTCGCGCAAGCCGCGCTGCAGGCGGTGGTTGACCAGGGCCGAAGCGATATTCTCGCTCAACACTGCCAGGCGAAAGCGGCTTTCGGTGCCGATCGTGCCCTTGAGATAGAGCACCCCGATCACCTCGCCACCGGCCAGGAGCGGTTCGCAGTGGTAGTGATCGGCCCCGGCGCCGACATGCGGGCACACGATGTCAGAGCCGGGCTCGTCCACATAATGGCTTTGCCCGCGCCTCAGCGCCCAGCATTCTTCGGGGGCAAAGCCGGCCTGTTCCGATTCCAGCCCGCCCCAGGTGGCCGTGGGCACCAGCAGGTTGCGCGAATTGTTGTGCACGAACAGCGCGCCGGGAATCTGCGGCAGCACGCGTGGCACGAACACGCGGATGATCGCGGCGAGTTCATCGTCGGTGCGCGCGGCCTGCATGCGATGCGCCATGCCGCCCAGGATCTCGATCACCTCGCCCCGTTCGCGCAGGGTATCGGCATTGTGGCTGAGCGCGGCATTGGCCGCCTGAAGGTTTTCGGCCGCCTCGGCCTGGTTGGCCACGGCGCGTTGCAGTTCATCGGCCATGGCGTTGTAGCCACTAGCCAGCCGCTCGAACTCGCGCGAGCCCATTTCGCCCGAAATGCGCGCGTGGCGCTGCCCGGCGCCAAGATCGCCCATCACCGCCAGCATCGCCCCCACCGGGCGGCGGATGCGCAGGATCAGCGAGCGCGCCACCAGCGCCAGCATCAGCAGTGTCAACGGCGTGCCGAGAATGACCAGCCAGCGCGTGACCCGCAGCAATTGCTCCACCGCTGCCATGCGATCGGCCGCCAGCGCCCGCTCGTCGAGCAGCAGGTCGTTCACCTTGGCATCGACCAATTGCATCAGTTCCAGCCCGCGCCCGGCCGCTGTCGCCTCGCGCGCCTGGTCGAACGCGCCGCGGCGCGCCAGGTTGGCGGTCGCCTCCAGCGTATCGGCGCGGCCATTGACCAGCACCTGCAACTGGCGCGCCCGCTCGTTCTGTTCGCCGTTGTCGGTCGTCAGGGTGACCAGTTCCGCACTGTCGCGCCGTGCCGCCGCCAAGGCCGGGCCAACCGCGCGGGCGAAATCTGGGTTGTGCGTCAAGGTAAAGCCGCGCTGGCCGGATTCGGCCACGCGTAGGCTGCCGAGCGCATGGTTGGCCGTGCGCAGCACGCGCGACGAGTGATCGAGCCAGCCGAGGTTGTTGTGCATCTGCACCGTCACGGCCAGCAGGGCGCCAGCCAGAATCATGATCAGCCCGGCCAGCGCCGCACACAGCAAAAGGATACGATGAGACAGCGATCCGACCAAGGCAACCCAACCTGTTTTGACCCGAAGGCGTGGTGTAACAGACGAGCCGCTAAAGAGAAATCGACCTCGGCAATGTTACTTTTGACACACGCTGCAAAAAAACGTCGATCGGCCGCCCTGCACCACGCGCGCCACTGGCCGGCCGCAGGCGCATGGATCGCCCTCGCGGCCATAGACGAGGAAATCCTTGGCGAAATATCCCAGCTCGCCATCGGGCCGGGCATAATCGCGCAGGGTCGAGCCGCCCGCCGCGATCGATTCTTCGAGCACGGCGCGGATTTCCGGCACCAGCCGCTTGAGCGCGGGCAGCGAGACCGTGCCAGCCTCGCGCTCGGGATGGATGCGCGCGCGGTGCAGCGCCTCGCACACATAGATGTTGCCGAGCCCGGCGACGATCCGCTGGTCGAGCAGCATGAGCTTGATCGCGGCAATGCGGCCGACAAAGGCGCGGGCCAAGTGCTGCGCGGTCAACCCCGACCCCAGTGGTTCGGGCCCCAGCGCGGCGAACGGCGCCCAGGCATCGAGCGCGTCGTCGTCCACCAGGTCAACCGAGCCGAAACGCCGCGCATCGTTGAGCGCGAGGACATGCCCGTTGCCGGTTTCCAGCACCAGGTGATCGTGCTTGCCGATCTCGTCAGGGTCGATTCGCCAGCGCCCCGACATGCCGAGGTGAAACACCATGGTGCGTGCGCGGTCGGTGTGGATCAGGCCATATTTGGCGCGGCGCGACAGCCCGCTGACCCGCGCGCCGGTCAACGCCTGTGCCAGGTCTGGCGGAAACGGACGGCGCAGATCGGCGCGGCGCACGGATACGCGGGAAATCGTCTCGCCGGCAAGAATGCTCGCCAGCCCGCGAACGGTGGTTTCAACCTCTGGTAGTTCGGGCATCGTGCGCTCCTGCTATCATGCTTTGCGCCTGCGGCAATTCCCCTTTAAAGGCCCTGAACCATGACCAGCCCGGATAGCGTGTCCTTCGGTTACGAGGACGTCACCCCTGAGGAAAAGACCGCCCGCGTCGGTGCGGTGTTTTCCAGCGTCGCCAAAAAGTACGACGTGATGAACGATGCCATGTCGGTCGGCATGCACCGCGTGTGGAAGGACCGCTTCGTCGCCCGCGTGAAACCGCGCGAGGGCGAGCAGATTCTCGACATGGCCGGCGGCACGGGCGACATCGCCTTTCGCATGGCGCGCGAGGGCGCCGCGATCACGGTTTCCGACATCAACCAGGACATGCTCGACGTGGGCATCGAGCGGGCGATGGAGCGCGGCATCGACGGCCTGGTATGGTCGCGCCAGAATGCCGAGGAACTCTCGTTCGGGGATCGCTTCTTCGATGCCTATACGATCGCGTTCGGCATCCGCAACGTGACCCGCATCGACCAGGCCCTGGCCGAGGCGCACCGCGTGCTCAAGTTCGGCGGGCGGTTCTTCTGCCTGGAATTTTCCACCACGCAGTGGCCCGGCTTTGCCGAAGTCTATGACGCCTATTCGCACAAGCTGGTGCCCAAGATCGGCCAGGCCATTGCCGGCGATGCCGAATCCTATCGCTATCTGATCGAATCGATCCGTCGCTTTCCCAAGATGGACGAATTCGAAGGCATGATCAAAGCCGCCGGGTTCCGCCACACCAAGGTGGAACCGATCCTTGGTGGCCTGGTGGCGATCCACTCTGGCTGGAAAGTCTAAGCGAGCGCCTTTGCCGTGACCCGTCCTGCCACCCACATCCGCCGCCTGCTGGGCTGGGGCCGCATCCTGGCGCGCCACGGCGCATTGCGCCTGCTGGAAGAAAGCCCCAACACGCCGGCGCCGGTACGCCGGCTGTGCCGCATCGCCCGGTTCGGCACGCGCCAGCCGGTAGTGCCCGATTATGCCGGTGCCTTTCGCGCGATCGGCCCGGCGGCGATCAAGCTGGGGCAGACGCTGGCCACCCGGCCCGACCTGGTGGGCGAGGAAGCGGCGCGCAATCTGCTCGCCCTGCAGGACAAGCTGCCCCCGGTCGATTTCGCGCTGATCCGGCGCGAGATCGAAACGAGTTTCGAACGCCCGCTAGAAAGCCTGTTTTCGCGCTTTGACGAAGAACCCGTCGGCGCCGCCTCGATCGCGCAGGTCCACCAGGCGTGGACGGTCGACGGGCGCAAGGTGGCGGTCAAGGTGCTGCGCCCCGGCGTGCGCGAAAAGCTGGCCCGCGATATCGAGACCTATGAATGGGCCGCCGCGCACCTGGAGGCGCTGGGTGGCGAGGCCGGGCGCCTGCGCCCGCGCCTGATCATCGCCAATTTCAAGCGCTGGACCGCGCGCGAGGTGGACTTGCGCCGCGAGGCGGCCAGCGCGTCGGAACTGGCCGATGCGATGCACGCCTTTCCCGGCTATCGCGTGCCCGGCATCGATTGGGACCGCACCAATGGCCGCGTGATGACGCTGGACTGGATCGATGGCGTCAAGATCAGCAATCTCGACGCGATCGATGCCGCCGGCCACGATCGCAAGGAAATGGCCAGCCGCCTGGTCCTGGCCTTCCTGACCCAGGCGATCAGCGGCGGCTATTTCCATGCCGACATGCACCAGGGCAACCTGTTCGTGGAGGCCGATGGCACGATCACCGCGATCGACTTCGGCATCATGGGCCGGATCGATCGCCAGGCGCGGCAGTGGCTGGCCGAAATTCTCTATGGCCTGACCACGGGCGACTACAAGCGCGTGGCCGAAATCCATTTCGAAGCGCAATACGTGCCGAGCTATCACTCGGTGGACGAGTTTGCCACGGCGCTGCGGGCGGTGGGCGAGCCGATGCGCGGCCGCCCGGTGAAAGACCTTTCGGTCGGCCAGATGCTCGACGGGCTGTTTGCCATCACCCGCGATTTCGACATGCAGACCCAGCCGCACCTGCTGCTGCTGCAAAAGACCATGGTCATGGTCGAAGGGATCGCGCAGCAGCTCGACCCCGATATCAACATGTGGGAAACGGCAGCGCCGTTCGTGCGCAACTGGATACGCGACGAACTGGGGCCGGAAGCCGCGATTGCCCAGCGCGTGCAGGACGATGCCGCCACGCTGCTGCGCGTGCCGGCGCTGATCCGCCGGATCGAGGAACGCTTCCCGCCCAAGGGCGGTGCGCCCGAAGCCCCGCCGCTTCCGCACGTGGACCTGATGTGGGAACGCAAACGCCGCGATGGCCAAGCGCAGGGCGGATCAGGCGGCTGGGCCGGGTTGGTCCTGGCCGCAGCCCTCGGTGCAGCGGCAGTGCTGGGGCTTCAGGCCTGGCACCATCCGCATCCGCCCCATCCGCAAGATATGCCGCCGCCACCGCCGGCCGATGATTGGCATCGCCATCCGTGAACGCGGCTGCCGGTCCTGCACCGCGCCCGGCACCGTTGCCCGGGCTGCGGCTGGCCAAGCGCCATTTCAACGCGCTTGACCTGTCACGCGTCATTGCCGCGTTCTTCGTGCTGTTCTGGCATTACCAGCATTTCTTCGTGCCGCCGGTCGGCTATGGCTTTCACGTCAACCGCGCCGCGATGATCCCGCTCTATCACCCGCTGCGCTGGCTGTTCGATTATGGCCACATGGCGGTGCAGTATTTCTGGGCGGTCTCGGGCTTTGTCTTTGCCCATGTCTATTTTGCCGACAGCACGGCGATGCAGCGGTTCTGGCTGGCCCGCGTGGCGCGCCTGTGGCCACTGCACCTCTTGACGCTGGTGCTCGTGGCCGGGTTGCAGGCGCTTTATACCCACATCAACGGCACGGCGTTCATCTATCACGAGCAGGACTGGAAGCATTTCCTGCTTTCCATCCCCTTGGCGCACTATTGGGGCTGGCAGCACAACCAGTCGTTCAACGGCCCAAGCTGGTCGCTTTCCACCGAGATCCTCGCCTATGCGGCGTTCTGGGTGCTGTTGCCGGCGATGCGCCGCGCGCCTTTGCTGGTGTCCTTGCCAGTGGCCGTGATCGTCCTGCGCCTGTTCTTCCTGGGCTGGCCCGACGAGCCGGTGCTGACCTGCATCGGCTATTTCTTCATGGGCGTGGCGGTCTATGCCGCCGCGCTCAGGGGCTGGCTGCCGGTGCCGGTGCTGCTGGGCAGCGCAGTGGCCTGCGTTGCCGCCGCCTGGATCGCCACCACCCGCTACCACGCCGAAGACGCCACGATCCTGGCCGGAACCTTTGCCGTGCTGTTTGCCACGCTGGCGATCGACCTGGCCGACAAGCGCGACCTGCTCGCCTTTGGCCGGCAGTGGGGCGAGGCGTCCTATGGCATCTACCTGTGGCATTTCCCGATGCAGGTGGCGCTGGTGCTGCTGATCGATGCCACGCTGGGTAGCCGCGCCATCGCGCAGCAACCTGCATTCCTGATCTTCTTCCTGGTGGCGTCCGTGGCGGCCGGCTTTGCCTCGCACCGCTGGATCGAACGCCCGGCGCAAAAGGCGGTGCTGCGCTGGGCGGGGCGATGGAGTGGCAAGGCGGCTCGGGCGTAGCGCTGGCGGGCTTCGACAAGCTCAGCCCGAAAGGGGATCGGAGCCAGTTCCTTGCACTCCGGCTCCGTTCGCCCTGAGCGTGTCAAAGCGCAAAAAGCGCCCTACCCTGCCAATTCCCCCACGCGATGGTGCGGCAGGATGCGCCATGCGGCACCCAGCACGATCACGTGCAAGGCTTCCACCGCCATCGGCTGGGCCCATCCAGGATAGGCGCCAACCAGCGCCAGATCGAGCGCCCGGCCAATCAGCGCGACGCCAAACAGCAGGCCCGGCACCAGCAGCAGGTCGCCGTTGCGGCGCCAGGCGCCAACCATCATGCACAGCGCCGCCACGCCGAAAAATGCGGTGAAATCGGCGCGGATCGTGGCCCAGCCGGCCGGAACCGCCGCGCTCACACCCAGGATGGCCGCACCGGCGTGGGGCGTGAACAGGAACGAAGCGGCCATGAAGACATCGAACAGGCCGAGCAGGAATACCAGCGCCGTCAGGGCAAAGCGGATCGGCATCGCGGTTCAGGCCAGGTTGGCGCGGTGCGGCGCGGGGGCAGGTGCAGGCACCGCGTCTTCCTCAGCCTGGCGGAATGCGTGCCGCGCGCCCAGCAGCAGGGCAATATGCGCCACGTCCAGCACCATCGGCAGCAGCCAGTTGGCATAGGTGCCGAAGGCGACGAGATTGACCAGCCGTTCGGCCAGGGCGCCGATGAAGATGAACGTGGGTACCAGCAGCAGATCGCCGTTGCGCCAAAGTGCGCCGGCGATCATCGCCACGGCGGCCACGCTGAAAAACGAGGTGCAATGCGCGCGGATGATCGAAAGACCATGCGCCGCGCGCGCCAGTTCGGCGCCATCATGCGGCGTCAGCAGCGAAGAGCCGACAATGATCAGATCCACCAGCCCGGCCAGCAGCACGAGCGCGGTCAGCACCACACGCATCGAGTCTCTCCAACGCCCTGTTCTATTTGTCGCAAGTCTGACAAACTTTCGGACGGCTTGCAAAGAAAATGAACGACGCAAATCCGCCGTTTTCGCCCCATCCTGGCGCAAAACCTTGCGCCTGCCGCGGCAAGGCGGCACAAGCCGCGTCATGCCATCCACGCGTATCCTGCTGATCGTCGGAGGCGGCATTGCCGCCTACAAGGCCTGCGAACTCGTCCGCCTGATCCGCAAGGGCGGGGGCGATGTCACCTGCGTCTTGACCGAGGGCGGCGCCCATTTCGTGACGGCGATGACGCTGGCCGCGCTCAGCGAAAATCCCGTGCACACCACGCTGTGGGATCTGAAGAACGAAGTGGAAATGGGCCATATCCAGCTGTCGCGCCAGGCAGACCTGGTGGTGGTGTGCCCGGCCACGGCCGATCTGCTGGCGCGCATGGCCGCCGGCATTGCCGACGATCTTGCCACCACGCTGCTACTGGCGACCGACAAGCCGGTACTGGCCGTGCCGGCGATGAACGTGCGCATGTGGCAACATGCCGCCACCGTGCGCAATGTCGCCACCTTGCGCGCATCGGGCGTGACCGTGCTGGAACCCGATGTCGGCGCGATGGCCTGTGGCGAATTCGGCCCCGGCCGCCTGCCCGAACCCGAGGCGATCTGGGCGGCGATCCAGGCACAGCTGGAAGGCCATGCCAACCCGTTCGCTGCGCCAACGCCCCTGCCCATGCCCACCCCTGGCCCACTCGCCGGGCGCCATGTGCTGGTGACGGCCGGCCCTACCCACGAACCGATCGATCCGGTGCGCTATATCGCCAACCGATCGAGCGGGCGGCAGGGCTTTGCCATCGCCGCCGCCGCCGCACAGGCCGGCGCGCGCGTGACGCTGGTGGCCGGGCCGGTCACGCTGCCGACGCCGCCCGGCGTTGATCGTGTGGACGTAGAAACCGCGCGCGAGATGGCCGCGGCGGTCAACGCAGCCCTTCCTGCAGACGTGGCGGTGATGGTGGCGGCCGTGGCCGATTGGCGCACCGCCGATGCCCCCGCGCACAAGCTCAAGAAGGATGGCAGTGGCACCCCGCCGCCGCTCGCCCTGGTAGAAAATCCCGATATTCTGGCCACGCTGTGCCGCGATCCGCGCCGCCCTGCGCTGGTGGTCGGCTTTGCCGCCGAAACCAACGATGTCATCGCCCACGCCGTGGCCAAGCGCGCGCGCAAGGGGGCAGACTGGATCGTGGCCAACGACGTTTCGGGCGACGTCATGGGCGGGATGGCCAACACCGTCCACATCATCGATGCCGAGGGCGTGGACAGCCTCCCCGAAATGCCCAAGGACGCCGTGGCCCAGGCCATCGTCGCCCGCATCGCCCACACACTTGCCAACGGAACCCCCGCATGACCGTCTCATCGCATTCCAGCCCGGTCCCCATCATGTTCAAGCGCCTGCCGCATGGCGAGGGGCTGCCCCTGCCCGCCTATGCCACCGATGGTGCTGCCGGGATGGACGTGGTTGCGGCCGAGGATCTGGACCTGGCGCCGGGCGCCCGCCATGCCGTGGCCACGGGCCTGGCCCTGGCGATCCCGTACGGGTTTGAAATCCAGGTGCGGCCGCGTTCTGGCCTGGCGCTCAAGCACGGCATTTCCGTGCCCAATGCCCCCGGCACGATCGACAGCGACTATCGCGGCGAACTCAAGATTATCCTGATCAACCACGGCAGCGAAAGCTTTTCGATCCAGCGCGGCGATCGCGTGGCGCAACTGGTGCTGGCGCCGGTGGTGTGTGGCACCTGGCTCGAGGTGGGCGAACTGGATGACACCGCGCGCGGGGCTGGTGGCTTTGGCTCGACCGGTGGCGTTGTGGCCCTGGGCAATTGAGCGCGCGCATGAACCTGCCCGATTTCCGCCTGGAGGCCTATTTCTCGCACTGGGAATTTGCCGCCCGCCACCACCTGACCGCGTCCGACGCGCAGAGCATGACCGTGCGCGAACTGCTGGCGCTGGCCGATCCGGCCGATGCCGCCGCCTTCGACGCGCAATGGCTGGGCTATACCCAGACGTTCGGCGCGCCGGTGCTGCGCGCGGAAATCGCCCGCACCTATGATGCCATGGCGGCCGACAACGTGCTGTGCTTTGCCGGCGCGGAGGAAGGCATCTATGTCGCCAACCACGTGCTCTTGGGGGCAGACGATCACGCCATCGTCATCACGCCCAATTACCAGGCCGCCGAAACCGTGCCGCTCTCGCTTTGCGCCGTCACGGGGGTGCCGCTCGATCCCGACCAGGGCTGGCGGCTCGATCTCGATCGCGTGGCCGCCGCCATCCGCCCCAATACGCGGCTGGTGTCGATCAATTTCCCGCACAATCCCACCGGCTGCATCCCCGATCGCGCCACGCTCGATGGGCTGGTGGCGCTGTGCCGCCGCCATGGCATCTGGATCTTCAGTGACGAGGTCTATCGCCTGCTCGGCCCCGACCCGGCGCGGCACCTGCCGCAAGTGGCCGATATCTATGAGCGCGGCCTGTCGCTCAATGTGCTGTCCAAGGCCTATGGCCTGCCCGGCCTGCGCATCGGCTGGATCGCCTGCCAGGATCAGGAACTGCTCTCACGCATGGAGCGGATGAAGCACTACCTGTCGATCTGCAACTCTGCGCCGAGCGAAGCGCTGGGCATCATCGCCCTGCGTGCAGGCGAGCGCATCGTTGGGCGCAACAACGCCCTGGTGCGCGCCAACCTTGCACTGCTCGATGCATTCTTTGCCGATTATCCGCACTTGTTCGAATGGACGCGATCGGATGGCGGCTGCGTGGGCTATCCGCGCTGGCGCGGACCGGGTACGGTGGACGCGTTCTGCGAAGACCTGGTGACCCAGGCCGGCGTGCTGTTGCTGCCTTCGGGCATCTATCATTCCGAACTGGGCCCTGTCCCCACTGACCGGTTCCGTATCGGCTTTGGCCGGGCCGACGTGCCCGACAGCATCGCGGCCTTCCGCGCCTATCTCGAAAAGCGGAAGCTCTGATCAAGCCGGCTGTTTTCCTGTAACAATCTGCGCTAACCTGCCTGTGGGGAACGGGTGGGCAGGTAATTTAGCGGGCATGTTCGATGCGGGGTTGATCGGGGATATCTATGAAGCGGCGGCCGTGCCCGAACGCTGGCTGGCGGTATTGCAGTCCTTGGCCGAGCGATTGGGCGCACAAGGCAGCAACCTGATCCGCATCGGCCCGCAAGGCATGGCGATCACCTCCACCGATGGCGTGCGCGCCATGACCGAGGCGTTCATGGAGCAGGGCTTCAACGCCCACAACACGCGCGTGGGCCGCCTGATGGAACGCGGCGCGCATCCCGGCTTCCTGACCGACAGCGACCTGCACACCTCGCAAGAACTGGCGACGCTGCCAATCTATGCGCAATTCCTCACGCCGCACCGTGCCGACGCCGGCGCGGCAACGCTGGTTCAGGGCGCGGGGGACGATGGCCTGATCCTGGCAGTGGAAGGCTTTTCCAGCCATGCCGCCTCGCGCACGGCGGCGCGGCAGCTCGACAGTCTGCGGCCGCACCTCGCCCGCGCCCTGGCGCTGAGCGCACAATTGCGGATGCAGCGCCTGTCGGCCGCAGTCGGTGCGCTGGAATTGGTGAGCGTGGCAGCGGCGGTGATCGATCCGGTTGGCCGGATCGAGGCGATGAACGCCCTTTTCACCCAGGCGATGGACCACCTGCTGACCCAGCGCGCCGGCGCCCTGCGCGCCCTGCACCCTGCCTGCGACAGCCAATTGCGCGCCGCGATCGTGGGATTGCAAGCCGGCAGCGGCAACCCCGGCGGTGCCTCGCTGCCCTTGCGCGACGCGGCCGGCCTGGCCCGCCATGCGCTGCACCTCGTGCCGCTGCGCGGGGCTGGCCACGATGCCTTTGACAGCGCCGGCGCGGTGATCATCCTGGCCAGCGCCGGCAATCCCAGCGTGCCGGGCGCCGACCTGATCCGCGCGCTGTTCGACCTGACCCCGGCCGAAGCCCGCGTCGCCCGCGCGGTGGCCCAGGGCCTGTCCCCCACCGATATCGCCCAGCGCCACGCCGCCTCGCCCGCCACCGTGCGCACCCAGCTCAAGCACGTCTTCGCCAAGACCGGCGTGACCCGCCAGAGCGAACTGGCCGTCCTGCTCGCCTCGCTGCGCAGCCCGGCCGATGCGGACGGGGCATGCTGACCCGCGCCTAAACCCGCAAACAAAAAGGGCCGGCCCGAAGGCCAGCCCTTGATGCGTTCTTTGCCGAAGCGTGCCTGGCGGTTCGAGAACCGCCAGTCGAAGCGCGATCAGCGCTTCGAGAACTGGAAGCTGCGGCGTGCCTTGGCGCGGCCATACTTCTTGCGCTCCACCACGCGGCTGTCGCGGGTGAGGAAGCCGGCGGCCTTCACGGCGCCGCGCAGCGCGGGTTCGAACTTCGAGAGAGCCTGGGCGATGCCGTGCTTCACGGCGCCAGCCTGGCCCGACAGACCGCCGCCCTTGACGGTGGCGATGATGTCGTACTGGCCTTCGCGGTCAGAAACCTGGAACGGCTGGTTGATCACCAGGCGCAGGGTCGGACGGGCGAAGTACACTTCCTGGTCGCGGCCGTTGACCACGATCTTGCCGCTGCCGGGCTTGAGCCACACGCGGGCCACGGCATCCTTGCGGCGGCCGGTGGCATAGGAGCGACCGAAAGCGTCGACTTCGCGATCGCGCAGCGGGGCGGTGGGAGCAGCGGGAGCAACCGGCGCGTCGCCTTCGGCGGCGGGCGCTTCGGCAGCAGCAGGAGCGGGAGCGGCAGACGTCAGGTTCTTGAGGTCGGCCAGGCTCGAGACGGTGTCGTTATCGGCCATGATCAGGCACCCACCTTGTTCTTGCGGTTCATCGAGGCGACGTCGAGCGCCACCGGCTGGGTGCCACCATGCGGGTGTTCGGTACCGGCATAGAGGTGCAGCGCACGCATCTGGGCGCGGCCGAGCGGACCACGGGGGATCATGCGCTCAACAGCCTTTTCCAGCACGCGCTCGGGGAAGCGACCACCCAGGACCTTGTCCGCGGTGACTTCCTTGATGCCGCCGGCGTAGCCGGTGTGCTTGTAATAGGTCTTGGCCTTGAGCTTGTTGCCCGTCAGGCGCACCTTGTCGGCGTTGATCACGACAACGTGATCGCCGCAATCGACGTGGGGCGTGAAGCTGGGCTTGTGCTTGCCGCGCAGACGGTTGGCGATGATGACGGCCAGACGGCCGACCACCAGGCCTTCGGCATCAATAAGATGCCAGTTCTTTTCCACCTCGGCCGGCTTGATCGACCGGGTGACCTTGCTGAGAGCCTTCATGGCTGTTCGGTTCCCTGGATGATGGGTTACCCCATCGCGTGCCAGACTTGGCACAAACGGGGTGAAGAACCGCGCCTTTGTTGCAAAGCGCCCCAAGAGTCAAGCAAACCGGGCCTTTGCGGAGAGGTAAAATAATACCTCTCCCAAAAATGCGCTGATCAGGCCGCGTTTTTGACCCGGCCGAGGGCATGCGCCCCCCACACCGTGCAGATCAGCAGGATCGCGCCGCACAGCTGGTGCAGCACCGCCAGCCACAGCGAAACCCCGCTATAGACCGTGGCGATGCCCAGCAGCACCTGCGTGCCAAAAGCGCTGTGAATGGCGATGGAGGCCCGGCGCTGCCCTGCCCGGCGCAGCCGGCGGGCCATCACCACCAACACGGCCACCACCGCCCAGGCCCACCAGCGGTGGAAGAAGTGCACGAGATAGGGATCGCCGGTCAGCGTGGCCCAGGCGCCCCGCGCCCATTCCACGCCGGCGGGAAAGAAGCTGCCCTGCATCAATGGCCAGGCATCCCACGAAAACCAGCCGGCGCCCGCGACCACGCCCGCGCGCAGGCCGGCCAGGAATGCGCCATAGACCAGTTGCAGCGCCAGCATGCCCAGCGCCAGTGCGCCCAGGCCCGTCAGCCGCGCCCGCGCCTCTCCCCGCGCCAGCGCGCGCAGGTCGAGCATGGTCCACACGATCCCGGCCAGGGTGAACAGCGCCACGCCCAGGTGGGTCGCCAGGCGATAGTGGCTGACCTTCACATCGTGGACGATGCCGGACTTGACCATCCACCAGCCCACCGCGCCCTGCAACGCGCCCAGCGCCAGCAGCGCAAGCAGCCGCGGCGCATAGCCGGCCGGGATCCTGCCGCGTAGCCAGAACCAGGCGAGCGGCACAGCAAACGCCAGGCCGATGGTGCGCGCCAAGAGGCGGTGCACCCATTCCCAGAAGAAGATGAACTTGTAGGTCGCCAGCGTCATGCCCGCCGGGCCATTGACCAGGATATATTGCGGGGTCTGGCGATAGGCATCGAATTCGGCCTGCCACTGCGCCTGAGTCAGAGGCGGCAAGGCGCCCGACACCACGTTCCATTCGGTGATCGACACGCCCGATTCGGTCAGCCGGGTAATGCCGCCCACCACCACGATCGCCACGATCATCGCGGCCACCACGGCCAGCCAGCGCACAAGGCCCTGCGTCGGAACCGCCTGGGTGGCAGGCGCGCGCGGCGTGGCAGAAGCATGGGGCGCCGATGCAGGCGGAGCAGTGCGGGAAGCCATCATGGGCCGTTCTCTCGCGCCTTGCGCCAGGCCGCGCAAGTGGCATTTGGGGGAAGCGCGGTTTTGCGACTGGCCGCCAGTGGTCCTTCCCACGGGGCTCCAACGGCCTTCCGTCAAAACCCTTGAATCATGATACAACATTACATATATGCGCGCCATGAACCAGGCACTCCTCACCCTGCGCAGCCGGCTCGACCGTTTCGGCGTGATCCTCTCGGGGCTGTGCATGATTCACTGCCTGGCCGGGCTGTTCCTGGTTGGCGTGCTGGGCCTGGGCGGCGGCGTGCTGCTCAACCCCGAAATCCATCACATCGGCCTCGTCCTGGCGATCGTGATCAGTGCCGCCACGATCGGCATGGGCGCGCTGCGCCACGGCCATCGCCTGCCGTTGACGCTGGGCCTGGCCGGGCTGGCGCTGATGACGGCGGCGGTGATGGTCGGCCACGGCGCGGCCGAATCGGTACTGACCATCGCCGGCGTGCTGCTGGTAGCCTCTGCCCATGTGGTCAACATGCGGCGGAATGCCTGCTGAAGCCTTGCACCATGCCGTGCCGTCGTTAAAGCACGCAGCCATGGCCACGAACCCGCAAAGCTCGACCCTGTCGCTCACGCTCAACGGCGAACCGCGCCGCGCTGCTCCCGGCACGATTGCCGATCTGGTGCGCACCCTGGACCTCGATCCGGCCAAGGTGGCCGTGGAGCGCAATGGCGATATCGTGCCCCGCTCCACCCTGGCGCAGGTGCCGCTTGCCGATGGCGACGTGCTAGAGATCGTGCATTTCGTCGGTGGTGGCGATGGCGATGGTGCGGCGCCGGACGATACCTGGACGGTGGCCGGCCGCACCTTCCGCTCGCGCCTGATCGTGGGCACCGGCAAGTACAAGGATTTTGCCCAGAACGCGGCCGCCCTGGCGGCCTCGGGCGCGGAAATCGTCACCGTCGCGGTGCGCCGGGTCAACGTGTCGGACCCCAAGGCGCCGATGCTGACCGACTATATCGATCCGCGCAAGGTCACCTACCTGCCCAATACCGCGGGCTGCTTCACCGCCGAAGACGCCATCCGCACGCTGCGCCTGGCGCGTGAGGCGGGCGGCTGGGACTTGGTCAAGCTGGAAGTACTGGGCGAGGCGCGCACGCTCTATCCCGATATGCGCGAAACCCTGCGCGCCACCGAAGTGCTGGCCAAGGAAGGCTTCCTGCCGATGGTCTATTGCGCCGACGACCCGATCGCCGCGCGCCAGCTGGAAGAAGCCGGCGCGGTGGCGATCATGCCGCTGGGCGCGCCGATCGGCTCGGGCCTGGGCATCCAGAACAAGGTAATGATCCGCCTGATCGTGGAAGGGGCCAAGGTGCCGGTGCTGGTCGATGCCGGCGTGGGCACGGCCAGCGATGCCGCCGTGGCGATGGAACTGGGCTGCACCGGCGTGCTGATGAACACCGCCATTGCCGAGGCCAAAGACCCGATCCGCATGGCCCGTGCGATGAAGGCCGCAGTCGAGGCCGGGCGCGATGCCTATCTTGCCGGCCGCATGGCCACGCGCCGCTATGCCGATCCGTCGAGCCCGCTCGCCGGGCTGATCTGATCGGATCAAACTTGCACAAAAAAGGGGGCGCAGACCGCATGGCCTGCGCCCCCTTTTTTGTCTTCAGCCCTGTCAGGCGGTGATGCCTGCCGCAGCCAGCACCGCCAGGGTCAGCAGGTCGGGTGCAGTTGCCGTCATCGGGGCGATCTGCACCGGCTTTTCCATGTTGAGCAGCATCGGGCCGATCATGGCGTTGCCGCCCAGCTCGCGCAGCAGCTTGGCCGAGATATTGGCCGATTGCAGACCAGGCATGATCAGCACGTTGGCCGGGCCAGACAGGCGGCAGAACGGATAGGTCTGCATGATGCGCGGGTTGAGCGCGGCATCGGGCGCCATTTCGCCTTCGTATTCAAAGCCCGGCTGGCGTTCATCGAGGATCGCCACCGCATCGCGCAGTGCATCGAGCCACTTGCCGTAGGGATTGCCGAACGTGGAATACGACAGGAACGCCACGCGCGGTTCGTGGCCCATGCGGCGGGCAACGGCGGCCGTCTCGATAGCGATATCGGCCAGTTCCTCGGCGTTGGGGCGTTCGTTGACCGTGGTATCGGCCAGGAACACCGTGCGGTTCTTGCCCACCATCAGGTGAACACCGAACGGCAGGTGCCCGGGCTTGGGCCCCAGCACGCGGCGGATTTCCTTCATGGTCTGCGCAAATGGCCGCGTCGTGCCGGTGATCATCGCGTCGGCATGGCCCAGCGCCAGCAGCAGCGAGGCGAACACGTTGCGATCGTTGTTGACCATGCGGCGCACGTCGCGTTCCAGGAAGCCCCGGCGCTGCAGGCGCGGATAGAGGTAGGAGACCATGTCTTCGACCAGCGGCGAGACATTGGAGTTGTGGATTTCAAAGCTGGACGGGTTGGACACGCCCAGTTCCGAAAGCTTGTCGAGCACGCCCTGCGTGCGGCCGACCAGCACCGGCGTGCCATATCCGAAATCGCGGAACTGGATCGCGGCGCGCAGCACCACTTCCTGCTCGGCCTCGGCAAAGACCACCCGCTTGGGGTTCTGCTTGACGCTGGCATAGACGTTGGTGAGCACCGAGGTCGTTGGGTTGAGCCGCGCCTTGAGGCTTTCGCGATAGGCTTCGAAATCCTCGATCGCCTTGCGCGCCACGCCGGTTTCCATCGCCGCCTTGGCCACGGCCGAGGAAACCCGCTCCATCAGGCGCGGATCGAACGGGGCGGGAATGATGTAGTCCAGGCCGAACTGGTGGTTCTTGCCATAGGCGGCAGCCACTTCCTCGGGCACCGGCTCGCGCGCCAGTTCGGCGATCGCAGAAGCCGCGGCGATCTTCATTTCCTCGTTGATCGCGGTGGCCTGCACATCCAGCGCGCCGCGGAAAATGTACGGGAAACCCAGGACGTTGTTGACCTGGTTGGGATAGTCGGAACGGCCGGTGGCGATCACGCAATCCGGGCGCACGGCCTTGGCCGCGTCGGGATTGATTTCGGGATCGGGGTTGGCCATCGCAAAGATGATCGGCTGCGGCGCCATCTTCTTGACCCAATCGGGCTTGAGCGCGTCGGCCGCCGACAGGCCCAGGAAAATGTCGGCGCCATCGAGCGCCTCTTCCAGGGTGCGGGCCGGGGTATCGACGGCGTGCGCGCTCTTCCACTGGTCCATGCTGTCGGTACGGCCGCGATAGATCGTGCCCGTGCGGTCGCACATGATCACGTTGTCGTGGCGCACGCCCATGGCCTTGATCAGCTCGGTGCAGGCAATCGCCGCCGCGCCCGCGCCGTTGACCACGACCTTGACCTCGGACATCGCGCGGCCGGTCAGGTGGCAGGCATTGAGCAGGCCGGCGGCGGTGATGATCGCGGTTCCGTGCTGGTCATCGTGCATCACCGGAATCTTCAGCCGCTCGCGCAGGGCCTGCTCGATGATGAAGCATTCCGGGGCCTTGATGTCTTCCAGGTTGATCCCGCCAAAGCTGGGCTCCATCAGGGCGACGGCCTCGATAAATGCTTCGGGGTCTTCGGTGGCGAGTTCGATGTCGATCGAGTCGACATCGGCAAAGCGCTTGAACAGCACCGCCTTGCCTTCCATCACCGGCTTCGACGCCAAGGCACCCAGATTGCCCAAGCCCAGGATGGCGGTGCCGTTGGAAATCACCGCCACCAGGTTGCCCTTGGCGGTATAGTCATAGGCCGTGGCGGGATTGTCCGCGATGGCCAGCACCGGCACGGCCACGCCGGGCGAATAGGCCAGGCTGAGATCGCGCTGCGTGGCCATCGGCTTGGAGGCGATGATCTCGATTTTGCCAGGCCGGATCGTGTTGTGATAGAAAAGCGCTTCGCGTTCGGTGAAACGGACGTTGCTTTCCTCGGACATTCGCGCACTCCCGGCAGACTGGAAACTCGTCTTGCCCCCTTGCACATTCGAATGCGCTAGGGAAGGCTTGAGCGCGCACGAAATGATCCCTTACAAATCGCGCGCCTGCCATTTGGGCAGGCCCAGCGGCCGCACGGCAAACAGCAGGCTGCGCCCCTGCTGCCACACCAGGCGCAGGCGTGGATCGGGGTTGCGCGGCAGGCCGGTATCGATCAGCCAGACGTAATCGACCCGTTCCACCGGGGCAAAGCGCAGGGCCGAGTCGATCGAGCGCAGCCGCCCGCTGGCGCAGCGCCGCGACCACACGAATTCCGACGGATCGGCCGCGAAATTGCGCGCCGGGCGGAACCGCGGCACGACCATGTGCAGACCGGGTACGGCCCAGTTGTCGTTCACCCAGGCCTGGCGATAGACGCTAGCCAGGCTGGCGAGGTGATCGCGCCGGGTGTTGCGCCACGCTTCCTCCAGGCAGGAATGTTCCACGAACGTGAGGATGCGGGCGCCCGGCTCGATATGTTCGAGCGCGGATAGCTGCTGGCGATAGTCATCGGCATAATCGGCGAAGCTGGCCGCCGTGACCACCGTGCGCAGGCCAAGCAGAACCAGCCCGGCATAGGCCACGGCGCGGGCCACGCGCGGGCGCGCGCCGCTCCAGTCCTGCAGGCCCAGCAACAGCATCATCGCCGGGGGCAGCAGGCGCACGTCGACAAAGGCGCTGCCGTTGATATCGCTCGGGATGATCACATAGAGGATCAGCACGCACAGCCCCGGCAGGCCGCGCTGCCAGTTCCACCGCCCGCCCAGCCAGAACCCGCCGAGCAGCAGGATATAGGCGGCGGCCGTGGTGATCACGTCGAGCGCAAACGACTGGTCGCGCAAGGTGATGCCCAGGAACACGCCCTTCTGTTCCCAGCGCCAGGCATTGAGGCTGCGCGCTGGTTCGGGCGAGAACAGCTTCCACAAGACGATGGTCAGCACCGTGGCGAGCAGCGGCCAGCACAGCACGATGAGGCGCCCGGCGGCGGCCTTCCAATCGTGCGTGGCGATCACCGTGCGCCAGCGCGACGGGCGCCACCAACCGGCCGGCAGGTTGTCCAGTTCGCGGCCAAAGGCATTGGCGCCCACCATCACCGCCAGCAGCAGCCCGCCGATGGCATGGCACAGCATCGCCAGCGGCTGGGCCACCACGAGCAGGCCGGCGCGGTCACGCGGGCGGTCCTCCAGCGCCATCGCCGCGGCAAAGGCGCACAGCGACAGGCCGGTGCCCAGGATATAGTTGAGGAACCCGGTCAGCAGCGGAAAGCTGAACACCCACATCAGCGCCCAGGGCGCGCCATGGCCGCCGCGGGCATTGGCCACCCGCACCGTGGCCAGGCAGCCGCCGGCAAACAGGCCCGTGGCCAGCACCGTGCTCCACCACCCGGCTGCCAGCACCCCCAGCCAGCCGCCCAGCACTTTCATCAGCACGTCGCCGCCGATGTTGAGCGTGAACACCCACTTCCAGCCCAGATACTTGCCCAGCGGGCTATCCGGCCCAGCCGCCTCGATCGCGGCGGCACCCATGTGTCCCGGCACGTCGATCAGCGGCGGCACATCGACCAGCACGAACGGAAAGCAGATCAGCAGCACGCCCAGGATGATCGCCGGCGTTGAAAGCCAGGGCAGACCCCCGCCGCGCCAATCGAGCAGAAACCGGAATCGCTGGGGGAAAACTTGCATCAGGCCTCTTTTGCGCTGCGTCGGGCTGGGGTGGAAACAGGGATGGATACTGGGCGTGGAGCGGCTGCCCTTATCACGCCGATGCCGCCATGGGGAGCCGTGACACCCGCAGGCCGCCCTGCCGGCCTATCCGGCCTGTTCATAAGGCCCGCCTGCGGGTTTGAGAATGCGCGCCGCCTGGGCTAGCGATAGCGCGATGTCCACCCCCGCCCCAACCCCGATGATGGCGCAATATCTGGCGCTCAAGGACCAGGCGCCCGATTGCCTGCTGTTCTATCGCATGGGCGATTTCTTCGAGCTGTTCTTCGATGATGCCCGCCAGGCCGCGCAGATCCTCGATATCGCGCTGACCAGCCGGGGCGAGCATGGCGGCGCGCCGATCCCGATGTGCGGCGTGCCGGTCCATTCGGCGGAAAGCTATCTTGCCCGCCTGATCCGAGCCGGTTGCCGCGTAGCCATTGCCGAGCAGGTGGAAAGCCCGGAAGAGGCCAAGAAGCGCGGCGGCTCCAAGGCCTTGGTGGCACGCGATATCGTGCGCTTCGTCACCGCCGGCACCCTGACCGAGGAAGCGCTGCTCAACCCGCGCGAATCCAATGTCCTGGCCGCCCTCTGCCCGCTGCGCGACAGCGTGGGCCTCGCCTCATGCGACATTTCCACCGGGCGGATGGAACTGGAAGAATGCACGCCCGACCGGCTCGGCGCCGCGCTCGCCCGGCTCGGTGCGCGCGAGATCGTCGCCCCCGATGGCTGGGCCGATGCCCCGCTCGATGCCGTGCCGCGCGACGGCCGCACGTTTGACAGCGCAGCGGGCGAAGCGCGCCTCAAAGAACTGCACGGCGTTGCCACGCTCGATGGCTTTGGCATGTTCGGCCGGGCCATGCTGGCGGCGGCGGGCGGGCTGATCGCCTATCTCGACCACGTCGGGCGCGGGCGCCTGCCGCTGCTGCTGCCGCCGGTGGCGCGCGGGGCCGATGCGCACATGGCGATGGACGAGGCGACGCGCGCCAGCCTGGAAGTGCTGGTATCAGCGAGCGGCACGCGCAAGGGCAGCCTGGCCGAGGCGATCGATCGCTGCGTCACCGGTGCGGGCGCGCGCCTGCTCGCCGAAGACCTCGCCGCGCCGCTGCTCGATCTGGCGCAGATCCGCGCCCGCCTGGAAACGGTGCAGTGGCTGGTCGATGATCCGCTGCTGCGGGCCGATCTGCGCGCCACCTTGCGCACTGTGCCCGATCTCGGCCGCGCGCTGGGCCGCGTCGTCGCCGGGCGCGGTTCGCCGCGCGATCTGGGCCAGTTGCGCGATGGCCTGGCCCAGGCGCGGCACCTGCACGACAGCCTTTCGGCGCGCGCCGATCGCCCGGCCCTGATCGCCGCGCTGTTGCCGCATCTGGCCGGCCATGGCGCGCTGGTCGATCTCTATACCCGCGCCCTGGTGCCCACCCCGCCCACCGAGCGCAGCCAGGGTGGGTTCATCGCCGAAGGCTATGATGCCGGGCTAGACGAACTGCGCGCCGCAGCCGGCAATTCGCGCCGCGCCATCGCCGCGCTGGAAGCCAGGTACCGCGACGAGACCGGCGTTGCCGCCTTGAAGATCCGCCACAACGGCGTGCTGGGCTATTTCATCGAAGTGCCCGCGCGCCATGCCGACCGGCTGATGGCGCCCGATTCCGGCTTTACGCATCGCCAGACCATGGCCGGCGCGGTGCGTTTCAATGCGCTGGCCCTGCACGAGGAAGCCAGCCGCATCGCCGAGGCCGGCGGCCATGCCCTGGCCGCCGAGGAAGCCCATTTCGAAGACCTGATCGCCCAGGCCGTCGCCGCACGCGAGGGCATTGCCGCCACCGCCGCCGCGCTGGCCCGCATCGACGTGGCCGCCAGCCATGCCGAGCGCGCCGGCGAGGGCGGCTGGTGCCTGCCGCAGGTGGTGGAAGAACCGGTGCTGGCAATCACCAGCGGCCGCCACCCGGTGGTGGAAGCCGCGCTGGCCAAGGCGGGCGAGCGGTTCGTGGCCAACGATTGCCAATTGGCCGAGGCTGACCGGCTGTGGCTGGTCGGCGGGCCGAACATGGGCGGCAAGTCCACGTTCCTGCGCCAGAACGCCTTGATCGTGCTGCTGGCCCAGGCCGGTAGCTATGTTCCCGCGCTTGATGCCACGGTGGGCCTGGTCGACCGGCTGTTCAGCCGCGTCGGCGCCAGCGACAACCTGGCGCGCGGGCGCTCCACCTTCATGGTCGAAATGGTCGAAACCGCCGCGATCCTGCAACAGGCCGGCCCGCGCAGCTTCGTCATCCTCGATGAAGTGGGGCGCGGCACGTCGACCTATGATGGCCTGGCCCTGGCCTGGGCCGTGGCCGAGGCGGTGCATGAAACCAACCGCAGCCGCTGCCTGTTCGCCACCCATTACCACGAAATGCAGCGCCTGGCGGAAACCTGCCCGGCGCTGTCGCTGCACCATGTGCGGGCGCGCGAGTGGAAAGGCGATCTGGTCCTGCTGCACGAGGTGACGCAGGGCCCGGCCGACAAGTCCTATGGCCTGGCCGTGGCGCGCCTGGCCGGGGTGCCCGAACCCGTGGTCAAGCGCGCGCGCAGCGTGCTCGACAAGCTGGAAAAGGGCCGCGCCGCGACCGGTGGCCTGGCTGCGGGCCTTGACGACCTGCCCCTGTTTGCCGCCGCCATCGAAGCGGCCGAGGACAAGGTCGATGCGCTGCGCGACAAGCTCAACGCGCTGGATATCGATGCGCTGTCACCCCGCGCCGCGCTCGATCTGCTTTATGAACTCAAGCGCGAGGCAAACGCATAGCCCCTCCACCACCGCTTGCGCGGCGGTCCCCCTCCCCGCCTTCGGCAGGGAGGATCTTCAGGTCCTCCCCATCAGCGATGGGGAGGTGGCGGCCGCAAGGCCGACGGAGGGGCTTGATGTCAAAGCGACAGAAACAGCCCCGCCAGTGCCGCGCTCATCAGGTTGGACAGCGCGCCGGCGCACAGCGCCTTGATGCCCAGCCGCGCGATCACCGGGCGCTGGTTTGGCGCCAGGCCGCCGGTCACCGCCATCTGGATGGCGATCGACGAGAAATTGGCAAAGCCGCACAGCGCAAAGGTGACGATCGCGATGGTGTGATCGGAAAGGCCCTTGGCCTCTTGCAGATCGATGAAGCCGACAAATTCGTTGAGTACGATCTTGGTGCCGAACAGGCCGCCGGCCTGCATTGCTTCGGCCCAGTTGGGCGCGCCCAAGAGCAGGAACACCGGCGCAAAGATCGGCGCGAGGATCTGCTGGAAGGTCAGCCCGGGATGGCCAAAGAAGCCGCCGGCCCAGCCGAGCATGCCATTGGCCAGCGCGATCAGCGCCACGAAGGCGAGCAGCATCGCGCCCACCGCCACGGCCAGCTTCACCCCGGTCTGCGCGCCTTGCGCGGCGGCCATGATCAGGTTGGCCGGGCGCTGTTCTTCGGGCGCCTCTTCCAGCGAGGGCTTGATGTGCGGATTGGTCAGCGCGGCGTCGGCATCGGCATCAACCGCATCGTGCAGCGGGGGCACGTCGGGCATGATCAGCTTGCCCATGAACACCCCACCCGGTGCCGACATGAACGCCGCCGCGACCAGGTAATCCACCCGCACGCCCAGTCCGGCATAGGCGGCCAGGATCGTGCCGGCCACGCCGGCCATGCCCACGCTCATCACCGTGAACACCTGGCTGGGCGAGAGCGCGGCAAGATAAGGGCGGATCACCAAGGGCGATTCGCTTTGCCCGACAAAGATGTTGGCCGCCGCGCACAGCGATTCCACGCGGCTGATGCCAGTCACCTTTTCCAGCGCGCCACCGATCCAGCGGATCACCAGCGGCATGATGCCCAGGTAATAGAGGATGGAGATCAGCGCGGCGAAGAACACGATCGGCGGCAGCACGGCGATCGCCACGCTCTTGCCGCCCAGTTCGGGCCGGGCAAGATCGCCGAACACGAATTCCACCCCGGCGCGCGAATAGGACAGCAACTGCTGCACCGCGCTGGCCGCCCCCTGCAGCGCTGCCTTGCCCGGAGGAAAGCTCAGGACCAGCGCGGCCAGGCCCGCCTGCAGGGCAAAGGCTGGCAGCACCACCCGCCAGCGAATGGCGCGGCGGTTGGAGGAGAGCAGGAATGCGATGGCAAACAGCAGCGCCATGCCGCCAAGACTGGAAAGAATGCGCATGGCGGGATCGCCAACTCCACGTACGGGGGATTTAGACGGTTTCGTTCCTAACCATATTTGGCGCCGCGTCAAAATCAGGATAGAGGCCACCGATGGAAAAGATGCCTTCATCCGCGCCGCAGACCGTCTCCCTGCCCCGCGCACTGTTCGTATTTTCCCTGCTTTACGGCGGGTTAGTGGTTCTTGCCGGGGTGCTGGGAGCCAAGATCGCGAGCCTGGGCACCTGGCCCGTGGTCGGCAGCCTGGCGGTGGAATCGGGCATTTTCTGCTTTCTGCTGCTGGTCGTGCTGTCGAGCACCACGGCCGAACTCTATGGCCAGAAGGCCGCGACCACGCTGGTGCGGCTGGGTTTCATTCCGCTGATCGTCTCGATGGTGCTGCTTACCCTGGTGATCCACGCCGTGCCGCCCGCGCCGTTCTGGCAGGGGCAGGAAGCCTTTGCCACGGTGCTGGGCCAGGGCGCGCGGATGCAGCTGGCGGGGCTGATTTCCTATGGCGTGTCGCAAACGCTCAACGTGCATGTCTTTGCCCGCATCGGCGGAGGCCAGGGGCAGCGGCTGATGCTGCGCGCCTGGCTCGCCAGCCTGCTCAGCCAGGTGGCCGATACCGTGCTGTTCATCACCCTGTCGTTCTGGGGCGAAAAGGGCGCCGATGGGCACCCGCTGCCGATCGGCGCGCTGATGACCGGGCAACTCGGCGCCAAGCTGCTGCTGTCCACGCTGATGGTGCCGCCGCTGATCTGGCTGGCGGTGCGGCTGGGCCGCCGGCTCGATCGCGCCTGACACAAATCTTCACGGCGCAAATATTCACTGCAAATTCGGTCGAAGACGGCTAAGGCGCCGCCATCATGGCCACGAACATCGATCAGACCGACTCCTATCGCACCAGCATGCTCGCCAAGGCGGAAACGCTGACCGAGGCGCTGCCCTATCTGCAGCGTTATGCCGGGAAGACCTTTGTGGTGAAGTATGGCGGCCACGCCATGGGCGATCCCGATGCCGCGCGCGATTTTGCCGAAGACATCGTGCTCTTGAAGGCAGTGGGCGTGAACCCGGTGGTGGTGCACGGCGGCGGCCCGCAGATCGGCGCGATGCTCAAGAAGCTGGGCGTGGAATCGCACTTCATCGACGGCCTGCGCGTGACCGATGCAGCCACGGCCGAAGTGGCCGAGATGGTCTTGTCGGGCAAGATCAACAAGGAACTGGTCAGCTGGATCGCGGCGGCCGGGGGCAAGGCGCTGGGCATTTCCGGCAAGGACGCCGGCCTGGTCACCGCCACCAAGGTGGAACGCACCACCAAAGACCCGGAAAGCAATATCGAGCGTGTGGTCGATCTGGGCTTTGTCGGCGAACCGACCGAGATTGATCCGACCATCATCCACACCGCCAGCGCGGCTGGCTTCATCCCGGTCATCGCGCCGATCGGCGTGGGCAAGGACGGGCACACCTACAACATCAACGCCGATACCATGGCTGGCGCGATCGCGGCCAAGCTCGGCGCTTCGCGGTTGTTCCTGCTGACCGACGTGCCGGGCGTGCTCGACAAGGACAAGCGCCTGCTGACCGACCTGACCCCGCACGACATCGCCGGGCTGACGCGCGATGGCACGATCAGCGGCGGCATGATCCCCAAGCTGGAAACCTGCGTCCACGCGGTGGAGGCCGGGTGCGAGGCGGCGGTGGTGCTCGATGGCCGGGTGCCCCATGCCATGCTGCTGGAAATCTTCACCGCGCGCGGCGCCGGCACGCTGATCCATCGCTGAAAGCCGCGCGCGCCGAAACGGGCCAGGCAGGCAGGGAATGGAACGAAAGCCGATGCCAAGCGTGGTTAGGGGCATGATCCGTTCCTGCATGGCCACCGCCCTCGCCTCTGCCATCGTCATCAACCTTGCGGGATGTGACCGGCGGCCTGATCCCGCACCGCAAGCCTCTGCCAACGCGCCAGACAGTGCGGAAACCACCCCGCCGGCCTGGATCGTGGCGCCTTCTGACCTGCCGAGCGAAGACAGCGCGCCCGATGTAGCGTCAAAGCCTGCCGCGACTGACGCAGCCGCAGCCGATCCGGCGCCCAATCCTGCTTACGCCGCAGCGCTCAACGCGCGGCGCGATCCGGGCAAGGTGCTGGCCGCCTGGGGCACGGCGGTGGAAGCGCGCGACTGGGCCTCGGTCCGCGCGTTCTGGGGCGATCACGGCAAGGGCAGCGGGCTCGACACCAAGGCATTCACCGCGCGCTGGGGCAAGCTGGTGCAACCGCGCGTGACGATCGATCCCGGCCAGTCCGAAGGCGCCGCCGGATCGATCTATTACACGGCCCCGGTGACGATCATCGACGGCGCCCGCCGCCTGACCGGCGAAGTGGTGCTGCGCCGGGTCAACGATGTGCCGGGCGCCACCGCCGAGCAGCTGCGCTGGCACATCGACAGCACCACCTTGATGCCCTGAGCGGGCCAAGACCCAACGAAATCTTGCGCAAAAGGGCGGCGTTCACCCGATTGCCCTTGGGGCCTAGCCTGGGCTAAAGCGCAGCACCGCTGCCGCCATAAGGAACGCCGCCCGTGCTGCTCTATACCCTTGTCCAGATGATCGATTACCTGATCAGCGTTGTCAGCATGGTCGTGATCGTGCAGTTCGTGATGAGCCTGCTGATCAGCTTCAACGTGATCAACACCAGCAACAACGCGGTCGTCGCGATCTGGCGCGCGCTCAATGCCATTCTCGATCCGCTGCTGGCGCCGATCCGCCGCTTCATGCCCAACACCGGCGGTATCGATTTTTCGCCCATGGTGCTGATCGTGCTGCTGCGCCTGCTGTCGATCCTGCTCAACGGCCTGGCCGCCTCGGGGTACTGATTTCATGACTGCCAACGTTATCGATGGAAAGGCCTTTGCGGCCAACCTGCGCGCGCGCATCGCCACTCTGGCGGCCGAATTCACCCAGGCCACCGGGCGCCAGGCAGGCCTTGCCGTGGTGCTGGTGGGAGAAGACCCGGCCAGCCAGGTCTATGTCCGCTCCAAGGGCAAGAGCACGGTGGAAGCCGGCATGGCCAGCTTCGAACACAAGCTGCCCGCCGATACCGACGAAGCCACGCTGCTGGCCCTGGTCGAACAGCTAAACGCCGATCCCGCCGTTGATGGCATTCTGGTGCAGTTGCCGCTGCCCCGCCATCTTGACGAGCAGAAGGTGATCGCCACGATCAACCCCGACAAGGACGTGGATGGCTTTCACGTCACCAATGCCGGGCGCCTGGCCGTGGGCCAGGCCGGCTTCGTGCCGTGCACGCCGCTGGGCTGCCTGATGCTGCTGCAAGACCGGCTGGGCGATCTGTCCGGGCTCGATGCCGTGGTCATCGGCCGCTCCAACATTGTGGGCAAGCCGATGGCCCAGCTGCTGCTGGCGCAAAGCTGCACGGTGACCGTGGCGCACAGCCGCACCCGCAACCTGCCCGATGTGGTGCGCCGCGCCGATATCGTCGTGGCCGCCGTTGGCCGCCCGGAAATGATCCGGGGTGACTGGATCAAGCCTGGCGCCACGGTGATCGACGTGGGCATCAACCGCGTGGCCGGTGCCGTGGAAGGCAAGACGCGCCTGGTCGGCGATGTTGCCTATGACGAAGCCGCTGCGGTGGCGGGCGCGATCACGCCGGTGCCCGGCGGGGTCGGCCCGATGACCATTGCCGTGCTGCTGCGCAACACGCTGGTGGCGGCCTATCGCCACGCCGGCCTGGCCCTGGCGCCTGACGCGATCTGATCACGGTTCTTGGCGGAACGTTTCATTGCCAAGTGCTTGCTTGGCCCCCGGGCCGGCATCCGATAGAACCGGGGCATGCTGTTTCGTGCCCCCGGCATCGCCCTTGCGCTTGCCTTCTGCCTTGCCGCCCCCGCCCTGGCCCAGCCGGCCGGCGGACGCGTGCGGATGATCGCCAATCCCAGCGCGCTGATCGGCGCCGATATCGCTACGGCCCAGGCCATGCAGGCCAAGGGCCCGCGCGAGGGACTGGCCACCAGCATGGCCGAAGGGGCCGAGCTTATCCTGCCGCCACGCCAGGCAGCCGATCCCCTGCTGCGCCGCAAGGATGCCATGCCGGGCCACCCGCATCAGCCCGATGCCGCGTGGATCGCCTGCGACGGCAGCTTTGGCATCACCCGTGGCCGCTGGAAAACCGCCACCGGAACCGGCGGCTGGTATGCCACGGTGTGGCAGCGCCACGCCAAGAAGGGCAACTACCAATGGCGCCTGTCGCTGGAGGGCACGGCCGCCAGCCTGCCCGATGCGCCCGAATTCCTGATCGGCCTGGTGGCCGATTGCCCGGCCCGGCCGATGCCAGCCGGCGCAGACGATCGCCCTGCGCCCAAGCCCGCCAAGAACGCGCCCATCGTGCAGCGCCCCCTGGCTGGCGCGATTCCCGCTGACGACGCGCCCGCCGGGTCCGACAGTCAGACCGCGCAATCCAACGATGGCACCCTGGCCTGGCGATCCACCGTGCGGCCCGATGGCAGCCGCGCGTTTCGCGCCTGGCAGTGGAAAGACGGCGTGATGGCCGACATTGTCCATCTGGACGCCGCCCCCGACCAGCGCCAAGGTGGCTGACATGCTGCAACTGTTCCTGTCCGCCTTCACCACGCTGTTTCTGGTGATCGATCCGCCCGGCTGCGCGCCGATCTATGCCGGGCTGACCACCCATGCCAGCGCGCGCCAGGCCACGCAGATGGCGCTGCGCGCCTGCGTGATCGCCACCGGCATCCTGGTGGTCTTTGCCCTGTTCGGCGAAGCCCTGCTCGGCGCGCTGCACATCGAACTCGCCAGCTTTCGCATCGCCGGCGGCATCATGCTGTTCCTGATCGCACTCGACATGGTGTTCGAAAAGCGCACCGAACGGCGCGAGGAACGCGCGGAAAAGGTGCGCAATGCCCAGCCCCACGTGGAAGACGTCTCGGTCTTTCCCATGGCCATGCCGATGCTGGCCGGGCCGGGCTCGATCGCCTCGATCATGCTGCTGACCGCGCGCGCCCACGGCACCGAGGAAACCGCAGTGGTGCTCGCCGCGCTGGGCGTCGTCATGGTGCTCAGCTTTGTTGCGCTGGTGGCCGCCCGCCCGATCATCCGCGTGCTGGGCGAGCAGGTAGAGGCGGTGGTCACCCGCCTGCTGGGCGTGCTGCTGGCGGCCCTTGCGGCGCAATTCGTGATCGACGGGCTGCGCACCCAGTTTTAAGCGCTGTTCGCGACAAGGGCTTCGACAAGCTCAGCCCGAACGGTTCCGGGGGATAATGCCCCCCGTTCGCCCTGAGCCTGTCGAAGGGCGCCAACGCAGCGCCCCAACCCTCAAACCAGACCAGCCGTCTGCGCCAGCAGCCAGCTGCCGATCACGATGAACAGCGCGGCGGCAACCATGCGCACCAGGTTCATCGGCACGCGCGCGATCAGGGCATTGCCCAGGAACACCGCCGGCACATTGGCCAGCATCATGCCCAGCGTGGTGCCGGCCGTGACCGCCACGGCATCGTGGAACCGCGCGCCCAGCGCGATGGTCGCCACCTGGGTCTTGTCGCCCATTTCCACCAGGAAGAACGCCACCACCGTGGTCAGGAACGCGCCAAAGCGCGCCGGCCGCGCCGCGTCGTCCTCGTCATCGAGCTTGTCGGGCACCAGGGTCCACAGGCCCATGGCGATGAAGCCGCCCGCAATGGCATAGCGGAACCACAGGCCATCGAGCAGGTCGGCCGCGACCATGCCGACCAGGGCCGCCAGGAAATGGTTGACCAGCGTGGCAGCGAGGATGCCCAGCACGATCGGCACTGGCCGCTTGAACCGCGTGGCCAGGACAATGGCGAGAAGCTGGGTCTTGTCGCCGATTTCGGCCAGCGCGACCACGGCGGTGGAGGTGCTGAAGGCTTCGAACAAGGGTGCCATGGGTGATACGTTCCGGGCCGGGCGAGACGAAGACAAACGACAGCGCGTGTTTCCGCCCGGCCGAGCGAATCACACAGCTGCCATTTGGTCTTGCCCGCAGCGGGCCGTGTCCGGCCTGCCTCTGCCCGCGCCATGATCTCTCGACCAAGCATGTTGACGCTGGGCGCCGCGCGCGACGCGCGGTGGCTACTCCCCAAGTGACGTGGCCGATCGGTTAGGGTGCCACGTAGCCGGTGGCAAGGCGTTTTTCACAACGTGCCAGGATCGCACGCTTTTCTTCAGCACCGGCGCGATACCATGCGGTGATTTCGGCCATGGTGCGGGCACAGCCACGGCACAGACCACTATCGGGCGCGATGCTGCACACCCCCGTGCAGGGGCTGGCGGGTGGGGCAGGATGGCCGGAAGAATCCATGCCACGCCCTAGGCCTGGGTGCAGCGCAGCGCAATTTCCTTGCGCATTGCCGCCATTGCCCCTAAGGACGCGGCAGCAGGTGCGATGCGCCCGCCGCGATCCAGCGGCAGGTGACAGAGGCCCGGGCAAGCGTGAGATCGACCGTCGCTACGGAAACGATCCGCCCCGGCTGCGCGCATCGTGCCCCACCCGCCTCCCTTTATCACGCAAGGGGTCGCACGTTCGACCCTGCACCCATCGGGCCTGTCGCGCATTGTCGTGGCCGGCCTTGGGAGGCATTGCAAAGCATTGGAACTCCATGTCCTATTTTTCTGACCTTGGCCTTGCCGAGCCGATTCTCCGCGCGCTTGAAACCAAGGGCTACACCGATCCCACCCCGATCCAGCGCCAGTCGATTCCCGCGCTGCTCGAAGGGCGCGATCTGCTCGGCATCGCGCAGACCGGCACCGGCAAGACCGCTGCCTTCGCGCTGCCCTCGCTGCACCGCCTGGCCGCCGATCCGCAGCCGCGCAAGCCGGCGTCGTGCCGCATGCTGGTGCTGTCGCCCACGCGCGAACTGGCTGCCCAGATTGCCGACAACATGAAGGGCTATGCCAAGAACCTGCGCCTGACGGTCGATTGCGTGTTCGGCGGCATTCCCATCGGCAAGCAGGCCCGCCGCCTGGTGCCGGGCGTCGATATCCTGGTGGCAACGCCGGGCCGCCTGCTCGACCTGATCGACAACCGCGCGCTGACCATCGGCCGCACTGAAATCTTCGTGCTCGACGAAGCCGACCAGATGATGGACCTGGGCTTCATCCATGCGCTCAAGCGCGTCGCCAACCTGCTGCCGGCCAAGCGCCAGAGCCTGTTCTTTTCCGCCACCATGCCCAAGTCGATCGAAGACCTGGGCAAGCAGTTCATCAAGAACCCGGTGCGCGTGGAAGTGGCCCCGCAATCGACCACGGCCGAACGCGTCGAACAGTTCGTCAGCTTCCTCAACCAGCCGGAAAAGCAGGCGCTGCTGTCGCTGACGATCCGCCGCCTGCTGGCGGAAAAGCAGCTCGATCGCGGCATCGTGTTCACCCGCACCAAGCATGGTGCCGATCGCGTGGCGCGCAATCTTTCGGCCGCCGGCATCGATGCCCGCGCCATCCATGGCAACAAGAGCCAGGCGCAGCGCACAGCCGCGCTGGAAGCGTTCCGCCAGGGTTCGTGCCCGGTGCTGGTGGCAACCGACATTGCCGCACGCGGGATCGACGTTTCGGGGGTGAGCCACGTGTTCAACTTCGAACTGCCCAACGTGCCCGAGCAATATGTGCACCGCATTGGCCGCACCGCGCGCGCCGGTGCCGATGGCGTGGCGATCAGCTTCTGCGCGCCTGATGAAAAGCCCTACCTGCGCGATATCGAACGCCTCACCAAGGTGAAGCCCGATGTCATGCCGCTGCCGGAAAACTTCCTGGCCGATGCGGCACGCCTGCCCGCACCCGTGCGTCGCGCGGCCGAAGACACCGACATGCGCCGCGACCAGCCGCGTGGCCGCGCCGGTGGTGGCCGTCGCGATGGCGGGCGCAGCGACGGTGGCCGCCAGGACGGCGGACGCCGCGATGGCCGCCGTGATGGTGGCCCGCGCCAGGACGCCCCCCGCGCCGACAATCGCGGCGAGCCCCGCCGTGACGACACGCGCCGCAGCGACGCACCCCGCAGTGACACGCCGCGCAGCGCAGACCGCACGGGCCAGGATCGCCGTCGCAGCGATGCCCCGCGCAGCGATGCCGCCCGGCACGACGCCGGTGGTGAAGCGGCTGCCAAGCGCCGGTTTCGCCCGCGCGGCCCGGCCACAACCGGCCAGCACCGCAACAAGGTGCGCCGCGTGGTCTGATTCAGCGGCAGCGCCGATGGCTTGAAAAAGGGGTGTGGGCCACGCGGCCTGCACCCTTTTTTCATGGCAAACCTGCGCGCCGCCGCTGCCATGCCGCGCTCGCCCCGGCGCAAAAATGCCATTGTTGGGGGACGCAGGTGGAACCAACCGGGCCGATCGGCATTCCTGTCGTGGGCGCGCGGCGCCATCTGCGATCGTGCCGCGCGGGAAGGGTTTCAATGCAAACGACGAATCTGACCGCGCTGGGCAGGGATACCCGGGTCAACCGCTTCATCCTGACACTGCTGACCATCGGTTTTGCCGCCCTGCTCGCCGGGCTCGGCGCGGCGTTGTGGACGCAGCAACGCAATACCGACAGCGAGCGCTGGGTTGCCCATACGCTGGAAGTGCAGGCGCGCATCGGCGCCTTTGCCAGCAAGGCCGAGCGCATGGAAACCGCCCGGCGCGGCCGCTTACTGAGCGATGATCCCGCGTTCAATGGCCTGTTCGACGAGGCATTGGCCAGCGCGCTCGCCGATCTCGACATGGTCCAGAGCAAGACCGCAGACAATCCCGAGCAGGCCGCCAACATCCGCAGGATGCGGCAATTGCTGAGCGATTACGTCAAGGCCGAAAGGACGGAACGCAGCAAGGGCCAAAGCGCGCAGGCCGCCCTGCGCAGCGATTTCTTCCACGATCCCGTCGTCGTCCATATTCGCGAGATCCGCCAGGTGGCCGACGCCATGGCCGATGAAGAGCGCGCCCTGCTGCGCCAGCGCGAATCGCTGCAGGCGCAAAGCCTGCGCACGTTCAACATGGTGCTGGTGGCGATCGCGCTGCTGATCCTGACAGTGGCCAGCGCCACGATCCTGCTGGTGCGCCGCACCTTGCGCGATCTGCGCGCCTCGCGCCTGGAGCTGAGCGCGCTCAATACCGACCTGGAACGCCTGGTCGATTCGCGCACCACCGAGCTGCAGCGCGCCAACGCCGAAATCCAGCGCTTTGCCTATATTGTCAGCCACGATCTGCGCTCTCCGCTGGTCAACGTCATGGGCTTTACCGCCGAACTGGAAGCGGCGACCGACGTGATCGCCCGCTCGCTGCACGATCCGGCGCAGGCGGGCGCTGCGGTGCCCTCGCCCGCCGATGTGCTGCGCGCGGTAGAGGAAGACCTGCCCGAGGCGATCGGCTTCATCCGCAGTTCCACCCAGAAGATGGACCGGCTGATCAATGCCATCCTGCGCCTGTCGCGCGAAGGGCGCCGCACCCTGGCGCCCGAGACGCTCGATCTCACCGCGCTGGTCCGCTCGATCGCCGATACGATGCAGCACCGCCTGACCGAAACCGGCACCACGCTGACCATCGCGGCGTTGCCCACGCTCACCAGCGATCGCACCGCGCTGGAACAGATTCTGTCCAACCTGATGGAAAACGCGCTGAAGTACCTTCAGCCCGGCCGCGCCGGTGAAATCCACATCAGCGGCAAGGCCGTGCGCGGCCGCGCCATCATCGAGGTGACGGACAACGGCCGCGGCATCGATCCGCGTGATCATGAACGCATTTTCGACCTTTTCCGCCGCTCTGGCGTGCAGGACCAGCCGGGCGAAGGCATCGGTCTTGCGCATGTTCGTGCGCTTGCCTATCGCCTTGGCGGTGTGATCGAAGTGGTTTCGGAATTGGGCAAAGGCGCCACGTTCCGCGTCAACCTGCCGATCGAATGGAAAGGCGCAGAAGCCAATGGTTAATCAACGTCCCGTCAACATCGTGATGATCGAGGACGACGAGGGTCATGCCCGTCTCATCGAGAAGAACATCCGCCGCGCCGGCATTTCCAACACGATCCATCACTTCATCGATGGCACCTCGGCGCTGTCGTTCCTGCTCGATAGCGAGCACGGCCCCAGCCACAACGGGCCGGCGCTGGTCCTGCTCGATCTCAACCTGCCGGACATGAGCGGCATCGATATCCTCGCCCGGATCAAGAGCGATGATGGCCCGCTGCGCCGCACCCCGGTGGTCGTGCTGACCACCACCGATGACAAGGTGGAAATCCAGCGCTGCTATGACCTGGGCTGCAACGTCTACATCACCAAGCCCGTCAACTATGAAAGCTTTGCCGACGCGATCCGTCAGTTGGGCCTGTTCCTGTCGGTGATCCAGATCCCGAGTGCGGAGGAGGTCTGATCCGTCCCGCCGCGCGCATTCTCTATATCGACGACGACGAGGGGCTGCGGCGCCTCGTCGCACGTGTGCTGGCGCGCAAGGGATATGACGTAACCACCGCGGCCAGCGGCGATGAAGGCATCGCCATGACCGCAAGCCAGGCTTTCGACCTGGTAGCCGTGGACCATTACATGCCGGGTCGCGACGGCCTCTCCACGCTCGAAGGGCTGCGCGCCCTGCCCGATTGCCCGCCGATCGTCTATGTCACCGGCTCGGAAGAGAGCCGCATCGCCGTGGCCGCGCTGAAAGCCGGGGCGCAGGACTATGTCGTCAAGGCAGTGGGCGACGATTTCTTCGATCTTCTGGCGCAAAGCTTTGCCCAGGTGCTGGAAGCCACCGCCCTGCGCCAGGCCCGCGACCGCGCCGAACAGGATCTGCGCGCCAGCAACGCCCGGCTGGAAACCCTGCTGCGCGAGGTCAACCACCGCGTTGCCAACAACCTCCAGATGGTCATGGCGTTCGTCTCGATGCAGGCGCGCAGCGTGGACAACGAGGCCGCGCGCGATGCGCTCTATCGCGCGCACCAGCGCATTGCCACGATCGCCCAGGTCAACCGGCGGCTTTACACGACCAATGACGTCGAATTCGTGGCGATCGACGATTATCTCGCCGCTCTGGCCAGCGACATGGGCGATGCCTGGTCGGCCCAGCGGCCGCGCACGGTGACGGTCGATGCCGATCCCGCGCGGCTGAAAACCGACCTTGCCGTCACCATTGGCCTTGCCGCCAACGAACTGGTCGGCAATGCCTGCAAATATGCTTATCCGGCCGATGCCGAAGGCGAGGTGCGCGTCACCCTGCGCCTGACGCAGCAGGCTGATGCCGAGGCGCGCCTGATGCTGTGCGTGGAAGACGATGGCTGGGGCATGCCGCCCGACGGCACCGTGCATGGCACCGGCCTTGGCACGCGGCTGATCGATGCGCTCACCCGCTCGCGCGGGGCACGCCTGGCACACGAGGCGGTGCATCCCGGCGAGGCTATGCCCGGCACGCGCGCCTGCCTGACGCTTACCCTCAACGCTGATGATCTGTGCCTGGGCGACGAAAGCGTGCCGGCGGATTTCACCATCTGAACCTTGCCGTCGCGGCAGTTTGTGATATTTTTCATATCACGAATACACCATCGATCACGGCAAGCGCAGGCAACGGGGGTGGGCATGGGCAAGAAGCGCAAACGCAACGCGGAAAAGGCGGCGGCTGACCAAGGCCTGACGCGGGCCGTCATGGCACTGCTGGCCCAAGCCATGGCCGAGCCGGACGTGGCGCGCTGCACCCTGTCGATCGACAAGACCACCGGCCTTGCCCGCCTGGCGACGAGCGGCGCGGACGGCCGCACCGCCACGCGCGAGATCGTCGGCCCCGGCCTCGCGCTCGATACGCTGACCAACGCGCCAGACGAACAACCGGATCAATTGCCCAGCGCATTGCCAGCAACCAGCGGGCGCAGCGGTGCCCAGGCCCGTGCCGCCCGCGATGCGCAGATCGTGGCGCTCGCCGCACGCGGCCTTACCCAGACCGAAACCGCACGGGTGCTGTCAGTCTCCCAGGCGCTGGTATCCAAAGTGCTGCGCGCCGCCGCGGCCGGCTAAACCACGCTCAATGATCGATGCCCCAGGTGGCGCAGGCCGGATCGGCCGCCACCACCTGCCGGCGCAAGGCCGTGCGGGCCAGGCGCTCCACCTCTACCTTGCGGCGCGCGGCGGCCAACGGCAGGCTGGGCGCCGGCCGCACGATTTCCGCATCATAGCCATCGGCCACGATGATGCCGCAGGCCTGCGGCAGAAACGCCGCATCGTTGAGCACGGCGCGATCGAGATGCGGCGCCAGCCCCCAATAGAACCGGTCGCAATGATCGAGGTATTCCGGCCACTTGCTATCGCCCAACAGATCGGCGCGGCTGACCTTGATTTCCACGATCACCACCCGCCCCTTGCCATCGATCCCCATCAGATCGGCGCGGCGGCCATTGCGCAGCGGCATTTCAGCCAGGCACCAGATATCGTTGCGGGCAAACAGCCGCGCCACGCCGCGTGCCACGGCCAAGGCATCGGGCGACAGCGAGGGGGCAGTGGGCGGAACGAGAATCGAATCGGACATGCCGCCAGATTAGGAACATAATGCGAACAGGTAAAGCCGCAGCCCGCCATGGGCTGAATCCCCACACACCCTAGCGTTGCGGCCGAAGATTGAGCGGCGGGATCAGATCGAGCAGCGCAGCACGCGCGGCCTCGAATTCCTGCCACAGCGCCTGGGCGGCCTGGCGCAGCGCCTCGGGCGTGGCGCGGCCCTGGGCGGCGATCAGGGCGCGCAAGCCCGGTTGCAGCACGGCAGCCAGGTCTTCGATTCCGTCGCGCGCCTGGTCGGCCCGCCAGCCGCCGGTGGCCCGCATGATCGCGGGAAAGTTGCGCACGTCGGGCCGCAGCGGTTCGGGAGGACGCCCCGCCAGCACCGCCACCGACCGCGCCGCCTCGTGCAGCGCCATCCACACCGTATCGAGCGGCGACATGCCCGCCAGCCGTGCCCGCGCCGCCAGCCGATCGGCCCCCAGCACATCCGATGCGCCGCCGGGCAACAGCGGCGGCGGGCCGCCCTGCACCGTTTGCCGCGCCTGCTCGCGCAAGGGATCGCGCGGCGCTGAATCAAGGCTTTGGCCAGCGCGGAAGGACTGGAATGGGGGGTGTTCCATGGCGGAAAGGCTAGGCTGGGATTGTTAACCGATTCCTAATTTTCCGCCGTGCCGATGCCATGGCCAGGGGCCGTGCAAAAACCGCTGGCATGCCCTGCCCGCCACTGCTAGGGCGCCACTTCACGCACCCGTAGCTCAGCTGGATAGAGTACTGCCCTCCGAAGGCAGGGGTCACAGGTTCGAATCCTGTCGGGTGCGCCACTTCCCTCAACATCTGATGCTTGATCGGCCCCTTGGCCCGCGCTGCGCGTGGCGCCAGCGCTGCGCCGACGCCGCTCACGGCATTACCGCGTAATTGTGCGTAAGTTGTTCCGACAATAAATTCACCGTGAACACGGCATATCGTTCCGCGCATGACGTTCAGCGGAACAAGACGCACAGTATTGGTATGTATACTTAGCAATCAGCAGATTTCAGCCAATATTGTGTTGATTCAGCCGATTCTGCATAACCGCCGCCGAACCTCGTGAATATGCGCCGCCTGGCCCTGGCCGGGCGGATCAACACAGCTGGCGGCCACTTTTTGCGCAAGCGGCAGCGGTACGCCATGTTCTTTTCAACGCCTTGAGGTGTCAAGAAAATGGCGAATATCAACGTCACCGTGTCGGCCTACAACGCCAATGCGCCCTATTCCGCGGCCGATACCGTCACCCTGGCCGATACCGGCGCTGCCATCGCGGCGCTGTCGGCAAGCGATTTTGGCAACCTCGCGGCAAACGGCATCGACAAGATCAATGCCACCGACAACGTGCTGAGCCTGACCGTGGACCAGTACCAGGCATTGGGCGTGGTGACGCTGGCCGCGGGCGACGTGATCACCCTGGCTGACAGTGGCACCAATATCGCCGCGCTGTCTGCCAGCGATATCGCCGCGCTGGCCGATGCCGGGATCGACCGGATCGATGCCACCGACAATGTGCTCAACCTCAGCGTCGCACAATATCAGGCGCTCGGCACCGTGGCCCTGACCAGCAGCGACACCGTGACGCTGACCGGCACGGGCACTGCGCTTTCCGCCCTCACCCCCAGCGATATCGCCGCGCTGGCCGATGCCGGGGTGGACCAGCTTGACGCAACCAACAACGTCCTGTCGCTGACCCTGGCGCAATACCAGGCGCTGGGCAGCGTGACCGTGGCCGCCAACGACGTCCTCACGCTATCGGGCACGGGTGCCAGCATCGGCGCCCTCAGCGTGGCGCAGATTGCCGGCCTGGCCGCCTCGGGCTTTGACAAGATCAACGCCACCGACAACGTGCTCACCCTTTCGGTCGCGCAGTATCAGGCGCTGGGCACGGTGGAGCTGGTTGCGGGCGACGTGATCACCCTGGCCGACAGCGGCAGCAACCTGGCCGCGCTCTCGGCCGGTGCTTTTGCCGCGCTGGCCGACGCCGGCATCGACAAGATCGACGCGACCGACAATGCCCTCACCCTGTCCGTGGCGCAGGTCCAGGGTCTGGGCACGGTGGAACTGGCGCGTGGCGACGTGATTACCCTGGCGGACAGCGGCGCGGCGCTGGCCGCGCTCTCTGCCGCCGACATCGCCAATCTGGGCGCCATCGGCATTGACCGCATCGACGCCACCGACAACGCGTTGAGCCTGACGGTGCAGCAGGCGCTGGCGCTGGGCAGCGTGGCGCTGACCGGCAGCGACAGCATTACCCTGGCCGATACCGGCAGCAACCTGGCCGCGCTGACCCCGGCCGAACTGGCGCAACTGGCCACGGCCGGGTTCGACGCGATCGATGCCAGCGATGGGGCGCTTACCCTTTCGCTCGCGCAGATCGGCGCCTTGGGCACCATGGCGCTGACGCCGGGCAACACCGTGATCGCCCAGGCGACGGCTGCCGAGATCGAGGCCCTGTCACCGGTTGCCATCGCCGCCCTGGCGCAGGCCGGCGTGGATCTGCTCGGCCCCAGCGATGGCGAGCCGATGCTCTCCGTGGCGCAGGCCCAGGCCGTGGTCGCCGGCAACCTGTGGTTCACCGGGCACAGCGCGGTTCTGGCCGACAGTGGCGCCGCGATCGCGGCCCTGACCGGCACGAGCCTGGAAGACCTTTACCTCCATGGCGTGACGCGGATCGACGCCATCGACGATGTCCTGACGCTGCATGTGGACCAGGCGCTGGCGGTTGACCAGGCCGGCACCGCCCTGACCGGGGCAGACGTGATCACCCTGGCCGATACCGGCGCCACGCTGGCCACGCTGGCGGCCGGCACGATCGGCGATCTGGCGCAGCTGGGGATCGACCGCATCGATGCCACCGACAATGCCCTGGCGCTGACCGTGGCACAGCTCGACGCGCTCGACACCATCGCCCTGACCCAGGCTGACAGTGTCACCCTGGCCGATACCGGCGCTCATCTTGCCGCGCTTTCCGCCGCGACCATCGCTGGCTTGGCGGCGCTGGGGATCGACACGATCCACCCCACCGACGGCACTCTGGCGCTGAGCGTGGCACAGGCCCAAGCGCTGGGCGCCGTGGCGCTGCACGGCGGCGATACCATCGTGCTGGCCGACAGCGGCGCGCATATCGCGGCGCTCTCTGCCGCCGACATTGCGGCCCTGGCCACTGCCGGGATCGATCGCATCGCCACGACGGGCGGCAGCCTTACGCTGTCTGTCGCGCAGGCCGAGGCCCTTGGCACCATCGCCCTGACCCCATCCGACAGCGTGACGCTGGCCGATACCGGCGCCCACATCGCGGCGCTTTCGGCAACGGCCCTGGCCGCGCTGGTCACGGCCGGCATCGACACGATCGACGCTAGCAACGATGCCTTCGCGCTCACCGTCGCACAGGCCCAGGCGCTCGCCGGCGCGACCCTGTCGGGCAGCGACATACTGACGCTGGTCGATACCGGCGCGCATATCGCCGCGCTGTCGCTGGCCGACCTGGCCGATCTGAGCGCGCGCGGGTTCACCGCCATCGACGCGCGCGATGACTTGCTCACCCTGTCGCTGGCCCAGGTCCAGGGACTGGGCAACCTGGCCCTTACCGGCGCCGACATGGTCACCGTGCTGGCCACCGGCGCCGAATTCGCGGCGTTGACCACACAGGATTTTACCGCCCTCGCTGCCGCCGGGGTGGATGCCCTGGCGACCACCGACCATGCCCTGGCGCTGAGCGTGGCGCAGGTCCAGGCGCTGGGCAGCCTGGCGCTGGCCGCCGATGACGCGATCACCCTGGCCGACACGGCCGCCCATATCGCGGCACTGACCCCGGCTGACCTTGCCGGTCTGGCCGCGCTTGGCATCGATACGGTCCACGCCACCGATGGCGCGCTTACCCTGTCTGCCGACCAGGCCCTGGCGCTGGGCGTGGTAACTCTGGCCGCCGCCGATACGATCACGCTGGCCGATAGCGCGGCCAACCTTGCCGCCCTCACCGCAAGCGAGATCGCCGCGCTGGCCGCCACCGGAATCGATGTGCTCGATGCCACCGACGATGCCCTGGCGCTGACCGTGGCGCAGGCGCAGGCGCTGGGCTCCATCGCGCTGACCGGCAGCGACAGCATCACCCTGGCCGATGGCGGCGCGGCGATTGCTGCGCTGTCTGCCACGGCGCTGGCCGGGCTGGCCGCCGCCGGGATCGACGCGATCGATGCCACCGACAATGCCCTGCATCTCAACGTGGCGCAGCTTGGCGCGCTGGCCAGCGTGGCCATTTCTGCCACTGACACGCTCACCCTGGCCGACAGCGGCACCCATGTTGCCGCCCTGTCAGCCGCCGCGCTGGCCGCTTTGGTAGCGCAGGGGATCGACACGGTCGACACCACCGACAATGCCCTTACCCTGTCACTGGCCCAGGCGCAGGTGCTGCATGGCGTCACGCTCGCCGCTGCAGACCTGGTCACCGTGGTGGCCACCGGCAGCGAATTGGCCGCCCTTACGGCGCAGGACTTTGCCGATCTGGCCGCAGCCGGGGTCGATGCCCTGGCCACCACCGATCATGAGCTGACCCTGAGCGTGGCCCAGGCGCAGGCGCTGGGCGGGCTGACGCTGGCCGCCGCCGATACCGTGACCCTGCGCGATAGCAGCGCAACGCTTGGCGGCCTTTCGCCCACGGCCCTCGCGGATCTGGTGGCGCTGGGCGTCGACCGCATCGCTGTCAGCGACGGCACGGTGCAGTTGGATGCGACGCAGGCGTTGGCTCTCGCTGGCACCTTGGTGGCGCCGGATAGCACGCTGATCGTGCACGATGCGCAAAGCACGCTGGAAGGGTTGAGCCCAACGCAATGGGCCACCCTCGCCGCGCTGGGCGCCACCACGGTCGGCAGCGTCGAAGGCCATTTCACGCTCGACGCGGCGAGCGCCGTGGCCATGGCCGGGATCGGCCTGGCCGCCAACGAAGTGCTGACCATTGAAGACAACGGCGCGGCGCTTTCCGCTCTCACTGCGGCGCAGCTCGCCACGCTTTCGGCCAAGGGTGGCGTCATCGTCATGGTCAGTGACGATGCCCTGGTGCTCGACGTGGCACGGCTCGATGCTGCGGCGGGACTGGCCTTTGCCACGCAGCATGGCTTCACCCTGGCCGATGACGCCAGCGTGCTCAACGCGCTTTCCCCCACCCAGATCGCGCAGGCGGCCGGCCATGGCGTGAGTGTGGTCAGCGCCACGCAAAGCGCGCTGGAATGGACGTGGGCGCAGTTCAACGCGCTCGATGGCGGGCACATTGCCAGCGCCACCAGTGCAACGCTGGTGACCACGCAGGCCGAACTGGACGATGCCGGCCTGCCGATGCTGGCCGGCCTTGCCGGCCAGGGCATCGATACCCTGGCATCGGCCGCCGGCACGCTTACCGTCACGACCGATCAGCTGGCCGCGCTGGGCCAGGTCGTGCTGGCAGTGGGTGACAGCGTGACCCTGGCCGATAGCGGCGCCGCGCTGGCCGCGCTGGATGCCACGGCGCTCGCCGCGCTCGCCGGGCACGGCATCGATACCATCGCCGTGACCGACCACGTCCTGGCATTTTCGCCGGCCCAACTCGCCGCGCTGGGCCAGGTCACGGTCGGTCCGGCCGCCACGCTGGTCCTGGTCGATAGCGGCGTCCACCTGGCCGCGCTCGATGCCGCCGGCGTGGCCGCCCTGGTGGCGCAAGGCGTCGATGCGATCGATTCCAGCGATGATCAGATCGTGCTTGGCCTCGGCACGTTCCGCGCGCTGGCGCCGCTGGCCTTTACGCCGGGTGACCAGATCGTGCTGGAAGACAGCGCCACGGCGCTGTCCAGCCTCTCGCTGACAGACATTGCCCGGCTGCAGGATCTGGGCGTGGCCTATATCGCCGCCACCGATCCAGGCGCCGTCACCTTTTCGCTCGCGCAGTTCGATGCGCTCCATGGCGTGGACCTGGACGTGGCCAGCGTGGTCCTGGCCGATAGCGGCGCGGCGCTGGCGGCGCTCGATCCGGCCTACCTGGTCCAGGCAGGCAATGCCGGCCTGCGGCAGATCGACGCCACCGACGATGCGCTGACGCTCAGCTATGACCAGTTCCTGGCACTCGATGGCACCGTGGCGCTGACGGCCAGCGACAGCGTGACGCTGACCCTCAGCCCGGCCGTGCTGGCCTCGCTCGACGCCGCCGCCATTGCCCACCTCGCCGGCATGCATGTCGATATCCTGGCTAGCACCGGCGGCGTGCTGACACTGACCCAGGCACAGTTCGATGCCTTGGGCAGCATGGTCATGGCCCCGGCCGCCACAGTGACGCTGGCGCTTGCCGGGCTCGCGCTGGAAACCCTTTCGCCCGCGCAGATTACCGCCTTGGCCGACCATGGCATCGATGCGATCGACCTGGGCATGGCCATGCCCACGTTGAGCGTGGCGCAGGCGCTTGCCCTGTCCGCCTACCCCACGTCGTCCGGCGGGATCATCATTGAAGACAGCGCAGACCACCTTGCCACACTGTCGCCCACCGCGATCGCGCTGCTCGATGCCACTGGCGCAGTCACGCTCAACGCCAGCAGCGGCGCGCTGGTGCTCGATCTGGCGCAGACGCAGGCCCTGCATCTGGCCGAGATCGCCGTTGGTGGCGCGCAGCCGGTGACCCTGGCCGACAGCGCCACGGCACTTGCCGCGCTCAGCCCCGAAACCCTGTCGTGGCTCGCTGCCATCGGCGTTGACCAGGTCCACGCGAGCGATGGCCCGCTGACGGTGAGCGTGGCGCAGGCTCTGGCCCTCGGCAGCGTCACCTTTGCTGATGGGGATACAGTGATCCTTGCCGACACCGGCGATGCACTGGCCAACCTCTCCGCCACGGCGCTGGCTGGCCTGGCCGCCGCCGGGGTGGACCGGATCGATGCCACCAACGATGCCCTGGTGCTGAGCAAGGCGCAGTTCGATGCGCTGGGCACAGCCACCCTGACCCAGGGCGACAGCGTCACGCTGGCCATCGCGGCAGGACAGCTTTCGGCCCTGACACCCACGCAACTGCACGACCTCGCCAGCCAGGGCATCGATATCCTGCGCACGCCCGGTGCGAGTGCCGCGTTGACCGTGGCACAGGCCCTGGCGCTGGGCAGCATGGTCTTTGCCGCAGATCTGCCCGCCACCTTGGTCGATAGCGGGGCGCATCTCGCCACGCTGTCGGTGGGCGATATTGCCGCCCTGCGCGCCGCCGGCGTTACGGCCATCGCCGCCACCGGCCATGGCTTTGCCGTCACGGTCAGCCAGGCCCAGGCCATCGCGGGCATGACGATAGACCCCGCCAGCACCGCCACGATCACCGATAGCGGCAGCGCGTTGGCGGCACTCTCGCCGCAAGCGCTGGCAGCCTTGGCCGATGCCGGGTTTGACCGTATCGATGCCACCGACAACGTGCTGGCGCTGTCGCTGGCGCAGTTCCACGCCATCGCCCCACTGGGCATCGCACCAGACGACGTGCTGACCCTGGCCGATAGCGCGGAAACGCTGGCCGCCCTGTCGCGCAGCCAGATCGATGACCTGGCAGCGCGCGGCGTCACCACGATCCACGCCACCGATGGCGCGATCATCGTGGATGTCGATGGCTGGTCGCGCCTGGTGCAGGACGGCATCGGCTTTGCCCATGGCGACGCGGTCGTGGTGCGCGACAGCAGCACGGCGATCGCCAATCTGGGCGAAGAAACGCTGGCCACGTTTGCCGATAGCGGGGTCACCCGGATTGATGCCAGCGACGATCAGATCACCTTGTCCTATGGCCAATTCCTGGCACTGGGCACTGTGGCATTGACCGGCGCAGACACCGTCAGGCTGTGGTTCAACGGCGATAGCCTGGCCACGCTGGATGACGCCGATGTCGCCGCGCTGGTTGCCGCCGGGGTCGATATGGTGGGCACGCTGGGCGAGCCGCTCTATGTCGATCTGGCCACGCTGCACCATCTGGCGCAGGGCGGCCTGGCGATCGATCCCGATGTCACCGTGCGCCTCACGGTCAGCGGCAGCGCCCTGGCGGCACACGACGCGCAGGAACTGATCGCCCTGGGGACGCAAGGCGTGGATGTCATCCAGGTCAACGGCCCGCTGGCCCTGTCGGTGGCGCAATACGATGCGCTCGGGTCGATGGTCCTGGCGGGCTATGATGGCCGCAGCCTGGTTGATACTGGTGCGCATATCGCCGCGCTTTCGCCCGATGGCCTTGCCGCATTGGCCGCGCGCGGAGTTGGCGTGATCGATGCCACTGACGGCAGCGTGCATCTCTCGCTTGCGCAAGTGAGCGCCATGGGCGGCATGTATGTTGCGGGTGAAGACCTGGCCGTGGTCGATCTCACTGCCCAGCAGGCCTTTGCCCTCGACACCGGAACGCGCGCCATCCTGGGCCAGCATGGCATCGATGCCATCGCCATCAGCCAGGGCACGCTCACGCTCGGCCTGGCCGATCTCTATCGCTATGCCGACTACACCTTTGCCGGCGGCGACGTGGTCCTGGCCGAAAGCGGGGCGACGCTCGCCAACCTTTCGCCCTATGATCTGGCCTGGCTCGCCGGGCGGGGGATTACCGCGATCGATGCCAGCGATGATGCACTGGTGCTGTCGCTGGCCCAGTTTACCGCGCTGGGCACGATGCACCTTGCCGCTACCGACGACGTGACGATCACGGCCAGCGCCGCCGATCTTGCCACGCTGTCTCCGGCCGTGTTCGCAGCGATGGATGCAAACGGGGTCGACAGCGTGGAAGTCTCGGGCGGCGGCTTCAGCCTCACCGCGGCCCAGGCAGCGCAACTCGGCAATATCCAGCTGATCGGCTCAGGCCCGATCACGCTGGTCGACACCGGCGCCGCGATCGCCGCGCTCAGTGCTGATACCCTGGCCGGGCTGGCCGGTTCGGGCATCACCGCGATTGACGCCACTACCGGCATCACCATCAATGCCAGCAAGTATGAAGCCTTGGGCGGCATCGGCTTTGCCCTGGCCGACGTGGTGACCGTGGCTTCCAACCACAGCTTCACCATGGGCGCCGATGTCGACAACGTGACGCTGACCGGCACCAAGAACCTGGTGGTAACCGGCAATAGCGGCGCCAACGTGATCACCGGCAATGCCGGGCGCAACACGCTGGATGGCGGCGCGGGCAACGATCGCCTCATCGGCGGTGCCGGGCGCGATGTGCTGACCGGCGGCGCGGGGGCTGACAAGTTCATCTTCCGCGATGGCGATTTCGGTGGCAACACGGCCTCCACCGCCGACCGCATCACCGATTTCTCGCGCGGCTCGAAAGACCTGATCTCGCTGATCGGGGTGGATGCCAATACCCATACCGTGGGCGATGATGCCTTTGCCTGGATCGGCAACAGCGCATTCCATCACGTGGCGGGCGAGTTGCGCTATATCCAGACCGCCGGCAACACCTATGTCCAGGGTGATACCAATGGCGATGGCCTGTCGGATTTCTGGATCCGGCTGGATGGTGTCGTCAACCTGCAAGCCACTGATTTTCAACTTTGATCGTGGCTGCAAGGGCGGTTTCGGAAAGGGGTGCCATCGGCGCCCCTTTTTGATTGCATGCAATCACAATCGATCATCGCCGCAGGTTCTCCCCCTCCCCATTGCGGCGCTGCCGTGATAGTGCCTGCCGCCAGGAACGGCCGCCGGCAACGGCCGCGCCGCACACGGCACAGCAGGAAGCAAGGCAGATGATCATTTCCGCACCCACCGATTTCCGTGGCGCGGCCGCGCGGCGCCTGCCGCCGTTTCTGTTTCATTATATCGACGGCGGATCGGGTGCGGAAACCACGCTGCGCCGGAACGAGGCCGATCTCCAGGCGCTGAGCATCCGCCAGAACGTGCTGCGCAACGTGGGCGGGCTGTCCACTGCCACCACCCTGTTTGGCGAGGACATGGCCCTGCCGGTCGTGCTCGCGCCGGTCGGATTGACCGGCATGTATGCCCGCCGCGGTGAAGTGCAGGCGGCGCGCGCCGCGGCTGCCCATGGCGTGCCGTTCACGCTTTCCACCGTGTCGGTCTGCCCGCTCGAAGAAGTACAGGCCCAGTGCCCGCGCCCGATCTGGTTCCAGCTCTATGTGCTCAAGGATCGCGGCTTCATGCGCAACGTGCTGGAACGCGCCAAGGCCGCCGGCATCAAGACCCTGGTATTCACGGTCGACATGCCGCTGCCCGGCTCGCGCTATCGCGATGCACATTCGGGCATGTCGGGCCCCTACGCCGGGCTGCGGCGCATGATCCAGGCGATGACCCACCCCGCCTGGGCCTGGGACGTGGGCCTGCGCGGCAAGCCGCACGACCTCGGCAATGTCTCGGCCTATATGGGCAAGCCCATGGCGCTGGGCGATTATATCGGCTGGCTCGGCAACAATTTCGATCCCGGCATCGGCTGGAAGGATCTCGAATGGATCCGCGCCTTCTGGGACGGGCCGATGGTGGTCAAAGGCATCCTCGAACCGGAAGACGCGCGCGATGCGGTGCGGTTTGGCGCCGATGGCCTGGTCGTCTCGAACCATGGCGGGCGCCAGCTCGATGGCACGCTGTCTTCCGTCGCGGCGCTGCCGCGCATTGCCGATGCGGTGCAGGGCGATCTGCGCATCCTGGCGGATTCGGGCGTGCGCACCGGGCTCGACGTGGTGCGCATGCTGGCCAGCGGCGCCGATGCAGTGATGCTGGGCCGCGCGTTCATCTATGCCCTGGCGGCGCGCGGCGGCGCGGGGGTGGGCCAGTTGCTCGATCTCATCGCGCGCGACATGCGCGTGACCATGGCGCTGACCGGCGCGCGCACCGTAGCCGATATCGGCGCGCACACGCTGGCCGGCTGATCCCGCCCAGCGCAATTGGCCCGGATCACGCCGGGGTGGCGGGCGGCGGCGTAGTGGGTTGTGCAGCGCCCGCCAGCGCACCGATCCGCCGCACCGCCGGCGCATGCAGGCCCAGCATGGCATCCAGCAGCGGCAGGCGCTGCTCGATCAGCCGGGCCGGGGTACGCCCGGTCACCAGGCGCACTTCGCGGATCAGGTGCGACTGGTCATAGAAATGATCGGCCACGCTGGCGGCCTGCTGCGGCGTGGTGGCGGGATCGGCCAGCAGCGCGGCGGCGCGCAGGGCGCGATGCTGCCGCGCCAGCTGCTTGGGTGGCAAGCCGAAATAGCGATCGACCAGGCGCTGCAGCTGGCGCGGGGAATAGCACGCATCGCGATAGAGATCGTCCACCACCGGTGACATCGCGCGGGCCAGCCAGGCCTGCACCTCATCCACCAGGCGCACGTGCGCGTCAGACAGGGCATGCAGCCGCGCCTGCAGTACCGGCACGCTGCGTGCCACCAGTTCGGCCAGGGTAAAGGGCCGAACGCCGTGCCCCTGGGACAGGTCTGCGGCCAGGCGGCGCACCCCGCCGCCCAGCAGTTCGCCCGCATCGCGCAGCCGGTTGCCGTGCTCCGAGGCGGAAAGGCCGCCAGTCAGCGCCGCCCAGCCCAGCGGCGACAGCAGCGCGCCGAACACGTGCCAGGGCCCGGCAATCTCGATCCGCGCCGCGGCCCGCAGCGGCGTGATAACGCTGGCCGGCGCGCTCGCATCGGCCAGGCCGCCGGGCAGCCGCAGCAGCCCTTCCCCGCGCAGGAATATCGCCAGCATGGCTGGGCCGGCCGGCAGCAAGTCTTCCTGCAGCGGATCGGCGCCGCATATCTGGAAAAAGCTGCCGATATAAGGCGCCAAGGCAGGCGGCGCGGGCCAGTGATCAAGGGTCAGGCTATCCCCGCCAGTGTCGGTGCGTCCCCAGGAACGCAGGCCGATACCCGAAGGGTGCCGCGGCGCCGTGGCATGGTTCATCGCTGCACCCGGAACGGCTGCCGATACTGTGATCTTTCGTATTGCCCCATGGCTGCCAGCGACCATCCAAGCCACTGTCATGTCAAGCAATACAAAGCGATACTTCGATAATGGATGAAAAAACGGCGGCTGGGCCAAGGGCCAAGCCGCCGTAAAGTGGAGAACCCGATACATCACTGCACCGAGCCCTTCGGGTCGCAAAGCGGACCTAAGCGATAGGTCGATTCCCTGATTGTATGGATTCGACAAAATCGGTGGCATCCGCGCCACAGCGGAAAAGTTTTCGCCCCACCTCACGACACTAAACCATGCCAAGCGTGTTTTGCGGCTTGGCGGCGCGCGCGCGGCCCGCAATAGGAAGCCCTTCCCCGACCGCACCCAACGCATGGCCCGTTAATGCTCTATCGTCTTGCACGTCCTTTGCTTTTTCGTTTGCCGGCAGAAACCGCACACACGCTGACGCTGCGCGCGCTGGCCATGGCGCCGGCCGGCGGCCGCGCCGCGCCGGAGCCTGCGCTGGCGCAGCGCGTGGCAGGGATCGTGTTCCCCAATCCGGTCGGCCTGGCCCCAGGGTTCGACAAGAACGCAGAAGTGGCCGACGCGCTGTTCGGGCTGGATTTCGGCTTTGTCGAAATCGGCACGGTCACCCCGCGGCCCCAGGCCGGCAACCCGCGCCCGCGCCTGTTCCGCCTGGTCGAGGACGAAGCGGTGATCAACCGCATGGGCTTCAACAACCACGGCGCCGAAGTGGTCAGCCGGCGCCTGACCCAGCGCCTGGGCAAGCCCGGCATCCTGGGCGCCAATATCGGCGCCAACAAGGATTCGGTCGATCGCGTGGCCGATTACGCGGAAATGACGCGGATCATGGCGCCACTGGCCACCTATCTCACGGTCAATATCAGCTCGCCCAATACGCCGGGCCTGCGCGCGTTACAGGATGAAAGCGCGCTGGGCGATCTGCTCGATGCGGTGATCGCCGCCCGCGCGCCGCACAAGACGCCGATCTTCCTCAAGCTGGCGCCGGATCTGCAACGGTCCGATATCGATGCGATCTGCCGCATCGCCATGGACAAGCGGCTTGATGCCCTGATCGTGAGCAACACCACGATCACTCGCCCGGCCAGCCTGCGTTCGGCCCATGCCGGCGAAACCGGCGGCCTATCCGGCAAGCCGCTCGCGCCGCTGGCGCTGGAAATGCTGCGTGCGTTCCGCAGCGCCACTGGCGGGGCTATCCCGCTGATCGGTGTGGGCGGCATCGCCAGTGCCGAAGATGCCTGGCAACGCATCCGCGCCGGGGCCAGCCTGATCCAGATCTACAGCGGCATGGTCTATCATGGCCCCCGGCTGGCGCAGCACATCATCACCGGCCTCGCCCGCCGCGTGCGTGCCGAAGGCATGACAAGCATTGCAGAGGCGGTCGGGACGCAATAGCCATTGCTGCCATGACCTTGCGCAGCCTCTCCCCGCTTGCCACCGCTTCCCTCGCGGTTATTTCCACGCTGGCCCTGGCCGCCTGCCAGACCATGCCCGGCGCCACACCGGGTACGGCAACCACGCCGGCCCCCGCGCTCGCCCTCACCCCGGGCCGCACCGATGGGGCCGATGTCGGCCGCCAGGGTCTGGTTTCTGCGGCCGATCCGCGCGCGGCCGATGCCGGGGCGCAGATGCTGCGCCAGGGCGGCTCGGCCACCGATGCCGCGCTCGCCACCATGCTCGCGCTGACCGTGGTGGAACCGCAAAGTTCCGGCATCGGCGGTGGTGGTTTCCTGATCATGGCCGATGCCGCCGGCCAGGTCGATACGGTCGACGGGCGGGAAAAGGCACCTGCCGCCGCCACGCCGCAGTGGTTCTTCAAGAATGGCCAGGCCATGGCCTTTCCCCAGGCGCGCCCCGGCGGGCGCAGCGTGGGTGTGCCTGGCTCGCTGCGCCTGGCCGCGCTGGCCCATGCCGAACATGGCAAGCTCGCCTGGCACATGCTGTTTGCCCCGGCGATCCGCCTCGCGCGCGATGGCTTTGCCATTACCCCGCGCCTCTATCATGCCCTGGCCGACAATCCCGATATCGCCGGCCTCGATCCGGCCGGAAAGGCGCTGTTCTATGGCGCCGATGGCCAGCCGCTGCCGGTGGGCACGATCGTGCGCAACCCGGCGCTGGCCGATACGCTGGAAGCGGTGGCACTCCATGGCGCCGACTGGTTCTATTCCGGCGCCAATGCCCAGGCCATCGCCACCAAGGTGGGCACCGCCCCGGTCAACCCGGCGCCAATGACCACGGCAGACCTGGCCGCGTTCAAGGCCGTGGCGCGCCCGGCGATCTGCGGCCGCTATCGCCAGTATCGCATCTGTTCGATGGGGCCGCCCTCGTCGGGCGCCACCACGGTGCTGGCCACGCTGGGCCAGCTCGAACGCTTCGATCTTTCCGCGCTGGGGCCGGACAATCCGGTGGCCTGGCACCTGCTGGCGGAAAGCGAGCGCCTCGCCTATGCCGATCGTGATCAGTACCTGGCCGATCCCGATTTCGTCAAAGTGCCGGTGCCCGGCCTGGTCGATCCGGCCTATCTGGCACAGCGATCGCAGCTGATTTCGGCGCAGACCGCACTGCCCCACGTTGCCGCCGGGATTCCGGCCGGCGTCACCGCGCGACTTGCCCCGGCACGGCCGCAGCCCGAATTTGGCACATCGCATTTCGTTACCGTCGATCGCTGGGGCAATGCCGCCAGCTATACCTCCACGGTGGAAAGCGCGTTTGGTTCGGGGCTGATGGCCGGTGGCTATTTCCTCAACAATGAACTGACCGATTTCAACCTCGATCCGCTGCGCGATGGCCAGCCTACCGCCAACCGGGTGGAAGGCGGCAAGCGGCCGCGCAGCTCGATGTCGCCCACCGTGGTGTTCGACCCTGACGGCCAGATCCGCCTGGTGGTGGGGGCCGCAGGCGGCGCCACGATCCCCGCCCAGGTGATCCGCGCGCTGATCGGCGTGCTCGATTGGCACCTTACCGCGCAGCAGGCGCTGGCCCTGCCCGTGCTGTTTGCGCCTGGTGACCGCGTCTGCGTCGAACAGGGCACCCGGCTTGAGGCGATGATCCCCACGCTGGTGGCGATGGGCCATGCCCAGACCCAGGCATGCAAGATGCCGCTCAAGGCCAATGCGATCGAACGCGTGGGCGATCGCTGGCAGGGCGCGGCCGATCCGCGCAGCGAAGGCGCCGCCATCGCCCAGTGAGTCCGCGGTCATCCAGCTGCCCCATGGCAGCCGGGTGACTGCCCGCAAACCCCGCTTGCCGTAACGGAACGCGCGGCCTAGCTATCCGTTTTGGGAACTGGTCCGAATACGGGCCAGCAGGGAGAGTGTGCGTGTCCGTGGGTGAAAACCAAGCTGCCGTGCAAGTGGCACAGCTGGCTGAAATGCCGAACCTGGTCAGCCTGTTTCTGGCCCGCGCGGCGCAGCATGGCGATGCGCCGTTCCTTTCGGCCAAACGCCAGGGCACCTGGGTGGCGCAATCGTGGCGCAGCGTGGCCGATCAGGTCTGCCTTCTGGCGCAGGCCCTGCGCGCCCTCGGCCTCAATCCCGGTGACCGGGTCATGCTGGTGTCGGAAAACCGCCCCGAATGGTGCATTGCCGATATCGCGATCATGGCCGCCGGGCTGGTCACCGTGCCCACCTACACCACCAATACCGCGCGCGATCACCTCCATATCCTGGAAAATTCCGGGGCGCGCGCGATCATCGTATCGAATGCCAAGCTGGCCCAGCCGCTGCTTGCCGCCGCGCTCAACGCGCCTTGCGCCGAACACGTCATCGGGATCGAACCGCTGCGCCAGCAGCAGGCCGGCACGCTGCATTTCCATGATTGGGAAACCCTGCTGCAGGGCGATGCCGCCGCCGCCCGCGCGGCCGTGAGCCAGCGGATTGCCGCGATCCGGCGCGAGGATCTGGCCTGCATCATCTACACCAGCGGAACCGGCGGCGCCCCGCGCGGGGTGCGCCAGCACCATGGTGCGATCCTCGCCAACGTGGCCGGCGCAGCCCAAGTCCTGGCCGAGGATTTCCACCTGGGCGATGACCAGTTCCTCTCGTTCCTGCCCCTGAGCCACGCCTATGAACACACCGGCGGGCAATGGCTGCCGATCGGCGTGGGCGCGCGCATTGCCTATGCCGAAAGCCTGGAAAAGCTCGCAAGCAACATCGAGGAAGTGCGCCCCACGATCATGGTGGTGGTGCCGCGCCTGTTCGAAGTGCTGCGTGCCCGGATCATCAAGCAGATCGAAAAGCAGGGGCGTGTGGCGACATGGCTGATGGACCGCGCCCTGGCGATCGCTGCCCACCAGGAAGAGACCGGGCATCTGCGGCTGATCGATCGGCCGCTCAACCTGCTGATCGAACGCACCTTGCGCCCCAAGGTGCGGGCGCGCTTTGGCGGGCGGATCAAGGCGCTGGTTTCGGGCGGCGCGCCGCTCAACCCCGAAGTCGGGCTGTTCTTCGAGGCCATGGGGCTGACCATGCTGCAAGGCTATGGCCAGACCGAGGCTGGCCCGGTGATCGCGTGCAACCGCCCGGCCGCCGGCATTCGCATGGATACCGTCGGCCCGCCGCTCGCTGGCGTGGAAGTGGCCATCGCGCCCGACGGTGAAATCCTGGTGCGCGGCGAACTGGTGATGCACGGCTATTGGCACAACGATGCCGAAACCGCCCGCGCCATCCAGGATGGCTGGCTGCACACCGGCGATATCGGCCACATCGATGGCCAGGGCCGCATCAAGATCACCGATCGCAAGAAGGACATGATCGTCAACGACAAGGGCGACAATGTCTCTCCGCAAAAGATCGAGGGCATGCTCACCCTGCAGCCCGAAATCGCCCAGGCCATGGTATCGGGCGACAAGCGCCCCTACGTGGTTGGCCTGATCGTGCCCGATGCCGAATGGGCGATGCAGTGGTCGGTGGAAAACGACGCCCCCCACGATCTGGCGCGGCTGGCCGATCTGCCCGCCTTCCGCAGCGCGATGCGCGAGGCGGTGGACCGGGTGAACCGTGATCTGTCCGTGATCGAAAAGGTGCGCCAGTTCACCCTGGCCGACGAACCCTTTGCCATCGCCAACGAGGAACTCACCCCCTCGCTCAAGATCCGCCGCCACAAGATTCGCGAACGCTATGGCGCGCGGATGGACGCGCTGTACAAGGGATAAGGCTGGCAGACCGGCGCGCAGGCGCTAAGGGAAGCCGATGTCTCGCACCACTTCCCGTGCCACGCTGGCCGGCGCCTGTGCCACGCTGGCCGCGCAGGTTTCGGGCAACCTTGGCGCCGGTTTTGCCAAGCAGCTGTTTCCCCTGGTCGGCGCGGGCGGCGCCACGCTGCTGCGCGTGGCGCTGGCGGCGCTGGTGCTGCTGGCCTGGCGGCGGCCCTGGCGGCGCCCGGTGCCGCGCGCGCTGTGGCCGGGCCTGGCGGCCTATGGCGCGATCCTGGGGATCATGAACCTCCTGATCTACCAGGCGTTTTCGCACATCCCGATCGGCATTGCCGTGGGGGTAGAGGTCATGGGGCCGCTCGCCATCGTGCTGGCTGCCTCGCGCCGCCCGCATGATTTCCTGTGGCTGGCCTGCGCGGTAGCTGGCCTGGCGCTGTTGCTGCCCTGGCATCCTGGCCAGACGCTGGACCCGCGCGGGCTGCTGTTGGCGGGCGGCGCGGCGGTGTGCTGGGCCAGCTATATCGTCACAGGGCGGCACGTGGCGGCGGCACTGGGCACCGATGCGGTGGCGTGGGGCATGGCCGTGGCCGCCGTGGTCGTCGTGCCGATATTGGCGCTGGTGAGCGGCAGCCCGGCGCTGCTCATGCCCCACGCCCTGGCCACGAGCCTGGCCATCGCCATACTGTCCAGCGCGCTGCCCTATGGGCTTGAGATAGAGGCGATGCGCCGCCTGCCCGCAGGTGTCTTCGGCATGCTGCTCAGCGCTGCGCCGGCGGTTGCCGCGCTCACCGGCTGGGCCTTGCTGGGCGAACGGCTCACCCCCGATCAATGGCTGGCGATCGGCCTGATCGTGCTCGCCTCGGCCGGCACCGCCGCCACCAGTGCGCAGCGCGCGCGGGCCGTGGCTCAGGCCGCTTCTTCCAGCGGCACGAAATCGGGATAGAACGTCGGCGCGCGGGTGGACCAACCCGGTGCCGTGGCCGCTGCCTCGCTGATCGATTGCAGCAGGTCCTTGCGCCGCAACGGGCGGATTTGCGGCAGGGCAGCCGCGCCGCAAAACGCCGCCGGCAGCCAGGGCCGCACCTCTGCGCCCAGCAGGCGCTCATAAAGAAAGCGATAGGCGGAAAACCCGTCGAGCCGGTCCTGGCCCAGATCGAATGCGCTCAGGCGGATCAGCGCCCCCATGAACCGCTCGATACCTTCCGCCGCTGGGCCTTCGGGCAGCATCGTGCGCAGCAGCTTGAGATCCTGATAGACCACGTATTGCGTGCGGATCGCCGCGGTCTCGGCCGCCGTGCGCGCCCAGATCTGGAAAGCATCGCGCCGGCCCAGCCCGATATCCAGGCTGCGCCGGATATAGCGCTGGGTCGCCGCCGGAAAACTGGCAAATTCGCGCAGTTCGTTCAGCAGCTGGGTGGCAGTCTGGTGGTGAGACATGGCGCGCTCCGATGCGGCGGTCCGTGCCGTTCGCACCTGTCCCGCCGATAGGGCAAACGCTACGCCTCGATAGTTAGCGCGCCATTAATCAGCCCATGCGCACGGGCCCCGCCCGCCGGTTATGGCAAACTGCACCACAGCCCGCAGCGCTCTGGTTCAGCTGCGGGTGTACCGGAAATACCAGATTTCATGGCCTTGGGCGCGGGCCTTGGCGGCATAGCGGGTTTCGGGCCAGCCGCTGGGGCGCTGCTGGAAATCCTGCGCGGTTTGCGCCTGCCAGCGGAACTGGTCGGTGTGGCGGCGCATCACCATCAGCGCGTGGCGCAGATAGATCGGATGGTCGGTGCCAAAGCGGAATTCGCCGCCCGGCTTGAGCTTGCGCGCGAACAGATCGACCGGGCCATCGTTCATCATGCGCCGCTTGGCGTGGCGCGCCTTGGGCCAGGGATCGGGATGCAGCAGATAGAGGAACGACAGCGTGCCATCGGGCACGCGTTCCAGCACTTCCAGCGCATCGCCGTGGTGGATGCGCACATTGCCCAGCGGCGGATGGGCGCCATTGTCGCCATCCACATGGGTCAGCGCCTGCGCCACACCGTTCAGGAACGGCTCGGCGCCGATAAAGCCGTGGTCGGGCAGCAGGTCGGCGCGATAGGCCATGTGCTCGCCGCCGCCAAAGCCGATCTCGAAATGCAGCGGGCAATCGTGCCCGAACAGCGCCTGGGCCGTGACCGGGCCTTGCGCCGGCACCGCGATGCGGGGCAGCAGGGTATCGACCAGGGCCTGCTGGCCCTGGCGCAGGGGCTTGCCCTTGGCGCGGCCGTAGAGGCGGTTGAGCGTGGTCGGATCGCCGGATTTGTGTGCCGTCATGGGGCGCAGCCGATGGCAGGGGCGCGCGTTGCGGTCAATGCCCGGCGCACATACCGCACGGTTTCGCTTGATCTGTGATCGATCTTGGCAATGATCGGCCATGGCCACCGCACCGCTGATCGATCGCCCCCACACTTACTATTCCGCCAGCCTGGGCGACGATACTGCCTGGCCGGTGCTACAAGGTGATCACAGTGCCGATGTCGTGGTGATCGGTGGCGGCTTTACCGGCGTCAACACCGCCTTGGAACTGGCCGAACGCGGGCTGTCGGTGATCCTGGTCGAAGCCAACCGCATCGGCTGGGGCCAAAGCGGGCGCAACGGCGGCCAGGTAACCGGCAGCCTTTCGGGCGAAGGCGAACTGCGCAAGCAGTGGAAACGCCGCCTGGGCGCAGAACTTGACGATTTCCTGTGGTGGCTCCGCTGGCACGGGCAAGACGTGATCGCGGCGCGCGTCGCCCGCTACGGCATCGCGTGTGACCTCAAGCACGGCCACATCCACGCCGCGATGAAGCCCGCCCACATGGCCGAGTTGGAAGAAACCTTTGCCCAGGCCTGCGCGCGCGGCATGGGCGATGATGTCGTGCTGCTCGATGCGGCCGGCATGCGAGACCACCTCGAAAGCCCGCGCTATTGCGGCGGCCTGCTCAACAGCCGCAACATGCACCTGCATCCGCTCAAGCTGTGCCTGGGCGAGGCCAAGGCCGCCGCCCAGCTCGGCGTGCGCCTGTTCGAGGGCTCGCCGGTTGTCGACATCGTCCACGGGCCGCGCCCCCGCGTGGTCACCGCGCAAGGCAGCATCAGCGCCGCGCAGGTGATGATCGCTGGCGATGTCTATCACAAGCTGGAGCGCAAGGCGCTGGGCGGGCTGATCTTTCCAGCGGTGGGCGGCATCGTCACCACCGAACCGCTGGGCGATGCCGCCGCCGCGATCAACCCGCACGATCTGGCGGTCTATGATTGCCGCTTCGTGCTCGATTACTATCGCCTCACCGCCGATGGACGCCTGCTGTTTGGCGGCGGCGCCAACTATTCGGGCCGCGAATCACGCTCTTTCGTCGATGAATTGCGCCCGGCGATCGAAGCAACGTTTCCGCGGCTCAAGGGCGTGAAGATCGAGCATGCCTGGTCCTGCGCCATGGGCATCGTCATCAACCGCGCGCCGCAGCTGGGCAAGCTGGCCAGCAACGTGTGGTATGCCCAAGGCTATTCCGGCCACGGCGTCGCCACCAGCCACGTCGTGGCCGAAGTCATGGCCGAGGCGATCGCCGGCACCCTGGAACGCTTCGACATTTTCGCCGCGCTCAAGCCGGTGCGCGTGCCGCTGGGCGACTGGCTGGGCAACCCGCTGCTGATGCTGGGCATGCGCTGGTATTTGCTGCTGGAGAAGTTCCGTTAGGCGTTTGACCGCGGACTGATCGCAGATTCTCAGAATTTCAGAAGGAGAGTATTTCGCGCAGAGGCGCGGAGGCGCAGAGATTCAATTTTCTCTGCGCCTCCGCGCGAATCAAATTCGGTCAAACCCAAAGATCGCGGTAGAGTGCGCATGTCAGAAATCGCAGACTCGCGGGTGCTCTCGGGTTTTGCGCAAGCAGGACAGCTGGACCCCGGATCAAGTCCGGGGTGACGAGAATTATAAGTGATCTAGATGTTCAACGTCACCCCGGACTTGATCCGGGGTCCCGCTTGCTGATCTGACCCACCCACGCCGCTCTCGCACGCACAATCCAATGTTACACGTGAAACACCAAACGAAAACGGCCCGTCGTGGGAACGGGCCGCTTCGGGATTGTGCGCAGGAAAAGAGGATCAGGCCGCTTCGATGGCCGTCATGTCGTCCGGGTCGCGCAGCACATAGCCGCGGCCCCACACGGTTTCGATGTAGTTCTCGCCGCCGCAGGCATGGGCCAGCTTCTTGCGCAGCTTGCAGATGAACACGTCGATGATCTTGAGTTCCGGCTCGTCCATCCCGCCATAGAGATGGTTGAGGAACATTTCCTTGGTCAGCGTGGTGCCCTTGCGCAGCGAAAGCAGTTCCAGCATCGCGTATTCCTTGCCGGTCAGATGCACGCGCGCGGCGTCCACTTCCACGGTCTTGGCGTCGAGATTGACCGAAAGCTTGCCGGTGCGGATGACCGATTGTGAATGGCCTTTGGACCGGCGCACCACGGCGTGGATGCGGGCGATCAGCTCTTCGCGATGGAACGGCTTGGTCACATAGTCATCGGCACCGAAGCCGAACGAGCGGACCTTGGAATCCATTTCGGAAATGCCTGAAAGGATCAGCACCGGCGTCTGCACCTTGGCGACGCGCAGCTTTTTCAACACGTCATACCCGTGCATGTCGGGCAGGTTCAGGTCGAGCAGGATGATGTCGTAATCATACAGCTTGCCGAGATCGAGGCCTTCCTCCCCCAGGTCGGTGGAGTAGACGTTGAACCCTTCGGCCGTCAGCATCAATTCGATTGCCTTGGCCGTTGCCGGCTCGTCCTCGATCAGCAGCACGCGCATGGATCAGCCCCTTCTTGCCATTCCCCGGCACAGCCCCCTACTGAGGCGCATGCCCATCATTAACCATATGACCTATGAACATGAAAGGTTAATTTAACGTAAGCACAGGTCCGGTGTCGGCAGCCATTTGCCAGCAATCATCGCTGCAAACCCCGCCCTCGTCGCATTCCCGCAAATCCTTACCGCGCCGCTTCCCCCAAAGCGACAACGGCAAGGCTTGCGAAGACCAATCGTAAGCCCACACGGTTAACGTGCCTTTCCATGCGCCATCGGGAAGAACAGCAATGGCAGGCGACGATTTGCCGCGCGAAAGCGCTCAATCGGCGGCAATGCCCAGGCGCGCGGCGGCATCGCGCAGCTTTTGCGCATTGGCTGGCTGGGTCTTGAACGCCGCCAGCCCCTTGGCCAGCGCCTTGGCTGCGTCATCGCGCCGGTCCTGCTGCACACGGCTGCGAATCAACAGGATCCAGCCATCGACATTGCCGGGGTTGCGCGCCAGCCGCGCTTCCAGCCCGTCGACCATGCCGCGCGCCATGGCATCGCGCGCGCTGCTGTCCACGGCGCCGGTCTGCGCGCCCGATGCGGTTTTCAGCTCGGCGTGGGCCGGCCCAGGCAGCGCGCCCTTGCGGCGATCGGCATCCTTGCCCCCGTCCCTATCCTTGCCCTTGCCCTTGCCCTTGCCCTTGCCCTTTTCCTTGGTCTTGTCCTTGTCCACCTTGGGCAGGCGGGCCTGGGCATCGGCAATCGCCAGCCGCTTTTCCACCTCGATGTGGTGGCGCTTGCCCACGCTGCGGATCACGCTGCGGATATCGCTGGCATAGGGCGCGTCGGGCGGCGTTTCGCTCAGCTGCGCAAACCAGGCGCGCAGGGCACGGCGGTGCTTGCCGGCCAGATCGAGCGACAGCGCCTTGAAATAGCGCGCCCGGGCATTCTTGGGATCGATCGCCAAGGCCTTGTCAAAGGCGATTCGCGCCCCGCGCGGCATCTGCCCTTCGCGGCGCGAGGCCATGACCAGCGCCTCGCCCAGGAACGAAAAGCTTTCGGCATGATCAGGATCGAGCGCCGTGGCCTTGCGCAGCGCACGCGCCGCGTCCTTGTAGCGGGCGTTCTGGAAATAGGCCCAGCCCAGCATGCGCCAGCCCTGCACGTCTTCGGGCTCGTCCTTCAGGCGCTGTTCCATCCGCGTGATCGTATCATCGACCACGGGCGAAGGTTCCGGGCTCGGCTCGGCATCGGGCGCCGCGTTCGAGGCGTCGGCCGCAGGCGCACTGGCATCGGGCAGCGGCGCGGGCACTGCACTGTCTAGCACCACCGGGGTCACTTCCGGCCGCTCGGGCTGGCCGGCGGCCTCGGCCAGTTCGGCCGGACGCTCCAGGCGATAGATGCCGATGCCGCCGCCGATGATCGCCGCCACCGTCAGCACGCCCACCGCCACACCGCGCCATACCGGGGGCTTAGGCCCGCCAGCGGCAGAACTGTGGTCGGCTTCGTTCATCACATCTTCCCTCATGCCGCACCAGGGCGGCCCGATTTGGCCCGGCACCCGTGCGGCGCCGCATTATCCCGCGCCGCCCGGTGCGGTCAACGCACCCCGGCCAGCGCCTTTTGCCGGCGCCGCTGGACCGAGCTACCCAGGCCGATCGCCTCGCGGTACTTGGCCACCGTGCGCCGCGCCAGGTCAAAGCCGCGCGCCTTGAGCAGATCGACCAGCGCATCGTCCGACAGGATCGCCTTGGGATCCTCGCCATCGATCAACTGCCGGATCGCCGCTTTCACCGCCTCGGCCGAAACCCCCTCGCCATCGGTGCCGGCCACACCCGAGGTGAAGAAATACTTCAGTTCGAACGTGCCGCGCAGGCAGTGCAGATACTTGTTCGAGGTTACGCGGCTGATCGTGCTCTCGTGCATCTTGACCGCCTCGGCCACGGTGCGCAGCGTCATCGGGCGCAGGTGCGACACGCCGTGACGAAAGAAGCCTTCCTGCTGCTTCACGATCTCGGCCGCCACCTTGAGAATGGTTTTCTGCCGCTGGTCCAGCGCCTTGACCAGCCAGTTGGCATCGGCCAGCCGCTCGCCCAGCCAGGCCCGCGCCGTCTTGTCCACGCAAGAGCGGCGCATTTCCACGTAATAGCTGCGGTTGACCAGCACGCGCGGCAGCGTGGCAGGGTTCAGGCTGATCGCCCAGCCGGGCACCTCCGCTCCGGCATCGTCGGCCGGATCGCCCTCGCCCCGCGCTGGCTGCACCAGGATATCCGGGCTGATCGCCTCGGCCGGGCCACTGCCGATGCGCAGGCCTGGCTTGGGATCATAACCGCGCAATTCGGCCAGCATGTCGGCAAAGTCTTCCTCGTCCACGCCGCACAGGCGGCGCAGCCGGGCCAGTTCGCCGCGGCCCAGCAGATCGAGATTGTCGAGCAGCCGCGCCATCAGCGGGTCATAGCGATCGGCCTCGCGCGCCTGGAGCGCCAGGCATTCGCCCAGCGTGCGCGCGCCCACGCCGGTGGGATCGAGCATCTGCACCAGCGCCAGCGCCGCTTCCACCCGGCTCAGCGGCAGGCCCAGCGCCTCGGCCACCTCGGGCAGAGCCATGCGCAAGTAGCCGGTCTCGTCCAGCTGATCGATCAGCCAGCGCCCCACGAACAGCAGTTGGGCATCGGATGTCGTGCCGCCGATCTGGCCATGAAGATGCTCGGCCAGCGAGGCAGCACTCGCGCCGCGCTCATCGATATCCGGCCCTTCGCCGCCGCTGCTGCCGCCACCGTCGGCGCCGATCGTCCCTTCGCGCAACCCACTACTGGCCAGATCGGCCAGCGCCATGGCGCCATCGCCGGTATCGCGATCAAGATCGAGCGCAGACGAATCGATATCGAGCGGGCGATCCTCGGCGGCGCGGCCCTCGCCCACCAGCTGGTCCACCGGGCTTGATTCGAGATGGGTGCGCCGCAGGTCTTCGGCCGGGGCGTCTTCGCCCGCAAGGCCCGGCCCCGCCTCGCCCATTTCCAGCAGGGGGTTGGCGTCCAGCGCCTCGCCAATGAAGGTTTCCACCTCAAGGTTGGACAGCGCCAGCAGCTTGATCGCTTGCTGCAGCTGCGGCGTCATCACCAGCGATTGCGACTGGCGGATATCGAGGCGTGGACCAAGAGCCATGGCGGCGGGTATCAGCCGCCCATGGTAAACAGAATGCGAAAGCCGTGCGGCTTCACAACGTAAAGCCCTCGCCCAGATAGAGCCGCCGCACGTTGGGATCGGCCACCAGCGCCTCGGGGCTGCCGGCAAACAGCACCTGGCCGCCATAGATGATGCAGGCGCGATCGACGATATCGAGCGTTTCGCGCACGTTGTGGTCGGTGATCAGCACACCGATGCCGCGCTTCTTGAGATCCTTGACCAGATCGCGGATGTCGCTGATCGACAGCGGATCGATCCCGGCGAACGGTTCGTCGAGCAGGACGATCGACGGGCGCGCGGCCAGCGCGCGGGCGATTTCGCAGCGCCGCCGCTCCCCACCCGAAAGCGCCATGGCCGGGCTGGCGCGCAAGCGGGTGAGGCCGAATTCGTCGAGCAGCCGATCCAGTTCGGCCGCGCGCGTGGCCTTGTCGGGCTCCACCAGTTCCAGCACCGTGGCGATGTTCTGTTCCACCGTCATGCCGCGAAAGATCGAGGTTTCCTGCGGCAGGTAGCCCAGCCCCAAGACCGAGCGGCGATACATCGGCAGCTTGGTGATATCCACGCCATCGAGCAGGATGCGGCCCGAATCCGGCCGCACCAGGCCCATGATCGAATAGAAGCAGGTGGTCTTGCCCGCGCCGTTGGGGCCAAGCAGGCCCAGCACTTCCCCCTTGCCCACCGACAGCGAGATATCGGTCAGCACTGCCCGCTTGTCGTAAGACTTGGCGATGGACACCACTTCCAATCCCCCTTGGGGAATCGGCACGGCGGCACCGGTGGCGGGTTCAGACGCGAGCGCGGAGGAAGAGCCAGTCATTCCCTGCTCATAGCCCGGACCGGCGCCACGGCAAACCCCAACGCGGCAGGATTGGCGCGATTGGTGCATGGCACGGCCGCGTGGACACGCTTGCACCACGCGCACGGCCATGGTGTTATGCTGGCGGCGTTATGCCGGGGGAGAGGTGATCATGACAGCGAACAGGCCATTCATGGCCATGGAGCCAAGCGTGGCCGATCGCGCCGCCCGGCTGGAAAGCGCGCACAAGCGGGTCAGCAATGCGGTTGCCTATGGCCTGATGGTCTATACCGCGCTGCAGATCTTCCTGACGATGCGCGCTTTGGAAGAGGCCGACAACACGCTGCTGCCGATGATCGCGCTGGTCGTGCTGGTCGGTGCGATCATCCCGCTCTATCGCCGCATGGAAAAGCGCTGGGACGCCACCGCCGCCCGCCTGGCCGATGATCCGCCGGCCCTCGCCACCGCGCTCAACCGCGCGCGGCTGACGGTGTGGGCGGTATCGATCGGGCTGCCGCTGCTGGTGACCGTGCTGATCGAAGGGCTGATCGCGCTGTTCGCCCACTGATGGCCGCCTGATTGCCCCCCTGATTGCCGCTGCGCGTCCCAGCGGCTAGGAGCAGCGCACGCCAGCCCGGTGTGGCTGGCCCCCGGTGTTTCAGGTTTGGAGTGCGCCCCCGATGTTGACCCCCACCCAGGCCCAGGAACGCTGCCACGCCCTGATCGAACGCGCCCGGCGCGCCGGCGCAGAGGCGGGCGATGCGGTCTATCTCGCCAGCGGCGCGGAAAGCGTGAGCGTGCGCCTGGGCGCGCTGGAAGACGTGGAACGCTCCGAATCCGAGCATATCGGCCTGCGCGTGTTCGTTGGCGGCGCATCGGCCTCGATCGGGTCGACCGACCTGGCCGATGCCGCGCTCGATGAACTGGCCAGCCGCGCCGTCGCCATGGCCCGCGCCGCACCGGCCGATCGCTTTGCCGGCCTGGCCGACGAACATCTTCTGGCGCGCGGCCCCTTCCCCGATCTCGACCTCGATGATCCGGCCGAGCCCGCCCCGCAAGAGCTGCGCCGCCTTGCCGAGGAAGCCGAGGACGCCGCGCGCGCTGTCCAAGGCGTGACCAACAGCGAGGGCGGCAGCGCCAGCACCGGGCGCGGCGTGGTGGCACTGGCCACCAGCCACGGCTTTGCCGGCGCCTATGCCGCGAGCAGCCATTCGGTTTCGGCCAGCGTGATCGCCGGCGAAGGCGGCGCGTTGCAGCGCGACTATGCCTGGGCCAGCACCCGCTTTGCCACCGATCTGCCCCCGCCCGGCCAGATCGGGCGCGAGGCGGGCGAACGCGCCGTGGCGCGGCTCAACCCTGGCCGGGTGAAAAGCGGCGCAATGCCGGTGGTGTTCGATCCGCGGGTGGGTGGCTCGCTGGTGGGCCATCTGCTCGGCGCCATCTCGGGTTCGTCGATCGCCCGCCGTTCCAGCTTCCTGCTCGACCACGACGGCGCCCAGATCTTTGACAGCAGCGTGACCATCACGGACGATCCGCTGCGCCGCCGTGGCCTGCGCTCGCGCCCGTTCGATGGCGAAGGGCTGCCCACCGCCCCGCGCAAGCTGGTCGATGCCGGGCGCCTGACCGGCTGGCTGATGGACAGTGCCGCCGCGCGCCAGCTGGGCGCCATGCCCACCGGCCATGCCTCACGCGGGGGATCGGGCGCGCCGCATGTCACCGCCGGCAACGTGGTGATCGAGCCGGGCACGCTCACCCGCGCGCAACTGATCGCCGATATTGCCGATGGCGTCTATGTCACCGAACTGATCGGCAGCGGCGTCAACGGCGTGACCGGCGATTACAGTCGCGGCGCCGCCGGCTTTCGCATCGTCAACGGCGAAATCGTCGGCCCGATTGCGGAGTTTACCGTAGCCGGCAACCTGTTGGCCATGTTTGCCGCGATGATCCCTGCCAGCGATCTCAAGATCCAACGCGGAATCGACGTGCCCACCCTGCGCATCGACGGCATGAGCGTGGCCGGCGACTGAGGCGCGGCAGCGTTTTTTGTTTTCACACGAAGCCACGAAGGCACGAAGAAGCACAGACCCGCTCTCTTCGTGCCTTCGTGGCTTCGTATGGGCTCGATTTATCCGCGCGCCATGCCCAGCGCCATGCGTTCCAGCACATCGCCCATGGCTTGCGCCACCTCGGCATCGGCCGGCGCCACCTCGGCAATCGCGCGGCGCATCGCCTGGGCCCACTGACCGGCGGTTGTGGCGTCGATGGGAAACGGCTTGTGCATCGACATCATGCACTTGCCGGGATTGGTTTCCCACCAGTCACGCGGGCCGCCGCACCATCCCGCCAGGAAGCTGGGCAGCGATGCGCGCATCGGTGCCAGGTCTGCCGCATGCATCGCCCGCAGCGCGGCATAGGCCGGATCGCTTTCCATGAGGTCATAGAACCGGTCGGTGATCGCGCGCAGCGTGGCATGGCCACCGATGCGGGCAAATGGCGTCTCAACGGATTCGGCAGTCGCTGCCATGGCAGGCCTTTCGCGCAAGGGAGGGGATGCTTGCCCCTAACCGCCCCTGCCCCCAGCCACCTTGACCGACATCAATCCGCCACCATCGCCCGCAAGGTGTCCAGCCGGTCGGCCTCGTGCGCGGGCTTGTCGCTGCGGATGCGGTGGATGCGCGGGAAACGCATGGCCAGGCCCGATTTGTGCCGCTTGCTGGCGTGCACCGAATCGAATGCCACCTCCAGCACCAGCTGGCGATCAACCTCGCGCACCGGGCCAAAGCGGTTGACCGTGTGCTGCCGCACATGGCGATCGAGCCACTTCAGTTCCTCGTCGGTAAAGCCGAAATAGGCCTTGCCCACTGGCAGCAGGTCGGCCCCGGCATCGGGATCGCCATCCCAGCAACCGAACGTGAAATCGGAATAGAAAGACGATCGCTTGCCGCTGCCGCGCTGGGCATACATCAGCACGCAATCGATCAGCAGCGGATCGCGCTTCCACTTGTACCACAGCCCGGCGCGGCGCCCGGAAACATAGGGCGCGTCGCGCCGCTTGAGCATCACCCCCTCGATCGCATCATCGCGTGCACGGGCGCGAATTTCGGCCAGCTGATCCAGGTTGTCGGCCTCGATCACCGCCGAAATGTCAAAGCGCTGCGGATCGAGCTGCGGCATCAGCGCCTCCAGCCGGGCACGCCGCGCGGCCCAGCCCAGCGGCCGCAGGTCTTCGCCCTGCAACTGCAGCACGTCATACAATCGCACGAATGCGGGATAATCGGCCAGCATGGCCTTGCTCACGCTCTTGCGCCCCAGCCGCTGTTGCAGCGCATTGAAGCTGGCCGCCCCGCCCGCTTCGCCGCCCTGGTGGCTGCCGCGCACGAGCAGTTCGCCATCGAGCACCGCCGGGATTTGCAAGGCGCCGATCAATTCGGGAAAACTCGCGGAAATATCATCCCCACCGCGCGAATAGAGCCGGGTTTGCCCAGCCACATGCACCAGTTGCACGCGGATGCCGTCCCATTTCCATTCGGCGGCAAACGCGCCCAGGTCCACCACCGTATCTTCCAGCGGCTGGGCCAACATGAATGGGCGGAACAGCGGCAGGCTTTGCGCATCGGGCGGCGGCGCGCCATCGGCGGCCCAGGCAAACAGATCGGCATAGGGCGGCGCCTGGCCGTGCCACAGCTCTTCCACCTGCTCCACATCCACGCCAAACGCCTGGGCAAACGCCACCTTTGCCAGCCGCGTCGACAGGCCGATGCGCATCGCCCCGGTCGCCAGCTTGAGCAGGGCATAGCGGCCATTGGCATCGAGCCGGTCGAGCAATCCGGCCAGCCGCTCCGCCGCTGTGGCGCGGGTGGCGCCGGCCAGAACCTCCACCGCTTCGCTCACGCTGGGCGGGGGCAGCTGCGGTGTCTGGGGTTCGGGCCACAGCAGGCTGGCGGTTTCCGCCGTATCGCCCACATAATCGCGCGACAGGCGCCACAGCACCTCGTCCACCCGCGCATCGAGCAGCGCGCGTATTGTGCCCGCCTTTACCGCTGGAAAATTCAGCCCATCGGTCAGCGCCGCCAAGGCCCAGCCGCGATCGGGATCGGGCGTGTCGCGCAGATACTGCGCCAACAGCGCCAGCTTGCCATTGCGCGATCGGGTATAGACCAGGCCATCGACCAAGGCGGCAAAGCGTTCCATCGCTCAATCGTCCTCGTCTTCATAGCCGACCATGGCCAGCGCGCGGGCCTTGCGCTGGTGCAGCGCGCACCAGCGCAGCAGTGCTTCCTCGCGGCCATGGGTGATCCAGGTTTCGGCCGGATTTACCTCAGCAATCGTCGTGGTCAGTTCGTCCCAATCGGCATGGTCGGAAATCACCAGCGGCAGTTCGACATTGCGCTGCCGCGCCCGTTGTCGCACCCGCATCCAACCAGAGGCCATGGCAGTGATCGGATCGGGCAGGCGCCGGCTCCAGCGGTCGTTGAGCGCCGATGGCGGGCAGACCACGATGTGCCCGGCCAGTTCCGCCTTGGCCACGCCAGCGGCCGGGCGCAGTTCGCCCAGATCGATGCCCCATTCGCGATAGAGCGCGCACATCCGCTCCATCGCGCCATGCAGAAAGATCGGCGCATCGTGCCCGGCGCGCCGCAGTTCGGCGATTAGGCGCTGCGCCTTGCCCAGGGCATAGGCACCCACCAGCACGCAGCGCTGCGGATGGGCCGCCTGCGTTTCGCGCAGCCGCGCGATTTCCTCGGCGATCGGCGGGTGGCGAAACACCGGCAGGCCAAAGGTCGCCTCGGTAATGAACACGTCGCACGGCACCGGCTCGAACGGGGCGCAGGTGGGATCGGGGCTGCGCTTGTAATCGCCGGTCACCACCACGCGCTGCCCGTCGCGCTCCAGCAGGATCTGCGCCGATCCCAGCACATGGCCTGCCGGCACGAACGTGGCACGGATGCCGCCGGGCAGCGCGATGGTCTCGCCATAGTCCACACTCTGCGCGCCTTCGGGCATCACGCCATAGCGCAGGCCCATGATCGCCAGTGTCGCCGCCGTGGCCACGGTCTGGCCATGGCCACCCCGCGCGTGGTCAGAATGGCCATGGGTGACCAAGGCCTGCGGCACCGCATGGGCTGGATCGATCCACGCATCAGCGGGGGGCAGATAGATGCCCTGCGGCTCGGGGCGAATCCAGGCTAGATCGATGGGCATGCGGGGTGACAATGGCCCGCGCGCCGGTTGGGTTCCAGATGAGCGTTGGGGCGAGGTTCAGGCCCCTCCGTAAGGCCTTCGGCCTGCCACCTCCCCGCAAAGCAGGGAGGACCAAAAAATCCTCCCCATCACCGATGGGGAGGGGGACCGCCCGCGCAGCGGGTGGTGGAGGGGGGCAGGAACAAAAGAATGGGCTAGCGCCCAGCCAGCCCCTCCGTCGGGCCTTGCGGCCCGCCACCTCCCCGCGAGGCGGGGAGGATCATACGCGCTCAAGCGCCCTGCGGTTGCAGCCCGCCATTGTTGCCACCGCCCAGGAAGCGACGGCCGGCGCGCGGCACCGTGGCACCGGGTGCGGCGATCGGCCGGGCCGGGCCGCCAAAGGTTTCCGGGCGTTCCAACTGGCCGCCATCGACGAGGATCTTGATCTCGTCACCGGTCAGCGTTTCATATTCCAGCAGCGCCTGGGCCAGCACGTGCAGCTTGTCTTCATTGGCGCGCAGGATATCGACAGCCCGGGCATAGCCCTGGTCGACCAGCGCACGGATTTCGCTGTCGATCAGCTTGTTGGTCTCTTCCGAGGCCATCATGCGGGCCGAACCGCCCATGCCGAGATAGCCTTCCTGCTGGTCTTCATACTGCAGCGGCCCAAGCTTTTCCGACATGCCCCACTTGGTCACCATCGAACGCGCCAGTCCCGTGGCATACTGGATATCGCCCGATGCGCCCGAAGAGACCTTGTCATGGCCAAAGATGATTTCTTCGGCCACGCGCCCGCCCATCGACACCGACAGGTTCGCGTGCATCTTGTCGCGGTGATAGGAATAGCTGTCCCGCTCGGGCAGGCGCATGACCATGCCCAGCGCGCGGCCGCGCGGGATGATCGTGGCCTTGTGGATCGGGTCAGACGCCGGCTCGAATACCGAGACGATGGCGTGGCCAGCCTCGTGATAGGCGGTCATCTTCTTTTCGTCTTCGGTCATGACCATGGAGCGGCGTTCCGCGCCCATCATCACCTTGTCCTTGGCGTCCTCGAATTCCTGCATGGCCACCAGGCGCTTGTTGCGGCGCGCGGCCAGCAGGGCGGCTTCGTTGACCAGGTTGGCCAGGTCCGCACCCGAAAAGCCGGGGGTGCCGCGCGCGATCACGCGGGGGTTCACGTCGGGCGCCAGCGGCACCTTCTTCATGTGCACGCCCAGGATCTTTTCGCGGCCCTCGATATCGGGCACCGGCACCACCACCTGGCGGTCAAACCGGCCGGGACGCAGCAGCGCGGGATCGAGCACGTCGGGACGGTTGGTGGCGGCAATGATGATGATGCCTTCGTTGGCCTCAAAACCATCCATTTCCACCAGCAACTGGTTCAGCGTCTGCTCGCGCTCGTCGTTCGAATTGCCCAGGCCATGGCCACGATGGCGGCCGACCGCGTCGATTTCATCGATGAAGACGATGCACGGCGCGTTCTTCTTGGCCTGCTCGAACATGTCGCGCACGCGGCTGGCGCCAACGCCCACGAACATTTCGACAAAGTCCGAACCCGAAATGGTGAAGAACGGCACGCCTGCTTCACCCGCGATGGCGCGGGCCAGCAGGGTCTTGCCGGTGCCGGGCGAACCGACCAGCAGCGCGCCCTTGGGAATCTGCCCACCGAGCTTGGAAAAGCGGCTGGGATCGCGCAGGAATTCCACGATTTCCTGCAGTTCCTCGCGCGCTTCATCGATGCCGGCCACGTCATCGAACGTCACCCGGCCCGAACGTTCGGTCAAAAGCTTGGCCTTGGATTTACCAAAGCCCATCGCGCCCGAACCGCCACCCTTCTGCACCTGGCGCAGGGCGAAGAACGCCACGCCCAGGATCAGCAAGAACGGCAGCGACTGCGCCAGCACCCAGACCAGCATGTTGGGTTCTTCCTGCGCCTTGCCGGTGTAGGGCACGTTGTTGTCCTGCAACAACTTGGGCAGCAGATCCTTGTCACCATCCACCGGGGTGGTGGTGAAGGTCTGGTCGTTCTTCAGGGTGCCGGTGATCTTGTCCGCGCCGATCTGCACGTCGCGAACGGCGCCTTCAGCCACGCGGGCGCGGAAATCGGAGTAGCCGATCTGCGTGCCCGAAGCATCGCCGCGCGCCCCGAACATCGAGACCACCAGCAATAGCGCAAGGAAGATCCCTCCCCACACCAGTAGACTCTTGATCCAGGGATTACCCTGCGGCTGGTCATCGTTCATGGGCGTCACGCAATCCTTTCAGACAGGGAAGGTAGGTGCGATCCGCTGAATGGCAAGTTGCCGAATCGAACCCAGGCTGCCCAAGCAGGCAATAACGGCACGAAAGGAGCGCTTTTCACCCCGCACGATGGGGTGGCACCCGCAAAAACTGCCACGTTGCCCCCTTCCCCTCGCCGCGCAGGCCGGCCAGCGTGGCCACCTGGCCAGCCGCCAGCGCGGCATGCCAGCGCGCCAGTTCGGCGCCGCGCGGCATAGGCGTGGCCCCCATCGCGTTCAGCACCAGCTCCAGCACGCGCAGGGCCAGTGCCTGTGGCATGCCATCCGGCACGGCCAGCCGGCCATGCGCCTCATCCCAGCCCTGGGCAAACAGGCGCTGCGCGGCCCAGTCCAGCGCGGCATCGGCCTGGGCCAGGTGCTGCGCGCTGGCTGCCCAGCCGGCCGGCTCCAGCCACGCGGCGCCGGCCAACCCAAAACGCACGCGCACCCGTTCAAATCGGGTGTCCTGGTTGGAGGGATCATCCGCCGCGACAGCGCCCGCCGCTGCCACCACGTCAGCCAGTTCCGCCCGGCGCCAACCAAGCAGCGGGCGCAGCAGTGGCAAAGTCGGATCGCCCGGCACCCCGGCCCGCGCGCGCATGCCGGCCAGCCCGCGCACCCCCGCCCCGCGGTTGAGGCGCATGGCCAGGGTTTCGGCCTGGTCATCCATATGGTGGGCAGTGGCCAGCGCGGCGAGCCCCTGCCCCCGCGCCCAGCCGGCCAGCGCTGCATAGCGCGCGGCACGGGCGCGGGCCTGGATCGCGCTGCCCCCGCCCAGATCGATGCGCAGGGTGTGATGCGGCACGCCCAGATCAGCACACAGCGCCGCCACCGCGCGCGCCTCTGCCGCCGCTTGCGCACGCAAGCCATGGTCGACGGTGGCCACAGCAATCTGCCCCGGCGCATGGGCGGCGGCCAGCAACAGCAAGGCACAGCTGTCTGGCCCGCCGGAAACCGCCAGGCCCACCCGGTCTGTCTCCGACAGGTTCAGCGCGGCCCAGTCCCCGGCAAAGCGGGTCAGCGCGGCTTCGGGGATTGGGCCGGGCGCCGGCTCAATCGCACTTCACCCCTTTGACCGCGCCTTCATACTGGCTCTTGAGGCGGCCGGCGATCTGGTCGGGATAGGCATCCCGCAGTTCGGCAAAGGCGCCGCAGGCCCGCTTGGTATCATTGATGCGCGTCATCGCCACGCCGAGGTAGAGCAGGCTGTCGGGCGCACGTTCGCCCTTCTTGTCACCCAGGTAGTTCTGCAGGAACCACTGCGCCGCCGTGCCGGGCTTGCCGTCTTCCAGATAAGCACGGCCGAGCAGATTGCGCGCCAGGCTGATCTGCTTGGCCTTGGGATAGGCCGTCACGAACTTGTTCAGCTGGACCTGCGCCTCGGGATAGAACTTGGCGTCATAGAGCCGATAGCCATAAGTATATTCATCGGCCTGCTTGTCCCCGGTCGAGGGCATCTCGATCGCGGCAACGGCGGCCACCCGGTCGGCAGAGGCCTTGGCCGATGCGGGCGTGGCGGCCGGTGCCTTGGCCGGCGGCTGTGCCGGGCCAGCGGCCGGGCGCGGCGCCAGGCCGCTGCCGGCAGCCGGTGCGGGCGCGATGCCCGAAGGATTGGCGCCAGCCGGATCGGTTGCCGCCGCCGGCGGGGCCGCGGCGGTTTCCAGGGCAGACACGCGGGTGTCCAGCTTGCTCAGGTGGTTCTGGTTTTCCTCGGTCGCGGCGGTCACCTGGCGCAGTTGCGCTTCCACCGCATCGAGGCGGGACAGCACATCGGTGAGCGGGGTCGTCGCCACCGTGGGCACAGCCGGCGTGGGGGCCGGCGCCGTGGGCGTGATTTCCGGGCCAAAGGCGCGGCCAGCGCCATCGGGAAACACCTTGCGCTGCAGGGCGCGGATTTCTGCCTCCAGCCGGCGCAGCCGGGCTTCGGTGGTTTCGCCAGCGGCCTGGGCATGCGCTACCTGTGGCACCACCGGCACCACGGCCAGGGCCATGCCCAGGGCGGAAAACAACGCGGGGCTGGCCCGGCGGAACAAGGTCTTCATGGTAACTCCCGTCTCGATCATCTGCCGCCCCACGGCAACATCCGCCCCCCAGCGCATGTCCGTTCCTGAAAAGCTATATGCATCGGCCCGTTCGGCGCGTTTCGGGTCCGGTCTCAGGGCGTGTGGTGCAATGGCCGCAAAGTGCCGCACCGCGCGCGCGAAGTCGAGCCTTGTTGCAAGGACTTTGCCCCACCCACGCCTTTGCCCGCCAAGCCTTTCGCCAATCGCGCGCTCAGTTCACCACGGCAGGCGCCGTAGCGGCCACCGTTGGCGCCGCGGCCGGCTGCACCGCGGCGTCACCGCCATCGGGCGCGCCCGCCGGGGCAGAGCGCGCCGCCGTGCGCCGCACCAGGCGATGGGCCGGGCCGGCAGCAGGCATGGCGCTGGCCTGATCGGCTGCCTGATTACTTGGCGGCGGGGCGGCGGCATGATCGGCCCGCGCCCACAGCGCCGGACCGCTGACCGCCACGTCCTTGACGATGCCCTGCTTGTCGGCAATGCGCGGCACGGCCTGGCCGCCGATGGTGATCGTCAGCGCATCGGGCCGGCCGGTCCACAGCTTGGGATCGGTCACGCCATCGGGCACGGTATAGGTTTCGCCCTTGGCCATCAGCTTTTGCACCAGCTGCTTGCCGCTGCCGTCATAGAACTTGACCCAGATGCGGTCTTCCTGCGCGGTGAACACCACCGGGCCATTGGGCCGCGCCGCGGCCGCCGGCGCGCCGGGCTGCTGCGACGCCGGCTTGGCTACGGCCGGCTTGGGCTGTTCGGGGCCGACCAGCGCCGGCAGCTCGGCCGAGGGCCAGTAATAGCTGCGCCAGAACACCAGCCCCAGGCCCAGCACCGCCACCACCAGCAGGCCGGCCAGCCAGCTGATCAGGCGCGAGGGGGTCTTGGCCGGATCGCCCGCTTCGAACTGGTGGATCACGCGGGTTTCGGGCGCCGGCGCACGCGCGCTCAGTTCGCGCCGCACCGCTTCGGCGATCGCCGCCTCGTCCAGGCCCACCGCCTTGGCATAGCTGCGCGCAAATCCCAGGGCATAGGGGCGGCCGGGCAGGCTGTCATAATCACCCGCCTCCAGCGCCTCGACATGGCGGGCGGTGATGCGGGTGCGCGCGGCAATATCTTTCAACGAAAGGCCCTGCGCCTCGCGCGCGGCGCGCAGGGTGGCGCCCACGCCCGCCGGGGCGGCGGCGTCCGGCTGGGGGGAATGAAAATCTGACCCGATCGAGTCGGCCAAGGCGCGGCTCCCGTCTTCTCTGCTTGTTCTGCAACCCTTTGGCTTGGTAAAAAGCCGATAGAAGGGGATCGTTGCAATTGCGCGAAAGTCAACCGTTTTGCGGCGCGCAACCGGCCAAAACGGTCATGCGAACCCGATCAGTCGCAATCGATGCCCTGCGCGCTGGCCCACTGCGCCACCACGCTGCGCATGTCGGCATGCGGCTCGCGCAGCCAGCCGGCCATGGCGTTGCGGATTTCGCCCAGATCGATCGTGCGGATCAGTTCCTTGATCGGGCCGACTGCGGCCGGCGTGATCGACAGGCGGGTGATGCCCAGGCCCAGCAGGGCCAGGGCTTCCAGCCGCCGGCCACCCATTTCGCCGCACACCGTCAAGGCCGTGCCATGGGGCGCCACATCGCGCACCACCCGCGCCAGGAAGCGCAGGATCGCGGGGCTGAGCCAGTCATAGCGTTCGGCCAGCTTGGGATGGGCACGATCGGCGGCAAACAGGAACTGTGTAAGATCGTTGGTGCCGATCGACAGGAACGACAGGCGCGGCGCCAGCATATCGAGGCATTCGGCCAGCGCCGGCACTTCCAGCATGGCGCCATAGCGGATCGCCTCGGGCAGCACTTTCTTCTGCTTGCGCAGGAACGCCACCTGGCTTTCGAACACGGCCTTGGCCGCATCGAATTCCCACGGTTCGGTCACCATCGGGAACATCACGTTGAGCGTGCGCCCTGCGGCCGCCTCGATCAGCGCGCGCGCCTGGACCTTGAGCAGCCCGTCGCGTTCCAAGGCCACGCGCAGCGCGCGCCAGCCCATCGCCGGGTTTTCCTCGGTCTCGCCATCGTTGTGGCGCAGATAGGGCAGGACCTTGTCCCCGCCGATATCCACCGTGCGGAACACCACCGGGCGATCGCCGGCGGCATCGAGTACGTCGCGATAGAGCCGCTGCTGCCGCTCGCGCTGGGGCATCGTCGCGGAAACCAGGAACTGGAACTCGGTGCGGAACAGGCCGATACCATCAGCACCGGTCAGCGGCAGCATCGGCATGTCATCGCGCAGGCCGGCGTTGATCATCACCGTGATGCGCTGCCCGTCGCGCGTGATCGGCTCCACGTCGCGCATCGTGGCATAGTGGGCCTGCCGCTCGCGATTCTTGGCAAAGCGCGCCTCGAACGCCTCGATCAGGCTGGGCGCCGGGCGCACGTCGATCACGCCCTGATCGCCATCGACCAGCAGGGTATCGCCGTCGCGCACCTTGCCGCGCAGCGCGCGCACGCGACCGACCACGGGAATGCCCATGGCCCGCGCCACGATCACCACGTGCGCGGTGAGCGAACCTTCCTCCAGGATCACGCCCTTCAAGCGGCGGCGATCGTATTCCAGCAGTTCGGCCGGGCCCAGGTTACGCGCGATCAGGATCGCATCGCCTTTCAGCCCCAGGCTGGCGGCGGTGCCCAGCTGGCCTGACACGATCCGCAGCAGGCGGTTCGACAGGTCTTCCAGATCGTGCATCCGGTCGGCCAGCAGGGGATCGTCGATCTGGCGCATGCGCATGCGGGTGCGCTGCTGCACGCGCTCGATCGCCGCTTCCGCCGTCAGGCCGGAATCGATCGCCTCGTTGATGCGGCGGCTCCAGCCTTCGTCATAGGCGAACATGCGATAGGTCTCGAGCACCTCCTCGTGCTCACCGCCCACGCCGAATTCGGCCTGGCTGGCCATGCGGTCGATCTGCTCGCGCATCTTGTCGAACGCGCGATAGACTCGCTGGCGCTCGGCCTCGGTATCTTCGGCCACGACATGCTCGATCGTCACGCGTGGCTGGTGGAACACGGCCTGACCCACCGCCAGGCCCTTCACCAGGGTCTGGCCCTTGAGGCGATCGGGCCCGGTCAGGTGGTCGGGCACGCCGGCCACGTCTTCATCGTCGATCAGTTCGGCATTGGCGATCAGCTCGGCCAGGACCATCGCCACGGTCTGCAGCGCCTCGATCTCCACCTCTTCATAGCGGCGGGGATCGACATGCTGCACGGCCACCACGCCCACGGCGCGCTGGCGGCGCACGATCGGCACGCCGGCAAACGAGTGGAAGCGCTCTTCCCCGGTTTCCGGGCGGAAGGCAAAGTCGGGATGCGCGGCCGCCTCGGCCAGGTTGAGCGTCTCGATGTTCTGGGCGATCGTGCCGACCAGGCCCTCGCCCACGGCCAGCCGCGTGACGTGGACCGCCGCCTGTTCCAGCCCGCGCGTGGCGAACAGTTCCAGCATCCCCTCGCGCAGCAAATAGATCGAGCAGACCTCGCTGTTGAGGTTTTCGCCGATCACATCGACGATGCGGTTGAGCTTGGCCTGCGCGCCGGATCGCGAGGCCATGACCTCGTGCAGCGAGGTGAGGATCGCGCGGGCAGAGGCAACGGCAGTCAACATGACCAAAGGCCTAGCGCAGCCCATGCCGTTTGCAAACGGGGCCTGCCGCCATTGCGGAAATATTCGTATGCAACTGTGCCGCGGCCGCCAGCGGCGCTCTCGGCAAAAGGCCGGTCCCCGTGGGGGAACCGGCCGTGTTTATCAGGCGTGGCCGCCGCAATCGGCCGCTCACGCCTGTCACAATCCAGGGGTATTGATCGTTTCCAGGTTATGTTCGCTTGGTTGGTTGGTTCCGGCGCAAAGGGATCAGTGAATCAGCGCCAGTTCTTCCTTGATGCGCAACTTGCGCCGCTTGAGCTGCATGAGCAGGGCCACGTCGGGGGCTGGCCGTGCCATTTCCTCGGAAATCCGGCGTTCGAGGCCGGCGTGCTTTGTCTGCAAGGCGTTGATGTGCGTCGTTTCCATGCGTTGACCTCCTGAGGGGCGCGGGCCGGGATAGGCGCGCTGCCCGGTCAAAACCCGTGCGAGAGACATTCCCGCGCGGCTGGCTCCGGTGTCGGCGGCTCCGATGCTTCTGTTCTGCGAGTCGCTGACAGTCGGTGCGTTGTCATGCTCCCACATTCGCCGTATCTTGCAAGTGGAACCGCGCCGGGTCGCACCGGCATCGCGTTCATGTGTAGAGGGCGATGACGAAATGTGCACCATCAACGGTCAACGGGTTTTCCAGCGGCCCCGCGCGCCGTTGGCCGGTGCGTGGTCGCCAGCGTGAGTCGGCAACCTGAACAACGCCAGGTGCAGATGGGAGGCGATGTGGCAGCTTGGGGTAGCAAGGTCGGTTTCGGGGAGTGGTTGGTGTGACCGAAGAGGAAATGCGCAAGCGGCTCGAAGCGCTGCGGCTCGAGCATCGCGACCTTGACGTGGCGATCGATGCGCTGAGCGCCAATGGCGTGGCCGACCAGCTGCAGGTGGCGCGCCTGAAAAAGCGCAAATTGCTGCTGCGCGATCAGATCAGCATGCTCGAAGACTATCTCATTCCTGATATTATCGCCTGATTTCAAAGGATTGCATACCGTATTTACCGATTCCGCCTGCTGTGCAAAGCGTTCCGTATCGAGACAGCGGCAAAGCGGTGGCACTTGGCCACTGCCGAGGCATTGAGCCGGCGGGGCGATCGGCCTTAAAGCCGGCTTTGATTCATGGCCGGCGCATCCGCTCGGGCATGTCGTACCCAGCAGGCCACCCATTCCGATCGCCACCATGCCCGTCACGCCCAGCGCCAATCCGCGCATCATCGAAGCGCTCTATGCAGAGGCGCTGGCCCTGGCCGATCGCGCGCGCGATGCGTTCGAGGCCTTGCGCCGCCAGCCGGCCAACGATGCGGCACCGCCAGCCGGCGGCAGTCTCGGCGCAGACGAAGACCTCGCCCATGTCCAGGCGAGCTGCGAGGCGCTGCGCACCACCACGCGGATCATGCATTGCCTGGCCTGGCTGCTCAACCACCGCGCCTGGTTCGCCGGCGAACTGACCGAGCTGCAACTGCGCCGCCACGGCCGCTTGATCGCCCATTTCCCGGCCAGCGACCCGGCCTGCATCATCCACCTGACCCTGGCAGCACAGGCGGTAGTGCACGAGAGCGAACGGCTTTATCAGCGCATCACCCGGCTGGAACAGGCCTGGCAGCGCCAAGGCATGGCCAACGCCGCACCGCACGATCCTCTGACCGACCCACTGCCCGCAGCGCTGATCCACCTGCGCGAGCGGTTGGGCCTGGCGCTGGCCGAGGCGGGCTGAACCGACGCGCCACGTCGTGCCTTGCGCATGGGGGCGGCCGTCCCCATAGCACGGGGCATGGCCAGTTCCTCCCTTCCCGATCGTTCCACGTGGAACACCGGCATGGCCGCCCAGCTTGAACCGCTGGTGCGGCGGGTGCTGGCACCCAATCCATCGCCCTATACCTATACCGGCACGCAGACCTATATCGTCGGCGCCGGAAACGATGTGGCGGTGATCGATCCCGGCCCCGATGGCACCGGCGCGGCGGGCCATGCCGATACCAACGGCGAAGGCCATGTCGCGGCAATCGTGGCGGCGGTGGGCAGCGCCCGCATCGCCGCGATCGTGTGCACCCATACCCACCGCGACCACAGCCCTGCTTCACGCCCGCTGGCGGCATTGACTGGCGCACCGATCATCGGCTGCGCACCGCTGGCCCTGGAAGATGATGGCCCGCGCGCCGATGCGGCGTTCGACCCGGATTATCGCCCGGCCCGCGTGCTGGCCGAAGGCGAGGAACTGCGCGGCGATGGCTGGACCTTGCAGGCCGTGGCCACGCCCGGCCACACCAGCAACCACCTGTGCCTGGCCCTGGTGGAAAGCGGCGCGCTGTTCACCGGCGATCATGTCATGGGCTGGTCCACCAGCGTGGTCTCGCCGCCCGATGGCGACATGGCCGCCTACATGGCCTCGCTGCAAAAGCTGTATGACCGGCCGCAGGACCGCGTCTATTATCCCGCGCACGGTGATCCGATCGACAATCCGCACCAGTTCGTGCGTGGCATGCTGGGCCATCGCCGCCAGCGCGAGCGGCAGGTGCTGCGCGTGCTGGAAGGCGGGCTGCACAATATTCCCGCCATGGTGGCACAGATGTACAAGGGACTGGACCCGCGGCTGACCGGTGCCGCGGGCCGCTCGGTATTGGCGCATCTGCTCGATCTGGAACGCCAGGGCCGGGTTGTTCGTTCGGGGGAACAATGGACGACAGCACGCTGAATAGCCCGCCCCTGTCAGGGAACTCTCCCCAACCCGCGCCCACGGTAGTGGTGGCGCGGCGCAGCGCTCTGCCTTGGCTGCTGTTCGTGGCGGCACTGGCGCTGGCCGGGCTGTTTGCCTGGCTCCTGTGGAAACCACAGGACATCGGCGACCCGCTGGCCACCAGCCTGGTGGCGTTCGAGCGGCAGAACAGCCTGACGGTGTTTAGCGCCGAACTGGCCCCGGTGGTGTCGAGCGACGACAGCCGCCTGTTCGGCCTGGTGCAGTCAAAGCAGGTGGCGGTAATCCCGGCGCGCGTGGATTACACCATCGATCTTTCGCAGATGAACCGCGATCGCATGGCGTGGGATGCCACTAGCCAGACGCTGTCGGTGCGCCTGCCACCCCTGCGGTTGAGCCGACCCAACCTGGACGAGGCGCGCGCCCAATACTTGCGCGAAGGCGTGTGGATCACCCGCGCTGCGCAAGACAAGCTGACGCGCGACAACACCCGCCTGGCCGAACAGCTTGCCACCAACCAGGCCGCCAATCCCGTGCTGATGGGCCTGGCCCGCAGTGCCGCCAAGGATGCCGTGCGCCAAAACCTGGCCATTCCGCTGCAGGTAGCCGGCTATGGCAAAGTCACCGTCAACGTGACGATCGATGGGGATGCCCGCTAAGGCCCCTCGGCAAGATCCTCCCCATCCCCGATGGGGAGGTGGCAGGCCGCAGGCCTGACGGAGGGGCATTTCCCCAATCCCGGCTTGGCAACACGCGCCCGCGCCCCTAAGTCGCAGCCCAAGGAATCCGGGCGTGCCGCATCGCCTGGAAGCAGGAGCATCCCATGACGGCCCAGCCCACCAACTTGTCAGGCCTTGACCTGCGCGCGGAAATCGATCGCCTGCGCATCGAACGCAAGGCCGTGATCCTGGCGCACTATTACCAGAAGCCGGAAATCCAGGACCTGGCCGATTTCGTGGGCGATTCGCTGGAACTGTCGCGCAAGGCGGCAGCGACCGATGCCGAAGTCATCGCGTTTTGCGGCGTGCGCTTCATGGCCGAAACCGCCAAGATCCTCAGCCCCGAAAAGATCGTGGTGCTGCCCGACATGGACGCCGGGTGCAGCCTTGAGGATTCCTGCCCGCCCGATCAGTTTGCCGCCTTCCGCGCGCAGCATCCCGATCACATCGCGCTCACCTACATCAACTGCTCGACCGAGGTGAAAGCCCTGTCGGACGTGATCGTGACGTCATCGAGCGCCGAGACGATCCTCGCCAAGATCCCGCCCGAACAGAAGATCATCTTCGGCCCCGACCGGCACCTGGGCGGCTATCTCAACCGCAAGTTCGGGCGCGACATGCTGCTGTGGCCCGGCGTGTGCATCGTGCACGAAGCCTTCAGCGAAACCGAGCTGCTCAAGCTCAAGGCGCAGCATCCCGATGCGCCGATCGCCGCGCACCCGGAATGCCCGGCGCACATCGTCGACCATGCCGATTATGTCGGGTCGACCAGCGGCATCCTGAACTATGCCAAGGCCATGACCGGCGATACGCTGATCGTGGCGACCGAGCCGCACATCATCCACCAGATGCAGTTGGCCATGCCCGGCAAGACATTCATCGGTGCGCCCGGTGCCGATGGCAACTGCAACTGCAACATCTGCCCCTACATGGCACTCAACACGCTGGAAAAGCTCTACCTGGCGCTGCGCGATCTGACGCCACGGGTGGAAATCGAGGAAACCCTGCGGCTTGACGCCAAGAAAAGCCTGGATGCCATGCTGGCGATGGCCAGCAGCACCGTGGGCCAGGGCGATCTTGGCCGGCCCTGAGCCGGGGATTGGGCCTTTGGGGTGGACGCCCCAGCCCGCCGATTGCAAAAGCCCGGGAGCCTTTATGGCCTTCCGGGCTTTTTCTTTGCCGGTTTCAAGAAAACCTGCCGCCGCTCTGCCCGTGCCCTCTTGCGCGGCGGAACGGTCGCGGCCAATATACGTTGCAAAGAAAAACCCATAATGCATTTCCAGCAAGAGGCCTGCATGACCGAGACTTCCAGCCAGCCCCACCACGCCGCGCTGTTCCAGCCGATCGATCTGGGCGCGATCCATGCGCCGAACCGCATTCTCATGGCCCCGCTCACCCGCGGCCGCGCCGGGCGCGATGGCGTGCCCACGCCGATCATGGCCACGTATTATCGCCAGCGCGCCAGCGCCGGCCTGATCATTTCCGAAGCCACCGGCATCAGCCGTGAAGGCCTGGGCTGGCCCTATGCCCCCGGCCTGTGGACTGACGCCCAAGTCGAAGCGTGGAAGCCGGTGACCGAGGCCGTGCACGAGGCCGGCGGGCGCATCGTCGCGCAGCTGTGGCACATGGGCCGCGTCAGCCATCCCGATCTCAACGATGGCCAGCCGCCGGTCTCTGCCTCGGCCACGCGCGTGCCTGGCCATGTCCACACCTTCGAAGGCCGCAAGGACGCGGTCGAAGCGCGCCCGCTGCGCCTCGATGAAATGCCGCGCCTGCTCGATGACTATGCCAGCGCCGCCGAAAACGCCAAGAAGGCCGGGTTCGACGGGGTGCAGCTGCACGCCGCCAATGGCTATCTGATCGACCAGTTCCTGCGCGATTCGGCCAACCTGCGCACCGACGAATATGGCGGCAGCCCGGAAAACCGCGTGCGCCTGCTGCGCGAAGTGATGGAACGCCTGATCGGCGTGTGGGGGGCAGAGCGCGTCGGCGTGCGCCTTTCGCCCAACGGCGATTCGCAAGGGGTGGATGACAGCAACCCCGAGGCCGTGTTCGGCCTGGCCGCCCAGGTTCTCGAAACGCTCAAGCCGGCCTTCGTCGAACTGCGCCAGCCCGGCCCGAACGGCACCTTTGGCGCCACCGACGTGCCGCAGCAGGATGGCCTGATCCGCAAGATCTATACCGGCCCGCTGGTGCTCAACAGCGATTACACTCCGCAGTCTGCCGCGGCCGACATTGCCTCGGGCCGTGCCGACGCAATCAGCTTTGGCCGCCCGTTCATTTCCAACCCGGACCTGCCCGCGCGCATCGCCAAGGACGCCCCGCTGGCGCCCAACCGCAACGTGCCCGAATCGTGGTACTTCCCCGTGCCCGAAGGCTATGCCGACTATCCCACGCTGGCCGAAGAAACCGTCTGACGCGCCAATCACCCAGCGGCCAGGATCGGCGCGTTATTGCGCCGGTGCCTGGCTCTGGGCAGCGGGGGCAGGTGCTGCGGGCGCGGCTGTGCCGCCTGCAGCCCCTGCAGCATCGGGCGTGGGGCTTTCGGCCGCATCGCTCGATGCTGCCTGTGGCGCAGCGCCGCTGGCCTTGGCCTTGGGCGCGGGTTGCAACGGCGGAGTGCCGGTAGCGCCATCAAGATCGATCATCGCATCGCTGACACTGCCGGGCAGAACCTCGCCACCGGCGGCCTTGGCCGCGCCCTTTTCCGGTTCGCTGCCCTTCTGGCACCCGCCCAGGGCAAGCAGCAGGACGACCGCCGATAGGGAAAGCAGGGTCTTCATGGCTCCATCTCCACCGGAGGGCATGGCACGTCGAGCTTGGACAGGAACGCCGGCAGGCGCGCCAGCAATGCATCATCCCATTGCGCGCTGCTGACCGAACGGCCGAGGTCTTTCAGGCTGGTCACGCCAAACTCCTCGATCCCGCACGGCACGATCCCGCCGAAATGCGAAAGATCGGGCGACAGGTTCACCGAAAAGCCGTGCATCGTCACCCAGCGGCGAATGCGCACGCCGATCGCGCCGATCTTGGCCTCGCGCCCATCGGCCCCGGCGCACCAGATGCCGATGCGCCCTTCCGCGCGCCAGGCCTCGACGCCGAAATCGCCCAGCGTATCGATCACCCAGCCTTCCACGGCATGGACAAACCCGCGCACGTCGCGCGCGCGCTTGCGCAGATCGAGCATGACATAGCCGATGCGCTGGCCCGGCCCGTGATAGGTATAGCGCCCACCGCGCCCGGCCTCGACCACTTCGAACCGGGGATCGAGCAATTCGGACCGATCGGCGCTGGTGCCGGCGGTATAGACCGGCGGATGTTCGAGCAGCCACAGCATGTCCGACGCCGTGCCATCGGCGATCGCGGCATTGCGGGCGGCCATCGCCTCCAGCGCGGGGCGATAGGGCACCGGGGCGGTTTCACGGACGATCTCGATGGTATCGGGCGCAGTCATGATGCCTTGCGACTTGGCCCCGAATGCCGCCCGAAGCAAGGGGGCAAGACACCGGGAAGGGAGGTGCGCCGAGCCGCAGGCTTTGCTAGGAGCAAAAGATAACGAGCCCCGAGGACTATACGTGACCAAACCGTTGATCGCCCCATTGGACAGCATGGCCGCCTGGCAGGGCGCCACGCGCATCGTTTCGGCCAATGCCGATCTGCTGATCGCGATTGCCGGGGTGTTTTTCCTGCTGCCGCTGCTGGTTGGCGCGGTGTTCATCGCGCCGCCGGTGATTCCCCCGCAGGTGACGCAGCAGCAGCTCGCGCAGGTGATGCAGGATTATTACACGCGCAACCTGCCCTACCTGCTGCCGCTGTCGCTGTTCCAGATCGTCGGCTTCATCACCATGCTGGTCTGCGTGCTCGATCGCTCGCGCCCCACGGTGGGCCAGGCGCTGCGCAACTGCGCGGCGCGGGTGCCCGCCTATTTCCTGGCGCAAGTGCTGATCGGCCTCTTCGCGCTCTTGCTGATGATGGTGGTCAGCGGCGTGCTGCTGGGCCTGCGCGTGCCGGCGCCGCTGGCCGCCGGCGCCGGGCTGGCAGCCGTGGTCTATCCGCTGCTGCGCACGATCATGGTCGGCCCGGTGCTGGGCGTGGGGCGCACCCACAACCCGATCATGGCGATCCGCGCCAGCGTGGCGCTGACGCGGGGCAATACCGCGCGCATCCTGGCGTTCCTGGGCCTGGCCATGGTGGTGTTCCTGGTGGCGATGAGTGTGGTGATGATGGTGGTGGGACTGATCACCACACAGCTGCTCGGCGCCGAAAACGAAAGCGCGCGCCTGATCAACGAAGCGATCTCGGCGCTGCTCTATTCGGTAGGCTACACCTATTTCGTGGCGATGCTGGCCGGCATTCACGGGCAGCTGACCGCTGATCTGCCCCGCCCGTTTCTGTGAGCTAGAAAATGAAACGCGCCCGTTCCATTATGGAAGGGGCGCGCCAGGTGGTCAGTCTTTCCAGCCCCACGAGATCACGCAGGGCGGCACGTTGATCGGCTCGAAACCCTTGTCGATGCGGTGGAAATAGCGGCTCATCAGTGCGCGCGCGCGGGCCGTGTATTGATAGACCAGGAACGCCCCGCCCGGGCGCAGCACCCGCTGCGTGGCGGCCATGATCGCCGGCCCCACGCCTTCGGGCAGCGTGGTGAACGGCAGGCCCGACAGCACATAGTCGGCATGGTCAAAACCGTGCTGGCGTACGATGCTTTCCACCTCGGCCGCAGAGCCGTGCACCGCGATGAAGCGGCTGTCGCCGATGGTGCGGGCTAGGTAGTTGATGAAATCGGGGTTGGTGTCGATCACGATCAGCCGCGCATCGCGGCGCAGGCGATCGAGCACCGGCTGGCAGAACGTGCCCACGCCGGGGCCATATTCCACGAACAGGTCACAGTTTTCCCAATCCACCTTGGACAGTACGCGCGCGATCGTGCGGCGCGAGGACGGCACGATCGCGCCGACCATCACCGGGTGCTTGATGAAGCCCTTGAAGAAAATGCCTGCTGGACCGAACATCCGTTCCGCCTTGCGCCGGACCCGCTGATGCAAAGGAGCGCGCGCCGCCTGGGTCGAATTCATTGTGGACAGGCATCCCTATCTTGGTGCGTGAACCGCGCAAGTTGCAAATCCGTGGCACTATTGCAAGCGTTCGCCGCAAGGCCCAGCGCGATGCGACGAACCGTTATCGGACAGACACCCTGTGAAACGCGGTGTTTACCGTTGCAGATGGCGGGTTTCGGCCACCGGCGTCAACGCCCGGCCCGTGGCAAACCATGCGGAAAGGTTGTCGATCATCAGTTGCCCCATGGCCGTGCGCGTGGCGACCGAGCCCGAGCCGACATGCGGCAGCAAGACGGCGTTTTGCTGCGCAACAAGGGCAGCAGGCACATGCGGCTCGCGGGCAAAGACATCGAGCCCGGCAGCCAGGATCGTGCCTTGCTGAAGAGCCGCGATCAGCGCTGCTTCATCCACCACGCTGCCGCGCGATACGTTGATCAGCACGCCCTGCGGCCCCAGCGCGCGCAGCACGGCGGCATCGACCAGCCCCGCCGTGGCAGCACCGCCGGGCACCACCACCACCAGCACATCGACCGCCTCGGCCAGGGCGAGCGCAGTGGGATACCAGGGATAGGCCACGCCCTCCTGCCGCGTGCGGCCATGATAGGCGATTGCCACGCCAAAGCCTTCCAGGCGGCGCGCCACCGCCTTGCCGATCGCCCCCAGCCCCAGGATGCCCACGCGCCGCCCGCGCAGCGTGGGCGAAAGCGGAAAGGCGCCCTGTTCCCACAGCCCGGCGCGCAGGTGCCGCTCGGCCTGGGGCAGGCGGCGGATCGTGGATAGCAGCAGGCCGAGGGTCAGATCGGCGACTTCCTCGTCGAGCACGCCGGGGGTGTTGGTCACCATTACGCCGCGCGAGGCGGCCGCAGCCACGTCAATATTGTCATAGCCCACGCCGAAGTTGGCGATGATTTCCAGCGCTGGCAGGCGGTCCATCACCTCTGCCCCCAGGCGGCCGAACAGGGTGTTGGTGGCCAGCGCACGGATCGATCCGGCGGCGGTATCGTCCAGCCCGTCCCACAGGCGGTGCACGGCAAAGGCCGCTTCCAGCGGCTGCATGGTGAACGGCGGAAAGGGCGCGGCGGCGAGGACGGCAGGTTTGGTCATGCCGCGCATGTTAGCGCGCGAACGGTTGAAAAGTCAGCCCTTCATCCCGGCAATCGCTCAAGGATAGCGCAGGCGAATGCGCGTCGACAGGTTGGTGCGCGGCACGGAAAGGCGCACCGCGCGGAATTCCAGCAGGCTTTCGATCGAGCCGGGATTGCCTGAAAAGCCAAAGCCTTCGGCCGGCAGGCCCATCGGCCCGATGCGGTTGAGCGAGCCGGAATTGTCCTCGTCATGATAGACGGCCAGAGCATAGATGCCCGGCTGCGGCAGGAACAGGCACATATGCGTCTTTTCCGCACGGGCCGGCACGCGCGCAACATAGAGCGAGCCACCATCGATCAGGAACTTGCGCTGGTCATCGGGATAGACGGTGAGCGCAATCACGCCGCGATCGGATCGCACCTTGTCGATCGTGACATTGAGCCAGGTATCGCTGGGCGGGCCGGCGCAGCCGAGCGGCGGCAGATGCACGCCATGCTTGGCCGCCATCGCGGTGCCCGGCAGCAGGGCCAGCGTTGCACCCAGCGCCAAGGCGCCAAGCGTGGTCTTGAGGGATTCGATCAGCGTCTTCACCCCATCTTCGATGACAAGCCCGGCCGCCAATGGCAAGGGGGCGCAAGGCCGCAGGGCGCGTTCGCGGCGCGACCGTGGCATTGCTGCATGGGTTGATCGCCGGCCTGGACAAATCCGCGCGCTTTCGGAGCAAACCCGCGCCAGACCGGCCCGAAACTGCACAACGCGTGTGGAAAATACTGCAAAGAGCGCTTGTGGCCCCGATTCGGCGCGGTTAAGCGCCGAACGGCGCCCGCTTGGCGATTTGGCCGGGCCGGGCTATTTCTTGCCCAGAATTGCGATCGGACCCGTTGTCGATGACTGCCTTGCCGATAATTTCCCCGTCGATCCTATCCGCCGATTTTTCCCGGCTGGGCGAGGAAATCCGCGCGATCGATGCCGCCGGGGCTGACTGGATCCATGTGGACGTGATGGATGGCCACTTCGTGCCCAACATCACGATCGGGCCGGCCGTGGTCAAGGCGCTGCGCCCCCACACCACCAAGCCGTTCGACGTGCACCTGATGATCAGCCCGGTCGATCTCTACCTTGAGGCGTTTGCCAACGCCGGGGCCGATATCATCACCGTGCATCCCGAAGCCGGGCCGCATATCCACCGCACCGTGCAAGCGATCAAGGCGCTGGGCAAGAAGGCCGGGATCGCGCTCAACCCCGCAACGCCAGCCAAGATGCTCGATTACCTGATCGACGATATCGACCTGGTGCTGATCATGAGCGTGAACCCCGGGTTTGGTGGGCAAAGCTTTATTTCCAGCCAGCTGCGCAAGATCGAGGCGGTGCGCAAGATGATCGACAAGACCGGCCGGCCGATCCACCTGGAAGTGGATGGCGGAGTGGATGCCAAAACCGCGCCGCTGTGCGTGGCCGCCGGCGCCGATGCCCTGGTCGCCGGCACCGCGACCTTCAAGGGTGGGCCCGATCACTATGCCGCGAATATCGCCGCGCTGAAAAGGATCGACTGACCCCGTGGGCGAACCAGGCTTCTCCATCGCACCCGGCCAGCCCGCCAAGGGCAAGGCCATTTCGGCGGACGAAGCCAGCCCCGCCCTGCCCCTGGGGCTGGAAAGCGAACCGTTGCGGCGCGATGCGGCTGCCGCTGCTGCTGTGGTCCGCCCCCTGCCGCCGATGCCCGCCGACGAAGACATGCCGCTGCGCCCCGAAGTGGTGGAGCCCGGCCGCGCCCTGGCGCTGGCGGATTTCTCTCCGCCCCCGGTCAGCGCGGGCGAGCGCTTCATGCGCTTTGCCTATCGCCTGGGGCTGCCGGCCGCCGCGCTGCAACCCTTTCGCAAGCGTTCTCGCCCGCGCCTGACGGCGACGGTCAGCAACCCGCTTCCGGGCGATTCCGGCGCAGGCAAGGCATTGCGCGCGGGGCATTTCCTGGTCCACGGCATGAAGACCCCGATTGCCGATACTGAGTTCACCGGGCCACGCCTGCCGCCGCCGTTCGAGCGGATGGTGCATGGCTTTGCCTGGCTGCCCGATCTGGAGGCCAGTGGACCACGCGCGCAATGCACCCCCGTGGCCGAACGCGTGCTGGGCATGTGGCTCAATGCCAATCCCCAGCCCAATGCCAGCCCGGCGTGGGATGTGGGGCATACCGGCCACCGCCTGCTCACCTGGCTGATCCACGCGCCGCTGCTGCTGTCGGGCAACGACAAGAAGTTTCGCAGCCGTGTGCTGCACGCCATGGCCGAAACCGCCCGCTGGCTCGATCGCCATGTCACCCGTGCGGATGACAAGCTGGGCGAAGTGGCCGGCTGGGCGGCGATCACCGCCGCCGGGCTGCTGATGGCCGATGGTGGCCCGCGCCGCCTGTTTGGCGAGGCCGGGCTGATCCGCGCACTTGGTGACATGGTGGGCGATGATGGCGGCGTGCTGTCGCGCAGCCCGCTGGGCCAGATCGAGGCGATTACCATCCTGGTGCGGCTCAAAGCCTGCTATGCCGCCGTGCGCCGCGATCCGCCGCAGCAGATCGAAACGATCCTGTCGCTGCTGGTCCCGCCGCTGCTCGCGCTGCTGCACGGCGATGGCGCGCTGGGCAGCTGGCAGGGCGCGGGCGCGGTACAAGCCGACCATATCGCCACGCTGATCAAGGCCAGTGGCGTGCGCACCCGGCCGCTGCGCGATGCCCGGCAATGGGGCTACCAGCGCATTACGGCGGGCAAGTCGGTCCTGCTGCTCGATGCCGCGCCGCCGCCGATCGCCCGCCACGCGCGCGAAGGCTGTGCCTCTACCCTGGCGTTCGAATTCAGCCATGGCGCCGAGCGACTGATCGTCAATTGCGGCGGCGCGGCCTTTGCCGGCGGGCTGATCCCGCTGCGCCTCGCGCAGGGCCTGCGCGCCACGGCGGCCCATTCCACGCTGACGATCGACGATTTCAATTCCACTGCCGTGCTGATCAACGGCAAGCTGGGCAGCGGCGTTTCCGAAGTGGAAGTGGACCGCCGCACGCTGCAGGCCGATGGCAGCTATGCCGCCACGGCGCCCGGCCCGATGGGCCAGTCTGCCACCCGGATCGAGGCGAGCCACAACGGCTATGTCAGCCGCTATGGCCTGATGCATCAGCGCATCCTGATCCTGCGCGATGATGGCACCGAACTGCGCGGTGAAGACCTGCTGGTGCCGCACGGCAAGAAAGGCAAGCGTGGCATGATCGGTGTTGCCTTGCGCTTCCACCTTGGCCCGCATATCGAGCTGGCGCAGGGCCAGGACGGCCTTGGCGTTACCCTTGCCCTGCCCGATGGCGGCCTGTGGCAGTTCCGTTCGGGGCGTGAGCCGGTGACGATCGAGGAATCGCTCTGGGCCGATGGGTTGGGCCGCCCGCTGGGCACGCGCCAGCTTGTCATCACGGCCAAGATCCCGCGCAGCGGAGAGAGTTTCTCCTGGCTGCTCAAGAAGATGAGATAGGAATTTTCAACGTGAGCGATGTGACGATCCGGCGGGCGCTGCTTTCGGTGTCTGACAAGACCGGCCTGGTTGACCTGGGCCAGGCACTGGCCGCACACGGCGTGGAACTGGTTTCCACCGGCGGCACGGCCAAGGCGCTGCGCGAGGCGGGCCTGGCGGTGAAGGACATTTCGGAACTGACCGGCTTTCCCGAAATGATGGATGGCCGCGTCAAGACGCTGCACCCCAAGGTGCACGGCGGCCTTCTGGCCGTGCGCGACAATGCCGAGCATGCCGCCAGCATGGCCGAACACGAAATCGGCGCGATCGACCTTGTCGTCGTGAACCTCTATCCGTTCGAAGCGACCGTGGCCAAGGGCGCGGACCGCGACGAAGTGATCGAGAACATCGACATCGGCGGCCCCTCGATGGTGCGCTCGGCCGCCAAGAACCACGATTACGTCACGATCCTCACCGATCCGGCTGACTATGCCACGGTGATCGCTGAACTGGCGCAGACCGGCGGCAAGACCACCCTGCCCTTCCGCCGCGCCATGGCGGCCAAGGCCTATGCCACCACGGCCGCCTATGATTCGGCGATTGCCACGTGGTTTGCCTCCGTGGACCAGCAGCAGCATTTCCCCGCCACGCTGGCCAGCGCGCACAGCCTGGTGACCACGCTGCGCTATGGCGAAAACCCGCACCAGTCCGCCGCGCTCTATGTACCGCGCCGCGCCACGGTTGCCGGCCTGCCCCAGGCCGAGCAGATCCAGGGCAAGGAACTGTCGTACAACAATTATAACGATGCCAATGCCGCGCTCGAACTGGTGGCGGAATTTGCCACCGACAAGCCCACGGTGGTGATCGTCAAGCATGCCAATCCCTGCGGCGTGGCCAGCGCGGATACGCTGCTCGACGCCTGGCAGGCTGCCCTGGCGTGCGACAGCGTCTCGGCCTTTGGCGGCATCGTGGCGGTCAACCAGCCGCTCGACGGCCCCACCGCCAATGCGATCTGCGAAATCTTCACCGAAGTGGTCGTGGCCCCCGGTGCCGATGCCGCCGCGCGCGAGGCGTTTGCCCGCAAGAAGAACCTGCGCCTGCTGCTGGTCAACGAACTGCCCGACGCGCATCGCGCCGGCCTGGTGACCGTGCCGATCGCCGGCGGCCTGCTGGTGCAGGACCGCGACAATGGTGCGATCACGGCGGACGACCTCAAGGTCGTGACGCAGCGCGCGCCGACCGAGCAGGAACTCAAGGACGCGCTGTTTGCCTGGACCGTGGCCAAGCACGTGAAGTCTAACGCCATCGTCTATGCCAAGGATGGCGTGACCGCCGGCATCGGCGCGGGCCAGATGAACCGCCGCGACAGCAGCCGCATTGCCGCCGCCAAGGCCCAGGAAGCGGCCCAGACCCATGGCTGGAGCGAAGCCCGCACGGTGGGCTCGGCCGTTGCCTCTGACGCGTTCTTCCCCTTTGCCGATGGCCTGATGGCTGCGGTGGAAGCGGGCGCGACGATGGTGATCCAGCCCGGCGGCTCGATCCGCGACGAAGACGTGATCAAGGCCGCCGATGAAGCGGGCCTGGCCATGGTCTTTACCGGGATGCGCCACTTCCGCCACTGATCGCGGATTTCGGAACGCAAAAAGGGGGCGGTGCCACGCGGCACCGCCCCCTTTTCTTTGCTCCCCTCCCGCTGGCGGGAGGGGCCGGGGGAGGGAATGTTTGGCCCCTCCCGAACCGCTGGTGGAGAAAGCGACACGCCCTCCCCCACCCCCTCCCGCACGCGGGAGGGGAGCCCATTGTTACGGCTGCGGCTTGTTGAGCACCGAATCCGGGTTCTCCTGGATGCGGATCTTGCCCATCGGCGGCTTGGGCGGCAGCGGGGTATCGGCGATCTGGGTAATCGCCGGGGCCGGCTTGGCGCCCGGCGCGGTGACGCGCCAGATCACGCCGCCCACATCGTCGCTGACCAGCAGGGCGCCGTCCTTGGCAAAGGCCACCCAGGTGGGACGGCCATGGGCCTTGTTGTCCTTGGTGAGGAAGCCGGTGAGCACGGGCGCAGGCGGGGCCGGCAGCACATTGCCGTGGCTGTCGAACCGCACGAAGACCACGTCATAGCCAGCGAGCGGGCGGCGGTTCCACGAACCGTGACGAGCGATGAAGGCGCCCCCGGCAAAGCGATCGCCCATGGTATTGCCGCCGCGCGCAAAGGCCAGGCCGAGCGGCGCGACATGGGCGCCCAGACCGTATTCCGGCTTGCGCACGTATTCCATCAGGTACTCGGGCATCGGCTCGTTCACGCGCCAGTCGATGTACTTCTTCCAGTAGACCCAGGGCCAGCCATACTGCGCGCCGAGCGGCACGTTGGTGAGGTAATCGGGCACGAGATCGGGGCCGAGCATGTCGCGCTCGTTCACCACGGCCCAGAGTTCGCCGGTATAGGGATTGAAATCCATGCCGTTGGGATTGCGCATCCCGCCGGCAAACTGGCGCACGCGGTGCTTGTCGAAATCATATTCGAAGATCGCGGCACGCTGCGCCTCGGCATCGATGCCGTTTTCAGCGATATTGCTGCCCGAACCGACCGAGATGTAGAGCCGCTGGCCATCGGGGCTGAGCGCCAGGTTGCGTGCCCAGTGCATGCCGGCTGGCGGCAGGTCCATCAGCTTTTCCGGCTTGCCCGGCAGGTTGGTCTGCCCCGGCTGGAATGGCCACGACACCACGCCATTGTGGTTGGCGACATAGAGCCGGCCGTCGCGCCACACCATGCCGAACGGCGAATCCAGCGCCGGATTTTCCATCACGAAGCGCTGGCTCGCCTTGCCGCTGCCGTTATCGCGCAACACCACGATCTTGTTGGGCGAAGGCTCGCCCGCACCGGCCTGGCTGAACAGGAAGCCGGCCACCAGCCCGGTGAGGCCGCCGCCACCATGATCACCCGCGGGCGCATTGGTTTCAGCGGTCAGCACGTCGCCATTGGGCAGGACCGCCAGCGTGCGCGGGTGGTCCAGACCATCGGCAAAGCGGGTGACGACCAGCCCCTGCGCGGCCACCGGCGCTTCGCCCGCCTGCCACCCGATCGGCTTGGCAATGCCGACGCCGGGAATGGTCTGCGGCGAAGGCTCGGCCATCTTGGGATGGGGGCCCGAGGTTTCGTCGGTGGTATATTGGCCGGCCGGGCCACGGATGGCCCAGACCAGGAACGCGCCAATCGCGATCACCAGCAGGCCAAGGGCGATGAGGAACTTCTTGAGGGTGCTCATGCCGGGCAAACTAGGGCGGCCAGGGCTTCGCTGCAATGACAGCTTGCGGGAAATGCGCTAAGCCCCACCGCCATGTACGATTTTCAATTCGATAGCGCTGACAAGCCCACCCTCTATGCCGATCTCGTCGCGGCCGCGCGCGGGCTGATCCATGGCGAAAGCGATGGCGTGGCCAACATGGCCAATGTCGCCGCGCTGCTGGCGCTGGCCCTGCCCGATTGCAACTGGACCGGGTTCTATCGCCTGATCGGCGATACCCTGGTGCTCGGCCCGTTTGCCGGCAAGCCGGCCTGCATCCGCATTCCACTGGGTCAGGGCGTGTGTGGCACCGCCGCGGCTACTGGCGAAACGCAGCTGGTGCGCGATGTCCACGCCTTCCCCGGCCATATCGCCTGCGACGCGGCCAGCGCCTCTGAACTGGTCGTGCCGATCAAGCGCGACGGCGTGGTGATCGCGGTGATCGACCTCGACAGCCCCACCCTCGCCCGGTTCGACGAGGAAGACGCGCGCGGGATCGAGGCTTTGGCGGCCGTGCTGGCCGGCGCGGTTTAAATCGCGCCGCCAGTCAACCGCTGGCAGATCAGGTCAAGCTGGTCGAGCGTCTTGTAGCGGATCACGACATTGCCGGTGCGTGGATCGGCATCGGCATTGATCGTCACCTTGAGGCCGAGGAATTCCTCCACATGGGCCTGCACGGCGGCGATATCGGCGCTGTCTGACGGATCGCGTTCGGCGCGGGCGCGGCGCGGGCCACTTTCCGGCTTGGTTGCGCGCTTGGCCATGCGCTCGGCATCGCGCACCGAAAGGCCCTTGGCGATGATTTCCTGCGCCAGCGGCAGTGGATCGGGCACGACCGCCAAGGCACGGGCATGGCCCATCGACAGGTCATCGCGCTGGACCATGTCCAGCACTTCCTCAGGCAGCGAGAGCAGCCGCATGAGATTGGCGACATGGCTGCGCGACTTGTCAACAAAGCGGGCGATTTCCTGCTGGGTCAGCCCGTCGTTATCGGACAGGCGCTGATAGGCGCGGGCCTCTTCCACGGGGTTGAGGTCTTCGCGCTGCAGGTTTTCGATCAGCGCCAGGGCAGTCACCTCGCGCTCGTCAAGCTGGCGGACGATCGCGGGGATTTCGTGCACGCGGGCACGCTGCGCCGCACGCCAGCGGCGTTCGCCCGCCACCAGCTGATAGCGGCCACCGGCCATGGGACGCACGATCACCGGCTGAATCACGCCACGCGCGGCGATCGACTGGGCCAGTTCGTCCAGCGCCTCTTCATCGAAATGGCGGCGCGGCTGATCGGGGTGCGGCTCGATCTCGGCCACCGACAGCAGCGCGACGCCGGTGGTGGCCCGCGCCGGGGCTGCGGCCGCAGGCGTGCCACCGGTTGCGGCGGACGCCGGACGGACCAGCGATTCCTCGCGCCGGGTCTCGCCCAGCAAGGCGCCCAGCCCCCGGCCCAATGCGGCGCGCTTTACCGGTGCCTTGACGCCGTCTTCGCCGCTCATGCCGCCTTCCTCCGTTCCGGCAGGCGCCCGATCAGCTCGCGCGCCAGTTTCATGTAGGCCTGCGATCCCGAGCAGGCATGGTCATAGATCAGCGCCGGCAGCCCGTGGCTGGGCGCCTCGGACAGGCGCACGTTGCGCGGAATCACCGATTCGAACACGAGATCGCGCAGGCACGACCGCACATCGTCGGCCACCTGGTCGGTCAGCCGGTTGCGGCGATCGTACATGGTCAGCACGATGCCCAGGATGCCGAGATCGGGATTGAAGCGTTCCTGCACCCGCTCCACCGTCTGCAAAAGCTGGCTAAGCCCTTCCAGCGCAAAGAATTCGCACTGCAGCGGAACCATCAGGCTATCGGCTGCTGCCATGGCGTTAAGCGTCAGCAGGCCCAGGCTGGGCGGACAATCGATCAGGCAGATTTCGTGCGTCGTATCACGGTGCAGTGCAGCACGCAGACGGCCGGTGCGATCATCCACGCTGACCAGCTCCACCTCGGCGCCGGACAGGTCCACCGTGGCGGGGATGATATCGAGGCCGGGAATGCGGGTGGGCACAGCGCATTCCGCCACCCCTGCCCCGTCGATCAGCATGTCATAGGAAGACCGCTCGCGATCGGCGGCGTTGAGTCCGATCCCGGTGGAGGCATTGCCTTGCGGGTCAAGGTCAACCAGCAGCACTTTCCAGCCAGTGGCGGCAAGCGCGGTCGCGATATTGATAGCGGTGGTGGTCTTGCCCACGCCGCCCTTCTGATTCGCAATGGCGATGGTGATCATCGACGGGAGCCTCGTTGGGAAGCTGCGCCCGACTGGCGGGCAGGCTTCGGGGGATGGCCACCCAGCAAGCGACCGGCGATCACACCAGCGGCGGGATCGGTCAGCGATTGTTCCACGTGAAACACATGGCGCCAGGTTTCAGGCAGTATAGCCACTTCTTGCGCAGCCTTCGCCCCTTTTGGCAGCAACCACATCGTTTCCGGTGTGGAAAAACGCGAAGAAATCGTCAGCAACTTGTCAAGCGGCGCAAATGCGCGCGCGGAAAGAACGGCGTAGGTCTGATTGGGCAAGTCTTCGACGCGTGAAAGCACGACGTTGACGTGCGACAGCCCAAGCTCCGCCGCCGCGCGCGCCAGCCATTCGGTACGCAACCGGCGCGAATCGACCAGCGTCACCGGCCGCTGCGGTTGCAGGGCGGCGATCACCAGGCCGGGAAAGCCAGCGCCGGTGCCCAGATCGAGCCATGCGCCCTTGGGCAATGTTTCACGTGGAACAGTCAGCAGCTGGGCGCTGTCGACGATGTGGCGCTGCCACACCATGGGAATGGTGCCGCGCGCGATCAGGTTCTGCCGCTCATTCTCCGCCACCAGCAGTTCAACCAACCGGTCCAGGCGCGCCATCGTGGCGTCATCGGTGCCCAGCGTCTGGCGCAGCCAGTCCTGGGCTTGCGCCTCGCTCTCGATCATGGCGGTCATGCTGCCACCATGCGGCGACGGGCATGGACGAGCAGGCTGGCCAGCGCGGCCGGGGTGATCCCCGCCAGACGGCCGGCGGCTGCCAAGGTTTCCGGCCGGGCCGCGCTCAGGCGTTCGACCATTTCGGCGGAAAGCCCGGGCACGCGATCATAGGGAAAATCCTCGCCCAGCGGCACGGTCTCGTTGGCGCGCAGGTCGCGCAGCTCCGCTTCCTGCCGCGCGAGGTAGGGCGCATAGGCAGCGTCCTCTTCCACTTCCTCGACCAGCAAGGCGTCGTCGGGCATGGCCTCGGCCAGCCAAGGGGCAAGGCCCGCCAGCGTCACTTCGGGGAAGCGCAACCACTCCATCAGGCTGCGCCGCGCACCATCGGCGCGAACCGCCAGGCCGGCGCGTGCCATCTCGCTCGGGGTGGTTTCCTGGGCCAGTCCCTCTTCCAGCCTGGCCCGCGCGTCGAGCCGCCGTTCGAACCAGGCGCGGCGCTCATCACCGACACAGCCCGCCGCAATCGCCAAGGGCGTCAGCCGCGTGGTGGCATTGTTGGCGCGCAGGCGCAGGCGATATTCGGCCCGCGCGGTAAGCATGCGATAGGGCTCGCTCACCCCGTGCAGCGTCAGGTCATCGATCATCACCGCCATATAGCTCGATCCACGATCGAGCGCTGCGGGCGCGGTGCCCAGCACGGCGGCAGCGGCGTGCATGCCCGCGACCAGTCCCTGCGCAGCGGCCTCTTCATAGCCGGTGGTTCCGTTGATCTGCCCGGCGCAATAGAGGCTAGGCATGGCGCGCACTTCCAGGCTGGGGCGCAGCGCACGCGGATCGATATGATCGTACTCCACGGCATAGCCGGGCACAACGATAGCAACCTGCTCCAACCCTTCCATCGAGCGCATCATCGCCAGTTGCACATCGGCGGGCAGCGAGGTCGACAGACCATTGGGATAGACCAGGTGATCGTCCAGCCCCTCGGGTTCGAGGAAGACCTGATGGCTGTCGCGATCGGCAAAGCGGTGAATCTTGTCTTCGATCGACGGGCAATAGCGCGGACCGCGCGCGCCGATCGCGCCGGTGAACAGCGGCGAGCGATCCAGGCCGCTGCGGATTATATCGTGGGTCTGCGCATTGGTGCGGCTGATCCCGCAAAAGATCTGCGGCAGCGGGCGCGCGCGCGTGAGCGGCGACATCGTCCATGGATCGGTATCGCTGTGCTGCTCTTCCAGCCGGGCCCAATCGATGGTGCGGCCATCCAGGCGCGGCGGTGTGCCGGTCTTGAGCCGGGCCATCGGCAGGGCGGCATCGCGCAGCTGGGCCGCCAGACGATGGGCGGCGTCTTCGCCGATGCGGCCACCTTCCATCCGCTCTTCGCCTCGGAACAGGCGCGCGCCCAGGAACGTGCCGGTGCACAGCACCACGGCCGATCCCTCCAAAATGGATCCATCGGCGAGGTCGATGCCGACTACGCGGCCACCGGCCAGGCGCAGCGCGGCTGCTTCGCCCGGAACGACGGTGAGACCGGCTTGGCTGTTCACCACCGCCTGGACCGCCGCCTTGAACCGCTTGCGATCAGCCTGGACACGCGGCCCCTGCACGGCGCTGCCCTTGGAGCGATTGAGCATGCGATAATGAATCGCGCCGGCGTCGGCCGCCCGCGCGATGACGCCATCAAAGGCATCAACCTCGCGCACGAGGTGTCCCTTGCCCAAGCCGCCGATCGCCGGGTTGCAGCTCATCGCGCCAATCTTGTCGGGATCGAAGCTGACCAGCGCGGTGCGCGCACCCATGCGCGCCGCCACGCAGGCCGCCTCGACGCCGGCATGGCCGCCGCCGACCACAATGATGTCGAAGGAATGCATGCGCTCTGCCCTATCGCTCTGCGCGCCTTGGGTCAAACTTGTGTTTCACGTGAAACATGCGGAGGGGAGATTTGCGCCGCGTGAAAAACCCGTTCGCCTATTTGCCGATGCAGAAGCGCCCGAACAGCGCATCGAGCATGTCTTCGGTGCCAGCACGGCCCGTCAACCCATCCAGCGCGCGGCGGGCCAGGCGCAAGTGCTCGGCCGCCAGCAGCGGATCACGCTCCCTTCCCGCCGCTGCCAAGCTATTGTGCACCTGCGAAAGAAACGCATGCTGCCGCGCGTTGAGCGCTGCCTCTCCCGGTGCGGGCAGGGTGGCGCGGGCATGGGCGACAAGATCACGGCGCAAGGCGTCGAGCCCCTCACCGGTGTGCGCCGAGAGACGATGGCGCGGTGCGGCCTTGGCAGGGGCGGCAGGATCATCGGCGCGGGCGGACAATTCCCACAGCGGCACGGCATTGCCAGCTGGCCCTGCCCCTTCCGGCCCGAGCCACAGGATCAGGTCGGCGCGGGCCGCCTCTGCCCGGGCGCGAGCAATGCCGATCCGCTCGATCTCGCCCGCGCCCTCGTCGCGCAAGCCGGCGGTGTCGGCAAAGGTGAACGGCACGCCATCGATCGCCACGCTGCGCGTCAGCACGTCACGCGTCGTGCCAGGTTCGGCCGCGGTGATCGCCGCCTCCGCCTCGACCAGAGCGTTGAACAGGGTGGATTTGCCTGCATTGGGTGGGCCGGCGAGAACCACGCGGAACCCTTCGCGCAAAGGCTCGGCACGGGGGCGGGCAAGCCAAGTGGCGATCTGCGTCGCCAAGGTTGTGGCTTGATCGCTGAAGCCGGGCGGCAGCAAGGCCACGCCTTCACCAACGTCATCCTCATCGGAAAAGTCGAGCAGTGCCTCAAGCTGGGCAGAAAGCATCAAGACACCCTGGCGCCAATCCTCGACCTGACGGGACAGCGCGCCATCGGCCATCGCCAGAGCACTGCGCCGCTGCAATTCGGTTTCGGCATTGAGCAGATCGGCGAGACCTTCGGCCTCGTTGAGATCGATGCGGCCATTGAGGAACGCACGGCGGGTGAACTCCCCCGCCTCGGCCGCGCGAAGGCCAGGCAAGCGAGCGAGCGCGGCAAGCACGGCCTGAACCACGGCACGCCCGCCGTGGAGATGAAGCTCGGCACTGTCTTCGCCGGTGGCGGTGTGCGGGCCGGGCAACCACAACACCATGGTGGCATCGAGCAAGGCGCCATCGGCAGGATCGACCAGCCGGCGAAACGTGGCGCGGCGCGGGATGGGCAGGCTGCCGGCCAAAGCCGCCAAGGCCGTGCCCGCGGCCGGGCCACTGATCCGCACCACGGCAATGCCGGCCGGCGGCGCCCCGGAACTGAGGGCGAAGATCGTCGGGTTGTCGCTCATGCCGCGCCGCTTATCACGCGGCGTGCCCAGTGCCTACATCTCGGCGGTGCCTACTTCTTGTCGCCGCCCATGCCGGCCTTGAAGCCAGCCATGGCCGCCCCGGCGCCCTGCTCCATGAACTGCTGGAACAGCTTGAGGCCGATTTCGCCCATCGGCGCCAGTTGCTTGGCATAGCCTTGGAGTTGGTCCACGCTGCTTACGCCCTGCATCGCCTTGGCCACGGCATCGACATAGACGTCATTGGCTTTCGATACGTCTGGCAGGCCGAGAAAGCGGCGGGCCTCTTCCGGGCTGCATTCGATCTCGACATTCACTTTCATGGCCTGCTCCCGGGAATTTGTCGTGGCTTGCGGCACGGAAGGTGTCACAGTCGGCCAGGCACGCCAAGCCCATGATCGACCGAAACGGTATCGCGACCGATCAACCGCTGCAGGCTTGCCCATGCCGCGTTGCGCCGGATCAATGCGCCCGGCCACGCGTTGTTTCACGTGGAACATGCCGGGTGCCGGCAGTCGCGCGCCCTTGGCTGGGGAGACGTATCATGCAGCTTGGATTGGCCGCCTGGCACCGCGCCATGCTTGCGGGATGCCCCGAAGACCTGCTCACCGAACTCCTGGCTGACGATGCCGTGTTTCACTCGCCGGTGCTGCACACCCCGCAGGTGGGCCGCGAGGCGGTGGCGCTGCACCTGTCGGCCGCTTGCCGCATCCTGGCCTTGGGACGCTTTGCCTATGTGCGCGAACTGGCCGATGGCCCGGAAGCGGCGCTGGAGTTCGAGGCGACGCTCGATGGTGTGGCGATGAACGGCGTGCACCTGCTGCGCTTCGATCTCGAAGGGCGGATCGTCGATGCCAAAGTGATGGTGCGCCCGTTTGCTGCGGCAGACCTGCTGTGGCGCAAGATGGCCGAGGCGCTGGAAGACGGTTGAGAATGATTGGGGCGTTTGTGCCAGCGCCCTTCGACAGGCTCAGGGCGAACGGAGGCTGGGACCGTCCATACGGCTGTTTCCGTTCGGGCTGAGCTTGTCGAAGCCCTCACCCCATCGCCAGACCGGACGCAAAAAGGGGTGGAAGGCCTGGCTGCCTCCACCCCTTTTTGTGCGCAGCAAACCCTTGGCGGGATTACTGGTTCATCGTGGCGAAGAAGTCTTCGTTGGTTTTGGAATCCTTCATCTTGTCGAGCAGGAATTCCATCGCGTCGACCGTGCCCATCTGCATGAGGATGCGGCGCAGCACCCACATCTTGCTGAGCTGGTCGCGCGGCACCAGGAGTTCTTCCTTGCGCGTGCCGCTCTTGCCCACGTCGAGCGCGGGGAAGATGCGCTTATCGGCGACCTTGCGGTCGAGCACGATTTCCGAGTTGCCGGTGCCCTTGAACTCTTCAAAGATCACTTCGTCCATGCGGCTGCCGGTGTCGATCAGCGCGGTGGCGATGATCGAGAGCGAGCCACCTTCCTCGATGTTGCGCGCCGCGCCGAAGAAGCGCTTGGGGCGCTGCAGAGCGTTGGCGTCAACACCGCCGGTCAGCACCTTGCCCGACGAGGGAACGACGGTGTTATAGGCGCGGCCAAGACGCGTGATCGAGTCGAGCAGGATCACCACGTCGCGCTTGTGTTCGACCAGGCGCTTGGCCTTTTCGATGACCATTTCGGCAACCTGCACGTGGCGCGTGGCCGGTTCGTCGAAGGTGGAGGAGATGACCTCGCCCTTCACCGAGCGCTGCATGTCGGTCACTTCTTCGGGGCGTTCGTCGACCAGCAGGACCAGCAGGAACACTTCCGGGTGGTTGTCGGTGATCGCCTTGGCCATGTTCTGCAGCAGCACGGTCTTGCCGGTGCGCGGCGGCGCCACGATCAGCGCGCGCTGGCCCTTGCCCTGCGGGCTGACCAGATCGATCACGCGGGCAGACTTGTCCTTGACCGTGGGATCGAGCGTGTCGAGCTTGAGGCGCTCGTTGGGATAAAGCGGGGTGAGGTTGTCGAAGTTGACGCGGTGGCGCACGGCCTCCGGCTCGTCGAAGTTCACCTTCATCAGGCGGGTGATGGCGAAATAGCGCTCGCCATCCTTGGGGGCGCGGATTTCGCCTTCCACGGTATCACCCGTGCGCAGGCCCCATTTGCGGACCTGGTTGGGCGAGACATAGATGTCGTCCGGGCCGGCGAGATAGTTGGCTTCCGGGCTGCGCAGGAAGCCGAAGCCGTCGGGCAGAACCTCGATCGTGCCGATGCCGAGGATTTCTTCCCCGTCTTCGGCCACTTCCTTGAGGATGGCGAACATCAGATCCTGGCGGCGCATCGTGCTAGCGCCTTCCACGCCCAGCTCTTCGGCCATTTCGACCAGCTCGGCGGGGGTTTTCTTTTTGAGTTCTTTCAGATGCATTGCGTGTGTTCCGTAAGCGGAAATAGGCTGGAAAAATGGCCGGCGGGCCGATGGGCTTGGAGAAAGCAGGCCGTGAGCGCGCCAGTGCGCGCCCGGGTATGTGCCGGTCGAGATGTGCGTTATGCCGGGAAAAGCCCGGCGTCAATTGAGGATTGGTGAAGGGTGCGGGGCTTGCGGCCAGCGCTGGGCCTGGCCGCCGCCATGTACGCCGTCGCTCAGAACGGCTTGATGATCACCAGGATGACGATGATCGCGCCGAGCACGCCGGGCACTTCGTTCAGCAGGCGCAGCTGCTTGCCGGTGAGACGGCGTTCGCCCCGCGCCAAGGCGCGATGATAGCGGGCGAGCCAGATGTGATAGCCGGTCAGCGCCACCACCAGCAGCAGCTTGGCATGGAGCCAGCCCTGGGTGAACCAGCCGCCGGTGATCGCCATGGCAAGCCCGAGAATCCACACCACCGCCACGCTGGGCGCCATGATGATCTTCATCAGCTTGCGCTCGCGATCGGTCCACACCGCGTTTTCGGGAGAATTGACCGGCGTTTCCTGGTGATAGACGAACAGGCGGGGCAGCATGAACAGCCCGGCCATCCAGAAGATCACGAAGATGACGTGGCCAGCCTTGAGCCAGAGATAGAGCATCGAGAGCACCTGGAGCATGAGGGTCTTCTAGCGTTGCGCGAGGGGGACGGGAACGGGCCTTTCGACGGGCAACGTGCGGCACGCCGAACGGCTCCACAGCATCTCGGCCTTTGCGGCGATGATTGCAAGAACCTTGCCCGCTCGGGTAGGAGGGGCGCAAGCAGGCGAGCCAATGAGGGGGACGCCACGTGTTGCAGGCAGGCCGCCGATTGCTGATGCGCCATCCGCGCCTGGGTCTGATGATCCTGGCGCTGGTGCTCGGCCTGCGCGTGCTGATCCCGCCGGGGATGATGCCGGTGCCCAACGGCGCGCGCGGCATCGTCGTGGCGCTGTGTGATGGCAGCGGCCCACTTGGCGCTGACGTGAGCAAAGCGAACCGGCGCACGATCATTCTGCCCACCAGCCATCCCGGCAAGACCGACGGCACGGCCAATCCCGGTCCCTGCGCCTTCGGCGTGCTGGCCAATGCCATGATGGGGGGTGGAGAGGCCCCCGCCCTGCCCCTGGCGCCCTCGCTGATTGCGCCCATCGCGCCGGCGCTGGTGGCGGCCCTGATGCTGGCGGCGATTGCCCGCACGCGGCCGCCGGCGCGGGCGCCGCCGCAAGGCGCCTTCGGCTAAGCCAAGCACACCGAGCATTTTTGTTTTTCCGGCCCGCGCTGCATCGGTGGCGGGGCCGCCTGTCGGGATATCCGATCCATGCCACGCCTGTTTTCGCGCGCCCTTGCGGCTGCGCCCTTTGCCCTTGCGCTGTCGTCCACCCCAGCGCTGGCCTGTGCCAGCTGCGGCTGCACGTTCACGTCTGACTGGCTCAACCAGGGGCTGGTCACCCAGCCCGGCCAGGCCGCCACGCTGCGGGTGGATTATGTGCCGCAAAGCCAGTTGCGCACCGGCACCAGCAAGGTCGATACCAGCCAGCTGACCGTTCCCAACGATCGCGAGATCGAACGCTGGACCGACAACGTCTACGTCACCGCCAGCTATGACCGGCAGTTTGCCAGCGATTGGGGCATCAACGTGGCCGTGCCGCTGATCATCCGCCCCCATGCGACCATTGCCGAAGATACCGACGGCGAAAGCCGCTCACGCACCCATGGCCTGGGCGATATCCGGGTAACGGCGCGCTGGCAGGGCCTGTCGACACCCAGCGGCGTGACCGGGCTGCAGTTTTGACTGATCCTGCCCACCGGCGGCTTTCACCAGACGTTCCGCAGCGGCCCGGCACAGGGCGAGGAAGTGGATCGCGGATTGCAGCCGGGCACCGGCACCACCCAGGCGGTGATCGGCGCCTATCACTATCGCCGGTTGGGCCGGGATTGGGCGCTGATGGTGCAGGCCCAGGCGCAGATCGCACTCAATGCGCGGCAGGACTATCGCCCCGGCACGATCGGTGAAGCCTCGCTGGCAGTGCAGTGGATGGGCCTGGGCCGCGTGGTGCCGCAGTTGCAGATCAATGCGCGGATCAACGCGCAGGACAGCGGCCTCAATGCCGACGTCGAAAACAGCGGAGGCGAGCAGGTCTATCTTGCGCCGGGGCTGAGCATGCCCCTGGCGGCGCGGGTTTCTGCCTTTGCCCATGTCCAGCTGCCGCTATACCAGCGCGTGGTGGGCTGGCAGCTGGCACCCCGCGTCAACCTGGCTGCAGGGCTTACCGCGCGGTTCTGAACGGGTTTCCGGTGGCGGGCCATGGGGCGCCACCGGGACACCGGGGTCACTGCGCCGGCTTGAGCCAGCGGGCCATCCAGCCAAAGATGGTCTGGTGCCACTGCAGCGAGTTCTTGGCCTTGAGCACCCAATGGTTTTCATCGGGGAAGACCAGCAGTTCGGACGGGATGCCCCGCCGTTGCAGCGCGGCAAAGCTGGCCAGGCCCTGGGTATAGGGAATGCGGAAGTCGTTCTCGCTGGTGATCACCAGCATCGGCGTCTTCCACTGCGCCACGTGGTTGACCGGGTTCCACTTTTCAAAGGCTTCGGGCGCCTCGTAGTAAGGGTGCCCACCGTGTTCCCATTCGTCGAACCACAGCTCGTCGGTTTCATAGGCCATGGCGCGCGCATCAAACACGCCATCGTGCTGGATGATGCACTTGAACCCATCGGGCCACTGCCCCTCGATCCAGTTCATCATGTAGCCGCCATAGCTGCCCCCGGCCGCACAGGCATTGCCGGGATCGACCGCGCCATCCTTGGCCGCGGCCGCCACCATGCCGAGCTTGAGGTCCTGCAGCGGCTTGCCGCCCCAATCCTGGTTGATGCTGTCGGTAAAGGCCTGGCCGTACCCGGTCGATCCGTGGAAATCGATGGTGATCGCGGCATAGCCCTGCGCTGCCCACAGGCGCGGGTTCCAGCGGGTGGACCAGCCATCGCTGAACGAGCCCTGCGGCCCGCCATGGACAAGCAGCACGGTCGGCAGCTTGCCCACCGCACCCGCCGGCTTGAGGATCTGGCCCCACACCGTATCGCCGTTGGCCCCCGCAAAAGAGAACCGCTCCACCGCCACCGGGGCCATGCCGGCCAGCGCCGTGGTGCCCAGATCGGTCAGCCGCTTGGCCTGCTGGCCAGGCTTGCCCAGATAGAGTTCGGGCGCGGCATCGATGGCATCGCGCTTGAGCAGGAACGCCCCGCCCTTGAGCATGGCGATCTGCGAAACGTGGCCTTCGCGGCCCTTCTGGAAGGCCAGGCGCGTGGGCTTGCCCGTAGCGAGATCGACGCGGAAGGCGGGCGTATCGAGCAGGTCCTGCGCCGTTACGATCAGGGCCTTGCTGTCAGGCGTGAAGGCCAACGAGCCGGCGGAGCGATCCCAGCCCTGGGTCAGCGCGCGGCTCCGCCCGGTCTTGAGATCCATCAGCTGAATCACCAGACGATCGGCCTCGTACCCCGGGCGCGCCATTGCCGCCCAGGCCAGCCAGTGGCCATCGGGCGATACCGCCGGGGTGGTATCGGTGCCACGGTTGCTGGCCGTCAGGTTGCGCGGCGCGCTGCCATCGACAGGTGCCCACCACAGATCGAGATTGGTCGAGCGCGGCTCGTCGCGATCGGCCTGGCGCGCGGCATAGATCACCGCGCTGGAATCCGCGCTCCAGGTCAGTTCGCCGCCATCACCGAACGGCTTGCTGGGCGCGTCGCCGACCAGGCCGCCCTTGGCCGGATCGCCATCGAGCGCGTGGCCGGATGCCGGATCGACCTGCCCGCCCTTGAGCGCGAAGGCAAAGATGCGGCTGTGGATGCCCGGCGTTTCCCAGGTATCCCAATGGCGCACGAAGCCGGCGCCATCGCGATAGAGGCGCCCGCTGCCCGGCCCGGGCAGGCCGGTGTTGCCATCGCCATGGGGCAGATCGGCGCAACCGCCAAACGTGGGACAGGCGCGGGCGACATCGCCCCACACTGCCAGCCGCGTGCCATCGGGCGAAAGCTTGAACCCGGCCACCTCGGCGGCAAGATCGGTAACCCTGATCGGGCCGCCGGCACTGCCATCGGCACCAGGCAGGACCGACCAGACCTGCGCGGTCTTGCCATCCTTGTCTGACAGGAACCACAGCCGCCCATCGGGGGCAAAGGCGGGATCGCTGATGCTGCCCTGCCAGTCCAGCTTGACCGGCGTGGCGCCCTTGCCACCCAGCGGCAGCAGCCACAGCGCGGTGCTGCGCTTGTAGCTGTGCGGATCGGTGGTGGTGACGGTGTAGGCCGCCAAGCGCCCATCGGGCGACACGGCAAAACTGCCCAGGCGTGGCAGCGTGACGAGATCCTGCGCGGTCATCGCCGGTGCGGCGGCGGCCGATGCGGATGCCACGGCCGGAGCGGGCGTCGCTGCCAGGGCGAGAGGGGCCGCGCCAAGGGCCAGCGCGGCAAGCGAAAGCGTGTGGGTGAGCTTGTTCATGGGCCGCATGCGTACCCTGCCCCCCGCCCAGCGCAAGAGGGAACGATGCAGCAGGCGCCTCAGCTGGCCGCGCTAGCCCGCCAGCGCCTTGGCCAGCGCCTGGTCGAACCGCGCGGCATCGAGCGGCCCGAACCGCGCCACGATCGTGCCATCGCGCCCATAGATGCGGGTTTCCGGCAGGGCAGTGGGCAGGTCGCGCGGCCGCACATGGGTATCGGTGGCGCGGATCAGGGGAAAGTGCACACCCATGCCCTCCGCCAGAATGCGGCTGCGGCTGGCGGCGGTATCGAGCGCGATGCCGACCATGCGCAGGCCTTGGCCGCTGCCGCCCTGGGCGTGATACCGCTGCCACGCGGCATCAAGGATCGGCATATCGTGCCGGCACGGCGCGCACCAGGTGGCCCAGAAATGCACCACCACCACATCATGCGCGGCCGGATTGATGGCAAATGGCGTGCCATCCAGCGTGGTGGTGGCCAAAGGTGGCAAGCGATCGGGCGCAGCCTGTGCCGTGGCTGCGCCACCCAGCGCGGCCACCGCCAAGGCCAAGACCAGCGCCCCCCACTTCACGGGCGCTGCCAACCCCTGACCGTCGCCAGCAGCTGTTCGACATGGGCGATCGGGGTGAACTGGCCAATGCCGTGACCCAGGTTGAACACATGCGGGCGATCGGCAAAGGCATCGAGCACGCGCCGGGCCTGGCGGTCCAGCTCTGCCCCGCCGGCCAGCAGCAGCAGCGGATCGAGATTGCCCTGCACCGGCATGCCCGCCGGCAATTCGCGCGCGGCCCACAGCGGGTCGATGGTTTCATCCACGCCCACCGCGTTGACTCCGGTTTCGCGCGCATAGGCGGCAAGCTTTTCGCCCGCGCCCTTGGGAAAACCGATCACCGGCACATGGGGATAGCGCGCCTGGATCGCCGCGGCGATACGGGCATTGGGCGCGATCACCCAGCGTTCGAATTCGGCGGGTGCCAGGCTGCCGGCCCAGCTGTCGAACAGCTGCAGGCCTTCGGCGCCGGCCTCGACCTGGCCGGCGAGGTATTCGATCGTCACCTCGACGATGGCATCGATGATCGCCTGGAACGCCTGTGGATCGCGATAGGCATAGCTGCGCGTCTCGTGATGATCGCGGCTGCCCTCGCCCGCAACCATGTAGGTCGCCACGGTCCACGGACTGCCAGCAAAGCCCAGCAGGGTGGTCTGTGGGCCCAAAGCCGCCTTGACCCTGCCCACGGTAGCATAGATCGGCGCAAGACGCTCTGGCACGGCCTGGAGGGCACTGAGCGCGGTATCCACAAGCCGGGGAGCCAGACGCGGTCCCTCGCCCGCCGTGAAAGTCAGATCCTGGCCCATGGCATAGGGCACGATCAGGATGTCGGAAAACAGGATGGCCCCGTCAAACCCGAAGCGGCGGATCGGCTGCAGCGTGATCTCGGCGGCAGCCTCGGTATCATAGACCAGTTCCAGGAACCCGCCCTTTTCGGCCCGCAAGGCGCGATATTCCGGCAGGTAGCGCCCCGCCTGGCGCATCAGCCAGATCGGCCGGCGGGAAAGGTTCTGGCCACTGAGCGTTTCGAGAATGGGACCGGGCATCGTTCTTGTTTTTCCAATCCAATCAAAAAAATAGAATCTTATTAAATGGGATGATGAAGGTAGTTGGCCCTGTGGAAATCGGGGATAGCCAAGCTCTGCCCGATTTGTCCCGGATGCTCCACAAAATTCGCGTGGTGCGAATCCCGATGACTCCCGATGCAAGACAAACTTGTGCCCGTTACCCACAGGCTGTGGGAAAGGCTGTCCCCATGGGGATGAAAGGGCCCGTGGATGACTCGCTTCGGGGGTGAAATCGGGGGCGAAACTTGTCGCCAGTTTCATCCCGTGGTTTATCCTAGCGCTTTCCACAGGGTTACCCCGGCGGCCCTGCAACGCGGTGCGCCGGCTTGTTCACAAAGGGTTCCCATGCCGCGTCTGCACCTTCACCTGCTGTCCGACTCAACAGGTGAAACCCTTGAAATGATTGCCAAAGCGGCCCTTGCCCAGTTCGAGGATGCCGATGTTGTGCGGCATTTCTGGCCGATGGTCCGTTCGCAGCAGCATCTTGACCGCATCCTGGGTGAAATTTCCGCTAACCCTGGCCTGGTGCTGTTTACGCTGGTCAACACCGAAACGCGCGATCGGCTGGAACAGCGCTGCGCCACGCTGGGCCTGCCCTGCGTGGCTGCGCTCGATGCCGTGACCAATGCGCTGGAACAGCAATTGGGCCAGGAAGCACGGGGCCGGCCGGGCCGCCAGCACATGATGGACGAGGCCTATTTCCAGCGGGTCGATGCCATCCAGTTCACTATCGCCCATGACGATGGCGTCGGCTGGGAAAACTGGGAAGAGGCCGATATTCTGCTCGCTGGCGTCTCGCGCAGTTCCAAGACGCCCACCTCGATCTATCTTGCCAACCGTGGTTACAAGGTGGCGAATATCCCGATCGTGGTGGAAAGCCCGCCGCCGCCCACGCTCTATAACGTGCGGCGGCCGCTGATCGTGGGGCTGACGACCAGCCCCGAACGCCTGATCGCGGTGCGCCGCAACCGCCTGCTCTCGCTCAACCAGGCGCCCGAAACCGCCTATGTCGACAGCGAGCACGTGGCGCGCGAGGTGCAATATGCGCGGCGGATGTTTGCCGACAATGGCTGGCCGGTGATTGACGTTTCGCGCCGATCCATCGAGGAGACGGCCGCAGCGGTGATCACGCTCTACAACGAGCGCAAGGTTGCCGGGGACGCCAATCCGGGAATGAAGGCTCTATGATCGTACTTGCTTCGCAAAGCGCCTCGCGCAAGGCCATGCTCGATGCTGCCGGCGTGCCGTTTGAAGCGCGCAGTTCGGATGTGGACGAAGGCGAGATCAAGCGCGAGCTGATCGGCGTGCCGGGTTGCCAGGTGGCGCAGATCCTGGCCGAGGCCAAGGCGATGCCGGTGTCTGCCGCCATGCCGGGCCGGCTGGTGCTGGGCGGGGATTCGCTGGTGGAGGTGTGCGGCCGCTCGTTCGACAAGCCGCAAAGCCGTGAACAGGCGGCCGAACACCTGCGGTTCTTTTCCGGGCAGACCATGCAGTTGCACAGCGCCGCCGTGCTGATGCGCGATGGCCAGGTGACCTGGCGCCATTGCGAAACGGCCAGGCTCAAGGTTCGCCGGCTTTCCGACAGCTTTATCGACAGCTATCTCCACAAGGAATGGCCGGCGGTTTCGGGCTGCGTGGGCGTGTTTCGGATCGAGGCGCTGGGCGTGCAGCTGTTCGAAAGCATCGAGGGCAGCCACTTCACCGTGCTGGGCATGCCGCTGCTGGCGCTGCTCGCCGCGCTGCGCACCGCCGGGGAACTGCCGGAATGAGCCAGGCGCCAATCCCCTATGCCGAGGTGATCGGTGATCCGATTGCCCAGTCCAAGTCTCCGGTGATCCACCGCTATTGGCTGGAACAGCTCGGCATGGCCGGCGATTACCGCCGCGCCCAGGTGCACAGCGATGGCCTGGCCGATTACCTTGCCAGCCGCCGTGCCGATCCCGCCTGGCGCGGCTGCAACGTGACCATGCCGCACAAGCAGGCGGTGATCCCGCTGCTCGACCGGCTCGATCCGCTGGCCGCCCGCATCGGCGCGGTGAACACCATAGTGCCCGAACAGGGCCTGCTGGTGGGCTACAATACCGACGCTCCCGGCTTCATGGAGCCGCTGGCACCCTGGCTGGCCGATGCCCACCTCTTGCGCATGGCGCGGGTCATGGGCACCGGCGGCGCGGCGCGGGCGATCGTCGCGGCTCTGTCCGATGCCGGGTTCCTGATCGTGCTGGCCGGGCGCGATCCGGCCAAGGCGCGGGCGCTGCTCGATGAACTGGCGCGCGGCAGCGATCATCACGCGGTCGATATCGCACATTTTGCCGATCCCACCGATTTCGCGTTCGATGATCGCCAGGGGCTGTTCGATCTCGTGGTCAATGCCTCCCTGCTGGGCATGACGGGACAGCCGGCCCTGGCCTATGACCTGTCCCACACCCCGCCCGGCGCGGTGTTCTATGACATCGTCACCAGCCCGCTGGAAACTGATCTGCTGGCGCGGACCAGGGGCGCCGGCCATGCCACTGTCGATGGCCTGGCCATGCTGATCGGCCAGGCCGACCATGCGTTCCGCCGCTTCTTCGGCGCGGTGCCGCCGCGCGGGGATGCCGATGCGGAACTGCGCCGCCGCCTGCTGACGCCCGTTCCGGCATGAGCCGGCCTTTCGTACTCGGACTGACCGGCTCGATCGGCATGGGCAAGTCTGCCGTGGCGCAGATGATGCGCGAGGCAGGCGTGCCGGTGTTCGATGCCGATGCGCAGGTGCACCGCTTGCAGGGGCCCGGCGGAGTGCTGCTTCCCGCGATCGAGGCGGCCTTTCCCGGCACCACCGGCCCCAACGGTGTTGACCGGGGCATGCTGGGCGCGCTGGTGTTTGGCGATCCCGCCGCGCTCGCCCGGCTGGAGCGAATCGTGCATCCCGCGGTTGCCGCCGCGCGCGAGTCGTTCCTGATCGAGCATGCTGGCCAGCGCCTGGTGGTGTTCGACATCCCGCTATTGTTCGAAAAGGGCCATGGCGCCGGGCTCGATGCCGTGGCGGTGGTTTCTGCTCCGGCGGCGGTGCAGCGGGCGCGGGTGCTGGCGCGGTCGGGCATGACGGCGGAAAAATTCGCGCAAATCCTGGCACTTCAGGTGCCCGACGCGGAAAAGCGTGCGCGCGCCGATCATATCATCGACACTGGACTTCCGCTCGACCAGACCCGCGCCATGGTTAACGATCTGATCGGCCAGCTTGGGGAAAAAAACCCGTCGGCTTGATCGCCGCGCCCCTTGCCAGCCCCGGCCGGCAGGTTCACATATTGGGCATGCGTGAGATCGTCTTCGACACCGAAACGACGGGACTCGATCCGCAAGGCGGTGACCGGCTGGTTGAACTCGGCTGTGTGGAAATGGTCAATCGGGTGCCCACTGGCGCCACCTATCACGCCTATTTCAACCCCGAACGCGACATGCCGGCCGAGGCCGAGGCCGTGCACGGCCTGTCGGCCGCGTTCCTGGCCGACAAGCCGCGCTTTGCCCAGTGTGCCGCCGATTTCCTGGAGTTCATCGGTGACGCGCCGCTGGTGGCGCACAATGCCGGGTTCGACTTCGGCTTCATCAACGCCGAACTTTCCGCCATCGGGATGGAGCCGGTCAGCCGCGATCGCATGGTCGATACCGTGGCGATCGCGCGGCGCAAGCATCCCGGCGCCAAGCTCAGCCTCGATGCGCTGTGCACCCGCTATGGCATCGATCGCAGCCATCGCACCAAGCACGGCGCGCTGCTCGATGCCGAGCTTCTGGCACAACTTTACGTCGAATTGATGGGTGGCCGGCAAATCGGCCTGGAACTTGCGGCAGAGGTCAGCGTCTCTTCTGCAGGTACCGGCGCTGTGGCCGCGGTTGCGGCCGTGGCGCAAGTGACTGTTGCCAAAACCACCCGGATCTTCCGCGAGCCCCGGCCGCATGCGGCCAGCGAAGCGGAATTGGCCCGCCATGCGGAGTTCATGGCGGGCATCAGCAACCCGCTCTGGTCGCGTTAGGTCTCGCTTGCGGCCCACTGTGCGGGCCGCAAGCGGCCTCGCGGTCAAAGCGGGCCCAAGAAGGAGAGAAGACCCATGGACATTCGCGTTTCGGGACACCAGGTCGAGGCCGGTGCCGCCTTTGAGGCCCACGCGGCCGATCGGCTTTCCGGCATTGTCGACAAGTACTTCTCCCGCGCGCTTTCCTCGCAGGTCACCCTGGGCAAGGCGCCGCACGGAGGCTTCCGCTGCGACATCATCACCCATGTGACGCAAGGGTTGATTCTCAAGGGCAGCGGCGTGGCCCAGGACGCGCACCAGGCGCTCGACCAGTCGGCCGAAAAGATCGATAAGCAGCTGCGCCGCTACAAGCGCCGGATCAAGGCCCATTCCGAGGGCGCGGATTTTGCCCGCCGCAGTGAAGACGCGGCCTATACCGTGTTCATGGTGGAAGAACCTGCGCACGATCAGGACGAGGCCGAAGCCGCCGATGCGCCGCTGGTGATTGCCGAAACCCGGGTCGACGTGCCCACCGCGACGGTGTCTGACGCGGTGATCATGCTCGATCTGCGCAACACCAACGCGCTGCTGTTCAAGAATGCCGGCACCGGCGTGCACAACATGGTCTATCGCCGTGGTGATGGCTCGATCGGCTGGGTTGAACCGGCCGGCGCCTGATCTCTAAGCCCTGCCCGCAGGCCCATTTCGGGTTTGCGGGCAGCGCTATGAAGGCATTGGCCAATTCACCCGTGATGCGATTCGGCGCTTGCATGGGGAACGAATAGAGCGCATGGCGCCGCCAACTTGACCGTGCCTTTACACAGGCTGTGGCGTTTTTCGTTTCATGACCGCACTTTTTTCCATTGATCCTCAGGCTGTCCGCGTCGTTCGCGCTGAATCCAAGGCGCAGATCCTGGATATGCTCGCCGCGTGCTTTGCCAGCGTCTATCGGCTCGACCCGGCGCAGGTGCAGGAGCGCATCGAAGAGCGTGAGAGCCTGGGCAGCACCGGTTTCGGCCGTGGCGTGGCGATTCCCCATGCCCGGCTCGATGGCCTGTCGCGCCCAGTGGCGGTGTTTTTTCGGCTGGAAGAACCGGTCGATTTCGCGTCGGCCGATGGCATGCCGGTCGATTGCGTGTTCGGTCTCCTGTCTCCTGAACAGGCCGGCGCCGTGCACCTTCAGGCACTGGCCGCGATCAGCCGCCTGATGCGCGATGATCGCATGCACCAGCGACTGACCAGCGCGCCCGATGCCGACGCGCTCTATGCCGTGCTGGTCAACGTGATCGATCGCGACGCGGCCTGAACCGCGCGCACCCCAAGCCATGACAGCGCGCCTACCCGCAGGGATCGAGGCCAAAGGCTGGATCAGGGCCGCGCAGGCCGCTGGCGGCTTTGCCATGGTGCTGCACAAGGGTGATCCTGACGCTGGCACTATCGCCTTGGTGACATTGGAAAATCACCCCGAGCATGGGCTGCTGGCGCAACTGTGGGAGCGCATGCCGCGCGCCGATGGTAGCCGGCCGTGGACCGCGACAAAGGCGCAAGACCCGGAAAGTAAAAAAGATTTTAACGACTATATAGCGCGCAGAACTGCGGCTGACCCTGATTTGTGGCTGCTTGAACTGACCATCGCAGACGCACAACAGTTCATCGGGAACTTTGCCGGCGAAGGTTGACTCCCTTTCGCGCGTGGATAGACCCGGCGCCATCGAATTGCGCAGGCGGCGCCGCTTGGCATGGGGTCTTCAGGCGCTGGCACGCAGACGGGGGTTTACCGTTACGGCCCAAGGGGCATGGCTTTCGGCATGATTGCCGTAGCGTTGTGCTGCGCGCCGCAATCGGCCGATCACCGCCCAATGCAGATGGCTGATGACCGATCCGTTCCGCGTTGCCCGCCAGGCTCTTTCCGGCCTGCTTGCCGTGGTAATGCTGCTTGGGGCAACGCTTGCCCAGGCTCAGGAACCTGTTCACGCCCTGTCTGTTCACGCCCCGTCTGGCCCGCACGATCTCCAGGTCGTGGTGGCAGAAGGCCCCGCCAACGGGGCCATCACGCTTCCTTCTGCCGGCCCTGCCACCACCACGCTGCCGCCGGCGCGCGGCATGCTCGCCCTGGCCCCGGCACCTTCTGCCACCACCGGCGCGGTCAACGCTGCCAGCCTGGCTGATCTGGTGGCGGCGACGCCAGTGCCGGCCAACCTGTCGCCCGAGTTGGAATGCCTGGCTGGCGCGGTCTATTTCGAATCCAAGAGCGAGAGCCTGGCAGGCCAGCTTGCCGTTGCCCGCGTGATCGTGGCGCGCAGCCGTTCTGGCCGCTATCCCTCATCCTATTGCGGCGTGGTGTTCCAGCCGTCGCAGTTCTCGTTCGTGCGCGGCCATGCGATGCCGGCGATCAACCACGCCAGCCGGTTCTGGGCCAATGCCGCGCGCATTGCCGTGATTGCCGATCAGGGCAGCTGGAAAAGCCCGGTCGAAGGGGCGCTGTTCTTCCACGCCGCGCGCGTTTCCCCGGCCTGGGGCAAGACCCGCCTGGCCGCCATCGGCGGGCATATCTTCTACCGCTGAACGCCGATGAACGCGGGCCTTACAGTGCCTTGCCGGCGCGACCGGCCAGTTCGTTGACATATTGCCATGCCACGCGGCCCGAACGGCTGCCGCGCCGCTTGGACCATTCCAGCGCATCGCCCGCGTCGTACGGCAGCGCCAGTTCGGTGCAATAGCCAGCGATGATTGCCAGGTAATCATCCTGGTTGCAGGCATGAAAGCCCAGCGACAGGCCAAAGCGATCAGCGAGGGCCAGGCGATCGTCCACCGCATCGCGCGGGTTGATCGGATCGTCCTGCTCGCTCATGTGGCGCTCCACGATCGCGCGGCGGTTTGACGTCACGGCCAGGCGCACATTCGCCGGTCGCGCTTCCACCCCGCCTTCCAGCCACGAACGCAGCAGGCGCGCGCCTTCGGCATCGCCGGCATCAAAGCCGAGGTCGTCGAGCAGGACAAGGAATTGGCGCGGCACCCCGCGCAGCTGCGCAAACAGCAACGGCAGGCTGGCATCGGGCATGGCCTGGACCAGGGCAATGGCGCCGGGGTGGGCAGCGTCGGCAGCGTTGACGGCAGCGCGCAGCACCGCCGATTTGCCCATGCCGCGCGATCCCCACAGCAGCATGTCATGTGCCGCAGCGCCACGGGCGAGCCGCGCCACGTTGTCCACCACTGCAGCCTTTTGCGCATCGATGCCGCGCATCAGCGGCAGGCTTGGCGCTTCCAGCCTTTCCACCGCGCGGGCGGTCTGCCCCAGCCAGACATAGGCGGGATGGGTCAACCAGTTCACCTGGGGCGGCGCCGGCGGCGCCAGCCGCTCCAGCGCTTCGGCAATGCGGGTAAGCAGCGTTTCGGGCAGGCTGTGCGGCTGATCGATCATCACGTGGGCAACTTTGCGGCTAAGGGGATGCTTTGCAAAAGGCGCGCAGTCGCGATAGCGACGGCAGCCATGACGTCCAACCCCTTTTCCGACCCCTTGCCGCCCGAAATCCGCCCCGCAGACGATGATGGCGTCGCGGCTGCCATCGCCGTGCTGGCGGCGGGCGGAACCGTCGCCGTGCCCACCGAGACCGTCTATGGCCTGGCGGCGCGGGCCGATCGCGATGCGGCGGTGGCGGGTATCTATCGCGCCAAGGGGCGGCCCGATTTCAACCCGCTGATCGTGCATGTGCCCGATCTGGCGGCGGCAGGGCGTCTGGCGGTGCTGGATGACCGGGCCAAGGCCCTGGCGGCCGCGTTCTGGCCGGGCGCGCTGACCCTGGTCGTGCCGCGCCGGCCTGACAGTGGGCTGGCCCCGGCGGTGAGTGCCGGCCTGCCCACCGTGGCGCTGCGCTGCCCAGCCCATCCGGCGATGCAGGCGGTGCTGCGTCAATCCGGCCTGCCTTTGGCGGCGCCATCGGCCAACCGCAGCGGCGCGATCAGCCCGACCACGGCCGCGCATGTGGCTGCCTCGCTCGGGCGGCGGGTGGATCTGGTGCTTGATGGTGGCGAAACGCGCCAGGGGATCGAATCGACGATCGTTGGCCTGCGGCCCGAGGGCGGTTGGGCCCTGCTGCGCCCCGGCCCGATCACCGGCGCCGAAATCGCCGCCGTGCTGGGCGAGGAGGCCGAACAAGGCCCGTCGCGCGGGATCGAGGCCCCGGGCCAGCTGGCCAGCCACTATGCTCCGGGAAAGCCGGTGCGCCTGGGCGCAGAGCACGCGCAGGCAGACGAGTTCATGATCGGTTTCGGCGCGGTCTCAGGCGATGTCACGCTCTCGGCCCAGGGTGACCTGGCCGAGGCGGCCGCGCGCCTCTATGCCTGCCTACACGCCGGCGCAGCGGCACGTCAGCCGCGTATTGCCATTGCCCCGGTGCCGGATGAGGGCATCGGCGCGGCGATCAACGATCGCCTGCGCCGGGCCGCCGCCTGAAAACCTTATTGCGGGTTGTTGAGATCGTTGACCACGGCCTGCGCGGCCGTGGCACGGGCGCAGGCGCGGCGGCTGCCCTTCTTGCAGGCGGCCTGCTCGCTTGCCAGGCGGGCCTGCGCTTTGGCCAGCGCCTGCGCATGGGCCTGAGCACGCTGCGCCTGGGCGGCCGGATCAGGCCGGGTTGGATCGCGCGGGGCGGCGTTCTGCGCCGCACAGGCGGCCAGAGCCAGTGGAAGGGTCAGGACGATCACCTTGCGCAACATGCATTTGCCTTTCCAATGACGGGTCTTGCAGGCGTTTGCACCAGCCCCTGCCCCGCCGCCAAACGAAAAAGGCCGCCGGTGGTTCCGGCGGCCCGTTTCACGTGAAACATCTGTTGGGCAGGTAGCGCCGATCAGACCGTTTCGTAGTACTTGGGAGCATGCTCGTTGAGGATCGCGAGGATCTTCTTGAGCGCGGCCGGCTCGTCGGTCTTTTCCATCGCGGCGAGTTCGCGGGCCAGGCGCGAAGACGCGGCTTCGAAGATCTGCCGTTCGGAATAGCTCTGTTCCGGCTGGTCATCGGCGCGGAACAAGTCGCGAGTCACTTCGGCGATCGAGACGAGGTCGCCGGAGTTGATCTTGGCTTCGTATTCCTGGGCGCGGCGCGACCACATGGTGCGCTTGACCTTGGGCTTGCCCTTGAGCGTATCGAGCGCTTCGCGCAGGGTCTTGTCCGAAGACAGCTTGCGCATGCCGATCGCTTCGACCTTGTTGACCGGAACGCGAAGCGTCATGCGCTCCTTTTCAAAGCGGAGCACGTAGAGCTCCAGCTTCATGCCCGCGATTTCTTCCTGCTGAAGCTCGACCACGCGGCCGACACCATGCTTCGGGTAAACGACGTAATCCCCAACATCGAAGGCAAGAGCCTTGGCTGCCATTTCTTATCCTTTCGACGCCGGCAGACGGGACGGCGGGGGCGGGATGCCCGGCTAGGAAAAACCATGACGGCGAACCGAATATGCCTGTGACACTCCACCCTGCCCGGTCTGGTTGATCCGGTGCGGGGCTGGTCCCGGGGAGCGTGAACTGGCAAAGAACCGTTTTAAGCCCGGCCAAGGCCCTGCGATCGACGAGGCGATCCGATAGCGCGATCCGTCAGCGTTTTCCGTGTGCCGCCTGTTTCTGCCTTCTCGTAACAAAAAGGGCGCCCGGCAAAGGATTTGCCCGGCGCTTGATGGCCATATAGCAGCATTGTGGCAAAATTACCAGAGCCGAGACAGCAAAAGGCATGCGCCTTTTGGCCGCGCCCGGCCAAAAAGCCGGGGCAGCCCGATTTCCGGCGCTGGATCGGGGCATGGATCAAGCCCCGTCTGGCGCAATCAGCCGCGCGACAAAGGGGCGCGAATCACCCCTGGCGCGGTTGCCGGTTCGCTCAGTCCCCCTCGCCCGGCTCGGGCGAGAACTGGGTTTCGAACTTGTTTTCCACGCCCTTCCAGGCGTCGGCATCGGCCGGCGCGTCCTTCTTGGTCGTGATGTTGGGCCATTCGGCAGAATACTTGGTGTTCAGCTCCAGCCACTGCTCCAGCCCGCTTTCGGTGTCGGGCAGGATCGCTTCGGCGGGGCATTCCGGTTCGCACACGCCGCAGTCGATGCATTCGCTGGGGTTGATCACCAGCATGTTGTCGCCTTCATAGAAGCAGTCGACAGGACACACTTCCACGCAGTCCATGTACTTGCAGCGGATGCAGGCATCGGTGACGACGTAAGTCATGCTGTGGGTATTTCCTCAAGGCTCGATTTCGGGCCGTGCTAGAGGCGCGAGGGGCGCCGCGTCAAGCACCCGATAGCATCCTTGTGCCTCAAGGGCAGGCCCGCGGCGTGCCGGAAGGGTGATAATCTCGATCACGCGCACCGAATTGCGCAAGGGTAGGACCAGGACATCCCCCGATTTCACGCCCGCGCTGCAGCGTTCGACGCGACGGCCGTTGAGGCGAATGTGCCCTTCTTCCACCCAGCCCTGGGCAAGCCCCCGGCTGCCGGCAAAGCGCAGGAACCACAGCAACTTGTCTATCCGCATTGCTCCTCCCTCGTGATCGCTTTTCCTTTATCGCAGCAACGTGGCCAGCGCGGCAAAGGCGCCGCTGGCCGGTGCCGGTTGCACCGGCGCGCGCGAGGCCTGCTGGTTGGATTTGCTGTTCCTGGCCGGTGGCGTGGCCGGCCGTGGCGGGCGCCAGTCCCACAACGGCGGTGCGGGCGGCCCGGCCTGCCCTTCGGCCAGCGGGCGCGGCATCGCGGCGCGGAAGCCGGCAGCGCGCAGCAGATTGGCATAGCCGGCGGTGGACAGGCCCATCGAGCGGGCCAGCGCCGGATCGAGCACGAAGCGGCGGCCTTTTGCGCCCTGGCGCACGCCGTGTGCGGCATGGAGCAGCTTTTCCGCCATGTCGACGCGCAACGCCTGCGGGCCGGTGCGGCGATAGCCCAGCGGAATATCCTTTTGCGCCAGCACTGGCGTCATGCCGCCCGGCGGCGGGGCGGTGGGAGCCAGGCCCCAGACCTTGGCCAGGGCCGCCCAGGCGGCCAGCGGCGCGGCGCGCAGGGCCGCGGGCACGAACACGTCGAGCGCACCAACCTGGATGCCCAGGCGGCGCGCCAGGGCGCGCTGCGCCGGTGTCAGGTCTTCCAGGCGGGCATGGTCGCGCGCGATAACCCCACCGCTTTCCACCAGGTGCAGCGCCAGCGCGCGCAGCGCGGCCCCTGCCGCAGGATCGCGGGCGGCATCGGCCAGGCGGCGCAACGGTCGCAAGGCGGTGGCGAGGTTCTGCTCAAGCCATTGCGCCAGCGCCGCCTGTACCTTGTCACGCGCGGCCGGGCCCGCGCGCTCCAGCGCAGGTTCGAGCGCGAGGCGCGGCTCAAGCACGGTGCGGCCCTTGGCGAGGCGGGCAACGGCAAGACCGCGCCACTGCACCTGCCCGTCGGCGAGGGCGATATCCTTGCCGGTAGCAGCGTCGCTCGCCAATTCGGCCAGGCGCGTGGCGAGCAGGCCCGGCAGGTGCCGTTCGGCCGCAGCCAGCAGCAGCTTGCGATCGGCCGCGCGGGCGAGCGGATCGACCACGAAGCGAAACCCTTCGAGATGGCCAATGGCTTCATCGTCGACCAGCACGGCGCCATCGTCGCCCAGGCGCACCGGCAGCAGCGAGGCGTCGGCCCCAGCCTTGCGCATCAGCACCGTGGTGCGGCGGTTGACGAAGCGTTCGGTCAGCCGCCCGTGCAGCGCATCGGACAGGCGCGTTTCCACGGCGCGGGCGCGCGCGGCCATCTCGTCGCGGGCCAGCACCCAGTCTGGCCGTTGGGCAATGTAGGACCAGCTGCGAATCGCCGCGATGCGGCCTTGCAGCGTGTCGATATCGCCCGAGGGATTGTCGAGCTGGGCAATCGCCTGGGCGACATAATCCGCGCCAAGGTAACCGCCGCGCAGATCCTGCCACAGCCGCGCCACGAACCGCGCATGGGTTTCCGCGCCCTGCTGGCGGAAATCGGGTAGCGAACAGACATGCCAGAAGCGTTCGACGCTGCGAGCGCCCCGCACCGTGGCGGCCACGTCCGGCTCTTCGGCGAGGCGGCGCAGCACGGCCAGGTCGATCGCCTCGGGCGGGGTGGCGAGTTCGGGGCGCGGTGGCGGGCTTTCCAGGTCGGCGATGAGCGTGGCCAAGGTATCGAAGCGCGGCTCTGCCTCGCGCCAGAACAGGCGGGTCAGCGGGGGGAAGCGATGCTCTTCGATGGCATAGACTTCCTCGTCGGTAAATTCGGGATCGCGCCCGCCCGTGCCAGCCAGCGTGCCGAACGTGCCGTCCTTGTGATGCCGCCCGGCACGCCCGGCGATCTGGGCCATTTCCGCCGTGGTCAGCCGGCGATGGCGATGACCGTCGTATTTCGACAGGCCGGCAAAGGCGACATGCTCGACATCGAGGTTGAGGCCCATGCCCACGGCGTCGGTCGCCACGAGGTAATCGACCTCGCCCGACTGGTACATCGCCACCTGGGCGTTGCGGGTCTGCGGGCTGAGCGCGCCCATGACCACCGCCGCGCCACCGCGAAACCGGCGCAGCATTTCGGCCATGACATAGACCTGCTCGGCCGAGAACGCGACGATCGCGCTGCGCGGGGGAATGCGGCTGAGCTTCTTGGCGCCGACGTGGCTGAGCGTGGAAAAGCGTGGCCGCGTGACGATTTCGGCCTCGGGCACCAGGGCCTTGACCATCGGCTCCAGTGTGGCGGAGCCCAGCAGCATGGTTTCCTCGCGCCCGCGCGCGTGGAGCAGGCGATCGGTGAAAATATGGCCGCGTTCGGGATCGGCGGATAGCTGCGCTTCGTCGAGCGCGACGAAAGCGAGGTCGGGCCGCGCCGGCATGGCTTCGGCGGTGCACAGCAGCCAGCGCGCGCCCTTGGGTTCGATTCGCTCCTCGCCGGTGATCAGCGCGACTTGCGCCGGCCCCTTGATCGCGCAGACCCGGTCATAGACCTCGCGCGCGAGCAGGCGCAGCGGAAAGCCGATCGCGCCAGAAGAGTGCGCGCAGAGCCGCTCGATCGCGAGATGGGTCTTGCCGGTGTTGGTCGGGCCGAGCACGGCCTTGATCGTGCCGCCTGACGGGCGATTCGCCGACGAGGTCACTCGCGGAGAGGCGGGCACGCGGTTGGCCATGGCCCCAGATGTGGCGGGCGTGCGGCGCACATGCAAGAAGGCGCCGTGGAATTATCCCCGGCGCCCTGCTTGATCGTGCCGAAACCCAGCTGAGCCGGATTTCAGGGCCTGTTACGCGTCGTAATCGGCGCCCAGCGAGGTGTTGCGCACCGGCGCCGCAGCCGTGATGCGCAGCGCTTCAGCCGACTGGGAAAGCGAGCCGATTTCATCGACTTCGTCATCGTCGTCGGGCAGCACGCGCTGCAGCGACTGGATGAGGTTTTCCTTGAGAATGGTGGGACGCACCGTCTCTTCGGCAATTTCACGCAGGGCCACGACCGGGTTCTTGTCGCGGTCGCGGTCGACGGTCAGTTCGGCACCGCCCGAAATCGCGCGGGCGCGTTCGGCGGCCAGCAGAACCAGATCGAAACGGTTGGAAACCTTGTCGACGCAATCTTCGACGGTAACGCGCGCCATGGGCACTCCGAAAAATGGAAATGATCGGGGAAAGGGTGCAGCTAGGTAGGCGCGGACGAAAAGTCAAGGAACTTGGCATATCTAGCGGTTTCCCACCGTCACCGGCCGCGCGCGTTGCCTTGCGAAAAGAAAGTGTTTTTGCACGAATACCGCAAATAAGGGTAACGCTCGGGCAAGACTTGGTGGATAAGATGAACAATACCGGGTTCGTGTGCGCCCGGCCAAAGGGGGAACGCACGCAATTGGAGATCAGGGCAGTGGCCCAGCGCAACGATCTGCCCGAAGAACCCGGGCAAGACATCGCCGCCCCATCGGCCGGTGCTGACGCATCGGCCGGCGCCGACATGCGCGCCGCGCCCCGTTTCACGCTGCTGATTCGCGCGGCCAAGCTGATCGTCGATGGCGGCGAGTTTCTGTGCATCCTGCGCGATGCCTCGGCCACCGGCGTCAAGATTCGCCTGTTCACCCCCATTCCCGATCACCAGACCCTGGCGATCGAACTGGGCAACGGCGATCGCCATGCGGCGCGCCTGGTGTGGACCACGGGCGATCACGCCGGCCTGCAGTTCCTGCAGGAAATCGACGTGCAGCGCCTGATCGACGAGCGCGACGGCGCCTATCCGCGCCGCCAGGTACGGCTGCGCCTGATGCTTGATGCCGTGCTGCATTCCGGCGGCGAAAGCGTGCATGTGCAATTCCACGACATTTCGCAGCAGGGTGCCTGCATCGAATGCGAAAAGTGGTTGATGGTGCACGAACTGGTGCGCCTGGATACCGGGGTAATGCCCTCGATCTATGCCAAGGTGCGCTGGCGCAACCACCCGCGTTATGGCCTGGTGTTCGAACAGACCTTCAAGCTGGATGAACTGGCGCGCATTTCCGCGCCGCTGCAGCTGAGCCAGGCGCTGGCCGATGCCGCGCGTCGCAAGGGCCAGCCCGATTGAGCCCCGGCGTGGGCCTGTCCCGCGCTGTGCCCAATCAAGGAAACCCCTGCAACATCCGGCAAGAACTGCTTAACGTTAACTGTCCCTTATCCATTTTCCTTCATCCCGAGGGCATCAGCGAATCCGCTTGGACGGGGGCATGGGATGGTTAACGTAGTGGGCACTTCGGGGGATGAAGGCCGTCAGTACGATGTCGATGTGGCGATCATCGGTGCAGGCCCGGCGGGCCTGACCGCCGGCTACCTGCTGACCAAGCAGGGGCTTTCGGTGGCGATCATCGAGAAGGACACCCGCTATGTCGGCGGGATCAGCCGCACGGTGGAACACGAAGGCTATCGCTTTGATATCGGCGGCCATCGCTTCTTTTCCAAATCGCAGGCGGTGGTCGATCTGTGGAACGAGATCCTGCCTGATGACTTCATCCAGCGCCCGCGGATGAGCCGGATCTACTACGAGGGCAAATTCTATTCCTATCCGCTGCGCGCGTTCGAGGCGCTGTTCAACCTCGGCATCATGCGCTCCACCCTGTGCATGGCCAGCTATGTGAAGGCCAAGGCCTTCCCCAAGAAGACCGTGCGCAGCTTCGAGGACTGGACCACCAACCAGTTCGGGCAGAAGCTCTATTCGATCTTCTTCAAGACATATACCGAGAAGGTCTGGGGCATGCCCTGCAACGAGATGAGCGCCGACTGGGCCGCGCAGCGCATCAAGGGGCTCTCGCTCGGCGCGGCCGTGCTCGACGGGTTCAAGCGCAGCCTGGGACTCAACAAGAAGCCCAACGACGGCATGGCAACCAAGACGCTCTTGGAAACCTTCCGCTATCCGCGCCTCGGGCCGGGCATGATGTGGGAAGCCGCGCGCGACAAGATTCTCGCCAAGGGCGGCCATATCCTGATGGGCCACGCGATGAAGCAGCTGGCCAGCGATGGCCAGGGCGGCTGGCGCCTGAGCGCCACGCCGGCCGAAGGCGGCGAAACCATGATCCGCGCCCGCCATGCGATTTCCTCGGCCCCGATGCGCGAGCTGGCAGCCCGGATGCATCCGCTGCCGCAGACCACGATCGAGGCCAACGACCTCAAGTACCGCGATTTCCTGACCGTGGCGCTCAAGATCCGTTCGGAAGACCTGTTCCCCGACAACTGGATCTATATTCACGACAGCAAGGTCAAGGTTGGCCGCATTCAGAACTTCCGCTCGTGGTCGCCCGAAATGGTGCCCGATGACAGCGTGGCCTGCGTCGGCCTGGAATACTTCTGCTTTGAAGGCGACGATCTGTGGGCATCGAGCGATGCTGACCTGATCGCCCTTGCCACGCGCGAGATGCAGATCCTGGGCCTGGTGCAGCCCGACCAGGTGATCGGCGGCGTGGTGGTGCGCCAGGAAAAGGCCTATCCGGTCTATGACGATAGCTATGCCGCCAATGTTGCGGCGATGCGCACCGAACTGGAAGCGGCCTATCCCACGCTGCACCTGGTGGGGCGCAACGGCATGCACCGCTACAACAATCAGGATCACGCGATGATGACCGCGATGCTGACGGTGGAAAACATCGTGGCCGAGCGCCGCCTCTATGACACCTGGTGCGTCAACGAAGACGCCGAGTATCACGAGGCCGGGGCCGAAGGCGCGGACGCGGGCCTGCCCAGCACCCGCCCGGTCACGCCCGACCAGGCTGCCGCGCTGGCATCGGTGCGCCAGGTTCCCGAACGCATCGCCGCGGCGCCGGATCGCCGCGCCGCCTGATGGTCTGACGGTTTTCCGTGCGGTAATTCTTGGCCGAAAGGCGATGGACGGCAATGACGGCGATGATCATGCCCCTGTTTCAGCGATTGGGCCAGCACACGCTGGTGCGCTATATTCTCGCCAGCGTGGGGGCGCTGGCGGTGGATATCGGCAGTTTCCTGGCGCTGCTGGCGCTGGGCGTGCCGGCCATGGCGGCCTCGGCGCTGGGCTATGCCCTGGGCATTGCCGCGCACTGGTTGCTGTCGAGCCGCGCGGTCTTTGCCGAGAACGTCGCCGCATCGGGCCCGGCGCGGCTGCGGCAGCAGGCGCTATTCGTGGGATCGGCGCTGGTCGGCCTGGCGATCACCACGCTGGTGGTGGGCGGCATGGTGCAGCTGGGGCTTGATCCGCGCACGGCCAAGATCGTGGCCATCGTGTTGAGCTTTGCCGCTACATGGGTGCTGCGTAAGCAGGTGGTGTTTCGCTGATGACCGTGCTGGCTCCGGTGCGCGCCGATCGCGTTTCCCCTGCTCCCGATGATACCTCGTTCCCGCCCCCACCCGGTGCCACGACCAGCGCGCCGCTGCGCTGGTGGATGGTGCTGGGCATCTGGGCGCTGATCGTGGGGCTGCAACTCCTGATCTTTGCGCGCGATATTCCCGGCATGCGCATGGGCGATCCCGATGATGTGCTGCGTCTGGTGCAGGTGCGCGATCTGCTGAGCGGGCAGGCGTGGTTCGATCTGCACCAGTACCGCATCATGGCGCCAGAAGGCGTGCTGATGCACTGGTCGCGGCTGGTCGATCTGCCGCTGGCGGCAGTGATCCTGGCCTTGCGCCCGCTGCTGGGCACGGCCAACGCAGAAATTGCCGCGGCGGTGATCGTTCCGGCGCTGACCGTGCTGTGCACGGTGGCCTTGGCGATGCACGCGGCCAACCGCCTGTTCGGCTGCGACACTGCCGTGGCGGCCGGCATCATCGTCGGGCTTTCGGGCATCGTGCTGCACCAGATGCAGCCGCTGCGCATCGATCACCATGGCTGGCAGATCGTTTCTGCGCTGGGTGCCGTGGTCGGGCTGCATGCGCGCGATCCGCGTCGTGGCGGCTGGGTGCTCGGCCTGGCGCTGGCCGCCGGGCTCACTGTTTCGCTGGAAGGCCTACCGCTCACCGCGCTGTTCATCGGCGTGGTTGCCGTGCGTGCACTGCTCGATGGGCAGTGGCAGCGGCTGGGCCATGCGGCGGTGGCGCTGGCGCTGGGCACCGCCGGCCTGTTCCTGGCCTGCCGTGGCCTTCGCGACATGGTCGAACATTGCGATGCCGTCTCCCCGATGCACATCGCCGCGCTCGGCTGGGTGGCGCTGTGCGGCGCCGGCTTGGCGTGGTGGCGCCCTTCCCAGCGCCCGGCTTCACGTCTTGTGGCCCTGGGCGTGCTGGCTATCGCCGCCGGCGGCGCGGCCGCCATCGTCGCGCTGGCCGCCCCACAATGCGCCACGGGCGCCTTCGGTGGGCTTGATCCCTATGTGAAAAGCCATTGGCTGGACAACGTGCGCGAAGGGCGCCCGATCTGGGAAACCACGCTGCACAATGCGATCGCGCTGATCGGTGCGGTGCCGCTGGGGCTGTGGGCCTGCTGGCGCCTGATCCAGAGCGCGCCATCCATGCCGGAGCGGCTGCGCTGGGTGCAGCATGGCCTGGTCCTGCTCGGCGCCGTGGCGGTGGGGGCGATGGTCAGTCGGGCGATGGCCACGGCGGTGGGCATCGCCATCCTGCCGGCGGCCTGGCAGGTGCGGCAATGGCGCCTGGTGGCCGTAGCGCAGACCAGCTCCGCGCGCCGCATGGGCATCAATGTGCTGATGCTGCTGGCGGCATTGCCAATCCTGCCGATCGCGCTGGGCGAGACGGCCTGGGCCAAGCTGGGCCATCCGCCTGCCGATCGCGACTTTGCCATGGGCAGCCTGCGCGGATGCGATTTCGATCGTGGCGTGGGTGCGCTGGCGGCAATGCCTGCCACCGATATCTTTGCCCCGGTCGACATCGGCCCCGATATCCTGCTGCGCACGCACCAGCGCGTGGTCGCCACCGGGCATCACCGCGCCGCTGCCGCGATCAGCGATGTGATGCACGGCTTCCTGGCCGATCCCGAACAGGCGCGCGCCTATGTGGCCAAGCGCCATGCCACGCTGGTGGTGGTCTGCACCGTGGCGCCCGAGATGCATCTCTATCGCCGCCAGGCGCCCCATGGCCTGGCCGCCGCGCTGCTGGCCGGCACGCCGCCATCATGGCTGCGCCCGCTGCCCTTGCCGACAACGGCCAAGACGCCCAGCAACATCGCCGCCTGGCAGGTCGTGGCGCCGCGCTGAACGATCAGCGCGGGGCAGGCAACCGGCGATCAGGCCCCTTCGCGGGCAATCTCGCGCCAGCCGATATCGCGGCGGCAGAAGCCATCGGCGAAATTCAGTGCATCGACCGCGGCATAGGCAGCGTCACGCGCGGCGCGCACGGTCTTGCCGCGCGCCGTCACGTTGAGCACGCGGCCACCGCTGGACACGAGCTGGCCATCGGCGCCCAGCGCGGTACCGGCGTGAAACACCTTGGCCCCGGTGCCTTCGGCGGCAGCGATGCCATGGATGGCGCCGCCCTTCTTCGGCGTGCCGGGATAGCCCTGCGCAGCCATCACCACGGTCAGCGCGGGATCGCTGCTGAAGCGCGGCGGCTCGACCGACGACAGGCGGTTTTCCGCGCAGGCGAGCAGCAGTTCGACCAGATCGGTTTCCAGCCGCAGCATCAGCACCTGGCATTCCGGATCGCCAAAGCGGGCGTTGTATTCGATCAGCTGCGGGCCCTTGGCCGTGAGCATCAGCCCGGCATAGAGCACCCCGGAATAGGGCGTACCGGCATCCTGCATCGCCTTGACCGTGGGCACGATGATCTGCGCCATCGCCTGGGCTTCCAGCGCCGGGGTCAGCACGCGGGCCGGGCTATAAGCACCCATGCCGCCGGTGTTGGGGCCTGTATCGCCATCGCCGACGCGCTTGTGATCCTGGGCAGAGGCCAGCGGCAGCACGGTGGCGCCATCGGTCAGGGCAAAGAAGCTGGCTTCCTCGCCTTCGAGGAATTCCTCGATCACCACTTCGGCGCCTGCTTCGCCAAACTGGCCGTCGAACATGTCGTCCACCGCGGCGCGGGCTTCGTCCATGGTCATCGCCACGACCACGCCCTTGCCGGCGGCCAGGCCATCGGCCTTGATCACCACTGGCGCGCCGAACTGGTCGAGCGCCTGGTGCGCGGCCTGCGCGCTGGTGGCGCGGACATAGCCGGCGGTGGGAATGCCGGCCTTGGCGCACAGGTCCTTGGTGAAGCCCTTGGACCCTTCGAGCTGGGCGGCGGCCTTGCTCGGCCCGAACACGGCAATGCCTTCGCCGCGCAGCGAATCGGCCAGGCCATCGACCAGTGGCGCTTCCGGCCCGATCACCACCAGGCCAATGCGCTGCTCGCTGCAAAACGCGATGACGGCGGCATGATCGCTGGCATCGAGCGCCACCAGTTGCGCGTCCTGGGCGATGCCGGGATTGCCGGGTGCCGCATAGAGCTTGCTGCACAGCGGGGATTGGGCCAGTTTCCAGGCCAGGGCATGTTCACGCCCGCCCGAACCCAACAACAGGATATGCATGGCCTTCCCTTCCGCGCCCAATGACGACGATGACTTTCGCAAGGACGGGCTCCTAGCGAGCGAACGCGCCGGCGACAACGCCCCGGCCCTGTCGATCTCCGAGATTTCTGCGCAGCTCAAGCGCACGGTGGAGGATCGGTTCGGCTTCGTGCGCGTGCGGGGCGAGCTTTCCGGGGTGAAGCGCGCGGCCTCGGGCCACCTCTACATGTCGCTGAAGGACGAAGGCGCGCGGCTCGACGGGGTGATGTGGCGCGGCAATGCGCAGCGCCTGGGCTTCATGCCCGAAGACGGCGTGGAAGTGATCGCCACAGGCAAGTTGACGACCTATCCTGGCCGCTCGAACTACCAGATCGTGGTCGATCGCATGGAAATTGCCGGCGAAGGCGCGCTGCTCGCCCTGCTGGCCAAGACCAAGGCGCGGCTGGAAGCCGAAGGGCTGTTTTCGCCGCAGCGCAAGCGGGCGCTGCCGTTCCTGCCGCGCGTGATCGGCGTCGTCACCTCGCCTACCGGGGCGGTGATCCGCGACATCCTGCATCGCCTGTCGGACCGTTTCCCCAGCCATGTCGTGGTCTGGCCGGTGCTGGTTCAGGGCCAGGGCGCGGCTGCGCAAGTGGCAGCGGCCGTGCGCGGCTTTTCCGATCTGGCCCCAGGCGGGCCGGTGCCGCGCCCCGACGTGGTCATCGTGGCGCGTGGCGGCGGGTCGATCGAAGACCTGTGGAGCTTCAACGAGGAAGAGGTGGTGCGCGCGATTGCGGCAAGCACCATACCCGTGATCAGCGCCGTGGGCCACGAAACCGACACCACGCTGGCCGATTTCGCGGCCGATCTGCGCGCGCCCACGCCCACGGCGGCGGCGGAAATCGCTGTGCCGGTGCGCGCCGAACTGGCTGCACAGGTCCACGACCTGCAGGCTCGCCGCGGCCGTGCCCTGGCGCGCCTGCTGGCCCATGCGCGCGAGCGGCTGGAGGTGCGCAGCCAGCGCCTGCCCACCGCCCAGGCCCTGCTCAGCCCGCAGAGCCAGCGGCTGGACGACCTGTCGGACCGGCTGCGCCGCGCGCTGGTGCATCGCACCGAGATTGCTGCCGGGGTGCTCGCCCGCCACGGTGGTGCGCTGCGCCCTGCTCTGCTCACCCAGCGCCTGGGGCGCGAACGCGAACGATTGGCAGCGCACCGCCTGCGGCCCGAGGCGCTATTGCAGCGGATCGAGCACGCGCGCGGCCGGGTGGAGGCGCTCGACCGCCTGCGTCGCTCGCTCGATCCCGAAGCGCCGTTGCAGCGCGGCTATGTCCTGGTGACCGACCGCGATGGCCATGTCGTGAAGGACCGCGCCACGGCAGCGGCGCGTGCGGCGCTGACGCTCAAGTTTGCCGATGGCACGCTGGACGTGACGGCGGGCGAGGTGCCCCCGGCCCAGCCCCCGGCCGCCGCCCGCCCCGCCAGCCGCCCGCGCGGCACGGCGGAAAGCGCCCAGCCCAAGCTGCTGTGATTTGCCAAGGCCGGCGGCAGGGCGTAAAACCGCTGTCATGTTGATGACTCCCACCGGCCGCCTGGCCCGCCTGCACTACCTGCCCGGAACGTTTCGCCAGCTTTCGGCCGGCGATCATGTGATCTGCGCCGTCAGCGGCGTGCCGATCCCGCTTGATGCACTGCGCTATTGGAGTGCGGAACTGCAGGAAGCCTATGCCACCCCGGAAATCGCCACGCGGCGTTTGCTGGGCCAGGCTGGCTGAGATGACCGGGTTCACCCGCCGCGCCGTGATGGCGGGCGGGATGGCGGCCTTGGCGCTGCCGGGGCTGGCCACGCCCGTGCGCGCCTTGGCCCAGGTTGGCGCCGCGCTGCCGCCCGATTGGGCCGCGCGCCTGTCGCAGGGTGGCTGGCTGCGCGGCGTGGCCCCGGCCGGCGCGGCGGCGCTGGCGCTTGACGGCGTGCCACTGCCGCTGGCCAGCGATCGCGGGTTCCTGATCGGGTTTGATCGCGATGCGCCGGCCACGAGCATGCTGGCAATCACCGACAGTGCCGGCGCGGTTAGCCAGGTGCCGCTCTCCGTGGCGCCGCGCGATTGGCAGATCGAACGGGTCGATGCGCCGCTGCGCCCGCCCGGCGTGCCTGATGCCGAATTCCTCGCCCGCCGCGCCACCGAACGCGCGCAGATAGATGCAGCGCGGGCGCTGCGCACCACGGCCCAGGGCTGGCGGCAGACCATGCTGCGCCCGGCGCCCGGGCGGTTCTCCGGCCGGTTTGGCGCGCAGCGAATCTATCGTGGACAGGCAGGCGCCTATCATGGCGGGTTGGACATGGCTTCGCCCACCGGCACCCCGTTCGTGGCGCCAGCCGATGGCGTCGTCGTGCTCGCGGCAGAAACGCCGTTCACGCTGGAAGGGCGCCTGCTGATGCTGGATCACGGCATGGGCCTGGGCAGCGCGTTCCTGCATTGCAGCGCGCATCTGGTGCGCGTGGGAGACAGCGTGTCGCGTGGCCAGCCGATCGGCACGGTGGGCATGACCGGGCGCGCCACCGGCCCGCATCTGCACTGGGCCCTGGCGTGGCAAATGGGCACGGTGATGCGCCGGCTGGACCCGCTGCTGTTCCTTGGCTGACAGTATCGCGGCGCCGGCTGCGGTGGTGCTCTCCAACAGGTAATATGGTTTCATTAGAAAATGACTGTTGCCGATATACACGTAATATTTCGACATTAAACCATTAAATTTCATGTATTTGCGAATACTGTTGTCGCATTGTCACACAAGTGAAGCCATTTATTTTGGCTCCGCACAATCGGCTTTCAAGCCAGCCGAAATCTCACAACAAACCGCGCCATCGGTCCCGGCCTTCGTGGAACTGGGCAGCGGTTTGGAACTTTCAAACCGCTGCACTGGAATGTCGGGATTGTCGCTCTCGGCCGGTGTCTCGCGATCTCTTTTGCGGGGCGCCGGCCCCCACAAGGGACATAGATCGTGATCAAGACCCCCTCGTCCTTGCACTATGCTGGCGTTGCCAGCCTGGCCATGGCGCTGGCCTCGCTGGCCAGCCCCGCCTTCGCCCAGGATGCTGCCCCAACGGCCCTGCCCGCCACCGCCGCGGCGGATGCCACGGATGCCCCCGGCAGCGAAATCATCGTTACGGGCTCGCGCATTGAGCGGCCTGACCTGACCGCGTCGAGCCCGGTTTCGGTGATCAGCGCGGATTCGATCAAGACGGTCAACACCGTCACGGTCGAGCAGATCCTCAGCGTCAATCCGCAGTTTTCTGCCGGCCTCAACGGCGCCAGCAACAATCCGGGCGATGGCTCGGCCACGCTCGATCTGCGTGGCCTGGGTTCGCAGCGCACGCTGGTCTTGCTCAATGGCAAGCGCCTGCCGGTCTATGACGCCACCGGCTCGGTCGACGTCAACCAGATCCCCACCGCGCTGATCAAGAACGTTCAGGTTCTGACCGGCGGTGCCTCGGCGGTCTATGGTTCCGACGCCGTTTCCGGCGTGGTCAACTTCGTGCTGGACGACAAGTTCACCGGCCTCAAGCTTGACGCCGGCAGCCAGGTCACCGGCTATGGCGATGGCGCGCAGTATGATGCCAGCCTGACCGGCGGGTTCAACATCGGCGATCGCGGCCACCTGATCCTGTCGACCAACTATTCCAAGCGCGATGGCGTCAAGTTTGCCGCGCGCGACTTTTCCAGCCGCACGCTGTGCTCGGAAGACCTGTCGCAAAGCTGCGGCTCGTCCAACACCACGCCCACGCTGTTTTCGATTCCGGGCGGCGGATTGCAGCAGGTGACTGCCGCTGGCGGCCTGACCAGCAACTACGGCACCTATAACTACAACCCGATCAACTACGCGCAGACGCCGTTCGAACGCTATGGCGGCATGGCGATGTGGAACTACGACGTCAGCGACAAGGTCGAGCTCTATGGCTGGGCCTCGTACCAGCACACCAAGACGGTCCAGACCCTCGCGCCGACGGCCACGGCGGGCTATCCGTTCAATGTCTATTCCGACAATCCGTATCTCAACGCGGCCGAGCAGGAAGCCTTCTTCGACAAGGCGGCCAATCCGCAGTTGCAGATCAATTCCGATGGCAGCTCCACCATCAGCATCCGCCGCCGCATCACCGAGGCTGGTGGCCGCATCGAAACCCACACCAACGAAACCTGGCAGGCCCTTGCTGGTCTGCGCGGCGATTTCTTCGATACCGGCCTGAAGTTCGATGCCTCGGTGCAGTATGCCCAGGTGCACAAGCACACCCTGCTGGAAAACGACCTGTCGTATTCGGCGCTGACCAATGCGCTCGATGCAGTGTCTGACGGCAACGGCGGCGCGATGTGCCGCAGTGCCGATGCACGCGCGCAGGGCTGCGTGCCGATCGACCTGTTCTCAGCCAACGGCATCACGCAGAATGCGCTGTCCTATGTGCTGCGCAACGCGACCGAAGACGATCGCACCAGCCAGTTCGTGGCCGAAGGCAACGTGTCGGGCGACGTCAAATTCCTGCGCAGCCCGTTTGCCGCCAACCCGGCCGCCATCTCGCTGGGCGTGACCTATCGCCGCGAAACCGCCGATATCGAGGTCAGCGACGATTACGCCTCGGGTGACCTGATCTATTACGGCCAGGGCTTCAACATCCCGAACAAGAGCTACAACGTCAAGGAAGCCTACGCCGAATTCAAGATGCCGCTGGTCCAGGACAAGCCCGGCATCCAGGCCCTCGATGTTGAAACCGGCTATCGCTATTCTGACTACTCGATCTCGGGCGGGGTTTCGGCCTACAAGTTCGGGGCAGACTATGCGCCGGTGCAGGGCCTCAAGTTCCGCGCCAACTTCCAGCGGTCGGTGCGTGCGCCCAACCTCTATGAACTCTACCTGCCCAAGACCCTGGGCACCGGCAACCTCGGCACCGATCCCTGCGCCGGTTCGGGCGTGACGGGCACCACGGCGGCACTGTGTCTCGCCCAGGGCGCCACCCAGGCGCAGCTGACCAACGGCTTGATTTCCGGTCCGATCTCGGGCCAGGTCAATGCCTTCTACGGCGGCAACACCAACCTCAAGCCGGAAAAGTCGAACACCATCACGGCCGGTGTGGTGATCGAACCGGCCCAGATTCCTGGCCTGTCGCTGACCGCCGACTATTACGACATCAAGATCGCCAATGCGATCGTGACCAACTCCACCTCGGTGGTCGTGGCGCAGTGCTTTGCCTCGGGTGATCCGACCAATCCCTATTGCCAGGGCATTCACCGCAGCACGGTCGATGGTTCGCTGTCGGGTGGCCTGACGGCGGGCGTCGACACGCTCTACGCCAACGTTGCCGCGCTGCGCACGCGTGGCCTGGACTTTGGCGTGAACTTCCATCGTGGTCGCCGCAGTGGCTTCCACTATGGCCTCGATTTCGCCGGCACCTATGTCATCACCAATTACCAGGTGGTGGGTGGCAGCGTAATCCAGTGCGCCGGCCGCTTTGGCGCGGATTGCGACATTCCTACGCCCAAGTGGAAGCACGTGGCAACGCTGGGCCTGGGCTGGAAGAACGTCGATTTCTCCACCCGCTGGCGCCTGATCGGCCAGGTCAGCGAGGATGCCGACACGCAGATCCAGACCAACCGCATCCCGGCCGTCAGCTACTTTGACGAAACCGCCACGATCCGCGTGAACGACAAGTACACCTTCTCGCTCGGCGTGCTCAACGTGTTCGACAAGCAGCCCCCGATCGTGGGTGACACCAGCGGCGCCACCTCGGTGGCAGGCAGCACGTTCCCGACCGTCTATGACGTGATGGGCCGCAGCTTCTTCGCGCGCGTCACGGCCAACTTCTGATAGCAGGCCCGGCGCGTCTTCCCCCGGGGAGGGCGCGCCGGGCCATTCTTTGCCGCAGGGCCATATCGCTGTGGTCTTGATCAGGCCGGGTCATCCAGACCCGGCCTTTTTTGCGTCTGCACAACGTGGTCCGCGACGGTGGCCTTGGGCAAATTTCCGACACAGTTGAAACGAAATGTGGCTTTGATGCCTCTGCGATTTGCATAAATTTCGCGATGTTTGCGGTTGGTGGCTACTCATGTTGCTTCGTTGCAACATGAGTGAAACGTTTTGTGGGGGGCGGTGAGAAGCTGCTTTCATTTGCGACGAAAAATCTCGCACAAGACGGCATCGGTCCCGGCTTTCGTGGAACGCTGCATCGTCCTGCCCTCGCAAAAGGGCCGGGCCTGCTTTGGAAAGCCGGGATTGTCGCTCCTGGCAGCCAAACTGGTCGGCTGCCTCCAGAAGGGACTGAACAGTGACCAAGATCAACACCACCGCCTATCGCGTCGGTGCAGCAGGCCTTGCGCTTGCCATCGCTTCGCTGGCTGCGCCTGCCTTTGCGCAAGACGCCGCCGCCCCGGCCGATGCCGCGCCCGCCGATGCGGGCCAGACCATCGTCGTCACCGGTTCGCGCATCGCTTCGCCGAACCTCACCTCGACCGCGCCGATCACCAGCCTGACGTCGGAAGACATCAAGCTGCAGGGCACGACCAAGACCGAAGACCTGCTCAATTCGCTGCCGCAGGTGTTCGCGGCGCAGTCTTCGACGCTGGCCAACGGTGCAACTGGTACCGCCACGGTCGACCTTCGCGGTCTCGGCGCCTCGCGCACCCTGGTGCTGGTCAACGGCCGCCGCCTGATGCCTGGTGACGTGACCAGCTCGGCTGCCGACTTGAACTTCGTGCCGGCTTCGCTGGTCAAGCGCGTTGACGTGCTGACCGGTGGTGCTTCGGCCACCTACGGTGCCGACGCTGTCGCCGGCGTTGTCAACTTCGTGCTCGATACCGAGTTCACCGGCCTGCGCGTCGATGCGAACTACGGCTTCTACCAGCACAACAACCGCAACTCGGTCACCCCGTCCCTGCTCGACAAGCGCACCAACCAGGGCCTGTCGGGCTATGGCTATCCGCGCGGCAGCGTTGCCGACGGTGGCAACTTCGACACCACGATCTCGTTCGGTACCAAGTTTGCGGACGGCCAGGGCCATGCGATGGCCTATTTCGGCTACCGCAAGGTGAACCCGATCCTGCAGTCCAAGCGCGACTACAGCGCCTGCACCGTGCAGAACGCCAACAAGACCACGCTGCAGTGCGGCGGTTCGGCCACCTCGGCCACCGGCAACATCCTGTTCACGCCGGCCGGTTCGTCGTCGTCGACGTTCGGCGCGCTTGGCCCGGGCACGCTGACGCCCAACAGCAGCACGCGCTACAACTTCGCGCCGCTGAACTACTTCCAGCGCCCCGATGAACGCTACACCGCTGGCGCCTTCGTCGATTACGAAGTCAATTCGGCGATCCATCCGTACATGGAATTCATGTTCATGGATGACCGCACCGTGGCGCAGATCGCGCCGTCGGGCGACTTCGGCAACACGCTGACCATCAACTGCGACAACCCGATGATGTCGGCTTCGCAGAAGGCTCAGATCTGCAACCCAAGCAACCTCATCGTCGGTTACGTCGGCAACTATCCGCTGACCCCGGCTGCCTATACCAACGTTTACGGCACGCCCGCCCCGGCCGCGATCAACAAGATCGATCCGACCACCGGCGCGCCCTACAACTTGGCTTACATGCAGCTGCTGCGCCGCAACGTCGAAGGCGGTCCGCGCCAGAGCGATCTGGAGCACCAGGCATTCCGCACCCTGATCGGTTCGCGCGGCGAACTCGGCAAGGGCTGGAGCTATGACGCCTATTACCAGTACGGCCGCGTCAACTACTCGCAGATCTACACCAACGAGTTCTCGGCTGCGCGCCTGACCAATGCGCTCGACGCTGTCACCAATCCGGCCAATGGCCAGACGGTGTGCCGCTCGGTCCTCACCGGTGGCGATCCGAACTGCGTTCCCTACAACGTGTTCAGCGGCCAGGTCTCGCCTGCTGCGCTCAACTACCTCAACGCTTCGGGCTTCCAGCGTGGCCACACCACCGAGCAGGTGCTCAGCGGCCAGCTGACCGGCGACCTTGGCCAGATGGGCATCAAGAGCCCGCTTGCTTCGGACGGCATCAGCATCGCGCTGGGCGTGGAACACCGTCGTGAATCGCTTGACCTCAAGACCGACAACGAATTCCAGACCGGCGATCTCACCGGCCAGGGCGCGCCGACCCTTTCGGTCAGCGGTTCGTACAAGGTTACCGAGTTCATCAGCGAAGCCGAAGTGCCGCTGGTCCAGGATGGCTTCATCTACAACCTCAGCCTGAACCTGGGCTATCGCTACTCGCACTACAGCGTGTCGAACGGCCAGGTGTTCAACACCAACACCTGGAAGATCGGCGCCGACTTCGCTCCGGTTCGCGATCTGCGTATCCGTGGCTCGGTCAACCGTGCGGTTCGCGCTCCCAACATCCAGGAACTGTTCTCGCCCAACTACGTCGGCCTCGATGGTTCGACCGATCCGTGCGCGGACAAGGTGCTGACGGCGGCCGATCAGGGCTGCTTGCTGCAGGGCCTGAAGGTCGGCCAGAAGGTCGTTTCCAACCCGGCTGGCCAGTACAACGGCTACCTGGGCGGCAACGGCTTGCTGCGTCCTGAAGTCGCGACCACCAAGACCGTGGGTGTGATCCTGCAGCCCTCGTTCGTCCCGGGCTTCAGCTTCAGCGTCGACTACTTCGACATCAAGCTGAAGAAGGCGATCCAGGGTTACGGCGCCGACGCGATCCTCGCGGCGTGCACCACCGACCTCAACCCGACGGCTTGCGGCCTTATCCACCGCAACGCGGCTGGTTCGCTGTGGCTGACCTCGGACGGCTACGTGACCGACACCCCGGTGAACGTTGGTGGCGTGACGACCAAGGGCTTCGAGTTCAACGGCAACTACGCCCACGCGCTGGGCGGCCTGGGCCGTGGCACGATCAGCTTCGTTGCGACCTACCTCGACAAGTACCAGGTCGATAACGGTCTGACCGCTCTCTACGATTGCGCCGGCTACTATGGCGTGACCTGCGGCAGCCCGCGTCCGGTGTGGCGTCACAAGCTGCGCGTTGGCCTCGACACCAAGGCTGGCTTCAACGTCTCGGTGCAGTGGCGTTACTTCGACAGCGTCGACGTGGAATACAAGAACCCGTCGAGCACGCTGGCCGGCAACTATCGCGACTTCAACTCGCATATCCCGACCCAGAGCTACTTCGATCTGGCTGTTTCCACCCGCATCCAGGGCAAGGCTACGCTGCGCTTTGGTGTGAACAACATCTTCGATCGTGACCCGCCGCTGGTGACGTCGGGCCCGACCGGCAACGCCTGCGCTTCGGTGTATTGCAACGGCAACACCTATCCGGGCACCTACGACTCGCTGGGCCGCTATCTCTACTCGAGCATCACGCTCGACTTCTGATAGTCCTCACGTGACCTGACCAAAGTGGCGGCGCGCGAAAGTGCGTCGCCACTTTTTTTGCCTTGAGCCCGGCGCCAGCGCTGCCACACTGGCAGGCCGGGCGCGATGCGCCCGATTGCCGACCACAGGATAGATGATGCAGACCCAGCTTCCCCCGCCCTCGCTCCAGGCCATTGCCGACACCGCGCGGCGTGGCCGGCTGGACGAGGCCGCGCTGCTGGCGGCACGGGCCGTGGCCGCCGCGCCGCGCGATCCAGTGCTGGCGGCGCTGGCTGGCGCGATCGAGGCGATGCGCGGGCAGCCGCTACGGGCCATTCCCTATCTGGAAACGGCGCATGGCCAGCGCCCTGACGATATGACCGTCAGGACCAACCTGGCCGAATCCCTCTATCGCACGGGCGACATGGCGCGTGCCCTGGCACTGATCACCCCGGCGCTGGCGCGGGCCGACCGCAGCCTGCGCCTGGCGCGGCTGGGTGGTGCCGTCGCATTGGAACTGGGCGATGCCGCGGCTGCCATCGCCTATTACCGCATCATCGTCGCGGCGGCCGAACAAGACTGGAGCGCCTGGAACAATCTGGGCAATGCCCTGGAAGCGGCGGACGACATGGCCGGGGCGATCAGCGCGCTGCGCCGCGCCGTGCAGCTGGCTCCGGATTCGCCGCCGATCCGCGTCAATCTCGTCAATGTGCTGGTTGCCGCGGGCGAACTGGACGCGGCAGAGCGCGAAGTGGCGCAGGCCCGGCAACTGTGGCCCGATGATGCCAAGCTGCTGATCGCCGAACATACCATTCACCGTGTCCGCGGTGATGATGCGGCCGCTTTTGCGGCACTGGCCGAAGCAGCGCGGTTGAGCCCGGACGATGCCGCGTTGCATCACGATCTTGGCGCCGAAGGCAGCCGCACCAATCGTTTTGCCGAAGCAGAAGCCGCCTATCGCCGTGCGATGACGCTCGATCCGGCGATGGGCAGCGCCTATGCCGGGCTCGCCGCCGTGCTGGAACGCATCAACCGCGAGGATGAAATCGCCGATTTGGCCCGGATTGCGGCGGAGGTGGGCGCTGACGACGGCTCGCGCGCCTTTATCGAGGCGCTCCATCGCAAGCGGGCCGGGGACGCCATGGGAGCCCTCGCAGCACTCGACCGCGTCGGCGATGCGATGGCTCCCGAACGCACGCTGCATTTGCGCGGCCTGCTGCTCGATCGTCTCGGTCGCCACGGTGAGGCCTTTGCCGCGTTCACCGCGATGAACGCGCATTGGCAGAACGATCCAACCGGGCCGCGCGAGCGGGCACGCGCCTATCGCGAGGCCATCTCCCAGGCCGCCGATCAACTATCACCAGCATGGCTGGCGGGCTGGACCCCGCCGCCGCCGCCCTCGCCGCGCGCTAGCCCGCTATTTCTGGTGGGCTTTCCGCGATCGGGCACTACCCTGCTCGATACGCTGCTGATGGCCGATCCCGATGTGGCGGTGCTGGAGGAAGAGCCGTTCATCGTCGAGGCAGAGGCCGCGCTGGGCGGCGTGGCCGCGCTCGACCAGGCGAGCCCGGTACAGGTGGCCGCGGCCCGCGATGCCTATTTTGCCAAGGTCGATGCACTGTGCGGTGATTGCTCGGGCCGCATCGTGGTCGACAAGCAGCCGCTGCATCTCAACAAGGTGGCGATCATCCGCCGCCTGTTTCCCGATGCGCGGTTTGTGCTGTCGTTGCGCCATCCCTGCGATGTGGTGCTCAGCTGTTACCTCACCCACTTCCGTACCAACAGCGCGATGGCCAACTTCCTAGATCTGGACGATGCCGCTGCGCTGTATGACCTGACGTTCGCGCATTGGGAAAAGGCCCGCGCGCTGTTCGATCTGCCGGTGGCAACGGTCGTCTATGAGCGGTTGGTTGAGGATTCCGAACACGTGCTGCGTCCGTTGTTCGACTGGGCCGGGCTGGCCTATCCGGCCGACCGCATCGATCATACCCGCGCCGCGCGCGATCGCGGGCTGGTGTCGAGCGCCAGCTATTCCCAGGTGACCGAACCGCTCTATCGCCGCGCCAGCGGGCGCTGGCGCCGGTACGAACGCCACCTGGCGCCGATCATGGACGTGCTGCGTCCTTGGGCAGATCACTTTGGCTATGGGATTGAGGACGAGCGCCTGCCGGATTGGCCGGTGCCAGACTGATACGCGTTGAACAGGCCCGGGGGGGCCTGGTGTTTGGACGGGGAAGATCATGCAGGGGGCATGGCAAGACAGGATAAGGCAAGACGTAGACAATCATGTAAACCGGGGGGATCTGGCCAGCGCGGCGCAAGCGCTGGAAAACATCATTGCGCAGGCGCCACCCGGACAGGTGGCGTTGGACCAGGCGTGGCTGCGCCTGGCGGGGTTGCGCCGCGCCTTGCGCCAGCCGCAGCGCGCGCTGGATGCCGTGCACCAAGCCTTGGCCCTGGCGCCGCTGGATTTCATGGCGCTGGCCTTGCGCGCCAGCCTGCTGGAGCGCCTCGCGCCCGATGAGGCTGGCCGTGCCTGGCACGAGGCGCTGGCGCAGCGTCCGTCGGGCGAGTTGCCCGCGCCGCTGGCCATGGCCGTGGCAGCGGGAGAACGCTGGCATGCGGAATGGAGCGCGAAACGCGAGGCGCGGCTCGATGCCGCGATCGGCGCGCTGTGCAATGGCGAAAACAGCGATCGTGACTGGCGGATCACCCGCATGCGCAACAATGTCTTGCGGCGCACCAAGCCATTCCGCAGCTGCCCGACGCATTTTCACTATCCCGGCCTGGTCGAGCGCGAGTTCCATCCCCGCGCCCGCTTTCCCTGGCTGCCTGAGTTCGAACGCGCCACGCCCATCATCCGGGCAGAGATGGAAGCGCTGCTGGCCTCGGGCCGGGCAGAACTGCTGCCCTATCTGCAATACGAGGATCACGAAGCGCTGGCGCAGTGGCGCGATCTCAATCGCAATCCCGATTGGTCGGCCATTCACCTGCTGCGCCAGGGCAACCGCATCGATGTCAACGCCGCGGCCTGCCCCGCGACGATGGCCTTGCTGGAAACCGTGGCCCAGCCCCGCATTCCCGGCGCATCGCCCAATGCGATGTTCTCTCTCCTGGCGCCGGGCACGACCATTCCGCCGCATGTCGGCGTGAACAATACGCGGCTGCTGTGCCACCTGCCGCTGGTCGTGCCGCCGGGCTGCTGGTTCCGCGTGGGGGCGGAGACGCGGCCCTGGCGAGAGGGGGAGGGGTTCGTGTTCGACGATACGATCGAGCATGAGGCCGCCAATCCCAGCGATCGGCTGCGGGTCGTGCTGATCTTCGACCTGTGGCATCCCGACCTCGACAGCGTGGAGCAGGAGGCGGTGGCGCGGATTATCGCCAGCGATGGGGCCGTGTAAGTGCCGTTGGCAGGCTGGGCATCGCGCAAGGGGGCTTGCTGCGCTGCCCGGTTGGGGGCATTGTCACGCCATGCAATAAATGCCCCGTAACTGAGGGATTTGGCCCATGTTCCTGTCTATTGCCCTTGCCGCGCCGCTGTTGCTGGCCAGCGCTGCGCAGTCCAGCACGACGTCTGCTCCGCAATCGGCCCCGGCCGCCCCCGTTCCGGCTGCCGCTGCTGCGCCGGCGGTCACGCCTGCTGCTGCGGCAAAGCCGGCCAAGGACGCCGATCCGATGATCTGCGAACGCTTTGCCGAGACCGGATCGCTGCTGCGGTCCAAGAAGGTCTGCATGCGCAAAAGCGATTGGGAAGAGCAGCGCCAGCAGAACCAGCGCCTGATCGAACGCTCGCAGACGCAGATGCCGATGAATTCGGGCGGCTGACGGCGCCATTGCAGCGACGCACAAAAAAGGCCGGCGCAACCACGCCGGCCTTTTTTGCGTTCCGGGTCAGCCGCCTTAGCGGTAGAACACATGCCCTTCGATGCGGCCAACCTTGGTGCGGCCCTTCATCGGGCTGCTGGCGGCATGAAAGAACAGCGCGCCGGGAACCGGATTGTCGCCTTCGCCGTTCAATACCTGCGTGGCGATGGCGACGGCTTCGCGCCACTGGTCGGTATCGCGCGGCGGGTTATAGGCGTCGACGTTGAAGAACTGGCCAGGCTGGCGCACCACGGCGCATGGCTTGGTGGCAAAGCGCGGATCCTGGGTTCGCGCACGGATCACCTGAGCGACGGCGGCACGGCCGAGACGGGGCTGGTTGCCAGCTTCGTGGATGATGACCTTGGCCATGCATTCCACCTGGGCCTGATCCACGGTGGACGGCGCGTCGATGGCGGATTGCAGGCTTGCCGGCGCTGCGGCGGCGGCATCAGCGGGCGATTCGGCCTCGGCCGGCTGGGCGGTGTCAGGCGCCAGGGCGGGCAGCGTAATCGCGGGCTGGGAAAGAGGCTGGTTGGCCGCAACGGCGGGTGCGGACATTTGCAGGGCAGCCAGAACGGCCACTGCGGAAAAGACACAAGCTATTTTGCCGAAGGCACTTTTAGACATTCCAAGGCATCACACGGGCGCAAGGTCGCCAAGTCACACGCGCAATAAAAACCCAAATCGAAAAGCGCGTGCGGGCTTCCCCACGTCTCGCCACCAGCCAAGGCCCCGGACCCGAAATGGCCCCTCCCCCCGGCTGGTCGGCTGAACGAAGGCGCCCCCGTTGGCCGCTGCGGCGCTCTGTGTCAATCATGTTGCGTTCATGTGCCGGGTGCTTGCGCCAAGGCGCAAGGCCACCTGTAACGATTCAACTGGTGCCGGGGCGGGCGCAGGAAAACGCGTGGCGGGCCAGTGGGAGCCACGCCGATGCGAGGTTTCCCTATGCCCGTCCTGCCCCCTGCCTATCGCTGGCTTGCCACCCTGCAACCCCTGCCCCGCATGCTGCGCGAAGGCCTGGCGCTGATCGATACGGCCGAGCAGGCGGGCCCGGCCAGCAATCCTGTCATCCTGGCGTGGGCCGCCGAACTCGGCGGTGACGTGGCCCGCGCCTATCGTGCCGACAGCACGGCCTGGTGCGGCCTGTTCATGGCCCTGGTGGCGCAGCGAGCGGGCAAGCCATTGCCGGCCAATCCGCTATGGGCGCTCAACTGGGCGCGGTTTGGCAGCGCCGTGGCGCAGCCGATGCTGGGTGACGTGCTGGTGTTCCAGCGGTCGGGTGGTGGCCATGTCGGCCTGTGCGTGGCGCAGGACGAGGCCGCCTATCACGTGCTGGGCGGCAACCAGGGCGATCGGGTCAGCATTGCCCGCATCGCGCGTCATCGTCTCCATGCCGCGCGCCGGCCGGATTATCGCATTATGCCTGCCACCGTGCGTGCCTATGGCGTGGCAGAATGTGGCACGCTTTCCACTAACGAAGCCTGAGGGCAGGACAAACTGCCCCGTTGCCCGGGCCGGCCCTTGGGCCTAGCAAAGGCACATGATCGCCAGCTATCCCCAAGCCCGCCTGCGCCGCACCCGTGCCACCGCCTGGAGCCGCGCCCTGCACCGCGAGGTGCTGATCACCCCGGCCGATCTGATCTGGCCGCTGTTCGTGACTGAAGGCACCGGCGTGGAACAGCCGATCGCCTCGCTGCCGGGCGTGTCGCGCTGGTCGGTCGACGGCATGGTGGCGCGGGCGCGTGAAGCGGTGGACCTGGGCATTCCCTGCCTGGCCTTGTTTCCCAATACCCAGGCCGAGCGGCGCAGCGACGACGGGCGCGAGGCGCTCAACCCCGACAACCTGATGTGCCGCGCGATCCGTGCGATCCGCGATGCCTGCGGCGATGCCATCGGCATTCTCACCGACGTGGCACTCGATCCCTATACCACCCATGGCCAGGACGGCCTGGTGAACCATGCCGGCTATGTCGAGAATGACGCCACGGTCGAAGTGCTGGTGGGGCAAAGCCTCAACCAGGCGGCGGCCGGCGCCGATATCATCGCTCCGTCCGACATGATGGACGGCCGCATCGGCGCGATCCGCGATGCACTGGAAGGCGCCGGCCACGCCAATGTGCAGATCATGTCCTATGCCGCCAAATATGCTTCGGCCTTTTACGGCCCGTTCCGCGATGCCGTGGGCTCGCGTGGGCTGCTAAAGGGGGACAAGAAGACCTACCAGATGGACCCGGGCAACGCCGAGGAAGCCCTGCGCGAGGTGGAGCTGGACCTGGCAGAAGGCGCGGACAGCGTGATGGTCAAGCCCGGGCTGCCCTATCTCGACATTGCCGTGCGCGTGAAAGAGGCGTTCGGCGTGCCGGTCTTTGCCTATCAGGTGAGTGGCGAATACGCGATGATCGAGGCAGCCGTGGCCGCCGGCGCGGGGGAACGCGATGCGCTGGTGCTCGAAACCCTGCTGGCGTTCAAGCGGGCGGGCTGTTCCGGCGTGCTGACCTATCATGCCGCGCATGCCGCGCGGCTGCTCAACCGGTGAGCAGCATGACCAGCCGCGCCGATGTCACCATCCTGCCGCTGCATGGCAAGACGCCGCAGATCCACCCCAGCGCATTCATTGCGCCGGGGTGCCGCATCGTGGGTGACGTCACCATCGCGGAAGGGGTATCGATCTGGTACAACTGCGTGATCCGGGCTGACGTCAACCGCGTGGTGATCGGCGCGCGCAGCAATGTGCAGGATGGCACGGTGATCCATTGCGACAGCCCCAAGCCGGGGCGCCCGGAAGGCTTTCCCACACTGATTGGCGAGGACGTGCTGATTGGCCACATGGCGATGGTCCACGGCTGCACGCTGCACGACCGCGCGTTCGTGGGCCTGGGCACCATCGTGATGGATGGCGCGGTGATCGAAAGCGATGCCATGCTGGCGGCCGGCGCCATGCTGACGCCGGGCAAGCGCATCCCCGCGCGCCAGCTGTGGAGCGGGCGGCCTGCTGCCTTCATGCGCGAGCTGACCGACGAAGCGCTGGCCGACATGCAGCACGGCGTGGCGCACTATGTCGAAAACGGCCAGGCCCATGCCGCTGCCGTGGCCGAGGCGCTGCATGGCACGGCCCAAGCCTGATCTGCCGCCCGCCGCAGCCCTGCGCGCGCTGGCCGATGGCGAACACCGCCTGGCGGTGCGCGTCACGCCCGGCGCACGGGCCGAAGGCGTGGCGATCGAAGATGGGCGCGTGCTGGTGAAAGTGCGGGCCAAGCCCGAGGATGGCAAGGCGACCGCTGCCGTGATCGGCTTGGTGGCCCAGGCGCTGGGCGTGGCGGCGAGCCACGTCGATCTGTTGCGCGGCGCAACTTCGCGCGAAAAGCTGCTCAGGATTCCGCCGGAAGCCTGAATGCCACGCCGGCCATGATCGCGGCCCAGCTGGCGCTGATCCACAGGCAGCCGAGCGGCAGGCGGTCCTGCAAAAAGGCCCCGACCACGGCCCCGGCGAGCAGCCCTGACCAGAGCAGCGCCCACGGCCGCCATTCGCCGCCCCCGCTCACGCCGGCAAGCTGGCGCGCCAGGCCCTGGCCCAGCTTGACCAGGGCGCCAGTCATGTACGTCAATCCCACGGCCACTTCGCCATCGCGCAGGAACGTGTTGTTGAGCGCGCCCATCGCCAGCACCAGCCCGGCCAGCATGGCGCCATGCTGGCCCAGCACCCGCGCCAGCGCCGCTTCGAGCAAACACAGCGTGACCAGGCCCAGCACCGCCGGCTTGCGCCTGGCCCCGGCCTTGAGCGCCACCAGTGCGCCCAGGGTTACCCCCACCACGAACCCGGTGATCAGCAGCGCCGGCACCAGCGCGCGGGGCACATCGGTGCCCAGCGCCACGCCCAGCCGGGTAGTGTTGCCCGACATGAACGAGACGAAATAACCATCGGCCGAGAGAAAGCCCACGGCATCGACAAAGCCGGCCATCGCTGCCAGGGCCACGGCAAAACGGCGGCGTGCATGATCCATCCGATCCATGGGGCGCAGCCTATTAGTATCCAGCCGCGCGGTCCACCACCCCGGCCAGCGGCTGCCCGGCGCGCCAGCGCGCGATGTTGGCGGCAATCGCGCGCGCGGCCGAATGGGGATCAGTGGGTGCGGCCACGTGGGGCGTGATGGTCACGCCGGGATGCTGCCACAGCGGATCGTGCTGCGGCAGCGGCTCGTGCGGGAACACGTCGAGCACGGCATGGCCCACCTGCCCGCTGTCGAGCGCGGCGATAAGATCGGCCGTTACCACGTGGGCGCCGCGGCCGGCGTTGATCAGCCCGGCCCCGCGCGGCAGGCGGGCGAGTGCCTTGCGATCGAGCAGGCCGTGGGTCTGCGTTGTCAACGGCAGCAGGTTGACCAGGATATCGGCCTGCGCCAACGCCACGGCCAGGCCAGCATCTCCTGCCAGCATGGGGATCGTGCCATCGGCAGCGCCGCGCCCACTGCGGCTCCATCCCGTCACGGGAAAGCCGGTGCGCGCCAGCAGGGCCGCGCTGGCCTGGCCCATTTCCCCCATGCCCAGGATGGTCACGCGGCGTTCTGCCAGGCGCGGCTGGGGCAGCGGTTGCCAGCACGCGGCGGCCTGTTGCGCGCGATAGGCGGGCACCTGGCGATGCAGCATCAGTACGTGGCCGAGCACCGCCTCGGCCATGTCGGCCGCCAGCTGTGGATCGATCAGCCGGGCGAGCGTGACCGGTGGCAGCGTCGGATCGGCCAGCAGGCCATCGACGCCGGCCCAGGCGCTTTGCACCAGGCGCAGCGCCGGCAGACGCGCCAGCAGCCCAGGTGGCGGATTGGCGACCACGGCCACGCTGATATCGGCCAGTAGCGCTGATGGCGGCTGGGTGTCATCAGCGCCGGTCCAGGCCACGATAGTGTCCTCGGGCAGCGCGGCGGCAAGCGCCCGCGTCCAGGTGGCCATGGCCGAGGCTGGCAGATCGGCCCGGAACAGGATCGGCACGGGCAAGCAGTCTCCCCAGGCGTTTCACGTGGAACAGCGTTACTCTGCGCTGGTCTGCGCCAGAATAACCCCGGCAAATAGTAGCAGGGCGATCATTGCAAAGACCAGCAGCGCTGCGGTGCGCCATAGCGCCCCTGCTCGGCCGCAGCCATAGGTGCCGCGCACCTGGCGATAGATATGCAGCGGCGGCACGATCAGCGTGGCCAGCGCCACACCGGGCAGGCCGATGCGGTTGGCGATCATCAGCACCACCGAAAACAGCGTCATGAACGCCAGCGAAAAGGTGACGAACACGGTGTGGTCGTAAAGCTGGAAGCGCCGGCTGAACGGGAACAGCAGCCACAGCATCGGCACCGATATCGGGATCAGCGCCCAGCTGTATTTATAGGCGTAGGATTGCAGCTTGTAGAGCGCCAGGCCCGGATTGGTGCGAAATGCCTCGAGCACGTGGGCCAGCACGGGAATGTCGCTGCTCACGCGCGGGGTGGCGCTGCCAGGTGCCGAGGGCGCCATGTTTTCCAGGATATCGAGCGAGGTTTTCTGCGTATCGATCTGGTCGTCGATCACCGCGGTGCTTTTATGCTGCGCCTGCAACTGCGCGCGCTGCGCCTCCAGCTTGGCCAGCTTGCTTTGCGTTTCGGCCTTGCCCTGGGCCAGGCTCTTGCCATTGTCGGCCGCGCTGGGGTTCCAGTGCCATTCGCCACTGATCTGGTGAAACACCGCAAACATCAGGAACACGCTGAACAGGAAGAGCGCCAGGGGCGAGACGAAGCGCACCCGCTGCCCGTCGATATAGCGCCGGGTCAGTTCGCCCGGGCGCCATGCGAGCATGGGCAGGGTGTGCCAGATGCGCCCTTCGAAGTGGAAAACTCCGTGGAGAAGGTCGTGGAAAAACGCCCCCAGCGTGCGGTGGACATGCGCCGCCTGGCCGCAGGCATGGCAGTGGCTGCCCAGCAGCGGCGTGGCGCAGTTGAGGCAGGCAGTTTCATGCGTGTGGCCATCCTGGCCAACCGCAAGGGCCGGTTCCGACATTGCTCGATTTCCCCCTTCGTTGCTCCAGATTGCGGCGTTCCGCGCCTATCCGCAAGCCCCGCCCCACCACTTTACGGGCTGTTAACCCTGGTGAGGCAGGGAGAAGGCAGGGGTTTTGCCCGGATGGGCCTGGACAAGGGAATCACACGGGCGTGCACGGGCCCAGCGACAGTTTCGGCAGCTTTGGCAAGGGCATCGGCGCCGCTGGCCTGGGTGGCGGCGGCTTTGCGCGCAGCACCGTGCCTGGCGGCTTTGGCACGCGCCGCGCCCCGATCGTTACCCCTGCCCTGCCCGGTACGCCCCTGCCCGGTACGCCCCTGCCCGGTGCGCCTGATTGGCGCCAGTCGCCCCACCCGTTTGCCCGCCGCTGGCTGGGTGCGTGCCTGCGCATCGAGCGCGCGGCTGCGCGCTGGCTGCATGTGCACGATCTGGCCCAGGATATTGGCAGCCGCCGCTGGCTGCATGGTGCGGCCACTTGTGCCACGCTGGCCGCTGCCGCGCTGGCGCTATGGCCCAGTTTCGCCCCGCTCCAGGCTGCGCCGCTGCAAGCGCTCGATGATGGCATGGCGCAGGAATTTGCCGCGCAAGGCATTCGTCCGTTGGCCCAGGGCGCCAGCAACGGCCGCCACTTTGCCGCCACCGCGCGGGTGGTCCACCTCGCCGCCGCGCCCGAACGCCCGACCATTGCGCTGACCGCCACGCTGGGCGAAAATGACAGTCTGGCCCGCATGCTGCAGCGCTCGGGCCTGGCCGGCAGCGATGCTGCGCAAGTGGCGGGCCTGATCACCCGCGCCCTGCCGCCCGAACAACTGCTTCCCGGCACGCGTTTTGCGATGACGCTGGGCGCCCATGCCAGCCCGTTCGATCCGCGCCCGCTGGAAAAGCTCAGCGTGCGGGCGCGGTTTGACCTTGCCATCGATATCGTGCGCCAGGGCGGCGGCCTGGCGCTGCACCAGCGCGCGATTCCGGTCGATACCACCCCGATGCGTTTGACCGGGATCGTCGGCAGCAGTCTCTATCGTTCTGCCCGCGCCGCCGGGGCCAGCCCGCAGGCGGTGCAGGACTATCTGCGCACGATCGATACCGTGCTGCTGTTCGAAGACATCGCTCCCACGGACGAATTCGACCTGGTGGTGGCCTACAAGCGCGCCGCCGATGGCCAGGGGCAGATGGGTGATCTGCTCTATGCCGGGGTGCGCCGGGGATCGCAGCAACGCGCGCAATTGCTGCGCTGGGGCAACCAGGGCGAATTCATGAGCCCCGAGGCAATGAAGGGCACGATGGCCGGCAGCACATCGGCCGGCGCGCTGGCCGCGCCGGTGGATGGACATATCACCTCGGGCTTTGGCTGGCGCCGCCATCCCATCCTGGGGTACGTGCGCCTGCACGCCGGCATCGATTTCGGGGCGGCCTGGGGCGCGCCGATCCATGCGGTCAGCGACGGTACGGTCACCTTTGCCGGCTGGCATGGCGGGCATGGCGAATATGTGCGCCTCGATCACGGGGGTGGCATCGGCACCGGCTATGGCCACATGAGCCGCATTGCCGTGGCGCCTGGCACCCATGTCGTGCGGGGGCAGGTGATCGGCTATGTCGGCTCCACCGGCCTGTCGACCGGCCCGCACCTGCACTATGAACTCTATCGCGGCGGCCAGGTGGTCGATCCCGGCTCGTTCAGCATGATCATGCGCCCGCGCACGGTCGATCCGGCGCAACTGGCCGCCTATCGTGCCCGGCTCAATGCGCTGATGACGCTGCGGCCGGTGGCGCCCGCTGCCCTTCATTCATCCGAGGTTCGGTGATCGCAAGGCAGCAGTCTGATTACCGCGAAGCCGTTGACGCCCTTGGCTGCCCTCCATAGGGAGCGGGCGGTAGAAAGGCAGGACGGTTTTCTTGGGCAAGCGCAGATGGATCATGGTGCTGGACCGTGGGGCGGTCCTGTTCATCGGCATTGCCGTGGGCACTGTGCTGGGCCTCTCGTTCCGCACCGGGGGCAAGCCGTGGCAGTCGCTGCCGGGCTGGGATGGTGGCGCGCCGCTGGTCGATACGGCGCCGGCCGATGGCACGCCTGCCCCCCTCGCCCCCGCCGGGTCGGCCCCTGCCCCCAGCCTGGCCCCGGGTTGCAGCGGCACGTTTCCCAAGAGCGCGCGCGTGGCCGAAGCGCTGGCGGCGCACCGGCCGCTGCACATCGGCGTGTTCGGCGATTCGTTCGGTGATGGCCTGTGGGCCGCGACCGACCAGGCGTTTCGCAAGTATCCCGATGTAAAGGTTCACCAATTCAGCCACGAAGGCACCGGCTTTACCCGCTATCGCACGCGCGATCTGTTGCGGGACGCCAAGGATCGCGTGGCAGGCCAGCCGATCGACGTGGCGCTGATCAGCATCGGCGCCAACGATACCCAGGGCCTGTTCGTCAATGGCCACGCGGCCGCCTATATGACCCCGGCCTGGCAGGAAACCATCGAAGGCCGGATGACCGCGCTGGTGCGGATGCTGCAGCAGCGCGGCGTGGCGGTGGGCTGGGTGGGCCTGCCGCGCATGCGCGATGCCACATACGATCGCGATATCCAGGCGATGAACCGCTTCTACGCCAAGGTCACCTGCCGCTTGGGCGTGCCTTTTGCCAATGCCGTGCCAGTGAGCCAGGATCGCCAGGGGCATTTTGCCCTGCGCCTGATCGATCCGGCCACCGGCAAGGACTATCTGGCCCGCGCCAACGACGGCAAGCACATGACGTTTCATGGATATGAAGTGATCAGCCGGCCGGTGGTGCAGCCGATCCTGACCCTGCTGGCGCCGCCAGCGGCCAAGCCAGAAAATGCCGCACCGGCAGTCCATGCCGCAAACCCCGGTACCGCGCCGGCAGCATCCGCCAGCCATGCCACGGCGCCCAAGCGCCCCAAGCGGCCCGCTGCCGATGCAGTGGGGGCAGATGTCCCCAGCAAGCCCACAGGGTTGCCAACAGACTTGCCCACACACAAGTCCACCGCATCACCCACAGATTTGTCCACAGCCCCAGCCAAGGCGCCGGCTGATGCCAAACCGGCCTCGCCCGCGCCGACACCCTCGGCCAGCCCGTCGAAATCGAGTGCCGGCACCTCACTAGCCAGCGGAAAACGTTCATGATCGCTCGCGCGTTTGCCCGCACGCAGTTGGCGCTTGCGGCCTGGGGCACGGCGGCGCTGTTGCCAGCGGCCGCTGTTGCGCAGACCGGTGCGCCGGTCGATCTCACGCTGCCGGGTGCCCCGGTGCCTGCCCCTGCCGTGCCGGCGATCACTGCGGCGGTGCCCGGGCAACTCTCCAATGCCGCCGCGCTGTCGCCGTTTCTGGCCAAGCTGGCCACTGGTGCGCCGGGCGGGGTGCTGTCCGTCGTGCAGATTGGTGACAGCCATACTGCGGGCGACATGATCAGCCAGGGCCTGCGCGCTGCGCTGCAGGCGCGGCTGGGCAATGGCGGGCGCGGCATGATGCCGGCGGGCAAGCCCTATCAGGGCTATCTCACCTGGGGCGTCACCGCGCGGCAAAGCGCCGATTGGCAGGGCAATGCCCTGTTCGGCCCGCAACGCACCGCCATGGGCGCGCTGCTCGGCTTTTCCGGTTTTACCCAGACCACCACCATGCCCGCCGCGACGATGAGCCTGACCGCCGATAGCCCGGCCACGCGGTTCACCCGCTTTACCCTGTGCGGGTTGACCGGGCCGGAAGCAGGCGCGGTGACGGTCACGTTCGATGGCGTGCCGGCCGAACCGATCAGCTTTTCTGCGCAGGCGCGGGGCGCGGTGTGCTTCGTGCGCACCTCTGCAGTGCCGGTCACCCAGGCCACCGTGGCCACGCTCGATACCCGCCCGGTCAGCCTGACGGCGTGGGAAACCCGCACCGGCACGCCCGGCGCGATCGTGGCCAACCTCGGCGTGGTCGGCGCGCGGGCGATGCATCTGGCGCGGGCAGACGATACCGTTGCCGGGGCCGAACTCGCCGCGGCCCGGCCCGATCTGGTGATCCTGGCATTCGGCACCAACGAAGGGTTCGATCCGGCGCTGGGCCTGGCCGAAACCGAAGCAGTGCTGCGCAGCGCGGTGGCGCGGGTGCGGCGCATGGCCGGGGCCGATGTGCCGATCCTGCTGGTCGGGCCGCCCGATGCCGCCAGCAGCCGGGCGATCGTGGCCCTGCCCTCCCTGCCCGAAACCCGCGATTGCGGCGCTGGCTGGGCCGTGCCCGGCCACCTGGCGCAGATGCGCACGCTGGAAAAGCGGCTGGCCACGGCGCTGGGCCTGGGCTTTTGGGATTGGCAGGGCGCCATGGGCGGCCCGTGCACGACCATGGCCTGGGTGGCGCAGGGGCTGCAACGCGGCGATCACGTGCATTTCACACGCGACGGCGGGCGCCTGATCGGCGGGGGCCTCGCGGCAGACCTATTTGCTGCGGCCAGCACCCTGCCCCCGCCGCCGCGTCCACGCTGACGACTGCGGCGCGGCCATGCTCTTTCCCACGCTTGGGTTTCACGTCTTCTTCCTGGCGGTCTTTGCGCTCAACCGCCTGATGGCCCGCGCGCGCGATTGGCGCGTGATCATGCTGCTGCTGGCGTCCTGGCTGTTCTATGGCCTGTGGGATGCGCGGTTCGTGGCGCTGCTGATTGCCAGTTCGGGGTGGAACTGGCTGTTTGCGCGGATCATCGCGGCAGGACACGGGCCACGGCTGGCGTGGCTGTGGCTGGCGATCCTGGGCAACCTGGGCGTGCTGGGCTGGTTCAAGTATGCCGGCTTCCTGGCCGATCTGGCGGGCATGCCGCTGGCGCAGGCGATCATCCTGCCGGTGGGCATCTCGTTCTTCACCTTCCAGGGGTTGAGCTATGTGATCGACGTCTACAACGGCCGCACCCGGCCGGCGCGGCTGCTCGATCTTACCCTGCTGATGAGCTTCTTTCCTCACCTGGTGGCAGGCCCGATCGTGCGGCCCAGCCATCTGCTGCCGCAACTGCGCCATCCGCCGCGCCTGGGCCGGCAAGAGGCGATGGCCTGCCTGATCCTGATCCTGTGGGGTACGGTCAAGAAGGCGGTGATCGCCAACGATATCTCGGTGCACCTGGTCGATCCGGTCTTTACTGATCCGGCGGGCCATTCCAGTTTGGAATTGGTGCTCGCCGCCTATGGCTATGCCGTTCAGATATATTGCGATTTTTCGGCCTATACGGATATGGCGATTGGCCTCGCTGGCTTGCTCGGCTTCCGCTTCCCGCGCAATTTCGATCAGCCCTACCGCGCCGTCTCGTTGCAGGATTTCTGGCGCCGCTGGCATATCAGCCTGTCGAGCTGGCTGCGTGACTACCTCTATATCGGCGCGTTTGGCGGCTCGCGCCAGGCGCTGTGGCGCACCTGCCTGGCGCTGTTCGGCACCATGGTGCTGGGCGGGCTGTGGCACGGGGCCAGCTGGAATTTCGTGATCTGGGGCGCGCTGCACGGCGGCGTGCTGGTGGCAGAGCGGCTGTGGCAGCGCGCGCGGCCCGCAACCTGGCCCGTGCTGCCGGCCTGGGCTGGCACGGTGATCACCTTCCATATCGTGGCGCTGGGCTGGATATTCTTCCGCTGCAGCGAGTTTTCCGGTGCCCTTGCCTTTCTACGTGGGATGGCAGCGGGGCATGCCGGCGGTGCGCCGCTCGCCAGCGGCTGGATTCTGGCGCTCATGGCGCTGGGCATGGCTTGCCATTTCGGCCCGCGCGACGGGGTGCAGCGCTCGGCCCGGGCGCTGGCGGTCATGCCGGGCTGGGCAGTGGGGCTGATCGGCACGCTGGTGCTGCTGGTCATCGAAGGCTTGCGCGGCGGGGGCATTGCCCCGTTCATCTATTTCCAGTTCTGAAGGTGGCCTGATGGACAAGAGCAGCACGGAAGATGGCCTGCCCTGGGGCGAATCCCCCATCGATCTGGCGCAGGAACACGATGCCACGCTGCAGGACGGCTGGCGCTGGGCCTGGGGCGTGCTGATCAGCAGCAGTCTGGCGCTGGCCCTGTTCAATTCCCACGCCATCGCCAATTGGGCCGATCAGCTGCCCCCCAACGACATCACCGCGCCGATCGTGATGGCGGCCGATGCCTGGCACGACAAGGCCGGCCAACTGGGCCTCAACACCGTGGTCGACGCCGTGGAGCGCTGGGCCGATGCCGCGCGGGGCGAGGCGCCGCCTGCTGCCGGGCGGGATTGAGCCGGCCAGCCAACCCCAGGCACGCATGAAAAAAGGGCGGGAAGCGCTGTGCTTCCCGCCCTTTCTGTCATTGTCGGTTTAACCCGGCTCAGGCCTCGTCGGCGTTGGGCTCGCTCGCGGTGTCGCTCGCCTTGCGCTTGCTGGCCTTCTTCTTGACCAGCTTGGGCGCGGCCGGGGTCAGTTCAAAGTTCAGCGCATCGTCCTTGAGGCTGACATGCACTTCCCCGCCATTGGCCAGCTTGCCGAACAGCAGCTCCTCGGCCAGCGGCTTCTTGACCTTTTCCTGGATCAGGCGGGCCATGGGCCGGGCACCATAGAGCCGGTCATAGCCGCGCTTGGCCAGCCAGGCGCGCGCGTCGCTGTCGAACTGGATGTGCACGTTCTGCTCGGCCAGCTGGAGTTCCAGCTGCAGCACGAACTTGTCGACCACGCGGCTGACAACTTCGGGCGGCAGATAGCCGAACGGCACGATGGCATCGAGGCGGTTGCGGAATTCCGGCGTGAACAGGTTCTTCACCGCTTCGTCGCCGGCGTCCTGCTTTGACACGTCGCCGAACCCGATGCCCTGCTTGGCCATGTCCGATGCGCCCGCATTGGTGGTCATGATCAGGACCACGTTGCGGAAATCGACGGTCTTGCCGTGGTGATCGGTCAGGCGGCCATTGTCCATCACCTGCAACAGGATGTTGAACAGGTCGGGGTGCGCCTTTTCGATTTCGTCGAGCAGCAGCACGCAATGCGGCTGCTGGTCGATGGCATCGGTCAGCAGGCCACCCTGGTCGAACCCGACATAGCCCGGAGGGGCACCGATCAGGCGGCTGACCGAATGGCGTTCCATGTATTCCGACATGTCGAAGCGCTGCAGCGGAATGCCCATGATCTGGGCCAGGCTGCGGGCCACTTCGGTCTTGCCCACGCCGGTGGGGCCGGAGAACAGGAACGAACCGATCGGCTTGTCGGGATCGCGCAGGCCGGCGCGGCTCAGCTTCATGGCGCTCGACAGCACTTCGATCGCCTTGTCCTGGCCGAACACCAGGCGCTTGAGGTCACGTTCCAGGTGTTCCAGCACCTTCTTGTCGTCACTGCTGACCGACTTGGGCGGGATGCGCGCCATCGTCGCGATCACGGCCTCGATCTCGCGCGCGGTGATCGTCTTCTTGCGCTTGGACGGCGGCACCAGCATCTGCATCGCGCCCACTTCGTCGATCACGTCGATCGCCTTGTCGGGCAGCTTGCGGTCGTTGATGTAGCGCGCCGAAAGTTCCACCGCGGTCTTGATCGCCTCGGGCGTGTACTTGACCTTGTGGTGTTCCTCGAACGCGGTGCGCAGACCTTTCAGGATCTTGATCGTGTCTTCCACGCTCGGTTCGTTCACGTCGATCTTCTGGAACCGGCGCAGCAGGGCGCGGTCCTTTTCGAAGTGGTTGCGGAACTCCTTGTAGGTGGTCGAGCCGATGCAGCGGATCGTCCCGCCCGACAGCGCGGGCTTCAACAGGTTCGACGCATCCATCGCGCCGCCGCTGGTGGCACCAGCGCCGATCACGGTGTGGATCTCGTCGATGAACAGGATCGCGTGCGGCATCTTTTCCAGTTCGGAAACCACTTGCTTGAGGCGTTCCTCGAAGTCACCGCGATAGCGCGTACCGGCCAGCAGGCTGCCCATGTCGAGCGAATAGATCACCGCCTTGGTCAGCACTTCGGGCACTTCGCCTTCGACGATCTTGCGCGCCAGGCCTTCGGCGATGGCCGTCTTGCCCACACCCGGATCACCCACGTAGAGCGGGTTGTTCTTGGACCGGCGGCACAGGATCTGGATCGTGCGGTCCACTTCCGGGCCACGGCCGATCAGCGGATCGACCTTGCCCAGCAGCGCCTTGTCGTTGAGGTTGACGCAGAACTGGTCGAGCGCGGAATCCTTCTTGTTGCCGCCCTTGGCCTCGGCCTTTTCTTCCTGCTTGGGGGCCTCTTCCTCGTTCGGCTTGGCCGAACCGGAATTGACCTGGCGGCCGCCCTTGCCGATGCCGTGGCTGATATAGCTGACGGCATCCAGGCGGCTCATGTCCTGCTGCTGGAGGAAATAGACGGCATAGGAATCGCGTTCGGAGAACAGCGCCACCAGCACGTTGGCGCCGGTGACGGTATCCTTGCCCGAAGACTGGACATGCAGGATGGCGCGCTGGATCACGCGCTGGAACCCGGCGGTCGGCTGGGGATCGGCCTTTTCCGCGGTCTTGAGCGACTGGTATTCCTGGTCGAGGTACTGGCGTACCACGTCGCCCAGATCGCCAAGATCCACGCCGCAGGCCTGCATCACCTGCGCCGCGTCTGCATCGTCGATCAGGGCAAGCAGGAGATGTTCGAGCGTCGCGTATTCATGGCTGCGCTCCGAGGCATTGGCCAGGGCGCTGTGCAACGTCTTTTCGAGGCTCTGGGCGAAACTGGGCATAGGCTCGCTTTCTGGGGCTCACTCTTGGCCATGACGGAAGTATTCCGCCACGGGATGGTTCCCTTGCGGGAGGAAAGCATGGGGGTGGTTAACCGCCGCCGAACCAGGTTGGGCGGTCGCCACGGATGCTTCAATCGTCGATATCGTTGCCGGGCAAGCGGCCCGGCGCCGCACGAGGGGAAGCCGGCGACCGATACCCGGGCGCGTTGGAGGGGTATGAAACCCTATATGGGGATGCCGCCCGGCAAGGTGAAGGGCGGCGGCGGTCATCGTCCGGTTTCGCCGGAATTGGGCGGTGGCGCCGGGGGCCGGGCCGCGCCGAACAGCGCCTCGGCCGCTGCCCGGGTATGGCCGGCGCGATCACGATGGCGGGTGGTGCGGACGATCTCGTCCTCCAGCAGCGCGATGCGCGCCGTCAGTTCGTCCACCGACAGCGCATCGAGCGGTTCTGCGGCCAGTTGGCTGGCCAGGTCGCCCTTGCGGCGCAGAAGGTCTTCGACGTCCATCGCAGTGCACAATGTTGGACGGCAAACGCTTGCTGTCAACCTGTCCCATGGCTAGGGGATGCGGTTGACGCAGATATGACGTCAAAACATGGGGCGGCGCATGCTGGATCTTCCGGTGACGATGACGGCAGTGGGATTTGCAGAGCACGGTGGGCCCGAGGTGCTGCGGCCTGAAACCTTGCCGGTGCCCCGTCCCGGCCCGGGCGAGGTGTTGGTCAAGGTGGCCTATGCCGGGGTCAACCGCCCCGATGTGATCCAGCGCCAGGGTCTCTATCCACCGCCGCCGGGTGCTTCGCCGCTTCCCGGCCTTGAAATTTCCGGCCAGGTCGTCGCCCTGGGCGAAGGCGTGACGGCGCCGCTTCTGGGCCAGGCCGTCTGCGCGCTGGTGTCGGGCGGCGGCTATGCCCAATATTGCCTGGCCCCGGCCGCGCAGTGCCTGCCGGTGCCCGATGGCCTGCCGCTCGATTGCGCTGCGGCCCTGCCCGAAACCCTGCTCACCGTGTGGCACAACGTGTTCGAGCGCGGCTGGGCCTGCGAAGGTGAGACGATCCTGGTCCATGGCGGCACCAGCGGCATCGGCAGCATGGCGATCATGCTGGGCAAGCTGTTCGGCTTGACCGTGATCGTGACGTGCGGCGGGCCGGACAAGTGTCGCGCCGCGCTGGAAATCGGCGCCGATCATGCGATCGACTACAAGGCCAGTGATTTTGTCGAGGCGGTAAAGGACATTACCGGTGGCAAGGGCGTCAACCTGGTGCTCGACATGGTGGCCGGCGATTATGTGGCGCGCAATCTGCAATGCCTGGCCGAAGACGGCCGGCATGTGACCATCGCCGTGCAGGGCGGGGCCAAGGCCCAGATCAACATGGCCCAGGTCATGTCCCGGCGCCTCACGCTCACCGGCTCTACCCTGCGGGCGCGCTCGGCCACGTTCAAGGCGCTGCTGACGCAGGAAATCGCCCAGACGGTGTGGCCCCTGGTCGAAGCCGGCAAGCTGCGCCCGATCATGGACCAGGCTTTTCCGATGGAGCAGGCGGCCGCTGCCCACACGCGCATGGAAGCGGGCCACCATATCGGCAAGATCGTGCTCAAGATGGGGTGATTCCGGCCCCGCAACCCAGGCAAATCGGGCCTGGCGCGGATTGCTCTTGCCGTTTGGGCCGGGCTCGCTTACATCTTTGCCGGCAAGTGGCCGCTCCGTGAAGGGGCGGCCCTTATTGTTTCCGCGCCGCACAGACCTGTTATTTCACCAGCCAATCGCGCACGATAAAAAGAGGACCATGCCGTGAGCAACCAGCCCACGTATCCGCTGATGCCGCATGCCACTGCTTCGTGGCTTGTCGACAATACGGCCCTGACGTTTGAACAGATCGCCGAATTCTGCGGGCTGCATATCCTTGAAGTGCAGGCCATGGCCGACGATCTGGCCGGTGCCAAGTACACCGGGCGCAACCCGCTCCATTCGGGCGAACTGAGCCAGACCGAAATCGATCGCGGCCAGGAAAATCCCGAATACCGCCTCAAGATGCAGCGCGCCCCGCTCGCCGTCAGCCGCACCAAGGGCCCGCGCTACACCCCGGTGTCCAAGCGCCAGGACAAGCCCGACGGCATCGCCTGGATCCTGCGTCACCATCCGGAAATTTCCGACGCGCAGATCGGCAAGCTGATCGGCACCACGCGCACGACTATCGCGGCGATTCGCGATCGCAGCCACTGGAACATCGCCAACATCAATCCCAAGGATCCGGTGACCCTGGGCCTGTGCTCGCAGCGCGAGCTGGACATGCTGGTGAGCAAGGCGTCCAAGCGCGCCGGCGTTCCGGCCGAAGACGAAGGCGCGGTTACCGATCGCCTGGGTTCGGATCGCGATGCCCTGATCGAGGAACTGCGCGCCCAGCGTGAAGCGCAGTCCAAGGCGGCCTCCGAAGCGGCCCAGCACGCCGAAGCCATGGCCTGGCTCGAAGCGCGCCGCGCCGAAGGCATTTCCGACAGCTGAGCACTGCCTCCCGTTCGCGGGAGGGCACTTCCCAAATCCCCCCTCCCGCTTGCGGGAGGGGCCGGGGGAGGGGATGTCACATCACGGGACCGGGCGAACACGCCCTCCCCAAACCCCTCCCGCAGGCGGGAGGGGCTTTCGGCCGATCAGACCGACTGGATATAAACGCGCATCGCGTCGGCTTCGGCTTCGATCCGGTCGAGCCGGTATTTCACCAGGTCGCCGATCGAGATGAAGCCCACCATGCGCCCGTCTTCCAGCACGGGCAGGTGGCGGAACCGGCGCCGCGTCATCAGCGCCAGGGCTTCCATCACCGATGTTTCCGGGCTGATGGTGACCACCGGTGCGGTCATCACCGCGCTGACCGGCAGACGCAGCGCATCCTCGCCATGGGCGGTGAGCGCGCGAATCACGTCTCTTTCTGAAAAGATGCCGGCTACGGCATTTTCGCCATCGTGCACCGGCAGGGCACCGATCTTGTGGCTGGTCAGAACCTCGATGGCGTCAGCCACCGTATCCTGTGCGTGAATGGACCAGACTTCGCCGGAACGCCCGGCAATCAACCGCGCAATCGTCATGGGTTGGCTCCTCTTCCCCTTGGGGCAGTTGGTCCCGCCTCCACGGCAATCATGACATGTTCCGGTTGCGCGGCAAGGCCCTTCCTGTAGGCAATGACATCGGGAGAAACACGATGGCCAACCAGTCTCCACTGGATGATCCGCACAATGCGGCGCACGCCTGGGCGCGCTATCGCTGGCTGCTGCGCTGGATGGGCCTGGCTACGCTGCTGGTCATCGTGGCGGTCGATGCCTGGCTCTACATGGGCGTGGGCCTGGTTTCGATCCATCTCTACATCGCCACCTCGCTCGGCATCGGCATGACCATGATGCTGATGGCCGCGCTCATGGGGCTGGTGTTCCTGTCGAGCGGCACGGGTCACGATGAAAGCATCGAGGATCGGCTCGATACCTCGCACTGGGACGAATCCTGAAATTCATCTTGCCGCCCGCCGGCACAGGCGGCAACTGGACGCGCCTGCCCAGACCGGAGTGCCGACCATGAACCGCCGCCAAGTGCTTGCTTCCACGGGAATGGCCGCCGGTGCCGCGCTGGGCGCCGGGGCTGGGGCAAAGGCGGCGCCGCCATCTGCTGGTGCCGCCCCGCGTCGGCCTGGCCGCACGGGCCCGCGCAACCTGATCACCGATGTGGCCGGTATCACTGTGGGCTGTGCCCAGGATGCGGCGGTGCGCACCGGCACCACGGTCATCCTGGCCGAAGGGCTGGTGACCGCCGCGATCGACGTGCGCGGCGGCGGGCCGGGCACGCGGGAAAGCGACGCGCTGGAAAGCCACAACCTGGTCCACGCCGCCAATGCCGTGGTGCTGTCGGGCGGATCGTCGTGGGGCCTGGCCGCCGCCGATGGCGTGGCGGCGCACCTGGGCGCGCGCGGCATCGGCTATGGCGGCCTGGCGCAACAGGGCGTGCCGGTGTCGCCGATCGTGCCGGCTGCCATTCTCTATGACCTGGGCAACGGCGGGGCCAAGGGCTGGGGGACCGAGCCACCCTATCGTAACTTGGGTATCGCCGCGCTGGCCGCTGCTGGCGCCGATTTCGCGCTGGGCACCAGCGGCGCCGGCTATGGCGCGATGGCTGGCGCGCTCAAGGGCGGGTTGGGTTCGGCCTCCACCCTGATGCGTGATGGCACCACGGTGGGGGCGATCGTGGCGGTCAATGCGCTGGGCGCCACGGTGGTGCCGGGTACCCGCCATTTCTGGGCTGGCGCCTTTGAAATGGGTGATGAATTCGGCGGTCTTGGCCCGATCGCCGCGCGTGTCGGGCCAGAGGAATGGGGCGGTACCAAGCTGCCCGCCCCGCGCGAGAACACCACGATCGCCTGCGTCGCCACTGACCTTGATCTGACGGCAGACGAGATGAAGCGCGTGGCGATCATGGCGCAGGATGGCCTCGCCCGGGCGATTCGCCCGGTGCACACCCCGTTTGATGGCGATGTGGTCTTTGCCCTGTGCACCGCGCGCCGCCCGGTGACCGGCCCGCGCGATCTGGCGGTGCTGGGCGTGGGCGCGGTGGCGGCCGATACCCTGGCCCGCGCCATTGCGCGCGGGGTTCATGCCGCCACGGCGCCGGCCGGCTGGGCCGTGCCCACCTGGTCAGCCCTCAAGCCGGAATGACGGCCTTGGCCCGCGCGCTGATCACCCTGGCGGTTCCGGTGCTGCTGGTGTTGCTTGCGGTTCTGGCGGTGCCGGCCGATGGCCCCACCTGCCTTGGCATCGGCCTGCGCATCTGGGCGCTGTTTGCCTGTGCGCCGGCGACCAGTGCCTGGCTGTGGTGGCGCCAGCGCGCGGTGCCGGCATGATTGCCGCTTTCGTGGCGGTCATGGCGCTGTCGCTGCTGATCGCGCTGTGGGCGCGGCGCGGGGCAGGGCAGGGGCCGCGCGCCTTTTTCGTGGCCGGTGGGCAACTGGGCGCGATCCTGTTCTTTTTCCTGAGCGTCGGGGAAACCTATTCGATCGCCACGATGCTGGGCTTTCCCGGCGGGGTCTATGCCGGTGGCGAAGGCTTCGTGGTGTGGTTCTTTGGCTATATCCTGCTGGCAGCGCCGGTGCTGGCCGTGCTGGGGCCGTGGATCTGGCGCGCTGGCAACCTCTATGGCGCGGTGACCATTCCCGATTTCTTTGCCGCCCATTTCAACAGCCGCTTGCTGGAACGCGTGATCGCACTGGGCGCGATTGCCCTGCTGGTGCCGATCGGCACGATGCAGTTTGCCGGCATCCGCCTGGTGCTGGGCGCCATGGCGCCGGGCCTGCCGATGCCACTGCTGCTGGCTGGCGCGGGGCTGGTGGTGATGGCCTATGTGGCGCTGGCAGGGCTGCGCGCGGCGGCATTCGTTGCCGTGCTCAAGGATGCGCTGATGCTCGGCGCGATCCTGCTGGTCGGCGCATTGGCGCTGCGCCACTGGCCGGGCGCCGCCGCGCCAGTGGCAACCGCCACAGTGGCTGCGCAAGTGCCCGTCACCCTGCCCTTCGCGCTCAGCACCATCGCGGTGCAGGCGCTGGGCTTTGCAATGATCCCGCAGAACTGGGCGTTTCTGTTTGCCGCGCGCGGGCCGCAGGCGATCGTCCGTGCCCAGGCCGCCGCGCCGCTCTACATGGTGATGTTTCCCTTGCTGATGGCCGTGGCGGTGTTTGCCCGGCGCCTGGGCCTGCCGGTGGACAAGCCCGATTTCGTGTTCCTGGCTGCGGCGCAGCATCTGCTGCCCGGCTGGGCGCTGGGCGTGGTCATGGCGGCCGTGGTGCTGGCGGGCATGGTGATCCTGTCCAGCGTGTGCCTGGCGATTGCGCCGCTGCTCACCCGCAACGTGTTGCCCGGCCTGGACGGCCGCGCGCAGCAGCGCTGGGCGCAAGGGGTAACGGCATTGTTCATCGCGCTGTCGGCCGCCGGCGCCATGGCGCAGGTGCCGCTGCTCGCCATGCTCAATACCGTGTTCTACTTCGGCATCGTGCAGACCCTGCCGGGCTTTCTCGCGGCGCTGTGGACCGGACGGGTGAGAGCCGGGGGCGTGCTGGCCGGCATGGCCGTGGCCGCGCTGGCGATCATTGGCATGCGGCTGGCGGGGATTTCAGCGGGCGGGATCAATCCCGGGCTGGTTGGTCTGATCCTCAACAGCGTGGTGCTTACGCTGGTGACCCTGATGTTTCCCCGCCGCGACGGGCATAGCGTGATGGCCATGCTTCGATAGAAGCGCATGGGCTTCGACAAGCTCAGCCCGAACGGAAACCTCTCGCAAGGCCGTTCGCCCTGAGCCTGTCGAAGGGCAACAAGCCTGACGTGTCTGCTTAGGAAGCCGGTGGGTTGAGCCGGTAATCGGCCACCGGCACGCCGCCGATCACGTGCTCCTGGATGATCCGCTCCAGCACCGGCGGGGCGCAGGAATGATACCATACGCCATCGGGATAGACGACCGCGACCGGCCCTGCCGCACACACGCGCAGGCAGCCAACCTTGCTGCGCAGCACGCCCTGCTTGCCCCCCAGCTTCAATTCGCCCAGCCGCTTTTTCAGGAAAGACCAGGCCGCATCGCTTTCCTTGGCAGAGCAGCACTTGTCCTTGTCGGAATCGGCGCAGAGGAAAATGTGGCGCTGCGGGGCAAAGCCGCCGAGCTTGGCCAGCGTGCTTTCCGCCTCGGCAATTTCCTTTTCGGCCGATTTGCCCATCAGCCGCGCTTGCCAGCGATGCGGGCGATTTCGGCCGCCACCATCTTTTCCACCATGACCGGCAGGTTGCGTTCCAGCCACTGCGCCAGCATCGGGCGCAGCATGTCGCGCACCATGCCTTCCAGCGAGGTTTCGCCCGAACGCACGATCTGCGGCTGGGCGCCGGGCTGGGCCAGCATGGCCAGCGCCGCCAGCGAATCACGCATCGATGCAGCCGCTTCCTGGGGCACCAGGGCTTCGTCCTCGTCGTCCTCGGCGCAGGTACCGGGCGCAGCGCCGGCGTCGGCCGCCGGCTTGCCATATTCGCCCATGATCTGCGCGGCCACGTCAGTCAGGTCAAGCACGTCGGCCGGGCTGGCAGCACGAGTCATGCTGATTGCCGGGTTGCTGGCGGCGGCGCGCGGGGCAGCGGTACCCTCGCGCCCGGCCTGGGCCTGAAGCGCGGGGGCAATCGCGGCGGCAGCGGCCGCGGCAGACATCGGCGCACGCGGGGCCGGGGTGGCCGCCGCTTCGCCGCGCACATCGCGCGCGATCACCTTCTTGATCGATTCGAGAATTTCCTCGACCGAAGGTTCACCGGCCTGGCGCATTGTTGTCCCCCACGTTCCTATTGCCCACGCTGTACAGATATCCGTGCCCGATCACCGGCGGCTGGCGCCGGCGGTCAGGGCAGTGGCTGATCGGGGATTGTCGCATCCTGGGCCGGGGTGTCAACCGTGGCGGTGGCACGGGCCACCGGCGCGGGATCGCTGTCCCAATCCCAGATGCGATGGTGCACCCGCTCATAGTTGGCCACGGGATCATACAGCGTGCCGCCGTCGAGCCCGAGATCGCGCGCCTGCGCCTTGCCCATGGCCGAAAGCAGCGCAAAGCCGGCGACGTATTCGTTGCGCTTGGCGGTGACCAATTGCACCTGGGCGTTGAGGAGTTCCTGCTCGGCATCGAGGATGTTGAGGATGGTGCGGTTGCCCACGGTGTTTTCCGCGCGCACGCCTTCAAGGCTGAGCGCCGCCGCATCCACCGCCGTCTGGTTGAGGCCGATGACTTCCTTGGCTGCCAGCCAGGCCGACCAGGCCGAACGCACCGTGGCGATCACCGCACGCTCGGTGCCGATTTCCTGTTCCATCGTCGCGCCCTGGGTGGCCTGCGCCTGGCGCACGCGGGCCGCTGGCGCGCCGCCCTGGAACAGTGGGATCGATGCGGTCAGCCCCGCTACCATGTTGCGCGAGGCATTGGGCACGCCGGGCTGATAGCTGCTGAGATAGTTGGTGTTATTGGTCGATGCGTTGGCCGCAATGGTGGGCAGGCGGCTGGCGCCGGCCACCTTCACGTCAAACCCGGCGGCCTTGCTCGCTTCGCGCGCGGCCAGCAGGTCGGGGTTGTTGTCCAGCGCATAGTCGACCGCATCCTCGACGCCACCTGGCATGCCGGCCAGCGCCGGCGGCGCTTCCAGCGTGCCCGGTGCATGGCCGATGATCCGCACATAGGTTTCGCGGCTGGCCACCAGATTGGCTTCGGCCGAACGCAGGCTGGCGCGGGCCAGGGCCAGGCGCGAGCGCGACTGCGCCACGTCGGTACGGGTCACGTCGCCGATCTCGAAGCGGTCGCTGGTCGCCTGAAGGTTGACCTCAAGAACCTGCACGTTGTTCTTTTGCAGGCCGACGATCGCGGCATCGCGGATCACGTCCATATAGGCCGTGACAGTGCTGGTGAACACGCTCGATTCGGTGCCGCGCAGCGAAGCGCGCCCAGCCTCGACTCGCGTTTTGGCGGCGCGAATGCCGTTCTTCACCGCGCCGCCGTTGTACAGCGGCACCCCGGCATTGGCGCCCAGGTTGAGCACGCGGTCGGGATAGCTGGTGGAAAAGTAGGAGCCGCCCTTGTCGACGTATTCGCTGTAGCTGGCGCTGCCTGAAAGCGAGGGCAGGGCCGCCGCCCGTGCGATTGGCACGTTTTCGTCGGTCGCGCGCAGCGAATCGCGCGCGGCCTGCAGATCGGGGTTGGTCTGGTAGGCGGCGGTCAGCGCGCTGCGCAGGTCATCCGCCTGGGCCGGGGCGCTGCTCGTGGCGATCGCGGCGACCAGCAAGGGGCCTGCCGCCACCGCCGCGCGCCACCGGCTCAGTCGCGACATGGGGTTCAGAAGCTCCAGCCCTTGGGGGCGGCAAATTCGGGCAGCACGGCAAAGTCTGCCTCGCCCAGGGCGCCCAGCGCCACCTGGCCAGCAGCCTTGCGGCCCAGGGCGAGGCGCGCCACGCGGCGCTCGATTAGGCCGGTAACCAGGCGGCCATCGTCGGCCACGGCGGCTTCCAGGGCAGGGGTCACCACTTCGATCGCGCCATCGACCAGAACCAGCGCGAACTGGCCCAGCGCGGCAAGATCGTCGGCCGGGCTGGCCAGCGTCACTACCAGGCCCAGCTCGCGCAGCAGCGCGGCAAGATAGGTGCCGGGCTTGCCCACCACCAGCGCGCGTTCGCCCGCCACCGGTGCGGCGGCGATCAGCATCTGCCCATGGGTGAGGGCAGGAGCCAGCACTGCGCCATCGCCCAGCGGCACGGCGCGGTCCATATAGGCCAGGGCGCGGCGGTCTGCCGGCACGAAATCCTCGCGCGCAACGGCGGCAAAGGCGGCCAGCACGGCCGGATCGTTTACCCCGCTCACGCGCAGCTGGCTTTCGATCATGGCCTTGCGTTCGCGCACCATTCCCGTCTCGGCTGCCTCAGCTACTGCCACGCTCATCGGTATTCCTCATCAGGTTCGGGATGCGTGGGCCGCTTTCGCAGTCGCACACGCCTTTGATCGCCAGCGTCTCTAGAATATTGCCCGCGCTGCGCCAAGCGTCTTGCATGCTGTCTGTCGGCGCGTAAGGGGCATTGGCAGAATGCTGTAGCAGGAGCGAAATTGCGATGGCGGAAATGGTGACGATCCGGGAAGCGGATCTGGTCGAAAGCGTGGCCGATGCGCTGCAATACATCAGCTACTTCCACCCGATGGATTACATCCGCGCGCTGGGCGATGCCTATGAGGCCGAACAGGGCCCCGCCGCCAAGGATGCCATCGCCCAGATCCTGACCAACAGCCGCATGTGCGCCGAAGGCCACCGGCCGATCTGCCAGGATACCGGCATCGTCAACGTATTCATCGAATGGGGCCAGGATTGCCGCCTGGAATCCGACAAGTCCTTGCAGGACGTGGTCGATGAAGGCGTGCGCGGCGCCTACCTGAACGCCGACAACAAGCTGCGCGCCTCGGTCCTGGCTGACCCCGCCTTTACCCGCCGCAACACGCGCGACAACACGCCCTGCGTGCTCCACGTGGAAATGGTCAAGGGCAGCAAGGTGACCGTCGATGTCGCCGCCAAGGGCGGCGGCAGCGAGAACAAGTCCAAGTTCAAGATGATGAATCCCAGCGATTCGATCGTCGACTGGGTGCTCGAAATGCTGCCCCAGATGGGCGCCGGCTGGTGCCCGCCGGGCATGCTCGGCATCGGCATCGGCGGCACCGCCGAACACTGCGTGCTCTTGGCCAAGAAAGCGCTGATGGAGCCGATCGACATGGCCCAGCTCAAGCTGCGCGGGCCCCAGACCGATATCGAGCGCCTGCGCATCGAAATTTTCGACAAGGTCAACGCGCTGGGCATCGGCGCGCAGGGGCTGGGCGGGCTTTCCACCATCCTTGACGTCAAGATCATGGATGCGCCGTGCCATGCCGCCGGCAAGCCGGTGGCGATGATCCCCAACTGCGCCGCCACCCGCCACGCCCACTTCACGCTCGATGGCAGCGGGCCAAGCTATCTCGAACGGCCCACGCTGGATGAATGGCCGCAGGTGCACTGGGCACCCGATGCCGCGGCCAAGCGCGTCAACCTCGATACGCTGACGGCAGAAGAAGTGCAGGGCTGGAAGCAGGGCGATCGCCTGCTGCTCAACGGCAAGATGCTGACCGGCCGCGACGCCGCGCACAAGCGCATCCAGGACATGCTGGCCAAGGGCGAGCCGCTGCCGGTCGATTTCAAGGGGCGCGTGATCTATTACGTCGGCCCGGTCGATCCGGTGCGCGAGGAAGTGGTTGGCCCGGCTGGCCCCACCACCGCCACGCGCATGGACAAGTTCATGGACATGATGCTGGACCAGGGCCTGCTGTCTTGCGTCGGCAAGGCCGAGCGCGGCCCGGCGGCCACCCAGTCGATCGCCGAGCACAAGTCGGCCTATCTCATGGCGGTGGGCGGCGCGGCCTATCTCGTTGCCCGCGCGATCAAGGAAGCCAAGGTCGTCGGCTTTGAAGACCTGGGCATGGAGGCGATCTACGAATTCACCGTGGAAGACATGCCGGTGACCGTGGCCGTCGATAGCGAAGGCCAGAACGTGCACCAGCTCGCCCCGCTGGTGTGGAAGAAGAAGATCGCCGACGAGGGCCTGCTGCCGGCCTGAACGTTGGCCTAGCGTTAGGTCTCGCACCACCCCCAACCCCCTCCTCTGAAGAGGAGAGGGCTTTTATTTCAGTAACTTAACCACCCCATCCTCTTTAGAGGAGGGGGTCGGGGGGTGGTGGAAACCGGGCGAAACATCTTTGTCGATTAACCACACATTTGGCTCGACCGCCGCACTGGCGCGTCGCCGGTGCCTAGCCTAGCAAGGGGCATGGCCTCTCACGCGCGGACTGATCCGCCTTCATCATTCGACGATACCCCGCCCGGCATGGGCCACGTCACCGCACGGCAGGTGGTCCTGTCGGCGGCGGCGCTGTGGCTGTGCTATTTCGTGCTGGTCTCGATCCGCTGGGCCCTGGTCGGGCCACCCGATACCGATCTGTCGATCTGGATCGAGCTGCTGTGGCGCCGCGCGCTGGTGACCATGGCCGGGATTGCCGTGACCGTGCTGGCCTGGCCGCTGCTGCGCCGCTGGGATCATCGCCGGCTGGGCTGGCGCGTGGCGCTGGCGCTGGTGATCATGTTGCCGGCAGCCCTGTTGCTGGCGCTGATCAACCAGCAGGCGTTTGCCCCGGTCGAGGCCCGCTGGGACCAGGAGGCGCAAAAGCAGGATGCCGGCCAGGATGCCGCCACGCGCAAGGAAGCCTCGCAGCGCAATACCGGCGGCAACATGCTGATCGATATTGCCCCACCCGCGCCGTCAGCGCCGGCGATCCCGCCCGAGCCACCCGAACCGCCCGCGCCGCCTGCTGCCGGCGATGTGCCGCCAGAGCCCCCTGCACCGCGAGCACCCAAGGCGGCACCGAAACGCGATAACGTCAGCGTGCGCCATCATGCCGATGGCACCACCGAAATCACCGCGCCAGGCGTGCATATCATCACGCGTGAACCAGCCACGCCGGCCACCACGGCGCAGGAGATCAACCAGGACATCAACAAGGACGAGGGCTGGCAGGAACTGACCGATATCGCGCTGGGCCGCTATTTTCTGCTGATCGCCTGGGCAGCGCTCTATCTGGCGCTGGGCAATGCCGAACAGCGCCGCGCCGCCGAATGGCGCGAAGGCGAATATCGCCGCGCGGCCAAGGCGGCGGAACTGCGCTCCTTGCGCTATCAGGTCAATCCGCACTTCCTGTTCAACACCTTGAATTCGCTCTCGGCGCTGGTCATGGTCGGCCGCACCGAAGAAGCCGAGCGGATGATCCAGACGATTTCCAGCTTCTATCGCCACAGCCTGGCCGGCGATCCCACCGCCGATGTCACCCTGGCCGACGAGATCGCGCTGCAGCGGCACTACCTGGCGATCGAAGGCGTGCGCTTTCCCGATCGGCTGCGCGTGGAATTCGATGTGCCCGAGGATGTGAGCGAGGCCTGCGTGCCGGGCATGATCCTGCAACCGCTGGTGGAAAATTCGATCAAGTATGCCGTGTCGGCCACCACCCGGCCGGTGACGATCAGCATCCGCGCGCGCATTTCGGCCGGGCTGCTGGTGCTGACCGTGGCCGATGATGGCCCTGGCGCCGATCATGCCAGCCTGCCCACGGGCGGCACCGGCATTGGCCTTGCCAACGTGCGCAGCCGCCTGGCCGCGCGCTTTGGCGCCCAGGCGCGGGTGGAAAGCGCGCCTTTGCCGGCCGGCGGCTATGCCACCGTGCTGACTCTGCCCATCGTATCCAACCTTGCTTGAGGCCCCCATGCGCACCCTGATCGTGGACGACGAACCCCTGGCCATCGAACGCATGCAGATCCTGTGTGCGCGCATTCCCGCGTTGCAGATCGTGGGCACCGCCGCCGATGGGGCGGCCGCCCTGCGGCTGGTAGAGGCGCTTTCGCCGGCGCTCGTGCTGCTCGACATGACGATGCCCGAACTCGACGGCCTGAGCGTGGCGCGCGCCCTCGTGCGGCAGAATCCCAAGCCGATGGTGATCTTCGTGACTGCGCACGATCACTTCGCGGTCGAGGCGTTCGATTGCGAGGCGGTCGACTATGTGCTCAAGCCCGTGGCGCAAGAGCGGCTGGAACGCGCGGTGGAGCGTGCCCTGTCGCGCCAGGCTGCCTTGGCCGATCCGGCCCTTGCCCCGGCGCCCACCGTGCCTGCGGCTGCCCCTGCTCATGACGATGCCACGGCCTCGGCCGCGCAGTGGATCGAGGAATTCTGGGTGCCCCACCGCAGCGAACTGGTGCGCGTGGCCGCCGGCGATATCGATCGCATCGATGCCGAGCGCGACTATGTGCGGCTGCACGTGGGCCAGCGCAGCTATCTCATGCTGCACACCATCCAGCGGCTGGAAGACCGGCTCGACCCGGCGCACTTCATTCGCCTGCACCGCTCCACCATCGTACGGCGCAACCGCATCCTGGGGCTGCGTCACGATGGCCTGGGCGTGTGGTCGGCCGAACTGGCCGATGGCACCATGCTGCGCATCGGCCGGACCTATCTGGCCAAGGCCAAGGCCATGGCCGGACGGTAGGGGGTCAGGCCCGGGGCGCTGTCCGGCGATAGCTGAGCGCCTCGGCCACATGCACCCGGCCAACGCCTTCGGCACCGGCCAGATCGGCAATGGTGCGCGCCACGCGCAGGATGCGGGTATAGCCGCGCGCGGAAAGGCGCATCGCCTCGGCCGCCTTGAACAGCAGCTGGCGCCCGGCCTCGTCCGGCGTGGCAAAGCGGTCGAGCAGGTCGCCGTCCAGCTCGGCATTGTTGCGCCGGCCGCTGCCTTCCAGCCGCGCGGTCTGGCGTGCCCGCGCGGCGCCCACCCGCGCAGCCACTTGCGCCGATCCTTCGGCCGGTGGCGGCAGGGCCAGATCCGCCGCCGATACCGGATCGACTTCTACATGCAGGTCGATGCGGTCGAGCAGCGGACCGGATACCTTTGACTGGTAATCGGCGGCGCATTTGGGCGCGCGGCTGCAGCCCAGCGCCGGATCACCCAAGTGGCCGCAGCGGCAGGGGTTCATTGCCGCGATCAACTGCACCCGCGCCGGGAACGTCACGTGGGCATTGGCGCGCGCCACTGTCACTTCCCCGGTTTCCAGCGGCTGGCGCAGCGAATCGAGCACCGCGCGCTGGAACTCGGGCAGTTCGTCCAGGAACAGCACGCCCAAGTGCGCCAGGCTGACCTCGCCCGGCCGCACGCGCAAGCCGCCACCGGTCAGCGCCGCCATCGAGGCGGAATGATGGGGACTGCGAAACGGCCGTGCGCGGCTGATCCGCCCCTCTTCCAGGGTGCCGGCCACCGAGGCGACCAGCGAGGTTTCGAGTGCCTCGCTAGGCGTGAGTTCGGGCAGGATGCCGGGCAGGCACGAGGCCATCAACGATTTGCCAGCGCCGGGCGGGCCGATCAGCAGCAGGTTGTGCCCACCGGCAGCGGCGATTTCCAGGGCGCGCTTGGCGGTTTCCTGGCCCTTCACCTGCTTGAGATCGGCCAGCCGCACCGGCGGCAGCGCCTCGCCCACCTCGGGTGGGGCCAGGCGTTGCGTGCCTTTCAGGTGGTTGAGCAGCGCGATCAGATCGGGCGCGGCAATCACGTCGATGCCGCTGGCCCAGCGCGCCTCGGTGCCTTGCGCGGCGGGGCAGATCAGGCCCTTTTCGGCGCCGCTGGCATGTAGCGCGGCCAGGAGTACGCCAGGGCTGGGGATGATCCGCCCATCCAGCGCCAGTTCGCCCACTGCCACGTAATCGGCAATCGTCTCGCGATCGACCACGCCCATCGCTGCCAGCAGGGCCAGCGCGATCGGCAGGTCGTAATGCGATCCTTCCTTGGGCAGGTCGGCCGGCGACAGGTTGATGGTGATGCGCTTGGGCGGCAGGCTCAGGCCCAGCGCCGCCAGCGCGGAATGCACGCGTTCGCGGCTCTCGCCCACGGCCTTGTCGGGCAGGCCGACCACACGGAACGAGGGCAGCCCCGGCGCCACCTGGCACTGCACTTCCACCGCGCGGGCTTCCAGGCCGAGATAGGCCACGGTCGAGACAAGCGAAACCATGCCGGCACGGTGGCCGATGGCGGCGCGGGGTCACAAGGGGGCGGGTGGGGGGTGCTGCCAAATCGGTGGCAGTTGTTGGTGTCACATGCCCTCCCCCCGACCCCCTCCCGCAAGCGGGAGGGGGAGAAGCAGGATGATCCCCTCCTGCGTCCGGGAGGGGGAGAAGGGTTAGCTCCCCTCCCGCCTGCGGGAGGGGCTGGGGGAGGGCGTGTTGCGCGTTTAGTGCGCCGCGCCCCAGCTCCGCCCGGTGCCGATTTCCACGCCCAGCGGCACGGTCAATTGCACCGATGGCGCCGCCGCCCCCGCCATCACGGCGCGAATCACCTCGCTCGCGGCGGCCACGTCTTCCTCGGGCAGTTCGAACACCAGTTCGTCGTGCACCTGCAGCAGCATCTTCACGCGCGGCAGCCCGGCTTCTGCCAGCGCGGGCAGCATGCGGGCCATGGCGCGCTTGATGATATCGGCGCTGGTGCCCTGGATCGGCGCATTGATCGCGGCACGCTCGCTGCCCTGGCGCTCGGCCTGGGTGCCCGAATTGATGCGCGGGAACCAGGTCTTGCGGCCAAACAGCGTTTCGGAAAAGCCGTTGGCGCGCACGCTTTCTAGGGTTTCGTGGATATAGCGCTGGATGCCGGGGAACCGCTCGAAATAGCGGTCGATCATCGCCTGGGCTTCGTCGGCCGTGGTGCCCAGCCGCGTGGCCAGGCCCCAGCGGCTGATGCCATAGAGGATGGCGAAGTTGATCGTCTTGGCACGGCCGCGAGTGTCGCGGTTCACCTCGCCGAACAGCTCGCGCGCGGTGCGGGCGTGGATGTCCTCGCCCTGCTCGAACGCTTCGCGCAACGGCGCAACGTCAGCGATATGCGCGGCCAGGCGCAGCTCGATCTGCGAATAGTCGGCGCTTAGCAGTACGTGGCCGGGTTCGGCCACGAAGGCCTCGCGAATCTCGCGCCCGATCTCGGTGCGGATCGGAATGTTCTGCAGGTTGGGATCGTTGGACGAAAGCCGCCCGGTCTGCGCGCCGACCAGGCTATAGCTGGTGTGGACGCGGCCGGTATCGGGGTTGATCGCGGCCTGCAGGGCATCGGTGTAGGTGCTTTTGAGCTTGGATAGCTGGCGCCATTCCAGCACCAGCGTGGCCACTTCCGCGCCCTGGCCGGCCAGCGTTTCCAGCACCGACTGGTCGGTGGAATACTGCCCGCTCTTGCCCTTCTTGCCGCCCTTGTAGCCCAGCTTGTCGAACAACACGTCGCCCAGCTGCTTGGGGCTGCCGATGGTGAACGGGCCGCCGGCCTTTTCATGGATCACGCCTTCCAGCCGCGCGATCTCGGCGGCAAAGCGGGTGGACAGGTTGGCCAGCTGCTCGCGATCGACGCGAATGCCGTGGCGCTCCATCTGCGCCACCACCGGCACCAGCGGACGATCGACCCGCTGATAGATTCGCGTGCCGCACTCGTCGGCCAGGCGCGGGGCAAACAGCTGGTGCAGCCGCCAGGTCACGTCGGCATCCTCGGCGGCATAGCGCGTGGCGTCGGGCAGCGGCACTTCGGCAAACGAGATCTGCTTCTTGCCGCTGCCGCACACGTCCTTGAACAGCATGGTGGTGTGCTGGAGATGGCGCCCGGCCAGTTCATCCATGCCATGGCCGGCCAAGCCGGTTTCGCTGCGCCCGGCATCGAGGCAGAAGCTCATCACCATGGTATCGTCGATCGGCGCCACGGCAATGCCGTGCCGGGCCAGCACGGTCAGGTCATACTTGATGTTCTGGCCCACCTTGATCACCGCCGCGCTTTCGAGCAGCGGCTTGAGCGCGGCCAGCGCCGCCTCGCGCGGGATCTGCCTGGGCACCTCGCTGAACATGTCGGTGCCGCGATGGCCCAGCGGGATATAGCAGGCCTGGCCCGCGCCCACCGCCAGGCTTACGCCGACCAGATCGGCGCGCATCGAATCGAGCGCAGAGGTTTCGGTATCGATCGCCGCCAGCCGCGCGGCAAAGGCGCGGTCGATCCATTCCTGCAAAGCTTCCAGCGTCTGCACGCAAGGATAGGCGTCGCGGTCGATCGCCGGCCAGGTCGGCAGCGGCTGGCGCGTCGATTCGGCCGGGGCGGGCGTGGCAGCCGTGCCCGCTGCCGGCGAATCGCCCGCCGCCGCGGCCGCAACGGCAGGCGCGGGGGTGCCCAGCTTGCGCAGCAGGCTGGTGAAACCATGGGTGGTCAGGAAGGCTGCCAGCGGATCGGGCGGGATGGGGCCCAAGGCAAAGTCTTCCAGCGGCACGGGCAGCGGGCAGTCTTCCTTGAGCGCCACCAGCTGGCGCGACAGGCGCGCCATGTCGGCCTGCTCGATCAGGCTGTCGCGCAGCTTGCCCGCCTTCATCGTCGGCGCGGCGGCGAGCGCGCCTTCCAGGCCGCCGTGTTCCACGATCAGCTTGGTCGCGGTCTTGGGGCCGATGCCGCGAATGCCGGGTACGTTGTCCACCGCATCGCCCATCAGCGCCAGCACATCGCCCACCAGTTCGGGCGGAACGCCAAACTTTTCCACCACTTCGGGAATGCCGATGCGCTGGTTCTTCATCGTGTCGAGCATGTCGACGCAGCCCGTGCCGCCCTGGGCGCATTTGCCCACCAGCTGCATCAGGTCCTTGTCGGACGACACGATCGTCACGTCCCAGCCCTGGGCCGTGGCGGCGCGGGCATAGCTGGCGATCAGGTCGTCCGCCTCCAGGCCTTCTTCCTCGATGCAGGCCAGGCTGAACGCGCGCGTCGCATCGCGGATCAGCGGGAACTGCGGCTTGAGGTCTTCAGGCGGCGGCGGCCGGTTGGCCTTGTACTGATCGTACAGGGCGTTGCGGAACGTGATCGAGCTTTTGTCGAGGATCACCGCCAGGTGGGTGGGGCCATCGGCCTTGTGCAGGTCTTCGGCCAGGCGCCACAGCATGGTGGTATAGCCATAGACCGCGCCCACCGGCACGCCTTGCGGGTTGGTCAGCGGCGGTAGGCGGTGATAGGCCCGAAAAATATAGGCCGAGCCATCGACGAGATAGAGGTGGTTGCGGGAATCCATGGCCAGTGTCCTAGGCGGGGTGGACAAATTCCACAACGCCGGGCGTGGGGCCGGGCGTTGCCCGGCATGGCCGATCACGCGCGGGTCAGGCAAATCCGCCCATGCAGGCAGTATGTTGGATCATATTCGCACAGGTCTGGTGCTGAATCTGGAACAGGCCGCGCCGTTTGCGGTTGCACCCTTATGAATGTGTGCAGTTGCGTAAGGGAATGACGCGGATTTAACGGCTCATCGCTTTGACAGGGCGCTTTGGCGCAGCAGCGCTCGCGCAAAAAACCCTTGCCGCTAAGGGCGATAGCGACGGCCCGTCGCAATGCTGTCGTCTTGTGCTTGCAAGCCGATGAATTGCCGATTAATTGGGACGTCGAAGTCTACCGTGGGAGTAGGCTTTGCGGCGGGCTTTGCCCGGCGCGGTTCACTTCAATCCAGGGATTGTAACGCATGCGCAAGCTCATCCTCGCCGCCGTCGCCGGCACCGCCTTCGCCCTCGCCGGCTGCTCGGAAAAGCCGGCTGACACCGCCACTGAAGCTGCCAGCGAAGCTGCTGACGCTTCGGCCGACGCTTCGGCTGCTGCTGCTGACGCCAGCGCTTCGGCTTCGGAAGCCGCCGCTGACGCGAGCGCTGCCGCGAAGATGTAATCCCCGCCCGCAAGGGCAGGTTACAGATAGAAAAGGGCGTGACCTTCGTGGTCGCGCCCTTTTTCGCGTGTGCGGCGCGAATCGCGATAAAACGGCTTGTGCGGCGCAGCGATGTCAGTGGCGTCCATCACCACCCCCGCTCCCCTCGGAAGAGGAGGAGCAGAACGCAAAAAGCCCCCTCTTCTTTAGAGGAGGGGGTTTGGGGGTGGTGCTGGGCCTTGCGCTAACGGGCTTCGACAAGCTCAGCCCGAACGGCGCTCGTCCTGGACTATCAACGGTCCCGTCCGCCCTGACCCTGTCGAAGGGCGCTAGCGTAACGCGGCGTTACCGCCGGCGCGAAACTTCGCCCGTCAGGTTAGGTCCGTCCGACGGCTGGAGGAATCCGGTATAGAGCGCACTGGCAATGCGCGCGATCATCCCGGCCTGGGCCGTGTGGTTTTCCGGCCCGGCCACGAAGATCGCCATGGCCAGGTGGCGGCCATCGGGCATGCGCACGATGCCCACGTCATCGGTCACCCCGGCCAGCGTGCCGGTCTTGTGGGCCAGCAGCACGCCCTCGGGCAAGCCGGCGCGGATGCGGTTGCGGCCGGTGCTGGTGCGGGTCATCGTATCGAGCAGCACGGCGCGGGCCTGCGGGCCGAGCGCACCGCCACGGTCGATCGCCGAAAGCAGCGCGATCATCGCCCGCGGCGTGCTCGACGTGCCGGTGTCGATGGCACGGGCCGGGTTGATTCGCCCATCGTCACGCACCAGCGTGGCCATGGTGTGATCGAGGTGCTGGCCGGAAATGCCGGTCTGCGTCAGGAAGCGGTTGACCGCGCCGATGCCACCCACCGCGGCGATCAGGCCATCGGTGGCGTGGTTGTCGCTGCGCGTGATGGATTTTTCGATCAGGGTCTGTGCGGTATAGACCGGGCCGGGGCGAACCATCGCCACGAGATTGCGGCGTCCGGCCGCCTCGGGCACCGGCATCATCATCGGCAGGGGCTGGTCCAGCCGGAACCGGCCCTGCTCCACCATCTGCAGGAACGTGGCGGACACGGCCACTTTGGCCGTGCTCGCCATGGGAAAGGGCATGTCGCCGTTGATCAGCACTTGCCCGCCGCCGTCCAGGTCCATCGCGGCAACGCCCACGCGGCCGCGCGCGGCAGCAGCAATGGAGGCGACGCGTTGCTGAATGGCAAGGTCACGCGCGCTTTGCACCGCGGCCGGCGGGCGGCTTTGCACCGCAGGCGATGTGGCCGCCAGGGCCGGAAAGGCTGCCAGTGCAGCAGCCAGGATGCGCAATTTACGCTTTGATGGAAGCCCGACCATTATGAGGGATTAACCCAACCCGCCTTATTATTTCGTTGCGCCACGATAAGCCATTGTGACTCTGGCGCAAAGGCGGGTGGTTCCCTGATTCGACGCCGCCCGGCGCATGCGCGCTGCGTTTCGTCGCAACTGTAAAACCGGTGGCCGGTTGAAAGGGCGGCGGCGGGCAAATTGCGCGGCCCGCCAAGGGCATCAATCGTCCATGTCGTGCATCATCTGGTCGGGCGCCAGATCGCTGAATCGGGTGATCCGCGCCTCGAAACGCAGGCGCACCTTGCCGGTGGAGCCATGGCGCTGCTTGGCCACGATCAGCTCGGCCAGGCCGAACACGCGCTCCATCTCTGCCATCCACGCGGCATGGGCTTCGTGGGTCTTGGCGTCATCGCTTTCGACCGGGCGCTTGGGCTCGCGCGAGGCAACGTAATAGTCTTCGCGGAACACGAACCAGACCATGTCGGCGTCCTGCTCGATCGAGCCCGATTCGCGCAGGTCCGACAGCATCGGCCGCTTGTCGTCACGCTGTTCCACCGCACGCGACAGCTGCGACAGCGCGATCACCGGAACCGCCAGTTCCTTGGCCAGAGTCTTGAGCCCGCGCGAGATTTCCGAGATTTCGTTGACGCGGTTGTCGGATTTGCCCGAGCCGGACAGCAACTGAAGATAGTCCACCACGATCAGGCCGATATCGTGCCGGCGCTTAAGCCGGCGGGCGCGGGTGCGCAAGGCGCCGATCGAAAGGCCGGGGGTATCGTCGATGAACAGCGGCAGTTCAGCCAGGCGCTGGCTGGCGAACGAAAGCTGCTGGAAATCCTCGCGGCTGATCCGGCCCATGCGCAGCGATTCGGAACTGATGCCCGATTGTTCGGCCAGAATACGCGTGGCGAGCTGGTCCGCGCTCATTTCCAGACTGAAGAAAGCGACCGCCGCACCGACCGAATCCTTGGCCGGTATGCCGCGCGCCATGTCATCGCGCAGCCGGTCGGCGCAGTTGAACGCGATATTGGTGACCAGCGAGGTCTTGCCCATGCCGGGGCGGCCGGCCAGGATGATAAGGTCGGAATCGTGCAGGCCGCCGATCTTTTCGTTGACCGAGGTAAGGCCGGTGGTCGTGCCCGAGATGTGGCCGCCCGACAGCAGCGCCTTCTCGATCATTTCCAGGCTGGCGCGGGTGGCCTGGCCAAAGGTCTGCGCCTCGTTGCCGGTCTGCGCGCCTTCGGCCACGGAAAACAGCGCGGCTTCGGCCTGCTCCACCTGCTTCAACGGCTCGACCGTCTCGCTGGTGTCCATCGCGCCTTCGACCAGGTTGCGGCCCACGCTGATCAATTCGCGCAGCAGCGCCAGGTCATAGATCTGTTGCGCCAGCTCGCGCGGTGCCAGCAGGCCCTGGCCATCGGCGGTGAGGCGGGCAAGGTAGGCGGTGCCGCCCAGTTCCTTGAGTTCCTCGTCGCTTTCGAAATAGGGCTTGAGCGTGACCGGGGTGACCACGGCCTTGCGATCGATCAGCGCCAGGATCCGCTCGAACACGCGCCCGTGCACCGGGGCAAAGAAGTGATCGGGCCGCAGCGGCACGGTCATTTCTTCCATGATGCGGTTGTCGATCAGCACGGCGCCCAGAAAGGCGGCCTCTGCCTCGACATTGGCGGGAAGCGCACGGACCTCACTGGCCGGACGCGCGAGAATGGCTTCGCTGGCGGACATGCCTGTCAAAATGAACCAGTCTCAAGGGTGTGGCAAGGCGGCGACGTGCGCGATCCGCGCAGGCGTTTTCCACAGGCTGTGGACGGTTTGGCCCCCTCTTCCACCAAGGTAGCATGCTCTGCGCCCGGCAAGGCGCTTGCTGCGCGGCCCGCCATGTTGCAACACTCGAGATCTTATGGCGGACCCGCGCATCTCGCATATCGAGCTGGACGAAACGACGATCGTCTGGCGCAACGCCGATGTGGAGCAGGAGCGCCGCGTGGCGATCTTCGACCTGATCGAGGAAAACACGTTCCGCCCCTTGCGCTCCTGCGCCGCCGGTCATGAAGGCCCCTATCGCCTGCGCCTCTCGGTGCTCGATGGCCGCCTCACGCTCGACATTGCCGACGAGAGCGGCAGCCTGCTGGAAAGCATCGTGCTGGGCCTGGGGCGGTTCCGCCGCCCGATCCGCGAATACTTCGCGATCTGCGACAGCTATTACCAGGCGATCCGCCGCGCCACCGCGCAAGAGATCGAAACGATCGACATGGCCCGGCGCGGGGTCCACAACGAAGCGGCCGAAATGCTGCTCGAACGGCTCGACGGCAAGGTGGAAACCGATTTCGCCACGGCGCGCCGCCTGTTCACCCTGATCTGCGTGCTGCATATCCGGGGGTAGGTACGCAGGGGCATGGCCCCCCTCCGACGGCCTGCGGCCGCCACCTCCCCCCGCGAGCGGAGGGAGGATCAAAAGCCCCATCCTCTTTAGAGGAGGGGGTTTGGGGGTGGTGGAAATCTGCGCGAGTCCGGACGCCGTCAATTTTGACGTCATCCTGCCCATGCCCTATGGGCCGCGCTTTCACACCAGGGCTTGGGCGAATCTCTTTCATGGCAAAGCGCAGGAATTCGGCGTTGCGGCGCGCGCTGGCGGCATTGCTGCTGGCCGTGCTGGTGGGCGCGGGCCTGCTGTGGTGGCAATCGCGTGTGTGGCGGCCTGATCGGCAGCATTTTCCGGTGCAGGGCGCCTGGGCCGATGTGCATGATGCCCCGATCGATTGGCGCCTCCTCAAGGGCGATGGCGCCGATTTCGTCTATCTGACGGCCAGCGAAGGCCCGCAGCGGCGCGACGATGCCTTTACCGACAGCCTCGACCAGGCGCGCACCGCCGGGCTGCAGGTGGGCGCGGTGCATGTCTATGATCTGTGCGCGCCGGGCGATGCGCAGGCGGCCAATTTCGTCACCATGGTCCCGCGCGAGGATGCGCTGCTGCCCCCGGCGGTCGCGCTCGATATCAACCAGCGCAGCTGCCCCACCCCGCCAACCGAAGCCGCGCTGCAAAGCGAGTTGACGACGTTCCTCAACCAGGTGGAAATGCATGCTGGCAAGCCGGCGATCCTGATGCTCTCGCGCGGGATCGAAAGCCGCTATCACCTGGCCGCGGTGATCGATCGCAACATCTGGGTGCGCCAGGACTATATCGAGCCTGGCTATGCCGGCCGGCCTTTCGTGATGTGGACCGCCACCGATCGCTACCACGGCAAGGCCGCGCCTGGCCCGCTGCGCTGGGTGGTGGTGCAACCCTGATGGATTTGAAGATGATGCCTGATGACGCCACCCGCACCGCGCTGATCGCCGCTGCCCGCGCCGCGCGCGAAACCGCCTATGCGCCCTATTCGCATTTCACCGTGGGCGCTGCGCTGCTGTTCGGCGATGGCAGCGTGGTGACCGGCTGCAACGTCGAAAACGCCAGCTATGGCCTGTCGCTCTGCGCCGAGACCGTGGCCAGTGCCACGGCCACCGCCGCCGGTGGGCATGCCGGTCAGCGCGGCGGGCTGGTTGCCGTGGCCGTGGCCGGCGGGCCCGAGGGGGTGGATGGCGAGCCGATCACCCCATGCGGCCGCTGCCGCCAGGTGTTGTATGAACAGGCTGCGCTCGGCGGCACCGACCCGCTGGTGCTCAGTGCCGGGGGCGACGGGGTCGTGGTTGAAGAACGCCTGTCATTCCTGCTACCGCGCGCGTTCGGCCCGGCCTACCTGGGTTGAGCTTTTTTCTGGCTGCACACGCAAAGGACCGGCCTTGTCCATTCTTTCCGACAAGTGGATTCGCAACAAGGCGCTGACCGAGGGCATGATCGAGCCTTTCGTGGAAAATCAGCGCCGCGATGGCTGCATCAGCTATGGCCTGTCATCCTATGGCTATGACGCGCGCGTGGCCGATGAATTCAAGATCTTCACCAATGTCGATTCGGCCGTGGTCGATCCCAAGGATTTTGCCGCCAACTCGTTCGTCGATCGCAAGACCGATGTCTGCGTGATCCCGCCCAACTCGTTCGCGCTGGCGCGGACCGTCGAATATTTCCGCGTGCCGCGCGATGTGCTGGTGATCTGCCTCGGCAAGTCCACCTATGCCCGCTGTGGCATCATCGTGAATGTCACCCCGCTCGAACCCGGCTGGGAAGGACACGTGACGCTGGAGTTTTCCAACACCACGCCGCTGCCCGCGCGCATCTATGCCAACGAGGGGGCGTGCCAGTTCCTGTTCCTGCAGGGCAACGAGCCGTGCGAGGTCAGCTATGCCGATCGCGCCGGCAAATACATGGGCCAGCGCGGGGTAACTCTGCCGCGCCTGTAATGGCGCGGCAGTTCAGCGCGCCTCATGCCGTGGCATAGGCTTCCGCTTCGGCGGCGATGAGAATGTCGGCTAGCATCCAATAGGCTTCGCCCCAGGCGGCCAGCACGGCATCGGTCGCCACCTCGGCGCCCAGCACATCGCGAATCGCCGGCAGCAGCGCCTCTGCCACCAGCGGATAGTGTTCCGCCTTCACGCCGGTTTCCACGTGGCGCGCCACCATGCGCTGTACCGGACCGGTGAGCGCGCCGAGTTTGTCGATATTGCGCGCATAGGCCAGGATCGCGGCCGCCAGCCGGCGTGGCTGTTCGCCGCTGTCCTGCGCCGCACGATCAAACATCGCCGCCACTTCCGCGTTTTCGAACAAGCGCTTGTACATGGCGGTGGTGATGGCGAGCCCATGCTTTTCCAGCGCCGGGGCAGTAGCCTTGACCGTGGCGATGGCTTGGGCGGAAGCGGTTCGCATCGACGTTCTCCTAATGTGGTATTCAAAATACCGGTATTTGTTTTACTTGATTCGTGCAAGCGCTTTGCCGCAGGCTGGGCCGATGCAATTGACCCAGCACACCGACTATGGCCTGCGCCTGCTGATCGCCATGGCGCGGCGCCCGGATGCGCCGCTGGCACTGCCCGGCTTTGCCGCAGAACAGGGGCTGTCCTACCATCACGTCGCCAAGGTGGCGCAGGCGCTGGTCCACGAAGGCTTTGCCATCAGCGTGCGGGGCCGCAACGGCGGGCTGTGCCTGGCCCAGCCGCCGGCAGCGCTGCGCGTTGGCCAGGTCGTGCGCGCGCTGGAAAAGGGCCTGCGCCTGGTCGATTGCGCAAATTGCCGCATGAATGGGGATTGCGCGCTGAGCGGCGCCCTCGCCCGCGCACTGGAGGCATTCCTGGCGGTGCTGGACGAGGTCACGCTGGAACAGGCCGCGCGCCCCGGTGTGTCGGCCTTTGCCCCATGGCTGGTCAGCAGCGATTCGCGCCCGCAATCAGCCCTGCCGTTGGGGGGTGATGGTGTGCCCTGTTGAGCGGGCCAAGGAACCTAACCGGCCTTGCCACCATTGTTGCCCCGTAACCTCATCGGAGGACGGGGGTGGACACTGGCATGGAAAGGTACGCCCATGAACACCATCGCGGCCTTGGCAGGGCGAATCCTGCTGTCGCTTCTTTTCATTATATCTGGCATGGGAAAGCTGTTTGACGTCAGCGGCACGCAAGTGGCGCTCGCCGGTGTCGGCCTGACGCCCGATCTGGCGCTGCCCGTCGGGCTGTTCGAGCTGATCGGCGGGTTGGCGCTGATGTTTGGCGTGGCCACGCGGATCTTTGCCGTGCTGCTGGCCGGCTTTACCCTGCTGACCATACTGTTCTTCCACCACAACCTGCTCGATCATACGCAGGTGGTCGAAGCGCTCAAGAACCTGGCGATTGCCGGCGGCCTGCTGGCGCTGTTCGCCCACCGCCAGGTGGCGTGGAGCTATGACGGGCTGCGGAACCGTCGTGATCGCGAGAGCGCTGCACGTGACGCGGAAATGCGCGCGGCGCGGGCGGAAGGCCGGGCCGAGGCGCTGTCTGAAATGCCCGTGGCGGAAACGCCAGCCACGCGCGTGGAAACCATTACCGATGTCGATGGCCATCCCACCGGCACCGTGGCCGTGGCCCGCCGCAAGTGGTGGCAGGTCTGACCTGATCGCGCGGCATACCGGCCCGGCACGATGCCGCGGCCGGTAGAGCCCCGCGGCTCAGGGGCGCTGGCGCAGGGCCGCGACGCAGGCGGCGCGGTCCACCTCGCGCCCATCGCCCCGCCGCGCATCGACATAAGTGGCAATGGGCCGACCACCGCCCTGTGGCGGGTAGAGATAAGCGTCGAGGATGCACGCGGTTCCGCTCCATTGCAGTTTGCGCGCGTCTTCTTCCTTGATGTCCAGCCGGGGCTGGCCGAACTGGCGCACCAGGCCTTCTGCATCGCTGCCGATCACGCCCTGCAACCCCGGGGCGATCTGGATGGTGGGGGCAGGGCGCGGCTGCGGCGCGGGCAGATGCGTGGACGGCCGGCCGCCCGGCGTGCGGCCTGGCGCGGGCAAGCGCCCGGGACCCTTGCTGCTCGGCACGGCGCCGCTACACCCGGCCAACAGCGCCGCGCCGATGGCGGCGGCCATCCATGCCCGCCACGCAGGGCGGGCGGAAGCGTTCGCGAAAGGGCTGGGCAGGGCGGCGACCGGAACAGGGCGTAACATGGCGCGGTGATGGCGCGGCGCGGGCGCGGATGCAAGCCAACGCATGCAGCCTTGCGGCCGGCCGACGCTGCGGGTAGGCGGCAGGGTTATTGCCTTCCCCATTCGTTGCGAAAGAGACCATGGCCGACACTTCCGCCGCCCAACCCGCCGTAGCGCGCCGTTTTGACGTCATTGCCATCGGCAATGCCATCGTCGACGTCATGGCCCCTGCCACCGACGATGCGATTGCCGAACTGGGCCTGGCCAAGGGCGGGATGACGCTGGTCGACGCCGAACGCGCTGCCGCGCTCTATGCCGCGATGGGCCCGGCGCGCGAAATCTCTGGCGGTTCGGCTGCCAATACGCTGGCCGGCCTCGCCGCGCTCGGCGCGTCGTGCGCATTCATCGGCCAGGTTGCCGATGACCAGTTCGGCCGGGTCTTTGCCCACGATATCCGCGCTGGCAAGATTGCCTTCGATACGGCTGCACGCGCGGGTGATCCGCCCACGGCGCAGTGCCTGATTTTCGTGACGCCCGATGGCCAGCGCACGATGAACACGTTCCTGGGCGCCTCGCAGTTCCTGCCGGCGGCCGCGCTGGATGAAGGCGTCATCGCTGCATCGGGCGTGCTCTATCTCGAAGGCTATCTGTGGGACCCGGAAGAGCCCCGCGCCGCCATGCGCAAGGCGATTGCCGCCGCGCGCGCTGCGGGTACGCAGGTGGCCTTCACCCTGTCCGATGCCTTTGTTATCTCGCGCCATGGCGATGATTTCCGCGCCCTGATCGCCGATGGCATGATCGATATCCTGTTCGCCAACGAGCACGAACTGGCCGCGCTGACCGGGCATGACGACTTTCACGATGGCATGGCCGCGCTCAGCGGCAAGGTGCCCACGCTGGTCGTCACGCGCGGGGCGCAGGGCGCCCATGCCTGCCACGCCGGCGAGGAAGCCCATGTTTCGGCCCAGCCGATCGACAAGGTGGTCGATACCACAGGCGCTGGCGATCTGTTTGCCGCCGGGTTCCTCTATGGCCACGTGCGCGGGCTGCCGCTCGCTGAAAGCCTGCGCCTGGGCGCGGTCTGCGCAGCCGAGATCATCTCGCACTATGGCGCCCGCCCCGAAGCCGATCTCAAGGCGCTGACCGGGCTGGCCTGACCGTAAAATCTTTTACCCAAAGCCACGAAGCCACCAAGGAAACCACAGTTTCTCTTTGTGCCTTCGTGGCTTCGTGTGAATGACGTTCTTATAGCATGTCCTTGAGCGGCACGCTGGCATCGGCCAGGCGCTCTGCCGCGATCGGCGAACGCGCTTCCACCAGTTTCTTGCCCTGGACATAGTCCTTGACCATGTTCACGCAATCGAGCGCGATCACCTTGCCCTGCTTGAGATAGACCACCGAAAAGCTGCGCGTGGCCGGATCGCCGCGCAGCACGGCGAGATCATGGCCGGTCGACAGGCCCACGGTCTGCAGGCGCAAGTCATACTGGTTGGACCAGAACCACGGCGTGGCCTTGTACGGCACCAGCGTGCCACAGATCGCCTTGGCGGCCGTGGTCGCCTGGTCGTTGGCATTCTGCACCGATTCCAGGCGGATCACCGCGCCATCGGCAAAATCGTTGGCATGGGCGGCGCAATCGCCGATCGCATAGATATGCGGCAGCGACGTGCGGCAATATTCGTCCACGTCCACCCCGTTGCCACCGGCGGCGCCAGCGGCCAGCAGCGGGCCAACCTGGGGAATGATGCCGATACCCACGATCACCAGATCGGCCGGCAGCACATGGCCATCGGCCAGGCGCACGCTGGTCACCTTGGTGCCATCGCCTTCCAGGCAATCGACCGCCACTTCGGTGCGCAGGTCAACGCCATGGGCGCGGTGCTCGTCCTGGTAAAAGGTGGACAGCGCCTCTCCGGCCACGCGCGCCAGCACGCGGGGCAAGGCTTCCAGCAGGGTGACATGGCAGCCCAGCTTGGTCAGCACCGCGGCTGCTTCCAGCCCGATATAGCCGCCGCCGATCACCACCGCACGCTTGGCCCCGGCGTCGAGCTCGGCCATCAGGCGATCGGCATCGGCGCGGGTGCGCACGCCGTGCACGCCGGCCAGATCGTGCCCGGCGCAGGACAGGCGCCGCGCGTCGCCGCCGGTGGCCCAGATCAGGTTGCCATAGCTGAGCGTGGCGCCATCGGCGGTGCGCAGGCTGCGCGCCTCGGGATCGACTGCGACCACTTCGTGGCCCAGCGCCATTTCCACGCCCTTGTCCTGCCAAAAAGCGCCAGGGCGGATCATGATCCGCTCGAACGTCTTGTCGCGGGCCAGGTATTCCTTGGACAGCGGCGGGCGTTCATAGGGCAATTCGGGCTCGCGACCGATCACCAGGATCGATCCCTCAAAGCCGTTCTGCCGCAGGGCAATGGCCGCCTGCGCGCCGCCATGGCCTGCGCCGACGATCACCACATCTGCAAAACCGGCCTCGAATGTACCCATGAAGTCCTCCTCTCGCGTGGGGAGGAGGGTTGTGGACAAATGGTGCGGCGCGTCAAGCGCGCCGCACCATTAATTTACGTCATTCAACGCAGCAGCAGGCTGCGCGCCTGGCTGGCGATCTGGGCCAGCATGGCCGGGGTTACCGCTGCGGTTGCCTGGGCGCGGGCGATCAGGCTGCGCAGCTGGCGCACCGGATCGGCCTTGGCCTTGAGCCACTGATGCGCGCTGGCGTCGGGATTGCTGCCGCCCATGCGGCGCAGGAATTCCATGCGCATCTGCTGGAAATCGCGGGCAAGGCCAGCCACCAGCAGGCGCTCCCACGGATCGGACGGGTTCATCCGCGCGGCCGTCTGCTGGGCCCAGTCGATCCCGAGGTTGGCCCCCAGATCGGCAAAGGCGCCGGTCAGCACCACGGCATCCACATCCAGCTCGTCGGCCAGATGCGCCAGGCCGATGGCGCCATCCAGATCGAACAGATGCACCACGCGTTCGGCCACGTCCTGCGGCGTGCCCGCATCGGTCAGTTCCTGGCCTAGCCGCCGCGCCTGCGCCTGCGCTTCGCCGCGCAGCAGCTCGGCCGTGGTATGCGAAAGCCGGCCCACCCCGCCACACAGATCCTCGATCAAGGCGTCGGGCTTGAGCGTGCCATGGCACGAGCGCAGCACATCGGCGATGTGGCCACGCAGGGCCTGCGCTGTGCGTTCGAACAGCGACAGGCGCAGCGCCTCGCCCATCGGCGCGGTATCGAGCAGGGCCCAGGTTTCCGCCAGGCCGAGCAGGCGCTCTGCCGCCACGAATGCGGCCGCCACCTGGGCCAGGGTCATCCCTTCTTCTTCGGCCAGCTCGAACGGGTGCACCGGGCCAAGCCGATTGACGATGCGGTTGGCCAGCTTGGTCGCGATGATTTCGCGGCGCAGGCGGTGGTGCACGATATCGGTCTCGAAGGTCTCGCGCATCGCGGCGGGGAAGGCGCCGAGCAGTTCTTCTTCCAGCACCGGATCATCTACCACCGGGCTTTCTTCCAGCGCGCGCTGCAAGACCAGCTTGGTCGACGAGACCAGCACGGCCAGTTCGGGCCGGGTCAGACCCATGCCGGCCGCCGCGCGGCGGGCATAGTCATCGGACGGCGCCAGCCCTTCGGTCTTGCGATCAAGGTCGCCGCTTTCCTCCAGCACGTCGATCAGCCGGGTCAGCGCCGGCACGGCCTGCGTGCCGCCCCGCTCGGCGATGGACAGGCCCAGCGCCTGCAGGCGGTTGTCCTCCAGCACCAGGTGCGCCACCGCGTCGGTCATGCTGGAAAGCAGGGCGACGCGGCCATCCTCGTCCAGGCGGCCGGCGCGCTTGGCACTGGCCAGCGCGATCTTGATGTTGACCTCGTTGTCCGAACAATCGACGCCGGCCGAATTGTCGATGAAGTCGGTGTTCACGCGGCCACCATGCAGGGCATATTCGATGCGCGCGGCCTGGGTCATGCCCAGGTTGGCGCCTTCGCCGATCACGCGCGCGCGCACTTCGTTGGCCGAAATGCGATAGGCATCGTTGGCCGGATCGCCGACGTTGACGTTGGCCTCGCTCGATGCCTTGAGATAGGTGCCGATGCCGCCAAACCACAGCAGGTCCACCGGCGCCTGGAGGATCAGCGCGATCAGCGTGTCGGGATCGAGTTCATCCACCGCCACGCCCAGGATCGTCTGGACCTGCGGGCTGAGCGGGATCGCCTTGAGGCTGCGCGGAAACACGCCGCCGCCTTCCGAGATCAGACTCTTGTCATAATCGTCCCAGCTGGACCGGGGCAGCGCGAACATGCGCGCGCGCTCTTCCCAGCTCTTGGCCGGATTGGGATCGGGATCGAGGAACACGTGGCGATGATCGAACGCCGCCACGATCTTGAGCGACTTGGACAAGAGCATGCCGTTGCCGAACACGTCGCCCGACATGTCGCCCACGCCCACCACGCGCACCGGGTCGGTCTGCACATCGACGCCCAGTTCCAGGAAGTGGCGCTGAACCGACAGCCAGGCACCCTTGGCGGTAATGCCCATCGCCTTGTGGTCATAGCCCTTGGAACCGCCGCTGGCGAAGGCGTCGTCCAGCCAGAAGTTGCGCTCGGCCGCGATCGCATTGGCCACGTCGGAAAACGTCGCCGTGCCCTTGTCTGCGGCGACCACGAAATAGGGGTCTTCGCCGTCGCGGATCAGCACGCCTTCGGGATGGACCACGGCGCCATCGACGATGTTGTCGGTGATCGACAGCAGCGTGCGGATGAACACCTGATAGCTCGTCTTGCCCTCGGCCAGCCAGGCTTCGCGCTCGCGCACGGGATCGGGCAACTGCTTGGGATAAAAGCCGCCTTTGGCCCCGGTCGGCACGATCACCGCGTTCTTCACGCGCTGCGCCTTCATCAGGCCGAGGATTTCGGTGCGGAAATCATCGCGGCGGTCAGACCAGCGCAGGCCACCGCGCGCCACTGGCCCGGCGCGCAGGTGAATGCCTTCCACCCGCGGCGAATAGACAAAGATTTCGCGCCACGGCACCGGCTTGGGCAGGCCGGGCACCAGCGCCGAATCGATCTTGAAAGCCACGGCCTCGGCCGCTGCCGGGGCAAAGGCGTTGGTGCGCAGGATCGCCTCGACCAGCGCGCGGAAGCTGCGCAGCAGGCGGTCGTCGTTGATCGCGGCGACCTGGCCCAGGCCAGTGCGGATCTGCTCGGCCGCAGCTTCGCCGCCGTGCTTGCGGTCACCGGCAAAGGCGGGATCATGGCGGGCGCGGAAGAAGCCGATGAGGCCGCGCGTCACGTCAGGCGCGTTCTTGAGCGCATCGACCACGGTGGCGATGCCAAAGGTCATGCCGGCCTGACGCAGATAGCGATACCAGGCGCGCAGCCAGTTGGCCTCGGTCGCGGTCAGGCCCACGGCCACGATCAGGCGATTGAACGCATCGTCCTCGGCCACGCCGTTGAGCACGGCGGCCAGCGATTCCTCGATCGCCGTCGCGCGCGCCAGCAGCGCCTCGGGCGTGGTATCGGCGGGGTGGGCAACCAGGAAATCGTGGATGAAGCCCAGCTTGCCATGGTCGAGCGCGGTGGGCACTTCTTCCAGCGCGCGAAAGCCGAAGTTTTCCAGCACCGGCACGGCATCGGACAGCACGATCGCGCCTTCGCGCTGATAGAGCTTGAGCCGCAGGGCCGATTCGCCGCTCAGCCGGTGCAACCGCACGGCGCGACGTGGCGCGTCGTCAGCGGTCAGCGCGCGTAGCACGCGGATATCGCCGGCGGCCTCTGCCGCGCCATAGCCGGCGCGATAGCCCACCGGGAACGCCGTGGCATAGCGCGAGGCGATCGCGGCGGCGCGGGTCGGTTCCTCGGTCTTGGCCAGTTCGGCTTCCACCGCCGCTTCCCAGCCGCGCACCAGGGTCTGGAATGCGGCGTCGAGCGCTGCTTCGTCGATCCCTTCGCCGTCGTCGGCAAGGGTGTCTTCCTCGCCGCGCATGTCGATGGCAAAGCGGGTCAGCGCCAGGGTGCTCCCTTCCACCTGCAGGCTCCAGTCGAGCACCTGGCCGCCGGTGGCCTGCTCCAGCATCTGCGCGACCTGTTCACGCACTTGCGTCGATTGGCTGTCACGCGGCTGCCAGACGAATGCATAGAGATGCCGCTCCAGCGGCGCGCGCACCAGCGCCAGGCGTGGGCGCGGGCGATCGACCAGCACCATCATGGTGGTGGCGATGCGTTCCAGATCGGCATCGGAAAAGCTGATCAGCAGATCGTGCGGCAGCGCCGTCAGCGCATGGACCAGCGCCTTGCCGGCGTGGCCGGCCGGATCGAAGCCCAGCTTCTTCATCAGCGTATCGAGCTGGCTGCGCATGCGCGGCACGCGATCGGGCGTGGCGGCCAGGGCAGAGCTGGTCCATACCCCGGCGTGAACCGACAGCGCGGTGATCCTGCCACCTTCGCTCACCGGCACCAGGAACAGGTCGAGCGGCACCTGGCGGTGCACCAGGGCAATGCGGTTGGCCTTGACGATCAGCGGGATGCGTACCGCGTCTTCGCCGCGCGTGCCGATCTTGTCGAACCAGGCAAAGGCACGGGCATAGGATGCGTCGGACAACAGCGGCGCATCGGTGGCGCGGCAGATGCCCAGCGCCTCGGTCACCGTGCCATCGCGGTGGCGGGTGACGTGGCCCAGCTGGGTCAACATGCCATCGGCCAGCCAGCGCAGCAGCGCGGCGCCTTCGGAATCGGGCAGGCCGCGCGCATCGTGTTGCATCAGGCCCTGCATCTGCGGCCAATCGGCCACCGCGGCGTGGACATCGGCCAGCGTCGCGCTCAGCGCGGCGGCCAGCTCGCGGCGGGCCTTGGCATCGGCCCGCTCGGTTTCCAGGTAGATCATCGATTCGCGCAGCTCGCCGATCGCCTCGCCGCTCGGCAGGTCGATCAGCGCGCCATGCGGATCGCGCCGCACCGCCAGCACGGGGTGCAGCAGCTTTTCGATGGTCAAGCCCTGCGCGGTGATCGTCGCCGCGATCGAATCCACCAGGAACGGCATGTCGTCGTTGATCACGGCAATGCGCAGTGCGCGCTGCCCGCCCATCGATTCGATCGCCACGGCGGCATCAGGCCCCTGGCGCAGGGCGGCGGTGGCCAGGGTGAAGCGAGCCGCCTCGGTCAGGCGCTCCCCAGTAAAGTCCGCCTCGTCGCCGGGTAGCAGGGCGCCGGCCAGGCGCGCAGCCAGGGCTGAAACCAGATGCTCGGCATCGGGCCCGCCCCCGCCTGCCCCGGCTGAGGGCGTGACTGGGGCATTGGGATCAATCGTGCTCGCCATGGCGTTCGCTTCCTGCATTCCCGGGCGGGTCGGGTTCATATGCCCGCCGTTTCGTTATCGTTGGCTGGGTGGTAACGAATGAAACCTGAATTGAAAACCGCCGCTCTGACGTCGCGGGGTCGGAAACCGCTGGTGATGGCATGAAAGCCTCACCATCGCCCTCATCTGCCCCTTAGGTGTTCGCCGCAGCCGGCGTCAGCGCATCCATGGTGAGCCTGAGCGAGCGGCGGCGCAAGGCCGGATCGAACGTGGCCCCGGCCACGATCAGCTCATCGGCGCCGGTGCGGTGTTGAAAGGCTTCCAGCCCGGCGCGCACCGTGGCGGGGCTGCCGATCGCGCTCACCTGCCGGAAATGGTCGAGCGTCGCCAGTTGCGGGCCGGCCAGCGTCTCGCGATAGCCGGCGATTGGCGGCGGCAGGCGCCCGGGATCGCCGCTGCGCAGCCGCACGAACGACTGGTCCTGGCTGCTCGCCAGGAACTGCGCCTCTTCATCGCTGGGCGCGCAGAGCACGTTGATGGCCGCCATGACATAGGGCTGTTCGAGGCTGGCAGAAGGCTGGAACCGCTCGCGATAGAGCTTGATCGCACCGTCGAGATGATCGGGCGCAAAGTGGCTGGCAAAGGCATAGGGCAGGCCCAGCATGGCGGCCAGTTGCGCGCCGAACAGGCTCGACCCCAGGATCCACAGATCGACCGGGGCGCCATGGCCGGGCGTGGCAGCCAGTGGCAGGCGCGCATCGCCGGCAAACTGGGCCTGGAGTTCCACCACGTCGGCCGGGAAATCCTCGGCCGCGCGGTTCACATCCTTGCGCAGCGCGCGCACGATGCGCTGGTCGGCACCGGGCGCGCGGCCCAGCCCCAGATCGATGCGGCCGGGATAGAGCGCATCGAGCGCGCCGAACTGTTCGGCAATCACCAGCGGGTTGTGGTTGGGCAGCATGATGCCGCCGGCGCCCAGCCGGATGGTCTGGGTGTGGTGCCCCACATGGGCCAGCACGACCGAGACCGCTGCCCCGGCAATGCCGGGCATGCCATGGTGTTCGGCCACCCAATAACGGTGATAGCCGGCCTCTTCGGCGGCCTTGGCCAGCAGCGCGGCATCGGCCATGGCCTGGGGGATGGTGCCGCCCTCGATCACCGGCACCAGATCGAGAACGGACAGCTTCATCGGGTAATTTCCTCATCCTGGCCCGGCTTGGGCGGAACGGGACTGGATGTGGGGGCCGCGCCGATCTGTTCAAGGTAGCCACGCGCCACGCGGGCCTCGTCGCTGGCGGGAGACATCGCCACTACCGATTGCCATGATTGCTTTGCGGCATCCTCGCGGTTGCCCAGCATGGCGATCACGCCGGCTTCCACGCCCACGGCGGGATCGCGCGGGGACAGGCGCGCGGCCTCTTCGATATCGTGCTGGGCGGCAGCCAGGTTCTTGTCGCGACGATAGAGCGTGGCCGACAGCAGCCAGCCTTCGGCATTCTGCGGCGCCAGTTCGTGCGACTTCGTGAGCGCGGCCATGGCGTCGGCATTGCGGTTGAGCGCCACCAGGGCGCGGGCACGGTCATCCTGGATCGCGGCCAGGGCCAGGTTGTCGGCAAAGCCGTGCACCACGGTGGCGCGGTCCAGCCAGGTCAAGGCATCCTGTGGCTTGCCAGCGGCCAGCGCAGCATTGCCGGCCATCGCCATCAGCGGCACCGCGCCCACCGCCTGGGCTTCGGGGATCAGGCCCACGGCATCGCCAAACGCCGCCACGGCGCCATCGAAATCGCCCTGCTGGCTCAGCATCATGCCCAGGCACTGGTTGGCGCGCACGCGTTCCGACGGCAGCTTCACCTCGTCCAGCCAATGCCGCGCCAGGCTGATCGCCAGGTCGGGATTGCTGCGCCCCACGGTCAGGCAGTCGGCCAGGCGATCGTGCTTTTCCGGGGCCGGCTCGGCCTCATTCCCGCTGGCGGCATTGCGGCGGCGGCCGGGCGTGGGCAGTGCGCCGAACTCCATCGGCCGGGGATTGGGCCCAACCTGATGCGCCACCGGCGCGGGCAGGGCGGGAGAGACAAGCAGGGCGGCAGCGGCCAGGAGCATGGGGGGGGGTATCGCTCTATTCGGACAGAAGCTGGGTCAGCGTGGCGAGCAGCACGGCAATGTCCTGCGGCCGCGACAGGCGGTGGTCGCCGTCCTTGATCAGGTGCACCTGCACATCGGCTGAACGCAGCGCCGCGGCGAGGCGCAGCGAGATGTTCCACGGCACATCGGCATCGGCCTGGCCATGGATCAGGCGCACCGCGCCATCGAATGGAACGGTGTCGTTCAATTGCAGCAAGGCCTGCCCATCGGCCCAGAACGCGGCATGGGTGGGCGTGGGTTCTGGGCCATAGGGATTGTCTTCAAGGATCGTCTCGCCCGCCGCCAGCGCGGCCTGCTGATCGGCATCATAGCCCCAGGTGGTGAAATCGGGGGCAGCGGCCAGGCCCACCAACGCGCGCGCCTTGGTGCCGAGTGCCTGCGCCACCAGCAGCATGAGCCAGCCGCCCATGCTCGAGCCGATCAGCACGACCGCATCCAGGTCGTGCGCCGCGATCAGCGCCACGACCTCGTCACGCCAGCGCGACAGCGTGCCTTGGGCAAATTCGCCTTCCGACAGGCCACAGCCGGAATAATCGAGCAGCAGGCAGGCACGCCCCTGCGCCACCGCCCAGTCCATCACGGCCTGGGCCTTTCCCCCGGCCATGTCGGACATGTAGCCGGGCAGGAACACCAGCGTCGGGCCTGTGCCAGGCACGAAGCGGGTGGCCAGGCGCAGGCCGTGCGGGCCGGGGATGAAGCGAGGGGGCAGCGGTGTGGTCATGGGCCTCGTGCTACCGATAGCGGGCGGCATATGTCCACAGGCACTTGAGCGGCATGCCTGCCGCGCCTATCTCGCAAGGCATGAGCCAGCCCTCCATCATCCTCGCCCCCTCGGCCGCCGCGCGCGTGGCCACGATCGCCGCCAAGCAGGCCAAGCCCGCGATCCTGCGCCTGGCCGTGGAAGGGGGCGGCTGTTCGGGCTTTCAGTATCGCTTTGGCCTGGCCGAGGCGGTGGAGGCAGACGATACCGTGGTGGAAACCGATGGCGTGCGCCTGGTGGTCGATGCGATGAGCCTCGATCTGGTTGGCGGGGCGACAGTCGATTATGTCGAATCGCTGGGTGGCGCGGCTTTTCGTGTGACCAATCCCAATGCCGCATCGGGCTGTGGCTGCGGCGCGAGTTTCTCGGTGTGAGCACCGCGCCCGCGCATACCCCGCTCAAGCTGGCCAGCTTCAACATCAACGGCATCAAGGCGCGCCTGCCGCGCCTGCTCGAATGGCTGGAGGAAACCCGGCCGCACGTGGCCTGCCTGCAGGAAATCAAGACGCAGGACGAAGGCTTTCCGGCGGCCGAGTTCGAGAAGATCGGCTATCACGCCATCTGGCACGGCCAGAAGGGCTTCAATGGCGTGGCGATCCTGGCCGACGGGCAAAAGCCGGTGGAAGTGCAGCGCGGCCTGGCCGGAGAGCCGGAGGACGAGCATTCCCGCTATCTCGAGGCCGATGTGTTCGGCGTGCGCGTGGTGTGCATCTACCTGCCCAACGGCAATCCCCAGCCTGGCCCCAAGTTCGATTACAAGCTGCGCTGGATGGACCGCCTGCACGCGCGCATGGACCAGATCTGGGCCGAGGAAGTGCCCGCCGCGATCCTGGGCGATTACAACGTGATCCCGCGTGAGAACGATATCTGGGACACGCGCGCCATGGCCGATGACGCGCTGATGCAGCCGCAATCGCGCGATGCCTATCACCGCCTGCTCGGCGCCGGCTGGACCGACGCGATCGGCCTGCACCATCCGCAGGGCGGCGTGTGGACGTTCTGGGACTATCAGGCCGGTGCCTGGCAGCGCGACCACGGCTTTCGCATCGATCACGCCCTGCTCAGCCCTGAACTGGCCGATCGGCTGGTGTCGGCCGGCGTCGACAAGGCCTATCGCGGGCGGGAAAAGGCCAGCGACCACGCCCCGGTGTGGGTGACCCTGCGGCCCTGATCCGCGCTGGGTTCACGCCGTTCGTCGAACAATATGCACGGTTGGGCAGTGATTTTCTGCCCTATGGCCGATTTGGCACTAGGGCAAACGTCGCTTCTGTGCTAAGTAGCATTTTGAAACTGATTATTGCCGGAACTTCAACATGGGTTTGCTTCGCAAAGACTTCTTCCGTTCGCTCCTAGTTGGCTTCGCTATCGGCGCCGTCGGCATGGGCTTTACGGTGTTCAACGCGGCCCATGTTTTCGCACCGGTTGCGGCGGCATCTGCCGCGCCGACCGTGGGGTCTGAGCAGTGAGCGCGCGCCGCTTTCTGGCATGGCCGGGGGCGGCATTTCCCGCACTGCTGGCGCTGGCCCTGTCGGCCTGCCTGCAACCCGCCCACGCCGATGCGCCGGTCAAGGCGCCGGCTGCGGTGATCCCTGCCCATGAAACCCCCGGCCTCAAGACCGCGGTCTTTGCGGGTGGCTGCTACTGGGGGATGGAGGCAGTGTTCAGCCACCTGGTCGGCGTGACCAGCGTGGTGTCAGGCTTCGAGGGCGGCCGCGCTGCCGATGCCGATTACGAGACGGTGAGCACCGGCACGACCGGCCATGCCGAATCGATCCGCGTGACCTATGACCCAGCGCGCATCCGCTATGACCAGCTGCTCCAGGTCTTTTTCGGCGTGGCGAGCGATCCCACCCAGCTTGACCGGCAGGAACCGGATGTCGGCCCGCAATACCGCAACGCGCTGGTGCCGATCGGGCCGGAACAGGCCCGCGTGGCGCGTGCCTATGTGGCGCAGCTCAAGGCGCTCAAGCTGTGGCGCCAGCCGATCGTGACGCGCATCGAGCCGTGGCGCGGCTTCTATCCCGGCCCCGCCGAGCATCAGGACTTTGCCTTCCGCAATCCGCGCCATCCCTATATCCTGCGCTGGGACGTGGCGCGGGTGGATGCATTGCACCGCACGTTCCCGCAGTGGTGGAAGCCCGATTTCACGCAGCACTGATTTGCAACTGCGTGGGCAAATGCCTATCTCTGGGATATGGGTTCCCACCTTCATCATGACTATGCCGGCGAAGGCCTGGTTTCTGCCGCGCGCGAGGCGCTGACCGTTTCTGGCGAGCAGTGGACCGACATGCGCGCCGATGTCTTTGCCGCGCTCGCCGCACAGGAACGCCCGGCCTCGGCCTATGACATTGCCGAAAGCGTGGGGCAGCGCCGGGGCAAGCGCGTGGCCGCCAACAGCGTCTATCGCATCCTCGACCTGTTCGTGCGCACCAACCTGGCGCGCCGGGTGGAAAGCGCCAATGCCTACGTCGCCAACAGCCACCCCGGCTGCCGTCACGATTGCATCTTCCTGATCTGCGATGCCTGTGGCCAGGTGACCCACATCGACAACGACAGCCTCACCGGCCACTTGCGCGAAGCCGCCCGCGACGCCGGCTTTGCTGACGTGCGCCCGGTGGTGGAAATCCGCGGCCGCTGCCAGGCCTGCGCTGCGGCTTGAGGCATCGGTAATTCGACGGCTGGCGTGGGACCCCGGGTCAAGCCCGGGGTGACGAAAATATAGTTGGCGTAAAAACTTATCGTCACCCCGGACTTGATCCGGGGTCCCGCTGATGGGCGGAAAATGTCGCGCAGCCGAAAACGAAAAGAGGCCAGGGTCGGTGCTGACCCTGGCCTCTTGTTCATGCCGCTGGCGCGGAAGCGCGGCTTATTCGGCTGCGGCCTTGGCGGCCTTGGCTTCGTTGTAGCGGACAATGGCTTCGGTGGTGATGCGGCGGGCATCGTCGGCGCCGCCCCAGGTGCCCACGCGCACCCACTTTTCCTTTTCCAGATCCTTGTAGTGGGTAAAGAAGTGCTCGATCTGCTTGAGCACGATCTCGGGCAGGTGATCCTTTTCCAGCACTTCGGTGTAGTACGGGAAGGTCGAATCCACCGGCACGCAGACCAGCTTTTCGTCGCCGCCCTGTTCGTCTTCCAGGTTCAGCACCGCGATCGGGCGGGCGCGCACGACGCAACCCGGAATGAACGGCGAACGCGCGATCACCAGCGCATCGAGCGGGTCACCATCGGGCGAGAGGGTGTGCGGCACGAAGCCGTAGTTGGCCGGATAGCGCATCGGCGTGTGCAGGATGCGATCGACGAACAGCGCGCCCGAATCCTTGTCGAATTCATACTTCACCGGCTCGCCGCCAACCGGCACTTCGATGACCACGTTGAGGCTTTCGGGCGGATTGTCCCCGGTGGGGATAAGGTCGATGCGCATCGGTTCTGTCTTGCCTTGGTTCAGGCCCGCGCGGGCCGGTTGTTGTTCGCAGTACGAGGGGCTCTAGCGCCGTGGCTGTTGCGCCGCAACAATACTTGTGATCGATAGCCCGCCGCTTTGGTTAACCCGCGCCCAGCGCGTTGATGGTGAAAGCGATCACGCCGATGTTGAAAACGAACGCGGCAAACGAATGCAGCGTGACGATGCGGCGGATCCGGCCCGACGTGATCCCGGTGTCCGAAGTCTGGAACGTCATGCCCAAGGTGAAGGAAAAATAGGCGAAATCGAAGTAGTCGGGCGTGTCGGTGCCGGGAAAGTCCAGCCCGCCGCGATCGCGCCCGTTGCTCTCATCGCGGGTATAGTAAAGATGGGCGTAGTGCAGCCCATAGACCGTGTTGGCAAAAAGCCAGGTCAGCATCAGCGTACCGATCAGCCGCAGCTTGGCCAGCGAATCGCCATGGGCGGCGCGGGGCAGTTCGCCGGCGATCGATGCCATCACCACTGCGGTCAGGACCGTGGTGATGCACAGCACCAGCACGCGGTTGGCATCGTTGTCCACCGCGCTTTGCCGCATCGTATCGGCATCGGCACAGCGCAGCAGTGGCACCAGCGACAACAGGAACGCCAGCGCCGCAAAATCAAAGCCCATGGCCAGCGAATCGGCCAGTTCGCCACTGTTGCGGGTGAGGGGATGCCACAACCACCACGCCCCGGTGCCGCCCATCAGCAGCACCAGGAACAGGATGAAGCGAGGTGGGGCCAGGCGGCCCAGATGCAGGCTTGGCCTGGCCCCTGACATCACTTGGCCGCCTTGCCGGACTTGCCGACGGGCAGCTTGCTGGCATGGGGCGCCAGCAGCTTGTCCAGACCGGTCGGTGCCGTTCCGGGCGCAGCGCGCACCAGCCAGGGCCAGCGCAGGCCATCGGCATAGGTGATCGGCAGCGTGACAAAGCGATCGTCACGCTTGACCAGCAGTTCGATCGGGCGGCCGGCGCCGGGGTTGCCGGTCTTGGCATTGGTGATCGCGGCCTTGAGCTTGTCGGCGTCATAGGCGTCGCCGTTCACGGCCATCACCTGCATGCCCGAAACCAGCCCCGCCTTGAACGCCGGGCCATCCCAGCGCGAGGCGGTAACCTTGCCGTCCTTGTCGAGCGTCACGCCCAGCGAGTTGAACAGGCTGAGCACCTTGGCATCGGCCATGCGCGCCTTGTCATAGGGATTGGGCTCGTCCTTGAATTCCAGCTTGTAGCCACCGCGCTCGATCCCGCCGAGCGGCACCGGCTGGCCCGGCGTCTGCAGGCGGGTCTTGAGGAACGTGGCCCAGTCATAGGGATAGACGCCGTTGAGGGTCTTGACCACGTCATCGAATTCATAGGTCAGCACGCCCCAATCGCCGTCGCGCACGCCAAAGAACGCCTTGGCGAAATCATCCAGGCCCTTCTTGCCGGCGGTGCCATCGCGGATGATCTGGTCCGCTTCCAGCCACACCAGCGCGCCTTCGGTGTAATAGTCCTCGTTGCGGGTAAGCGAGGAATAGGGCTTGGGCTTGCGGGCGGCGAAGATGGGATCCATCGTCGTGTCTTCCACCGAGCGCCAGTCGCGCCCGGCGGTCTGGGTGAACGTGCCGGCATAGTTGGCGAGGCTGCCCAGCACCACGTCCTTGCTCTGCACGCCCGAGCGCGCGGCCAGGACCAGGCCCCAGAACTGCGTCTGCCCTTCATAGACCCACAGCAGGTTGTCCTGCATCGGCTGGCGATAGTCGGGCGTCCACAGCTTGGCCGAGCGGCGAAACTTGCCATCCCAGCTGTGGCTGAATTCGTGGGCGATCACGTTGCGGTCCCAGTCATAGGCGGCCCAGTCGGTCAGGCTCTTGGGTTCCTGCTGGTTCTCGCTGGAACGGTGGTGTTCCAGGCCGATGCTGCCCATGCGATCGGTCAGCGCGAGCAGGAAATCGTAGTGATCGAAATGGCGCGCGCCGAATGCGCCCACGGCTTCGTCGGCCAGGTTGCGATAGGCGGCGAGGTTTTCCGGCTTGATCGCCAGCAGCTCGGGCTTGTCGGCGACCAGGTCGAAATAGACGTTGTGGCCCAGATCGTGGCGCGCGGCATAGAGACCGGCAAAGATCGGCGAATCGACCAGGGTTTCATAGTCGGTTTCGGCCCAGGTCACGGTATTGCCGCTGCCGCTCTGCGTCTTGCCATCCAGCGCGGTGAACACGGTCCAGCCCTGCGGGAAGCTGACAGTGGGACGCACCTTGATCTGCCGCACATAGTGACCGGCGGGATAGAGGCTCATCTTCTCCCACTGCACGTTGAGCATTTCGCGCGTAACGGTGATGCGGCCTTCGCTGTCGCGCAGCGGCGAGGTGTGGATGAAGCGGGCCACCACTTCGCTGGTGCCGGCGGGCAGGGGGATGTGGAACGCGTTCACTTCCACCGGGTCGCGGGTCCAGGCCAGCTTCTGGCCCTTGGCTTCAAAGGTGATGCCGGCCAGCTCGGCCACGGGGCCGCGATTGCCATGCTCACCGGGCAGCCAGGCCGGCAGTTGCAGGATCAGTTCCTTGGCATCGGCCGCCACCGGCACGGTTTCCACCACCCGGAACGCCCCGGTGGCCAGGTCGGTGGCGTCGATCTGCAGTCCGATCGTGCCGGGATAGGGCACGTCCTGCGCATCGGGCACCCCATGGGCGATCGGCACGGCCATGGGGCGGCTGTTGCTCGCCGGCTGCACCTGCGCCAGCGCGGGCTGCGCCAGGATCAGGGTGGCAAGTGCCAGGGTGGACGTGGAAAGGGCGGAAAGCAGGCCAATGCCTTGGGGGGTTTTGCGCATGGCGCCTTTCATGCCGCCAAGCGGTCTCATCTGCAACGGCCAGATGGGCACAATACGCGGCGGATCGCCACGGATGCTTCCCCCACCGCGCGAAAGCCGCTATCCGCGCGCGCCATGAGCAAGCAAACCATTCCCACCCCTCAGGCCATTCGTGGCACCCAGGACATTTTCGGCGCCGAGGCGGAAGCGTTCGGCCATGTCGTGGAAACGTTCGAGCGCGTGCGCAAGCTCTATCGCTTTCGCCGGGTGGAAATGCCGGTCTTCGAAAAGACCACGGTGTTCTCGCGCTCGCTGGGCGAAACCACCGACGTGGTATCGAAGGAAATGTATTCGTTCGAGGATCGCGGCGGCGAATCGCTGACGCTGCGGCCCGAATTCACCGCCGGCCTCGCCCGCGCCTATCTCACCAATGGCTGGCAGCAGCACGCCCCGCTCAAGATCGCGACGCACGGGGCCCTGTTCCGCTATGAGCGCCCGCAAAAGGGCCGCTATCGCCAGTTTCACCAGATCGATGCCGAAGTGATCGGCGCGGCCGAACCGCAGGCCGACGTGGAACTGCTGGTCATGGCCGATCAGTTGCTGCGCGAACTGGGCATTGCCGATGGCGTGACGCTCAACCTCAATACCCTGGGCGATGCGCCGAGCCGCGAAGCCTGGCGTGAGGCCCTGATCCGTTATTTCCGGCGTTATGAAGCAGATCTTTCCGACGAATCGAAGGAGCGGCTTGAGAAAAACCCGCTCCGAATTCTCGATTCCAAGGACCCGCGCGACAAGGCACTTACTCAGACTGCGCCCCAGATTGACGAATATCTTACTGATGAGGCGCAGGATTTCTTTGGCAAGGTGACGGCCGGCCTCGATGCCGCCGGCGTTGCTTGGGTGCGCGCGCCTGCGCTGGTGCGCGGGCTGGATTACTATCGCCACACCGCGTTCGAATTCATCACCGACCGGCTGGGCGCGCAGGGCACCGTGCTGGGCGGCGGGCGCTATGACGGCCTGCTCGAAGCGCTGGGTGGCCCGGCCACCCCGGCCGTGGGCTGGGCCGCGGGGATCGAACGCCTGGCCATGCTTGTGGCAGATGCGCGCACCATCACCGAGCCGGCGGCGGACGTGGCGATCGTGCCGATGGGCGCGGCGGCCGAGGCCGCCTGCCTGGGCCTGGCGGCTACGCTGCGGCGCGGCGGGCTGACGGTGGACATGGGCTATCGCGGCAACATGAAGAAGCGGATGAGCCGCGCCAACGAAAGCGGCGCGCGCTTTGCCCTGATCGTGGGTGACGAGGAACTGGCCGCCGGTGAAGCGACGGTCAAGAACCTTGTGACCGGCACGCAGGAGCGCATGGCGCTGCACGCGATTCCGGCGCACATCGCCGCCTGATGGCCGTTTCCGACGCACGTCTGGGCCAGATCGGCGCGCGCTTTGCCGAACTGGAAGCGCGCCTGGCTTCGGGCACGCTGGAAGGGGAGGCATTCGTGGCCGCCAGCCGCGATTATGCCGAGCTGGAGCCGGTCGCCCGCGCCGCCCGCGCGGTGCAGGTGATGCGCGACGAGCTGGCCAGCCTGGCCGCGCTCAACGAACCCGATGCCGAGATGCGCGCCCTGGCCGAAGAGGAAATGCAGCAGCTGCGCGGCGCCTTGCCCGAGGCCGAACGCGCGCTGGCCATCGCCATGCTGCCACGCGATTCGGCCGACGTGCGCCCGGCCATGCTGGAAATCCGCGCCGGCACCGGTGGCGATGAAGCCGCGCTGTTCGCCGCCGACCTGTTTCGCATGTACGAACGCTTTGCCGCCGAACAGGGCTGGAAGGTCGAGGTTATCAGCGCCAACGCCAGCGAGCTGGGCGGCTTCAAGGAAGTGATCGCCCATGTCGCCGGCCAGGGCGTGTTCGCGCGGCTGAAGTTCGAAAGCGGGGTGCACCGCGTGCAGCGCGTGCCCGTGACGGAAAGCGGCGGCCGCATCCATACCAGCGCCGCCACCGTGGCGGTGCTGCCCGAGGCAGACGAAGTGGACGTGGCGATCGAGGACAAGGACCTCAAGATCGACATCTATCGCGCCAGCGGCGCTGGCGGCCAGCACGTCAACACCACGGATTCGGCCGTGCGCATCACCCACCTGCCCACCGGCCTGGTGGTGACCCAGCAGGACGAACGCAGCCAGCACAAGAACCGCGCCAAGGCGATGCAGGTGCTGCGCACGCGGCTCTATGACCTGCGCCGCGAACAGGCCCAGGGCGCCGAGGCCGAGGCCCGCCGCGCCCTGGTCGGCTCGGGCGACCGCTCGGAACGCATCCGCACCTACAACTTCCCGCAAGGCCGGGTGACCGACCACCGCATCAACCTGACGCTCCACCGCCTGCCCGAAGTGCTGGCCGGGCCGGGGCTGGGCGAACTGATCGACGCGCTCACCGCCGAAGACCAGGCCAAGCGCCTGGCCGCGATGGATGACTGAGAAGCGCGGTTCAGGCCGCCACCACCCCCCGACCCCCTCCTCTGAAGAGGAGGGGGAGAACAACGGCAAAGCCCCATCCTCTTTAGAGGAGAGGGTTGGGGGTGGTGGAAACCACGCGCAAACCGTCCGCCAGGCGCTGTTCCAGGCGGCGCAGATGCTCGCCCCCACCAGCGATACCGCGCGGCTCGATGCCGAGGTCTTGATGGCTCATGCGCTGGGCTGCACGCGCACCGATGTGCTGCTGCGCCACATGGACGCGCCGGTGCCGGGCGGATTTGCCCGGCTGGTGGCGCGCCGGCAGGGGCATGAGCCGGTGGCGTATATCGTTGGCAGCCAGGAGTTCTATGGGCTGGACCTGGCGGTGAGCCCGGCGGTGCTGATCCCGCGCGGGGATAGCGAGACGCTGATCGAGGTGGCGCGGCAGGCCCTGGCCGGGCGGCCGCCGGCGCGCATTCTCGATCTGGGCACGGGTTCGGGCGCGCTGCTGCTGGCGGCGCTGTCGATCTGGCCGCAGGCAATGGGCACCGGCATCGAACGGTCGGATGCGGCGCGGGTGGTGGCGGCGGGCAATGCCTTGCGGCTTGGCCTGGATGCGCGGGCGCGCATGCAGCCGGGCGATTGGACCAAGCCCAACTGGGCCGCCGCGCTGGGGCGGTTCGACCTGATCCTGGCCAACCCGCCCTATGTGGAAAGCGATGCCGCACTCGATCCCGGCGTGCGCGATTTCGAGCCGGCCAGCGCGCTGTTTGCCGGGGCAGACGGCATGGCCGATTATGCCGTGCTGGTGCCGCAACTGCCTGATCTGCTGGCGCCGGGCGGCATGGCCGTGGTCGAAATCGGTTGGCAGCAGGGCGACGCCGTGATGGCCCTGGCGCAGGACCATGGCATGGTGGCGCGCGTCCATCCCGATCTCGCCGGGCGCGACAGGGCTGTGGAAATGACGCTTTGCCACAATATTTCGCTTGGCAAGCTGCCCGGCGATCACTAATTGTCCCATCTGGCAGGGCGACGGATGAAGGCTTCCCGTCCCGGCCAACTCCACCATTTGCGCCCGCATCGGCCTCTCACCAGGGGCTTTCGGCTGGCAGATGCTGGGAATCTGCGCACCCGCGCGTTGCGGGCGCGTGGCGGAGGGTTGCGCGGCGACAGGATCGGCAAAAGCTACCGACAGCCGCCCCAAACAAGGACGTGCCTGAGTTGAACAACAATCGTGGGAACAACCGCCGGCGCGGCCGCGGTAACAATCGTCCGCAAGGTGGCGGCCAGCAGCTCAATCGCATCGACAGCCGCGCGCGGGGCAATGCCCCCCAGCTGCTCGAAAAGTATCGCAAGATGGCGCAGGATGCCCACCTCAACGGGGATCGTGTCCAGGCCGAATACTATCTGCAATTTGCCGATCATTATTTCCGCGTGATCGCCGATACCCGGCTGCGCCAGGAAGAAGCCCGCCAGCGCCACAGCGGCAATGGCGAGCGCTGGAGCGAGGGCGAGCCCGAAGACGACGGCATGGACTTCTCGATCGAAGGGGATTTCCCCGCGTTCGATCGTCCTTATGTCCGCCGCGAGGAACGCGAAGTGCGCACCGCCGATCGTCAGGATCGGCCCGAACGCCAAGACCGTCAGGATCGCCAGGAGCGACCCGAACGGTCTGACCGCCAGGATCGCCCGGAACGCCAGGAGCGGGCAGACCGCACCGAACGCCAGGGTGAAACCGGCAACGATCGCGGTTCCGACCGTGGTTCTGATCGCGCTTCGGACCGCTCGGGCAGCCGTCGCCGCTTTGAAGATCGCCGCCCCTCGGCCGCTGTTGCCAACGCCGCTGATGCCGATCAGCCCGTGCCGCTCGAAGGCGTGCGGGCCGATGAAGGCGAGCCGGTCACCGATGTGAGCGACAACCCGTTCATCCGCGAAAGCCGCAGCCCGCGTGGGCCGCGTCCGCAGCGCACCGAACGCCGCCCGCGCCGCAGCGCAGTAGCCTCCGAAGGGCTCGATCCGGCCAGCCTGCCGCCCGCGATCGGCGTGCGCAGCGAGCCGGCCGCCGAAGCCCCGGCGCCCGCGCCCGCTCCGGCCGTTACTCCGGCGCCTGCCCCTGCGGCCGAGCCGGCGAGCGACGCTTCGGCCGAAGCCGCACCGGCGCCCAAGCGCCGTGGCCGCCCGCGCAAGAACCCCTTGCCCGAAAGCGCCGAAGGCTGAACCCTTTGGCCAATCCAGGCCTGGTAATATGATAAAGGCGCCCGCATTCCGGGCGCCTTTTTCGTTGCGGCACACGCCCTGGCGCAACCGCGCTTGCCCTCGCTGGGCCGCCGCCGCATAGAACCGGGCAATGAAGGCCTGGCTCCGTTCCCGTTTCGCCGCGCTGGTTGCGCTGGGCGATGATCGTTTGTCCCGCCGCAGCGAAGCGGCCGTGCTCATCATGGCCGGCGGCCTGGGGGCGCTGGGCTTCGCCCCGCTCAACTGGTGGCCGCTGACGCTGCTGGCGCTGGCCGTGCTGGCGGCGCGGATGCAGCGGGCGCGCGTTCCCGTTCATGCCCTGCTGGTGGGCGAGCTGTGGGGCTGGGGCCATTTTTCGGTGGGCAATGGCTGGATCGCCACGGCCTTTACCTATCAGGCGCAGATGCCGGCCTGGCTGGGCTGGATCGCGGTGCTGCTGCTGGCGGTCTATCTTGCGCTGTTTCCCGCCGTGGCCACGTTGGCGGCATGGTGGCTGGGGCGGCGCTGGCGTCTGGCGCCGGTGCCGGCGCTGGCCGCGCTGTGGATCGTGACCGAATGGGCGCGCGGCTGGGTCTGCACCGGTTTCCCGTGGAACCCGCTGGCCGCCACCGCGCTGGGCGGGTTCGATCGACCCGGCCTGGCGCGCGTGCTGCCGTGGCTGGGCACTTATGCACTGTCGGGCCTGGTCGTGCTGCTTGCCGGGCAATGGCTGTTTGCCCTGCGCGCCGGGGCGCAGCGCCGCTGGGGCCTGGCGGCGGCCCACTTTGCGCTGCCGGCCGCTCTGTTCCTGCTGCCGCTGGGCGGGCAAAAGGCCACTGGCAGCGTGCCGTTCACCCTGGTCCAGCCCAACATCGGCCAGGACGAGATCAACGACGCCAGCCGGTATGAGGAACAGTTCCAGCGGGCCGCCGCGCTCAGCCTGCCGCGCCAGCCGGGGCAGCGGCGCCTGGTGCTGTGGCCCGAAAGCGGCGTGCCCGATTATCTGCAGGAAGGCTATCCCCGCGCCTGGTATGCCGGCACCACCTATGGCGGCGATCCGCTGCTGGCGCGGGCGCGCATGGGCCGCGTGATCGGGCCAGGCGCGCTGCTGCTGACCGGCGCGGTCGACCTGGTGTTTCCGCCCAATCCGGCCCCGGCCGCCATGCCGGTCGGCGCGTGGAACGTGGTGACCGCGATCGACAGCCAGGGCGTGATCCAGGGCCATTATGCCAAGGCGCACCTTGTGCCTTATGGCGAATACCTGCCGATGCGCGGGCTGCTCACGCCGCTGGGTCTGTCGCGCCTGGTGGCGGGCGATTTCGATTACTGGTCGGGGCCAGGGCCGCGCACGCTGGATTTTTCGGCGCTGGGCCTGCCGCGCGTGGGCGTGCAGGTGTGCTATGAAATCATCTTTTCGGGCCAGGTGATCGACCGCGCCCACCGCCCGGATGTGCTGTTCAACCCGACCAACGATGGCTGGTTCGGTGCCTGGGGCCCGCCGCAGCATCTGGCCCAGGCCCGGCTGCGCGCGATCGAGGAAGGGCTGCCGGTGCTGCGCTCCACCACCAACGGCATTTCGGCCGTGATCGATGCCCGTGGCGGCGTGCGCGCCTTTGCCCCGCAGCACGTGGCGAGCCGCATCGAAGGGCTGGTGCCACCCGCGCTGCCCCCTACGCCGTTTGCGCGAATGGGCAACATATTGCCGCTTTTGTGGGCTGCAGCGCTTCTTTTGGCCGCGCTGGTTGCCTCCCGCCGTCGCCCGCGCTAGAGGCGGCACATAAAGATTGCTTTATATCGGACCATTTGCCCATGCGCAGCGATTACCTGTTCACTTCCGAAAGCGTCTCCGAAGGCCATCCCGACAAGGTGGCGGACCAGATCAGCGACGCCATCGTCGACCTGTTCCTGAGCAAGGATCCCGAGGCGCGCATTGCCTGCGAAACCTTGACGACGACCAATCTGGTGGTGCTGGCCGGCGAAATTCGCGGGCGCGGCATCATGGATGCCAAGGGCGAATGGGCGCCCGGCGTGCGCGAGGAAGTGGAAGCCGTGGTGCGTGCCACCGTGCGGCGCATCGGCTATGAGCAGGACGGTTTCCATTGGGAAAACTTCCGCTTTGAAAACAACCTTCACGCCCAGTCGGCGCACATTGCCCAAGGCGTGGATGCTGGCGAGAACAAGGACGAAGGCGCTGGCGACCAGGGTATCATGTTCGGCTTTGCCTGCGACGAGACGCCCGATCTCATGCCGGCGACGCTGGATTACAGCCACAAGATCCTGCAGCGCCTGGCCGCCGATCGCCATTCCGGCGCCGCACCGTTCCTGGAGCCCGATGCCAAGAGCCAGGTGACCCTGCGCTTCAAGGACGGCAGCCCGGCGGCCTGCACCGCGATCGTCGTCTCCACCCAGCACAAGCCGGGTTATGACGAAGGCGCCAAGGATGCCGAACTCAAAGCCTGGGTGAAGCAGGCCGTGGCCGCGGTAATCCCGGCCGAGCTGCTGTCTGACCAGACGGTCTATCACATCAACCCCACCGGCAGCTTTGAAATCGGTGGCCCCGATGGCGATGCTGGCCTGACCGGGCGCAAGATCATCGTCGATACCTATGGCGGCGCAGCGCCCCATGGCGGCGGCGCGTTTTCGGGCAAGGACCCGACCAAGGTTGACCGTTCGGCCGCCTATGTCACGCGCTATATCGCCAAGAACATCGTGGCGGCGGGCCTGGCCAAGCGCTGCACGATCCAGGTGGCCTATGCCATCGGCGTGTCGCAGCCGCTGTCGCTCTATGTCGATACCCACGGCACCGGCACGGTGGACGATGCCACGCTGGAACGCGCGGTGGAACTCGTCGCCAAGCAGCGCCTGGGCGGCTTGACGCCGCGCGGCATTCGCGTGGGCCTGTCGCTCAACAAGCCGATCTATGGCGTGACGGCGGCCTATGGCCACTTTGGCCGCACGCCCGAAGGCGACCTGTTCCCGTGGGAACGCACCGACCTGGTGGACGATCTCAAGGCCGCACTGGCCTGATACCGAGCACTGCGCCCGCCGTCAGTTCGATAGCCGTCAGTTCATCAGGCGGCGGGCAGCACGCTCCAGCAGCGGTTCATCGTCCAGCACTTCGCCCAGCACGGCCAGCGTACCGTCGGGCATGCGCCGCACCATCACCAGTGAAAATTCGCGGCCATCGGCAGGAATGTCGGCCAGGCTGCGTGCCAGCAGGGTGCGCAGCGAGGCTTCGAGCGCGGCACGCGGATCGCTGCGCGCCTGGCCTTCCTCGCTGCGGCGCAGGCGGCGCTCGGCCGCGACCACGCCCTTGAGGCCGCCCGGCGTATTGGCCAGGAACCCGGCCAGTTCCCCGCGTGACAGGCCCAGGCGATGGGCATGGGCCAAGGCCGTGGCATATTCGGTCAGCCGCGTTTTGTCGTACTGCGCGCCAAACACCAGCTTGACCACCGGGATCAGCGGGGCGCGCGCCTGCATCGTCAGCCCGGCATCGGCCATCAGCGCGGCCAGATCATCGGGTTCCGCCTCTGCCGCCAGGGCAAAGTCCCAGGCGCGGCCGATCGCGGCATAGAGCGCGTGACGGGTGCGGTCCTCGCTGCCCAGGGCGAGTGCGGCCATGGCGCGGGCGCTGGCCAGCCAATCGGCCAGGCTGTCGGGCTCGGGCTGGTCCAGCCCTTCGGCAAAGGCGGCCGTTGGAAACGCGTCTTGCGCAAAGGGATCGAGCGGGGCCAGATCAAGCGCGGGCAGGATTTCCAGCGCCACTTTGCCGAGATCGAGTTCATCGGCGTCTGGCCCGGCGTCTTGCGGCGCCAGGTTGCGCGGATCGCGCGGGCGCACGGGGCCATCGGCCCACTGGCCCAGCGAATCGGCCAGGCTGCCCCAGGGCTCGCCCGGTTCGGCACCGGCCGGGGCGGGATCGGCAAAGGCGGGTAGCGGCAGATCGGGGCGGGCGTGCGTGGCGGCACTGTCTGCGCCATCGCCCCCGCGCAAAGCGGTCACTGCCTTGCGGCGCGGCTTCTTCTCGCCCAGCACCAGGCCGATTTCGGCCATCAGCTCGTTGGTGGTCGCCTGGTCGGCCAGTTCCTTCCAGTTGATCACGCCAAAGATGTAGTCGAGCGTGTCACCGCTGGACGAGAACGGCAGCAGGATGCCGCGATAGAGGATCGTGCGCCCGCGCTGGTTGGCAAATTCCGCCTCGAAGCCGATCGGCGCCTCGTTGGCCACGATCTGCATGTAGTGATCGGTGATGCGCGACAGGATCGAGCGGCCCGGCACCTGGCTCAACCGCGCCAGTGGGCCTTCGCCCGCGCAATCGGCCAGCAAGGCATCCCCGACATAGGCGATGGCGGGATCATCAAGCCCGGCGTCGAACTGCAGCAGCACTGCATGATCGGCAAAGTCAGGCCATTGCCCGGCCAGCAGCGGGCCGACCAGCGGCAGGCGGCTGTCGCCCAGCATCCCGGCCCAGAAATTGTAGGCGCGCACCTGCATGCGCCGCTCGTCCGCGCCCATCAGCGGCGGCAGCGGCTGATCGACCAGATCGCCGTCGAGCAGGTCATCGTCCGGATCGCTGCCGGCAAACAGGCCCAAGGGGCCGGGTTCGTCGGCAAATCCGCGCATGCTGTCCATTACCAAGCCCTTCGTCACGCTCCTTGCCCCAGTCTGGCGCAACATGGTGAAGAAGCGATTAAGTTGCGCCGATGGGATTTCCGGGTGTTTGGAAGGTGTTGCCGGGGCTTGGCCTAACCCCGCGCGGCGATGGCGCGGGCCTTGGCCAGCAGCCGCTCGGCCATGTCACGGTGCAGCAGTTCGGCCATCTTGCCGTTGACTCGCAGCGCGCCAAGGCCGGCATTGGCGGGATCGGCAAAGGCCGCGACGATCGCTTCTGCCTCGGCCAGTTCGGCTTCGCCCGGCGCGAACACGCGGTTGGCCACGGGCAGTTGCGCGGGATGGATTAGGGTCTTGCCGTCAAAGCCAAAGGCGCGTGCCTGGGTGCATTCGGCCTCAAGCAGGGCAAGATCATCGATCGCGTTGCACACCCCATCCAGCACGATCAGGCCATTGGCGCGGGCGGCCAGCACGGCCTGCGCCAGTAGCGGCACGAACGCGGCGCGGCCCGGCGCCTGGGCCATGCCGGTGTCCTTGGCCAGATCGTTGAGGCCCAGCACCAGGCCAGCCAGGCGCGTGGTGGCGGCGCAATCGGCGATCCGTTCCAGCGCCAGGGCGGCGCGCGGGGTTTCGATCATCACCCACAGCCGCACCTCGGCGGCAAAGCCGGCGCGGTCCATCGCTGCCGACAGCGTCACGATATCGGCAGCGTCTGCCACCTTGGGTGCCAGCACGGCCTCAAGCGGCGCGGCGGCGAGGGCGGCGAGGTCATCGTGTCCCCATGGGCCATTGAGCCCGTTGCACCGCGCGATCAGGCGGCGATGGCCAAAGCCGCCGGCCTGCGCCTCGGCCACCAGGGCGGCACGGGCCTGCGCCTTGTGATCGGGCGCGACCGCGTCTTCCAGATCGAGCACCACCGCATCGCAATCGAGGCTGCGCGCCTTGGCGAGGGCACGGGCATTGCTGGCGGGCATATAGAGCGCAGAGCGCAAGGGGCGGGTATCGGTCACGGCATCAACCTTTGCGGGGGGCGGCGCCACGCGGCGCGGGTTCCTTGACGGTATCGACGCGGCCTTCCTCGCGCGCGGGCATCGGCACGAACAGGCGCAGCACGAGATTGCCGACCAGCCACAGCGCGGCGGCATGGAGTGCGAAGGTCAGGCCACGCTGATCGGCGACCCAGCCCCAGACCCACGCGCCGACCGCCATCGAGCCGAACGTGATCGCCTGGTAGAGCGACAGGCAGCGCCCCAGGATGGCCTCGGGCGAGCGCAACTGCATGGCCACGTTGAGGCTGGTGAGCGCCGCGACCCAGCCCGATCCGCCGACAAAGCCGGCGACCATGGCGATTGGCAGGCTGTGGGCCTGGGCCAGCAGGAGCAGCGCGCCGATGAAGCCGACCGTCGCGCCGGTGATGATCACTTCTGCGCCAAAGCGGCGGCGCGCCTTGGTGATCCACAGCGCGTTGACGATCGACCCCACGCCGAACGATCCGAGAATCAGGCCATAGTCCAACTCGGTCCCGGCCAGGGTATCGTGCGCCACGGCGGGGATCAACGCCTGGAAAGCGCTGGCCCCAAAGCCGAAGGCCGCCCCGCGCAACAGCACCTTGCGGATCGGGACGGAGCCGGCGCAGAACACCAGGCCCACCTTGATCGATTGCAGCATGGGCTGGCGCTGCGGCGCGCGCGCCTCTGGCCGCCAGCGCGCCAGCACCACCAGCATCCCGACATAGCTGATCGCATTGGCGGCGAAGGCCGCGCTCACGCTCAGGATCGAGATCAGCACCCCGCCCAGCGCCGGGCCGACGCTGCGCGCCAGATTGTTGGACATGGAATTGAGCGCGATCGCCTGGGGCAGATCGGCCTTGCCCACCTGCAACCGCACCGAAGCCTGCCAGGCCGGCTGGTTGATCGCGGTGCCCATGCCGACCATCAGGGTAAGCAGCAGCAGCGACAGCGGCCCCAGCGCGCCGCGATAGCCCAGCACCGCCAGCACGGCGGAAACCACCAGCATGGCGGTCTGTGCCCAGATCATCACGCGGCGGCGGTCAAAGTTGTCGGCAATCGCCCCGGCGAACAGGCCCAGCAGCAGGATCGGCAGGCTGGACGATGACTGCACCAGGGCGATCAGCACATGGCTGCGCGTCAACTCGGTCATCAGCCAGGCGGCCGCGGCCGACTGGATCATCGATCCCAGGTTGGAGACCAGGTTGGCCGTCCAGATCGCGCGAAACGCGGGATAGCGAAACGGCGCCAAGGCGCCGCCGGGCTGGGCCTCACCCGGTTGCAGATGGGAAGAAGAATCGCCCTGGGTCAAAGCAGATAGCGCATGCGGATCGACGTGGTCATCTGCGCTTCGCCCAGGGTAAAGGCGGCGGCGGAAAAGCGCGGCGGGCCAAACCGGATCGGCGCATCGCGCGAAAAGCCAAAGCCTTCGCGCGGCATCATGAACATCTTGTCGAGCCGGCCATTGGCGTTTTCATCGTGGAACAGCGCCACGGCATAGCGGCCGGGCAGCACGTGCTGGAACGCGATCACATCGTTTCCGGCGGCGGGCACGGTCTGGTGCAGCGCCTGCGGGTCTTTTTCGCAATCGGGAAAGGTGCCCGGATCGGCGGTGAGGCAGGCCTGGATCAGCCCCTTGTGCGAGCGCAGACCGACCACATCGACCAGCACCGTGGTGCGATCGGGCAGCACGGCGCCGCCCTGGCTGAGCGCGAGTGCGCCCAGCACCAGGCCGCGTGTCGTGGCCCGGCGAATCGCCTGTGCCTTCACCGAACTTTCCTTTCCTGCCAGCCGGCCAGGCCGGCGTCCGTGCCGCAAAGGCGATCCCATACGCGAAAATAGAGGCCGTAGTTGCACCGATACCGCTCGTGATGCTGATGATGATGGCTGGCCGTTATCAGCCACTTCCCTGCCCGGGAATGAACCAGCCCGGCCGGAAAGATCTCCCAGCCCATGTGGTTGGTCACGCCCATCACCGTCATCACCACCAGAACGCAGGCCAGTACCCCGGCCTGGATCGGCACCACGAAGACCAGCGCGGGGATGAACAGGCCGACCACGGCGGCCTCGATCGGGTGGAAATTCATCGCCGCCCAGGCGGTGGGCGGGCGGCTGGCATGGTGGATGGCATGCACGCTGCGAAATACGCGCGGCCGGTGCATCCAGCGGTGCGTCCAATAGAACCAGGTATCGTGGGCAAACAGATAGACCAGCAGCGACACCGGCATCCACCACAGCGGATAGGCGTGGGGATCGGCATAGATGCGGGTCCACCCGTGCTGCTGCCAGCCCCAGGCGATGATTCCGGCAGGCACGCCATAGATCGCCGCAGAGGCCAGGCTCCAGCCGATCTCGCGGCGGATCTGCGCCTCGAGCCCGGCATAATGGCCAGGCAGGCGCCGCTGGGTAAGCCAGGCAAACAGCCCACTGGCCGCCACATAGCGCACCGCGACGATCGCGGTCATGGCGAGCGCCGACAGCAGCAGCGCGGCAAGCGTTGGACTGGTCATGCTTTTCCTGATCGGCGCACGATGCGCCTGGCTGCCCCTATGCCAAGCCGGGCCGGCGCTGCCCAGCCCGATTTTCGCCCATGCAGCATAGACAAGGTGCCCTTGCCAGCGCGGGGCGGCGCGCCTAGATAACCGGAGCGATTCGGTCTGATTTGCGCACGCCTGTCGAAACGGCGGAATCGGGCCGACCCCACCCACGGTTGCGAGCAGGTGCGATGCGATTGTCGAGCATGGCTGACTATGCCGTTGTCATGATGTGCGCTGCCGCGCGCCATTGCGGCTGCCACGCGGCCGATCGCCCCCTGCTCTCGGCCCAGCAGCTCGCTGCCGAAACCGGCTTGCCCGCGCCCACCGTGCAGAAGCTGGTCAGCAAGATGTCGGCAGCCGGCCTGCTCAAGTCGGTGCGGGGCGCGCGCGGCGGGCTCAAGCTGGCGCGCCCGGCCGCGGCGATCAGCCTGGCCGATGTGATCGAGGCGGTCGAAGGGCCGATTGCCATGGCTGCGTGCAGCGGGCATGGGCGCGGCGATTGCACGCTGGAAGGCGCCTGCATGGTGCGCCCGCACTGGCCGGCGGTGGATGCTGCGCTGCGCGCCGCGCTTTCGAGTGTGTCGCTGGTGCAGCTTGCCCGCCCGGCCCAAACCGGCCATCTGGCCACCCCTGCGGCGGCCATGATGTCTGCCGCATCCCCCATTCCTGCCGAGTTGCCCGCATGACCGAAGAAACCCTGAACGACACGCCGGTTAAGGACCAGGCCGCGCGCGACGCGGCCGCCCGCGTGGCGGAATACGAGCACGGCTGGGCTTCGGACATCGAGCAGGAATATGGCCCCAAGGGCCTGTCGGAAGACACCGTGCGCTTCATCTCGGCCAAGAAGGACGAGCCGGAGTGGATGCTGGAATGGCGGCTCAAGGCCTATCGCCACTGGCTGACCATGCCGATGCCCGACTGGGCCAAGCTGAACATTCCGCCGATCGATTATCAGGAAGCCTATTACTGGGCCGCGCCCAAGAAGAAGGACGGCCCCAAGTCCCTGGACGAGGTCGATCCCGAAATCCTGCGGGTCTATGAAAAGCTGGGCATCCCGCTGGCCGAGCAGGAAGTGCTCGCCGGCGTGGAAGGCGCGCGCAAGATCGCCGTGGACGCGGTGTTCGACAGCGTCTCGGTGGCGACCACGTTCCGCAAGGAGCTGGAAGCGGCCGGCGTCATCTTCCGCTCGATCAGCGAGGCGATCCGCGAGTTTCCCGATCTGGTGCGCCGCTGGCTGGGCAAGGTCGTGCCGATGCACGACAACTATTTTGCGGCCTTGAACTGCGCGGTCTTTTCCGATGGCACTTTCGTCTACATTCCCGAAGGCGTGCGCTGCCCGATGGAGCTGTCGACCTATTTCCGCATCAATGCGGAAAACACCGGGCAGTTCGAACGCACCCTGATCGTGGCCGACAAGGGCGCCTATGTCTCGTACCTGGAAGGCTGCACCGCCCCCCAGCGTGACGAGAACCAGCTGCATGCTGCGGTGGTCGAACTCGTCGCGCTCGACGATGCCGAGATCAAGTATTCCACGGTGCAGAACTGGTATCCCGGCGACGCCCAAGGCAAGGGCGGCATCTACAACTTCGTGACCAAGCGCGCGCTGTGCCAGGGCGCGCGGTCCAAGGTCTCATGGACCCAGGTGGAAACCGGCTCGGCCGTCACGTGGAAGTATCCCAGCTGCGTCTTGAACGGCGAGGATTCGGTCGGCGAATTCTATTCGGTTGCGGTCACCAACAACTATCAGCAGGCCGATACCGGCACCAAGATGATCCACAACGGCAAGCGCAGCCGCTCGACCATCGTGTCCAAGGGGATCAGCGCGGGCAAATCCAACAACACCTATCGCGGGTTGGTGCGCGTGGCGCCGCAGGCCGAGGGCGTGCGCAACTTCACCCAGTGCGACAGCCTTTTGCTGGGGGCGGAATGCGGCGCGCATACTGTGCCCTATATCGAGGTGAAGAACCCTTCGGCCACGATCGAGCACGAGGCGACGACCAGCAAGATCAGTGATGACCAGCTGTTCTACGCGATGCAGCGCGGGCTGGACCAGGAACAGGCCGTGGCACTGATCGTCAACGGCTTTGCCAAGGAAGTCCTGCAGCAGCTGCCGATGGAATTTGCCGTGGAAGCGCAAAAGCTTCTGGGCATCAGCCTGGAAGGCAGCGTGGGATGAGCGCGCTTTTGATCATGGCGCTGGCCACGGTCACCGCGCCTGACAGCGCCCCGGCGCTGGCAGCGGTGCAGAAGTGCGACAAGCAGGCCATGCGCGCCATGGCCACGGGCGAGCCGCACCGCCGCACCGAATTTGCCGCGGCCGTCTATGCCGAGCAGCGCGCGATCGCGCAGGAACGCGCCGCGCTGCTCGATGCGCAGATCGCTGGCACGCCCAGCCCCAGCGGCGCGGCCACGGCGGCCACTGCCCTTGGCCAGATCGACGCCCGGCAGAAGGAGCTGGACGACGTGAAAGCCATCGAAAAATCGTGGCGCGACCTGTTCGACGAGGTTCGCGCCGACTTCCTAGCCAATTGCTCGAGCGGAAAACGCAATGCTGACGATAAGTGACCTCTCCAACGAAATCGCCGGCAAGGCCATTCTCAAGGGGCTTTCGCTCACCATCAAGGCGGGCGAGATCCACGCGATCATGGGCCCCAACGGCGCGGGCAAATCGACGCTGGCCTATACCCTGGGCGGCCGCCCCGGCTATGACGTGACCGGCGGCAGCGTGGATTTCGAGGGCCAGGACCTGCTTGCCATGGACCCGCACGAGCGCGCCGCGGCCGGGCTGTTCCTGGGCTTCCAATATCCGGTGGAAATCCCCGGCGTTTCCAACGTGCAGTTCCTGCGCGAGGCGCTCAATGCGCAGCGCAAGCAGCGTGGGGAAGAGCCGCTGTCGGGCGGCGCCTTCCTCAAGCTGGCGCGCGAAAAGGCCGACCTGCTGCGCATGGACATGGACATGCTCAAGCGCCCGGTGAACGTGGGCTTTTCCGGCGGCGAGAAGAAGCGCGCCGAGATGGTCCAGATGGGCATTCTCGATCCCAAGCTGGCGATCCTGGATGAAACCGATTCGGGCCTGGACATCGATGCGCTGCGCATCTGCGGCGAAGGCATCAACGCGATCATGCGCAAGGCCGACAAGGCCGTGCTGCTGATCACGCACTATCAGCGCCTGCTCGACTATGTGAAGCCCGATTTCGTCCACGTCCTGGCCGGCGGTCGCATCGTGCGCTCGGGCGGGGCCGAACTCGCGCTGGAACTGGAACAGCACGGTTACGAGGCGGTGGCGTGACCACCGCCACGCTTGTGCCAACCCGGGCGGACGAGGCATTCCGCTATGCCGATCTAGCGGCGCTCGCCACGCTGTGGCCGCTGCCGACGCAGGCGGTGGACGTGGCGGCAGGTGAAAGCGGCAGCCTGTCGGTGGTCCTGGCCGGCCGCGCGCCCGAGGCGCGCGATCTGGTGATCACCCTGGGCGAGGGCGCACAATACGATCTGCGCCTGCTCAATGCCGGCAGCGCCTATGGCCGCATCGCGGTGAAAGTGCGCCTGGCCAAGGGCGCGCGGTTCCACCTGGGCGCGGCGCAGCTGGGCGGTGGCAACCAGACGGTGGAAATCGTTACCGAGGTGGTCCACGCCGAGCCTGACGCCGTGTCGAGCCAGGTCGTTCGCTCCGTTCTGGCGGGCCACGCGACCGGCACCTATCTCGGCCGCGTAGTCGTCGATCGTGGGGCGGTGGGCACCGATGGCGAACAGTCGATCCGCGCCATGCTGCTTGATCGCACCGCCACGGCCAATGCCCGGCCGGAACTGGAAATCTATGCCGACGACGTGAAGTGCGCGCACGGCTGCGCCGTGGGCGAACTGGATGCGCAGGGCCTGTTCTACCTGCAATCGCGCGGGCTGCCGCCGGCAGAGGCCAAGAAGCTGATGCTGCAGGCCTTCATCGCCGAAGCCTTTGTCGATGCGCCCGAAGAAGAGGTGCTGACGCAGGCCGCACTCGCCGCGCTGGGAGGGTTGCTATGACCACGCTTGCCGCCACCACGCTGACGCAGGCGTCCGATTGGCCGGGCCTGACCAATCCCGATGGCACGCGCTGGCACTATCTCGATACCGGCGCCACCGCGCAAAAGCCGCAGGTGGTGATCGATGCGGTAACCCGCGCCATCGGCGTGGACTATGCCACGGTGCATCGCGGGGTCTATACCCGCTCGGCCGAGATGACGCTGGGCTTTGAAGCGGCGCGGCGCAAGGTGGCAGGCCTGCTCGGCGCGCACGAGGGCGAGATCGTGTTCACGCGCGGCGCGACCGAGGCGATCAACCTGGTGGCGCAGACCTGGGGCCTGGCCAATCTCAAGGCCGGGGACCGCGTGCTGCTGTCGATGCTGGAGCACCATTCCAACATCGTGCCCTGGCAATTGCTGGCGCAGCGCACCGGCATTGCCATCGATGTCTGCCCGCTAACCGCCGATGGCCAGATCGATCTGGACGCGGCCGAACGCATGCTGACCGGCGCGCACAAGCTGGTGGCGCTGGGCCATGTGTCCAACGTGCTGGGCAGTGTGCTCGATGTGCCACGCGCGGTGGCGCTGGCCCACGGCGTGGGCGCGAAGATCCTGATCGACGGCTGCCAGGCAGTGCCGCGCCTGACCGTGGACGTGAAGGCGCTCGACGTCGATTTCTATGTGTTTTCCGGGCACAAGCTCTATGGCCCGACCGGCATCGGCGCACTCTATGCCAAGGCCGAGCTGCTCGATGCCATGCCGCCGTGGCAGGGCGGCGGGGCGATGATTGATCGCGTGTCGTTTGCCGGTACCACGTTTGCCCCGGCGCCGCAGCGGTTCGAGGCGGGCACGCCTGCCATCGTCGAGGCGATTGGCCTGGGCGTGGCGGTCGATTTCGTCCAGGGACTGGGGCTGGATGCCATCCATGCCCACGAAACCGCGCTGGTGCGCACCGCGCGCGAGGCGCTGCGCGAATTCAACGCCGTGCGCCTGTTTGGCCCGGATGATGCCGCTGGGATCGTCAGTTTCATGATCGAGGGGGTGCATCCGCACGACCTTGGCACCATATTGGACGAGGAAGGCGTGGCGATCCGCGCCGGCCACCACTGCGCCCAGCCGCTGATGGAGCATCTGGGCGTGCCGGCCACGGCCCGCGCCAGCTTTGGCGTCTATAACGACGAAAGCGATGTCGCAGCGCTCGTGCGCGGCATTGCGCGAACCTTGAGGATCTTCGGATGAGCGCCGATACCCCCCGCTTCACGGTCGAGGAAGTCGATGCGGTGAACCCGCCGCGCCGGGCCCATGTGGACGATATCCCCGAGCCGGCACCAGAAGCTGCCCCGGTTGAAACGGCCGGCGAGCGCAAGCGCGACTATCTGTCGGGCTTCCTGGCGGAAAAGCCGCAAGGGGTGAACCCTGGCGAGCCGGGCGGCGAGATCTATGAAGGCGTGGTTGCCGCGCTGCGCGACATCTTCGACCCGGAAATCCCGGTCAATATCTATGACCTGGGGCTGATCTATGGCGTGGACGTGGCCGAAGACGGGCACGTGGCCGTGACCATGACGCTGACCACGCCGCATTGCCCGGTGGCCGAATCGATGCCCGGCGAAGTGGAACTGCGCGTCAGCGCGGTGCCCGGCGTGCGCGATGCCGAAGTGAACCTGGTGTGGGATCCGCCGTGGGACCCGCAGAAGATGAGCGATGATGCCAAGCTCGAACTCGGGATGCTCTAAGCCATGACCGATGCCCCCACCCGCACCCGCCAGCGCCCTGCGGCGGTCAATCTGACCCCGTCTGCCCATGCCCGCATCGCCACCTTGATGGCCAGCGCGCCGGCCGATGCCATTGGCGTCAAGCTGTCCACCCCGCGCCGGGGCTGTTCGGGCCTCGCCTATTCGGTGGACTATGTGAACGTCGCCAACCCGATGGACGAGCGCATCGATACGCCCGGCGGCACCTTGTTCATCGATGGCGCCTCGGTGCTCTACCTGATCGGCAGCACGATGGATTGGGTCGAAGACGATTTCCAGGCCGGCTTCGTCTTTGCCAATCCCAACGCCAAGGGCACCTGCGGCTGCGGGGAAAGCTTCACGATCTGATAGGGGCGAGCCGCGCGAGGGCCCAGCGCGCGGCATCGGTCACGGCCGGATCGGGATCGTCCAATAGCGCGCGCACCGGCGCCACCAGTGCCGGATCGCCGCTGTTGCCTGCGGCATAGAGGCAGTTGCGCACCATGCGATCGCGCCCGATCCGCTTGATCGGAGAGCCGGCAAAGACCTGGCGGAACGTGGCATCGTCCAGCGCGAGCAGTTCAGCGAGGCGCGGCGCCACCAGTTCGGCGCGGGGCAGGAACGCGCGGTTGTCGGCCGCCGCCTGGGCAAAGCGGTTCCACGGGCACACCGCCAGGCAATCATCACAGCCATAGATGCGGTTGCCCAGCGCGGCGCGATAGCGTTCGTCCACCGGCCCCTTGTGCTCGATGGTGAGATACGACACGCACGCCCGCGCATCGAGTTGATAGGGCGCGGGAAAGGCGCCGGTGGGGCAGGCATCCTGGCAGGCGGTGCAACTGCCGCAGCGATCGGCATGGGGCGCATCGGGCGTGAGGCGCAGCGTGGTATAGATCGCGCCCAGGAACAGCCATGAACCGTGGCGGCGGCTGACCAGGTTGGTGTGCTTGCCCTGCCAGCCCAGCCCGGCGGCCTGGCCCAGCGGCTTTTCCATCACTGGCGCGGTATCGACGAAGACCTTGACCTCGGCGCCCGGTTCGGTCGCCACCAGCCAGCGGGCCAGCGCCTTTAGCGCGCGCTTGATCACGTCGTGATAATCCACGCCCTGGGCATAGACGGAAATCCGGCCGAGGGTCGGCACCTCGGCCAGGGCCAGTGGATCGTGCGCCGGGGCATAGCTCATGCCCAGGGCGATCACGCTTTGCGCCTGCGGCCACAGTGATTGCGGCCCCTGGCGCTGTTCCTTGCGGGTTTCCATCCATTCCATGCTGCCATGGCGCCCATCGGCCAGCCACTGGTGCAGGTGCGCGCTGCGCTGCGGATCGTCTGCGGCCGGGGCAATGCCGCAAGTAGCAAAGCCCAGGCGCAGCGCCTCTTCGCGCAGACGTTGTTCCAGGGGGGCGGGCGGGGTTTTAACCAAGTCTTCCGTCTCTTGCGTTCATGGGGCTATGTGGACCAATCAAAAGGGGCATGGCGTGGCGATGACGATTGGGCAAGACGGCGATTGGGCGATCGAGGCCCGCGGGCTGGTCAAGCGGTTCGATGGTTTCACCGCCGTGGACGGGGTGGACATCCGCGTGCCGCGCGGCGCCATCTACGGCATTCTTGGCCCCAACGGCGCAGGCAAGACCACCACGCTGCGCATGCTGCTGGGCATTATCGATCCCGATGCGGGCATGCGCCGGGTGCTAGGCCATGAACGCCCGACCGACGTGGCGCGGCGAATCGGCTATCTGCCCGAAGAGCGCGGGCTCTATCCGGCGATGAAAGCGACCGAGGCGATCGCGTTTCTAGCCGCGCTGCGCGGGGTGCCGCTCAAGACCGGGCGGGCGCGGGCGCGCGAACTGCTGGAAGAGCATGGCCTGGGCTATGCCGCCGATCGCCAGATCCGCCAGCTGTCCAAGGGCATGGCGCAGCAGGTGCAACTGCTCGGCACGCTGGTTCATCAGCCTGAGCTGGTGGTGTTCGATGAACCGTTTTCAGGGCTCGACGCGCTCAACCAGGGCAAGCTGGAAAAGATGATCCGCGCCCTGGCGCAAGGTGGCACCACGGTGATCTTTTCCACCCATGTCATCGCCCATGCCGAACGCCTGTGCGACCAGGTGGCGATCATCGCGGGGGGCAAGGTGCCGTTTGCCGGGCTGGTGGACGATGCCCGCGACCGGTTGCGCCCGCAGGTGCGGCTGGAAACCCGCGCGCGCGATGGCGCCTGGCGCGCGGCGCTGCCGGCCGATGCGCGGGGCGAGGGCGCCTTCTGGCATTTCACCCTGCCCGAAAGCGGGGTTGAGCCCCTGCTGCGCGCCCTGATCGAAGGGGATGCGGGCATTCTTTCGCTGTCGATCGAGCGGCCCGGCCTGCATGACGCCTTCGTGGCCATCGCCGGGGAGGCCGCCGCGCGTGCGCTGGAAGAAAACGCATCCGGCCAGGAGAAAGCGGCATGATCCCTGAAAAACTGCGCGCCGCCTGGGTGATTGCCCGCCGCGATTTCGTTGCGGTGATCTTTTCCAAGAGCTTTGTCTTCTTCCTGCTCGGGCCGCTGTTTCCGATCATCGTGGGCGGCATGGCCGGCGCGATCGGCGCCAAGGTGCAGCGCGATCTGGACAACCCGCAGATCGGCATTGCCCTGCCGGCAGACGAGGCGGCGCGGATGATGGCGGCGCATCGCGCCCTGGCCGATGCCATGCCCGGCGATGTGCCCGATTTCGTCGTGCTCGATGCGCCATGGGGTGGGCGCACCTATGATGCGCGTGCCGCGCTTGCCGGCAGCCATCGCGCCGGCACTGCCGAGCATGACCGGCCAGTGGGCCAGCTGGCCGCCGTGGTGTCGGGCAGTCTCGCCCACCCGGTCTTGACTGCCACGCCCGAGCGGGCGCGGATGTGGCAGGGCATGATCGCGCTGTTTGCCGCCCATGCGCAAAGCGTGGCGCCGGCCGCCCTGCCACCCGTGGCGGTGGATGAGGTGGCCAGCAGCGTCGCCTCGGTACAGACCGGCCAGGTCAGCACCGCGCAGGCGGGGCAGGTGGCGCTGTTCCTGCTCACCATGCTGCTGGCGGGCATGGTGCTGTCCAACCTGGTGGAGGAAAAGGCCAACAAGATCATCGAGGTCTTGGCTGCCTCGATCCCGATGGACGCGTTGTTCCTGGGCAAGCTCTTTGCCATGCTCGGCGTGAGCCTGGTGGGTATGGCGGTGTGGGGCGCGGCCTGGGGCGGGCTGATGGTCATGGGCATGAAATCGCTGCCGCTGCTGGCCGCGCCGGCGGTGGGCTGGCCGGTGTTCATCCTGCTGGGCTTCCTCTATTTCGCCATGGCCTATCTGCTGCTGGGTTCGCTGTTCCTGTCGATCGGCGGCATGGCCACCACCGTGCGCGAGGTGCAGACGCTGTCGATGCCGGTCACCATGCTGCAGCTGATGGTGTTCTTCTTTGCCAGCTATGCCCTGGCGCGGCCGGGCAGCTGGGTGGATTGGGCAGCGCGGGTGTTTCCGCTGTCCTCGCCCTTTGCCATGCTGGCGCGCGCGGCGCGCGATCCGGTGATTTGGCCGCACCTGCTGGCGCTGGGCTGGCAGGCATTGTGCGTGATGCTGATCGTGCGCACCGGCGCACAGCTGTTCCGCCGCACTGTGATGAAGTCTGGCCCGGCCAGGGGGCGCAAGGTGCGCAAGGGCGGGCTGCTTGGCTTGCTGAAGCCTGACCGCACCGCTCAGGATCGGTTCAGCCAGGGTGAAGCATGACGATCAAGTCTCGCGGGCAGGTTGCCATCATGGCACGCCCCCCCGCCCTGCCCGCGAGGCCATCTTGCCCCGGCTGCCTGCCAGCCCGACAAGGCGTTCATGGTGATGACGAACGGCTCAGCCCCCCCTTCCGCCCATCCGTCGCGCCGCCGCCTGTTGGGCTGGCTGGGCGCCGGGCTTGCCTTGCCCATGGCCAGCGCCTGCCGCGCCCGCCCGGCTGCCCCCAAGGAAGTCTTTCCGGTGCAGCACAGCGAGGCGGAATGGCGCCGCCTGCTCACCCCCGAACAGTTCTTCATCCTGCGCGAGGCGGGCACCGAGCGTCCGTTCAGCTCACCCCTGCTGAACGAGCATCGCAAGGGCACTTTTGCCTGCGCGGCTGATCGCCAGCTGCTGTTTTCCTCAACCACCAAGTTTGACAGCGGCACGGGCTGGCCCAGCTTCTGGAAACCTTTGCCCAATGCCGTGGGCCTGCGCAGCGACAGCTCGTTCGGCATGGACCGCACCGAGGTCTATTGCCGCCGCTGTGGTGGGCATCTTGGCCATGTCTTTGATGATGGCCCGCCGCCCACCGGCAAGCGTTATTGCATGAACGGCAAGGGCATGATTTTCCTGCCGGCCTGAGCGCCGCAGGGCTTTCCCGCCCCGGCCATCCGTGCCAAGGCCGCAGGCGATGCGCCGTATCGCCCTTTTCCTGCTCGTGCTGGCCCTGGTGCCCACGATCTATGTGCGCCAGCCGTTTCCCCCGCCCAATCCCGACGACCGGGTATTCTATCACGATCTGCTGCCCGGCCTGCGCGCCGGTGGCGCACCGCCGCGCTATGGCGCCCTGACGCTGGTGGGGGCGTGGCAACTGACAAGCCCCGATCGCGAATTCGGCAATTTTTCGGCACTGGCGGTGCGCAACACGCATGATCTGCTGGCGGTGAGCGATCGTAATGCGGTGATGGTGTTCACCCGGCCCGATCAGCCGCTGCCCTGGCGCACCTGGCAGCGCGAAACCATTCATCCGGCATGGTCGGGCCAGGAAATCGACACCGACAGCGAATCGGTCTCGGTCGATCCGCGCAATGGCCAGGTGCTGATCGGCTATGAAGGGGCGGGCGAGTTCCACCTGTTCAGCCCGGATTTCAGCCGCGATCGCTCGATCGCCGCGCCCGTGCTGCTGGAATGGCCCAACAACCAGGGGCCGGAGGCGATGCGCCAGCTGGCCGACGGGCGCACCGTGGTAATCGGCGAAGTCTTTGCCCACTGGTGGTCGCGCCGCCGCCATCCTGGGCTGATCTGGCCGGGCCTGCCGCGTAGTGGCCAGGCGCCGGCGCGGTTCGAGCTGGTCATGCCCGAAGGCTATCGCCCGGTGGAGCTGGCCCAGGCGCCCGATGGCCGCCTGCTGGTGCTGGGGCGCAAGTTCACGCTGGGCGGGTTTCGCACCGTGGTCACCATGATCGACGATCCGGCGGCGATTCGCCCCGGTGCGCAGGTGGAGCCGCGCCCGATCGCGTGGATCGCCGATCCGCGCATTCGCGATAACTATGAAGGCATGGTCGCCACGCCCGAGGCCGATGGTAGCACCGCGATCTGGCTGATTTCCGACAGCAACGAGATGGTCTGGCTGCAGCGCACGCTGCTGCTCAAACTGCGGCTGGCGCGCGGCGCCTGATCCGCCAGTCCTGCGCTATGCGCGCGGATGGCAGGCAACAAAAAAGGCCGGGGGAGAACCCCGGCCTCTTTGTAGGCATCAGCGTGCCGCAGCCGTTCAGGCGGCGGTGGCGACAGCCTTGACCAGTTCACGCTTGACCTTCAGGGCGCGCGTGCTGAGCTTGGTGTTGTCCTGCTTGAGCAGCCAGTTGTCGAGACCGCCGTTGTGCTCCACCGAGCGCAGGCCGTGCGTCGAGACGCGGAACTTGAAGCTGCGATCGAGCTTCTCCGACATCAGGGTGACGTTCTGCAGGTTGGGGAGGAACACGCGCTTGGTCTTGTTGTTGGCGTGGCTCACGTTGTGACCGATCTGGCGGCCCTTACCGGTCAGTTCGCAAATGCGCGACATGGCTAAAAACTCGCTTCGTGTTCTGATGATCTATCTGGAAGGTGGCGCCATGATCGAATCAACCGGGGAAGTCAAGGATTCGCTTGCCCGAATGCCTTGCTGCCTGCCGATTCTGTGTTACCGGCAGGAGAGATGACCCGCTGGCCCCTGCCCGAACCGATGAAACTGGCGCTGCAACAGGCGCATGACGCCGCTGCTGCGGGCGAAGTGCCGATCGGCGCGGTGATCGTCAAGGGGGGGCAGGTGATTGCCGCTGCGCACAATCGGCCGCGTGCGCTGTGCGATCCCACCGCCCACGCCGAAGTGCTGGCGATTCGCGCCGCTGCCGCTGCCCTGGGCCAGGAACGGCTGGAGGGGTGCGACCTGTGGGTCACGCTGGAACCCTGCCCGATGTGTGCCGGGGCGATTGCCCACGCCCGGCTGGCGCGGGTCTATTACGCCGCGCCCGATCCCAAGGGCGGCGCGGTGGAGCACGGTGGGCGCCTGTTCGACCAGCCCACCTGCCTCCACCGCCCCGAAGTCTATGCCGGCCTGGGCGAAGCGGAAAGCGCCGCGCTGCTGCGCGACTTCTTCCGCGCCCGCCGGGGGTGATCAGACCCGGTTGGCGCGGGCGATCGCGCCCAGCACGGCGGCACTGGGCTTGGCCGTGCGGGCAAACGTGACCGGGTCATAGCTGGCCAGGCCGAACTTGGGCTTGTAGCCAAAGACCCATTCGAAATTGTCGATCAGGCTCCAGTGGCAATAGCCCAGCACCGGCACGCCATCGTCGATCGCGGCCTTCAAGTGGGTGAGCGCGGCCGGGATGAAGGCGGCGCGGATGGTATCGTCATCGGTGCCCACGCCATGTTCCGATACCAGGATCGGCACGCCGGTGGCCTGGTGGGCATAGCGAACCGCGCCCGCCAGGGACGGCGCCCAGACTTCGCTGCCTGACCAGTTGCGTACCGCATCGGCCGGTGCCGGCAGGCGGCCCTGCGGCCCCCACAGCGCGCGTTCATAGTTCTGCACGCCCAGGAAATCGTCGGCCTTGGCCACGTCGAGCCATGTGCCGTACATCTCGTGGCGCTTGGCATCGCGCAGCGAGCCCTTGCCCACCGCCTGATCGTCCATCATCGCCAGCGAAAGCCCCACCGGCAGGCGCGGCGCGGCAGCCTTGATCGCTGCCTTGCCCGCCTTGTGCGCGGCCAGCAGGCCAGCCTGCAGATCGGGCAGATCGGCCAGGCCGGCCACATTGGCGCAGAGGAAGCGCGGCACGCCCAGCCGCTTGGCCGCGGTTTCCAGCGTCAGCTTCTGGATCGCCCACAGTTCTGGCGGCACATTGGCATTTTGCAGCAGCAACAGGATATTGGGCTCGTTGAAAGTGATCGCGGCATGGATGCGATCGCCAAAGTGGCGCGTGGCCTTGTCGGCAAAGCGGGCAAACAGCGCAGCGCTTTCCGGGTTGGCCCAGCCGCCCTGCGCGGAAAACCAACGTGGCGCGGTAAAGTGGCTGAACGTGACGACCGGCGCCAGGCCACGGGCGCGGCAGCCATCGATCACGCGGGCATAGTGATCGAGCATCGCCTGCGAAAACAGGCCCTTTTCCGGCTCGATCCGCGCCCATTCGATGCCAAAGCGATAGGTATTGAGGCCGATCGCCTTGGCCAGGTCGAGATCCTGTTCCCACAGCAGGAAACTGTTGGCGGCATCGCCCGATGGCGCGGCAAAGACCGTGGGCTGCTGGTTTTCCAGAAACCACAGGTCGCTGCTGGTATTGTTCCCTTCGATCTGGTGCGGCGCAGTGGATGCGCCCCACAGGAAGCCCTGGGGAAACTGCGACGAAACGGCGGCCTTGGCGGCCTTGGCCAGGGCGGGCGTGGCACTCGCGGCCAGCGCGGCGCCGGCCGCGAGCATGGTACGGCGATCGAGCATGGAACTGCCTTTCAGGTAGATCGAAATGTCAGGCGCAGATGGCGTGCACGAAGGCGATGATCTCATCCGCCAGGCGGCGGTCTGACGTGCCCAGGTGCATGGCCATGGAATAGTGATTGTGGCCCGAGGCGATGTATCCACGCGGCATGGTGCCGTGGCGCGCCAGCCGATCGGCCATCAGGCCCAGGAACTCTGCCTGGAAGCGCGGCGGATCGAATTCGGCAATCGCTACCAGCAGCGGCAGCGTGGTTGCGGCCATCGCCTCGCGCGGGGCACGCCCGGCATAGTCCTGCGCGTTGCCGTAATAGAGCTGGTCGCGTTCATCGAGCGGGGTATGGCCATAGAGGCCCGACAGCAGCACCGCGCCGCGCGCCGCCAGATCGGGACGCAGGCGGATCGCGCCGGCCACATGCACGGCGCCGGCAGACGTGCCGACCAGCACGATGCGCTGCGGATCGCCGCCATGATCGGCGACATGGGCCACCAGCCAGTAGAGCGCGGCCAGCACATCTTGCGATCCGGCGGGCCATATATGATCGGGCGCCAGGCGATAGTTGATCACGGCGCCGATCATACCGGCCTGCGCCGCCATCCGGCCCACCGCAGCGTTGGGCCAGGTTTCTGCCCCGCTGCCACCCTTGTCACCGCGCAGGAAGCCGCCGCCATGCACGAAGACCAGCACCGGCTTGGGCGCATCGCCGGGCGTGCCATAAAGATCGAGCCGGTGGCGTTCGTGCGGGCCATAGGCGAGGTCCACCGCTGCAGCCGGAACCGCTTGGGTCAGCGCCGCCTGCTCGGCATCGAACAGGGCGCGCACCTGGCCTAGCAGATCGGGCGTCAGCGTGGTGCCCATGGCGGCGATTGCGGCGCGGGTGGCGTCAAACGGCATCGATGCTTTCCTTCAAGGGAGCGGATCGCCTGAGAACGTGTTGGCCGCCCCCATCGTGAGACAGGGGCGGCGGGTATCGGATCAGAACTTGCCGTCGAGCGACAGCCCAACCGTGCGGAACGACTGCGGGCCATAGATGGCGCCGATGTTGGCCGCACCGCCATAGGGGAAGCTCGACTGATAGAGCGAGGGTTCGTTCACGTTGAACAGGTTGCGGGCAAATACGGCCAGGGTGAAGCGCTCATCGGCCGTGCGCACGCCGATGCGGCCACCCACCGTCCAGTGCGGACGGAACGTGGTATCGGCCACCGAATTGGCTTCATAGCGGATGCGCGATTTCCACACCGCGTCGGCCGCGAGGAAGCCCTTGAGGTTTTCGCCCAGGTCATGGGCATATTCACCCGAGACGGTGAACTTGTACTTCGGCGCATAAGCCAGCTGGGTATTGCCGATATCGCTGCCATCGGTGCCGAGGAAGCCCTTGGGATAGGTGGCCTTGGCATAGATGAACCCGGTGTTGAGCGAGAGATTGCGCGTCACCTTGCCGAACAGGTTGATTTCCGCCCCGCGCGACTTGACCCCGTTGATGTTGGTCTGCACGCACGAGATCACCGCGTTCTGGTCGACCGTGCACTGCTGCGCCTGGAAGTTCTCGATCTTCTGGTAGAACAGGTTGGCATCGAGCACCCAGCTGCGCAGCAGCGTGGTCTTGAAGCCCACTTCGTACGAGGTCGGCACTTCGGGCAGGACGACATAGGGCGCTGCGCCCGACGGCGTGGCGATCTGGCCACCCTTGAAGCCGCGTGCCACGGTGGCATAGGCCATCGTGCGCGGATCGACGTCATACTGCAGGCCACCCTTCCACGAAACCTTGCCGACGTGCAGGCGGGTAAAGCTGTCCAGCGCCGTGCCGGCCGCGTTCTGCATGCCGAGCGAGAGCACATCATCAGTATAGCGGCCGCCCGCGATCAGGCGCAGCTTGTCGCCGGCGTGGATCGTCATCTGCCCGAACGCGGCGATCGATTCGTCGACCACGCGATAGGCGTTCACCGTGCTGGAGAAGGCCGGGATGTAGACGCCCGGTGCCGGGTGGATGGCGACCGACACGGTTTCGGGCGTGCGCGTCATCACCTGGCGCGAATAGAACCCGCCCAACGTGTATTCCACGGTCTGGTTGGCCGGCGACGACAGTCGCACTTCCTGGGTGAACAGGTCGATCGGGCGATCGACCGGCGAATTGTGCACCTGCAGTTCCAGCGGATCGGCGCGGAACACGTTGGATGCCGCGCCATAGCCCTTTTCATGGGTACTGCGGTAGGCGGTGATCGAGGTGAGCGTGAAGGGCGCGAACTGGTAATCCAGCTGGAGCGAGGCGCCGCCGGTCTTGATGCGGTCGGTGTACTGCTCGCTGGTGCAATAGTTGCGGTTGCCTTCGCCCGCCGTCACGCCGCAGCTTGCCAGGTTGGCGGTGACGTTGTCGGGGATCGGGAAGGGCGTGGGCAGCGGCAGGATGCCAGCGCCGCTGGTCTTCACGAATGTGAAGAAGTTGCCGCCGTTGGTGGTGCGGGTGTCGGTATAGTCACCGATCAGGTTGACCGTCAGCTTGTCGGTCGGCTCCCACAGCAGGCGCGCGCGGCCGCCCATGGTTTCGTTCTTGTCATACTGGCCGGTGGTCACGTTGTAGTCCGGCCCCTGGCGCATGTTGCCATAGGCGGCCACGCGGATCGCGGCATTGCTGGCGATCGGCACGTTGGCCACGCCCTGCAGGATCTGGTTGCCAGACTTGGAACCGGCAAAGCCGGCGGCAGAAAGCTCGCTGCGCACGCGCACCGATACCTTGTCGAATTCGGGCTTGTTGGTGGTGATGTTGATCACGCCGGCCGAGGTGGTGAGGCCGAATAGCGTGCCCTGCGGGCCCTTGAGCACTTCGATCCGGGCCACGTCGAACAGATCGGAAATGTTGGCGTTGCCCTGGCTGACCTGGTCAACCACCACGCCCACCGATGCCACCGCGCCGGCCGAGAAGGTCTGCGTGCCGATGCCGCGGATCGCGCCGCCGCCGCCGGTGTTCTGGCCGGGTGCCGACTGGATTTCCAGGCTTGGGGCGATGCGGTTGAGATCGTTGACGGTGTTGACCTGCTGCCGCTCCAGCTGGCCAGCATCGGCCACGGTGATCGAGATCGGAACTTCCGTCACCTTTTCCACGCGGCGCTGCGCAGTCACCACGATGGCGGCGTCGGGGCCGTTGTCGACAGCCTGCGGCGCGGCGGCCGGGGCTGATTGCGCCAGGGCTGGCGTGGCCAGGACGGAAAGCGAAAGACCGGCAAGCAGCGCGGTGCGGGTGTGGCAGATCATGATGGTTCTCTCCCCAAAAATCGTGCGTTTATCGGTCCGCGCCCGCCGTTATGCGGGCGCGGTGGGCTGGATTGGAATGAAACGGCGAGTCAGATTTCGTCGATGACCGGGTTGGTCAGCGTGCCGATCACGCCGATGGAAATTTCGCAGACATCGCCGGCCTTCATGTAGAGCGGCGGCTTGCGCTTATCGCCCACACCGCCCGGCGTGCCGGTGACGATCACGTCACCAGGGGCGAGCGGGGTGAAGGTGCTGCAATATTCGATCACGAACGGGATATCCCAGATCATGTCGCTGATCGGCTGGTCCTGGACCAGTTCGCCATTGAGACGCGTCTGCACGCGCTGGCTGCCAAGGTCCGCCACTTCATCGGGCAGGACCAGCGCCGGGCCGAACGCGCCGGTGGCCGGATAGTTCTTGCCCGGGGTGAACTGGATATTGTGGCGCTGCCAATCGCGCGCCGAACCGTCGTTGAAGATGGAGAAACCGGCGACATGGGCCATGGCATCGGCGCGGGCGATGCGGCGTCCGCCCTTGCCGATCACCACCGCCAGTTCGCCTTCATAGTCGAACCGTTCGGTCTCGCGCGGGCGCACCAGCGGCTCGTCAGCGGCGATCAGGGTATCGGCCCAGCGGGTAAAGATCGCCGGAAATTCCTTCTGCTCGCGCCCGGTCTCGGCCACGTGCGTGGCATAGTTGAGGCCGACGCACAGGATCTTGCCGGGATTGGGCACGACCGGCAGCAGGCGCACATCGGCCAGGGCAAACTGGCCCGTGGCAGGCAGCGCAGCCAGACCCTGGTCGGCCACGTCCTTGAGAAAGGCGGCGCTGCCAGCCGTGCCGAGGTCGTGCACGGTATCGCCATCGAGACGGCCAAAGCTGGGCAGGCCATCTGGGCGGCGGAAGCTGATGAGACGGGTCATGGGATCGAAAACTCCGAAAAACGAAAGCGGGGCGTTCAGGCCTGGGCGGGATCGGCCGGCTGCCAGGCGCGGCGAAAGCGGAAGCGCTCTTCGGCCTGGCGCAAGCCGTCGAAATCCTTGTCGGAAATGCCCCACTGGTCGATGCGGTTTGGCGGCCAGGTCCAGTCTTCGGGACTACCCGCCTGATAATCCTCGGGCACCTTTTCGACGGCAGTGGAATATTCGATCACCGGGCCGAACGGCGCGATGTAATAGGCATAGACATTGGCACCCGGCCCATGGCGGCCCGGCCCCCAGGCCGGGGCAAAGCCGTGGTCGCGCATGCGGCCGATGCCGCGCATCACCGCGTCGAGGTCTTCCATCTCGAACGCGATGTGGTTGAGGCTGGAAAAGCCGGCACGCGCAAAGGCGGTCGAATGGTGGCTGTCGTTGCAGCGCACGAAGACCATGCCCTTGGTGCGGTCCGACACGCGAAAGCCCAGCACGTCTTCCACGGCATGGCCCGACGCTTCGGCATCGGCGGAATTGAACACGATGTGCGTCAGCTTGACCGGCAGGTCGCGCCCGGTGATCGGTTCCACCTCGGTCGTGTTGACCAGAAAGCGCAGCAGCTCGCCCTCGGGCAGTTCCACGATCACGCCTTCGCCTGCGCCCGGATCGGCCGAAACCGTATCGATCAGCGGCCAGCCGCGCGCGGCGGCACGGCTGCGGATGTCGGCAAGCTCGGCCGCGGTGCAGACAAACGTAGTGGACCGCACGAATTCCGCGTCGGCCTTTTCGAAGGCAACGAGGTAGGGATAGGAGCCGGAGCCGCGCAGGTAATGGGTATCGCCGCGCACCTCGCCAGGCGCCATGCCCCAGATATCGAGCATGAAGCGGGCCGCGGCGGCCGGATCGGGCAGCGCCAGTTCGATACTGCGCAGTTTCATCGGGTTTGCTCCTGGTTGAAGCCGGCGGCGTGCAGGCCGGCAGTCACGCATTCCTCGTCGCAATCGCCGGTATCGCCACTGGCGCCCACCGATCCCAGCACCAGACCCTGCGGACCACGCACCAGCACACCGCCGGGCGAAAAGGCCATGTCGCCCCCCAGCGCCACGGCCACGCTTTGAAAGAATACCGGGTTGCCCTTGGCACGCTCGGCCAGGATGCGCGTATCGGCGCCCATGCCCAGCGCGCCCTTGGCCTTGGCCCGGGCAATCTCCAGCCGGGCAAAGGTGGCGCCGTCTTCGCGGGCAAAGGCGATGGGATGGCCGCCGGCATCGAGTACGATCACCGCCAGCGGCTGGGCCGCGCGGGCGCGGGCGCTGGCCAGCGCGGCGGCGATCACGGCCTGGGCCGCGGTCAGATCGAGTGTGGTCATCATGCGGTCTCCAGGGCCAGGCCCAGCGCGCGGGCGCGGGCCTCGATCAGGTCGATGGCGGTGCCACTGGCCGTGCCGAACACACAGTGATCGGGGCGCAGCAGCACGGCATCGACGCCGTGATCATCGAGCCAGGCGGTGACCGCGCCGGCATCGTCAAGCGACGCGGCCACCGTGCGCGTGACGCGGGGAGAGGATCCCGTCACGCTGTCATCCCGCACGAACAGACGCCAACCCTGGCCAACCGCGTCATCCAGCTTGCGCCCATCGGCCAGGATCGGCTGGATGAAGCGGATGCCGGCGCCGGCCGTGCCGGCCAGCACGATACCGGCGGAAATCGCGGGGATCAGGTCGTGCGCGGTTTCGCCCGCCTTTTGCGCGGCGGCGGTACGGATGTCGGCATCGCGCGCGGCCGCCTTGGCCGGATCCAGTTCGCAGATATAGCGGCCGGCCGCCACGGCCGCGCCGATCACCCCGCGTACGTGGGGATCGCGTTCGGGCTGATAGCTGGCCAGGATCGCGGGATCGGCACCATGGTTGACGATCGCGTCCATCTTCCACGCCAGATTGGCCACATCGCGCAGGCCATGGCACATGCCCTGGCCAAAGAACGGCGGCGTCTGGTGCGCGGCATCACCTGCCAGGAACACGTTGCCGGCCTGCCAGCGCTCGGCCACCAGGCCATGAAAGCGATAGGTGGCGGCGCGCACGATGGTGTGCGGCACGTCCTTCATCCACGCGCCGACCAGCGCGCCAACCTGTTCGGGCTGCATCATTGCCTGGTCGTCTTCGCCGGGCAGCAGCATGAATTCCCAGCGGCGGTGGTTGCCGCGGCCGGGCACCACCGTGGCGGGGCGCGCCGGATCGCACATCATCACCGACAGGCGCTGCAGATCGGCATCGGCCGGCACCCCGCTGATCGCCGGGAACGTGACCGGGCCTTCGACCTCGGCATCGACGACGAGCCAGGGCTCCTCGAACTGAAGATCATCCAGCGCGATGCGCAGCGCCTTGCGCACCGGGCTGCGCGCGCCATCGGCGGCGATGACCCAGCGCGCAGTCAGCGCCTGCGGGGCGCCATCGGTTTCGAACTGCACGGTCACGCTGTCATCGTGCTGGTCCAGCGCGGTGAACGTGGCGCCCAGGCGCAGTGTGATCGCGCCGTTTTCGGCAAAGGCGGCGCGCAGGTGCGCTTCCAGTTCGGGCTGATAGAAGAAATAGTCGTTGGACCAGCCAAACGGCTTGGGCTTGCCCACCGTGCCCATGTAGCGGATCACGCCGTGATCGGCGCCCACGTGCAGGTGGCCATCGGTGGCGACCATGTCGGGCAGCACCCGATCGATCACCCCGGCGGTCTGGAACAGGCGCATCATCTCGTGGTCGAGATGCACCGCGCGCGGCAGCGGATAGTGGTCCAGTTCCTTTTCCAGAACCACCACGCGCAGCCCCGCGCGGCCCAGCAGGTTGGCCGCGAGTGCCCCCACCGGTCCGCAGCCGATCACCGCCACATCGCAACGCTCGGTCATTTACGCGGCCTCGGCAGCGGCGGGCGCCTTGTACACGGCGCCGCCCTTCATGATCATGGCCAGGCGGGCGGCGTCCTGCATGATCGCCACGTCCTGCGTGGGATCGCCATCGACCAGCAGCAGATCGGCCAGAAAGCCTTCGCGCACCTCGCCCACGGCCAGGCCCATCAGCTCACCACCCAGACGCGTGGCTGCCACCAGCGCCTCGGCCGGGGTATAGCCATAGTATTCCACGAAATGCGCCAGATCGCGGGCATTGCGGCCGTTGGGATTGAACGGGAAGCCATAGTCCCCGCCGATCAGCACCTTGACCCCTGCCGCCTTGAGCGCGGGCACCAGGGCCCGTTCACGCTCCAGCCGCTCGGCAGCGCTGGCTTTCATCGCGCTCATGTCGATATGCGGGGGCGGGCTGGCTTCCAGCGCACCCACCGAAACACCCGGACCCGGGGCATAGAACGTGGTGTCCTTGGCCGCGATCATGCGCGCCACGGCTGCGTCATCGGCGTAAGAGGCGTGATAGATCACCCGCGCCCCGGCATCGAGCGCCAGGCCGATCGCCTCGGGATAATAGGCATGGGCTGCGATCCACAGGCCGGCTTCGCGGCAGGCCTCGCCAGCGGCGACCATTTCCGCTTCGGTATAGAGCACGTGTTGCGCGGTGCCCGGCTTGAGCGCGTCTTCGCCCGACACCACCAGCTTGATCGACTTGACGCCTTGGTCAGCGCAATAGGCCACGAAGGCGCGCATCGCGTCGGGGCCGCGGCCGTTGAACACGTTGCCGGTGTCGACGCCTTCGTCGCCTTCGGGGCTGCGCTCGATGGTGGAGGGCACATAGCGCGGGCCAGGGGTTTCCCCCGCGGCGATGGCCGCGGCCAGTTCCGGCTCGATCCCGTCGACCAGCGCGCCGGCCGAATAGAGGCTGGTAAAGCCCTGGTCGAGCAGCACGCGCGCGTTGCGCCAGGCTGCCACTTTCAGTTCCTCGGGCGGCAGGATGAACTGGTGATAGATCTTCTCGATCGAGGAGCCCCAGGTCAGATGGGTATGCGCGTCGACCATGCCGGGCATCAGCGTGCGGCCAGCGCCCTCGATCCGCTGGTCATGGGCTGCGCCATCCAGCGCATCGGCACCTTGGGCCACGTGGGCGATGTGTTCGCCATCCACCAGCACGCTGCCGGCATAAGGAGCGCTGCCACTCCCATCGAAAATCCTGACATCGCGGATAAGGGTCCGCATCGCTTGCTCTCCCGCGCTGGCCTGGCTCCGGGGTGGCCTGGGCACGCTGGACGCCTATGTGCGCGCGATGCCTATCGGTGGAAAATACTATCTCTCTATCCTGCTATAGCTCAGGACTATACTTGGATGCCATTACGTCGAGCAGGGCCTGGGCGGCGATGGAAGGTTGCTCACCCTGGCGCAGGCGCACGCCGATGCTGCGCTGGAACGCTGCCTCGCGAATCTCGATGCCACGTAGCACCCCGATCGACAGCTCTGAAGCGGCCACTTGGCGCGGCAGCACGGTGATGCGGTCGCTCATCCGCACGATCGCCTTGGTGGTCAGCAGCGAATCGCAGCGCACCACGTTGGCGGGTACTGGCGCCTGCGCGGCGATGAACAGGGCATCGACCTGGCGGCGGAACGCGCCTTGTGCCTCCGGCAGCACCCAGGGCAGGCCGGCCACCTCGCGCAGCGACACGGCCGAGGGCAGGGCGTCGTGGCGTCGCCCGACGATCAGGGCAAAGGGATCACGGGCAAAGGTGCGCTCGGCAATGTCGGGTGGCGGGGCCTCCATCTCGGTGGTGACGAAGGCCAGATCGATCTGGCGCTGGCGCAATAGGTCGATCAGCACGCCGTCAGGCCGTTCCACCACGCTCAGCGCGCAAGGGCCGATGCGCGCTTCCAGCCGGCCGATCACGAAGGGCAGCAGGCTGACCAGCGCGCCGGGCGTGCCGCCGATGCGCAAGGGGCCAGCCAGCCCGCGCGACAGATTGTCCAGTTCCTCCTGTGCGCCGATCAGCACATGGTGCATCGCCTCGGCCCGCTCGGCCAGCAGGGCACCTTGCGCGGTGGGGCGCACCCCCGTCTGGCGGCGTTCGAACAATTGCACCCCCAGCCGCGCTTCCAACTGGGCGATGGCGGCCGATACCGACGGCTGGGCAATGTTGAGCACGCGCGCCGCTGCCGAGATCGAGCCTTCGCGGCATACCGTGCGAAATGTGAGCAAGGCACGCGGATCGATGCTGGGGCGCTTGTCCATAGCGCCAAGCTATGGGCGCGATCGCCTGGACCGGCAAGAGGTGCCTCAAAGGCAGCGGGACCCCGGGTCAAGCCCGGGGTGACGAATAAGTGGTGGGTGGCGCTGGGTTAGGACATTCCAGCACATCGTCACCCCGGGCTCGACCCGGGGTCCCGCTTGATGGCCGGCGCGGGAACCGCGACCAAAGCGCGGCGGCCAATGCTGTGGTGGAAAAGGCAAACTGGAGCAGGCGAAGGGATTCGAACCCCGCCCGAAGCGCTGTTGCGCGTAGGGCCAACAAGAAGACTCGAGGGTTCCCCGAAATCTTGGGCCATCGCTGTTGGAATATGCCACGCATGGGCAAACTGGAGCGGGCGAAGGGATTCGAACCCTCGACCCCAACCTTGGCAAGGTTGTGCTCTACCCCTGAGCTACGCCCGCTCGGCGTTTGCGCGGGCCGGAAGCCGGCCGTGCAGGTCTTGAAAACTGGAGCGGGCGAAGGGATTCGAACCCTCGACCCCAACCTTGGCAAGGTTGTGCTCTACCCCTGAGCTACGCCCGCTCTGGCGTTTTCAGTGGGGGGCCGCAAGGGCCATCCCGCTGGGGTGAGGCGGGCCAATAACGGGGGATTGGGGGCGGCGCAACAGCAAAGTTGCATTTTTCCAGACAAACCCGGCGCGCCCTGTGGATGCAGCTGTGGATGGCGATGCTACACTGGCTGGCCTTGGTGCAGATTCGCAGCTCTTGCTGCACTGCCCCTTGCCGAACCGCCAGGCTTTCCCACATGGTGACCGCAGCAGTGCCCGCGCGGCGCTGCACCGGACCGCATGGAAGTGGAGACGCATAGTGGCAAGCCTGGGCCTCAACCTCGACGAACAGAAGGCGGTGGACCGCTTCCGCAAGACTGTCGTCGAACCTTCGATGACCAAGCTCGTCATCCTCGATTTCTGGGCGGAATGGTGCGGCCCGTGCAAAGCGCTCACCCCGGTGCTGGAAAAGGTGGCGGCCGAATATGCCGACAAGGGGGTGGTGCTGGCCAAGGTCAATGTCGATGAAGAGCAGTTCATCGCGGCCCAGTTCCAGGTGCGCTCGATCCCCACGGTCTATGCCATGTTCCAGGGGCAGCCGGTGGCCGACCTTACCCAGGCGCGCGGCGAATCGCAGCTCAAGCAGTATCTCGACCAGATCCTGGCGCAGCTGCCGGTGCAGCCCGGCGCCCTGGGCGAGGAAGCGCCGCAGGACGTGACGCCGCTTTTGGCGATGGGCGAGGAAATCCTGGGCGAAGGTGATGGTGAGCGTGCCGCCAGCGTGTTTGCCCAGATCGTGGAAATCGCGCCCGACAATGCCGCGGCCCACGCCGGCCTGATCCGCGCCCTGCTGCTCGCCGGGCACAAGGACGAAGCCGTGCAGGTGCTCGAATCGCTCGATCCCGCGCTGGCGGCCGATCATGCGCTGGACCAGGCCCGCGCGGCCTTGGCCCTGGCCGAAGACGCGCCCGAGGAAGGCGAACTGGCCACCCTGCGTGCCGCCGTGGCCGCCGCGCCTGATGACATGGACGCGCGACTGGCGCTGGCCAATGGCCTGTTTGCCGCTGGTGACCGCGATGGCGCGGCCGATACGCTGCTGGCCATGGTGGCGGCCGATCGCGCCTGGAACGATGGCGCCGCGCGCGCCCGCCTGCTGCAGATCTTCGAGGCGATCGGCCTGGAAGACCCGTGGGTGGCACGCACCCGCCGCAAGCTGTCCACCGTGCTGTTCGGGTGATGGCGATGGGCGGCGCGATCGGCACGGTCAGGCTTTCGATCTTCCCGCTGTCGGGCGCGCTGCTCTTTCCCGGCCTGCAACTGCCGCTGCACATCTTCGAGCCGCGCTATCGCGCCATGGTGTCTGATGCCCTGGCGCGTGATCGCCGCATCGCCATGATCCAGCCCCAGTCGGCGAACGATGGCGCGCCGCTGTTTCAGGTGGGCTGCGTGGGCAAGATCGAGGATGTCGAGGCGCTGGAAGACGGACGCTACAACATCGTCCTCTCGGGCATCGCGCGCTTTCGCGTGCTGCGCGAACTCGATGCCAAAACCCCGTTCCGCCAGGTGGAGGCCGAACTCCTCAGCGATGACCTGGGCGAAGCGCTGAGCGCGGTGGAGCGCGCCGGCTTCGAGCGCGAGGCGCGCACGTTTGCCGATGCCCAGGGCTATGCCGTGGATTGGGATTCGGTGGCGCGGCTGGATGACCAGTCGCTGATCAACGGCGTGTCGCAGATCGCCCCGTTCGACGTGGCGGCCAAGCAGGCCCTGCTCGAAGCGCCAAACCTGGCGACGCGGTGCGAACTGCTGATCCAGCTGATGCAGTTCTTTGGCCGCCGCGATTCCGATGATGGCGCGGTAACCCTGCAATAAGGCTCTGGCCATGCCCATGAAAAAGGGCGCGCCGGCCAAGCCGACGCGCCCTTTTTCCGTTATGTTTGGTGCCTGGCTGGCGCGTCAGCCGCGCAGGTCGGGCGCCAGGGCATCCTGCTTGATCAGGGCGATGGCCTCGGCCAGCGGCAAGACCTGCTGTGCCTGTTCGCCCAGGCGGCGGATTGCCACGGTGCCTTCCTCGGCCTCGCGCTTGCCCACCACCAGCAGGTACGGCACCTTTTGCAGCGAGTGCTCACGCACCTTGTAGTTGATCTTTTCGTTGCGGGTGTCGCTCTCCACGCGGATGCCGGCGGCGCGCAGCGCCTCGGTCGCTTCCACGGCATAACCATCGGCGTCCGACACGATGGTGGCGACCACCGCCTGCGTCGGCGCCAGCCAGGTGGGCAGCTTGCCGGCGAAATGCTCGATCAAGATGCCGATGAAGCGTTCATACGAACCGAAGATCGCGCGGTGCAGCATGACCGGGCGATGGCGCTCGCCATCTTCGGCGATGTAGCCGGCGTCGAGCCGTTCGGGCAGCACGCGGTCAGACTGGATCGTGCCGACCTGCCAGGTGCGGCCGATCGCGTCGGTCAGGTGCCATTCCAGCTTGGGCGCATAGAACGCGCCTTCACCGGGTAGTTCTTCCCAGCCATATTCGGGCGTGGCGAGGCCGGCGGTGGCGACCGCATCGCGCAGTTCGGCCTCGGCCTTGTCCCACATCTCTTCGCTGCCAAAGCGCTTTTCCGGGCGCAGGGCGAGCTTGATCGAATAAGTAAAGCCGAAGTCCTTGTAGATGCGGTCGGCCAGTTCGCAGAACGCACGCACTTCGTCCACGATCTGGTCTTCGCGGCAGAAGATATGCGCGTCGTCCTGGGTGAACTGGCGCACGCGCATCAGCCCGTGCAGCGCGCCATGCGGCTCGTTGCGGTGGCAGCAGCCGTTTTCATAAAGGCGCAGCGGCAGCTCGCGATAGGACTTGAGGCCCTGGCGGAAGATCAGCACGTGCGCCGGGCAGTTCATCGGCTTGAGGGCCATCCAGTCGGCCTCGCCGCTGATCACCGGGCCCTCATCGTCGGTGTTGGGCACCTCGTCGGGGATCACGAACATGTTTTCGCGATATTTGCCCCAGTGGCCGGACTGTTCCCACTGGCGCGCGTCCATCACCTGCGGGGTCTTGACCTCGCGATAGCCGGCACCGTCGATCGCGCGGCGCATATAGGCTTCCAGCTCGCGCCAGATGCGATAGCCCTTGGGGTGCCAGAACACCGAGCCGTGCGCTTCGGCCTGAAGGTGGAACAGGTCCATCTCCGCGCCCAGCTTGCGGTGGTCGCGCTTGGCGGCTTCCTCCAGGCGATGCAGATGCGCATCAAGCTGCTTCTTGTTGAGCCAGCCGGTGCCATAGATGCGGCTGAGCATCGCGTTCTTCTGGTCGCCGCGCCAATAGGCGCCCGAAACCCGCGTCAGCTTGAAAGCATTGGGATCGAGCTTGCCGGTGGAGGCCAGGTGCGGGCCACGGCACATATCGAGCCAGTCGTTGCCAGACCAGTAGACCGTCAGTTCCTCGCCCTCAGGCAGTTCGGCGGCCCATTGCGCCTTGAACGTTTCGCCCTGCTCGGTCCAGCGGGCGATCAGGTCTGCGCGGCTCCAGGCCTCGCGGCGCAGCGGCTTGTCGGCGGCGATGATCTTGCGCATCTGCGCCTCGATCGCCGGCAGGTCTTCCTCGGTGAACGGGCGGACCGGCGCGAAATCGTAATAGAACCCATCGTCCGTGGCCGGGCCGAAGGTGATCTGGGTGCCGGGGAACAGCGCCTGCACCGCTTCAGCCAGGACGTGGGCATAGTCGTGCCGCACCAGTTCCAGCGCGTCGGCCTCGTCGCGCGCGGTGACCAGTGCCAGCTGTGCGTCGCCTTCGAACGGGCGGGTGATGTCGAACAGCTCGCCGTTCACGCGCGCACCGATCGCGGCCTTGGCCAGGCCGGGGCCGATCGCGGCGGCAATATCGGCCGGCGTGGTGCCCGGCGCCACTTCGCGCAGCGAGCCATCGGGCAGGGTGATCTTGAGCAGGTCTGACATCGGATCTCTCTTACGGGATATGGCGCGGGCCATGGCACAAGTGCCGCGGCGGAAAAAGGGGCGGCATCTGGGGTTTCGCGTGATCCGGGAGGAAGATGCCATTCCGCCCGAACCGGGGCGGTGGCTTCGCGCGGGCGCCGGTCAGGCGCGCAGGCGATTCCACCCCCGGCAAGCCGGGGTGGTGGTAGTGAGCGTGCAAAGGCAAACCGCCGGGTGCATGGCCAGCGCCTTTAGCGCAGCGCGGCGGCTCTGTCACGCGCCAGCAGCAGGCGCGCGATCAGCCAGGCGGCCATGATGCACACGAACGGCATCGCCGGATAGTGAAAGCGCGATTGCCCGGAAAAGACCACGGCGATCAGGCTGGGATAGGCGGCAATGCCATAGGGCAGCAGCCACCAGTCGACCAGGCCAAGGCCGGCGCGGCGGCGGGCGCGGATCATCACCGGAAAAGCCGCCACGAACAGCGCGAGCAGCGCCCAGTACCAGGCCTGGTTGGCCAGGCGCAGCGCCAAGAAAGCGTGCGGCGCAGCGGCAAAGGCCCAGGAGCCGGTTTCATAGGCCCACTGCCCTTCGCCATCCGGGCCCCACAGGCGCACGAACTTGGCCGGCATCAGCGCGATGAAGCGCGCCGGGTGGGCCTTGATCCAGGCCATGCCCAGTGCCTTGGCCTGCGCATCATAGGCCAGTTCCGACAGGTCGGTACGGGCGTCGAGCGCCTTGACCACCGCGTCATCGGGGGTGAACGTGCCGCGCGCGCTATCGTTGTTGCCGGTCAGCAGGGTGATGCCGCCGTTGGTGGAAACAAACACCCAGGCGCCCAGCGCGCGATGGTTGCGCACGGTCCATGGCGTGATCACCAGCAGGGCGGCGGCGCCGATCACCAGGCCCTGGCCGACAATGCCGGGCAGCCGCTGCCGCAAGGCCGGCGCGCGCAGCCAGGCGATACCCAGCAGCAGCGGCGCCAGGATCAGGCTTTGTGCCTTGACCAGCGTGGCGAGGCCCAGCACCATACCCGCGAGGATCGTCCAGCCCCACCCGCTGCGCGCCACCACGATCCAGCACAGCGCCAGCAGCAGCGTGGTATAGAACACCTCGGTCAGCGCCAGCGGCACATAGAGCACGGCGTTGGGATAGACCGCCCAGAGCAGCAGCGCGATGCGCCCCGCCGCCTCGCTGCCACCCAGCCGCCGCCCGAGATCGAGCGTGAACCAGCCCGCTGCCGCCGAGAGCGCCAAATTGAATAGGCCGACCGCCCAGATCGACGGGCCGGAGATGCGCAAGACCAGGCTGAGCGCCAGCGGCCAGCCCGGCGGCCAATAGGCGGTGGGCGCGCCATGATCGCCCAGATAGCCACGGCCCTGCGCCAGCATCGCCGCGCGCGAAAAATACCAGGCGGCGTCCGATGTCGGCTCCACCGCCGCCAGAATCGCCAATGCGCGCAAGCCCAGCGCCAGCGCAAACAGCACGATCACCGTGCGGCGCCCCTCCGCCAGCCAAGCCCAAGCCCGATGCAATGTCTGCCCCATGCCAAGCGCCATACCACGGCATGGTTAAAGAAAAGCCCCCTCCTCTTCAGAGGAGGGGGTTGGGGGTGGTGCGAGGAACAGGGCAAACATTTGATTTTACGAAAAATACCGTGCCAGATTTCCACCACCCCCCGGCCCCCTCCTCTGAAGAGGAGGGGGAGAAGCGCGTCATCCCTCGGTTGGCCCACCTTGAACCGCCAGGGCGGGGCTTTCGCCGTTGGGACCGGGCGCCAGCAGATCAGTTGCACCCAGACCCGCTTCATCGACGTGGCCTTCGGGATCGGGATGGATCAGCACTTCCACGCCGGGGAATTCGGCCATCAGCTGCGCCTCGATCTCGTCCATCACGCGGTGGGCCTGGGCCACGGTCATCGTGCCATCGACCCAGACGTGGAACTGCACGAAATCGCGGTTGCCGCTGGTGCGGGTGCGTAGGTCGTGCAGGCCCTTGAGCTCGGGATGCTGGGCAACCACTTCGAGAAAGCGCTCGCGCTTTTCGATCGGCCATTCGTGGTCCATCAGCTGATCGACGGCCTCTTGCGAGGCGTTCCAGGCACCCCACGCCAGCCAGAGCGCGATGCCAAAGGCAAAGACCGCGTCGGTGCCGGCAAGATGCAGGTAATGCTCGATCACCAGCGCGGCGATCACCGCCAGGTTGAGCAGCAGGTCTGACTTGTAGTGTACGTTGTCGGTGCTGATCGCCAGGCTGCCGGTGCGCGCGATGACCATGCGCTGGTAGGCGAGCAGGGCGATCGTTGCGCCCATCGCGATCACCGAGACGACGATGCCCGATTCGGCCTCGATCGCCGGGGCGCCGGCCAGGAACTGCGTCACCGCGCGCCACGCGAGGCCGAGCGCCGAAAACGAGATCAGGATGACCTGGAACAGCGCCGCCAGTGCCTCGGCCTTGCCATGGCCGAAGCGGTGGTTGTGATCGTCGGGCATGGCCGCGATCCACACGCCCAGCAGCGTGGCCAGGCTCGCCACCAGATCGAGCGCGGTATCGGCCAGGCTGCCCAGCATGGCGAGCGAGCCCGATTGCACCACCGCCCAGCCCTTGAGCCCGAGCAGCAGGAGCGCCACCGCACTGCTGGCCATGGCCGCGCGGCGATTGAGGTCTGCGTGGGTGGCGGTGGCGGGGCCAGGGGTAGGGGCAGGGGCGGGGGCAGTCTGGGTCATCCCGCCCCTTTACGGATAAAGCAGGTTGCTGGTCCAGCCGCCGTTTCCATCGGCCACGAAGCGGCGGCGTTCGTGCAGGCGATAATCGCGGTCCTGCCAGAACTCGATGGCGCGCGGCTCTACCCGATAGCCCGACCAGTGCGCCGGACGGGGCACGTTCCCGTCGGGATATTGCGCCCGCAAGGCGGCCACGCGATCGAGATAGACCTGGCGCGAGGGCAGCACGCGCGACTGGTCCGACGCGGCCGAGCCCAGGCGCGATTCGGGATGGCGGCTGGCGAAATAGGCATCGGCGGCCTGCGGGCTCACTTCCACCACCGGCCCTTCAATGCGCACCTGGCGGCGCAGGCTTTTCCAGTGGAACAGCAGTGCGACCTGGCGATTGGCGGCCAGTTCGCCACCCTTGCGGCTGTGGAAATTGGTATAGAACACAAAGCCGCCGGCCCCGCCGAAGGCTGGTCCCAGATCGGCGCCATGGCCCTTGAGCAGCACCATGCGCAGCGATGGCGCGCCGTCGGGCGTGGCCGTGGCCAGGGCCATGGCATTGGGATCGTTGGGTTCGCTGGCCTTGGCGGCGGCGAACCAGTCTTCGAAGATGGCAAAGGGATCGCCGTGGGGAATGGCGTCCTGGCCCGGTTCAAAGGCGGTCTGTTCGGTCACGGGCAATGGTCCTGTCTGCGGCATCGGAGGCGGGCAGTATGGAAGCCATGCATCCATTCCCGCGATGACTTGGGTCAATGCCGTGTAACCGCCAAGCTATCATCTTGAAAGCGAGCCTTGCGGGCAAGCGCCCCTATCCCTAGCTAGGTCACCATGGCAGCAGACCCTTATTCCATTCTCGGTGTGGCGCGCAGTGCGAGCGAAAAGGACGTGAAATCGGCCTATCGCAAGCTCGCCAAGGAGCTGCACCCCGATCACAACAAGGACAATCCCAAGGCGTCCGAGCGCTTTGCCGAAGTGACGCGCGCCTATGACCTGCTGTCCGACAAGGACAAGCGGGCCAAGTTCGACCGTGGCGAGATCGATGCCGATGGCAACCCGGCCATGCCCTTTGGCGGCGGGTTCGGCGGCGGCGCGGGCGGTTTTCGCGGCGGGCAAGGCGGCTTTCGCCACGATGGCGGCTTTGAAAGCGGCGACGGGCCAGACCTCTCGGACCTGTTCGAGGGCCTGTTCGGTGGGCGCGGCGGCATGGGCGGTGGCAGCGCAGGCGGCGGCTTCGGCGGGTTTGGCGGGGGCCGGCGGCCTCCCCCGCCAAAGGGCGCCAATGTCAGCTATCGCCTGCAGGTGCCTTTCGTGGAAGCGGCAGCGCGCGCGGCGCAGCGGGTCACGTTGTCTTCGGGCAGCACGATCGAGCTGAAGCTGCCTGCCGGCGTCGAATCCGGGCAGCAGATGCGGCTGGCCGGCAAGGGCGAACCCGGCCCGGGCGGCGCGGGCGATGCACTGGTCACGATCGAGATCGCGCCCCATCCGTTCTTCGTGCGCGATGGCGACAACATCCGCCTCGATCTGCCGATCACCCTGGAAGAGGCGGTTGGCGGGGCCAAGGTGAAGGTGCCCACCGTCGATGGTGCGGTCATGCTCACCGTGGCGCCGGGCAGCAGCAGCGGTCGCACCCTGCGGCTCAAGGGCAAGGGATTCTCGCGCAAGGACGGCGAGCGGGGTGACCAACTGGTGACCTTGCAGATCGATCTGCCGGCCGATGATGCCGATCTCAAGGCGCGGCTGGCCGGCTGGCACGATACGCGCAATCCCCGCGCCCGCCTGGGCGTCTGACCGCTGGTGCGGGCGCTGCCGGCCCCAAGGGCGGGAGCCAGGCAGCGCCTTTGTGCATTACGCACTTGATGAACAACGAAATCGATCCTGATTACGCCGATCAGGTGCCCGGCATGCCGCAGGGCGCCAAGCCGCTCGTGCCCGATCTTTCGCCCGAGGCGCGGCGCCGCGCCGCCCTGCACCACCGCCTCCGCGCAGAATTCAACGAGGTGCGCGACGAGTTGCGCCCCGGTGCCCGCGCCTATGAACTGCTCAAGCGGGTGTGGACCGGGGTGATCAACGACGGTTTCATCCATGCCGGCAATTTCGCCTACATGGTGCTGATCGCGCTGTTTCCGTTCTTCATCACCGGGGCGGCGCTGTTTTCGCTGATCGGTGAGACGAGCCAGCGCACGGCCGCGATCAACACCGTGCTGATGGCCCTGCCGCGCGTGGTGGCAACCACGATCGAACCGGTGGCCCGTGCCGCCGTAGAGGCGCGCACCGGGCATCTGCTGTGGATCGGCGGCCTGGTCGGGCTGTGGACGGTCAGCAGCCTGGTCGAAACCATCCGTGATATCCTGCGCCGCGCCTATGGCACGCAGTGGGAGCATGCGTTCTGGCGCTATCGCCTGATGTCCACCGGGTTGATCATCGCCTCGGTCGTGCTGATTCTCGTCTCGATCCTGGCGCAGGTGGCGATCGGCGCCGCGCAGGAAGTGATCGTGGCGCGCCTGCCGCAGTTCGGCGCCTGGGTCGATGGACTGGCAGCCGGGCGCTTCCTGCCCACGCTGGTGCTGTTCGGCGCGCTGTGGCTGCTGTTCCTGTCGCTTACGCCCAGCGCCTATCGTTCGAATCGCTATCCCAAGTGGCCCGGCGCGCTGTTCGTCTCCTCGTGGTGGCTGGGCGTTTCCATCCTGTTGCCCAAACTCCTCGCTTCGGTTTTCTCGTATGATCTGACCTATGGCAGCCTCGCCGGGGTGATGATCGCTCTTTTCTTTTTCTGGCTGGTCGGCATAGGGATGGTAATAGGTGCCGAACTCAATGCCGCGCTCGCCGAAACACCGGAGGAGCAAGACATGCTGGGCCAGGTAGATAATCGCGCGCGGGCCATTCGCCAGGCTGGCGCGACCAAACCAGAATGAAGACCCGGTTGGCCAAGGTCCGTTCAGCGCCATTCCTGATGGAACGCCTGAACAGATCATGGCCCGAAGGTGCAGGAGCGTACGAGGGCGCATGACCGGATTGATGAAGGGAAAGCGCGGCCTGATCATGGGCCTCGCCAATGACAAGTCTCTGGCCTGGGGCATTGCCCGCCAGTTGCACGAACAGGGGGCCGAACTCGCCTTCTCGTACCAGGGCGAGGCGCTGGCCAAGCGCGTGCGGCCGCTGGCGGCAAGCCTGGACAGCGATTTCCTGATCGATTGCGACGTGTCGGACATGGCCGCGCTCGATGCGGCGTTCGATGAACTCAAGGCGCGCTGGGACACGATCGATTTCGTCGTCCACGCGATCGGCTATTCCGACAAGAGCCAGCTGCGCGGACGCTATTACGATACCACGCTCGACAACTTCCTGATGACCATGAACATTTCGGCCTACAGCCTGGTCGCCGTGACCAAGCGCGCGGTCGAAATGATGCCCAACGGCGGCTCGATCCTCACGCTGACCTATTACGGCGCGGAAAAGGTCGTGCCGCATTACAACGTGATGGGCGTGGCCAAGGCCGCGCTGGAAGCCAGCGTGCGCTATCTCGCCAACGACTGCGGCCCGCAAGGCATCCGCGTCAATGCCATCTCGGCCGGCCCGATCAAGACCCTGGCTGCCAGCGGCATCGGCGATTTCCGCTATATCCTCAAGTGGAACGAGTTGAACGCGCCGCTGCGCCGCAACTCCACGATCGAGGACGTGGGCGGCTCAGGCCTCTATTTCCTGTCGGACCTTTCGGCCGGCGTCACCGGTGAAGTGCACCATGTCGACGCCGGCTATCACCTGGTCGGCATGAAGCAGGAAGACGCGCCCGATATCGCGCTGAGCTGATCAACCGCTCGCGGCGGCCACTGCCACCTGCAAAAACACCCCGGGCCAAGGCCTGGGGTGTTTTCGTTTCGAGGCCAGGTCAGCGCGTGAACCGCGCTGCCCCGCGATCAGTTCTGTGTGGGAGCGGTCTCGCCCGGCTTCGGCGCGGTGGGCGCCGGGGTGCCATCGCGTTCGCGGGCCAGGCGCGCCTCGTATTCCTTTTCCAGCGTTTCGACGCGGGCCTGTTCCTCGGCCGCGTCCTTGTCGATCGTCGACAGGCGGCGCTGGCGTTCTTCCTCGATCAGCTTGCCGAACTGCACGTCGCTGCTCTGCTTCTTTTCGGCATAGGCATCGTGGATCAGGCGCGCGGTGCAGCCGGTGGCCCCGCCCGAGCCGACCGGCGAACAGGAATTGATCCCGGCCGCGCCCACGGTTTCATAGGCCTTCACCCGGTCGGTCCAGGTCTGGTTCTTGGGATCGTTGGGATTGTCGCGCAGTGGGGCAGGAATGCGGAAGCGTTCTGCCTCGTCCTTGCGGGCGCAGACGGTGATCTGCTCGGCCGTGGAAACCGGGCAGGGGTCATCGCCATAAATGATCAGCTGGTTGACCTTTTCGTCGCCCTGCTGCGGGCCATCGTCCGCCGGCTGGGCATCGGGCACGGCCGTGCGGGCGCGGGCGGCCTGGGCCGGGGTGGCGCCCAGCATGACCGCGGGAAACAGCAGCAGGGCCGGGGCCAGCAGGCGCAGGGGGTGGGCAGCAAGGCGCATTGTCGGTTCGTCTCCAGCGCGTGGAAAGGCGGGCGGGCCGCCCCCAATGTCGCCTCATCATAAGCTGACGGGGCGGTGAATGATAGATGAAGGGGCAACGCGCAGACCGGTGAAAAGGTCTCCGGCGCCTGTGCCACCACCGGGCAAGGCGCGGATTTTCACCAGCTTTCCGTCAGATGCGTTCCGATAGCTTGATCGCCGCGCGGCAGCCCAGGCGAATGGCGTTGAACAATAGCGGATAGGCCGGGGTCTGTTCGGCGCCAGCGGCCAGCGCGGCATCGCGATGGGCACGCTCATCATCGCGGAACTGGCGGATGGTGTCGGCCAGTTCGGGATCGCTGTCGCCCAGTTCCTCCAACTGTTCGGTATAGTGGCGGTCGATCTCGGTCTCGATCGCGGCGGTGCAGGCCATCGCTGCCTTGGGGCCGAGCAGCGCGGTGGCCGCGCCCAGGGCAAAACCCGCGACCGACCACACCGGCTGCAGCGCCGTGGGGCGCACGCCGCGCTCGGCGATCATCGCGTCGAACTTGGCGCGGTGGTCTTCCTCCTGCCGGGCCATTTCGACGATCTCGGCCGAATCCGGGCCACGATCGCCCATCACCGCCAGTTGGCCGGCATAGATGCGGGTGGCGCCAAATTCGCCGGCCTGGTCCACGCGGATCATGCGGGAAGTATCGGGATGACCAATATCGGGGCGGGACATCGCTTCAGGCTCCCTTGCCGCGGCCCTTGGCCAGCAATCCCAGGATTGCCAGCGCAGCCGGAGTGGAAAACAGGAAATTGAAACCGGCCATGCTCACGCCCATCAGCGTCCAGGCCGGGGTGTCGCAGCGCACCAGGGGCGCGGCCATGATCGCGGCCAGCGGATCGCCCTCGATATGGCTGGACGAGCAGGTGGTGAGGCCTTCCCACCAGTGGTATTCCACACCGGCGTGAAAGGCGCCGATCAGGCCGCTCGACAGGATGCCGAGTGCGGCCAGCAGGACCAGCCAGCGCGCCTCGGGGCGGCCCCGGCGCAACAGCGCGAGGATAGCCAGCGCGATCGCCGCCAGGTGGCCATAGCGTTGCCACCAGCACATCTCGCACGGCGGCAGGCCGAAACCGTATTGGGCCACCAGTGCCGTGGCCATGGCGACCAGCGGCACGCCCAGGGCCAGGCCATGGGCCAGGGCAAGATCATCGGAAAAGCGGCGGTCGATCGTCATGATGGCGCGGTTCCTGGCCGGATCAGCGCTTGCGCAGCGCAGCCAGCGCGCCGGGCGCGGTGCGCTTGAGCGTCTGGACGGCATAATAGAGCTGGAAATCGTCGATGCCCTTGGCCTTCAACTCCTCGGGCGTCATCTTGAAGCGCGGATCGTCGATCTTGTCCTTTTCGAGATCCTTGTCTTCCTTGATCTCGTTGATCAGGTGACGGCGCAGGTCGCTTTCGCGATAGGACCGCAGCGCGCGCTTGCGCAGGTCGGGATCGGAAATCTGCGGCACGGTGATATCCGGCTCGATCCCGCCTTCCTGCACCGACCGGCCCGATGGCGTGTAATAGCGCGCGGTGGTCAGCTTGAGCGCGGAATCCTTGCCCAGCGGGATCAGCGTCTGCACGCTGCCCTTGCCAAAGCTGCGCTGGCCCATGATCAGCGCGCGGTGCTGGTCCTGCATCGCGCCTGCCACGATTTCCGAGGCCGACGCCGAGCCTTCGTCGATCAGCACGATCATCGGCAGGCCGCGCGCCACGTCGCCGGGATGGGCGGAATAGATGTCGTTGTCCTGCGGATCGCGCCCGCGCTGCGACACGATCGTGCCCTTGTCGAGGAAATCGTCCGACAGCGAGACCGCTTCGTTGAGCAGGCCGCCCGGATTGCCGCGCAGATCGAGCACGATGCCCGCCAGGTTGTTGCCCAGCTGGGCGCGAATCGACTGAACCGCCTGGGCCACTTCGCTGCCGACGTTTTCGCTGAAGCTCGACACGGCGATGACGCCGATGTTGTCCTTTACCTTCCATTCCACCGGACGCAGCTTGATCACCTCGCGGGTCAGCGTGAAGTCCAGCGGCTCGTCGCGGCCGGGGCGATAGACGGTAAGCTTGATCTTGGTGCCTGGTGCGCCGCGCATCTGGTCCACGGCATCGTCAAGCGAGCCGCCATAGATCAGCTTGCCATCGAGGTGGGTGATATAGTCGCCGGCCTTGATCCCGCCGAGGTCGCCCGGCGTGCCCTTCATCGGGGCGATCACCTTGACCGCGCCATCATCGAGCGTGACCGACAGGCCCAGGCCGCCATAGGCGCCTTCGGTCTGGGTGCGCAGATTTTCGAAATCGCGCGCTTCGAGATAGGCGCTGTGCGGATCGAGCGTGGCCAGCATGCCGTCGATCGCGCCCTTGATCAGCGTGTCGTCGTTCACCGGCTCGACATAGTTCTCCTTGATCTTGGCATAGATCATCTCGAGCTTCTGGAACTGCGGCGCGGTGCGGGAATCCACCGCTGCCAGGCCGGCCGTGGCCACGGGCAGAACCGCTACGGCCGTGACCAGGGCCGTTGCACGCAGCAGGGAAGCAAGCGGTTTTGCCATGTTTGCAATCGAACCTTCGATAAAGAACCAAGCGCCGCGGCGCGGGCCGGACCGCCCGCTTGTATAGCCCCGCAAGCCTGAATGCCAGATGGAGCGCACCCGATTCCCGTTTGTGCGTGGGCGGCGTGTTACAGGCCGCGTGGGCCGCACCAAGCGATCAATTGCGCAAGGCCGCCAAGGGGTTGACCGGCACGCCGTCCTTGCGCAGTTCCACGCTCACCACCGGGCTGGCCGGGGCAGCGATGCCCAGCGGCGAACCCTGCACCACGCGATCGCCCACGGCCGCGTCGATCCGGCCCAGGCCGGTGATCAGCGAGGTCCACCCGCCAGCGTGCTCGACGATCACGATCTGGCCATAGCCGCGATAGGAACCGGCAAAGGCCACGCGCCCGGCTGCCGGCGCCACGATCTGGGCCGAGGGAACGGGCGCGATGGTCAGCCCCTGGTTGGGCCCGGTCTGCCCCGCTTCGCCAAAGCCCGAGACCACCCGCCCGGAAACGGGCATGATCCACATCAGCGTGCTGCTGGTGCGCAGCAGCGGGTCGACATCTTCGACCATCAGCACGGCGCCGGGGCGATCGGGGCGTTGCAGCGGGCCGGGCAGCCCGGCCAGGACATCGCGCATCTGCCCGTCGCGGCCCAGTTGCTGCATCAGGGCGGCAAGGTCACGCGTCTGTTCGGCCAGGGCCAAGGCATGGTCGGCCTCGCGCCCGGCGGTGCCGTTGGCGGCGCGGCTGGCAATGCGCTGGCGGCTTTCCAGCGCGGCCAGTTGCTGGCGCCGCTCGGCCAGGCCCGATTGGCTGGCGCGCAGGCGGGCGGCCTCGCTGCGTGCTTGTTCCTGCAACAGCCGGCCACGCACGATCGCGCTGCGCAGGCTGGCGGTGCGGCGGCGCACTTCGGGCACCATGGTTTCCAGCACGGCGCGCAGATAGACCGTATCGCGCAGGGATTCGGCGCGCAGCAGGCTGAAGGCCAGCGGCCGGCGGGCAAACAACTGCAGCGCGGCGGTCAGCCGCACTAGCGGCTCCTGCCGCGCGGCCATGCGCAGGCGCAAGTCGGCGCGTTCCTTGTCGATCAGGGCGATGCGCGCCTCGCCGATGCGGATCTCGGCCTCGGATTGCTGGATGCGCGCGGCGATCGCGGCGGCTTCCTGCGCGGTCTTGTCGGCAGCGGCCGTGGCGGCCTGGGCCTGGGCTTCGAGCTTTTCACCGCGGGCACGGGCCTGGGCCAGGGCGGTCTGCGCCTGGGCGAGGGCGGCAGCGGCTTCGCCGGCGGTCTGATAGGTGGGCGCGGCGCCGGCCCCGGCGATCTGCCAGGCAGCCAGCGGCAGCAGCAAGGCGGTGGCCAGCAGCAGGGAGCGGCGCGCGTCCATCATCCCTCGCGGTGATAGGGGTGGCCGGCAATGATGCTGGTGGCGCGCCACAGCTGTTCGGCCAGCATGGCGCGGGCCATCATGTGTGGCCAGGTGGCCGCGCCAAAGGCGATCAGCAGATCGGCCCCGTCGCGCAGGCTATCGTCATGGCCATCGGCCGCGCCGATCAGGAAGCGTGCCTCGCGCACGCCATCGTCGCGCCAGCGGCCCAGCACCTTGGCAAATTCGGCCGAGGTCAGCTGCTTGCCGCGCTCGTCCATGACCACGGTGCGGGTGGGATTGGCCGTGACCGGCGGCAAGGCGCCGCCCCGATCGGGAAGCTCGGTCACCTTGAAACCCCACGTCACCCGCTTGCCATAGCGATCGACCAGCTCTGCCTCGGGCGAGCGGCCGATCTTTCCCCGGGCGATGATGTGGAGGAGCATGAGCGTCCGGTTCAGGCGTTGGTGGTGGTGGCGTCCGCCACCCTCCTCACCCCTCCTCTGGAGAGGAGGGGAAGGACGATGTCAGGCAGAGCCGGCGTCGCCGAAGCCCCACATGCGTTCCAGGTTGTAGAAGCTGCGCACTTCCGGGCGGAACAGATGGACGACCACGTCGCCGGCATCGATCAGCACCCAGTCGGCCGCGGGCAGGCCTTCGATGCGCACATGGCCATAACCGGCCTGCTTGACGCGCTCGGCCAGCTTCTGCGCCATGGCAGCGACCTGGCGGGTGGAGCGGCCCGAGCCGATCACCATGTAATCGGCGATCGAGCTTTTGCCTTCCAGGGGGATCGACACCACGTCCTGGGCCTGGTCATCATCGAGCGATTGCAGGACGAGTTCGAACAGGCTGGCAGGAGCGCCGGCAGAAGGGGCCGGGGTAGCGGCGCCGGCATCTGCCGGCTGGGGTTGGGCACTGGTCATTGGCTTGCGGTAAACTCCGATCGAAAGATGGCTAAGGTCGCAACGCCCGGTCGCGCATCCCGATCCAACGGCAAAGCCGCCTTGCGCCAGGGCGCACGGCGGGAGAGCCGAAAAACCGGAAAAGCGTGCCGGGAAGCAGGGATGGCGGCCAAGACGCTCAGCGTCCGCTCCTTCCGCGCAGGTCCGGTACAATGCGGCGGTGGGTGACACCATCGCGCAGGCCGGTCACGGAAATACGGTCCGCCCAATCAGGCTCTGCCAGGCGCTGGGCCGTGGCGGAACGGCGATCGGGATCGAACCGCAGGATGGAGAGCGCTGGGACGCCCTGCATCGGATCATGCGGGAAACTGGCGATCAGGGCGGCACCCCCGGTTGGCCCCGTATCGGACCAAAGAGCGCCATCACATTCCTGCCTGCACCGCCGGCGCCATCGGCGCAGCCATACCATGGCGGGGCTCGCCATCGCAGCTGCATCATAGCCCGGACGGGCGATAACCGCAATCGGCATGGTGCGGGCAATGCCGCGCCAGTCTTTCCAGCGGTGGAACTGGGCCAGATTATCGCTTCCCATCAACCAGATAAAGCGCCGGCGTGGGTATCGCCGCACCAGGGCGCGCAGGCTGTCGATGGTAAAACGGGTGCCCAGTTCGCGCTCGATCGCGGTCACTCGAATCGGGGCGCGGCGGGCCATTGCCCGCGCCGAGGCAAGGCGTGCGGGCAGCGGTGCCATGCCCTTGGCAGGCTTGAGGACATTGCCCGGCGAAACCAGCCACCACACCTCGTCCAGGCCCAATGCGGCCTGCGCAAACAGGCTCACCCGGCGGTGCCCGCCGTGTGCCGGATTGAAGCTGCCGCCCAGAAGGCCGGTCAGCCGGGGAGCGCCGCGTGTCAGGGGCGAACCTGCCCGCTGCCGTGGACCAGCCACTTGTAGGTGGTCAGCCCTTCCAGCGCGACCGGGCCGCGCGCGTGCAGGCGGCCGGTGGCAATGCCGATTTCCGCGCCCAGGCCAAATTCGCCGCCATCGGCAAACTGGCTGGAGGCATTGTGCATGACGATCGCGCTGTCGACCTGGGCCAGGAACTGCGCGGCGGCTGCGGCATCGGCAGTGATGATCGCATCGGTATGGCCCGAGGAATGCCGCGCGATATGCGCGAGCGCCGCGTCGAGCCCGTCAACCACCGCCACCGAGAGCACGGCATCGAGGTATTCGGTATCCCAATCGTTGTCGGCCGCCGGCACGATACGCGGATCGATGGCGCGGGCGCGGGCATCGCCGCGCACTTCGCAGCCGGCTTCGATCAGCGGGGTGATCAGCGCCGCTGCCGCCGGATAGGTGGCATCGATCAGCAGGGTTTCCATCGCCCCGCAGATGCCGGTGCGGCGCATTTTGGCGTTGAGCACGATGGCCTGGGCCATGGCCGGATCGGCTGCCGCGTGAACAAAGGTGTGGCAGATGCCATCGAGGTGGGCCAGCACCGGCACGCGGGCATCGGCCTGGACGCGGGCGACCAGGCTCTTGCCGCCGCGCGGCACGATCATGTCGATCAGGCCGGCCGCCGTAAGCATCGCGCCCACGGCGGCGCGGTCTTGGGTGGGCATCAGTTGCACCGCCGCTGCCGGCACGCCGCCTTCCACCAGGCCGGCCACCAATGCGGCGTGGATCGCGCGGTTGGAATGCACCGCCTCGCTCCCCCCGCGCAGCAGGGCGGCATTGCCCGAGCGCACGCACAGCGCGGCGGCATCGGCCGTCACATTGGGGCGGCTTTCATAGATGATGCCGATGAGGCCGATCGGCACGCGCACGCGGCGCAGGACCATGCCGTTGGGGCGCGTGGCGGAATCGATCTCCTGCCCGACCGGATCGGCCAGGCTGGCCACCTGTTCCACGGCATCGGCAATGCCGGCAACGCGCGCTTCGTCCAGCCGCAGGCGGTCGAGCAGCGCCGGGGTCAGCCCGCGCGCGGCGCCATTGGCCATGTCGATCGCATTGGCCGCCAGGATTTCCGGCGCAGCACGGCGCAGGGCGGCGGCAGCCAGCTTGAGCGCGGCTTCCTTGGCCGGCGCCGGCATGCGCGCGAGTTCGGCTTGCGCGGCACGGCCGGCCCGGGCCAGTTGCTCTACCAGCAACTGGGGGGACTCGATGGCGATTTCCTGGGGCTTGGTCGACATAGTGGCGCGGGGCTTACCATCGGTGACAGGCGCTGTCACGGGCGCGAGAGGGGCTGCAATCGATTCATCGTCCTTGCGCCACGGCCCGCCCCGTGCTGCGGCCCCCGGATTCGACTCCTGCGGTTCCCGCCGATAAGCGCCCGGCCCCAAGGATCGTTCATCACCTGTCTTGCCTTGGGATAATCACACATCTTGCCGCCTGCTGAGATTCACACCGTGCGCGCCACGGCCACGCCGCCTGCGCCGCGCGCACCCTGGCGCCGTGCCACCGCCTGGCTGACCGTACTGCCGGCGCGGGTGCGCGGCTGGTTTCCCGATCGCGAATTCTTCATGCGGGCGCAGGGGCAGGTGCGCTTCATCCGCGTATCGGGCCGCGTGCAGATGGGCGTGGCCGGCGTGGTGGTGCTGGCGCTGCTGCTGTGGCTGGCGGCGATGGCCACGATGCTGACCGGGCAAATCCTCGCCGCGCGTCATGCCGCTGCCTTGCGCCAGCGCGAAATGGCCGTGAGCGAGGCCGAACGCCATATCACTGCCACGCGCAATGGCGTGGCTGGCACGCTGCAGGATCTGGAACGCCGGCAAGAGATGATCGAAACGCTGGTCAAGGGCCAGTTGGGCGATCTGCCTGCTGCTGATGCTTCTGCTGCGCCGGAGGCCAAGCCGCTGTCGTTCAACATGCCGCCGGCGGGCAATCCGATGGCAGCCGGCATCGATCGCCTGGCGATGCGCCAGGCGGCCTTCGTGGCCAGGCTCACGCAGTATGCCGATGCGCGCGCGATGCAGGCCGAAACGGCGATCCGCCGGGTCGGCCTCAATCCCGCGCAAGTGGCGCCGCTGCGCGGAACAGCGGCCAGCCGGCGCGCCATGGGTGGTCCGCTGATCGCGCTGGGCGGCAACGATCCCGCGCTGGCGCGCCTGGGGCAGAGCATGGCGCGGCTTACCGCGCTGGAACAGGGCCTGGCGCGCCTGCCCCATGCCCTGCCGGCCAGCGCCGATTTCATTTCCAGCGGGTTTGGCTATCGCGCCGATCCGTTCACCGGCGGTGGCGCCTTCCATCCCGGCCTCGATTTCAAGGGCCCGACCGGCGCGCCGATCTTTGCTGCTGCCCAAGGCGTGGTCAGCTTTGCCGGGGTGCGCTCGGGCTATGGCAATTGCGTGGAAGTCGATCATGGCCATGGCCTGGTCACCCGCTATGCCCATATGTCGCGGATCGAGGCACGGCCCGGCGAGCGAGTGGCGCCCGGCGTGGAAATCGGCCGGATCGGCAGCACGGGCCGCTCCACCGGCCCGCACCTGCACTTCGAAGTGCGGATCAACGATCGCCCGGTCGATCCGCGCCCGTTCCTGGAGACCCTGCCCGATGTTTTCAAAGAAGCTGGCCACGGTGGGCACTGAACGCGCTGCACCGCTCGGTGCAGCCACGTTTTCCGTGCTGGGTGCAGACGTGGCGGTGCGGGGCGATATCACCGCAGCGGCCGATCTGCATGTGGAAGGCCGCGTCGATGGCGATGTGGCCTGCGCCGCGCTGGTCCAGGGTGAAAGCAGCGTGATCACCGGCGCGATCACCGCCCGCAGCGCGCGCCTTGCTGGCACGGTCAACGGTGCGGTCACCGTGGCCGACCTGGTCGTGGGCAAGACCGCGCGCATCGACGGCGATGTGACCTATGACACGCTGACCATCGAGCAGGGCGCCCAGGTGCAAGGGCGCTTCACCCCGCGCGGCGCCAATGCCGCCGCGGCTGTGCCAGACAGCCTGATCGCGATCAGCACCAGGGTCTGACGCGCGCCAATTGGTGGGCCTCGGCGGGCGTTAGCGGAACAGGGCGACGATATCGCCCAGCTTGCCCATCAGCGCGGCATCGCCGTCGCGTGGCGTGGCGCCCAGCCGCACCACCACCAGCTTGCGCGCGGGTGACACCAGCACCGCCTGGCCGCCATCGCCCAGCGCGGCCATCATGTCGCGCGGGCCACGCGCGGGAAACAGGCGCGGCTCGCTGTCGGTGGGCGTGCGGTTGAGCCAGACTCCGGCCCCATACTGCTTTTCGCGAGGGGAGGGGCTGGCCATGAACTCGATCCATTGCCGGGGCACCAGTTGCGCCCCGTGCACCGCGCCACGGTTGCGCAGGAACTCGCCAAACCGGGCGAAATCGCGTGCCGTGGCATCGATCATCGCGCCGCCGTTCATCGTGCCATGCGCGTCGTACGAAGGCACGATGCCGCGCATCTGCACCGGTTCGAACAGGCGGGTGCGCAGGTAATCGGCCACGGCCCGGCGCCGGGCATCGGCGTCTCCACCCGGGGCAAGGACGCGTGCGGCCAGATCAGCCAGGATGATTCCGCTGGCGGCATCGTCCTGGAACCGCGCGCCCGGTTCTGCGGCCAGGGGCTGGTCCTCGGCCGCGCCGGCCATGTCATCGCGGCCGGGGCCGAACAGCATGCGGGCCTCGTCACCCGGTTCCTCGCGCAGGCCCGATCGCATCTGCAACAGGTGGCGCAGGGTGATTTCGCCGCGTGGATCGCCCGGCCGCTGCCAGGCCGGCACCGGCGCCGTCTCATTGAGGCGCAGCCGCCCGTCGGAAACCAGCATGCCGACCATCACTGCGGTGATCGAACGGGCGATGCCGCCCCCGGCAAAGCGCGTATTCTCATGATAGCCGGGGCCATAGCGTTCGGCCACGATGCGTCCGGCGCGCATCACGATCACCGCGCGGGTTTCCCCCGCGCCCTGGGCGCCGGCACTATCATCGGCGGTGAACAGCGCGTCGATCGCGCGGGCCAGGCCTTCGCGTTCCACCCCCGGGTCATCGATCACCGCTGCCAGCGCCTGGGGCGAGAGCGGCTGCTGCGCCGGCTGGCTGGCCGAGCAGGCGAACAGGACTGGTGCAAGCGCCGCCGGCACGATAAGGGCCAGCCACCGGCGGGCACAGGGTAAACGGAATCGCGGGGCGCTCTGCATGGTTGCCCGGTCTTTCCACCAGATCGAATGCACATGGCAACCACCAAGCCTTCTTCATCCCCGAATGATCCGCTCCGTTTTGGTGGCCAACCGCCTGCGTCTCCGTCTCCAGGGCCACGCCGGGCGGGGCATTGGGCCTGGCGCGGGCTGGCAGCAATCGTCATCATCGGCCTTGTCGTGGGCGCGGTATTCGTCGCCTTTGTCTGGCGCCCGGCGCACGACAACGCGCGAATCGAGGCGGCGCGCGCGGCTCGCCTGGCCTGCTCGTGCCGCTATATTGGCGGCAGGGCGCTGGGGGACTGCGAAAAGGACAATCCCAAGGGCCGCTTCCCGGTCTCGCTGGCGGAGGATGCCACTACCCACAGCGTGACCGCTACGGTTCCGCTCGCCGCCGCGCAGACCGCCACCTATCGCGAAGGCTGGGGCTGCCAGTTGCAGGCTTGGCGCGATTGAGGCGCGGGCAGGGGGATCACCCCTGCACCGTCGTGGTTACAGCGCAGCCAGCGGCTCGGCCGCTTCGGTGCCGTCGATCCAGCCGCCGCCGATCACCCGTTCCCCGGCATAGAGCACCGCCGCCTGGCCCGGCGCCACGCCATATTCGGGTGTGGCAAAGCGCAAGGTCGTGGCGGCGCCATCGCCGAACGGGCCGTCCAGCGTGACCGGCACCGGCTTGGCCAGCGAGCGCACCTTGGCGGTCAGCGGCGTGCCATGGGTCGGCAGGGCGCCGATGCGGTTGGTTTCAATGACGCGCGCCGCGGCCACGCCCAGCAACTGGCGCGGCCCCACCAGCACGCGGGCGTTGGCCGCGTCCAGCCCCACGACATAGAGCGGCTCAGGCTGGCCACCGATTTCCAGGCCACGCCGCTGGCCCACGGTATAGTGGATCACGCCCTGGTGCTGGCCCAGCACGGCGCCGCTCTGGGCATGGACGATCGTGCCGGGGCGCCCGCCTTCGGGGCGAACGCTGCGCACGATCTTGGCGTAATCGCCATCGGGCACGAAGCAGATGTCCTGGCTGTCGGGCTTGGCGGCAACCGCCAGGCCCATCGCCTGGGCCAGGGCGCGCACCTGCGGCTTGGGCAGGCCGCCCAGCGGAAAGCGCAGGAAATCGAGCTGTTCCTGCGTCGTGCCATAAAGAAAATAGCTCTGGTCGCGAGCGGGATCGGCGGCGCGGTGCAACTGCGCACCATCGGGCGTCGCCACTCGGCGAACATAGTGCCCGGTCGCCAGGCAATCGGCGCCCAGTTCGCGCGCCATGTCCAGAAGATCGGTGAACTTGGGCCCCATGTTGCAGCGGATACACGGGATCGGCGTGCGGCCGGCGAGGTAATCGTCGGCAAAGCGCTCGACCACGTCTTCGCGGAAACGCGATTCGTGATCGAACACATAGTGGGCAATACCCAGGCGATCGGCCACGGCGCGGGCATCGCGGATATCATCGCCGGCGCAACAGGCGCCCTTGCGCCCAGTGGCGGCGCCGTAATCGTAAAGTTGCAGCGTGATACCAATGACTTCGGCGCCGCTGGCAGCCGCCAGCCCGGCCACTACCGAGCTGTCCACCCCGCCCGACATGGCCACCACGATGCGCCGCGCGCTGGCCGGGGCGGCCAGATCGAACAGGGGCAATGGATCGGCCAGGCCGGTAAAATCAGGCACCAGTTTGGGGATCGCGGAAGGGGGGATGCAATGCGACATGGCCCGCCCATAGGCGCTTTTCCCACGGTTTTCAGCGCAAAAATGGCACGGAACGGGCGGCGTGCGCTGGCCATGTGGTTAATTTTTTGTAAAGGGCGGTTTTACACTCCCTTATCCCTATCGGGCTACTGTCAGCCCCATGGATTTGGGTTTTGAAGATCTGCGCGGCCTGGTGGGCGCCGAATCGGCAGGAGTGCTGCGCCAGCTGCACTGGGCCGAATTCTGTGCCCGGCTGGAAGCCGCACAGGACCTGCGGCGGGTGTCGCAGGATTCCGTACTGGCGATGCCGGGCGGAACGGGCCTTGGCAGCTTCCATCGGGTCGCAGCCTGGATGTTGCACAAGGCAGGTGAACACACGGCAGGTCATGAAGATCTCGTTAACCCAAACTCTTCAGTGAATGGCAAAATGGAGGGAAGCACAACGGTGATGAAGCCAAACAGGCCGTCCCCCCCGCCGAAAGGCTCAGCTGACCGACGAGAAGTGCCATGATCGAAAATCAGAAAATCAGGCCGGCGCAGGTTATTGGTCCCTTGGGTGAACCGCTGACGCTGGATAACCTGCCCCCCGCCAACACCACCCGCTGGGTGGTGCGCCGCAAGGCCGAAGTGGTCGCGGCGGTCAACGGTGGGTTGCTGACCATTGACGAGGCGTGCGAACGCTATGGCCTCACCCTCGAAGAATTCGCCTCGTGGCAACGCGCGGTGGATCGCTCGGGGATGCAGGGCCTGCGGGTCACGCGTATCCAGCACTATCGCGACCTTTACGAGCGCCAGCTCAAGTATTGATCACGCGCTGGCTTGCCGGCCCGGTGCTTTGCGCCGGGGCTGGCAGCCCGCGCCACACCGCCATCCACGGTGCGGCCGTCCGGGGCAACCCGGGCGGCCGTTTTGGCGTCTCGGCCCCGCAGCGGTGGGTTCGTTGCCGAGGCGAAACGCAAATACTTCGGTTATGACGTTGTTTGTCGAGCCGTGATTGCAACTGGTCGTTGCGCCCGCTAAAAGCTGCGTAAATGCTGGCAAGGTAAGGAACCTTCGGAACGTGGCGCTTGATGCGCGGCGCTTGGCGAAGGCGGGGGCCATGCCGGCGACCGGCGTTGCCGGCGGCTGGCCCATGCCGGTGGCCGGCCGCGATGACAGGCAGCCGGGCAACCGGCCGCTACGTTAGACCGACGTTGGGAACACATCGCCCGGCCTGTCGCTGCGCATGGCGCAAGGATGGGGCGGGCAAAGGGGATCGTGGCCCGGGCTGCGTGGTGCCGTATGGCACGCGTTTGCCGGTTGGGCTGGGGAGGCAATTCTGCTGGACAAGACGCAAGACATGAGCAGCCTGGCCGATGTGCCGGCAACCGGTGGCAATCGGCGGCGTGCCTTTGCCATCGGCGCGGGGCTGGTCGTGCTGCTGGCTCTCGCCTGGTGGCTGATGCACCGCGATGCCGGCGGGCCCAAGGCGCCCGATGCCGCCACCCAGGCTCAGACCGTTACGGTGGTGGCGCCGGGCCAGCAGACCGTTGACGCCACCGTGGTGGCCAGCGGCGTGATTGCCGCCAAGCGCGAAATGCCCGTGGGCATTGCCGGCGAAGGCGGTATCGTGCGCAGCGTGCTGGTCGATGCCGGCACCTGGGTTCATGCCGGGCAGGTATTGGCCGTGGTCGATCGTTCGGTCCAGGTGCAGCAGGTGGCCAGCCAGGCCGCCGGGGTGCAGGTGCAGGAAGCCAACGCCCGCATCGCCCAGAGCAACCTTGATCGCGCGCTCAAGCTGGTGGCCAAGGGCTTTATCTCCAAGGCCGATATCGATCAGCTGACCGCCACGCGCGATGCCGCCGTGGCGCAGGTGCGCGTGGCCCGCGCCACGCTGGGCCAGCTGCGCGCCAGCACGGCGCGGCTCAACATCGTGGCCCCGGCCGATGGCCTGGTGCTGACCCGCGCGGTAGAGCCCGGCCAGATCGTCAGCGCGGGCAGCGGCACGCTGTTCCGCATGGCCAAGGATGGCGAACTGGAAATGCAGGCACGCCTTGCCGAAGTGGATCTGGCGCGTATGCACGTGGGCGTGACCGCCCAGATCACCCCGGTCGGCACGGCGCAAAGCTTTACCGGCACGGTGTGGCAGGTGGCTCCCACGATCGATCCGACCACGCGCGAGGGCATTGCCCGCATCGCGTTGCGCTATGATCCGGCGCTGCGTCCGGGCGGCTTTGCCAGCGCCACGATCCGCAGCGGCGTAACCACGGCGCCGGTCCTGCCCGAAACCGCGATCCTCAGCGATGAAAACGGCAGCTTCGTCTATATCCTCGATGGCGCCAACAAGGTGACGCGCCGCGCGGTGAAGATCGGCGACGTTACCGCGCATGGGATCGTCGTGCGCGAAGGTCTCTCGGGCAACGAGCGCGTGGTGCTGCGCGCGGGCGGCTTCCTCAATCCCGGCGATACGGTCCGGCCGGTCACGGCCGGCTCTGCCGCCGCGGCGCACTGATCGACCACCCGTGATCGGACCAGGGAAACGGCCATGAACTTTCGCAATCTCTCGGCCTGGTCCATCCGCAACCCGGTCGTTCCCATCGTCCTGTTCCTGGGGCTGACCCTGGCGGGCCTGGTCTCATTCATGCTGATGAAGGTGCAGGACCAGCCCGATATCGAGTTTCCGCTGGTGATCGTGCAGATCAGCCAGCCCGGCGCCGCGCCGACCGAAATCGAGACCCAGATCACGCAGCGGGTGGAAAGCGCCGTGCGCACTATCGCCGGGGTCGACACGATCACCTCCACCGCGTCGGAAGGCTCCAGCCAGACGATGGTGCAGTTCAAGATCGGCACCGACATCTATGGCGCGGTGGCCGAAGTGAAGAACGCGGTGGACCAGGTGCGTGGCGACCTGCCCGACGGCATCCTGGAACCGCAGGTATTCAAGGCCGAAACCTCGTCCGATCCCATCGCCTATTGGGCGGTTTCGGCCGACGACATGACAATCGAGCAACTGTCGTGGTTCGTCGACGATACCGTGGCCAAGCGCCTGCTGGCGGTGCCTGGCATGGCCGAGGTCCACCGCGCCGGCGGCGTGACCCGTGAAATCGCCGTGACGCTCGATCCCATGCGCATGAAGTCGTTCGGCGTGACCGCGATGCAGGTCAACAATGCGCTGCGCCAGGTCAATCTCAACGCCGCGGGCGGCAAGGCCGAAGTGGCCGGTGCGCGCCAGTCGGTGCGCGTGCTCGGCAACGCGCGGTCCGCCTTCGATCTGGGGCAGACGCAGATTTCCGTGGCAGCCGGCCGGGTGATCCGCCTGTCCGATGTCGCCGACGTGCGCGACAGCTTCAGCGAAATCACCTCGATCGCCAAGTTCAACGGCAAGCCGGTCGTCACGTTCAGCATCGCCCGCGCCCGCGGCGAATCCGATGTCAGCGTCTATGACGATACGGTCAAGGAACTGGCCAAGATCTCGGCCGAGCAGGGCCACAAGATCCGCTTCACCCAGCTGTTCACCAGCGTGAACTACACCAAGCAGCAGTACCACACCTCGATGTCCTCGATGGTCGAAGGCGCGGTGCTGGCGGTGATCGTGGTGTTCTTCTTCCTGCGCGATTGGCGGGCCACGTTCGTGTCGGCCATCGCCATTCCGCTCTCGGCCATTCCCACGTTCGCCGTGATGCATCTCATGGGCTTTACGCTCAACACCATGTCGCTGCTTGCGCTGGGCCTGGTGGCGGGCGTGCTGGTGGACGATGCGATCGTGGAAATCGAGAATATCGTGCGGCATATCCGCATGGGCAAGACGCCGTTCCAGGCCGCGATCGACGCCGCCGACGAAATCGGCTTGGCGGTGGTGGCGACCACCTTCTCGATCGTGGCGGTGTTCCTTCCCGTGGGCCTGATGCCGGGCATCTCGGGCCAGTTCTTCAAGAACTTTGGCCTGACCGTGGTGGTGGCGGTGCTGTTCTCGCTGCTGGTGGCGCGCATGATCACGCCGATGGTCGCCGCCTATTTCCTCAAGCGTGACCAGCGCGACATTCCCCATGGCGAAGGCCCGTGGATGGACCGCTATATGGCGGTGCTGCGCTGGTCGCTCGATACCACGCGCGCGGCGGCCTATCGCGCGCTGCATCCGCGCCGCCGCGTGCGGGCGCGGCTGCGCGATCACCGCCTGTGGATGATGGGCATTGGCCTTGGCGCGCTGGTGCTGACGGGCGCTATGTTCGTGGTCATTCCCACGCAGTTCTTCCCCGATACCGATAGCGATTTCTCGCAGATCAACGTGGAAATGGTGCCCGGCACCACGATCGACCAGACGGCCGCCAAGGTGGATGAGGTGTACAACCTGATCCGCAACGAGCCCGAGATCGAAGTGGCGCTGGAGCGGATCACCGAGGGCAGCGGGCGCATCATCATGACGCTGCGCAAGGACCGCCCGCGCACCAGCCTGCAGTTCCAGCGCGAACTGACCCCGCGCCTGCAGCAGATCGCCGATGCCCGCGTCACGTTCCAAAGCCAGAATGGCGGCGGCGGTGGCGGCTCGGGCCGGCCGATCAGCGTGATGCTCTCGGGCTCCGATCCCGATCTCCTGCAGCGCACCGCGCAAACCCTGGTGCAGCAGATGAGCGGGCTCAAGCAACTGGTGGCGCCGCGCATCAGCGCCGATTTGCGCCGCCCCGAAATCGTCATCACCCCGCATCTTGATCTGGCCGCCTCGCTCGGCGTGACGACCCAGGCGCTCAGCCAGACGATCCGCATCGCCACCCAGGGCGAAATCGACATGAACAGCGCCAAGTTCTCGCTGTCCGATCGCCAGGTACCGATCCGGGTCAAGTTGCCGCTCGATTCCCGCCGCGATCTGTCGACCATCGAAAACCTGCCGGTGCAGACCGCGATGGGCACCTCGGTGCCGCTGGCGCGCGTTGCCAGCATCGGCTTTGGCTCGGGCCCGACGACGATCCAGCGCTACAACCAGAACCACCGCATCTTTGTGGGCGCCGATCTGCCGCCCGGCGTGGTCAAGGGCACGGCGATGGATGCCATTGCCAAGCTGCCAATCATGCAGAACCTGCCCACCGGCGTGTCCAACGCCCCGGCCGGGGAAGACCGCTGGCAGCAGGAAATGCTCACCAACTTCTTCATCGCGCTCGCCACTGGCGTGCTGCTGGTGTTCTCGGTGCTGGTGCTGCTCTATCACCGCTTTGTCTCGCCGCTGGTCAACATGGGCTCGCTGTTCCTGGCGCCGCTGGGTGGGCTGATGCTGCTGGGCCTGGTTGGCCAGGCACTGAGCCTGCCGGTGTTCATCGGCGTGCTGATGCTGTTCGGCATCGTCGCCAAGAACTCGATCCTGCTGATCGACTTCGCGATCGAGGAAATGTCGACCGGCAAGGGCAAGCTGGAGGCGATTACCGAGGCCGGGCACAAGCGCGCGCAGCCGATCATCATGACCACCGTGGCGATGATCGCCGGCATGGTGCCCACGGCCATTTCGGTGGGCGGTGACGCGGGCTGGCGCGCGCCAATGGGCACGGTGGTGATCGGCGGCCTCACGCTCTCCACCCTGCTCACGCTGCTGATCGTGCCGGCCGGTTTCAGCCTGGCTGACGGCTTTGAAAAGCGGCTGGGACCTTGGCTTGCCCGCGTGTTCCTGGCCGCCCAGCCGCGTCCTGCGGCGCCTGGCGCAACGGACCCGCGCGGCCCTGCCACCGGCCCTGCAACCGGGAACCACACCGCGCATGAGGCATTCCCGGCGGAGTGACCATCACTCCCCGCCGTCTGGCCCGCGCTGCAAGGCCCCTGATCCAGCCCGTTGACCGGGCGCGCACCACGCGCCTTGTCGCCACCGGCCTGCTGGTGGTGATGGCCGGGCTGTTTGCTCTGGCGCGCACCATGCTGGCCGCGCCGGGCGCCGCGCCGGGCTGGGGCTATCTGCGCGCCTTTGCCGAGGCGGCGATGGTTGGCGGCCTGGCCGACTGGTTTGCCGTCACCGCGTTGTTCCGCCATCCCCTGGGCCTGCCGATCCCGCACACCGCGATCATCCCGGAAAACAAGGATCGCATCGCCGATTCCCTGGCCGGCTTCCTCCAGTCCAATTTCCTCACCCCCCAGGTGGTGGCGCGGCGCATGGCCGGGCTGGACGTGGCCGGGGCGGCCGGTTCCTTCCTGGCGGCACCACGCCAGGGCGGGGAGCAGGGGCGCCTGGCCGCCGGTGCCGCCAGCCTGGCGGCCGATATCCTGGAATCGCTCGATCGCGAAAAGCTCGGCGGCATGGCCAAGCAGGCCTTGCGCCAGCAGATAGACCGGATCGACCTGGCGCCGCTTCTGGGCCAGATGTTGCAGGCGATGATCGCCGACGGGCGCCACCTGCCGCTGATCGAGGCGCTGCTGGCCAAGACGGCGCAGACCCTGGAAGCCAACGAGGCGCTGCTGCGCACCCTGATCCACGATCGCGCCAATGCCCTGGTGCGGCTGGTCAAGCTGGACGAACGGCTGGCCAACACCATTCTCGATGGCATCTACAAGCTGCTCGCCGAAGCCGTAGTGCATCCCGATCACCCGTTGCGTATGAAGATCGTAGAAGGGCTGGAACAGCTTGCCCACGACCTCGTCGAAGACCCCGCGATGCGCGCCCGCGTCGAAGGCATGAAGGCCGAAGTGCTGGCCAACCCCGCGTTCACCGACTGGCTCGACGCGCTGTGGGAGCGCGCGCGCGGCGGCTTGCTGGCGGCGGTGCGCGGCGGTGGCAATGGCGCGCTGTCGGGCCAGATCGGCGTGGCCCTGGCAGACCTGGGCCGCGCCCTGCAAACCGATCGGCAACTGGCGCTGCTGGTCAACCGCTTTGCCCGGCGCACGCTGGTGGGCGTGGCCAGCCGCTATGGCAGCCAGATCGTGCGGCTGGTGTCGGAAACCATCCGCCGCTGGGATGCCCGCACCGTGACCGCGCGGATCGAGGGCGCCGTGGGCCGAGATCTGCAGTTCATCCGCATCAACGGCACGCTGGTGGGCGGGCTGGTGGGCCTTGCCCTCCACGCGCTCGACATGGCGTTGTGAGGGCCAGCGACAAGGCCCAAGCTGCTGTTTCCACGCCCCTTGGTGCGAACCATAGGGGTTTTCTCGACAGCGCGCGGCAAGGGGTGTAAGGCGCGATAATGACCGAAATCCCGGCCACGCCTTTGCTCGACACCGTCGATACCCCCGCCGACCTGCGCCGCCTGGCGCCTGGTCAATTGCGCCAACTGGCCGATGAACTGCGCGCCGAGATGATCTCGGCCGTGGGGCAGACCGGCGGGCACCTTGGCTCCGGCCTGGGCGTGGTGGAATTGACCACCGCGATCCATTACGTGTTCAACACCCCCGATGACCGGCTGGTGTGGGATGTGGGCCACCAGGCCTATCCGCACAAGATCCTCACCGGGCGGCGCAGCCGTATCCGCACCCTGCGCCAGGGCGGTGGCCTTTCCGGTTTCACCAAGCGCAGCGAAAGCGAATACGATCCGTTCGGTACCGCGCACAGCTCGACCTCGATCTCGGCAGCGCTGGGCTTTGCCGTGGCCAACAAGCTGGCCGGCAAGCCGGGCAAGGCGATCGCGGTGATCGGTGATGGCGCGATGAGCGCGGGCATGGCCTACGAGGCGATGAACAACGCCGAAGCCGCCGGCAACCGCCTGATCGTGATCCTCAACGACAACGATATGTCGATCGCCCCGCCCGTCGGCGGCCTCTCGGGCTACCTCGCGCGGCTGGTATCGTCGCGCCCGTTCCTGGAACTGCGCGAACTGGCCAAGCGCCTGTCGCGCAAGCTGCCCCGCCCGCTGCACCATGCGGCCAAGAAGACCGACGAATTTGCCCGCGGCATGGCCATGGGCGGCACCCTGTTCGAGGAACTGGGCTTTTACTATGTCGGGCCGATCGACGGGCACAACCTCGACCAGTTGATCCCGGTTCTGGAAAACGTGCGCGATGCGGCCGAAGGGCCGTGCCTGGTCCACGTCGTCACGCAAAAGGGCAAGGGTTATGCCCCGGCCGAGGCAGCGGCCGACAAGTATCACGGCGTGCAGAAGTTCGACGTGATCACCGGCGAACAGATGAAAAGTGCGGGTGGCCCGCCCAGCTACACCAATGTCTTTGCCCAGGCCCTGATGGCCGAGGCCAAGGCCGATCCCACGGTCTGCGCGATCACCGCGGCAATGCCGTCGGGCACCGGGCTCGACAAGTTTGCCAAGGCCTTTCCCGATCGCCTGTTCGACGTCGGCATTGCCGAGCAGCATGCCGTGACGTTTGCCGCCGGCCTTGCGGCGCAGGGCATGCGGCCGTTCTGCGCGATCTATTCCACGTTCCTGCAGCGCGCCTATGACCAGGTCGTGCACGATGTGGCGATCCAGAACCTGCCGGTGCGCTTTGCCATCGACCGCGCCGGGCTGGTCGGCGCCGATGGCGCCACGCATGCCGGCTCGTTCGATGTGACCTATCTGGCCAGCCTGCCCAACATGGTGGTGATGGCCGCCGCCGACGAGGCGGAACTGGTTCACATGGTGCACACCGCCGCCTGTCATGACAGCGGCCCGATCGCTTTCCGCTATCCGCGCGGCAATGGCGTGGGTGTGCCGCTGCCCACCGTTCCCGAGCGGCTGGAAATCGGCAAGGGCCGCGTCGTGCGCGAGGGCAGCAAGGTGGCGATCCTCTCGCTCGGCACGCGCCTGGCCGAAGCGCTCAAGGCCGCAGATCAGCTCGATGCACGCGGGCTGTCCACCACGGTGGCCGACCTGCGCTTCGTCAAGCCGCTGGACGATGCGCTGATCCGCCGCCTTATCGCCACGCACGAAGTGGTGGTGACGATCGAGGAAGGCGCGATTGGCGGCCTAGGCGCCCATGTGCTGACCATGGCAAGCGACGAAGGGCTGACCGACAGCGGCCTCAAGATTCGCACCATGCGCCTGCCCGATGTGTTCCAGGATCACGACGCGCCCGAAAAGCAGTATGACGCGGCCGGGCTCAATGCTCCGCATATCGTCGATACCGTGCTCAAGGCGCTGCGTCACAACAGCGCCGGGGTTCAGGAAGCGCGCGCCTGATCCTCAAGCCGGCCGGCGTGCCACTGTCGCATGAAGGTGATGGTGGTGCGGGCGGCCGGACTTGAACCGGCATGGGCAAAGCCCGACGGATTTTAAGTCCGTTGCGTCTAACCAATTTCGCCACGCCCGCACGGCTTGTGCGGCTATAGGCAGGTGGCCGCCGCGCGCCAAGGGGGCGGCGCGGCACCCCTGCAAAAAAGGCCCGCTGTCCCTATGCCGGACGCGAGCCTGACTGCCTGTTAGACTTGGTAGATTTGGGACTTGTCGCCTGGTCGCGCCGGCTGTGGTGCGTTGGCGGGATATGAATGGCAGGCAGCGCCATTGTCTCGTGCAAAAACGCTGCCTGCCCCCCCTGTAACGCTGCTACCGTGCCCCTTGGCAGCAGCGTCCCTGGCGCCGTGGTGGCCCTTGGCGGGGCCGCGCCGGCGCCAAACCGTATCAGCCGCGCAGGATCACTCGGCGTTGAGCCGGATGCGCATTTCCTTGCCCGGCTTGAAATAGGGCACGCGCTTGCCCGGCACGTCGACGGATTCGCCGGTGCGCGGGTTGCGGCCCTTGCGCGCATCGCGTTCGCGCGTGGAAAAGGCGCCAAAGCCGCGCAGTTCCACCCGGCCACCATCGGCGAGGCGCCCGGCGATTTCGTCGAAGAACACGTCAACCACGCGCTCGATCTCTTCGGCGCGAAGGCCCGGGCTGTCCTTGGCCAAAGCTTGCAGCAGTTCGGAACGTATCATGTCACTCCCCCTCCGCGATGCCCCCCGGCATCGTATGAAGTCCCTTGTGCGCCGATTGACCCCCGTCACGGCGCAAATTGCACTGTGCCAGATGTCGGACGAGTGTTCAACTTATCGAACGTTCAAAAAATGCAGGGAAATTTGCCGAAAACCGCGCAATTTTCGGCCACCAGGTGAAATTCTCTCCGGTGTGGGGCTGGACCGGCGCGGTCAGTGGCGAAAAACGCATGCCGCGATGGTTTGTTTCGGTGGGGCTTGGCTTCCAGAAAGGAATATTCAGTCGCTTGCCGCTGTCGCGCATGTTCGTTGCAAAGCGGCGCGCGGTTGCAAATTGCGCCTTTCCAAACCGCGCAATCCGGGTAGTTTCCGCCGCAACCGGACTGCTTTTCCCTCGACAAGAGCCGTCCACCAGAACCGTCGATCGTCGCATATCCATCGGCCCTGCCTATTCATCGGCCCCGCCCGCCGGCAGCTTTTCACGGAGCGCATCCATCCATGACCGAGGCGAACACGCCCCCTTCATCCCCGTCGTCCACCAGTGCCCATGGTGACACCGGGTGGTTCGGCCATCCCCGCCAGTTGGCGCGGCTGTTCACCACCGAAATGTGGGAGCGCTTCGGCTTCTACGGCATGCGGGCGCTGCTCACGCTCTACCTCACCAAGCACTTCCTGTTCAGCGACAGCACTACCAACGGGCTTTACGGCGGCTTTGCCGCGCTGGTCTATCTCACCCCGCTGGTGGGCGGGCTGATCGCCGATCGCGTGCTCGGCTCCAAGCGCTCGGTCAAATACGGCGCGATCATGATGTCGCTGGGCTATTTCGTGCTGTGCTTTGGCGGGGAAACCGCCAAGCCTCATGCCGAAATCGCTGGCCAGCGCTATGACGTGGTGGCTGAGAACACCGTCGATCGTCCTACCGCCACGGGCCTGGAAAAGCGCTATGTGTTCATGGATGGCAGCAAGCTGCTGATCAAGGGCAATGCCGATGGCAGCGTGGCGCTGCTCGCGCCCGATGGCCACGTCGCCCGCACCGTGCCGGGTGACCAGTTCGCCACCGGCGGCACGCGCTCGTCGTTCTACGTGCTGCTGATGCTGCTCGGCCTGTCGCTGGTGGCGGTGGGCAACGGGTTCTTCAAGCCCAACCTCGCGACCGTGGTGGGCGAACTCTACGCCCCGGGTGACCGCCGCCGCGATGCCGGCTTCACCATCTTCTACATGGGCATCAACCTGGGGTCGCTGTTCTCGCAGATCCTCTGCCCCTGGCTGGCCGATTCCGTGGGGTGGTGGGCCGGCTTCCTGTTGGCCGCGATCGGCATGGCGGTTGCCTGGATGCTCATCCAGTTCGATGGCGGGCGCCTGGCCGGTTACGGCGAGCCACCGGTCCAGCGCGGCCGTGACCTGACCCCGTTCATCTATGTCGGCGGCCTGGTCGCCGTGGGCGCGGTTATCCTGCTGTTCCAGAACCTGCTCGATGCCAAGCCGGTTGCCGCCGGATCCAGCCTGCTGGCCTATGTGCTGGCGCTGCCGCTGCTGGGCAAGATCCTCTTCGCCAGTTTCCTGATCGGCGTACCCGCGATCCTGGTCTATGCCTGGCGCACCGGCAACCGGGTCGAATTCGAGATGATGGTGGCGGCCATGGTGCTGACCACGTTCAACACCGTGTTCTGGACGCTGTTTGAGCAGGCCGGTTCCTCGCTCACGCTGTTCGCCGATCGCAACACGGATCTTTCGGTGTTTGGCCTGTTCAGCATTTCGGCCGGGCAGACGCAGTTCTTCAACGCGCTGTTCATCGTCACCCTGGCGCCGTTGCTGACCATCCTGTGGGGCAAGCTGGCCGCGCGCGGGCTGGAACCCTCGATCCCGGTCAAGTTCGGCGTGGCCCTGGCGGGCGTGGGCGCCGGCTTCCTGTTCCTGGTCTGGGGCACCCGCTTTGCCGGCCCCGACTTCAAGGTTTCGGTGTGGTGGCTGGCTGGCCTCTACCTGATCCACTCGGTCGCGGAACTGTGCATCTCGCCTGTCGGCATGAGCATGATCACCAAGCTGTCGCTGGCCCGCATCGTCGGCCTGATGATGGGCGTGTGGTATTTGTCGATTGCCATGGCACAATATGTCGGCGGAATCGTTGCGCAGGTTGCAAGTGTGGAAACCGTGGGGGGAGAGGTTACCAACCTCAAGCTGAGTCTTGACACCTATACCAGCGTTTTCAATGTGATCGGCTGGTTCGCGGTGGGGATTGGGGTCGTTCTTCTGCTGCTTTCGGGGGTTTTGCGCAAATTGATGCACGGGGTGCGGTAGTTCGGCGTGGCGCCGTCCTGGCGCCACTTCGGATCAATTTGTTCGGCAATGAGACATGCTTGGGGGATGCCACGCGTCTATGCTCGCCTAAGCGAGCATGGTAAACAATTGTTAGGCTAGCTTGCAGTGGCGTGGGAGCGCTGCAATGCAGCGGGTACGGAGCATGTCTTGATCGAATCACATCTACCCCTGGCCCTGGCGATGCTGTTCTTTGCCGGTTCCCACTGGGTACTCTCGCATCCCTTGCGCAAACCCGCCGTCAAGGCGCTGGGGCTGAATGGCTTTCTTGCGGTCTATTCCATCATCGCCTTGGTCGCGCTGATCCTTGTCTTGATCATGCACGATCGCGCGCCCGATGGGCCGATGCTGTGGAATGGCTATGCTGTCCTGCCCTGGCTGGCTGGCTCGCTGCTCAGCTTTACCGCCATGGCGCTGTTGCTGGCCTCGTTCGCGCGCAATCCGGCGCTGGCCCCCCGCAACATGAACGGGCTGTCCACCGCGCTGCCCCAGGGCGTGTTCCGCGTCACCCGCCACCCGATGATGTTTGCCATCGCGCTGTGGGGCATTTCGCATCTGATCGTGGCGCCCAGCCTGCGTTCGCTGCTGCTCAACGGCGGCCTGGCACTGATGGCGGTGGGCGGTGCACGCACCCAGGATGCCAAGTTCCAGGCGCTCTATGACAAGGAATGGCGAATCTGGTCGCGCCGCTCGCCGTTCTGGCCCGATCTGCGCAACCTGGGCCAGCTCGGCTGGGCCTGGGGCGGGGCGTTGATCCTGTGGGGGCTGATCACGGCGTTGCACTGGCTGCTGGCTGGCATTCCCGCCGGGCCCTGGCGCTTTTTCGAAAGCTGATCGGCTTGCATCGCCGCGGAAATCGGGCAGGTTTCGGGAATGGAACCTGTGACCGTCTCCGCGCCCGCCCAGCAATCTGCCTTGCAGCCCGCCCTTGTGACCGAGCGTCTCGCGCTGTGGCATCCTCACCCGCGCGATCATGCCGGGCTGGTCGATCTGCTTGCCCCTGAGGACGTGCGTCGGCACCTTGGCAACCGCCCCACCAGCGTGACCGAGGAATTCCAGCGCCTGCTGCGCAACGCCGGCTCATGGGCGCTCTACGGCTATGGCATCTTCACCTGCCGCCGCCGCGATGATGATGCCGTGATCGGCATTGCCGGCGTGTTCCATTCCTGGCGCGGCTTTGGCCAGGGGCTGGACGATGTGCCCGAAGCCGGCTGGATATTTGCCCCATCCTGCTGGGGCCAGGGCCTGGCGCGCGAGGCGATGACGGCCGTGCTCGACTGGTTCGATGCCGCGCATGCCACGCCACAGGGCCCGCGCCGCGTGGCCTGCATGATCGATGGGGACAACGCGGCCTCGCTCGCGCTGGCGGCACGCCTGGGCTTTACCCGCTATGCCGAACACGCCGATGGCGCCCGCGACGTGCCGCTGGTGCTGCTGGAGCGGGGTGGGGGCAACGGATAGGCCGCCGCCGCCCCGCATTCAGCGCTTGCGCTGCCAGATCCGCAACAGGCTGCCATCATCCAGGCCCAGGCCATCGCAGGTCTTGGGCCGATCGGCCTGGTCGGCACAGAGCTGCACTTCCTGCAGCCATCCGCCGGGGCTGGCGCTGATGCGGATCGACTGCGGGGTGAGGCGGGGGTTGCGGCTGATGAACGCGCGGCGCAGGTCACCCGCAGTCAGCACGCGGCGGCGGGCCAGGCTGTCCATGTCGGGCAGGTGCAGCGCGGCCATGCGCCGCGCCCCTTGCGCAAAATAAGCCTCTGGCGTGGGGGCCATGCAGGCGCCATGCTTGGCCCATTCGTGGGCGAGCAGGCGGGCCGAGGGCGTCATGCACATGGCGCGGCGCAGGGTTTCGGCGCTGGGCACCGTGGCGGGGCACCACTGCGGCCACTGCCCGGGCAGGCCATCGGCCCACAACCCGTGCAGCACAAAGCCGAAATGACCCAGGCTGCCATCGCACTGCGTGCCGCCGATGGCGTCACCCGTGTGGTTGCGGCAGAACTGCGGCGACCATGACAGCGCCAGCGTCGTGCCGGTCATCGGCCCGGTGCGGCGCGGCCCATCGGGGGCGGGCAGCGGTTCGGGATCGATGCGCGGTGGCAGGCGGCAGGCCGGCGCTTCGGCCGCCAGGGCAGCAACGGGCAGCGCCAGGGCAGCCAGCGGCAGGGCAAGAGCAGCAAGCAGGGGCTTCATCGGCATCACCTTGGCGTTACAGCGGCGAGAAATCGAGGCCGATATCGGCCGCCGGGGCGCTTTGCGTCAGCCGGCCGACCGAAACGTAATCCACCCCCGATGCGGCGATCGCGGCGATGGTGTCGAGCCGCACCCCGCCAGAGGCTTCGGTCGGCACGCGACCGGCGACCAGCGCCACGGCCTGGCGCAGCATGTCTGGCCCCATGTTGTCGAGCAGCAGGCGCGTCGCCCCCGCCGCCAGCGCCGGTTCGATCTGGTCGAGATGATCGACCTCGCAGATCACGTCGGCCACCCCGGCGGCCAGGGCGCGGCGCACCGCTTCGGCCACGCCGCCGGCCACCAGCACATGGTTGTCCTTGATCATCGCCGCATCCCACAGGCCCATGCGGTGGTTGTGCCCGCCGCCGGTGCGCACGGCATATTTTTCCAGGTGGCGAAAGCCGGGGATGGTCTTGCGCGTATCGAGCAGGCGCGCCCGCGTCTGCCCCATGGCATCGACATACTGCCGCGTCAGCGTGGCCACCCCAGAAAGGTGCTGCACGGTATTGAGCGCAGAGCGTTCCGCCGTCAGCATGGCGCGGGCATTGCCGGCGAGGCACATCAGCGCCGTGCCCGGTTCCACGCGGGCGCCTTCGTCCACCAGGATGGTAATATCGACCGATGGATCGAGCGCGCGGAAGAACGCGGCCGCAATCGGCAGTCCGCACACCGTGATGGCATCGCGGCTGTCCATCACCCCGGCAAAGCGCGCCTCGGCCGGGATCACGCTTTCGCTGGTGACATCATGACCACCGCCCGGCAGCCCCAGGCCCAGATCTTCCTCAAGCGTGGCGCGGACAAAGGCGGTGAGGTCGAAACCCGGAATGGCAAAATCGGTCATGGCGCGGCTTTACCGACTGGGCGCGGAGGTGCCAATCGGAATTGGCCGATCGGGCCTGCGGGACGGTGCCGGGCTGGCGCTTGGCACAGCCCGGCATTGCCGTCAGTGGACGAAGCGGGCCACCACGTCGCGATAGGACCGGCTCACCTTCACCTCGGCGCCAGATTCCAGCACCAGGAAGCATTCGCCATTGGTATGCGGGCGCACCTGGCGCACCTGATCGAGGTTGACGATCTTGGAGCGGTGGACACGCTGGAACACCCGCGGGTCGAGCCGGCGTTCGAGATCCTTCATCGTTTCGCGCAGGATCAGCGAATTGTCGCCGGTATAGATGCACATATAGTCGCCGGCGGCCTCGATGCGCTCGATCGTGTCGACATCGACGCGGAAAATCTGGCCGCGATCCTTGATGTTGATCAGCTTTTCAAAGCGGCCCGCAGCCACTTCGCCATCGTCTTCCAGTTCGGGCATGGCGTCGGGCGCCACTTCGGCCAGCACGTTCTTGAGCTTTTCCACTTCCTCCAGCCCGCGCTTTTCGGCCATGCGCGTGCGCGCCCGGTCAAGCGCATCGGCCAGGCGGTCTTCCTCCACCGGCTTGAGCAGGTAGTCCACGGCATTGGCCTCGAACGCCTTGAGCGCGTGTTCGGAATAGGCGGTGACGAAGACGAAGAGCGGCGGATCGATTTCCATCACGCCCTTGACCACGCTGAACCCGTCAAAGCCGGGCATCTGGATATCGAGAAAGACCAGGTCGGGCTTTTCGGTCTTGATCTTGCGGATCGCCTCGCGTCCGTTGGAACAGGTGTCGATCACCTCGACATCGGGGAAGGCCTGGAGACGCAGCTGGAGGCCCTGGATGGCGAGTTTCTCGTCGTCGACGAGGATCGTGCGGATGGTCATTTGCTACCTTTGCCTGGAGCGTCTGCCCTGTTGTGGTTTTTCTGCCCCCGCGTGACAAATGCGACAAGCCCGAAAAGTTCCCGAGGCATGCCCACCTGCGTCGTCATGCCCGTGCCAGCCGGTTGCCCGGTTGGGCGAGCGTGGCGGGCTCCTCCTTCGCTTCGAACGGCAGTTCGATGGTTACGGCAAAGCCACCTTCGGGGCGGTTGCCCACCTCGAAGCGCTGCTGGCTGCCATAGGCCTGCGCCAGGCGATCACGAATGTTGGGCAGGCCTACGCCCGTGGAAACCGGGTATCCCGGCGCGGATGGGCTATCGGCAGAGTCGGTTTGCACACCGAACAGCGTTGATGGATCGGTGCCTGCTGGCAAGCCCGGCCCGGTGTCCGACACGGTGACCCGCAGCATGGGGCCGACGAGTTGCGCCGCGATGGTGATCTGGGCGCCGTCTTCCAGCGCGCTGACCGCATACTTGATGGCGTTTTCCACCAGTGGCTGAAGCAGCAGCGAGGGCATCAGCGCCGACCGCGCAGCGTCATCGATGCGAAACTCGGTCCGTAGCCGCTCTTCAAAGCGCATCAACTCGATATCGAGGTAGAGCTTGAGCGTCTCCACTTCCTGCGCCACCGTCACCCGGCCGGTTGGCTCGTTGATCAGGGTATAGCGCAGGAAGGCAGAAAGCCGGGTCAGCATTGCATTGGCCGGCTCGGTCTGCTTCAGCAGTACCAGCGTGGAAATCGAATTGAGCGTGTTGAACAGGAAATGCGGGTTAAGCTGGTAGCGCAGCATGGCCAGCTGGGCCGATGTCGCCTGCGCCTCGAGATAGAGTAGCTGGTCGTTCTGCTCTTCCACCTGGATATAGAAGTTGATCGCGTAATAGAGCGCCGACCAAGCCCCCAGCAGCGTCAGGTCGATATAGAACACGCCCAGGAACAGCTGGGCAAAGCCGGCGTCGCTGCCCGGGCGGTAGAGGCTGATTACCCAGGCATCGATGAAGGCATAGAGCCCCACGGCCACGGCCAGGACCAGCGCGGTGGCACCCCAGGTGATGATCGGGCGCCGGTTGATCAACGCGCGATAGATCACCGAGAGGATCGACGAGATCGAAAAGCCAGTGATCGAGGCGATCAGCACGATCAGCAGGAACGACCAGGGCTGGGCATTGGCCAGGCTGGACATGGCGCGCAGCAACATGGCGCCGCCCCAGCCAACGAACTGGAGCCGCCAGAAGGCGCGGTTCTTGTTGCCGAAGAACGGCGTGGGGCGAAGCGGCAGCATGGCCATGACCATCGCGTTCTAGCGCCTTGGCGCGCCGGGCGCCATGGGTGCCTTGTCCACAACACCGGCCGGTTGCGGCATTGGCGGGGCGCCATCCTCGCGGCGGAACAGGCGTGGCCAATCGGCCTTGACGCCATGGTGGGTGGCGGCCTGCATCGTCGCGATCTCTGCCGCCATGGTGCGCACGCGGGTGCGCCAGCTGCCATGATCGGGTGAGGCGAAGAACAGGATTTCATAGCGCGGGCCGATGCGCCGCATCCATGCCATGGCGGCGGCCGGATCATAGCCGGCGTTCTGCAGCAGCCACACCGACAGGCGATCGGCCTCGCGCTCGGTCTTGCGGGCGCTGCCGCCATGTTCCAGCCAGGTCTGATGATCGAGCACGGCATGGGCCAGCTCGTGCGCGGTGAGTGCGGCGATCTCTGCCTCGTCCCATTTGGCCACTTCGGCCATCGGCCGGCCGATGCGCACCGTGTCGCGGTTGGCGCCGGCATTGCCCTTGCTGTCATCCATCAGGAAGCGCACCTGGCACACTGGCTCGCCGGCAATCGTCAGGCGTTGCCCGCCGGCGAGGCCGAGCGTGACCCGGCCATCGCGCGCGGCATCGCGTTCAAGCGCATCCTGCACTGCAAACAGCCGGTCCCACTTGCCTTGGCGTGGCACCGGCAGGCTCGATACCGCCAGCGCATCGACACTCTCCACCGTGGCATTGAGTGGCAGGCCCGCGCGCGCTGCCGGGCCATCGCTTGCCATCGCGCCCACGCCAATATCGCCGGCGAGGCCATAGACCTGCCGCGCCAGCGCCGGATCATCGAACGTGCGCACATCCTGCAGCATCACGCCGATGCCCGGCGCCACGCGCGCGCAATAGAGCGCATTGGCGCGAGCGAGCTTCCAGCCGATGCTCTGCACCGTCACGTCATTGCGCTGGATCTCGTCAACCGGCTGCAGGGGAGCAGGCTTGGCCATAGTGGGTTGGGCCAGCGCGGGCTGTGCCGTGGCGATGGCAAGCAGCAGCGGCACCAGGCCGGCTGCCTGGCGCCACCCGATCATGCGCCTTGCGCCTTGTCGCCGCTGCGCGCGGCGTCGATCGCCTGTTGCAGCCGTTCTTTGCCCACCGCGCCGCTCAGCAACTGGTCACCGGCCACCCAGGCGGGCGTGCCGCTCACGCCCAGCTGGCGCGCGAGATCGAGATTGCGCTGCAGTTCCTTCATCGTGCCGGGCTGCGCGGCAAAGGCAGTCGCTGCCGTGGTATCGAGCCCGGCCTTGCCGGCGGCTGCGGTGATGCTTTCCGGGCTGGGCCGCTCGCCGCTGAACATCGCCTTGTGGAACTGCGGATATTTGCCCTGCGCGGCGGCAGCCAGGCCCATGCGCGCGGCCGGAACGCTCTGCGCCGAGATGATCGGCAACTCGCGCACCACCACCTTGAGATCGGGATTGGCGGCCACCAGCGCTTCCACGTCAGCCACGCTGCCGCGGCAATAAGTGCAGGCAAAGTCGGTGAATTCCACCAGCGTCACGCGGCCCTGCGGGTTGCCGAGCACGGCGCCGGGAAATGGCGTTTCCAGCGCGCCGCGCAAGGGCGCCACGCGGCTCGATGCCTCGCGCGCTTCCAGCCTGGCGGCGGCATCGCTGAGGATTTCGGGATGATCGAGCAAGGTCTGGCGCACCAGCCCTTCGAGCGCCTGGCGTTCCTTGCCGTCGATGCCGGCATCGGCCAGGGCCTTGGTCAGCTGCGCTTCGTCAAGCTGGGCCGTTTCCGTCTGGGCGACGGCATCACGGTGGCGGCTCGAGGCCACCCACCAGGCGAGGGCGGCAGCCACGGCTGCCACCAGGACCAGCAGAACCACGAACGAACGGCGTTGGGCAGGCGCTGTCATCGGCTTACTTCTTCTTCCTTTGCCGTTCCATCATCGCCTGGGCCGACATGGCAATATCCTGCGCGCGCAGCCAGTCGGGCGTGCCCTTGGGCAGGCCGTCCTCGGCCGCCTGGGCGCTGCGTGCTGCCTCGGGCAACTGCATCTGCATCAACTGCTGCTCGGCACTGGCCAGGCGGGCACGGGGGGTATCCCCTTCGGCCTCGTAGACCACGCCAAGCTGATACCATGCAAACGGATTTTCGCGGTCCTTGGCTACCGCCGCCTTGAGCACGCGCTCCGCCTCGGCAAAGTTGGTCTTGTCCTCGGTGGCGAGCAGGGCGTGGCCAAAGGTGGTGGCGATCAGCGGGTTGTTGCCAGTCAACTGCGTGGCGCGGCGCAGGGGCGGGATGGCATCGGCCGGCTGGCCGGATTCGAGCAGCACCTGGCCCTTGAGTTCCAGCGCATAGGGATCATCGGGCAGTTGCTTGAGCATGGCGTCCACTTCGGCCAGCGCTTTGTCCATCAGCGCTTCCTTGTGATAGGCATAGGCACGGGCATAGTGGGCCGGGGCATCCTGCAGGTAATCGGGAAAGGCGCGCAGCGTGTCCTGCGGCTCGGCCAGGTAGCCATAGAGCTTGGCTTTCACGCGCAGGAAGCGGGCCTGCAGCTGCGGGTCCATCGGGGTGTTCCAGGCCGGATCGTGCTCGTAGACATCCTGAAGATAGGTCAGGCGGTCGGCCGTCATCGGGTGGGTGGAATAGAATTCCGCGTCGGCATTGCGGGTAAAGCCATAGCGGAATTCCTGATTCTGCAGCTTCTTGAAGAAATCCAGCGACCCGCGCCCGGAAATCCCCGCCTTGGACAGGAACTGCGCGCCAGCGGCGTCGGCCTGCGATTCCTGGGCCCGGCTGAACGACAGATAGCTGCCGAGCGCCGCCTGCTGCCCGGCCATGAACACGCCGAGGCCGGCATCTGCGGAGCCGGCAGCCGCGGCCAGTCCGCCCAGCAGCAACGACAGCAGGGTGATGCCGGTGGCGGGCTTCGACCCTGCCGTGCTGATCACGTGGCCGCCGGTGATGTGGCCCAATTCGTGCGCCACCACGCCTTGCACTTCGTTGATATTGTCGGCCGCGCCCAGCAACCCGGAATGGATATAGACCGCCTGCCCGCCGGCCACGAAGGCGTTGATCGAGCCATCGTTGAGCAGGATGATATCGACATTGCGCGGATCGAGCCCGGCCGCCTTGATCAGCGGGGCCGACATGTCGCGGAACAGCGCTTCGGTCTCCGCGTCGCGCAGCACCTCTTGCGCCATGACCGGTTGCACGGTCAGCGCCATGGCCAAGACGGCCGAACACAGCGCAGCCAGGGCGCGGCGCAGACGGGAGGAAATGAGGGCGGGCTTCACGATACCGGTTATTGTGGCGCGGAATGAACCGATGGTGAAGCGCAAACCGTGGTGATGAACGCGGTAACGGCCGCCAGGGGCCGCGCCTCGCGCGCAAAGGGGCGGGCAAAGGCCATGATCATCCGCTCGTGATCGATCCCGTCGAGCACCTGCGCCTGCGTCGGCTGGCCGGCAGCGGTCATCGCGGCGGCCAGGGCCAGGCTGTTGCGCGGGCGCACGCGGGTGTCCTGCGCGCCGTGCAGCAGCAGCAGCGGCGGCGCGCCGGCGCGGGCATGGGTGATCGGCTGGGTTTGCGCCAGGTCGGCGCAATGGCCGAACGTGGCGATCGAGGCGGGATCGTCCAGCGGCAGGAAATCCGCCGGGGTGGAAAGGCCGATCACCCCCGCCAGGGCATCGGCATCAAGTCCTTCGTCGGCCATCCAGCGCTTGTCCAGCGCCAGGGCCAGCGCGTTGTAGGCGCCCGCCGAATGGCCCATCAGCACCACGCGGGCCGGATCGCCGCCCACGCTGCCGATATGGTCGGCTACCCAGCGCAGCGCGCGGGCGCCATCGGCCAGCATGATCGGCCAGCGGCCCTGTGGCAGCAGGCGATACCCCGCCAGCACGACCAGGCAGCCTTGGGGCGCCTGCGCGCCGATCAGGCTGCGCGCCATGAAGCGATAGTCCTGCGGGCGGCCGCTGTCCCAGGCGCCGCCGTGGATGAAGACCACCACCGGCAGGCGCGCATCGGGCGCGGTGCCCGGCGGGGCATAGACTTCCAGGCGCTGCTGCGGATCGGGGCCAAAGCGGGCCTGCGCCTGGCAGGCGATGCCACTGCGGCCGCCGCGCAGCGCCAGGTCTGCGGCGTCGAGCAGGGCCACCGGGTTGCGGGCCAGGGCGCGGCGATAAAGGGCGTGGCCGACAAGGCCAATCGTTGCCCAGCCCAGCAAGCCCGAGCCAACGAACCATCGAGAGAATTTCATCGTTTGTGCAAACTCCCCCACGCCGATGGCGGTTCCCGTCCGATGGCACTGCCCGGGCGGGCCCACAACAGGAAAAGGGCCGCCCGGTTTCCCGAACGGCCCTTCCCATTTTTCCAAGCGGTTGGCGTGGACTTAGAAGTCCATGCCGCCCATGCCGCCCATGCCGCCGGGCATGCCGGCCGGGGCGGGCTTGTCGTCCGGCTTTTCGCTGATCGCCGCTTCGGTGGTGATCAGCAGACCGGCGACCGAAGCCGCGTCCTGCAGCGCCGTGCGCACGACCTTGGTCGGGTCGATCACGCCAGCAGCCTTGAGGTTTTCATAGACGTCGGTCGCAGCGTTGAAGCCGATGCCTTCGTCAGCCTGGTCGAGCAGCTTGCCCGCCACGACGGCGCCATCGCTGCCGGCGTTTTCAGCGATCTGCTTGACCGGGGCGGTGATCGCCTTGCGGACGATGTCGATGCCGCGGGTCTGGTCTTCGTTGGCACCGGTGAGGCCTTCGAGAGCGCGCGTGGCATAGAGCAGAGCCGTGCCACCGCCGGTCACGATGCCTTCTTCCACCGCAGCGCGGGTGGCGTGGAGGGCGTCGTCAACGCGGTCCTTGCGTTCCTTGACTTCGACTTCGGTGGCACCGCCAACCTTGATCACGGCCACGCCGCCAGCCAGCTTGGCCAGGCGTTCCTGCAGCTTTTCGCGGTCATAGTCCGAAGTGGTGACTTCGATCTGCGCGCGGATCTGCTCGACACGGCCCTTGATGTCTTCGGCCGCACCGGCGCCGTCGACGATCGTGGTGTTGTCCTTGTCGATCGTGACCTTCTTGGCCTGGCCCAGCATGCCGAGCGTCACGGTTTCGAGCTTGATGCCCAGGTCTTCCGAGATCATTTCGCCAGCGGTCAGCGTGGCGATGTCGCCCAGCATGGCCTTGCGACGGTCACCGAAGCCCGGCGCCTTGACGGCGGCGATCTTGAGGCCACCGCGCAGCTTGTTGACCACCAGGGTGGCCAGCGCTTCGCCTTCGATGTCTTCGGCGATGATCAGCAGCGGACGGCCCGACTGCACCACGGCTTCCAGGATCGGCAGCAGCGACTGCAGCGACGAGAGCTTCTTCTCGTGGATCAGGATGTAGGGGTTTTCGAGCTCCACCACCATCTTTTCGGGATTGGTGATGAAGTAGGGCGAAAGGTAGCCGCGGTCGAACTGCATGCCTTCGACGACATCGAGTTCGAATTCGAGGCCCTTGGCCTCTTCCACGGTGATCACGCCTTCCTTGCCGACCTTTTCCATGGCTTCGGCGATCTTTTCGCCGACTTCCACGTCACCGTTGGCCGAGATGATGCCGACCTGGGCGATTTCCGACGAACCGGCAACCGGGGTCGAACGCGACTTGAGGTTTTCGACAACCTTGGTCACGGCGATATCGATGCCGCGCTTGAGGTCCATCGGGTTGATGCCGGCGGCAACCGACTTCATGCCTTCGCGCACGATGGCCTGGGCCAGCACGGTGGCGGTGGTGGTGCCGTCACCGGCCTTGTCGTTGGCCTTCGATGCCACTTCGCGCAGCATCTGGGCGCCCATGTTCTCGAACTTGTCCTTGAGTTCGATTTCCTTGGCGACCGAGACACCGTCCTTGGTGATGCGCGGCGCACCAAAGCTCTTGTCGATCACGACGTTGCGACCCTTGGGGCCGAGCGTAACCTTCACGGCATCGGCGAGAATGTCGACGCCCTTGAGAATGCGTTCGCGCGCGTCGCGCGAAAAGCGTACGTCCTTGGCAGCCATTGCTCAGTTCCTTTGAATACGGGAAATGGAAATTCGGAAAAATCGGGTGATCAGCCGATCACGCCCAGGATGTCCGATTCCTTCATGATCAGCAGGTCTTCGCCCGACACCTTCACTTCGGTGCCCGACCACTTGCCGAACAGCACGCGATCGCCGACCTTGACGTCGAGCGGGGTGATCGTGCCGTTTTCGGCGCGCGAACCGGTGCCAACGGCAACGATTTCGCCTTCAGCGGGCTTTTCCTTGGCGCTGTCGGGGATGATGATCCCGCCGGCGGTCTTTTCCTCGGCTTCGACGCGGCGCACCAGCACGCGGTCGTGCAGCGGACGGAAAGTCATGGGTTGCTCCCTCTTCCAATCAGAATTGGCTTACGAAATCTGCGCTAGCACTCTCACCTCGAGAGTGCCAGCGGGGCGCATATGGGTGGCGCCGCCCGCCAGCGTCAAGGGGGCAGCTACAGATTCTTTGTTTCGTTTTGGCGTGTCGTGCGTTGCTACGCGCCAGAATCGCCACGGGGCGAATGCGGCCGGCTGATCAGGGCAGCAGGCCCAGCCGATCGCGGCGATGCCAGCGCCAGATCAGCAGCGCCGCCACGCAGACCAGCCCGGCCATCAGGCCCAGCCACACACCCATCCCACCCAGCGGAGTATAAAGCCCAAGGCCGATGGCCGTGAGCAGGCCCGGCACCCAATAGCCGAACATGGCAATGGTCATCGGCACGCGGGTATCCTGCAGGCCGCGCAGCACCGCGCCGCAGGTGGCCTGCGCGCCATCGAACAGCTGGAACGCGGCGGCCACGATCAGGAATTGCAGGGCATAGCCTACCAGCGCGGCATTGGCCGGATCGCCCACATCGATATACAGGCCCAGGATCAGCCGGGGAATCGCAAGCATCACTGCGGCCATCGTGCCCATGAAGCCCACGCTCATCGCCAGGGCGGTCCACCCGGCGCGGGCAATCCCGGCATGGTCGCGCGCGCCATAGGCCAGCCCGACCCGGATCGTGGCGGCCTGGCCCAGGCCGAACGGCACCTGGAAGGTCATGCCCGCCAGCTGCATCGCCACGGTATGGGCCGCCAGCTGCACTTCGCCGATGCGCCCGATCAACAAGGCCGCGCCGTTGAACAGTCCGGCTTCGGCCACGATCGTGGCGCAGATCGGCAGGCCGATCTTCCACACATCGGCAAAGCGACGCCATTCCGCGCGCCACCAGCGGCCGAGCAGGTGATAGCGGTGCAGCCGCCGGTCAAACCGCAGCACCATGGCATAGGCGAGCAGCATCGCGCTGCTGGTCACCACGCTCGACCAGGCCGACCCCATCAGGCCCAGCGCCGGCATCCCGGCATGACCATAGACAAAGATCCAGTTGCCGGTGCCATTGACCACCACGGCCAGCGCGGTGATCGCCGTGCCAATGCCCGGCCGGCCCAGCGTGGAAACGACCGTGCGCAGTAGGGAGGAAAGCACCGCCGGCACGCAGGCCAGCGACAGCACGGCCAGGAACGGCACGGCGCGCACCACCACTGCTTCGCTCTGCCCGGTGGCGCGCAGCAGCGGCCCACCCAGCTGGCACAGCGCCATGGCCACCACGGCCGCGAGCACGCCCACCCATGCGCCCATGCGCACGGTGCGGCGCACCTCGCGCACGGCATGGCGGCGGCGGCCCAGCTCCGCCGCGATCAGCGGAGACGTCGCGCCGACCAGCCCGGTCAGGCTCCAGATCAGCAGGCCAAAGATCGACACCGCCAGCGATGATGCAGCCAGCGCCTCTGCCCCCAGCCGCGCCACGAACAGCACGTCGACGGCGAACACTGCCATCTGCAACAGGTTGGCCCCGACCAGCGGCGCGGCCAGGCGCAGCATCTCGCGCCATTCGGCCGTGGCATGCGGCCCGGCAAGATCGGGAGAGGTAGGCAGAGTGGCGACGGTCATGGCTTGGGCCATAGGGAATGGCCCGCGCCGGGGAAAGGAAAAGGTCAGTGCGTCTTTTGGTCAGGCGTGGCCGTGGAGCCATGCTTCCCGCCGGGCGCGCGGAACGGATGGCTCAGCGCATGATAGAGCTTTTCCGGGCAGACCTGCGCGCTCACCTGGTCGGCCACCAGCGCCGCGGCGAACAGCGGCAGGATCATCGCGCGGTCGGCGGTCATTTCCATGACGATGATCACGGCAGTCAGCGGCGCGCGCGTCACCCCGGCGAAATAGGCGATCATCCCCAGCATCGCCACCGCGCCCGAATAGTCTGGCGGAAACAGCGTGCTGACCAGTTGGCCCAGCCCCGCGCCAACCGACAGCGACGGGGCAAAGATGCCGCCGGGCGCGCCGCTCAAGGCCGTGGCCAGCGAGGTGACGAACTTGGCCGGTCCGAACCACAGCGAGGTTTCCGCGCCCGACAGCAGCCCGCGCGTGGTGCCATAGCCGGTGCCCCAGGCCAATCCACCGGGGCCAAGACCTTGGGTGGCGACGCCAACCACCGCGACGATCAGGCCCAGCCCTGCGGCCAGCGCCACGGGGCGGGCGCGCAGCGCGCCGATCCAGCCATGATCGATATTGCCAAAGCCGCTCAGCACGCGGGCAAAGACGCCACCGGCCAAGCCGCCAGCCACCCCGCAGCCGAGCGCGGCCACCATGGCCGGCACGATCGGCACGTGCTGGCTCATCGCGCCGAAATAGATGTAATCGCCAGACAATCCCAGGCTGACCAGGCCTGCGGTCATCACTGCCAGCATGACCAGCAGCGCCAGGCGCTGTTCGAAGGCAGAGGCGAGTTCCTCGATGGCGAAGGCCACCCCGGCCAGCGGGGTGTTGAACGCGGCGGCAACGCCCGCCGCGCCGCCAGCGATGATCACGCCCGCGCCCACCGGCACGCGCAGGAATTTGTGCACCGCCACCATGATCGCCGCGCTCAACTGCACGGTCGGCCCTTCGCGTCCCACCGATGCCCCGCCCAGCAGCATGGCCAGCGTTCCGGCCACCTTGGCGAGCGCGGTGCGCATCGACAGCAGCGGCGCCATCACGGGATGATCGGGCGCTTCGGCTGCGGCCATGACCTGGGGAATGCCCGATCCGCGGGCGGCCGGCCAACGCGTGCGTGTGGCCCAGGTGACGACCACGAAGATCGCCGGGGTCAGCACGATTGGCACGAGCGGATGGGCCGTGACGATCCGGGTGAACAGGCCCTGCACCGCCTCGCCGGCGCGGGCAAACAGGATGGCCGCAATCCCCAGGGCCAGCGCGCCGCCCAGGGCGGCGATGCGCGGTTGCAGGTTTCTGGCGGCGGCCAGCGGCTTGCGGAATTGGCGGGTGGGCATGCGGCAGGGCCTAGCGCGCCCGAACCTGAATTTCGCCTGAAAAGGTTGCGGTTCGGGAAAAAGCCCCTCCGTCAGGCCCTCTGGGCCTGCCACCTCCCCACGATATGGGGAGGATCTGAAGATCCTCCCTGCCAAAGGCGGGGAGGGGAACCGCCGCGAAGCGGTGGTGGAGGGGCATGACCGGCAACGAAAAAAGGGCGAGCCTTGCGGCCCGCCCTTTCTCCATTTCGTCGGGAAGAACCCGAAGAAGATTACTTGATTTCGACGGTGCCGCCGGCTTCTTCGATCTTCTTCTTAATATCTTCGGCTTCAGCCTTCGACACGCCTTCCTTGACAGCCTTCGGCGCGCCTTCGACCAGGGCCTTGGCTTCGGTCAGGCCGAGCGAGGTGATCGCGCGGACTTCCTTGATGACCTGGATCTTCTTGCCGCCGTCGCCGGTCAGGATGACGTCGAATTCGGTCTTTTCTTCAGCAGCCGGAGCAGCTTCACCGGCGGGGGCAGCGGCCACGGCCACGGCAGCAGCGGCGCTCACGCCCCATGCTTCTTCAAGAGCCTTGGCGAGGTCAGCAGCTTCGAGAACGGTGAGCTGCGACAGTTCTTCAACGAGCTTGGCGATATCGGCCATGATGTTTCACTCCGTTAATATGTGGCGCCCGGCGTCCGCGGCATGCGGTGCGCACGGGCAAAAGTCGTTTGAACCGGCTCAGGCCGCATCCTTCTCGGCATAGGCGTTGAAGACGCGAGCCAGCTTCGCCGCCGGAGCGGTGGTGAGCTGGGCGATCTTCGTGGCCGGAGCCTGGATGAGACCGATAAGCTTGGCACGCAGTTCATCGAGCGAGGGCATCGTGGCCAGGGCCTTGACACCATCGGGGCTGAGAACCTGCGAACCCATCCCGCCACCGACGATTTCAATCTTGTCGGTGGTCTTGGCGAACTCGACGATCACCTTGGCGGCGGCGACGGGATCAGCCGAGGCAGCGATGGCGGTCGGCCCGGTGAAAAATTCACCAATGCCTTCGTAATCGGTGCCCTGGATGGCAAGCTTGGCAAGACGGTTCTTCGCAACCTTGTAGGTCGCACCGGCCTCACGAATCTTCGTGCGCAGGGCAGTGGACTGGGCCACCGTCATGCCGAGGTTGCGAGTGACGATAACCGCCCCCGAACCGCTCACGAGTTCGTTGAGGAAAGCGACCGATTCGGCTTTTTGCGAACGATCCATGCCTTACTCCTTCACAATGGCTGCCTGGGGCAAAGCCCCCTGCAGCCGGCTACGTTTGTCCCGGGCCGCAAGCGACCTGGGGCGAGTCCGTTCGACAAGGGAAGGAGGTTGCGCGCCGGCCATGGCCAGTGCGGTGGGCGCCACGATCCGAAAACGAAGCGTGCGGCCGTGAAATCTCTTTTCCCCGCCTAGGTCGGAAATTAAGCCTGGGCAAACCCCGGCGCCGACGGTCTCGGACGGATGAGCGGGGACCAGGTCCGCCACTCGGGTGCGGCCCATAGCAGACGCGGGCGCGCAGTCAAGCAGGAGTGTCGCGTCAGGCGTGCAGCGTGGCGCTGCTGCCATGGCGCGGCAGGTGCAAGGCGGGCTGGCCAGCCAGGGCGGGTTTGACCACGCAGCAGTTCCGTCCCGCACTCTTGGCCTGGTACAGCGCCTGGTCGGCGCGGCGCAGCGCGGCATCGAGCATGACTTCGCCTGGCGACATGGCCGAGATGCCAAAGCTGGCGGTGACGGCAAAATCGCGGCCGAGCAGACGCTGCACGCGCTGGGCAAAATCGCGGCGCACCGTTTCGGCCAGGTCTGCCGCCGTGCCAACCGCACCGGTGCCAGCCAGGCCCCCCGCCAAGGCCAGCGCGCCCTGTGGCAGATAGACCACGAACTCCTCTCCGCCAAAGCGCGCGGCAAAGGCCCGTGCGGGCAGATGCGCATCGATCGCGTTGGCCAGGAGAGCAATCACTTCATCGCCGCGATGATGGCCGAACTGGTCGTTCACGGCCTTGAAGTGATCGATGTCGCAGGCGATCACGGCGGCGTGGCTCTTTTCGTGGGCGCTGCGCCCGGCCAGCGCCTCGTCGAACCCGCGGCGGTTGAGCAGGCCGGTAAGCGGATCGCAGATCGCCCAGTCGCGATAGCGCATCAGCACGCCGATCATCACCGAGGCAAGCGCCGCCATGGCAAAGGCCACGCCGATCAGCGATCCGGTGATCTGATAGACAAAGGCGTAAGGGCTGGCCGCAAAGTCGCCAAGGCCGCCACTCGCCAGCCAGCGAATGGCAGCGGCGCGCAGGCCGGCATCGGCCACGACCACCCAGCTGACCACGATCAGCGCGCGATCCCCGCTGCGCCGCGTGCGCCCGCGCGCCGCCAGCAGCGGCACTGCCATGAGCAGTGCGCAACCTGCGTCCGATGCGGCCAGGTGCAGGCGCAAGCTGTCGCTCATCACGCCCCAGGCGCTTGCCATTACCGACAGGGCCGCGATTCCCAGGCGGAGCGAGACATGGCTGCGGCGCAGGCCGAAGTGTTCGCCCATCGCCTGGCCGAAACAGAGAAACGCTGCTGCAAACAATCCCGAGGCCAGCACGGCCCGGCCGCCTTCGGGCATCAGGAAAGTAAGTGCCGGCATGGCAAAGCCGGCAGCGCTGGCGAGGAATCCGCCCGCCCACCAGCCCGCGCTGGAGACTCGCCAGCGCCCCGCCAGGACGGCGGCAATGCCGAAGGCAACCTGCATGACCGGCAAGATAAAGGCGAATCGATCGTCCATGAAACTCGCGGCTAGGGCAATAGGCACGAGGCAACAGCGCGCAAACCAGCGCGATGTGCGTCCTGCGGTGCGCCATGCCTATGCGGTCACGGTAAACAGAACGCAAACTTTTGCTCCATCCTGGTAGTGGTTTGTGCGGAGAAACAGGCGCATTTTAGAATTAATTACAATTCCCCGCGCCGTGTCGTCGGGCGCTGCCGGCCGGGAGGGGCATCGCGTCGCCGCATCGGGCTGCTTTTGCCCGGCCGGCCTTTGACTTTGCAGGGCGGTGCTCCTATATGGCGATCCAACACCTGCTGTTTCGAGCAAGGCTTTCCCATGCGCGGGGGAAGGCTCAAGGAAGGAAGCAGCGGGCATCGGTACAACGCGAAGGCTGCGGGCCACGGGCATCCGGGAAGGGTGTGCGGTGCCCCGTGGCCTTGTTTGCGTTTGTGCCGTGCCACCCGCCGCGCATGGCAGATTTCCGCCGGTTTTGGCCGGCTCGTGACAAGCAAAGAGGCATTCACCTCCTATGGCAACCAAGGCTCCAGTCCGCGCCGGTCTGAAGAAGCGCATCCGCAAGATCTTCGGTGACATTCACGAAGTCGTGCAGATGCCGAACCTGATCGAGGTTCAGCGCGAATCGTACGAGCAGTTCCTCCGCTCCGATCCGTCGACCGGCTATGTCTCGGGCCTGGAAAAGACCCTGCGCTCGGTGTTCCCGATCCAGGACTTTGCCGGCACCGCCTCGCTCGATATCAAGGAGCGTGACGGCTATGTGCTCGAAGCGCCCAAGTACGACGTGAACGAATGCCGCCAGCGCGGCATCACTTACGCCGCGCCGATGAAGGTCACGCTCAAGCTCGCCACGTTTGAAGTGGACGCCGAGACCGAGACCAAGAGCCTCATCGATATCAAGGAGCAGGACGTCTACATGGGCGATATCCCGCTCATGACCGACAACGGCACCTTCATCATCAACGGCACCGAGCGCGTGATCGTGTCGCAGATGCACCGTTCGCCGGGCGTGCTGTTCGACCATGACCGTGGCAAGACGCACTCTTCGGGCAAGTACCTGTTTGCCGCGCGCGTCATCCCCTATCGCGGCTCGTGGCTCGATTTCGAATTCGACGCCAAGGACATCGTCAACGTGCGTATCGACCGCAAGCGCAAGCTGCCGGTCACCGCGCTGCTCTATGCCCTGGGCCTCAATGGCGAGCAGATCCTCGACCACTTCTACAACAAGGTTACCTGGGTGCGCGCCGAGGGCGGCTGGAAGGTGCCCTTCGTGCTCGACCAGTGGCGTGGCGCGAAGCCGACGTTCGACATCGTCGACGCTGCTTCGGGCGAAGTGGTGTTTGCCGCTGGCCAGAAGATCAGCCCGCGCGCTGCCAACAAGGCGGCCAAGGATGGTCTGCAGTCGCTGCTGATCCCGACCGAGGAAATCTTTGGCCGCTATGCCGCCAAGGACCTGATCGACGAATCGACCGGCCGCATCTGGATCGAAGCGGGCGATGAAGTCGGCCCCGAAAACCTCGACGTGCTCGACCGCGCCGGGGTGGACCAGCTCGACCTGCTCGACATCGACCACGTCAGCACCGGCCCGTGGATTCGCAACACGATGAAGGCCGACAAGGCCGAAGATCGCGACCACGCGCTGGCCGATATCTATCGCGTCATGCGCCCGGGCGAACCGCCGACGCGCGAAACCGCTGAAGCGCTGTTCGACGGCCTGTTCTTCGATGCTGACCGCTACGACCTCTCGGCCGTGGGCCGCGTGAAGCTCAACATGCGCCTGGGCCTGGATTGCCCGGACACCATCACCACCCTGCGCACCGACGATATCCTCGCCGTGGTCAAGGAACTGGTGAACCTCAAGGACGGCAAGGGCGAAGTCGACGACATCGACAACCTCGGCAACCGTCGCGTGCGTTCGGTGGGCGAGCTGCTGGAAAACCAGTACCGCGTCGGCCTGCTGCGCATGGAGCGTGCGGTCAAGGAACGCATGAGCTCGGTCGACGTGTCGACCGTGATGCCCAACGACCTGATCAACGCCAAGCCGGCGGTGGCTGCGGTGCGTGAATTCTTCGGCTCCTCGCAGCTATCGCAGTTCATGGACCAGACCAACCCGCTGTCGGAAGTGACGCACAAGCGTCGCGTTTCGGCCCTCGGGCCGGGTGGCTTGACGCGTGAGCGCGCCGGCTTCGAAGTGCGCGACGTTCACCCCACGCACTATGGTCGTATCTGCCCGATTGAAACGCCCGAAGGGCCCAACATCGGTCTAATCAACTCGCTCTCGACCTTCGCCCGCGTCAACAAGTACGGCTTCATCGAAACGCCGTACCGCAAGGTGCTCGACGGCAAGGTCTCGTCCGAAGTGGTCTATCTCTCGGCCATGGAAGAGCAGAAGCACACGGTGGCCCAGGCTTCGGCCGAAACCACCGCCGATGGCTCGTTCGTGGAAGAACTGGTCTCGGCCCGGCAGAACGGCGAATTCGTCATGGCGCCGCGCGAAACCGTGACGCTGATGGACGTCAGCCCCAAGCAGCTCGTCTCGGTGGCCGCCTCGCTCATTCCGTTCCTGGAAAACGACGACGCCAACCGCGCGCTGATGGGCTCGAACATGCAGCGCCAGGCGGTGCCGCTGGTCAAGGCCGATGCGCCGTTCGTGGGCACCGGCATGGAAGGCACCGTGGCGCGCGATTCGGGCGCCGCGATTGCCGCGCTGCGCGGCGGCATTGTCGACCAGGTGGACGCGACCCGTATCGTGATCCGCGTGACGGGCGACGTTGAACCGGGCAAGTCGGGCGTGGACATCTACACCCTGCAGAAGTTCGAACGCTCCAACCAGTCCACCTGCATCAACCAGCGCCCGCTGGTGAGCGTGGGCGATATCGTCGAAAAGGGCGATATCCTGGCTGACGGTCCCTCGACCGAGTTCGGCGAGCTGGCGCTGGGCCGCAACGTGCTCGTCGCGTTCATGCCCTGGAACGGCTACAACTACGAAGACTCGATCCTGATCAGCGAGCGCATCGTCAAGGAAGACGTCTTCACCTCGATCCACATCGAGGAATTCGAAGTCATGGCCCGCGACACCAAGCTCGGGCCCGAAGACATCACCCGCGACATCCCCAACGTGGGCGAGGAAGCGCTGCGCAACCTCGACGAAGCGGGCATCGTCTATGTGGGCGCCGAAGTGCACCCCGGTGATATCCTCGTCGGCAAGATCACGCCCAAGGGCGAATCCCCGATGACGCCGGAAGAAAAGCTGCTGCGCGCGATCTTCGGTGAAAAGGCGTCCGACGTGCGCGATACCTCGCTGCGTCTGCCGCCGGGCGTTTCGGGCACGATCGTGGACGTGCGCACGTTCAACCGCCACGGCATCGAGATCGACGACCGTACCCGCGCCATCCAGAACGAGGAAATCGAACGCCTCGCCAAGGACCGAGAAGACGAACGCGCCATTCTCAACCGTGCCACCTTCAACCGCCTGAAGGACATGCTGCTGGGCCAGGTGGCCACGGCCGCACCCAAGGGCATCAAGAAGGGTGTCGACATCGACGAGCAGCTGCTGGCCGATGTGGAACGCCACGAATGGTGGAAGTTCGCCGTGGCCGACGATGCGCGCCAGCAGCAGCTGGAAGCGACCAAGGGCCAGTACGACACGGCGATTAAGGCGATCCAGGAGAAGTTCGAGGACCGCAAGGAAAAGCTCGAACGCGGTGACGAACTGGCGCCGGGCGTGCTCAAGATGGTCAAGGTCTTCGTCGCGGTGAAGCGCAAGCTGCAGCCGGGCGACAAGATGGCCGGCCGTCACGGCAACAAGGGCATCATCAGCCGCATCCTGCCGCAGGAAGACATGCCCTTCCTGGAAGACGGCACCCCGGTCGATTTCGTGCTCAACCCGCTGGGCGTGCCCTCGCGCATGAACGTCGGGCAGATCTTCGAAACCCACCTGGGCTGGGCCGCACGCGGCCTGGGCCACAAGATCGGGGCGGCGCTCGACGCCTGGCGCGAAGCCAATCCCGATCCGCAGGCGGGCGAGCCGCCCGAAGCGGTGCGCGAACTGCTGGTCGATATCTATGGCGACAACTACGCCGAAGAGATCAAGGCCCGCAGCGATGCCGAAATCGTCGAGCTGGCCCAGAACGTGCGCCAAGGCGTGCCGATGGGTTCGCCGGTGTTCGACGGCGCGGTGGAAGCCGATGTGACCGCCATGCTGCGCAAGGCCGGGCTCGATGAATCGGGCCAGGTCACGCTGTTCGACGGCCGCACCGGCGAGGCGTTCGACCGCAAGGTCACCGTTGGCTGCAAGTACGTGCTCAAGCTGCACCACCTGGTGGACGACAAGATCCACGCCCGTTCGATCGGCCCCTACAGCCTCGTCACCCAGCAGCCGCTGGGCGGTAAGGCCCAGTTCGGTGGTCAGCGCTTCGGGGAAATGGAGGTCTGGGCGCTCCAGGCCTATGGCGCCGCCTACACGCTGCAGGAAATGCTCACGGTCAAGTCCGACGACGTTGTCGGCCGTACCAAGGTCTATGAAGCGATCGTCAAGGGTGACGACACCTTCGAGGCCGGCATTCCCGAAAGCTTCAACGTGCTGGTCAAGGAAATGCGCAGCCTGGGTCTCAACGTCGAACTCTCGTCGATCGACGAGACCGAAGACGACGATGGCCTGGCCGAGGCAGCCGAATAAGCCGGTCGTGGTGCGGCGGCGGACATGCTCTGCCGCCGCCCTGGCCTGCCGCATGCACAGAGTTTCCCTCCCAGTGAGGATCACGCAATGAACGACCTGACGAAATTCACCAACCAGCTTCCCAAGCCCGAAACCTTCGATCAGATCCAGATCGGTCTGGCGTCGCCCGAGCGCATCCGCAGCTGGTCCTTCGGCGAAATCAAGAAGCCGGAAACCATCAACTACCGCACGTTCAAGCCCGAACGTGACGGCCTGTTCTGCGCCCGCATCTTCGGTCCCGTGAAGGACTACGAGTGCCTGTGCGGCAAGTACAAGCGCATGAAGTACAAGGGCGTCGTCTGCGAAAAGTGCGGCGTCGAAGTGACCGTGACCAAGGTGCGCCGCGAGCGCATGGGCCACATCGAACTGGCCGCGCCGGTTGCGCACATCTGGTTCTTGAAGTCGCTGCCCTCGCGCATCGGCCTGCTGCTCGACATGCAGCTCAAGCAGCTCGAACGCATCCTCTACTTCGAAAGCTATGTGGTTATCGAGCCGGGCATCACCCCGCTTGAACGCTACCAGCTGCTGACCGAAGACGAACTGCTCGACGCGCAGGACGAATATGGCGAAGACGCCTTTTCGGCCGGCATCGGCGCCGAGGCGGTCAAGCACATGCTCATGGACCTCGACATGGTCCAGGAGCGCGAAGACCTGCTCAAGGAGCTGTCCGAGACCAAGTCGGAACTCAAGCCCAAGAAGATCATCAAGCGCCTCAAGGTGGTGGAATCGTTCATCGATTCCGGCAACCGCCCGGAATGGATGATCCTCGACGTGGTGCCGGTCATTCCGCCCGAACTGCGCCCGCTGGTGCCGCTCGACGGTGGCCGCTTCGCCACCTCGGACTTGAACGACCTCTATCGTCGCGTCATCAACCGCAACAACCGCCTGAAGCGCCTGATCGAGCTGCGCGCACCCGACATCATCGTACGCAACGAAAAGCGCATGCTGCAGGAAGCGGTTGACGCGCTGTTCGACAACGGCCGCCGTGGCCGCGTGATCACCGGCGCCAACAAGCGTCCGCTCAAGTCGCTGTCCGACATGCTCAAGGGCAAGCAGGGCCGCTTCCGTCAGAACCTGCTCGGCAAGCGCGTCGACTATTCGGGCCGTTCGGTCATCGTGACCGGCCCGGAACTCAAGCTGCACCAGTGCGGCCTGCCCAAGAAGATGGCGCTCGAGCTGTTCAAGCCGTTCATCTATGCGCGGCTTGACGCCAAGGGTCTGTCGATGACTCTGAAGCAGGCCAAGAAGTGGGTGGAAAAGGAACGCAAGGAAGTCTGGGACATCCTGGACGAAGTGATCCGCGAACACCCGGTCATGCTCAACCGTGCGCCGACGCTGCACCGTCTGGGCATCCAGGCCTTTGAACCCGTGCTGATCGAAGGCAAGGCGATCCAGCTGCACCCGCTCGTCTGCTCGGCCTTCAACGCCGACTTCGACGGTGACCAGATGGCCGTCCACGTGCCGCTTTCGCTGGAAGCCCAGCTCGAAGCGCGCGTGCTGATGATGTCGACCAACAACATCCTCTCGCCCGCCAACGGCAAGCCGATCATCGTGCCTTCGCAGGACATGGTGCTGGGCCTCTATTACCTGTCGATGGACCGCAAGGGCGAGCCGGGCGAAGGCATGCTGCTGGCCGACATGGCCGAAGTGCACCAGGCGCTGTTTGCCGGCGCGGTCACCATGCACACCAAGATCGTGGCGCGCGTGCCGCAGACCGACGAGAACGGGAAGTCCTATCTCAAGCGGTATGAAACCACGCCCGGTCGCATGCTGATCGGCGAATGCCTGCCCAAGAGCCACACGGTGCCCTTCGAGCTGGTCAACCGCCTGCTGACGAAGAAGGAAATCGCCGACGTCATCGACCAGGTCTATCGCCACACCGGCCAGAAGGAGACTGTCCTTTTCGCCGACGCGATCATGAGCCTGGGCTTCCGCAACGCGTTCAAGGCGGGCATCTCGTTCGGCAAGGACGACATGATCATCCCGGCGACCAAGGACGCTTTCGTGGCCGAGACGAAGGAACTCGTCGCCGACTACGAACAGCAGTACCAGGACGGCCTGATCACCCAGCAGGAAAAGTACAACAAGGTGATCGACGCCTGGAGCCGTTGCGGCGACCAGGTGGCCAACGCCATGATGGACGAGATCCGCGCCACGCCGAGCGACGAGCACGGCCGTGAAAAGCCGATCAACTCGATCTACATGATGAGCCACTCGGGCGCCCGTGGTTCGCCAACCCAGATGAAGCAGCTGGCCGGGATGCGCGGTCTGATGGCCAAGCCTTCGGGCGAAATCATCGAAACGCCGATCATCTCGAACTTCAAGGAAGGCCTGACCGTCCTTGAATACTTCAACTCGACCCACGGCGCTCGTAAGGGCCTGGCCGATACCGCGCTCAAGACGGCGAACTCGGGTTACCTGACCCGCCGTCTGGTCGACGTGTCGCAGGACTGCGTGGTGACGGTGAACGACTGCGGGACCGAGCGGGCGCTGGAAATGCGCGCGATCGTTCAGGGCGGCGCCACCATCGCCTCGCTGGGCGAACGCATTCTCGGCCGTACCCTGGCCGAAGACATGATCGAGGCGAAGACCGGCAACGTGATCTGCGAAAAGGGCACGCTGCTTGACGAAGCCGCGATCGCCCGGATCGAAGCGGCTGGTGTCCAGTCGGCGCGCATCCGCTCGCCGCTGATCTGCGAAGCGCCCCAGGGCGTGTGCGGCACCTGCTATGGCCGTGACCTTGCCCGCGGTACGCCGGTGAACATCGGTGAAGCGGTTGGCGTCATCGCCGCCCAGTCGATCGGTGAACCCGGCACGCAGCTGACCATGCGTACGTTCCACATCGGTGGCGCCGCGCAGGTCAACGAACAGTCGCATCTCGAATCGATCTGCGACGGTACCGTGCACTATCGCGACATCCCGACGATCACCGACAGCCGCAACCGCCGCCTGTCGCTCGCCCGCAACGGCGAAATCGTGATCATGGATACCGATGGTCGCGAACGCGCCATGCACCGCGTGCCTTACGGTACCCACCTGCTGCACGAAAACGGTGCGACGGTGGCCCAGGGCCAGCGCCTGGCCGAGTGGGACCCGTTCACCCTGCCGGTGATCACGGAAAAGCCCGGTATCGTGCGCTATCAGGACCTGATCGACGGCCGCACCCTGACGGAACAGGTCGACGAAGCGACGGGTATTGCCCAGCGCGTCGTCACCGAAAACCGTGCCGGTGGCCGCGCCAAGAAGGAAGACCTGCGTCCGCGCCTGACCCTGCTCGACGACGCCTCGGGTGAAACCGCGCGCTACATGATGGCGCCGGGCACCACCCTGTCGGTGGAAGACGGCCAGGAAGTCCAGGCCGGTGACGTGCTGGCCCGCGCCAGCCGCGAAGCCGCCAAGACCCGCGACATCACGGGCGGTCTGCCGCGCGTGGCCGAGCTGTTCGAAGCGCGCAAGCCCAAGGACAACGCGATCATCGCCAAGATCTCGGGCCGCATCGAGTTCATCCGCGACTACAAGGCGAAGCGGAAGATCGCGATCATCCCAGAAGAGGGCGAACCGGTCGAGTACCTGATCCCCAAGTCCAAGGTGATCGACGTCCAGGAAGGCGACTACGTCAAGAAGGGCGACAACCTGATCTCGGGCTCGCCCGATCCGCACGACATTCTCGAGGTTCTCGGCGTCGAGGCCCTGGCGGAATACCTCGTCGCGGAAATCCAGGAAGTCTATCGCTTGCAGGGCGTGAAGATCAACGACAAGCACATCGAGGTGATCGTTCGCCAGATGCTGCAGAAGGTGGAAATCACCGATGGCGGTGACACCACCCTGCTGCCGGGCGAGCAGGTTGACCTTGAGGAAATGAACGAAACCAACGCCAAGATGCCGGGGGGCTCGCGCCTCGCGGAAGGCAAGCCGGTGCTGCTCGGCATCACCAAGGCTTCGCTGCAGACGCGTTCGTTCATCTCTGCCGCGTCGTTCCAGGAAACCACCCGCGTGCTCACGCAGGCGGCGGTCGAAGGAAAGCGCGACAGCCTGATCGGCCTCAAGGAAAACGTCATCGTCGGCCGTCTCATCCCCGCCGGCACCGGCGCGGGCATGAACCGCATGCGCGTGGCGGCCAACAGCCGCGACGCTGCCCTTCGCGCCGCCAACCGTCGCCTTCAGGAAGCCCTGATCGCGCCGCGCACCGCCGCTGAAGAGCATGCCGCCGAACTGGCCCAGGGCCCCGAAGCCGCGATCGGCGACGATCCGCTCGCTTCGGTCGAAGGGGAAACCCACGGCACCGACGCCGATGCGGCCGATTACCTGATCAAGGGCGACGAGGACTGATCCTCGCCGCGCTGCGGTCTACGCAAACAGCAGAAACCCCGTCGGGCAACCGGCGGGGTTTTTGTTTGGCCCTGGTGTGTGCGTGTGTGTGTGTGCAGCGAAGCTGCTTGGATTTTTTCACACGAAGCCACGAAGACACGAAGGAAGAAGGGTGACGCGCTGGCTGCGCCAGTCTCCCTCTCTTCGTGTCTTCGTGTCTTCGTGTGAAAAAGACATGTTCACAAAAGAGAAGCCCGTTCCGGGCCGGCTTCCGGCGCTGCCAGGGCAGGAGCGGGGCACCGCAGCGCCGGGGGAGTGCCGGCCCGGAACGGGCACGCGGTTACGCGCTGCGTCCTGACAGCAGCGCGGCCGCGTGTTGGGTGGCGTGGTAGAGCCCGTCCTGCCGGTCGGCCCGAACGAACCCGTGCAGCATGCCGGCAAAACCCTCGTTATCGGCCAGCAGGGCATGGCGCACCATGGCCGCCAGCGTTGCCTCGTCGGGCGTCATGGTCAGCTGGCACGGACGGTTGACGAGGAAGCGTTCGGGCCAGGTGCGGATCACGCGGCGCACCAGCGCATGGACGGCGGCGGCGGTCTCGATGCTGCGATAGCGTTGCGCCAAGTCGGGGATAGGGTCGCGCCCCGCGCGCTCGAACATGGCCGACAGGCGCATGGCCATGACCACGTGCAGGGCTGTCAGGGACAGTGCCCGCACATCCTGGGGGCGGGCCAACGCGGCAATCGTGGCCGCGGCCGATGCAGTGGTCGAAGTGGACAAGAGCGGCACTCCTTTTTGAGAACGATTCGCAGCGTACGGCGGTGGCTCCGCGTCGTCAATGCGAATCATTCGCAAAAATGGCACGCTTGAGCGCAACAACAAACGCCGGCCACCCCAGGGGCAGCCGGCGTTTGCAAACATCGCGCGAAAAGATGTCAGGCCGTACGGAAGCCCTGCGTGATCGGATAGCGCCGATCGCGCCCGAAATTGCGCATGCCCAGCTTCACCCCCGGCGGGGCCTGGCGCCGCTTGTACTCGGCCAGGTGCAGCAGCCGCTCGATGCGCTCCACCGTGGCGCGCTCGAACCCTTCAGCGGTGATCTGGGATACGCTCTTTTCATGCTCGACCAGGCCCAGCAGGATGGCGTCGAGCACGTCATAGGGCGGAAGCGAATCCTCGTCCTTCTGGTCGGGGCGCAGTTCGGCGCTGGGTGGCTTGGTGATGATCCGCTCGGGCATCACCGGCCCGTCCGGTCCCATGCCGATGCGCGGGCGGTGTTCATTGCGCCAGCGCGAGAGGGCAAAGACGGTGGTCTTGTAGGCATCCTTGAGCGGGTTGTAGCCGCCGTTCATGTCACCATAGATGGTGGCATAGCCCACGCTCATCTCGCTCTTGTTGCCGGTGGTGACCAGCATTGGCCCGAACTTGTTGGACAGGGCCATCAGCGTGGTGCCGCGGATGCGCGATTGCAGGTTCTCTTCGGTCAGGTCGGGCTCTCGCCCGGCAAACAGGGGGCTGAGCATATCGGTAAAGCCGTCCACCGCCGGCGCGATCGGCACGGTATCGAGCCGCACGCCCAGCATCTGGGCACAGCCTGCGGCATCGTCCAGGCTTTCCTGGCTGGTATAGCGGCTGGGCAGCATCACGCACCACACCCGATCAGCGCCCAGCGCATCGACCGCGATCGCGGCGCAGAGCGCCGAATCGATCCCGCCGGAAAGCCCGAGCAGCACGCCGGGAAAGCGGTTCTTGTTCACATAGTCGCGCAGCGCCATGACCATGGCGCAATAAATATCTTCGGGATGCTCGGTCGGCTCGGCCACCTGGGCTGCCTGGCAGCGCCAGCGGTGGCTGTTGCCGAACGGCACCTTGTTCCACACCGTTTCGACCACGGCCTCTTCCCATTCGGGAAGCTGCGCCCACAGCGCGCCTTCGGGGCCGACGACGAAGCTGGCGCCATCGAATACCACCTCGTCCTGGCCGCCGACGCGGTTGACATAGGCGAGCGGAATGCCGGTATCGATCGCGCGGCGCTTGGCCACGCCGTCGATCCGCAGCACGTCCTTGTCGATCTCGTAGGGGCTGCCGTTGACGCAGAGGAAGATTTCCGCGCCTAACTGCGCCAGGTGGCGGCACACGTCGGGATGCCAGATATCCTCGCAGATCGGCAGGCCCAGAACGGCGCCGCGAAACGGCACCGGTTCGGGCAGCGGGCCGGGCAGGAACAGGCGCTTTTCATCGAACGTGCCATAGTTGGGCAGTTCGTACTTGAAGCGCGTCGCCACGATCTTGCCGCCATCGAGCAGCGCCACGCCGTTGTGCAGCGCGCCGTCGCGCACGAACACCGATCCCACCAGCATCGCCGGGCCGCCATCGGCGGTGGCGCGCGCCAGCTGTTCCAGTTCCACCGCCGCGCGTTCGATCAGCGCGGGTTTCAGGATAAGGTCTTCGGGCGGATAGCCGATCAGCTGCATTTCCGGAAAGACGATCAGGTCGCTGCGCGGGGCCTTTGCCCGCACCTCCAGCATCGCGGCGGCGTTGGCGGCAAGGTCGCCAACCCTTTGGTTGAGTTGTGCAAGCGTGATGATCAGTGTGTCGGCCATGGCCAGACCCTAGGCGGCATCAGCCATGGCGGGCAAGGGGGCTGTACCGTGGTGGGGCGCAAAACGGCCTGTTTGCGGCCCGTTCGGGACGCTGGGGCGTTGCAAAACTGTCATCTTGGGCTAAGGGCGGCGCGAGGATCAGGATCACCAAAGGACTCGAGGGAAACGCCATGAAGATCATGTCCGGCAACGGCAACCTGCCGCTGGCCCGCGCCATTGCGGCCTATCTGGAACTGCCGCTGACCGACGCCTCGGTGCGCCGCTTTGCCGACGAGGAAGTCTTCGTGGAAATCCACGAGAACGTGCGCGGCGAAGATGTCTTCCTGGTGCAGTCCACCAGCTATCCCGCCAACGACAACCTGCTCGAGCTGCTGATCTGCATCGACGCGCTGCGCCGCGCCTCGGCCAAGCGGATCACCGCCGTGGTGCCGTACTTCGGCTATGCCCGCCAGGACCGCAAGCCGGGTCCGCGCACGCCGATCTCGGCCAAGCTGGTGGCCAACCTGATCACCACGGCCGGGGCCGATCGCGTGCTCGCGGTCGATCTTCACGCCGGGCAGATCCAGGGCTTCTTCGATATCCCGACGGACAACCTGTTTGCCGCGCCGGTCATGGCCGCCGATATCCAGACCCGTTACGGCGGGCAGGAACTGATGGTTGTCTCGCCCGACGTGGGCGGCGTGGTGCGCGCCCGCGCCCTGGCCAAGCGGCTCGACAATGCGCCGCTGGCCATCGTCGACAAGCGCCGCGATCGTCCCGGCCAGTCCGAAGTGATGAACATCATCGGCGACGTGAAGGGCCGCATGTGCATCCTGATCGACGATATCATCGATTCGGGCGGCACGCTGTGCAACGCGGCGCAGGCCCTCATGGATGCCGGTGCGGCCGGGGTCGCGGCCTATATCACCCACGGCGTGCTGTCGGGCGCGGCTGTGGCCCGCGTCGGCAATTCGGCGCTCAAGGAACTGGTGATCACCGACACCATCCTGCCGACCGAAGCGACCAAGGACTGCGACAGCATCCGCATCCTGACCATCGCTCCGCTGATCGGCGAGGCGATCCGCCGCATTGCCGACGAAAGCTCGGTCTCCAGCCTGTTCGACTGATCGCGCGCGATCCGGCCCTGGGTATTACTGCCAGGGCCGGATGCCGCCCGGCGCGATCCGCTCGGTCATTTCCAGGCGGCGCGCCTGGCGGGTTTCCAGCGACAGCGTCATCAGCGGCTGCGCCAGATCGACGAACTGGCGCGGCGACATACCGAACATCGCGGTAAATTCGCGGATCAGGTGGCTCTGGTCGTAATAGCGCAGCGCCAGGGTTTCCCCTTCCGCATCGTCGGCCACGCCGCGCAGGTGGCTCGCCATGTCGAGCGCGCGGGCGCGGCGCAGCACCTGCTTGGGCGTCATGCCGAAATCGCGCCGCACGATCCGCTCCAGCCGGCGCTGCTCGATCCCGCATTGCTGGGCAAATTCGCCCACGCCGATGGCGGGGTTGGCCAGCGCTGCCGCTTCGAACCGGGCGGAAACCGCATCAGGCTCTGCCGTGCCGCGCCAGGCGATCACGGCGCGCAGGGCTTGCTCCATCGCCTGGCACCAGTCTTCGGGCGAGGCGGCCGGATCGAACATCTCCAGCCAGTGATCCGGGTTCAGGCCCAACTGGTCGATCGTGGCAAAGCGGTCGGTCAACTCGGCCTCGGGCAGGCGGGCCAGAACGTGGGCCGCGCCCGGACGCAACACGGCGCCCACGCTGGTAAAGCTGCCGGTCACGCCCACGGCCATGCGCTTGGTATTGGGGCCAAAGACCAGTGCCGCCCGGCCCAGCGCGCGCAAGCCATCGCGGGTCTGCGCTGTCCATTCCCCCCGCAGTTGCACGCGGATGCAGGCGGTATCGGCCAGTAGCCCGCATTGCAGGGCATGGCCCGCCGGGGCATCGACCACGGTGACATAGAACCGGCCGATCCACGGCGCCAGGTCGAGCGCTGGCGCGCGGTTGTAAGACAGTGGCTGCCCCTGGCGGGTGAATCCCGCGGCCGGCGCAATCGCCCGGTCCACAGCCGGCCTGATCTGGCGACTCATGCTTGCTTTGCCCCCTGAATGCCCTGCTTGCTCTCTTGTCCGCCTTTCGCAAACCTCAAATGTTGCATCCTGCCCCTGTACTGCCGCCGTGCCGCACCGGGCCGGAGCAACGTTCTTGACCGCTTCGGCCCGATCGGCAAAGCACTGGGCCATGAAGCTCGATGACGACATTGCCCTGGCCCACCGCCTGGCCGACGCTGCCGGCGCCGCGATCCGGCCCTATTTTCGCAGCGTGACCGCCGAACGCAAGGGGGATGCCACGCCGGTGACCCTGGCAGACCGCGCGGCAGAAGAGGCGATGCGTACCATTCTGGCCGCTGAGCGCCCCGATGACACCGTCATCGGCGAGGAATTCGGCACGCGCGAGGGCACTTCGGGCCGCAGCTGGGTGCTCGACCCGATCGATGGCACGGCCGGCTTCCTCGCCGGGCGCGCGCTGTTCGGCACGCTGATCGCGCTCTTGGTCGATGGCTTTCCGGTGATGGGCGTGATCGACCAGCCGATCGCCAACGAACGCTGGCTGGGCGCCTCGGGCCGCGAAACCACGCTCAACGGCCAGCCGGTGAAGACCCGCCCCTGCCGCGAACTGGCCGAGGCGACGATCGCCACCACCGGGCCGCACTATTTCAGCCAGCACGAGGGCGACCATTTCATGGCCCTGGCCGGCCAGACCGACTACCGCCGCATGGTGATGGGCGGCGATTGCTACAACTATGCCATGCTCGCCACCGGCCAGCTCGACATCGTGTGCGAGGCGGGCCTCAAGCTGCACGACTGGGCCGCGCTGGTGCCAGTGGTCGAAGGGGCGGGCGGCACCATGGCCGATTGGAATGGCGATCCGCTGCATATCGGTTCGGAAGGCCACGTCCTGGCGCTCGGCGATCCGGCGCGGCTGGAAGATGCGATCGAAGCGCTGGCCGCAGGGCACAGCCACCGGCACTGAACGGCTTCGGCCGCGTTGTGCCTGCCATGACGACTGCTGCATCCACCATCGTGATCACGGGCGCGGGCGCCGGTATCGGCCGGGGCACCGCCTTGCACTTTGCCGCGCTCGGCTGGCGCGTGGTCGCGCTTGATCGCGATGCCAAGGCGCTCAAGGAACTGGGGGCCATGCTGCCGCGCGGGCAGGGCTTGACAATCGCTTGCGACGTGGGCCGGGAAAAGCCCGTGGCCCGCGCCTTTGCCCGCATTGCCGATTGGGCAGGCGATGGTATCGATTGCCTGGTCAACAACGCCGGCATCGCCGATCCCTATTGCGGCCCGCTGGAAGACCTGGCCCTGGCGGACTGGCAGCGCTGGATCGATGCTTCGCTCACCGCCGCGTTCCTGTGCAGCCGTGCCGCCCTGCCCTTGCTGCAACGGCGCAGCGGCGCCAGCGTGGTCAACATCGCGTCAACGCGGGCCTTGCAGTCCGAACCCGATACATATGCCTATGCTGCGGCCAAGGGCGGCCTCTGCGCGCTCACCCATGCCATGGCGGTGGGGCTGGGGCCGCAGGTGCGGGTCAGCGCCGTGCTGCCCGGTTGGATCGAGACTGGCCCCTGGCAGCGCGCCGATCGTGCGCATGAACCCGATCAGCGCGCGGTCGACCGGGAGCAGCATCCCGCTGGGCGCGTGGGCACGGTGCACGATATTGCTGCCACCATTGCCTGGCTGGCCAGCGCTGACGCCGGCTTTGTCACCGGGCAGCAGATCGTGGTGGACGGCGGCATGACCCGCAAGATGATCTACGCCGAATGATGGCGGCCGATTAGACACTTGTTCAATATCGTTACCCATGCAACCTTGCCTGCCATCCCCCAACAAGAGGATGGTGCATGACAACGATAAAGAGCGTGGCGCTGGGAGCGGCCGCGCTGATGGCGCTGGCAACCGGCAGCGCGCAGGCCAAGACCGTGGTGGTGCGCGCCGCGCACATGATCGACGTGCTGGCGGGCAAGCGGGTCGATGGCGCGCAAGTGGTGATCACCGATGGCCGTATCACGGCTGTTGGCAAGAGTGGCGATGCTGTGCCCGCCGGGGCCGAAGTGGTCGATCTGGGACAGCGCACGCTGATGCCCGGCCTGATCGATATGCACGTGCACCTGACCGGCGATCCCACGCTCAGCGGCTATCGCGGACTGGAGTTCACCGACAACCTGTCCACCGTGATCGGCGTCGCCAATGCCCGCAAGACGGTGGAAGCCGGCTTTACCACGGTGCGCAACGTCGGCTCGGCCAACTATGACGACGTCGCGCTCAAGCAGGGTATTGAACTGGGCTATGTGCCCGGGCCGCGCATCGTGCCGGCGACCTATGCCCTGGGCGCCACGGGCGGCCATTGCGATTCTACCGAATTTCCGCCCTCGATCACCGTGCCTTCGCCGCAGATCGCCAACACGCCCGAAGAGTTCCGCGCGCTGGTGCGCAAGGTGCGCAAGTATGGCGCGGAAGTGATCAAGATCTGCGCCACCGGCGGCGTCTTTTCCAAGACCGATTCGGTCGGCGCCCAGCAGATGAGCTTTGACGAATTGAAGGCCGTGGCCGACGAGGCGCACATGCTCGGTATGCGCGTGGCGGCCCATGCCCATGGCACCGCCGGCATCAACGATGCGCTGCGCGCCGGGATCGACACGATCGAGCACGCCAGCCTGGCCGACGAGGAAAGCTTCAAGCTGGCCAAGGCCAAGGGTGCCTGGCTCGACATGGACATCTACAACGACGACTATATCCTGGCCGAAGGCGAGAAGAACGGCGTCTTCCCGGAAAGCCTGGCCAAGGAAAAGATGATCGGCCGCAAGCAGCGCGAAACCTTCCGCGCAGCCCATGCTGCCGGGGTCAAGCTGCTGTTCGGCACCGATGGCGGCGTCTATCCCAACGGCTACAACGCGCGCCAGTTCGCCAAGATGGTCGAATGGGGCATGACCCCGATCGAGGCGATCCAGGCCGCCACCAAGAGCGCCGCCGAAGCGCTCGATCGCACGGGCGACGTGGGCGCCATTGCCACGGGCCGTTATGGCGATCTCATCGCTGTGGATGGTGATCCGCTGGCCGATGTGCGCACGCTGGAACACGTCGCTTTCGTGATGAAGGGTGGCGAGGTGGTGAAGCCGGCCGCTTGAAGGGTGGGGCGGTAACACGCCCTCCCCAAACCCCTCCCGCTTGCGGGAGGGGCTGGGGGAGGGCATGTTCCCCGACCAAGCCCCGAAAACTTAATCCTCCGCCGCCTGGCTGTTCAACTGGATATAGTTGTGGATGCCCATCTGCTTGATCAGATCAAGCTGGGTTTCCAGGGTATCGATATGCTCTTCCTCGCTTTCGAGGATCTTTTGCAGCAGATCGCGGCTGACATAGTCGCGCACCGTCTCGCAATGGGCGATGCCGTCTTTCAGCAGGGGCACCGCCTCGTATTCCAGGGCGAGGTCGGCCTTGAGCACTTCTTCCACTGATTCGCCCACTTTGAGGCGGCCGAGCGCCTGGAAATTGGGCAACCCATCGAGAAACAGGATGCGATCGGCCAGGAGATCGGCGTGCTTCATCTCGTCAATCGATTCGTGCCGTTCGAAATCAGCGAGCTTCTTCACGCCCCAGTGCGAGAGCAGGCGATAGTGCAGCCAGTATTGGTTGATCGCGGTCAGTTCGTTGAACAGGGCCTTGTTCAGAAACTCGATGACCTTGGCATCGCCCTTCATGGCCGAACCTTCCTATGCCGTTGAACTGGAAGGCAGGGTAAGCGAGCGAGGGAGCCGGGGCAATGCGCAGTTGCGCCGCGCACCACGGTCGGCCTTATCACGCCATGGCGCAGGCGCGCTCGTCGGCCACCACGTCGTCGGCATCGTCCAGGCATTGCCGGCACTGCGCCTGGCAACCCATCGTGCCATAGAGCGCTTCGGCATCGCCGCGGGCGTGGCAACGGGCGGCCTGGCGCAGATCTTTTTCGCGGATGGCATTGCAGATGCAGATGTACATGGCGCTGAGTGCTTTCGCTCATGAGAACGATTCGCAAGGTAATGCGATTCATTCTCATGAGCAAGGGGTAAAGCAATCCTTGCCGCCGGTTGCGTAGCGTTCCTGCCATGCCTTGCAATGCGTAAGGGGCGCCGCTACATGGGCCGCCAGCATCGAGAGTTGGGGGCGACGCCCCAACGCCAACCTGCCGGTTTCCGGGCAAGGTGGCGCTCCCCACCGGGAGGATGTGGCCGATCCGGCAACGAAACGGAGCAAGCCCCAGGCGTCCTTTCCCTCCTCTCGCGCTGTACAGGATTTGGCTGTGCAGGATTTGAAGGAAAGCTACGCCCGTGCCGATCAGGATCGCCGACAACCTCCCCGCCCGCCGCACGCTGGAAGCCGAAGGCGTGATCGTGATGGGCGAAACCGAGGCCGCGCGGCAGGATATCCGCCCCTTGCGCATCGCCCTGCTCAACCTGATGCCCGACAAGATCACCACCGAAACCCAGGTGGCGCGCCTGCTCGGCGCCACGCCGCTGCAGATCGAATTGAAGCTGGTGCGCCTGTCGGGCCATGTCAGCAAGACCACCTCGGCCGGGCATCTGGCGGAGTTCTATTCGCCGTTTTCCGCCGTGCGCGAAGAGCGCTTCGATGGCCTGATCGTTACCGGCGCGCCGGTGGAAACGATGGACTATGGCGAGGTGACCTATTGGGACGAGTTGCGCCAGATCTTTGACTGGAGCCAGACCCACTGCCACCGCCTGCTGACGATCTGTTGGGGCGCCATGGCGGCGCTGGCGCATTTCCACGGGGTGCCCAAGCATGCCCTGGGGGCCAAGGCGCATGGCGTGTTCGATCACGTCAACCGCGCCCCGGCCAGCCCCTGGCTGCGCGGCATGTCTGACGTGGTGCCCGTGCCGGTTTCGCGCTGGAGCGAGATTCGCGCGGCAGACCTGCCCGCCGGCCTTGCCGTATTGCTCGACAGTGAAGAGGTCGGGCCCTGCCTGGTCGACGATCCGGCGCACCGCGCCATCCACATGTTCAACCATCTGGAATACGATACGCTCACGCTCGATACCGAATATCGCCGCGATGGCGAACGCATCGTGCCGCGCCACTATTATCCGCACAACGACCCGGCCCAACTGCCGCGCAACACCTGGCGCACCTATGGCCACCAATTGTTCGGCAACTGGATCAACGAGGTTTACCAGACCACGCCGTTCAATCTGGACGATATCGGCTGATTCCAGATCCTCCCTGTCGCGCAGCGATGGGGAGGGGGACCGCCGCAAAGCGGTGGTGGAGGGGCCTGGTTCCCCACCCGCCCGAATCAAGTTGCCAAACCGGCCCACCCTCGTTAAGGGCCGCCCCTTCAATCCACGCGGATCTGCGTTCCTGCCTGGCCACATAGGGCTGCCACGGCAGGTACACCGCGTCGAACAAGGAGACGAAAATGCCCAAGCTCAAGACCAAGAGCGGTGTGAAGAAGCGCTTCAAGCTTACCGCTACGGGCAAGGTGAAGCACGGCGTGGCCGGCAAGCGCCACCGCCTGATCAGCCACAACGCCAAGTACATCCGCCAGAACCGCGGCACCGACGTGATCTCCGACGCTGACGCGAAGGTGATCAAGAAGTGGGCGCCCTACGGGCTGAACTGAGGAGGCTGATCCATGTCCCGTATCAAGCGCGGCACCACCACGCGTGCCAAGCATAAGCGTATTCTCGACCAGGCCAAGGGTTACCGCGGCCGTCGCAAGAACACGATCCGCGTTGCCCGCCAAGCCGTTGAAAAGGCTGGCCAGTACGCGTACCGCGACCGCAAGGTCAAGAAGCGCACGTTCCGTGCCCTGTGGATCCAGCGCATCAACGCGGCCGTCCGCGCTGAAGGCCTGACCTATTCGCAGTTCATCCACGGCACCAAGCTTGCTGGCATCGAACTCGATCGCAAGGCCATGGCGGATCTCGCCATGAACGAAGGCGGCGTGTTCGCGGCCGTGATCGCCCAGGCCAAGGCTGCCCTTCCGGCCGCCTGATCGCCATAGCGATACAGCTTTGCAAGGCGCTCGTTCCGAAAGGAGCGGGCGCCTTTTGCTTTGGGGGTGTTCAAAGCATGCCCTCCCCCCGACCCCCTCCCGCAGGCGGGAGGGGGAGAGCAACAAGACTCCCCTCCCGCCTGCGGGAGGGGTTGGGGGAGGGCGTGTTGCCACCCTACAACCCACGCAACCCATCTTCCCTTCTGCCCCGCAAAGCGCTAGCGGCAGGCGCGATGGAACAGCTAGACCAACAGCAGGCCGAAACGCTCGGCGCCATTGCCGATGCCACCACGCTCGATGCGCTGGAGGCGATCCGCGTGTCCGCGCTCGGCAAGCAGGGCTGGGTTTCCGCCCTGCTCAAGACCATGGGCCAGTTGAGCCCGGAAGAGCGCCAGGCCAAGGGCCCGCAGATTCACGGCGCGCGCGAGGCGGTGACCACTGCGCTTGCCGCGCGCAAGGCTGCGCTGGAAAGCGCCGCGCTCGATGCGCGCCTGGCGGCCGAGGCGGTGGACCTGTCGCTGCCCGCGCCGGAAAGCCCGCGCGGCAGCGTCCACCCGGTCAGCCAGGTGATGGACGAGCTGGCGGAAATCTTTGCCGACATGGGCTTTGCCGTGGCCAGCGGCCCGGAAATCGAAGACGATTGGCACAACTTCACAGCGCTCAACATGCCCGAAACGCATCCGGCGCGCGCCATGCACGACACGTTCTATTTCCCGGACAAGGACGGGCAGGGGCGCGACATGCTGCTGCGCACGCACACCTCTCCGGTGCAGATCCGTGCCATGCTGAAAGACGGCGCGCCCTTGCGCATCATCGCGCCGGGCCGCGTCTATCGCTCTGACAGCGACGCCACGCACACGCCGATGTTCCACCAGATCGAAGGCCTGGTGATCGACAAGGGCATTCACCTGGGCCACCTCAAGTGGACGCTGGAAACCTTCCTCAAGGCCTTCTTCGAGCGCCACGACATCGTCCTGCGCCTGCGCCCCAGCTATTTCCCGTTCACCGAACCCTCGGTGGAAGTGGACGTGGGCTATACCTTGGTGAACGGCAAGCGCGTTGTTGGCGGCAGCGGCGATGCGCCGGGCGGCGGCTGGATGGAAGTGCTCGGCTCGGGCATGGTCAACCGCAAGGTGATCGAATTTGGCGGGCTCGATCCAGATGAATGGCAGGGCTTTGCCTTTGGCACCGGCGTCGATCGCCTGGCCATGCTCAAGTACGGCCTGGATGACCTGCGCGCCTTCTTCGATGGCGACGCCCGCTGGCTTGGCCACTATGGATTCGGGGCGCTCGACGTGCCCACCCTTTCGGGCGGCGTGGGAGTGAAGCCGTGAAGTTTTCCCTGTCATGGCTCAAGGCCCTGCTCGATACGCAAGCGAGCGCCACCGAGATTGCCGAAAAGCTCACCAGCCTGGGCCTGGAAATCGAAAGCGTGACCGACGCCTCGGCCGCGCTCAAGCAGTTCCGCGTCGCCCGCGTGCTGACGGCGGAAAAGCATCCGCAGGCCGACAAGCTCCAGGTGCTCAGCGTCGATCTGGGTGATGGCTCGCCGCTCCAAGTGGTCTGCGGCGCGCCCAATGCGCGCGCGGGGCTGGTTGGCGTGCTCGGCGTGCCCGGTGCGGTTGTTCCCGCCAATGGCATGGAACTGCGCAAGAGCGCGATTCGCGGTGTCGAATCCAACGGCATGATGTGTTCCACCCGCGAACTGGGCCTGGGCGAGGAACACGACGGCATCATCGAACTGCCCGAAGACACCGCGCTGGGGCAGTCGTTTGCCGACTATATCGGGTCTGACCCGGTGTTCGACGTGGCGATCACGCCCAACCGCCCCGATTGCATGGGCGTCTATGGCATTGCCCGCGATCTGGCGGCGGCCGGCATCGGCACGCTCCGCGCCATCGACGTGGCCCCGGTGACCGGCACTGGCCCGTGCCCGGTCGACATCCGCATCGAGGATGCGGCCGGCTGCCCGGCATTCTATGGCCGCGTGATCAAGGGCGTGACCAACGGCGCCTCGCCGCAGTGGCTGCAGGACCGGCTCAAGGCTGCCGGCCAGCGCCCGATCTCGGCACTGGTGGACATCACCAACTACGTCATGCTCGGCTATGGCCGCCCGGCCCATGCCTATGACCTGGCCAAGCTGACCGGCGCCGTCACCGCCCGGCTGGCGCGCGAAGGCGAAACCGTCGTCGCGCTCAACGGCAAGGAATATGTGCTCCAGCCGTTCATGACCGTGATTGCCGACGACGCTGGCGTGCACGATATCGGCGGCATCATGGGTGGCGAGCATTCCGGCTGTTCGGATACGACCACCGACGTGCTGCTCGAAGTGGCCTATTTCGATCCCGCGCATATCGCCCGCACCGGCCAGGCGCTGGCGCTGGCCAGCGATGCCCGTGGCCGGTTCGAACGCGGGGTCGATCCTGCGTTCCTCGATACCGGGATGGACCTTTTGACCGCGCTGATCTTGGAGATCTGCGGCGGCGAAGCCAGCGAAGTGGTGCGCGTGGGCACGCCGCCGGTGGCGCAGCGCAGCCTGGCCTATGATCCGGCGCTGGCTGGCCAGTTGGGCGGCGTTGCCGTGGCCCAGGGTGAACAGAAGCGTATCCTGGCCGCATTGGGCTTTGGCGTGGACGCGGATTGGACCGTGACCGTGCCAACCTGGCGCCCTGACATCGCCGGCGCGCCCGATCTGGTGGAGGAAGTGATCCGCGTGCATGGCCTCGACGCCGTGCCGTCCACCCCGCTGCCGCGCACCGATGGCGTGGCACGGCCCACTGCTACCCCGGTGCAGATGCTTGAACGCCGCCTGCGCCGCGCCGCGGCCGCGCGTGGGCTGCATGAGGCGGTGACCTGGTCGTTCCTGCCCCCGGCCCAGGCCGAACACTTTGCCGATGGGCAATTCGTGTGGACGCTGGCCAATCCGATCTCGGAAGACTTGAAGGCGATGCGCCCCTCGCTGCTGCCCGGCTTGCTGGCGGCGGCACGGCGCAATTGCGATCGCGGCGCGTCCAGCGTGCGCTTGTTCGAAATCGGCCGCCGCTATCTGCGCGCCGACGATGGCAGCAGCGACGAACGCCTCAGCCTGGCCGTGGTCCTGGCCGGTGAGCGCACGGCGCGTGGCTGGGCCAGTGGCAAGGCTCAGGCCTTTGACGCGTTCGATGCCAAGGCCGAAGCCATGGCCCTGCTGGCCCAGGCCGGCGCCCCGGTGGAAAACCTGCAGGTGATGGGCGAGGCGGGCAGCCAGTTCCATCCCGGCCAGTCGGCCACGCTGCGCCTTGGCCCCAAGCAGGTTCTGGCGCGCTTTGGCATGATCCACCCCGCCACGGCCAAGGCCTTTGGCCTGGATGTGCCGGTCGCGGTGGTCGAGCTGTTCCTCGATCGCGTGCCGGCCAAGAAGGCTGCGCCGGGCTTTGCCCGTCCGCACTTTGCCCCGCCCGCGCTCCAGGCCGTGACGCGCGACTTTGCGTTCCTGGTCGATGCCAAGGTGCCGGCCGGCGACGTGCTGCGCGCGGTCAAGGGCGCGGACAAGGCCAGCATCGTCGCGGCCCGCGTGTTCGACGATTTCCGCGGCCAGGGCGTTCCCGAAGGCCAGCGCAGCTTGGGTCTCGAGGTGACGTTGCAGCCAGGCGACAAGAGCTTCGACGAAGCCGCCCTCAAGGAGATTTCCGACAAGATCGTCGCCGCTGCGGCCAAGCAGGGCGGGGTTCTGCGCGGCTAGAGCAGCCTTTGGGCTTCGACAGGCTCAGCCCGAACGGGGTTTTCAGGTTTTGCCTGTGTCCGTTCGCCCTGAGCTTGTCGAAGGGCACTCGCGCAACGCCTGATCATACCGCACTTGCGAAGAGCGCGCGCTCTGGCCATACCCTGTCGCCATGACCCAGCCTGCTCTTGTCACGATCGCGTCCGAGACGCTGACCGCCGCGATCAATCCGCTGGGGGCAGAGCTGTGGTCGATCACCGACCGCGCCGGGCAGCAGTGGATGACCGATGCCGATCCGGCGTTCTGGACCGGCCATGCGCCGGTGCTGTTCCCGATCGTCGGGTCGCTGGCGGGTGATACGCTGCATCACGATGGCAAGGCCTATACGCTGCCGCGCCATGGCTTTGCCCGCCGGTCTGATTTTGCGCTCGTCGCCCATGATGGCGCCACGGCCCATTTCCGCCTGCGCGATTCGGCCGAGACGCGGGCGGTCTATCCCTTTGCCTTCGTGCTCGACATGGCCTTTGCCGTGGAAGGGGCGACTCTGGCGGTGACCGCGACCGTCAGCAATCCGGGTAATGAAACGCTGCCGTTCAGTTTTGGCTATCACCCAGCCTTTGCCTGGCCTTTGCCGGGCAGCACCGACAAGCATGCCCACCGCCTGGTCTTCACCAAGGACGAGCCCGAGCCGATCGCGCGGGTCAACAAGCAGACCGGGCTGGTGCTCGAACGCCGTTATGCCACCCCGGTCCGCGGCCGCATGCTGCCGCTGCGCGAGCAACTGTTCACCAACGACGCGGTGATCTGGACCGACCTCGCCAGCCGCGCGCTGACCTATGGCGTGGAAGGCGGCCCGGCACTCGACGTGGCGTTCCCCGACATGGCGATGCTGGGCCTGTGGCAGGTGCCCGGCGCGCACTATATCTGCATCGAGCCCTGGGCCGGCCACGCCGATCCCGAAGGCTTTACCGGCGATATCACGCAAAAGCCGGGCATCGTCCTGCTTGCCCCGGGCGAGAGCCGCAGCTTCCGCATGGACGTGACCGTCAGGGGCGGCTAAGCGGCGCGGACTATGTCCAATCGCCGCACCTTTGCCATCATTTCCCACCCCGACGCGGGCAAGACCACGCTGACGGAAAAGCTGCTGCTGCAAGGCGGCGCCATCCACCTGGCTGGCGAAGTGAAGGCGCGCGGCCAGGCGCGGCGTGCCCGGTCTGACTGGATGAAGATCGAGCAGCAGCGCGGCATTTCGGTGACCTCTTCGGTGATGACGTTCCAGAAGGACGGCACCGTCTTCAACCTGCTCGATACCCCGGGCCACGAAGACTTTTCCGAAGACACCTATCGCACGCTCACCGCGGTCGATTCGGCGATCATGGTGATCGACGCGGCCAAGGGGATCGAGCCGCAGACGCGCAAGCTTTTCGAAGTGTGCCGCATGCGTTCGGTGCCGATCATCACGTTCGTCAACAAGGTGGACCGCGAAGGCCGCCCGGTGTTCGAAACGCTCGACGAGGTGGCCGATGCCCTGGCGCTCGACGTTGCGCCGATGAGCTGGCCGGTGGGCATGGGCGGCATCTTCGAAGGCGTCTATGACTTTGCCAGCGAAACCATCGCCCGCCCCGAAGGTGACAGCCGCGAGTTCCTGGGCAAGCGCGATCCGGCCGCTGGGGCCATTCCCGATGAATTTGCCGAAGAGATCGAGCTGGGCCGCGAAGGCTATCCGCAGTTTGATCTGGCCGCCTATCGCCATGGTGACTTGACCCCGGTCTATTTCGGATCGGCGCTCAAGAACTTTGGCGTGGCCGAACTGATCGCCGCGATCGACCGCTTTGCCCCGCCGCCGCGCCCGCAGGCCAGCGACCAGGGCACGATCGACCCGACGCGCGAGGACGTGACCGGCTTCATCTTCAAGGTGCAGGCCAACATGGACCCGCAGCACCGTGACCGCATCGCGTTCATGCGCATGGTATCGGGCACGTTCAAGCGCGGCATGAAGCTGACCCCCTCAGGCCTGGGCAAGCCGATCGCGGTGCATTCGCCGATCCTGTTCTTTGCCCAGGACCGCGAGATTGCCGATAGTGCCGAAGCGGGCGATATCATCGGCATTCCCAACCACGGCACGCTGCGCGTGGGCGATACGCTGTCGGAAAAGAACGACGTGCGCTTTACCGGGCTGCCCAACTTCGCGCCCGAAATCCTGCGCCGCGTGGTGCTGAAAGACCCGACCAAGACCAAGCAGCTGCGCAAGGCGCTCGACGATCTTTCCGAAGAGGGCGTGATCCAGGTGTTCTACCCGGAAATCGGCTCACAGTGGATCGTCGGCGTGGTCGGGCAGCTGCAGCTCGACGTGCTGATCAGCCGATTGGAAGCGGAATACAAGGTCGAGGCCGTGCTCGAACCCTCGCCGTTCGATACTGCGCGCTGGCTCAAGGGCACGCCCGAAGCCTTGCGGGCCTTTGCCGATTTCAACCTGTCGAACCTGGCCAAGGACCGCGATGGCGATCCCGTCTTCATGGCGCGCTCGGCCTGGGACGTGAGCTATCAGCAGGAACGCAACCCCGACCTGGCATTCAGTGCCACCAAGGAGCGTTAATGTGGTGACCGAAATTCGCTGAAGCGGATTTGGCGGTACCAGCGCCGGGAATACCCCCGCGGTATTTCCCCCAAGTCGGTGACAGCATGGTTCCCGCTCTTGCCAGCGCAGTGCAGCATGGGCAGGGTGGGGCCATGAATCTGCTCGGTCCCACTTCGAACACCTTCATCTCGCAACGCCTGCGCCTCCACTATGTGGATTGGGGCAATGCCGAGAAGCCACCGCTGCTGCTGATCCATGGCGGGCGCGACCATTGTCGCAGCTGGGACTGGACGGCCGAGGCGCTGTGCGAGGATTGGCATGTCATCGCGCTCGATCATCGCGGCCATGGCGACAGCGAATGGGCCTCTGACGGCAACTATCGCGTGATGGACATGGTCTATGACGTGGCGCAGCTGATCCACCAGCTGGGCCTGGCGCCGGTGACCATCGTGGCCCATTCGATGGGCGCGGCCGTGGCGCTGCGCTATGCCGGGCTGTTTCCCGAAGACGTGGCCAAGCTGGTGGCGATCGAGGGCATTTTCCCCACCCCCGACTGGGAAGCGCGCATGCGCGCCGTGCCCTTTGCCCGCCGCATCCGCGATTATATCGCCGAAAAGCGCAAGGCCGCCGGGCGCCTGCCGCGCCGCTATCCCACGATCGAGGCGGCGATTGCCCGTATGAAGGCGCAGAACCCCTATATCAACGACGCCCAGGCCCGCCATCTGACGATCCACGGCATCAACCGCAACGAAGACGGCACGTTTACCTGGAAGTTCGATCCCTACGTGCACATCGAACACCCCTACGACATTTCCCAGAACCGCAAGCACGAGCTGTGGGAGGCGATTACCAGCCCCACCCTGCTGCTCAACGGCGCGGATTCCTGGGCGGGCAATCCGATTCGTGACGGGCGGATCGAGCACTTCCGCTCGGCCGAGGTGGTCGAATTCGAGAACGCCGGGCACTGGTTGCACCACGACCAGTTCGATCGCTTCGTCGCCACCCTGCGCGATTTCCTCTGACCGCGCGGGTGCCGGCCATGCAGGCGGCCGATTCGCTGGTCTTTGCCAGCTACAATATTCACAAGGGCGTGGGCGCGGACCGGCGCTGCGATCCTGAGCGCATCCTGATGGTGTTGCACGAGGTGGGCGCCGACGTGATCGCGCTGCAGGAAGCGGACAATCGCTTTGGCACGCGCGAGGCGGTGATCCCGCCCACACTGCTCGCGCACGGCAGCCCGTGGCGTGCGGTGGCGCCTGGCGTGATCGATCGCGCGCGCCGGGCGGGCAGCCTGGGCTGGCACGGCAATGTCATCCTGGTGCGGCGTGACCTGGTGGTGACCGGGTGCCATGCCGTGCCCCTGCCCACGCTGGAGCCGCGCGGGGCGGTGGCGGTGGATCTCGAATGGGCCGGGCAGGGCGTGCGCGTAATCGGCATGCATCTCGACCTGTCGGGCCTGCGCCGCCGCCAGCAGGTGCGCGTTGCCTGCGCGGCGGCCGGGCGCGGCCCGCGCGTGCTGATGGGCGATTTCAACGAATGGGCGCCGCGCGGCGGCGCGCTCCAGGCCTTTCCCGGCGATCTTTCAGTTCTCGCGCCCGGCCGCAGCTTTCCCGCGCGGCGCCCGCTGGGCCAGCTCGACCGTATCGTCGCCAGCCACGACTGGGTGGTCGACGGCATCGGCGTGCACCATAGCCCCCTGGCGCAGCAGGCGTCGGATCACCTGCCGGTATGGGCACGGCTGCGGCTGAGTGGGAAAGCTCCTGCCTAAAATTTAGGCAGATTCTGTGCGCTGCACAAGAATCGAGCGGCGGCGAAACGCTCGACAATGGATATGGTTTCCGTGAATCGCTGATTTCGTAAAAAAACGGATTTGGCACGCCCCTTGCTTTAACAATTCATGCCGGTTCCGCACCGGCTGGTTGAGGCCGTGAAAGGGGGCATGAATGAAATTCATCATCGCCATCATCAAGCCGTTCAAGCTCGACGAAGTGCGTGAAGCGCTGTCGGGTCTGGGCGTTGCTGGGATGACGGTGTCGGAAGTGAAGGGTTTTGGCCGACAGAAGGGCCAGACCGAGATCTACCGCGGCGCCGAATACTCCACGAACATGCTGCCCAAGGTGAAGCTCGAAATCGCTGCCAGCGACGACCTCGCGGCGCAGATTGTCGAGACCATCCAGCAAACCGCCAGCACCGAGGCGATCGGCGACGGCAAGATCTTCGTGCTCGATCTCGCTTCGGCGGTGCGCATTCGCACCGGCGAAAGCGGCGATATGGCGCTGTGACTTCCGAACAGAGGGGAAACCATATGATCCGCAAGATGATCAGTGGCATGACGGCAGCCGGGCTCAGCCTCGGCATGGCCTCTGCCGCCTTTGCGCAAACCGGGCCGATCAAGGCCCCCACGGCCGACCAGATGGCCACCATGGTCAACAAGGGTGACGTCGCCTGGATGCTGGTCTCGGCCGCTCTGGTGCTGATGATGAGCATCCCCGCCCTGGCGCTGTTCTACGGCGGCCTGGTGCGCACCAAGAACATGCTTTCGGTGCTGATGCAGGTGCTGATGATCGTGTCGGTCGCGGCGCTGTGCTGGGTCTGCTGGGGCTATTCGATGGCCTTCACCGGCGGCTCGCCCTATGTCGGCGGCTTCTCCAAGATGTTCCTGGCGGGGGTTTCCACCTCGACTTATGCAGCGACGTTCTCCAACAACGTCTACCTGCCCGAATATGTCTATGTCATCTTCCAGATGACCTTCGCCTGCATCACGCCGGCGCTGATCGTGGGCGCCTTTGCCGAGCGCGTGAAGTTCACCCCGCTGATGATTTTCACCGTGCTGTGGCTCACCCTGGTCTATTTCCCGATGGCCCACATGGTGTGGTACTTCGCCGGTCCTGACTTCCTGTCGTCCAACACCTCCGACGCCGGCCTGATCTATGGCTGGGGCGGCCTGGACTTTGCCGGCGGCACCGTGGTGCACATCAACGCCGGTATCGCTGGCCTCGTCGGCTGCCTCGTGATCGGCAAGCGCCTGGGCTTTGGCAAGGAAGCCACCCCGCCGCACTCGCTGACCATGACCATGATCGGCGCCTCGCTGCTGTGGGTGGGCTGGTTCGGCTTCAACGCCGGTTCGGGCCTGGAATCGAACGCGGCCACCGCGCTCGCCTTCATCAACACCTTCGTCGCCACTGCCGCCGCCGCCGTCTCCTGGTCGGTTGTCGAACAGATCAAGCATGGCAAGCCCTCGATGCTGGGCGCTGCCTCGGGTGCCGTCGCCGGCCTCGTCGCGATCACCCCGGCGGCCGGCTATGCCGCGCCGATGGGCGCCATCGTCCTCGGCCTCGTCGTCTCACCGATCTGCTTCTTCTTCGTCACCACCGTCAAGAACGCCCTCAAGTATGACGACACGCTCGACGTGTTCGGCGTGCACTGTGTCGGCGGGATCGTCGGCGCCATCGGCACCGCCATCGTGGCCGACCCGTCGCTGGGTGGCCAGGGCTGGATCGACTACACCGTGTTCCCCGCCAAGGCCGGCACCTATGACATGGTTGCCCAGATCATCACCCAGGTGAAGGCCGTGTGCGTCACCCTGGTGCTCTCGGGCGGTGTCTCGGCGGTCCTGTTCATCGCTCTCGACAAGACGATCGGCCTGCGTCCGACCGAAGAAGCCGAGCGCGAAGGCCTCGACATCTCCGAACACGGCGAACGCGCCTACAACATGTAAGTTTTCACCAGCTTGGCGGGGTGGGGGGCCTGATCCTCTCCCTCTCTCCCCCTCCTCCGCCAAACCATGTTCCTCCTGCGAACGACCTGGGCCGGAAGCGCACGCGCTTCCGGCCTTCTTTTTTGTTCGCTCGGCAGCCCCCGGGCGGCTTTGCAAAGTTAACGATCACGCAATCGTCCCATCGTAGAACACCTGAGCGAAAGCGTCCCTTGGGCGGAGATTCTGATGGTGATCCGGCGCATGGCCTGGGGCAGGCCAGGCAACAGTGGTAATGAACGGTCCGATGGTGTTGCGGGCGCGCCTGCCGCTGCGCCCACGGCCAGGGATGCCGCCAAGGCCACTGGCCTCGCGCCCGATCATGCCACCGCGCTGTGCCGCGCCTATGAAGCGCTTGGGCTGGGGGCGTTCTGGTCGAGCGATGCTGATGGCCGGCTGACCTACCTATCCCCTGCCGCGCGCGCGCTGCTTGCGGGCGAAGGCGACCCGCTGGGCCGCACCCTGCTCGATCTGTTCCACCACGATGAAACCCAGGGCGACAATGGCAGCGAGCGCTCGCTGCGCTTCGTGCTGGCGCGGCGCACCCGCTTTGAACGGCTGACCGTGCGCACCGGGCCGGCCAGCCAGCCGCGCTGGTGGTCGTTGTCGGGTGAAGCCGTGCACCATCGTGGCCAGTTTGCCGGCTTCCACGGCCATTGCGCCGATATCAGCGACCAACGCCGCCATGCCGAGGAAAGCTCGCACATGGCGCTGCACGATCCGCTGACCGGCCTCGCCAATCGCCGCCACATGAACCAGACGCTGGCGCGCAAGCTTGCCGCGCTGGCCTCCACCCGGCGCGGGTGCGCCACGATGCTGATCGATCTCGATCGCTTCAAGCAGGTCAACGACACGCTGGGCCACGCTGCCGGTGATGCCCTGCTCAAGCAGGTGGCAGATCGCCTGGTGCGCCTGGTGGGCGATGCCAGCCGCGTGTGCCGGCTGGGCGGCGATGAATTCCAGATCATCCTGCCCGAGGTGGAGGATCGCGGCCATCTGGGCGAACTGGCCGAAGCCCTGATCGAGGATATTTCCCAGCCCTATCTGATCGATGGCAGCCGCTGCCTGATCGGCGCGTCGATCGGCGTGGCGATTGCCCCGTTCGATGGCGCGGCGGCCGACGACCTGGTGCGCAGCGCCGATCTTGCGCTCTATGCCGCCAAGGGCAGCGGGCGCGGGCGCTTCCGCTTCTTTTCCAGCGACCTGCTCAAGGCGGCGGAGGATCGCAAGGCCTTGGAGGAGGACCTGCACGATGCCCTGGCGCAGGGCCAGTTTGCCCTGCACTACCAACCCATCGTCAAGGCGCAGAGCAACCAGGTGATCGGGGTGGAGGCGCTGCTGCGCTGGAACCATCCCGAACATGGCCAGGTATCGCCGGCGCGGTTCATCCCCATTGCCGAGGAATCCAATCTCATCCGCACGATCGGCGAATGGGTGTTGCGCAAGGCCTGCGCCGATGCGGCTGGCTGGGAAGTCCCACTGCGCGTGGCGGTCAATGTCTCGCCCGTGCAGTTTGCCGACGAGGCATTTCCTGCGCTGGTCACCTCGGCCCTTGCGCAATCCGGGCTCGATCCCGCGCGGCTGGAACTGGAAATCACCGAAGGCGTGTTTCTGGAAGAAGGCGGCCAGACCGATGCGCGGTTCAACGCGCTCAAGGGCCTGGGCGTGCGCCTGGCGCTCGATGATTTCGGTACCGGCTATTCCAGTCTCGGCTATCTCAAAAGCGCGCCGTTCGACAAGATCAAGATCGACCAGTCGTTCGTGCGCGGCGCGACCCAGCCGGGCAACCGCAACCGTGCGATCATCACCGCCATCGTCGCGCTGGCCCAGGCGCTGGATATGGAAACCACGGCTGAAGGCGTGGAAAGCTTTGACCAGTTCGACCTGATGAAAGCGCTGTGCGTCAGCCATGTCCAGGGCTTCATCTATAGCCAGCCGCTCGACAACGACACGTTCGTTGCCGGCCTTTCCGGCGGCGATTGGACCATCGAGCCATCCGGCCCGGCGCGCCAGCGGCATCAGCGGCAGGCGATGTTCCGCCGCGTGGGCGTGGTGCACGAGGATCACTATTACCCCGTGGTGCTGCGCAACCTCTCTAAATCGGGCGCGCTGATCGAGGGGCTGCTCGAAGTGCCGCTCGACACACCCTTCGTGCTTGATCTGGGCGATGGGCAACTGGTGGTGTCGCGCGTGCGGCGCAGCCAGGGCCATCAGCAGGGGCTTGAGTTCGAACAGGAACTGGTCAGCGATGGCAATGGCGGCCTGTGCACGCGCTATCGCGTCTCGCCCTATCAGCTTTCCGCTGCCGGGCTGACCCTGGGCGCCGGCCCCAACGGGCCGTTGCAGATCAACCGTGGCCCCAATGCCAAGGTGACCATGCCCGCCTTTGCCATGGCGACCGACTGGAACGGCGCCGGGCTCGCTTGGACGGATGCTGCGTAACGCTTGAATTGCGCGGTTCATGGCGTAAAGCCCATGCCATCATGACCGACCAGACCGCGCCCGCATCCGCCCAGACCGCCAGCCTCGACCGTTCGCGGCCGCAGCCCAAGGACTGGATCAAGGCGATCCATGCCTATGTGCCGGGCAAATCGGCCGGGCTCGATGGGCAGCCGCTGATCAAGCTGTCGGCCAATGAAAACCCGCTGGGCACCAGCGCGGCGGCCATGGCGGCGCGTGCGCAGGTGGCCAATGCCGCGCTCTATCCCGATCCTGACAGCAAGGATCTGCGCGGCGCGCTGGCCGCGCTGCACGGGCTCGATCCCGCGCGCATCGTGATGGGCACGGGTTCGGATGAACTGCTGCACATCGCGGCCCAGGCCTATGCCGGCGTCGGCGATGAAGTGCTGTTCGTGCGCTATGGCTTTTCGGTCTATCCGATCGCGGCACGGCGCTGTGGCGCCAGCCCGGTGGAAGCGCCCGACGCCGATTTCGGCACCGATGTCGATGCGTTGCTGGCCGCGGTGACCGAGCGGACCCGCGTGGTGTTCCTGGCCAATCCCAACAATCCCACCGGCAGCTATATCGGCCGTGCCGAACTGGCGCGGCTGCACGCCGGCCTGCGCCCCGATGTCTTGCTGGTGGTGGACCAGGCCTATGCCGAATATGTCGCGGCAGACGATGACGATGGCGCGCTCGATCTGGCGCGTACGGCCGCCAACGTGCTGGTCACGCGCACGTTCTCCAAGATCTATGGCCTGGCCGGAGAGCGGATCGGCTGGGCCACCGGGCCGGCCGACGTGATCGACATGCTCAATCGCATTCGCGGGCCGTTCAACGTCTCGCTCACCGGGCAGGCGATGGGGCTGGCGGCGGTGAACGACCAGGCGTTCGTCCAGGCATCGGCCGCACACAACCGGGCCGAGCGCGCGCGGTTCGTCGCCGCGTTGGAGGCGCTGGGCAACCACGGGCTGCGCGCGCTGCCGAGCCAGGCCAACTTCGTGTTGATCGAGTTTACCGGCGCGCTCACGGCAGAGGCGGCCTATCTGGGCCTGATGGATGCTGGGTATATCACCCGCTGGCTGCCCGGGCAGGGGCTGCCGCAGTGCCTGCGGATCACCATCGGCACGCCTGCGCAGATGGATGCCATCGCCGGCGCGCTGCGCACCATGGCAGATGCTGCGCCAGGCATGGCCCGGTGAGCGCTGCACCCTTCACGCGCATCGCCGTCATCGGTCTGGGCCTGCTGGGCGGATCGGTGGCGCTGGCGGCGCGCGCGCGCATGGCCGGGGTGATCGTTACCGGCTATGACGCCGATGCGGCGGTGCGGGCGCGCGCGGCGCAGATCGGCCTGGCCGACACCATCGCCGCCACGCCGGCGCAGGCGGTGGCCGATGCAGACCTCGTGGTCTTCTGCGTGCCGGTGGGTGCCATGGCCGCTGCTGCTGCTGCCGTGGCGCCGTATCTGCCCGCCGGCTGCGTGGTCAGCGATGTGGGGTCCAGCAAGGCCAGCGTGCTCAAGGCCCTGGGCGATGCGCTGCCCCATGCCATGATCGTGCCCGCCCACCCCGTTGCCGGCACCGAGCAGAGCGGGCCCGACGCCGGCTTTGCCACGCTGTTCGCTGGGCGCTGGTGCATCCTCACCCCGCCCGATGGCGCCGATGCCACGGCCGTAGCGCGCGTCGCCGCGTTCTGGGAAGGCCTGGGCGCGCGCGTCGAAATGATGGACGCGGCCCACCACGATCTGGTGCTGGCGGTGACCAGCCACCTGCCCCACCTCATCGCCTACACGATCGTGGGTACCGCGTCTGACCTGGAAGAGGTGACGCAGAGCGAGGTGATCAAGTATTCGGCCGGCGGCTTTCGCGATTTCACCCGCATCGCCGCCTCTGACCCGACGATGTGGCGCGACGTGTTCCTGCACAACCGCGATGCCGTGCTGACCATGCTGCAGGTCTTTACCGAAGACCTGACCGAGCTGCAGAAGGCAATCCGCAAGGGCGATGGCGCCGCGCTGTTCGACCATTTCACCCGCACCCGGGCGATCCGCCGCTCGATCATCGCGATGGGCCAGGACGATGCCCGCCCCGATTTCGGCCGCGATCACGGCGCCGTGGCGACACCTTCAACGCCAGACTGAGCCAGCGCGCCATCAGGCGTCGTTGGCGACGCCGGTGCGCTCTTCCTGGTGCAGCACGCGGGCGTGCCACAGGTTGCGGCCCACGAAGATCACCAGAATGATGGCCGCGATGATGATCGCAACGGTCAGGCCGGCGCGGCCAACCTGTGCAAACAAGAAAGGGGCGGCAACCGCGTGGTTGCCGCCCCCTTTTTTGCGCCAGGCGCCGTGATCAGAGCGCGATGCTGAGCGAAGCGCGCACGTTGGCGGCGATGCCACCGTTCTGCGGCTTTTCCGCGCCGGCCGAAATCTTCCAGGTATAGTCGAGACCGCCCTGGAGAATGCCGATCGAGCCGATCCAGGCCGACTGCACGTTTTCCGGGGTGAGCGTGAACTGCTGGCCCGAACCGAAGATCGCGGTGGTGGCGCCCAGGTCGCCCGACAGGTGGCTGCGGCGGCCCACGTCGGCTTCCACGGTGAACGGACGGCCTTCGTAGCTGCTCGGGCCGCTGCTCCACGCAAAGCCCAGCGTGGTGGTGGCGTTGACGGCCGTGCTGCTGCGGTCACGCACCAGCAGGATCATCGCGTCGGTGCCAGTTTCCTGGTAGCCGTTTTCCTTGAGGCGGAAGTATTCGATGTTCGCCTTGGGCTTGATCTTGAACGTGTCGCTCAGATCGATGTCATAGCTGAACCCGCCCGTGGCCGACAGCGAGTGGCCCTTCCAGCCGCCGTGCGCCGCATAGGTGATCGTCGCAGAGTCGACCGCGCCGGTGAAGGTGCGGTCAAGCTTGAACGACGAGCGGCCGTAGCCAACGCGGGCAAAGGTGTAGAGCTTGCCGAACGCCTTGCGCCAGAACGCGTTGATTTCGATGTTGTTCACGCCCAGCGACTGCTGGTTGTGGTTGTTCACCGTGCCGCTGGTCCAGTCGAAGTAGGCACCGATGTTGCCCAGCGCGGTGGCGCGTTCGAGCCCGAAGGACACGCCGCCGCCGCTCAGGCTGTAGCCGACCGAATCATCGTCGTGCTTGCTGGCGCGGAAATAGAGCGGCTCGAGCCACATGCCGGTGTTGCTGATCGTGAACAGCGACGAATCGTCGGCCACGTGCAGCGCTGCCTGGCGCGAACCACGCGTGACGAAATCGAACGCCCCGCCGGCATAATCGGGCAGCAGCTGGTTGAACTGGCTCTGCAGCGTCGGCGTATCGGTGACCTGGAGCAGGCTGGACTGCAGGTTGGTGTAGTTGGCCGCATTGCCGATGATCGCGTCATAGGCGGCTGCCTGGGGCGTGGTCAGGCCAAGCTGCGCGGCGGTCTTGCGCGACAGCGACAGGACGAGGTCGTTGCCGTTCTGCGAGATCGAACCGGTATAGAGCACGGGCAGCGACAGCGAGCTGGTGGTGACATTGCTGCCGCCGGTCAGCGTGCCGGCCGAGACGATGGTCTGCGGCGTGGTCGCGCTCAGGAACGAGGACACCGAGACGTTGATCTTGGCACCCGAGGCGAAGGTTGCGGTGTTGGCCACCAGCTTGGAAGCCGTGCCGGTGGAGTCCACATAGACGCCGAGCGCACCGCCCGAACCGACCGTCAGGTTGTTGATCGTGGTGGTGCCGACGGCATTGGCGCCGAACGAGCCGCCATTGACCGTCACGTTGAGCTGCGAACCGCCGGTGATGGTGCCGGCCCAGATCGCCGAACCGCCGATGGTCAGCGTGCCGACCTGGTCGTTGAGCGCCATTTGCCCGGTGAAGCGCGCGTTGGCGCTCATCGTCATCGAGGCGGTGCCCGAGGTGCCGAAATCGATGTTGCCGATCCACTTGGAATCGTCAGCCATGATCACGGTGTTGTTGCCGGTGCCGAGATAGGCGTTGCCGGTCACCTTGCCGGATTCGATGTCCACCGTGTCGTTGCCGCTGCCGGTGTAGATGTCACCGGTGATCGCGGTGTAGACCGGCGCGGTCGCCACGTTGTAGCCCGACGCGGCCTTGTCCGATGCCTGGCTGGTGACGCCGGTGGCATTGAGGTACTGCTTGATCGTCACGCCGCTGGTGTTGGCCGACAGATCGATCGCCGCGGTCTTGCCGGTCGATGCACCGCTGATGGTGATGAAGCCGGTGTTGTTGACGGTGTTGAGCGTGCCCGACAGATCGCGGATGCCATAGAGATTGCCCGAGGCAACCCCGCTGGCCGTCGCCTTGATCGTGCCTTCGTTGTAGAGCGACGTGGCCGTGACACCCTGGTTGAGCAGGATGGCGGTGGCATCGCCGTTGACCGTGGTGGCCGTGACGGTGCCGTGCACGCCGATGCCGTTGGGCAGGCTGACGGTGCCGCCTTGGCCGCCAACGACGACGCCATAGGCGTTGAGGCCGCTGTAATAGGCCGTGGCGCTGACGCTGCCGTCAACCGCAACCGAATAGGTGCCCGAAGTGGCCACGACCGAGCCGATCGTGGTGTTGCCGGCGCCACCGATCAGCAGCGCGGGGCTGGTGCCGTAGGACTGGATCGAACCGGTGGTTTCGGTGACGTTGTTGGTGCTCGACGCCACGGTCACGATCACGCCGCCGGTAACGTTGCCCGAAACCTGCACGGCGGCCTTGCCGCTGCTCAGCGCGGTGGGCGAGAGCGTCTGCGTGGTGCCATCGTCGGCGGTGTAGCTGACCGCCTGGGTCATGGCGCCGTCGATCTTGAACGCGCCGTTGATGTCGCCGTTGACGACAACCGCCTGCGCGCCGGTGCCGATCACCGCCACGGTGCCGCCGATGGCGAGGTTGCCGGTAACGGTGCCGGTGCTCACGCCAACCGAGTTGTCACCCTTGACCGAGATCGTGCCGGTATTGGTGATCGAACCGGTGAGCGGTGAACTGACGACGATGCCGCCCGAATTGTTGCCTTCCACGCCGATCGTGCCGGTGTTCGAGATCGTCGCCGTGGTGGCGTTGCCCGACAGGATGTGGATGCCATAGCGGTTGGTCAGCTGCGAGACCGAGCCATTGACGACCGAGCTGTTGCCCAGGACCGGCGGCGTATAGTCTTCGCTGACGGTGATCGTGCCATCGTTGGTGATCGTGGTGGTCACCCCGGCGTTGGCGACGATGCCGGCGCTGTTGCTGACCCCGGCGACGGTCAGCGAGCCACCGGAATTGACATTGACCGTGTTCGACGAATCGATCGTGATCGGAACGCCGCTGGGCAGCTTGATCGCGCCGCTGCCGTTGACGGTGATATTGCCGGCCGACGAGGTGTTGAGGGCAGTCAGCGTGCTGGTGCCCACCGTGGTATCGGCAAGCGCCGGGGTGGCAACGGCCACCAGGGCGGCCGGAATCGCCATGGTGGCGACGGTCGAAAGAAAACGAATCTTGGGGAGGCGCTGCATGGGCTCTCGTCTCGTTGGGCAAAAGGGCCAGCAGGGGCGGGCCGGTGGCAACATGGCGGGCTTCATATCCGGGGCAGGCCGGCTTTACCAGTGCCTGAAATGCGCCGTAACCACTATCCGTCGCAAGCGAAGATGAAGAAATGTTCAGACAATTTCCGTGACTGTAAATTTGCCGTTCAGACAAAACCCGCCAGCAGGGCTGTGGGACAAGGGAATGGACGGAGCAACCATCGTGCGCGACGGGTGGACCGCATGACCTTTTGCGGTGACTTGCAGGGCGAGCCCCTTTCCCCGGTCGAAGATCCTGGCGGTCTTCATCCGGCTGGACCAGTCATCGATCATCGACATGGCACTGCCGGGGCGCTTTCGCCCCGAGCGCTGCCTGTTGCCGAGCCGGAGCCGCCCCGCGATGGGCGGGGCCTGGCCCTGCGCGACGACGTGGCGCTGATGCGACGCGTGGGCGAGGGTTGCCAGGCATCCTTTGCCGTGTTGGTCGAACGCCATGCCGCTGCGCTCTATCGCGTGGCCGCCCGCATGCTGGGCGATGGCCACGATGCCGAGGACGTGGTGCAGGACTGCTTTGCCCGCATGTGGCAGAACGCGCCGCGCTGGCAGCCGACCGGCGCTGGCCTGGTCGGATGGCTGCATCGCGTGGCGATGAACCTGTGTTTCGATCGCAAGCGGCGCTTTCGCGTGGTGGTGACCGACGAGGTGCCCGATTGCGCCGACCAGGCGCCGCTGGCCGATCGCCTGATCGAACAGCGCCAGGCCTGTGCCCAGGTGGCGGCGGCGCTTGCCGATCTGCCTGAACGCTATCGGGCTGCCTTGGTCTTGTGCTATTACGAGAACTTCTCCAATGCACTTGCGGCACAGGTGCTTGATCTTAATATCAAGGCGATGGAGTCGCTGTTGTTCAGGGCGAGGCGGCAGATGCGTGAACTGCTTGAAGCGCGTGACATTACCTGCCGCGATGTGGCCTTTGCCGGCGCGGCCGACTTTGCCAATTCACCGGCCGCTCACGCTTTTGCTACGGGCGCAGGCCCCCGCGCGTGACCGACCAGCAGCCTCGCATCGCCGATCCGGGCCGGGATCAGGCGGCAGGCTTGTCAGCGGCCCCCTTGCGCCATGCCGATGCGTCGCCTGCCGACGCGGCGCTCGACCAAATTCTTGGCCTGCATGAAGCGCCGGCGCTGCCCCCTGGGCTGACCGCGCGCATCCTGCGCGACGTGCCCTTGCGCCCGCAACTGGCGATGCCGGGGTATGACAGCGCAGCCAGCGTGGCGATTGCCCCCATGCGCGCCGGCGCGCAGGTGGTTCCGCTGCGCGTGGTTGGCGGCACCGACCAGGGCGGAAAGCGCCCGATCGCAGCGCGTCTCACGGCCTGGCGCGGCGCGCTGTTGATGCTGGGCGGCACCGGCATCGGTGCCGTAGCAGCGAGCGTTGCCGCGATGGCGATCTTCGGCTCTCCGTTTCAGAATCAGGCCTCAGACCAGGCCGCCGTTGCCGGCCAGGCGGCGGGTGCGCCCGCCCTGGTGGCAGCGGCATCGTCGGCGCCAGCGACCGCGGCAGGATCTGCCAGCCCCGCGTCAGCCGGATCGGCGAACAAGGCCAGCGCCACGGCAGTGCCGGGGCAGGGCCAGGCCGATGCGCTGGCCGCGGCCACGCCGCCGGTGATCATCGTGCCGCCGGCCGCCGGCGCTCCAGGCCACGATACCAGCGATCCCGATCCGGTGCTGCCGCCGGCCGCAACCACCGATCGCGAGCGGCTGGCTGCGCAATCGCCCGATCCCGGCCCAGACCAACCCGGCCAGGTCGGGCCGACGCTGGGTGCCACCCGCGGTGCGATGGGGCCGTTCATGCAGCAGGGCTATGGCTATAGCGGCGCCATTGGCGGCGCGCCGGCAACGATGGGCCCGGGCAGCGCGATGCCCGGCACGATGCAGCCCATGCCGGGCCATCTTCCGGTCGGCCCTTCCCTGCCCTGATCTCATTGAGGACCTGATCTGATTTAGTGCATCGGCTCGGGCGGAAACAGCGCGGCATTGGCGGCGATACTGGCGATATCGACCTTGTACGCCGGGCCGCGTGGGCGCAGCGCATCAAGCTGGACATGGCTGGCCCCGGCAAGCTGGCCGGCCGCGCACAGGCCCTGGTCCTGGCTGCTTTTGGCAATGCAGGTCACCGGCAACCCGTTGAGCAGGCGCACGGTGCGGTACGGGTCGCTGTCAGGCGCGCCGGGGTGGATCAGGCCGCCCGGATTGGCCTGGAAATAGACCGCCGTTCCTGGCTGCACCAGCACGACCGAGGCGATGCGGCTGCGCAGATCGGCCGGCACGGCGCCCAGCCCGGTATCGAGAATGCCCGCGCCAAACGCCGCGCCGATCAGCGCGACCTTGGCGGCGTGGCTGCGGGCCAGCGCGGCGCGAATGGTATCGGCCACCAGGGCATCGACAAAGGCGCGATCGCGCGTCAGGCGGAACAGCGCCGGCGAATCCACTGCCATCACCGCCAGGCCCTGGCGGCGCAGCGCCGCCACGGTGCGGCAGCCGGCGCCAAGCCGCAGGCCCATGTCGCCGGAAAAGTAGATCGCCACCAGATCCTGGCGTGGCTGGCCAAGCGCGGGGCGGTAGTGCATGGCCTGGGTATCGAAATAGCCGGCGAAATACCCGGTCGCGGCCATGGTCGCGCCTCCCAGCAAGGGCAGGGCGGCGGCAAGGGCAAACAGCTTGCGACCGGGAAAGCCAATAGCCATGATGGTCATGGCATGGCCCCCACGCCCTGTCCGGGCAGTGGGGGCAAGATTAACTCGTTGTCATGGAAGTGGCTTGTGGCCGGACGCATCCTCCTGGTTGAAGACGATCCCCAGATCGGGGACTATATCGCGCGCGGTTTTGCCGAAGAAGGCTATACCGTGGACCGCGCCGAAAACGGCCGGGACGGGCTGTTTCTGGCCACCGACAGTCAGTTCGACGTGGTCGTGCTCGATCGCATGCTGCCGGGCATGGATGGCCTTGCCGTGCTCAAGGCGCTGCGCGCGGCCGAGGTGGAGACGCCGGTGATCGTGCTGTCGGCGCTGGGCAGCACCGATGATCGCGTGTCTGGCCTGACCGCCGGGGCAGACGATTACCTGGGCAAGCCGTTCTCCTTTGCTGAATTGCTGGCGCGGGTCCAGGCGCTGACCCGGCGTGGCACTGGCCGGCAAAAGGCGCAGGACACCGTGCTGCGCTGCGCCGATCTGGAACTCGATCGGCTGACCCGCCAGGTAAAGCGCGGCACGCGCAAGATCACGCTGCAACCGCGCGAGTTCCGCCTGCTCGAATACATGCTGCTGCACCAGGGCGAGGTGGTTACCCGCACCATGCTGCTTGAAGCAGTGTGGGACTATCATTTCGATCCCGGCACCAACGTGATCGACGTGCACATCAGCCGCCTGCGCCGCAAGATCGACGATGGCGAGGAACAGGCGCTGTTCCACACCGTGCGCGGCGCGGGCTATCGCATGGCGGCCGACTGAGCATGGCCGGGCCGATGATGCCCAGATCGAACATAGGCGGGCTGTGACGATGTTCGGCCGGGCCATGCACCAGCGCCGCCTGTCGCCCACCATGCTGCGGCTGGTGGCGGCGGTCTTCGTGTTGCAGCTGCTGTCGAGCGCGGCGGCGATCTTCTTCCTGCGCACCCAGATGCTCGACGTGGTGCGGGCCGATCGCGAAGACCAGGTGATCGACGTGCGCGACGATCTGCTCGCCGCTTTCTACAGTGGCGGCCGGGAATCGCTGGATGATTTCATCCGCGATCAGCGCGGCAGCGTGGCCGATCCCGGTGTTTTCGTGGCGCTGGCCGGCGGCAGCGCGCCGGCGTTGACCAGCAATATCGATTTCGTCCCAGCCATTGCGCCGGGCCCGCGCCCGCAATCGGTGCTGGTGCGGCGGGGCGACAGCGCCACGGATCAGGAAGCGCTGGTTCTGGCCACGACCCTGCCCGATGGGGCCAAGCTGACCGTGGGATTGATGGGCGCCAGCGAGCGGCGCTTCAATTTGGCGTTTGCCGCCGCGATCGGGCTGACCATTGCCGTGGCCGTGGCGCTGGCGCTGTTGAGCGCGGTGGTGCTGGGCGTGGCGATCAGCAGCCGCACGCATGAAATCGCCCAGGCAGCCGAGGAACTGGCCGCCGGCAATTTCGGCATGCGCCTGGCCGAGGGACAAAGCGGCGATGGCTTTGACCACCTGCGCTTGCAGATGAACCAGATGGCCGAACGGATCGCCAGCCTGGTGGCGGAACTCGGCGCGGTGTCGGGCGCGCTGGCGCACGATCTGCGCTCTCCCGTCACGCGGCTTTCGGCCGCGATCGACACGGCGCTGGCCCGCGTTGACGAACCCGGCGCGATCGAGGCGTTGCAGGCCGCGCGCGCCGATGCCGACGGGCTGCGCGCGATGCTGGAAACCGCGCTGGAAATCAGCCGTCTGGAAGGTGGCACGGCGCAGGATCGGCGCGTCTCGCTCGACCTGGCGGCGGTGGCGGCCGACATGGCCGAGCTGTACGAGCCGCTGGCCGAGCAATCGGGCGTGACCATGACGCTGGACCTGGCGCCAGCCTGGATCATGGCCGACCGCGAGCTGATTTCGCGCGCCCTGGCCAATGCGATCGACAATGCCCTGAAATATGGTGGCACGGCCATCACCCTGCGCACCTGCGTGGCAGAGGGGGAGGCCGTGCTGGAAGTGGCCGACAATGGGCCGGGCATTGCCCCGGAGGATCGCCCCCGCGTGATCGAGCGGTTCGTACGGCTCGACAACGCCCGCACTCTGCCCGGCGGCGGCCTGGGCCTGTCGATGGTCAATGCCGTGGCGCGGCTGCATCGCGGGCGGCTGGAACTGGGCGAGGCGGCCGGCGGGGGCCTGTCGCTGACGCTGCACCTGCCGCGATAAAGCCGCGCGCCAGCAGCGAGCCAAGCGGGGCAGTTGGCCCTGCCCGCAGCCGTCCCGCCTTTCCGTTCGTCGCGCCGCGACGGGAAGGGCGGGAGGCCGGTTGCCGGGTCAGGAGGTCTTCTTGCCTTCCGGCGCGCTTACCCGGCCGGTACGCTCCAGCTTGCCCCAGCCGATGCCCAGGCCCGCCAGAGCGGCGCTGACCGCGCGGATCACCACGCCGTACATCAGCTGGCGATAGACGAAGCGCTGGCTGAGCAGCAGGAACGGCGGCAGGCGCTTTTCCCGCACGTCGAGCCGGAACGCCACCAGGCCGCAGGCGAGGTCGATCATGGTGAAGCCCAGCCAATAGGCGCCCATGCGCAGCACGTCGGTCTGCGTCTGGGCCCAGCCGTGCTGGATCACCCGCACGATCGTGCCGACGATCGAGATGCCAAGCGCCAGGTCGATCAGCGGAGAGGCGATGGCAAAGGCGATCTGGAACAGCCAGGCCTGCGGAATCCCCACGAAGGCCAGGCCCGAGGGGCGCTGCTGCGCCACCACGGCGCGATGCTTCCACAGGCATTGCAGCGTGCCGAACGCCCAGCGGAAACGCTGTTTGCCCAAGGCGCGCAGGGTTTCGGGTGCTTCGGTCCAGGCAACGGCGTCTTCGTCATAGGCCACCTTCCAGCCGTGGCGCTGGATGGCGATGGTCAGATCCTGGTCTTCAGCCAGGGTATCTTCGGGATAGCCGCCGACATCGTTGAGCGCTTCGCGGCGCCAGGCGCCGACAGCACCGGGCACGACCATGATCGCATCGAACCGGGTCAGCGCGCGGCGTTCGATGTTCTGCGCGGTGACATATTCCACCGCCTGCCAGCGGGTGACGAGGTTCACCCGGTTGCCGACCTTGGCATTGCCCGCCACCGCGCCGATTTCCGGCTTTTCGAACCAGCGCACCAGCTTGCCGATGGTGGCTGGTTCGAACTGGGTATCGGCATCGAGCGCGACGATGATCTCGCCATCGGCGGCGGCGAGCGCGCGGTTGAGCGCGCTGGCCTTGCCACCATTGACCAGCGTCATCAGCTGCACGCGCGGATCGTCGCCGAATGCCTTGGCCACGATCGCGCTGGTCGCGTCCTTGGATCCGTCATCGGCCACGATCACGTTGATCGCGGGATAAGTGCTCGCCAGGATGCGGTGCACCGAGGCTTCGATCACGCGCTCTTCGTTATAGGCCGGGATGATCACGGTCACGCGCGGCTGATAGGGCGTGGGATCTTCCCCGCCGTCCTTGGTGCGATTGAGCCAGGGCAGGTCCAGCTTGCGCTGCGGGAACAGCGCCAGGCCGGTCAGCCCGACAGCGCGCAGCGTGCCCAGCGCAATGGCAAAGAAGAACGTCCAGTTGAGCGTGGCAAGCGCCGCAGCCAGCACGGCAAAGATGCCGATGTCGAGCCGCACTGCCATGAGATCCCAGCCCTTGACCGCCGGCATCACGTCATCACGCTTGAGCCCGGCCAGCGTGGACACCGGCACGAAGCGATAGCCCTGCGCCTGCAACTGTTGGATGATCCGCGGCAGGGCGGCCACGGTCTGCGAACGATCGCCACCGCCATCATGCAGCAGGATCACGTTGGCAGAGCGATCGGCATTGCCCGCGTTGACCGCATCGACCGTCAGCTTCACCACTTCGTCGGCCGGGCGGCGCATCCAGTCGCCCGGATCGGCGTGCAGGCCGACAATGGTATAGCCCTGGTTCTGCGCGACCAGCGCCGGATCGAGTTCGTCGGCCGTGGTCGGCTCGGCGTCCCCGAAGTAGGGGGCGCGGAACAGGCGGGTGGAACGCCCGGTATAGGCCTCGATCAGGCGCTGCGTGGCATTGAGCTCCAGCTTGATCCCGGTCGGCGTGCTGTTGGCCATGTTGGGATGGGTATAGCTGTGGTTGCCGATCTCATCGCCGTCGGCCACCATGCGTTGCAGCAGGCCGCGATTGGCCACGCCGTTTTCGCCGATGACGAAGAACGTGCCGGGCACGTGATACTTTTCCAGGATCGCCAGGATCTGCGGCGTCCAGGTCGGATCGGGGCCATCGTCGAACGTCAGCGATACCAGCTTGGGCCGGTCGCCGGTGCGGCGCACGACATAGGGCGTAGGCAGCGAATCATAGCGTTCGCCCGTCACCAGGCCGAGGCGGTGATCGGTGGCGAGGGTGCGCGTGCCGGGCGTGGGCGTGGCATCGATGCGCAGGATTTCGCCGTTGCCTTCCACGTCGACGTTGCTGCTTTGCGTGATGCGCGAAAGATCGGGCAGCGTCTTGCTGCCACTGCGCCAGGTCTTGAGCACGTCCCAGAAGCCGGGATCTTCCGAACCCAGCCGCCACAACGCCACCGAGCCGAGGCCCAACTGGCGCAGCATCAGCATCTGGTTCCAGCTGGTGGCGGCATCGAGCGTCCACACATCGTGGCGCACGGCGGGGGTGCCATCCTGGGTATCGGCATCGTCGGTATAGGCAAAGCCGACATTGCCGCTGGCCTTGTCCCACGCGGGCATGGTGCCGCTGTCGTGCGCGGCCAGCCAGGCTTCTTCGATGGTCAGCGCATCGGCATGGCCTTCGTGCCAGTCATAGCCATAGCTGCCCAGCGCGACGACGACCTTGCCCGGCGCGGTGCCCTTGATCATGTCAGCCACGTGGCCCAGGAACCAGCCGTTCGAGGCGATCGGCCCAGGCTGGCCGCCCTGCCAGTGCTCGTCGTAGGCCATCAGCACGATCTTGTCGGCGACATCGGCAAAGGCGCGCGGGTGCCAGTTCTCGTCATCCACCGGCATGGTGATCGCCACCACGCGGTGCTTGGGGGCGAGGCGGGCGTGCAGGTCGGCGGTGAACTTGTGCAGCCCGGCCAGCGCGGTCTGCGGCAGGTTTTCGAAGTCGATCATCACGCCCGCATCGCCCGACTTGTCGAGCGCGGCATCGATCGCGGTGGCCAGGGCCAGGCGGCGCGCCGGGTTGGCCAGCACGGCGGCGGTGCCGGCGCCATCCCAGCCGGTGTTCTCGCGCACGTTCTGCAAGACCGGCACCACCAGCGGGCGGTGCAGCGACCCGGTAATGATCCGGCGCATCGGCGCATCGTCGGTCACCGTCAGGTTGCCGGCGTGATCGATCGACATCAGCGTGGGCGCAACCCAATCGAGCTGGCCGACGTGGTGTTGCAGCGCGCCAGCGCTTTCATCGCTTTCTGCCTGGTAGAACCCGATGGTGATCGGTGCGGTCTGCTGGCGCGCGGGCACCACGGTCGCGGGCCGGCCCAGCAGCGCGGCCAGGCGGTGGGACAGGCGGCTGACCTGGCCCTTGAGCCGCAGCGGCGCCATGTGTTCCTGGGCAAAGTTCAGCGGTTCGCGCGGCGTAACCGTGGCCACGGTGGTGGCAAAGACCACGCACATGCCCACCAGAATGGCCAATACGGCAAAGGCCAGGCGGCGGGTCCAGCGACGGCGCTGGCCGGTGGGATCGAAGAAGATGGGGCGTGACACGGCCTGGGATGTTCCGAAACGAGAGGTTTTCCGACGTACTGGATGGTATGCCGCGGAAAGGGCAAGGGCCCTGTGCGCATCGACGGCTACCGGAAAACCGGGGATCGGGAAAGCGGGGTCTGCGCCATGCGGCAGGGTGACGGCGAGCAGCCCAAGCGGAACCGGAACAGGGGACCGTCACGTCGCGGGTCCAAGCTGCTCACCGTCGAAAAGCGGTCTAGCCCGTGTGCCCTGCCGGGGGCGTGATCAAAACATTACGGTTTGGCCATGGTGCCACCCTTTGCTGCGGTTTTGCGCCCTGCATCCGGCCATCTGCCGCAAGGGAGCGGCGCGTTCAACTTGGGCCAACAAGATGCGCAGGGTTTTGGCCGCTGTCATTGGCCACAACAATCCATAGATAGGACGGGAAAGGATGGATTTCGCATGCAGCAACAGCCGGTGTTCTTTCTCTCGCACGGCGGCGGCCCCTGGCCCTGGCTCGATGGCCCGTTCCGCGAAGGCTTTGCCTGGCTGGAAGCCTCGCTCAAGGCTTTGCCCGCGCAATTGCCTGCCCGTCCGCGCGCGGTGCTGGTGGTTTCAGGCCATTGGGAAGAGCCGCAGTTCACCGTGTCGACCGCCGCGCAGCCGGGCATGGTCTATGACTATTACGGCTTTCCCGAACACACCTATCACATCCGCTATCCCGCGCCCGGTGCGCCCGATCTGGCGCGGCGCGTGGTGGAACTGGGCAAGGCAGCCGGCATCGCGATGGGCACCGATCCGACGCGCGGTTTCGACCACGGCACGTTCTCGATGCTGCAGCCGATCTGGCCCGAGGCGGATATTCCCGTGCTCAGCCTGTCGCTGCGCGCCGACTATGATGTCGCGGCGCACCTGGCGCTGGGCCGCGCCCTGGCGCCCTTGCGCGACGAAGGCGTGCTGATCATCGGGTCGGGGTTCAGCTATCACAACCTGCGCCAGTTCAACGCCGCGGCGGCGGCGCCATCGGCAGCCTTCGATGCCTGGCTGCGCCATGCCCTGATCGATCTGGCGCCGGCCGAACGCGCGGCGGCGCTGCTGGAATGGGAAAAGGCGCCGGCCGCGCGCATCTGCCATCCGCAGGCCGATCACCTCATCCCGCTGATGGTTGCGGTGGGTGCGGCCGGAAATGATCCGGGCATCTGCGTCTATTCGGAAAACGACCTGCGCGGCGCGATTACCGCGTCCAGCTATCGCTTTGGCAGCGATGCCACGCCCAGCGGTTTCGATCGCATCGGCGGCAGTGGCCGCTGAAGCCGGGATGAAGGATGGCGTGCGGTTCCTGTCATGGGGAACCGCACGCCATGGCCATCAGAACGTGGCGGCCTTGATCACGAAGCGGACCGAGCGGCCCGGCATGACCACCAGATCCTTGTTGAGCGCGGTGGCCAGGCGCTGGGTATCGTCGGTCAGGTTCTGGCCCACGATCGCCAGCTCGATGCCGGGGTGGCTCTTGAACGGGCGCCACGCGACATTCATGTTGAGGTTGTTGTAGCCAGCGGTGGGCGTGTCGAAATCGCCCGCCTTGTCCTGCCGGCCATAGTGGCTGAACATGATCCCGGCATCGAGCGTCTTGCCCGCCCAGGCAAAGCCGCCGCCGATGCGGTAGGGCGGGATGCGCGGCACGTTGGAGCCGTTGTCGAGCGTTGCGCGGGTGTAATCGCCCAGCACCTTGGCGGTGAACGTGCCTTCGTCGGTCTTGACCAGCTCCTGGCTCATTTCCGCTTCAAGCCCGCGGAACTTCGCGCCCTGCTGGCGATAGAACAGCTCGCGCAGTTCGCCGTCGGGGCTGGCGGTGCACACGCCATCATCATCGCAGGTGCGGCCGGTCAGCTCGCCATAGATATAGTTCTTGTACCACGTGTAATAGACCGAACCGGTGAAGGCAAAGCCGCCCTGGCGCACGCGCAGGCTGCCTTCGAGCGAATTGGCGCGCTCGATCTTGAGGTTGGGATCGCCGGTCTCAAAGGTCTGCGGGCCATCGTGGGCGCCGCGTGCGAACAGTTCGGTCAGCGCCGGCGCGCGCCCGGTGCTGGAGAAGTTGAGGCCGAACTTGACTGCCTTGATCGGCGTATAGAGCACGCCGATCGCGCCGCTCACCGGCGTGTACTTGCGCACGGTGAAGGCATCATCGGCCGGGGTGCCGGTGATGCGCACGTGTTCCACGCGGCCGCTGGCTTCCACGTGGAGCGGATCGGCGAGCTGGATTTCGGTGAACAGGTAGCCGGCGATGTTCTGGCTGGTGGCCGGGTTCAGGTAGCTGCTGTCTTCGCCCACGGCCGAGAAATCGCGGTGCTGGTATTCCACGCCCAGCGCAGTGTTGCGCACCGGGCCCATGGCATTGAGCAGCAGTTCGCCGCGGCCGTTCCATTCCTTGTTCTTGAAGGTGGTGTTGATCGACCCATCCGGGTTCTTTTCCGAATGCTGGTAATCGCCATAGCTGCCGTCGAGCGTAAACGTCTTGAGCAGGCCCGAATCCAGCGCAAAGCTGTTGCGCGTCATCACCTTGGTCTGGCGCATGTCGATATAGGTGGTGTCGCTGGGAATGCCGTAGCGCGCGTCATAGTGCGTGACGGCCAGGCCCACGTGGCTCTTGTCGCCAGGCAGGAAATACGAGCCACCAACAGAGCCGCCCCAGCCGTTGAACCAGGAGTTCTGCTGGGTGCCGAGCGGGGTGTCATAGTTGTCGGTGGTGCGCCAGAACCCGTCGGCATGCAGGGCCAGCTGGCCAGCCTTGCCATCGACCAGCGCTGCGGTTTCGACGCCCTTGTTCACCGTGGTGTAGCTGGTGCTGGCTTCGGCCGAGATCGCCTCGGTCGGCAGGGTGGTGGGCACGCGGTTGTTGATCGTGTTAACCACGCCGCCGATCGCCTGGCTGCCATAGCGCAGCGTGGCCGCGCCGCGCACCACTTCGATCGAGCGGGCCGAGAGCGGATCGATGGGAATGCCGTGGTCGGGGCCGATGTCCGACACGTCGGAACTGGACGTGCCGTCTTCGAGCAGGCGCACGCGGTTGCTGTCCATGCCGCGAATGATCGGGCGGCTGGCGCCAGAGGCAAAGCCGGTGGACGACACGCCGGGCACATCGCGCAGGGCATCGGCAATGCTGGCACCGCCAGCGCGCGAGATCGCATCGGCATCGACGCGCGCGGAAACCGTGGGCGTATCATCGATGGTGTGGCCAAACGGCGTGGCGGTGACCACGATCGGCATGGCATTGCTGCTGCCGCCGCCCGCCGTGCCGCCATCGGCCGCGCCGTCGCTGGCAGGCGCGTCGGCCGCTGGGGCATCAGCCGCCGGGGACGGGGCATCGGCCCAGGCCACAGCAGGGGCCAGAGCCAGGACCGCTGATCCCAGCATCAGGATGGAACGCATCGAAATCTCCTCCATAAACCTTGCATGCACCCACGCTGGCGCGCTGTTGGCAGCGCCGCCTGACGCAGGCGTGGTGTTCGTCGGCCTCTCCGCCGGGTTCGTTCCCCTTGTTCGGGAACGATATAACATTTCATTGTTGCAGCCAGCAAGGGCCGCTTGCGGCGCTTTCTGGCCCTATTTTACCTGAACGTAACATGAAGCAATGTCAGGAAATGCTGCTACCGGCGTCACTTACCGCAAGGGCGGCGGCGCGGCGGGGCATGAAAAAGCCCGCCGGGAATGCCGGCGGGCCTTTTGCAATGCATGTCCTGGCGCGGCGCGATCAGCCCGGGATGGATGCGCGGGCAGCAGCGCCATCGCCCTGCGGCGCGGCGAGGATATCCTTGACCTGGGCGCCCTTGGCGACGGTCTTGGTCTGCGGATCGCCCACCGTGCTGCGGATGCCGACGGCCGAAGCGCCAGCCTTGCCCAGGGTGTCGGTCTCCACCGCGCTGCGCGGTGCGGGGCCGCCGAACAGGGCATCGAGCGCCTGCTTCGACGAATCGACATCCTGCGGACGTGGCGCGCCGGGGTTGGGCGGGGTCAGCGCGAAATCGGGCGGAACGACCAGCGGCGCCTGGCGGCTGACGGCGAATTCGTCAGGGCGCACGCGGTTGAACAGCGAGCTGTTGGAGCTGCACGCAGCCAAAAAGCTCCCGGCCGAAACGAGAAAGGCAAGGGCGACGGCTTTGCGCATTACTTAAATCTCCGTTGGGCTGGGGCTGCCCGGCTCGCGCTTTTCGCGCGAAAACAGCGAACGGGCAAGCAGGATCAGCACGCCCAGCGTGATTGCCGCGTCCGCCAGGTTGAAAATCTGGAAGGGCCGAACCTCACCGAAATGCAGATCGGCATAGTCGATCACATAGCCACGGGTGAAGCGGTCATAGATGTTGCCCATCGCCCCGCCCAGGATCACGGCCAGGCCAGCCAGCTCGCCCATGGCCTTTTCGCGCAGCATCCAGATCGCCACGCCCAGCGCGATCAGCCCGGTCATGGCCAGCAGCGCCAGCCGGCCCTCGCTGGAACTGGCGCTCAGCAGGCCCAGCGACACGCCCAGGTTCTGCGTCCAGCGCAGGCTGAAAAAGCTGGTGATGTAGATCGCGCCCTGTTCGGGCAGGGCCAGCGGCCCGGCGATCCACGCCTTCACCCCCCGGTCCACCGCAAAGGTGGCCAGGGCCAGGGCGAACCCGGCCAGGCGGTTGCGCGTCAGCAGGCTCACGCGGCGTGCTCGTCGATGGCGGCAACCACGCTTTCGCAGCGGCCGCACAGCGCGCCGTCTTCGGTCACTTCGGGAAGGTGGCGCCAGCAACGGCCGCACTTGTGGTCATCGGTTCGGGTCACGGAAAGCTCCTGCCCACGCGCAACTGTCGCGCTGATGAACAGTTCCGCCAGGCCGCCTTCGGCTTCGGGGGCGTCGGCCGGCACGGTGACCTTGGCTTCCAGGCCCGAACCCAGCACCTTTTCGCGGCGCAGCGGCTCGATCGCCTCGTTCACGCTGGTGCGCAGCGCGCGCAGGCGTTCCCATTGCGCCGTGTCGGCCTCTGCCGCCGGCAGTTCGGGCCATTCCAGCAGGTGGACCGAGGCGCCGGGATAGCGGCTCTGCCACACTTCCTCGGCCGTGAAGACCATGACCGGCGCGCCATAGCGCACCAGCGCGTGGAACAGCACGTCGAGCACGGTGCGATAGGCGCGGCGCTTGGCATCGGCCGGCGCATCGCAATAGAGGCTGTCCTTGCGGATATCGAAGAAGAACGCCGACAGGTCTTCGTTGCAGAACTCGGTCAGGCTGCGGACATAGGTGTTGAAGTCATAGTCCGCCACGGCCTGGCGCAGGGTGGCGTCGAGCCCAGCGAGGCGCGCCAGCATGTAGCGCTCCAGTTCGGGCATGTCCTGCGGCGCCACGCGCTCGTCTTCGCTGAACCCGTCGAGCGCGCCGAGCAGATAGCGATAGGTGTTGCGCAGCTTGCGATACTGGTCGGCCACCCCGGCGAGGATTTCCTTGCCGATGCGGTGATCCTCGGTGAAATCCACCGACAGCGCCCACAGCCGCAGGATATCGGCGCCGTAATCGCGCATCAGGTCCAGCGGGCTGATCGTGTTGCCCAGCGACTTGGACATCTTGAGGCCCTTGGCGTCCATGGTGAAGCCGTGGGTGAGCACGGCATCATAGGGCGCACGGCCACGCGTGGCGCAGCTTTCGAGCAGCGAGGACTGGAACCAGCCGCGATGCTGGTCGCTGCCTTCCAGGTAGAGATCGGCCGGCCAGCGCAGTTCGGGCCAGCGCCCGGATTCCAGCACGAAGGCGTGGGTGGAGCCGGAATCGAACCACACGTCGAGAATGTCGGTGATGCGCTCGTAATCATCGGCGTTGTAATCGGCGCCGAGGTATTCCTGCGCGCGCTGGTCGTCCCAGGCGTCGACGCCCTCGGCCGTGATCCCGGCGATGATCCGGGCGTTGACCGCGGGATCAGCCAGGTACTGGCCGGTCTGGCGGTTGACGAACAGGGTGATCGGCACGCCCCAGGCGCGCTGGCGCGACAGCACCCAGTCGGGCCGCCCTTCGACCATGGCGCCGATGCGGTTGCGGCCCTTTTCCGGCACGAAGCGGGTGGCCGCGATCGCCGCCACGGCCTTTTCGCGCAAGCTGCCGCCCTCGCGCGCCTGGTCCATCGGCACGAACCACTGCGGCGTGCAGCGGAAGATCACCTTGGCCTTCGACCGCCACGAGTGGGGATAGGAATGTTTGTAGTCCGCGCTCGCGGCCATCAGCGCGCCGACTTCGGCCAGGGCCGCGCAGATCGGGCCATCGGGCGCGTTGAACTTGGGATTGATCACGCTGCCCTGGCCGGCCAGCCAGCCCCAGTCTTCGCGATACTTGCCATCGGCGGTAACGGCGAACTTGGGCTCGATCCCGTGCGTCTTGCACAGCTCAAAGTCGTCCTCGCCATGGTCGGGCGCCATGTGCACCAGGCCGGTGCCCGATTCGGTGGTGACGAAATCGCCGGCGAGCAGCGGGCGCGGCTCGGCAAAGAAGCCGCCCAGCGCATGCATCGGGTGACGGGCCACGGTGCCGGCAAGGTCAGCGCCTTTGCCGGTCCACAGGGGGGCGTCCAGTGTCACGCCAAAGCGCGTGGCTGCCGCCTCGGCGAGCAGCGCGGCCAGCAGCACGCGCTTGTCGCCGGCCTGCACCAACACGTAATCGACCTCAGGCCCATAGGCGAGCGCCTGGTTCACCGGGATCGTCCACGGCGTGGTGGTCCAGATCACCGCATAGGCGCCCTTGAGCGCTTCGATCGGCGAATCCGTGATTTCAAACGCCACGTCGATCTGGGTGGAAACGATGTCCTCGTATTCCACTTCGGCTTCGGCCAGCGCGGTCTTTTCCACCGGGCTCCACATCACCGGCTTGGCGCCGCGATAGAGCTGGCCGGATTCGGCGAACTTGAGCAGTTCGCCCACGATCGTCGCTTCGGCCTGGAAATCCATGGTCAGGTAGGGTCGGTCCCAGGCGGCGTTGATGCCCAGGCGCTTCAGCTGCTCGCGCTGCACGTCCACCCACTTCTGGGCATAGGCGCGGCATTCGGCGCGGAATTCCTTGGGCGGAACCTCGTCCTTGTTCTTCTTCTTCTTGCGGTATTCTTCCTCGACCTTCCACTCGATGGGCAGGCCGTGGCAATCCCAGCCGGGTACATAGGGCGCGTCCTTGCCCAGCAGGGTCTGGGTGCGCACCACCATGTCCTTCAGGATATGGTTCAGCGCATGGCCGATGTGCATGTCGCCATTGGCATAGGGCGGGCCATCGTGAAGGATGAACTTTTCCCGGCCTTCGCGCGCGGCGCGCAGCTGGCCATAAATGTCTTCATCCTGCCACCGCGCGAGAATCCCCGGCTCCTTTTGCGGGAGCCCGGCCTTCATGGGAAAATCGGTCTTCGGCAGGAAGACGGTCGATCGATAGTCGCGCGTTTCGGTCATGATCGGCGGGCCTTAGCGATCTGTGCGGATTCCTGCAAATGCCGGATGCAGGCAAATGCGGGCCATGCCGCTTCTCACTCCCCCCACATCCATCATTCCACGTCACCCCGGGCTTGACCCGGGGTCCCGCTATTCTTCGACGAACAGCGCAAGGTGGCCAAAAGAAGCTGGACCCCGGATCAAGTCCGGGGTGACGAACGGGTTGGGAGTGGGGGCGACACCGCCCCCATCACGGCGTGTTCTCGTCGCGGTCCTGCGCGGCCACGGCTTCGGCGTTGGTGCGCGCGTCCATGTCGGGGCGCAGGGCGGGGCCGACGGTCCAGAAATTGTCGATCAGCACGGTGCCGTGGAACGATGCGGGCACCTGCGGCAATTCGCGCGCATGGCGTAGGCCGGTGCCCAGGGCATCACCGCTGCCCTCGCTGGCCACCGCCATGACATGGCCGCCCACGCCCTCGATGCGCTGCTGCACGCGGTTGGGCCAGCCCCACAGGGTGATGGCGCCCTTGGGAAAACTGTCTTCGAGCGCCGCGATCATCGTGGCGCCCTGGCAGCTGGCCGGCACCAGCGAGGTCCAGCCTTTCCAGCGATAGTCAGTGGTGCAGGTGCGGCTTTGGACAGGGTCGATCGTCCAGGCGCCGGGCAGCGCCTGGTTCACCGCTGCCACCAGCGCGGCATTGCCGACAAAGCCCTCGCCCAGCGCGCGTGCATCATGGCCATTGCGCTTGAGCGCGTCGACCAGCAGCGGCACGGCGGCCACGTCGTTGCCGGGAAAGCGATAGATAAAGCGGCCGCTCGCGCTGGCGGCCAGGATCTCGTCGAGCGAGGGGATCAGCCCGCGCCCCTTGCCGCGCAGGGGAAAGGTCTTGCCGCCATCGGCGCTATAGCCATAGGCCGCGTCGAGCCGGGCCAGCCCGGCCATGGTCATCTGCGTGACCGGGCCGGTCGCCTCGGTGCGGCAGCCCAGATCGGCGTCGGGATAGAGCGCAAGGTGGTTGTCGGCCGTGCGCACCACGTCGATCGCCACGTAATCGGCGCCCATGCGCCGCGCGGTAAAGACGGAGCGGGCGGTATCTTCGAGAATGGCATGGAGTGGGGGCAGGATTTCCCGCGCCGGGCAAGGGGCATTGCGCCCGCCCGGCTTGTAATCCTGGGTGATGCCGCCGTTGGCGATCAGGCGCGGCCGCCCGGGCGCGGCGGTGACGATCCAGCTGGCATTGACGAAGGTGAGCACCAGAAAGGCCAGCGCCCCGGTAAACAGAGCGCCCCGCAACCACACCATGCCATGTCCTTTCCACCCAGCCCGATAAGATCGGGCCCCGCGCGATCAAGCCGTGGCGGGCTGGCCTGTCAACCAGGCAGCCGCCAATCGCGTCGAAACGGAGGAAAAATCAGGCGTTTTCCAGCAGCCGGCGCGCTTCCAGGCAATCGCGCGCCATTTGCGCCACCAGCGCATCCAGGCTGTCGAACTTGGCCTCGGGGCGCAGGAAGTGGTGGAAGCTGACTTCGATTTCCTGGCCATAGAGATCGCCGGTGAAATCGAAGAAGTGCGGCTCCAGCAGTTCCTTGGGCGGATCGAACGTGGGGCGGATGCCCACGTTGGCCGCACCCAGCAGTTCGCGCCCGTCGCACAGGCGGCCCTTGACGGCATAGATGCCATAGGCCGGGCGCAGATACTTGCCCATGGCCAGGTTGGCGGTGGGGAAATTGATCGTTCGGCCCACTTTGTCGCCATGCTGGACAATGCCGCGAATGGCAAAGGGCCGCGTCAGCAGCGCCGCCGCCGTGGCGCAATCGCCGGCCTTGAGCGCTTCGCGCACGCGGCTGGATGACACCACCACGCCGTCGCGCTGCACCGGGCCCACCGCGCGGGCGGAAAGCCCGTATTGCGCGCCCAGTTCGCGCAGCACGGAGATGTTGCCGCCGCGCTGCTTGCCAAAGGTGAAATCCTCGCCGGTCACCACGCCGGCGGCGCCGATGCGATCGGCCAGCAACTGGCCCACGAAATCCTGCGCGCTGGTCTGGGCCAGGGTGGCGTCGAATTCGAACACCAGCATGGCATCGGCGCCAGCGGCGGCGAACAGTTCCTGCCGCTGGTCAAGCGAGGTGAGGCGGAACGGCGGCGCCTTGGGATCGAAATGGCAGACCGGATGGGGATCGAAGGTGGCGATCATCACCAGGCGGCCTTCGGCCCGCGCCCAGCGCACCGCTTCGGCCACCACGGCCTGGTGGCCCAGGTGGAACCCGTCGAAATTGCCCAGCGCCACGATGGCGCCGCGCCAGTTTTCAGGCACGCGCTCGCGTGCATAGAGCCGGATCATGGCGTGCTGCCTTCTTGTTGTGCATCGGCCCGTTCCAGCGTGACAAAGGCAAAGGCCGGGTGGCCGGGGCCGGCATCATGCTCGCTGCGGGCAATCTCGTGCCAGGCGGCATCGGGATAGGGCATCGTCGTATCGCCGCCAAACGCGCCATGCACTTCGGTCAGTTCAAAGCGGCTGGCCAGCGGCGCAAACAGCGCCAGCATTTCCGCCCCGCCGATCACTGCCGCTTCCGCCTCGTCGGCCACGCTCGCCAGCGCTTCGTCCAGGCTGTGTACCACCTGCGCGCCCGGCGCCGACCAGGCGGCATCGCGGGTCAGCACCACATGGCGGCGGCCGGGCAGCAGGCCGGGCAGCGATTCGAAGGTCTTGCGGCCCATGATCATCGGCTTGCCCATGGTCAGGGCCTTGAACCGCTTGAGATCGGCGGGAATGTGCCAGGCGAGCTTGCCCTTGTCGCCGATCGTGCCGTCCTGGGCCCGCGCCACGATCAGGAACAACGCCGCGCCCATGGCTTACTGCACCAGCCGGGTAACATGGCCCATCTTGCGGCCCGGGCGCGTTTCCGCCTTGCCATAGAGGTGCAGGTGATTGGCCGGATCGGCCAGCAGTTGCGGCCAGGCATCGGCCGCTTCGCCGATCAGGTTGTCCATCACCGCGCCCTGGGTGACGAGTTCGGTGCTGCCCAGCGGCAGGCCCAGGATCGCGCGCACGTGATTCTCGAACTGGCTGGCGATGGCGCCTTCGATGCTCCAGTGCCCGGAATTGTGCACGCGCGGCGCCATTTCGTTGAACACCGGGCCATCGCGGGTGGCAAAGAATTCCAGCGTCAGCACGCCGACATAGTCCAGCGCGGCGGCCACTTGCTTGGCCAGCGCGCGCGCGGTGGGCACTTGCGCGGCGATCTCGGCTGGGGCGGGCACGGTGGAGCGCGCCAGGATGCCGTCTTCGTGCTCGTTGCGGGCGCTGTCCCAGAACTGCACGCTGCCATCCTGCGCGCGCACCAGGATTACCGAAAATTCGCCGAAGAACTCGACAAAGCCTTCGTAGATCAGCGGCACGGCGGGCAAGTCCAGCCCGGCGGCGTCGGCCGGGGTCATGATGCGCCACTGGCCCTTGCCGTCATAGCCATCGCGTCGGGTCTTGAGAATGCCGGGAGCACCGATCGTTGCCACGGCGCGGGCAAGATCCTCCGCCCCGTCCACCTGCATCCACGGTGCCGGGCGGCCGCCGAGCGTTTCCACGAATGATTTCTCGTTCACCCGGTCCTGCGCCACTTCCAGCGCGCGCGCGGGCGGGAACAGCGCGGCATGGGGCAGGATCGCTGCCAGTGGCGCGGCGGCCACGTTCTCGAATTCATAAGTGACGACGGCGACTTGCGCGGCAAAGGCAGCCAGCGCGGCTTCATCGTCATACGTGCCCTGGGTATAGGCCGCGCTCACCTGCGCCGCGACGGATTCCGCGCGCGGTTCGGGGGCATAGACATGCGCGCAATAGCCCAGCTGCGCGGCGGCCAGGGCCATCATCCGGCCCAGTTGCCCGCCGCCCAGGATGCCGATCGTCGCGCCAGGGCCAAAGGTCTTCATTGCGGACGCTCGGCTACGGCATCCGTCTGCGCCTGGCGGAACGCGATCAGGCGCTGCGCCAGTGCCGCGTCGGTGGTGGCCAGGATCGATGCCGCCAGAATGCCGGCGTTGGTGGCGCCCGGCGCCCCGATCGCCAGGGTGCCCACCGGAATGCCGCCGGGCATCTGCACGATCGAGAGCAGGCTATCCATGCCCTTGAGCGCCTTGGATTCCACCGGCACGCCCAGCACGGGCAGATGCGTCATCGACGCGACCATGCCCGGCAGGTGCGCTGCGCCGCCGGCCCCGGCGATCACCACCTTGAAGCCGGCGGTGTGCGCGGTCTTGGCAAAGTCCACCAGCCGATCAGGCGTGCGATGGGCCGAAACGATGCGGCATTCGTGGGCCACCCCCAGCTTTTCCAGCACGGCGGCGGCGTTCTTCATCGTCTCCCAGTCGGACTGGCTGCCCATGATGATGGCAACCTGCGCGCCGACTTGCGCACTTTCACTCATCCCAAATCCCCCATCGGGTGTCGGTGCGCTCCTCAGCGCTCCGACAGGTAATAGCGTTCCACTTCGGCCAGGTTGTCGTCCAGTTCATAGACGATCGGCTGGCCGGTGGGGATTTCCAGGCCGGTGATATCGGCATCGGAAATGCCCGACAGGTGCTTGACCAGCGCGCGCAGCGAATTGCCATGGGCCGAAACGATCACGGTTTCCCCGGCCTTGAGGGCGGGCACGATCAGCTCTTCATAGGCCGGCAGTACGCGGGCGATGGTGTCCTTGAGGCTTTCGGTGGCGGGCACAGGAATGCCGGCATAGCGCGGATCGCTGGCCAGATCGAACGCGCTGCCCGCTTCGAGCACCGGCGGCGGAATGTCGAAGCTGCGGCGCCACACCTTGACCTGCTCGTCACCATGCTTGGCGGCGGTTTCCGCCTTGTCGAGGCCAGTCAGCCCGCCATAGTGCCGCTCGTTGAGGCGCCAGTCCTTGGTTTCGGGCACCCACAGGCGGCCGGCGGCTTCCAGCGCCAGGTGCAGCGTCTTGATCGCGCGGGTCTGGAGCGAGGTGAACGCCACCGTGGGCAGCACGCCCTTGTCTTTCAGCAGCTGGCCGGCGGCAAAGGCTTCGGCCGCGCCCTTTTCGGTCACGTCCACGTCCCACCAGCCGGTGAAGCGGTTTTCCAGGTTCCATTGCGACTGGCCGTGACGAATCAGGATCAAACGGGGCATCGAGGCTTCCTGCTGCAAGAAAGGAGACAAGAGAACGCGGCCCCTAGCGGGCCGGGGGCGATTTGGAAAGGCGAGTCACGCCGATTCGCCGCCATTCTCCCCGCGCTGCGGCGCCATTTCTTCTTGGGTCTCTGAAAGCGCGCGCGCCTGTGCTTTGCGGCGGCGCAGGTTCTCGCGCAGGCGCTGGGCAAGGCGCTCTTCGCGGCGGGCGGCAGGCGATGGGGTTTTCGACAGGTTCATGGCCATGGTTCTTTGCCGCGCGAATTTTTTGCCGGCAACCCCGCTTGACTTTGCCAACCCGTGCGGCCAATAGCGCGCCTCCACCGGCGGCAAGGCCCCGATGGCACGAAGCCCAGGCGCCCGGCGCCCCGGCTTTCGCGGAAATGGTGTGCTGCTGTAGCTCAGTGGTAGAGCGCATCCTTGGTAAGGCTGAGGTCGGGAGTTCAATCCTCCCCAGCAGCACCATTTCCCGGCAAACCCAGCCAGATCAGAACGTTCGCGCTCAGGCCTGCAGGTCGGCCCATTCGGGATGGCGGCGGAACTGCGCGGCAACATAGCTGCACGCCGGCACCACTTTCCAGCCTTGCTCGCGCGCATCGGCAATGAGCGCGTCCACCAGCCGTGCGGCCACGCCGCGCCCACCGATGGCGCTGGGCACCAGGGTGTGATCGGCCACGACCACGCCGGGCGCCGCCTCGCGCCAGGTCAGCACGCCTTGGGCGGATTCATTGGCCACGCTGGCATGATAGGCGCCGTGGCTGCCCTGGTTGTCGTGGGTGATGGAAACGGTCTGGTCCACGGCAGTTCTCCCTGCACCCTGCAACAACGGGTGGCTTGACCGCACAACGCCTTCGCAGGCAGTGCGGTTTCCATGCATTTCTTCTCTGACAACGCCGCGTCCGTCCACCCCCGCGTCTGGGCCGCGATGCAGGCCGCCGACGCGCCCGACTTTCCCTATGATGCCGATGCGCAGAGCCGCGCGCTGGACGAGGCGTTTTCCGCGCTGTTCGGCACGCCCTGCGCCGCGCTGTGGGTGGCCACCGGCACGGCGGCCAATTGCCTGGCACTGAGCGCGATGGTGCCGCCGCACGGCGCCGTGGTCTGCCACCGCGAGGCGCATATCGAGATGGACGAGGGCGGCGCGCCGGGCTTTTTCACCCATGGCGCCAAGCTGATCCTGGCCCAGGGCGATGGCGCGCTGTTGACGCCCGAAAGCATTGCCGCCGCGATCGATCCGATTCGCCCCGGTGTGCACCAGGTGCAGCCGCATGCCATCTCGATCACCCAGGCCAGCGAATATGGCCGCGCCTATCGCCCGCACGAAGTGGCCGCGATCGGCTCGCTGGCACGCACGCGCGGCCTGATGCTGCACATGGATGGCGCGCGCTTTGCCAATGCCGTGGCGTTCCTCGATTGCGATCCTGCCGCGCTCACCGCGCAGGCGGGCGTCGATGCCTTGAGCTTTGGCTTCGTCAAGAACGGCGGCCTGGGGGCAGAGGCGATCGTGCTGTTCGACGAGGATCTGGCCGATGTGATCCGCTTCCGCCGCAAGCGCGCCGGGCATCTGCAATCCAAGGGCCGCTATCTGGCGGCGCAGATCCTGGCCATGCTGGAGCATGACCTGTGGCTGGCCAATGCCCGTGCCGCCAATGCCGCCACGCAGGAACTGGCCACGGCCTGCGCCGGACGCCTGCTGCACGCGGTAGAGGCGAACGAGCTGTTCGTGACGCTGAGCGATGTGGAAAAGACCACGCTGCGCGGCATGGGGTTTGATTTCTATGATTGGCCCGCGCCAGTCGGCACGCCGGGTGCGGCCCGGCTGGTGACGGCCTGGAACAGCGATCCGGCCCATGTTGCCGCGCTGGCCCGCGCGATTCGCACGCTGTGAGCGCAGCCTCTCCCGCCCCGCCGGAAAGCCTGTGGCGGCCGCGCGTGGTTATCCCGTTCCTGGCCGTGGCGCTGATCTGGGGCTCCACCTGGCTGGTGATCAAGGGACAGGCCGGCAGCGTGCCGCCAAGCTGGTCTGTGTGCTATCGCTTTGCCTTGGCGGCGCTGGGCACCTTTGTGCTGGCCGTGCTGCGCAGGGATCGCCTCGCGCTCGATCGCCAGGGCTGGACCCTGGCCCTGGGCATCGGCTTCTTTCACTTCACGATCAATTACCAGTTCCTTTATCCCGCCGAACAGCACCTGACATCGGGCCTGGTGGCAGTGCTCTATGCCCTGCTCATGGTGCCCAATGCCGTGCTGGCCCACGTCTTCCTGGGGCAACGCGTGCCACGCGGGTTCTGGGCCGGTTCGGCCGTGGCGCTGGCGGGGATCGCCCTGCTGGTCCTGCACGAAGTGCGCGTGGCGCCGGCTACCACCACGCCGTGGCTGGGCATCGCCATGGTGACGGTTTCCATCCTGGCGGCATCGGTGGCCAACGTCATCCAGGCCTCGGGCCCGGCGCGGGCGCGACCGGTGGTGCCGATCCTGGCCTGGGCCATGACCATCGGCGCGCTGATCGACGGACTGGTGGCGCTGGCGCTGGCCGGGCCGCCGACGGTCGACTGGACCTGGTCCTATGTCTCGGGCGTGCTCTATCTGGCGATCGTGGGTTCGGTGATCACCTTCCCGCTCTATTTCCAGCTGCTGAAAGACATGGGCGCGGGCCGCGCGGCGTATAATGGCGTGCTGGTGCCGGTGGTGGCCATGGCGCTGTCGACCGTGTTCGAGGATTATCGCTGGTCGCTGCTGGCGGCAGGTGGCTCTGCGCTGGCGATGGTCGGGCTGGTCATGGCGCTCAAGGCGCGCAACCCTTCGCGATAGGTGGGATAGGCCGGGCGCCAGCCCAGCACGCGGCGCGCCTTGCCCGCGGCAACGCGGCGGCTTTCGGCATAAAACCCCCGCGCCATGGGCGAAAGCTGCGCTTCATCGGCGGTGAGCAGCGGCGGCAGGGGCAAGCCGGTGAGCCGCGCGGCCTCTTCCACCACGGCGTTCTGGCTGGCCGGTTCGTCGTCGGCCAGATTATAGACGCCGGGCGGCCCGGCAAAGGCGGCGATCGTGGCGCCGGCGATATCGTCCACATGGATGCGGCTGAACACCTGGTCGCGGGCGATGATGCGATGCGCGGTGCCTTCGCGCAGCTTGTCGATCACGCTGCGCCCCGGGCCATAGATGCCGGGCAGGCGCAGCACGCGCACGCGAGGATCGAGCGCCTGCCAAGCCAGGTCTGCCGCCACACGCGCGGAACGCCGCCCGCCGCCGATCGGTGCGGTTTCATCCACCCAGGCGCCGCGCGCATCGCCATAGACCCCGGTGGACGACCAATAGCCGATCCACGCGCCCGGCCAGTTGGCTAGTGCCGCGCCATAGGTTCCCAGCACCGGATCGCCGCCTTCGCGCGCAGGCGGGACCGAAGACAGCACATGGCTGGCCTGCGCCAGGGCGGCGTGGACGGCGGCGCTATCGGCAAAGTCGATCGTGCCGGCGCGGCCAGTGCCGCTGACCTGCCAGCCTTGCGCGCGCAGGGCCTTGGCCAGGACTTGCGCGGCATAGCCCATGCCGAAGATGAACAGGTGGCCTTCTTGCGCTGTATCTGCTTGTTCCTCGTCACCCCGGACTTGATCCGGGGTTCCGCTGTGTTTGCTATCGGTCATTTGGTTGCGCGAGGCCTCCACCACCCCAGCCCCTTCTTACGAAGCAGAGAGGGCTTAAAACCGGCAATTATCCCCTGTTTCCGATTTGCTCAATTGCCCCAAGGCCTGCGGCTTCCTAAGTCTGTGCCATGAAGGATTCAGCCAGCCAGCCGCCCGTCGTGATCCAGCGCGCCGATTATCGCCCGCCCGCCTGGCTGGTGCCCGATATCGCGCTCGATTTCCTGCTCGATCTTGCCGCCACGCAGGTGACGGCGACGCTCGATGTCGAGCGCAACGCGGCTGGCGATGGCGGGCCGCTGCGCCTCAATGGCGATGGCCTGGTGGCGCAGAGCGTCTCTGTGGATGGCGAGCCGCACAGTGCCTGGGCCATGGATGGCGACGATCTGGTGGTGGAACTGCCGGGCGATGCGCACCAGGTGACAATCGAGACCACGATCGATCCCACCGCCAATACCCAGCTTTCCGGCCTTTATGCCTCGGGTGGGCTGCTGTGCACGCAGTGCGAGGCCGAGGGCTTTCGCCGCATCACGTTCTTCCCTGATCGGCCCGACGTGCTCAGCCGCTATACCGTCACGCTCACGGCGGACAAGGCGGCGTTCCCGGTGCTGCTGTCGAACGGCAATCCGATGGACAGCGGCGAGGAAGACGATGGCACGCACTGGGCGATCTGGCACGATCCCTGGCCCAAGCCGTCGTACCTTTTTGCCCTGGTCGCCGGTGATCTGATTGCCACGCGCGACCGCTTCACCACCATGTCGGGGCGCGATGTCGATCTGGCGATCTGGGTGCGGGCCGGCGATGAAACCCGCACCGCCCACGCCATGCGCGCGCTGATCGCCTCGATGGACTGGGACGAAAAGGTCTATGGCCGGGAATACGATCTCGACCTGTTCAACATCGTGGCTGTTTCCGATTTCAACGCCGGGGCGATGGAGAACAAGGGGCTGAACATCTTCAACACCCGCTATATCCTGGCCGACCCGGAAACCGCGACCGACGCCGATTACGACGGCGTGGAAGGCGTGGTGGCGCACGAGTATTTCCACAACTGGTCGGGCAACCGCGTGACCTGCCGCGACTGGTTCCAGCTTTCCCTGAAGGAAGGCTTCACCGTGCTGCGCGACCAGCAGTTCTCGGCTGATCAGGGCTCTGCCCCGGTCAAGCGGATCGAGGATGTGCGCGTGTTGCGCAGCGCCCAGTTCCCTGAGGATTCGGGACCGCTGGCGCACCCGATCCGCCCCGATTCCTATCAGGAAATCAGCAATTTCTACACGGCAACCGTCTATAACAAGGGGGCCGAGGTCATCCGCATGATGACCGTGCTGGCCGGCTCGGAAAGGTTCCGCGCGGGGACGGACCTTTATTTCGAGCGCCATGATGGCGAGGCCGCGACCTGCGAGGATTTCGTCACCGCGATCGAGGATGGCGCCGGGCTCGACCTCAAGCAGTTCCGCCGCTGGTACGAGCAGGCCGGTACGCCGCAGGTGGACGTGGGCATGACCCACGATGCCGCCAGCGGCACGGTGACCCTGGCGTTCAAGCAGACCGTGCCACCCACGCCGGGCCAGCCGGTCAAGCAGCCGATGGTCATCCCGCTGCGCACGGCGCTGTTCGATCGCGCCACCGGCCGCCATGGCGGCGAACACCTCATCGTGCTGGCCGACGCGGCGCAGACTTTTACCTTCGACGGCTTTGCCGAGGCGCCGGTGCTGTCGATCAACCGCGGCTTTTCGGCGCCGGTGGCGATCAATGCGCCGCAAAGCGTGGAAGACCTGGTGTTCCTCGCCGGCCACGATGACGATGCCTTTGCCCGCTATGAAGCGATGCAGCAACTGGTGGTGCAGCATCTGGTGGCAGCGGTCGAAGGGCGGCTCGATGATGCATCGCGCGAGGCCGGTCGCGCCGCGATCGGTGGGGCGCTGGGCGCGATCCTGGCCGATGCCGCGCTGGATGACCTGATGCGCGGCGAACTGGTCATGCTGCCGGGCGAGGCCTATCTGGCCGAGCAGATCAATCCAGTCGATCCGGCACGCGTTCATGCCGAACGCGAAGCGCTCAAGGCCTGGCTGGGCCGTGAACTGGGCGACGCTTGGCGCGGCCTGCACGATCGCTGCACGGCGGTGCCCTATGGCCTTGATGCCGCAGCGCGCGGCGCGCGCAAGCTCAAGACCCAGGCGCTGGTCTATCTCGCTGCTGCCGATCCGGTCGAGGCGGCGCAGCGCGCCAAGGCGCAGTATGATGCGGCCGACAACATGACCGATCGCCAGGGCGCGCTGATGGTGCTGTGCGGGCTGGACGTGCCCGCGCGCGCCGACGCGCTGGCGCATTTCCACGCTCGCTTTGCCGATAACCGGCTGGTGATCGACAAGTGGTTCTCGCTTCAGTCCGGCTCGCTGCACCCGCGCGCGCTCGATCATGTGCGCGCCCTGGCGCAGCATGCCGATTTTACTCTGACCAATCCCAACCGCGTACGGGCGCTCTACATGGCGTTTGCCGCCAATCCCCAGGCGTTCCATGCGGCCGATGGCGCCGGCTATGCGCTGATTGCCGATCTGATCCTGGCGCTTGATCCGATCAACGGCAACGTGGCGGCGCGGTTCGTGGCGCCGCTGGGCCGCTGGCGGCGGATCGAGCCGGTGCGCGCCTCTCTGATGCGTGCGCAGCTGGAGCGGATCGCGGCCGCACCGCGCCTGTCGCGCGATGTGCGCGAACAGGTGAGCAAGAGCCTCGACGGATGAGCGTAGAGGTTCTCACCCATCCCGCGCTGGACGGTGCCGCCCATGGCTTCCTCGGGCGGCGCGGCGGGGTTTCGGCCGGCATTCATGCCGGGCTCAACGTGGGCTGGGGCAGCGAGGATGATCCGGCCGCCACGGCCGAAAACCGCCGCCGCGCCTGTGCTGCCGTGCTGCCGGGCGCCACGCTGGTCTGCGCCTATCAGGTGCATTCGGCCGATGTCATCACCGTGGACCAGCCGTGGGACGAAGCGGACCGCCCGCGCGGCGACGCTCTCGTCACCCGCCAGCGTGGCGTGCTGCTGGGCATTTTGACCGCCGATTGCGCGCCGGTGCTGTTTCACGATCCCCATGCCGGGGTAATCGGCGCGGCGCATGCCGGCTGGCGCGGCGCGTTCGATGGCGTCACCGATCGCACCGTTGCGGCGATGGAGGCGCTGGGCGCCGATCGCGCGGCGATCGTGGCGGTGGTCGGCCCGTGCATCGGCCAGAAAAGCTATGAGGTGGACGCCGGGTTCGAAGACCGTTTCCTGGCCCAGTCAGCCGAAAACGAACGCTTTTTCCGCGCTGGCAAGGCCGGCCACGCCTGGTTCGACCTGCCTGGCTATGTCGCGCATCGGCTCCACGCGTTTGGCGTGGGCGTGATCGGCATGCTGGACGAAGATACCTACGCCCAGCCCGACCGCTTCTTCTCGTTCCGCCGCGCCACCCATGCCGGAGAGCCGGGCTATGGCCGCGAGATTTCGCTGATCGGGCTGAAGTAGGGCACCCTACCGCCCGTCGAGGCGGCGGCCCAGGGTTTCCACCGCCTGGGGTTCGTATCCCAGCGCGGCATAGAATGCCTTGGTCGCCAGGTTGTCGGCACGGATCATCAGCATCACCTTGGGGCAGTCGCGCGCGGCAAGCCACTGTTCGGCCGCCTGCATCAACGCGCGGCCTAGCCCCTGGCGCTGAAACGCCGGGGCGACGCCCAGATAATAGACCCAACCGCGATGGCCGTCATAGCCGACCATGATCGTGGCCGCAGGCGTCCCCTCCTGCTCGGCCAGGATCACGGTGCAGGCCGGGTTTGCCATCGCCAGGTGATAGTCGGTGGCCGGATCGTTCCACGGCCGGGTCAGCCCCGCCGCCTGCCACAAGGCGATCACGGCAGGGGCATCGGCAGGGCCGGTTTCGCGCAAGACAGGCTGGGCCATGGGTGGTCAGTGCCCGCCGGCCGCGTCAGCCTCGCCCAGGTTCTTGGCCGAGGAATCCGCCTCGCCCGCCACCCAATAGCCGGCCGCCTTGATCCACCGCTTGTCGAGGCCGCGCGTTTCCACCAGGTATTCGCGGGCGGCGCGCGCCACGCCGGCTTCGGCCGCAATCCACACGAAGGTGGCGGGCGGCAGATCGATCTGCGCCAGCGCGGCGATGATCGGCGCAGGATCGGTGGCGGCCGCAGCGTCGCGATGCAGCCAGTGCGTTTCCAGCGTGGCGGCGGTGGCAAAGGTCTGCTCGTCGGCGGCGCCGGGCACGGCGCCGATCACCGTGGCACGCACCCCGGCGGGCAGTTCCTCCACGCGGCGGCCGATCGCCGGCAGCGCGGTTTCGTCGCCCACCAGCAGCCAATGGGCAATCGGCCCCTCGATCACCTGCGAACCGCGCGGGCCGCCGATGCGGATGGGATCGCCCACCTGGGCCGCGCGCGCCCAGTCAGACACCGGGCCGCCTTCATGGTCGAAGAAATCGATGGTCAGGGTGCCGGCGGCGGCATCGTGGTGGCGCGGCGTATAATCGCGCATGATACGCTCATCCGGCCCGCCTTCGACGAAAACCTTGATGTGATCATCGGGTGCGCCGCTGACAAAGCCGGCCAGTTCGGGCCCTTCGGCCACGATGCGGATCATGTTGGGGGTCAGCCGCTCGTGCCGCGCGATACGCAGGGTGCGCAGCGTGGTTTCGTGGCGCATGCGGCGCAGCACCGGCGCGTCGGCAGGATCGGAGTGCGGGGTGGTGGTCTGGCTGGCTTGGCTGGTCATCGGGGGCCTGTCTGTGCGGAGTGGAGCAGGGAATTGCTGTGAACGAGTTCTAAGATATATCTTTGATCGCTCTTTGGCAAGCCCTACCCGCATGTCAGGCCGCGAGGGTCACCATCACGCCGCGCTCAACGCTGGTTCGGGCGCCTCATCAGGATCAAGCGCGGCCATGAACTGGGCAAGCCACCACATCACGTCCTGCTCAAGCACGGTATCCATCAGCGCGCGCCAGCGTTCCTGGCGTTCGGCCAGCGGCATGCTCAGCGCCTGGCCCAGGGCATCGGCAATCTCTTCGGGGCTATAGGGATTGACCAGCACCGCCTGGCTCATCTGCGCGGCCGCCCCGGCAAAGTTCGACAGCACCAGCACGCCCGGATCGGCCGGGTCTTGCGCCGCCACGAATTCCTTGGCCACGAGGTTCATCCCGTCGCGCAAGGGGGTGACCAGGCCCACCTTGGCGGCGCGATAGACCCCGGCGAGCACATCGCGCGGATAGCCCTTGTTGACATAGCGCAGCGGCACCCATTCCACGCTGGAAAACTCGCCATTGATCCGCCCGGAAAGCGAATCCAGGCTGGCGCGGATTTCCTGGTAGGTCTGCACGCTTTCGCGGCTGGGCGGGGCGATCTGCAGCAGGAAAACCTTTTCGTGCAGGTCTTCGCGTTGCGAGAGCAGGCGTTCATAGCCGATGAAGCGTTCCTGCAGGCCCTTGGAATAGTCGAGCCGGTCCACGCCCACGATCATCGCGCGGCCGCCGGCACTTTCCTCCATGCGCTGGCGCATTGCTTCTGCCACCGGGCCATTGGCGGTGTCGGCAAATTCCTGGGCGTCGATGCCGATCGGGCAGACCACTGCGCGCAGGGTGCGGCCATTCCAGGTGACGGTATTGTCCTCGCCGATGGTGGCGTCCATCTGCGCGCGGACATAATCGATGAAGCTTTCCAGCCAATCGTGGGTGTGAAAGCCCACCACGTCATAGGCGAACAGCGATTCGACCAGTTCCTGGTGATTGGGCAGCGACACCATCAGCCGCATCGGCGGCCAGGGGATGTGCAGGAAAAAGCCGATGCGGTTGGCCACGCCCCGTTCGCGCAGGCGCTGGCCCAGCGGGATCAGGTGGTAATCGTGCACCCACACCAGATCGTCCTTGGCGATCAGCGGCAGCAGCGTATCGGCAAAGCGGGTGTTGACGCGTTCATAGCCATCGACGAACCCACGCTCGAACTCGGCCAGGCTCACGCGATAGTGGAACAGCGGCCACAGCGTGCGGTTGGCAAAGCCATCATAGTATTCGTGGATGTCCTGCGGCTCCAGATCGACCGTGGCGGTGGTGACGCCGGCCGATTTCTGGAAATTGATATGGCCGGTAAAGCTTTCGGTCTCCCCGCCCGACCAGCCGAACCAGATGCCGTCGCTTTCGCGCAGCACGGTGGACAATGCGACGGTCAGTCCGCCCTGGTTGCCCGGCTCATCCTCGCTGGGCGGCTGGACACGGTTCGAGACGACGATCAGGCGCTTCACCTTATGGCACTCCATGGCTTGCTCAGCAGGCCGGCACAGTTGATCATGCCAACGAGCGAGTAGGTCTGCGGGTAATTGCCCCACAGCTCCCCGGAAACGGGGTCGATATCTTCTGACAGCAGCCCGGCCGCGGTGCGGCGGGCGAGCATTTCCTCAAACAGTTCGCGCCCTTCCGGCGCCCGCCCGGTGGCATGGAGCGCTTCGATCAGCCAGAACGTGCAGACGTTGAAGGCGGTCGTCGGCAGACCGAAATCATCCTCGCTGGCATAGCGCAGCATATGGCTGCCACGGCGCAGGCCTTCTTCCACCGCGCGCAAGGTGCCCTGGAAGCGCGGATCATCGGGCGGCAGGAAGCGCATGTCGAGCAGCTGGATCAGGCTGGCGTCGAGATCGTCCCCACCAAACGTGGCGGAAAAGCGCTGCGTTTCCGGGCGCCAGGCGCGCGCCTCGATGGTGGCGCGGATGGCATCGGCGCGGTTCTGCCAGAAATCGGCGCGGTCGGACAGGCCCAGTTCGGCGGCGATGTTGGCCAGCCGGTCGCAGGCGGCCCAGCACATCGCCGCCGAATAGGTGTGTACATCGGCGCGGGTGCGAAACTCCCACAGGCCCGCGTCGGGCTGGTCATGCACCTGGAAGGCGCGCTCGCCTACCGCTTCCAGCGCTTCGAAATCGGCCATGCCGGCCATGCGATAGAGCCGGCGATCGATAAACGCCTGGGTGTTGCACAGCACGATCTGGCCATAGGCATCGTGCTGGATCTGTTCATAGGCCTGGTTGCCCACGCGCACCGGCCCCATGCCGCGATAGCCGGGCAGGCCCTTTGCCTCCCACTCGGTCAGCTTGTCCTCGCCGCCCAGGCCATAGAGCGGCTGGATATGGCCGCCCCGCGCGCCTTCCACCACGTTGCGTAAGTATTCCAGATAGCCTTCCAGCACATCGAGTGCGCCCAGGCGATTGAGCGCCTGGATCGTGTAATAGGCATCGCGAATCCAGCAGAAGCGATAGTCCCAGTTGCGCCCGGAATCGGCGTGCTCGGGGATCGAGGTGGTCAGTGCCGCCACGATCGCGCCGGTTTCCTCGAACTGGCACAGCTTGAGCGTGATCGCGCTGCGGATCACCGCGTCCTGCCACTCCAGCGGGGTGGCCAGGCCCCGGGTCCAGTGCCGCCATTCGGCAATCGTGCGCGCCAGCATTTCTTCAAGGCCATGGCCCAGATCGTTGGCAAAACTTTCGTCCGGCCCCAGGAAGAAATGCAGCGTGCGCTCCACCCGGAACGATCGCTCGTCATTCACCCAGCCGATCGGCGCATCGGTGGACAGGCGCAGGGTCAGGTCTTGCAACAGATAGCGGATATGATGCGAACCGCTGGTGCGCGCCGGGACGGTGGCGCCCCATTCGCTGGCCGGGCGCAGTGCCACGCGGATGCGCGGGCTACCTGCCAGGCGCCGCACGATGCGGGCAAATGCCACCGGCCGGTACATGCGCCCGTGGTTCTTGTAGCGCGGGCAGAAATCGACCACCTCAATCGCGCCGCCCTGGGCATCGGTGTGCGTGGTGATCAGCACCGGGGTATTGCGGATATAGTGCTGCCGGGTGGCCACCACATCGTCCAGGGTGATCGACCAGAAGCCCTTGGCCGCCGGATCGTCCGGCGCCTTGTCATCGAGCAGTGCGCAAAACGTCGGGTCGCCATCGAGCCGCGGCACGCAGCCCCAGACCAGGTTGCCGCTGCGATCGATCATCCCGGCCACCTGGCAATTGCCGATCGGCCAAAGATCGACGCTGGCGGCGTGGCTGTTGTCTTCGGTCATTTCCGTCTCTTGCATGCGTGCCTGGGTCATTCCGGCACCTCCGCCGTGCCATCGGCAAAGGCGCGCAGGAACGCGCGCACCGCATGCGGCGAGGGCAAGGCCAGGGTGGCGGCCGTGCTGCTGCCGTTGAGCGCCCGTTCGCCCACCAGCACGCCATGGCCGCCCAGCGCGCGGGCAGCGGCAAACCCGGCCTCGTCGGTCAGGTCATCGCCAAAGAACACCGGCCGCGTGCCGATCATGCCCTTGCGCGCCATCAGGCGGCGTACCGCCTGCCCCTTGTCGCCGCCGGGCATGCGCAGTTCCACCAGGTCCTTGCCGTGCTGGATCTTGAGAGCGTGGCTATCGGCCAGTTGCACCGCCATGGTTTCGGCCTGCTGGCGCGCTTGCGGCGCCAGGCGCCAGTGAAACGCCACGCCGTATGACTTTTCCTCGACCAGGCAGCCCGGCCAGGTTTGCGCCAGGCTATGAAACGCGCTGGCCACGTCATTCAACACGGCCAGGCGTTCGGGCCGCGCCCATACTTCGTTCCAGCGGTATTCGAGGCCGTGACTGCCGGTGACGGGGAGGGCCTGGGCAATCGGGCCGAGAATGCGGTCGATCTGTTCGAGCGAACGCCCGCTGACCATCGACAGGCGCCCGTCCAGGCACTCGGCCAGATCGCGCAGCAAAGCCCGGGTCTGGCCATCGGCGCGCACGGCTTCGGGGTCGTCGGCCAGCTCCAGCAGGGTGCCATCGATATCGAGAAACACGGTCGCGCCGTCCAGCAAACCGGGGCGCGGGGCAGGGAGTGTGGCGGGCATGGTGGCGGCGAATGGAATGGGGGCGCTCCTTGGCTGTGGCTGTCGGCTGACGCGCCTTATCAATCGCCAAAACCCCCTTTGGTTCCCGTTTGTCACCCGACGTGATCGGCAAGTAATTGTTTTTTAAAGATCGAATGCCGTCAGGATAGGGCACGGGCCAGCTTCGTCAGCATGGCATGCCTGCGCCAGGTGTTGCAGCGCGGCGCGTGCTTCTTCCAGCGCGGCGATCCTGGCATCGAGCGTGGCGATCTGCTGCGCCGCCAATGCCCGCACGCGGGCGCGATCGCTCGTGGCATCCAGCGCGAGCAGTTCGCTGATCTGCTCCAAGGTAAAGCCGGCGGTCTGGGCGGCGCGGATGAACCGCAAGCGGCGCACGTGGCTTTCGTCATAACGGCGGATAGCGCCGCCGGCACCATCCCCGCGCTCGGGCGTTTCGAGTATCCCGCGCCGCTGGTAATAGCGCACGGTTTCCACGCCCACTTCTGCCGCGCTGGCCAGGCCGGCGATCGTCAGGCGGCCGGGCGGTGAAGAAGCAGCATTTTGCGCAGGCATCCCTTGACTCCGTACCATGGTACGGATCCTATATGGGGCGCAGCTGCGCTGTTTCCAGCCGGTGTCCGTTGTAAAAAAGGCCGCTGCCATGACCACTTCCGCCCCCCGCGCCGTTCTCTATCGCATGGTGATGGACAAGCACATTTGTCCGTTTGGCCTCAAGGCCAGGCACTTGCTGCGCCAGCGCGGCTTTGCGGTGGAAGACCACTGGCTGCGCACGCGCGCGGAAACCGACGCGTTCAAGGCGGCGCACGATGTGCGCACCACGCCGCAGGTCTTCATCGATGGCGAGCGGATCGGCGGCTATGATGATCTGCGCCGGCATTTCGGCCTTTCGGTGCCCGATCCCAAGGCCACCAGCTATACGCCCGTCGCGGTGCTCTTTGCCATTACCGCGCTGATGGCGCTGGCCGCCAGCCAGGCCGCGTTCGGCACGCCGTTCACCCTGCGCGCGGGGGAATGGTTCGTCGGCATGAGCATGGCCGTGCTGGCCCTGCTAAAGCTGCAGGATCTCGATCGCTTCGCCACGATGTTCCTGGGCTATGACCTGCTCGCCCAGCGCTGGGTGCCCTATGCCAGCATCTATCCCTTTGCCGAGGCGCTGGCCGGCGTGCTGATGATCGCCGGGGTGTGGACCTGGCTGTCGGTGCCAGTGGCGCTGTTCATCGGCACGATCGGCGCGGTCTCGGTCTTCAAGGCCGTCTATGTCGACCGCCGCGAGCTGAAATGCGCCTGCGTCGGCGGATCGAGCAACGTGCCGTTGGGCTTCGTCTCGCTGACCGAAAACCTCGCCATGGTGGCCATGGCGCTGTGGATGTTGCTGCACTGACGCCACGAAAAAGGGTGCCGGAACCTATGGTTCGCGGCACCCTTTGGTGTGGATCAGATCATTCCCACTCGATCGTGCCGGGCGGCTTTGACGTATAGTCATAGACCACGCGGTTGATGCCCTTGACCTCGTTGACGATGCGCGTCGCCACGCGGCTGAGGAAGCTGGCGTCGAAGGGATAGATATCGGCGGTCATGCCATCGGTCGAGGTAACCGCGCGCAGGGCGCACACCGAATCGTAGGTGCGATGGTCGCCCATCACGCCCACGGTGCGCACCGGCAGCAACACGGCAAAGGCCTGCCAGATCGCGTCATAGAGCCCGGCGTTGCGGATCTCTTCCAGATAGATCGCGTCGGCCTTGCGCAGGATGTCGCAGCGTTCGCGCGTCACTTCGCCGGGGATGCGGATGGCCAGGCCTGGCCCGGGGAACGGGTGGCGGCCCACGAAGATATCGGGCAGGCCCAGTTCGCGGCCCAGTGCGCGCACTTCGTCCTTGAACAGTTCGCGCAAGGGTTCGACCAGCTTCATGTTCATGCGCTCGGGCAGGCCGCCCACGTTGTGGTGGCTCTTGATCGTCACCGAAGGACCGCCGGTGAACGACACGCTTTCGATCACGTCGGGATAGAGCGTGCCCTGCGCGAGGAAATCGGCGCCGCCGACCTTGCGCGCCTCGGCCTCGAACACGTCGATGAAGGTCTTGCCGATGAACTTGCGCTTGGCCTCGGGGTCGGTCACCCCTTCCAGGCCCTTGAGGAACAGCGTCGACACATCCACGTGGACCAGCGGGATGTGGTAGTGGTTGCGGAACAGCGAGACGACCTGCTCCGCCTCGCCCAGGCGCATCAGGCCATGGTCGACGAACACGCAGGTCAACTGGTCACCGATCGCCTCGTGGATCAGCACGGCGGCAACGGCTGAATCGACCCCGCCGGAAAGGCCGCAGATCACGCGGGCATCGCCCACCTGTGCGCGGATTTCGGCGATCTTGGTCTTGCGGAATTCGGCCATGGTCCAATCGCCGGCACAGCCGCAGACGTGGCGCACGAAATTGGCGATCAGCTTGCCACCATCGGGGGTGTGGACCACCTCGGGGTGGAACTGCGTACCGTAATACTTCTTCTCGTCGTTGGCGATCACGGCAAAGGGCGCGCCATCGGACACTGCCACGATGCGGAAGCCCGGTGCAAACTGCGTCACCTTGTCGCCGTGGCTCATCCACACCTGGTGGCGTTCGCCCACGGTCCACAGCCCATCGAACAGCACGCAAGGCTCGGTCACAGTCAGGAACGCGCGGCCGAATTCGCCCGAATCGCCGGGCTGCACTTCGCCGCCCAACTGATGGCTCATCACCTGCTGGCCATAGCAGATGCCCAGGATCGGCAAGCCGCTGTCGAATAGCACCTGCGGCGCGCGCGGGCTGCCATCGGCGGGCACGCTGGCGGGCGAGCCCGACAGGATGATGCCCTTGGGCTTCATGCGGTGGAATGCCGCCTCGGCCTGGGTGAACGGGGCGATTTCGGAATAGACGCCGGCCTCGCGCACGCGGCGTGCGATCAGCTGCGTCACCTGGCTGCCAAAATCGACGATGAGGATCGATTCGGGGGCCGATTCTTCGGGCTGGATAGTCATGGCTGGCCGATAAGGAAGGCGGGCCAGACTGTCCAGCACTTGGCCAGCCGCAGGCGTAAATTCTGCGCCGCGCCCCACAGTGTGGCGTCATGGCCGCGTAATGTGGCAAAACTGTTGCGCATATGCCACGATAACTACGGTTGCACGATGTGGATTGCGTTTTGCGCAACTGCTGGCGCCAGGATCGCACTTGTAACAAAACCGCCTCGTCTTATGTGGGCGTCAGTTCGCGGCTCCGAGCCTTACCCTGCCGGCGCGACGGACTGAGAGGATCCTGCAAGGTTTAACAATAAACTTTGCAATTCGCAGGAAATCAGGAGCACACCATGCGCAAGATCGCAACCGTTGTGCTGCCGCTCATCCTCGCCGCTGGTCTCAGCGGCGCGATGTTCACTGCCACGCTTGTCTAAGCGCTGGCGGCAGCACTGATATATGTCTGGTCGGTCCTCTCAAGCGACCATGGCATATCTTTAAGATAGTAAGTAAAGCCCCGCAGCGCGATGTCACCGCATCGCGGCGGGTCTTAAAGCGGCGGTCCGGTGGGGCCGCCGTTTTGCGTTTCGGACAATTGTGTCTTATGGGATACACTTGTTCCTCTGGGGAAACCTTCTACCCATCCGGCGATGATCGCTGCTTCCGCCATGCCTTCTGCCGTCACGCGTTTCGCCCCCAGCCCCAATGGTCCGCTGCATCTCGGGCACGCCTGGGCCGCGCTCGTGGCGCACGATCGCGCGCATGCCGATGGCGGCACGTTCCTGCTGCGGATCGAGGATATCGACGGCGCGCGCAGCCGGCCCGAACTGGCCGCGGCGTTCCGCGCCGACCTCGCCTGGCTCGGCCTGTCATGGCACGAAGTCTTGCCGCAGTCGCAGCGCGTGGCGCATTACCGCCAAGCCGCCGATGCCCTGCGCGCAGCGGGGCTGCTCTATCCGTGCCGCTGCACCCGGGCAGAGATTGCCGCTGCCGCCACGACCCAGGGGCCGGACGGGCCGATCTATCCCGGCACCTGCCGCCAGCACCCGGTGGCGCCCGGCCCGGATGTGGCCTGGCGGCTGGACATGGCCAAGGCCGCTGCACTGGCCGGCCCGCTGTCGTGGGTGGATGAGCGGCGCGGAGAGCAGCGCGCCACGCCCGAGATGTTCGGCGATGTCGTGCTATGGCGCAAGGATGCGCCGGCATCCTATCACCTCGCCGCCACGGTGGACGATGCCGCTGACGGGGTGAGCGTGGTCACGCGCGGGATCGACCTGTTCCGGGCCAGCCACGTGCACCGGCTGCTGCAGGCGCTGCTTGGCCTGCCGGTGCCGCGCTGGCACCACCATGCCGTGCTGATCGGCGCGGATGGCCGCAAGCTCGCCAAGCGTCGCGATGCACCGGGCCTGGCAGAGCGGCGCCTGGCCGGAGAGGATGGCGTGGCGCTGGCCGCTGCATTGCGCGCTGGCCTTTTTGACACTGGCATTTGCCTGGCAGACACCATAGACCTGCTGCCATGACCTATGTGCTCGTGCCCCTGTTGATCGTGCTCATGGCGCTGACCGTCTGGTCGCTGCTGCGCGGCGTGGTCGCGTTTCTGCGCACCACGCGCGAAGGCCTGGAGCGGGGCGAGGAAGGCGTGCGCGAGATGCAGCTGCTGCAGAACCGCATGATGTTCAACCGCATCAAGTTCCAGGGGCTGGCCATCGTCGTGGTGATCGTGCTGCTGATGGTCGCTGGCAAGAACTGAACGGGTTCGTTCCATTTTATGGTAAAGCTGAACAAGATCTACACCCGCACGGGTGACGATGGCACGACCGGGCTGGTCGATGGCTCGCGCCGGGGCAAGCACGAACCGCGCATGGCCGCGATCGGCGAAGTGGACGAGGCCAACAGCGCGCTCGGCCTGGCCGCACTGGTCGTGCCGCCCGACGCTGGCGCGGAATTGACGCGCATCCAGAACGACCTGTTCGACCTGGGCGCCGATCTGGCCACGCCCGGCAGCGATTTCGCCCCCGGCGAGATGACGCTGCGCGTGGTGCCGGGGCAGGTTGCCTGGCTGGAGGCGATGATCGACGCGCGCAATGCCGCGCTGCCGCCACTCACCAGCTTCATCCTGCCGGGCGGCAGCGAGGCCGCCGCGCGCGTGCACCTGGCCCGCGCCATCACCCGCCGCGCCGAACGCGCCGCCGTGGCGCTCGCCGCGCAGGAGCCGGTCAACCCGGCGGCGCTTGCCTATCTCAACCGGCTGTCGGATTATCTGTTCGTGCTGGCCCGCGCGCTCAATGCCGGGCGCGATCCGTTGTGGGTGCCGGGCGCCAGCCGCTGATCAACCGTGTGGAAGGATAGTGGGCATGCAGACCGTTGCGGTGATCGGGGCCGGGCAGATGGGCGCAGGCATCGCGCAGGTCATGGCCCAGGCCGGGCTGGCCGTGCTGCTGGCCGACGTGAACCTGGCTGCTGCCGAAATGGGGCGTGACAAGATCGCCAAGGCGCTCGCGCGCCTGGTAGCCAAGGACAAGATCGCCGCCGCCGATGCCGATGCGATCGTGGCGCGCATCACCCCGGTGGGTGACTTTGCGCCGATGGCCGCGGCCGACCTGATCGTGGAAGCTGCGACCGAGCGGGAAGATATCAAGCAGAAGATCTTTGCCGCGGCTGGCGCGATCCTTGCGCCGCACGCGATCCTGGCGAGCAATACCAGCTCGATCCCGATCACCCGCATGGCAGCGGCCTCGCCCGATCCGGCGCGTTTCATCGGGCTGCATTTCTTCAACCCCGTGCCGGTGATGAACCTGGTCGAGGTGATCCCGGGCCTCGCCACCTCGGCCGCCACGCTCGATACGATGCGCGCGCTGGTCGGGCGGCTCAACAAGGAGCTGGTGCTCTCGCAGGACGAGGCCGGCTTCATCGTCAACCGTGTGCTGATGCCGATGCTCAACGAAGCGGCCTTCGTGCTGGGCAGCGGCACCGCCAGCATCGTCGATATCGACAAGGCCTGTCGCCTTGGCCTCAACCATCCGATGGGGCCGCTGGAACTGGCCGATTTCATCGGGCTGGATACCTGCGTGGAAATCATCCGCGTGCTGCATTCCAGCACGGGTGACAGCAAGTATCGCCCCGCGCCGCTATTGGTGAAATATGTCGAGGCCGGCTGGCACGGCCGCAAGACCGGGCGCGGGTTCTATGACTATAGCGGCGAGGTGCCTGTCCCCACGCGATAGGTAAGCGCGGGGGAACGGGGTGCCGCGCGGCGCGTAGTTCCGGCAAAGGAGTGACGCGCATGAGCAAGGCAATCCCCGATCTCGCCCCCGAGGCGCACAACCAGGAACAGGACGATTCGTCGTCCCAGGCCCAGACCCTGGCCGATGAAGCGCTGGGCCGTGCCACCGCCGTGCTGGGCGCCGCCGAAGACAGCGAACGCGTGTCTGGCGATGGCGACGAGCCCGGCTCAACCCCCGATCTGGTCGATCACATGAAGCAGATGGTCTCTTCGGGCCGGATCGACATGGGCGCCTATCGCGGCGAGCGCAACGACGACGACGAGGAAGGCGGCCTGGGCGAAGCGGGCATCGACGACGATACCCCGCGCGGCGCGGAATAAGGCTTGCCGGGCGCTGTGATAGCGCCCTTCGACAAGCTCAGGGTGAACGGAACCATAGGGACAACCCTGGTTCCGTTCAGGCTGAGCTTGTCGAAGCCTTGAGGCTTACAATTCAGGCCGATGGTTGTTGGAGCGCCGCCAAGGCAATGCGGCGATAGATTCGCGCCAGTACGCGCAGGTCTTCCATCGCCACGGCCTCGTCCTTCTTGTGCATCGTCGCATTGCACAGGCCGAATTCCACCACCGGGCACAGTGCGCGCAGAAAGCGCGCATCCGATGTACCGCCGGTGGTCGACAGTTCCGGCGTGACGCCGGTTTCTGTCTGCACTGCCTGCGCGATCAGCGTGGAAAAATCGCCGGGCAGGGTGATGAAGCTTTCGCCCGAAATCACCGCCCGCGCCGTGCCGCCATGGCGGCTGGCAATGGCGCTGACGCGATCGACCAGCCCCTGGCCGGTATGCAGATCATTGAAACGGATCGACAGCCGGGCGCGGGCCTGGGCAGGGATCACGTTGGTGGCGGGGTTGCCCACCTCGATATCGGTGATTTCCAGGTTCGATGGCTGAAACCAGTCGCTGCCTTCGTCCAGCACCAGGGCATCGAGTTCGCCAAGCATGGCAATCAGCCGGGGAATGGGATTGTCCGCGAGGTGCGGATAGGCGACATGGCCCTGCGCGCCATCGACGGTGAGCCAGATATTGACCGAGCCGCGCCGGCCGATCTTCATCATGTCACCCAGCCGGTTGACCGAGGTAGGCTCTCCCACGAGGCAAAGGTCGGGCAGGCTACCCTCTCCTGCATCAGCCAGCGCGCGCATGCGCTCGATCAGGGCGGCTGTGCCATAGCGGGCCGGGCCTTCCTCGTCGCCGGTGATGATCAGGCTGATCGTGCCGGCATCTTGCGGAATATCGGCCAAGGCGGCCACGAACGCGGCGATCGCGCCCTTCATGTCCACCGCGCCACGGCCATAGAGCAGTTCGCCGCGCCGCTCGGCGGTGAACGGCGCGCTGCTCCAGCCCTGGCCCGGCGGCACCACGTCAAGGTGCCCGGCAAAGGCGAAGTGGCGGCTGCCGGCCGGGCCCTGGCGAATGGCGAACAGGTTCTCCACCGGCCCATCGGGCGCTTCGCCCTCAATATAGCGGTGCACGGCAAAGCCCATGGGCACGACCATGGCTTGCAGCACATCGAACACGCTGCCGGTGGCCGGCGTCACGCTGGGGCAGTCGATCAGGCGTTCGGTCAGGGCAACGGGATCGGCGCTCATGTGTGGCTGGCTTCCTCGAACTGTTCGATGGTCCATTCTTCGTCTTCCGCTGCCTCGATCCAGGCCTGCATCCACGGATGCTCCCACAGCGCCTGCATATAGGCGACGGCAAAGCCGGGCACGCCCACGCCATAGGTGACGAAGCGCGAGACCACCGGGGCATAGATGATGTCGGCCGCGCTGAACGTGCCGAACAGGAACGGGCCACCCTGGCCAAAGCGGGCGCGCGCTTCGGCCCAGAGTTGCAGGATGCGCACGATATCGGCGCGCACATCGTCGCGCACCTCGGGCTGGGCCTGCCGGCGGCGGATGTTCATCGGCATGTGGCCGCGCAGCGCGAAATAGCCCGAATGCATTTCCGCCACCATCGATCGCGCCATGGCGCGGGCGGCATCGTCCTTGGGCCAGAAGCGATCGCGGCCCACCTTGTCGGCCAGATAGTCGATGATCGCCAGGCTGTCCCACACCACAGCATCGCCGTCCCACAGGATCGGCACTTTGCCCGATGACGGCGCCAGGTTGGCATCGCGGCGCTTGGCCTCGTCCCAATCATCGCCATAGAGCGGAACGGTGATTTCCTCGAAAGCCAGGCCCGATTGCTTGGCGGCCAGCCAGCCGCGCAACGACCAGCTGGAATAATTCTTGTTGCCGATGACCAGCTTCATGCGGGGCCTTTCGCGTGGGGCGTGGCCTTTCCGCCTAAAGCCTGGGGGACGGGCTGTCGAGTGGCCCCTCCGTCAGCCCTGCGGGCTGCCACCTCCCCATCAGGGATGGGGAGGATCGTGATCCTCCCTGCCGCCGGCGGGGAGGGGGACCGCCGCGAAGCGGTGGTGGAGGGGTCAGACCGCCGCGTCGTCCAGCACGGCGCCGCGCAGGGCGGCGATGCCCAGGCCCTTTTCCGACGAGGTCACGCTGACTTCGGGGTGGGCGGCGATGTGCTTGCGCGCGATGGTCTGGGTCTCGGCCACCACGTCGGCCAGTTCGCTGGCCTTGATCTTGTCTGCCTTGGTCAGGACGACGCGATAGCCCACGGCCGCTTCGTCGAGCATCTGCATCATTTCGGTATCGACCGTCTTGATGCCGTGGCGGCTGTCAACCAGCAGCAGCGTGCGCTTGAGCACCACGCGGCCGCGCAGATAGTCGCGCACCAGGCGGCGCCACTGTTCCACCACTTTGGGCGGCGCCTTGGCAAAGCCATAGCCAGGCATGTCGACCAGGCGGAACAGGGTGGGGGTGCCCACCTCGAAATAGTTCAACTCCTGCGTGCGGCCCGGCGTGACCGAGGTACGCGCCAGCGACTTGCGCCCGGTGAGGGCATTGAGCAGCGAGGACTTGCCGACGTTGGAGCGGCCGCAAAACGCGATCTCGGGGAAGTCCGGCTCAGGCAGGAATTTGAGTTCAGGGGCGGATTTGAGGAATTCCACGCGGCCGGAGAAGAGCGCGCGGGCGCGCTCTTCCAGGGCCATCAGGCGCAGGCCTTCCTCGTCGGGACCAGTGACGCTCACTTCTTTTTCGGCTTTGCTGTAATGGTGGCGTCGCGCGCGGCGGCGCGATCGAGGTTCTGCTGGTCCTTGGCCGCCTGCGCCTTCAACTGCGGATGGCGGCTATAGAGATAGCGCTGCTGGCCGATGGTGAGCAGGTTCGAGGTGATCCAGTAGAGCAGCAGGCCCGAGGCAAACGGCGCCATGACGAACATCATCATCCACGGCATCAGGCCCATGATCTGCTGCTGCGCAGGGTCCATCGCGGCGGGTTGCAGCTTGAACTGCGCCCACATCGTCACGCCCAGGATGATCGCCAGCACGCCGATGCCAAGATAGGCCGGCGGGGTGAACGGCAGCAGGCCGAACAGGTTAAGCACGTGGAGCGGATCGGGCGCGGACAAGTCCTTGATCCACAGCACGAAGGGCTGGTGGCGCATTTCGATGGTCAGCACCAGCACCTTGTACAGCGCAAAGAACACCGGGATCTGCAGGAAGATCGGCAGGCAGCCGGCCAGCGGGTTCACGCGCTCTTCCTTGTAGAGCTTCATGATTTCCTGCTGGGCCTGGGCCTTGTCGTCCTTGTAGCGTTCCTGGATCGCCTTCATCTTGGGCTGGAGCGCGCGCATCGCTGCCATCGAGGCGAACTGGCGCTGCGCCACCGGGAACATCATGCCGCGCACCAGCAGGGTGAGCAGGATGATGGCGAGGCCGAAGTTCTTGACGCCATGGAACAGCGAATCGAGCAGCCAGAAGATCGGCTTTTCGAACCAGCGGAACCAGCCCCAGTCGATCGACAGCGACAGGTGCGTCACGCCCTGGTTTTCATAAGCCTCAAGGACATTGTTTTCCTTGGCGCCGGCAAACAGGCGCAGGGTCTGGCTCTGCGTCTGGCCAGGAGCCACGCTGGCGGCCGGCCAGATCAGGTCGGCCGCGAACAGGTTGTTGCCCAGCGCGCGGAAATCGGCGGCGGGCTTGGCCGCGCCATCGGCCGGGATCAGCGCCGAAAGCCAGTAGATGTCGGTAAAGCCGATCCAGTTGGCAGCGCCTGCCGGCGTGATCGAGCCGACCTTGGCGACATCGGTATAGTTGTTGGAGAAATTGACCGAGCCATCGAACGCGCCGATCGGGCCGGAATGGACCTGCCAGGTATCCTGGCTCATCGTCTTGTCGGTGCGGTTGATGCGGGCAAACGGCGCGACCGAGGCGGCCGTGGGCGCGGCGTTGGTCACGCTCTGCGTCACGGTCAGCATGTAGTTCTGGTCGATCGCATAACGCAGGCTGAAGGTTTGCCCGGTGGGGTTGCGCCAGGTCAGCGTAACCGGGGTGGCCGGCGTCAGCTTGGTGCCTTGCGCGGTGAACACGGTCTGCCCGTTGGGCGCGGCCACGCCGTTCTGCCCCAGCCAGCCGACCTGGGCAAAATGCTGCGCCGGGGTGCCGGCGGGCGAGAACAGGCGCACCGGCGGGCTGTTCTTGTCGATCGTTTCGCGATGGCGCACCAGCGTCAGGTCATCGACCACGCCGCCGACCAGGTTGATCGAGCCCTTGAGGCCCGGCGCATCGATCGGCACGCGGTTGCCTGCGGCCAGTTCCTGGGCCAGATCCTTTTGCTCCAGCGCCACGTCGGCCGGGGCCTGCAGCCCGCCTTCGCGGGTGGGCTTGGCCGGCGGGCCGCTGCTGGCGGGCGCGGCCACGGGCGCCTGGCTCGCCGTGGCGGCCGGCTTGCCCTTGGGCTGCGGATAGAAATAGGCGATGCCATAATCCCAGCCGATCAGCAGCAGGCCCATCAGGACCACCGCCAGGATCAGGTTGCGCTGTTTCTCCACTGTGCCTCGCGTTCGTTGAATCAAGCTGTTTGGGAAGGGGTGTTCAGGGGACGGGATCGTACCCGCAGCCACCCCAGGGATGGCAGCGCAATAGCCGCAAGGCGGCAAGCCAGCTACCCTTAATCGCACCATGCTTGGTCCACGCCTCGATCGCATATTGCGAGCACGAGGGGGCAAAGCGGCACGAAGGCGGCAAGACACGGGATGGGCCAAGCTGCCAGCCCCGGGCGATGAGGATGAGCAGGCGCTTCATGGTGTCAGCGGCCGTAGGCGGGCTTGGGTTCGCGCGGTGGCCCGCGCCTGGTACCGGGCTTTCCGCCCGATTTGCCGCCAGGCTTTCGGGGCGGATCGCCCTTGCCGGCAGCAGCGCGCGACAGGGCCTGGCCCAGTTCGTTGCGCAGCAGGGCGAAATCGCGCTCCACCCCGTTTTCGCGGCCGATCAACACATGATCGGCGCCGGCAATGCCGTGGGCGGGCAGCAATTCGCGCAGCAGCGCGCGAAAGCGCCGCTTCATGCGGTTGCGCGCCACGGCGTTGCCGATCTTCTTGGTGACGGTCACCCCGAATCGCAGCGAGCCATCGGCGCGCGACAAAGGGTTCACCAAAAGCACGAATCCGGGCCTTGCGACCCGGATTCCGCGATTGGCGGCGAGAAAATCCGCACGCCGGGCCATCGTCGCCAAGCGGGCACTGCGCCGAGGAGAGCGGGCCGGATCGGCCCCGGTCTCAACCGACATGGTGCCCGAAGGGCGCGCGATCAGGCCGAGAGGTTCTTGCGGCCGCGGGCGCGACGAGCGCGCAGCACCTTGCGACCACCGACGGTGGCCATGCGGGCGCGGAAGCCGTGGCGGCGGGCACGCACGAGGTTGCTGGGCTGGAAAGTGCGCTTCATGGTTCAGCTCTTCTTCTTGTCTGGCGAATCGGTATAACAGGCACGCCGCCGCAACCGACGCCGAGCCGAAATCAGGGGTGCGCCGATAAGCGAGGGCGCGCCATCCGTCAAGCATTTGCCGAGGCGCGATTGTGCCACGCGGGCGCAAACCCGCAATGAAAATGCCATTGGCGAAATTCCCACAAGGTTCTAGGGCAAAGGCATGGTTGCCGACGAAACCGGGCAGGCCCAAAGCTGGGGCCGCATATGGCGCCGCAAGCCGGCCTGGCTGACACTGGCGCTGTTTGCCGTGCTGGCCCTGGCGCTGCTGGGCACCTTTGCCCTGATCTTTACCACGGTCGATGCCGAGCGCGTGCAGCGCGAGCAGGCGGCGCGCACCAGCGCGGTGCTGGCCGCGCTCGATGGCATCGTGGCGGCCACGCTCAACGGCGAAACCGGGCAGCGCGGCTATTACATCACCTATGACCGCCGCTATCTGGTGCCTTATACGCAGGGCCATGCCGCCTATGAGGCGGAAATCCGCGCGCTGCGCCGGCGCCTGGGCCAGGGCATCGATCCGCAGCAGGCCGCCCTGGTGGATGAGATCGAGCGCCTGGGCGATGCCAAGTGGGCCGAAATGGCCGGCACGGTGGAACTGGTGCGGCGTGGCGAACTGGTCGAGGCGCGGGTGCGCACCCTGTCTGACGAGGGGCAACTGGCGATGGAGGCCCTGCGCCAGGCCGTGGGCCGGCTGGAACGTACCGAGCGCGCGCGGCTGGATGCCGCGACCGACAGTGCTGCCATGGCCGAGGCGCGCGTCATACCCTCGCTGGGCCTGCTGGCAGTGATCATCACGATCGCGCTGATCCTGGGGCTGTGGCAGGTGATCCGCACTGCCCAGGCGCAGGCAGCGGCTGCCAATGCCGCGCTGATCGCCGAGGCGCGCGACCGCGCCGACCTGCTGGCGCGCGAGCTTAATCATCGCGTGAAGAACCTGTTCGCGGTGATCCTGGCGATCGTGAAGATGTCGGCCCGGGGCGATACCGCCGCGGCCCCGGCGGTGGACCGCATTGCCAAGCGCATCCACGCCCTGGTCACCGCGCACGATGTGACGCAGGGGCGCCACGATGGCGATGGCGAGGTGGACCTGGCCGATCTGGTGACCAAGGCGATCGCGCCCTACCGCTCTGACAGCGAACGCTGCAACCTTTCGGGCGGGACACTGGTGGTGTCGGGCCGCCACGCCGTGCCGCTGGGCCTGGTGCTGCACGAGTTGGTGACCAATGCCGTCAAGTATGGTGCCTGGTCGGCCCCGGGCGGACTGCTCGAGGTGCGCTGGGAACACCATGCGGCAGACAAGACCGTGCGCCTGGTGTGGCAGGAACGCGCCGCCGCGCCGCTGGTGCTGCCCGAAGACGGCGTGCCGGCGCGCGAAGGCTTTGGCTCGGCGCTGATCCGCAGTTCCGAACGCCAGCTCGACGGGCGCATCGTGCGGCGCTTTTCGCCCGAGGGGATCATGGTGGAGATTACGTTCCCCCACGCATGATCCCGCCGGATCATCCCTTGGGCGCCTGGCCTTACGGCTTGGGCGCGGTGGCCGACCAGTTCACCAGCGTCTTGAAATAGGCCAGCGTCTCTTCCAGCGCGCGATTGCCCAGGTCCGATCCTTCGGGCGGGAAGAAGCTGAGCTTGACGATCACCGTGCGCGTGGCGGGGTGGACGTAGATGAACTGCCCCTGGAGGCCGAGCGCGGTATAGGCGCCGGTATCGTCGACCTTCCACCACTGGAAGCCATAGCCGGAGCGGGCGAAGGGATCGGTCACGCTGGCCGGCGGGGGCGGCGTGCCGGGATCGGCATTGGGCACCATCGTTGTGGCCTGGCGAACCCAGTCGGCTGGCAGGATCTGGCGGCCGTTGAACTTGCCTTCGTCGAGCATCATCTGCCCCAGGCGGGCAAAATCGCGCAGCGTGGCGTTATAGCCCATGCCGTTAAGCTCGCGCCCCACGCCCGGCGCGCCATCGGCCAGCCAGAAGCCATAGGATTCCATGCCCATCGGCTGCCACAGGTTGTTGGTCATGTAGGTGGCCAGCGGCTGCTTGGTCGCGCGTTCGAGAATCCAGCCCAGCACGCTGGTATCGAGCGTGGAATAGTTGAAGTGGCTGCCCGGCTTCCATTTGCGGCCCAGGCGCGGCGCGGTGTCGGCAAAGCGTTCGGTGTTGGCAACGATGGCGTTGAGGAAGATCTTGGCGGCCACGCTGGGCGTTGCGCCAAAGTCATAGCGTTCCTCGTAATCCACGCCCGAACGCATCTGGAGCAGCTGGCGGATCGTCACCCCGTCATAGCCCGACCCCTTGAGTTCGGGGACATAGTCGGTGGCGGGCTGGTCGATCGACTTGATGAAGCCCTGGTTGACGGCGATGCCGACCATGATCGAGGTGATCGACTTGGCCATCGAGAACGAGATGTAGTGCGTGCTGGCATCGGTGTTGTTGCGATAGCTTTCGTGCACGATCTTGCCGTCGCGCATCACCAGCAGGGCATTGGTGAAAGTGCGGTCTTCCCACTGGTCCTCGGTCATTTTCGTGGTGCCGAGCACGGCATCGGGCAGGGCCTGGTCCACGCGGGGCAGCGCGGCGATCGGGCCGGAACGCGGCACCGGGCGGGTCTGGAACAGCTGATCCATGGTGTGGAAGGTCAGCATGTTTTCCGGCGCTTCGAGCATGTGGGTGCGCGCGGCGGCCAGGTTGGGCGGTACCTGGCCATTGGGCAGGACATGGGGCGGCGCGGTTTGCGCCAGGGCGGGCGTGGCGAATGCCTGGACCAGGGCGAGGGTGGCGCTGGCCAGCGCGAGCGCGGCCTTCTTGCGGGGGAAAACCATGGGGAAGCAGCCTTTGCAGCAGGGAAGGAACAAGGGGAAAAGTGGCCGGAAGCATCAGGGTGCTTCCGGCCCAGTGCAGGGGGTGCCCCTTGGCGGGGCACCCGGCATTACTGGCGCATCAGCAGGGTGAGGCCGAACGTGCGCGGGCGCTGTGACAGGTTGCGATAGGTGCCAACGCCGCTCACCTCGATCGAGCGGGACAGGATCGTGGTTTCGTTGGTCAGGTTGTCGACAAACAGCGAGAGATCATAGGCGCCCTTGCGCAGCCCGGCGCGCAGGCTGGCATAGTGCACCTGGGGCAGGGCATAGGCGCCGGGATCGTAGCTGCTGGTGCTGCTGTCGGTGACGGCCGACATCCTGGCCTTGCTCTTGTACGAATAGTCGGCGCGCAGATAGGCCGTGGCGCTGCCGACCGGCGCTTCATAATTGGCGCCGATCGTGGCCGTCCACGGATGGGTTTCCAGGTGATCACCCACTGCGGCGATCAGCTGGCCGGCCTGGGGATTGGGCTGGCCGCTGACATTCTGGGTCAGGTGCGCGTCGGTATAGGCCAGCGTTCCATCCAGGGTGAACGCGGGGCTGATCCGGGCCGTCGCCTGGATGTCGAAGCCCTGGCTGCGTGCCTTGCCCAGGTTGGCAGTGAACTGCGCGCCGCAATGCTGGAGATAGACGTTCTGCTGAATGTTGCTCCAATCCACGTGGTAGGCGCTGGCTGCCAGGCTTACCCCGCCCACGCGCGTCTTGGCGCCGGCTTCATAGCTCCACAGGCTGTCGGACTTGTAGGTGCTGGGCACATTGGCAAAGCCATAGTTGGCAAGGTCCGTCCCGCACTGGCTGAGCGGCACCGGCGCATTGGTGCCGCCGATGCGATAGCCCTTGGCCGCCGTGGCATAAATCAGCGTGGTTGGCGTGGCCTGCCAGTTGAGCGCGAACTTGGGCGTGACCGGGTTTTCGCTGACCGACTGCTGGTCCTGCAACTGATAGCCCGAGACCGGACCCTGGAACAGCGAATTGCCTTCGAACTTGGTGTGCGCCACGCGCACCCCGGCGGTTACCTTGAGAGTGTCGGTCAGCTTGAGCGACCCTTCGGCAAAACCGGCCAGCTGTTCGTCGGCGCCGCGCCCGCTCCCCGCCAGCGAATAGAGCCCATCGACCAGCGGCACGCCGAGCACCACTTCGGGCGGCACGCCGCCAAAAATGTCGGCAAAGTTGGGGTCATAGACCTGTTCGGCGAAATGCTGGACCGACTTGGCATAAAAGCCGCCGATCACCCAGGTGAACGGTGCATTGTTGTTGTTCGATTGCAGGCGCACTTCCTGGGTGAAGGTGCGCTGGTCGTTGCGCATATAGGCCAGGGCCTTGTGATCAGTGCCGACCCAGGGCGTGCCGGCAAAGACCGCCGGCCAGATCGTGGAATAGTCGATCTCGCCGCTTTGATCGCGCACATAGTAAGAGGTGTTGCTGATCAGTTGTGCGCCGCCGAGATCGGCGCTGATGTTGAGCGCGGGCAGATAGAAGCGATCGCGATCGGGCGAGCCATTGGGCGCCCCGCTGACGTACTGGCCCTTGCTGGGGTTGGACAGCGCCTTGTAGCCCGGATCGCTGGGAGCGAGGCCGTTGTTTTCCCACCATGGGCTGGTGTCGTTGTTGACGCGCTTTTGGTAATAGAGCGAGGGCGTGATTTCGACGCCTTCGACCGGCGCCCACTTGAGCGCAAAGCGCGCCACTTGCGTCCAGCTCGAATTGACGTTCTTGAGATAGGGCGCGTTGGTCAGGATGGGATTGGCATCCTGCCGGTCGATCCACCCGCCATCGTGGCGATACCACACGCTGGCCGCCAGACCGAGCTTGTCGCGCACCAGCGGCGCTGAAATCGACACGCCGAGCTCGCCCGAGGCGGCGCCGCCCTGCGTGGCCGAGGCTTCGGCGCGACCATAGATATGCGTGTCGGTAAGGCTGGGCTGGGTGGTGATGAAGCGGACCGTGCCGCCTTCCGAACCGGCGCCGAACAGCGTGCCCTGCGGCCCGCGCAGCACTTCCACGCGCGCCAGATCGAACACCGCGGGAAAGGCGTTGGTGGTTGAATAGCCCACGACGCGGCTCTGGATAGGGGTATCGTCGATATAGACGCCGGTGGTGGCCGCCCCCACGGTGGAACTGATGCCGCGAATGGCGATGTTGGTCTGGTTGCCGAAACCGTTGGGATCGAACTGGATGCCCGGCGTCTGCCGCACGACGCCCGAAATGTCCTTGATGCCGCGCGCATCGAGCGAGGCCTGGCTGAGCGCGGTGACCGATTGCGGCACTTTGCTCAGCGATTCGGCGCGGCGGGTGGCCGTGACCACGATTTCGCCGGGGGCGGCATCGGCGCTTGTTGCAGTTGCCGGCGTGCCGCTGCCATCCTGCGCCAGTGCCGGCCCGCTGCTCCAGGCCAGGGCCATGGCCAGGGCCACGGGAGCGCCTGCGAACGAATGGAAATGTCTGGGCTGCATCTTCTATCCCTCATGCTGCGGCGGTTTGGAACGCGTCCGTTCCGCCTTGTCGCGGGGGATGATGGGGCCAGAGGTTGCGGCCCTGCACCTCCCATATGGGATATAGTCTGCGATCTCAGTTTGGGCGTGGCGGAACGGGTACCGGGGGCAGGGTGCCGTTGCCCTGGGCCGAGAGCGAATGCAGGATCAGGCGAACGAGATCGGCCTGGCGCCCGGTGCCGGTCTTGCCGAACAGCTGCTTGAGCTGGATGCGCGCAGTGCCGGTGGTAATACCGCGGCGGGCGGCATATTCGCTGACCGTGTCGCCGGCGGCCAGGGCAGCGGCCAGTTGCGCTTCTGCTCCTGTCAGGCGGAACAGGCGCGCCAAGGCTGATGGCACGATCTGGACGCGGCGTTCCGGCGCCGCGATCAGCAGCAGCACTTCATCGCGCGCGGCCGCACCGATGCCGGCCTGGTTGGCGCCCGACACGGCCCGCACATGCAGCGGATCGTCTCCCGGGCTGCCCAATGCCAGCACATCGGCATGGCCGACGGCGGCATCGGCAACCAGCGCCTTGAGCGCGGCATTGGCTTGCGCGTTGTGCGCGGTAAGCATGCCGTTGCGCACGCCCAGGTGCCGGTTATAGGCGAGGAGCGTCTCGGCCACCGGATTGCTCCATGCCACGCGCAGCGTGCGATCGCAGCTGGTCATGGCCAGGTCGGTGGCGCTGATCGCCTGTTCCAGCGTGCGCACCCGCGCCGCGTTTTCCGAGGTTTTGAGCCACAGGCTGACCGCCTGGCTGAGGTGGGGCTGCAACTGCTGCAGGAATTCCACCTCGCCGGCGTTGACGTCGCGGTCATCACCGGGCTTGCGATGGAACACCAGCGAGAAATGGCTGTTCGGGCTGAGGCCGAAATCGACCCAGAACGCCGGCCCCAATCCGCAGCGCGCCAACCCTTCGCGCATGGCGCGATGTTCGTTTTCGGAATGATCCAGGCTTTGGAAATCACTGCCGATCCCGGTATCGGGATGGCGCAGCGCGCGTTGGCGATGAAAGCGGGGATTGGCGCCGGAATTGGCCCAGGAATCGTGAATGGCCGCATGGCGCAACGATACCGAATCCCGCGCCGTCCACACCTGTTGCAGGCAGGAGCGGGCCGAAGACAGCACCTGCGCCACCACGCTTTCCAGGCCCATGCGATCGCGCAGCGTATCGAGCACGACCTGCCAACGCGCCTCATGCTCTACCGAGCCGTAGAGGTCGAGCAGCAGCGAAGAGTCCGAATGCGTCATGGGCAGCCTGGTCCGGGCTATGTCAGGATGTTGCTGTACCCCATGCCCGCTGCCAAGGCAAAGGGTCGCTGTTGCCCACCACGCCCAGGGCGGCGGGGCGTTCAGCCCTGCGGCGCGGCGACCAGGCCGACGATGCCAAGCGCCAGCGCAACGACGATCATGGCAAGCGCCAGGCGTCGCCGCCGTCGCAGCGCACGGGCGGCGCGGCCATGGCTGCCCGTGCGCTGCGAGGCGGCCTGCCAATCCCATCCCTGGCCATCGATCCATTTGCGGATTTCCTGCCCGGCCAAGGTCCACACGCCGGCCGCCAGCAGGGCGCAGGCCAGCGCGACCAGCGCCAGCGGCGCGGCAGGAATGCCGCTGCCGGTGGCGGTTCGGCATTGTGCCAGGCTGGCGCGTGCCTGGGCCGTGGTGCAAGGGCCGCTGGCATTGGCCGTGTCCAGCGGGTTTCCGGCAAGGTCGGTGGTCTGCGCGGCGTTGACCGGCGTGGCCGGCCCGGCGGGAATGCCGTTGTCCTGGCTCTGCCCCGCCGTGGCGGCGTCTCGGTGTTGCCCAGAGTGTGCCATCGATCATCGCCTGTTGTGTGGTGTTACCGGCAAGGCAGGTGCCTGATGCCCGCCAAACCGCCGATGGCGGGCAGATTACGGCTGGTTCATCCGCCTGTCAGTCCCGTAGGCGCAGCCATCACCATGGGTGGATATACCCGCCGCCTGAATCGTGTTACCCGCGCCATGCCCATGACTGCACAGATCGAACCCTTTCACGCCATTGCCGTTTCCACCCTGGCGCACCGTATCGCCGCCGACGCGGCTGCGGCCGGCCGGCCGGTGATCCACATGGAATTCGGCCAGCCGTCCACCAGCGCGCCCGCGGCCGCGATTGCCCGTGCCCACCACGTGCTGGATACCCAGGCGCAGGGCTATTGGGAAAGCCAGGCGCTGAAAGAGCGCATTGCCCGGCATTACCACGAAACCGCCGGCGTCACGGTCGATCCGTCGCAGGTGGTGCTGACCTGTGGTGCCTCGCCGGCACTGGTCATGGCGCTGACCCTGCGCTTTGCCCCCGGCGCGCGGGTGGCGATCGCCCGGCCCGGCTATGTGGCCTATCGCAATACCTTGCGTGCGCTGCACATGGAGCCGGTCGAACTGGTGTGTGGCCCGCAGGAACGCTTCAACGTCACGGCTGCCGCCTTGGCCGCGATGGAGCCGGCGCCTGACGGGTTGATCTTGGCCAGCCCGGCCAATCCCACCGGCACAGTGATCGCACCCGATGAACTGGCGGCCATCATCAAGGTCTGCCAGACACGCGGCATCGCGGTGATCAGCGACGAGATCTATCACGGCCTCACCTATGACGGGGCGCAGGCGCAGACCCTGCTTGCCGTCGATCCCGAGGCGGTGATCATCAACAGCTTTTCCAAGTACTTCTCGATGCCGGGTTGGCGCCTTGGCTGGCTGGTGGTGCCGCCCGCGCTGGTCGACCAGGCCCGTGCGCGGATGGGCAACCTGTTCCTTACCCCGCCGGTGCTCAGCCAGAATGCCGGGCTGGTGGCATTCGAATGCCAGGACGAGTTACAGGGCCATGTCGCGGCCTATGCCCGCAATCGGCAACTGGTGCTCGACGCCTTGCCGGCGCTGGGCCTGGCCCGCATCGCGCCGCCTGATGGCGCATTCTATGTCTGGGCCGATATCGGCCACCTGACCGACGATTCGATGGCGTTCTGCCTCAAGCTGCTGGAAGATACCGGTGTGGCCACGGCACCGGGCATTGATTTCGATCCGGTCGAAGGGCGCCGCTTCTTCCGCATCAGCTTCGCCGTTTCCACCGCCGAGGTGGAAGACGCGCTGGCGCGGATGAAGCCGTGGTTTGCCGCGCGGATGGCCGAAGCAGCGGTCTGACCCGTAATATCGATAATATCACGGGTAGTGAAAATATCACGGTGAGGGGTGATCGAGTACCTGGCGGCGGGCACGGCGCAGTGCCAGCCAGGTGGCCAGCATCACCAGCGGGGTGACCACCCCCACCGCCAGGCGCGCATCGAAGTGCACCAGGCTTTCCCCGCCTTCCAGCACATGGCCGATCAGCGCCGTGGCATAATAGCTGATCCCCACCACCGACAGCCCCTCGACCAGGTGTTGCAGGCGCAACTGGCGCACCGCGCTGCGTTCGAGCGAGGCGAGCAGCGCGCCGTTCTGGTTTTCGATGCGGGTCTCGATGCGGGCGCGCAGCAGGGCGGTAAACTGCCCGGCGCGCGCCGCCACCTGGCGTTCGCGACGGGAAAATGCGGCGCAAGTGCGCACCGCCGGCAGGAAGCGGCGCTGGGTAAATTCGCCCAGCGAGAGAAAGCCGGGAATCGGGCGCGGCGCCAGATCGGCCAGCCGTTCTTCCACCAGCAGGGCATAGGCGGCAGTCGCGCTCATGCGGTAGTCGGTGGCACTGGCCACGGCGGCAATCGCCAGCGACAGGCCGGAAAGCTGGTCCATCAGGTCATCGTCGCGCACATCGTCGCGGGTCAGCGCCTCGCCCAGGCGGCGCAGGTCTGCTTCGGCCTGGTCCAGCCGGGGCCAGGCCGCGCGCGCCACTGGCAGGCCGAGCAGTGCCAGGTTGCGATAGCTGCTCAATTCCTGCAACCGCTGCACCGCGCGGGTCAGGTCGCCCCCTTCCAACCCGCATGCGGCCACCAGCATGCGGCCATAGCCATCCTCGCCGATGTGAAAGTCTGACCAGATGCGCATCGGCCCGGCCACGTGGCACGAGACCAGGTCATCGTGCACCAGGCCCATGGCCGGCATCACCTGGGCGGCGGCGGCCTCGTCGGCCACGATCACCAGCCGCGTGGCGCGCACCGTCGCGCCGGGCAGGCTTTCCATCCAGGCGATGGCTGCGGAAATATCGCTATCGAGCGGGGCAAACAGCGTCTGGGTGCTGGCCTCGCTATGCCGTTCCCAGGTGAACGACACGCCACCGGCCAGGGTGCCCGAAACGTGGCGGCGATCGGCGCGGCGTACCTCGCCACCTTCGGGCATGGCGGCCCAGGCTGCCCATTCGGCATCGCGCGCGGCATCGTCCACCAGCCGCACCTGCTGCACCACCTGCATCGGCGCGCGCAGCACGGGCCAGCGACGCAGATGCATCTCGTTCACGATCTGCCGACGCCATTCGTGTTCGTGCATGGCTGTTGCCCTCTTCCCTGGCGCGATCATGCGCGCAGGGGAGAGGGCGTGCAAGTATGCTAGGGTCTAAGGCTTGTAGCGCCGTTCGCGCGCGGGCGGGTACTTGGCGTGGAGCGCCTTGGCCCGCGTCGGGCGGTCCATCAGTTCGCCCTGGCAGTTGGGGCAGCGGTCATCGAGGTCCTCGGCGCATTCGGCGCAGAACGTACATTCCATCGAGCAGATGAAAGCGCCGGGCGCTTCGGCGGGAAGCTCGGTGCCGCAGTTCTGGCAATCGGGGTGCATGGCAAGCATGTCTGGTTCTCCGCTCAGGCCGCAGCCTTGCGCACGGCATTGCAGATGGCGTCGACCACTTCGGCCACTTCCTCGGCATCGTCGGCCTCGGCCATGACGCGGATCACCGGCTCGGTGCCCGAGGGGCGGATGACCAGGCGGCCGCGGCCAGCGAGCCGCGCCTCGGCCTCGGCGATAGCCTCCTGCACGCTTTCGGCCTCGAGCGGCTTGCCGCCGGCAAAGCGCACGTTCTTGAGCAGTTGCGGCACGGGATCGAACAGGTGCAGCGTCTGGCTGGCCGGCTTGCCGCTGGAAACCAGCGCGGCCAGCACCTGCAACGCCGCGATCGTACCATCGCCGGTGGTGGCGTGATCGGTCAGGATCATGTGGCCGGACTGTTCACCACCCACGTTGAACCCGCCCTCGCGCATCTTTTCCAGCACGTGGCGATCGCCCACGGCGGTGCGCACCAGGTCCAGCCCCTTGCTGCGCAGGAAGCGTTCGAGGCCCAGGTTCGACATCACGGTGGCCACGACGCCGCCGCCGGTCAGCGCGCCGCGTGCGGCGAGCTGGCTGCCGATCAGCGCCATGATCTGGTCGCCATCGACCGTCTGGCCCTTTTCATCGACCACGATCAGGCGGTCGGCATCGCCATCGAGCGCAATGCCGATGTCGGCCCGCACTTCACGCACCTTGGCCTTGATCGCGTCCAAGTGGGTGGAGCCGACATTGAGGTTGATGTTCTTGCCATTGGGCTCAACCCCGATGGCGATCACTTCGGCGCCGAGTTCCCACAGCGCCGAGGGCGCCACGGTATAGGCCGCGCCATTGGCGCAATCGACCACGATGCGCAGCCCGTCGAGGCGCAGGTTATGCGGCAGCGAGGCCTTGACCGCGTGGATATAGCGACCGCGCGCATCCTCGATGCGGCGGGCACGGCCCACTTCGCTGGCCGGCGCCAGGTCAAGCTCATCCTCCAGCATGGCCTCGATCGCCAGTTCGTCTTCATCGGAAAGCTTGAAGCCATCCGGGCCGAACAGCTTGATCCCGTTGTCTTCGAACGGATTGTGGCTGGCCGAGATCATCACGCCGACATCGGCGCGCATTTCGCGCGTGAGCATAGCGACGGCGGGCGTCGGCATCGGGCCGAGCAGGACCACGTCCATGCCCACGCTGGTGAACCCGGCGGTCATCGCGTTTTCCAGCATATAGCCCGACAGGCGGGTGTCCTTGCCGATCACCACGCGGTGGCGATGATCGCCCCGCTGGAAATAGGTGCCGGCGGCCTGGCCCACTTTCATGGCGGTTGCCGCGGTCATCACCCCGGCATTGGTCCGGCCCCGGATGCCATCGGTGCCGAAGAATTTTCGTCCCATCGCGAAGATCTTGTCCCTTTGCGTGGCGCCACCAAGGCGCCATTGCATGTGCCTCCTACACCATTATTCTCACCATGGCATGAACCAAGCGATTACCGATCCGTCATCCGCTCCCGAAGGGGGGCTTCCACCTATGGCCCATGTGCCGGCCCTGTGGATTTTCCTGGGGCTGGTCGGCGGGCTGGCGCTGGGCCTGGCGCTCGCCTTTGCCGCGCCGGCCGCGCTGCCGCCGATCCTGGCCGTGGCCGGGCCGGTGGGCGATCTGTGGCTGCGCGCGCTGCGGGCCACGATCATGCCGCTGGTGGTGGCGCTGCTGTTCACCGGCGTTGTACAGACCGTAGCGGCGGCCCGCGCCGGGGCGATGGCGCGGCGGGCGCTGGCCTGGTTCATGGTCGTGCTGGTGGGCGGCTCGGCCATGGCCGGTCTGTTCACGCCCACGCTGCTGGCGCTGGTGCCGATCCCGCAAGGCGCGGGCGCGGCGCTGCGCGCCAATGTCGGCGCGGCGGCCGCGGGCACGGCCACGACCATGCCGGCGTTCGGCGATTTCATCACCTCGATGGTGCCGGTCAACGTGTTCACGTCCGCAGCGGCCGATGCGGTCCTGCCGGTGATCCTGTTCACCGGGGTGTTCGCCATGGCGGCCACGCGGCTGCGCAGCGCGCAACGGCAAAGCCTGACGGTCTTTTTCGAAGGCATTGCCGGGGCGATGCTGGTGGTGATCGGCTGGGTGCTGTGGTGCGGGCCGGTGGGCGTTTTCGCGCTCAGCCTGGTGGTGGCGGCCAAGAGCGGCACCGCCGCGATCGGCGCGCTGGCGCACTATGTGATGATCGTGGCGCTGACCGGCACGGTGGTGTTCCTCGCGGCCTATCCGCTGGCGGTGCTGGGCGGGCGCCTGCCGCTGATCCGCTTTGCCCGCGCGATGCTGCCGGCGCAGGCGCTGGCACTGTCCACCCAGTCTTCGCTCGCCTCGCTGCCGGCCATGCTCAACGCCTGCCGCACGCTGGGCATGCGCGACGCGACCAGCGAACTGGTCTTGCCACTGGCCGTGGCGCTGTTTCGCGGCACCGGGCCGGCCATGAACTTTGCCGTGGCGATCTATGTGGCGCACTGGTTTGGCGTGCCGGTGGATGGCTGGCACATGCTGGCCGGCTTTGCCGTGGCCAGCGTGATGAGCTTTGGCGCGGTGAGCCTGCCGGGCACGATCAGCTTCGTCACCTCGATCGGCCCGATCGCGCTGGCCATGGGCGTACCGGTGGAACCGCTTGCGCTGCTGGTGGCGGTGGAAATGCTGCCCGATCTGATGCGCACGCTGGGCAATGTGACGATGGACGTGGCGGTGACGGCCGCCGTGGCCGCGCACGAGGATTGATCAGTTTGCGCTTGCAGCACGATCAGAAAAATTCACTGGAAATCGCTGTCAAATGCCATAGGCCGCAATGGCAACCGATGCCCGCCTGAGGCGTTGGTTTGGCATTGCCGATTTTCCCTGACGAAACGGAGCGACCATGGCGATTTCCCTTCTCCCGCTGCCCTATGCCGACAGCGCGCTGGACCCCACGATCTCGGCAGTGACCCTGCAGACCCACCACGGCAAGCATCACAAGGCCTATGTCGACAAGACCAATGCCGCCATCGACGGCACCGATCTGGCCGACAAGAGCCTGGAAGACATCGTCGCTGCCGCGCAAGCCAAGGGTGACAAGGGCCTGTTCAACAACTCTGCCCAGACCTGGAACCACGGTTTCTACTGGCACAGCCTGACCCCCGAAACCAGCGAACCCACCGGCGACCTTGCCGCCGCGATCGAAGCCTCGTTCGGCTCGCTCGATGCGCTCAAGGCTGAACTGGCCGCGCAGGGCGCCGCGCACTTTGCCTCGGGCTGGGTGTGGCTGGTGGCCAAGGATGGCAAGCTGGTGGTCGAACAGACCCACGACGCTGCCACCTATTCCGACCTGGGCGGCAACCCGCTGCTGGTGATCGACCTGTGGGAACACGCCTATTACGTCGATTACAAGAACCTGCGTCCCGACTATCTCAAGGGCGTGATCGAAAAGCACCTGAACTGGGGCTTTGCCGCCGAAAACCTCGGCCGTGGTTCGCTCTGGGCCTATCCGGCCTGATCATCGCACCGCGATGACGACATGAAAAAGGGCAGGCCGCGCGGCCTGCCCTTTTTTGTATGCGGCGCGGTTGGGTCAGGCGCCTTGTGGCGTGCGCGGGTGCAACGGGCGGCCGGTCTCGTCGCTGGCCATATCACCCTCGTGCCCGGCATAGTCTTCGGGATGGCGCAATTCATCCTGCGCGATCAGGCCCGGCTGGAACAGCGGCTCGCCAAACAGGAAGCCGACCAGGTTCGGCCGGCCCAGGTGATCGACCAGGGCCGTCAGCGTCAGCAGGATCGGCACTGACAGCAGCGCCCCCAGCGTGCCCCAGATCCACGAGAAATAGCTGATCGAGATCAGGATCGAGACCGGATTGAGCGTGAGCCGCGCGCCCAGGATCGAGGGCGTGACGAAGTTGGCCTCCACCGCATGCAGGCCGAGGAACGCAAGCGCCGGCAGCAGGCCCAGCGCCACTGTGCTGGCCGTGCCGACACCGACCAGGGTGAGCAGCGCGACCATGACCAGTGGCCCGACATAGGGCAGGAAATTGAGCACGAAGGCGAGCCCGCCCCACATGATCGGCGCAGAAAAGCCGAATGCCCACGATCCTGCGGCCACGATCGTGCCCACGCCCAGGTTGATCTGCGCGACGGTGAGAATGTACGAGGCGACGCGATCCTGCACCGCGCGGATCACCCGGGCGATGCGGACCGAGGCGCCAAAGCTGTGGCGATCGAACAGCAGGCGCCGCTTGGTGCGGATGCGCGATTCGATCATGAAAAAGGTCAACAGGAAGGTCAGCAGCACTTCGATCAGCACGCTGGGCGTGGCGAAGGCCACCTGCTCGATCACCGAGGGTGATGCCACCACCACTTCGCGCGTGGCTGTAGAGCCGGTCAGGCGCGCGATCTGGCGGTTGATGTCGTTCATCCACGCCAGGTTGCTGCGCAGTTCGGCAAAGCGCAGGGAGACGCGGCGCGCCATCGCCGGCACCTGGTCCACCATGTCGTAGGCCGGCTGCAGGATCAGCGACAGCGCGACGACCACCACCGCGATCAGCAGCAGCAGGGCCAGAAACGAAGCAAGCATGTTGGGCAGGCCCAGCCGCACCAGGCGATCCGCCGCCGGGGCCAGCACGATCGTCAGCACGATCGCGGTGACCGGGGGCAGGAACACCACCGATCCGATCGACAGCACGAATGGCAGGCCAAAGAATAGCCCCAGCCCCAGCAACAGCAGGATGGCCGATTGCAGGCGGGCTTGCTGCGTCTGCACCCCCGGTTCGGCGTGCAAGAGCGTATCCGGCGCGGCAGGCGGCGCGGCGGAGAGGGGATCGGCATCGCTGATGGAATCGCTGATGGACAAGGGGGGCACGGCCTGAATCTGGCGGTGATTCGCCTTTCGCCGTCTTGGGCTTGCGCCGGGGCGCAATCAAGGGGCTGGCGGTGATGCGGCCGCGCTTTGCCGCGTGACTGGTGCAGTGCTGCCCAAGCCAAGGCAGGGGCGGCCCCAGCCCGATCGCGGGCCGGGGCCAGAACCGCCAGCGTAACCGTCAGTGGCCAGACTGAACCGTGGTATCAAGCTCGTGCATGATCGCATCGTGTGCCACGGCATCACCCGTGCTGCGACGCGGCAGCTGCCCGGTATCGATCATCTGCGCAAGGGCAGCGCGGGCGCGGCCGACGCGGCTCTTGATCGTGCCCACGGCGCATTGGCAAATCTGCGCGGCTTCTTCGTAGGAGAAACCACCGGCGCCGACGAGCAGCAGGGCCTCGCGCCGCTCGGGCGGGAGGGTGAGCAGTGCGCGGTGCATGTCCGACAGGTGCAGCGGGCTTTCCTGTCCGGCAGGCGCGACCAGCACGCGTTCGGCCACTGTCTCGTCATACTCCGCGCGAAAGCGGTTGCGGCGCATGTCGGTGAGATAAGCATTGCGCAGGATCACGAAGGTCCAGGCGCGCATCGAGGTGCCCGGCTCGAACCGTTCCTGCGCGGCCCAGGCCTTGAGCAGAGTTTCCTGCACCAGGTCGTCGGCCAGGTCGGGACGGCCGCACAGACCACGCGCAAAGGCGCGCAGGTGCGGAATGACACCGGTCAGTTCGCGTTTGAACGCAACGGCGTTGCGGGCGGAGGCAGCGGTATCGCCCTTGGTGTCTGCCGACGGGCGTGGGGCATCAGCCATGCGCATCGCCGTCCAGCTTGTCGAGCAACTGCGCGAAGCTGTCGGGCAAGGGTTCTTCTACGACGGAATCGTAGAGTTTGCGCAAACCGTCCGCCCACTCGGGCGAGTTCGCCCGCGCGCTGGTGCGACGTCGGGTCCCCGGGTTTTTCATAGGTTTATCTTTCGACATTCGCTTTCGGCTTCGCCTCCCCCCATGGGTCTTGCGGATGAACGGATCGGATGCGCCTGACGTGGCTGGCCGTTTGTCCATGCATAGACCATGGGGCCGCCAGAATCACAGGTGCCCGATGTCTTGGGTTATCGGTCTTGGGTTGTTGCGCATGTGGAACGAAACCGCTCGCAATCGGTTCCCGTGAAAATCACCAAGACCGTGCCGGAAGCCCGGCGCGGCGCTTTGCGCTGTGAAAACCACATAATTGTCGGCCAGTTGCGGGCACAGGTGCTTGCGCCGTGCGTTGCATCGGGCATGATCAGGCGGCATGGGCTACGCAGGCGCACGCCGCACGTTTTGGGTATGGCAAGGTAAAGGGATCGCACGGGCACGTGGAGAAACTGCTCTCCCAGAAAAATCTGGCCCCAAGATGGTACGAGCGCTTTCCGCGGGCCTTGCCGGTGGGAATCTTCACGCTGACCATGGCCGTGACCGCGCTCAGCGTTTTCGCGATCGAGCGCGCGGACCGTCAGCGCGAGATTGCCCAGCTGGACAAGGTGGCCCAGGAGGTCTCGTCCGGCCTTGAACGGCGTGCCAACGGCAACGCCGCCTATCTGCGTTCCGCCGCCGCCCTGTTTGCCACGCGCCGCTCGGTCGAAGCCTCGCTGTTCCGCTCTTTCGTCGGCCAGTTGCAGATGGAAGGCAGCGCCAGCGGCGTCAACGGCCTTGGCTGGGGCATGCGCGTGGCGAGCGAAGACGTGCCCATGGTCGAGCGCGTGATGCGCAGCGGCGGCGGCCATGCAGACGGTGCGCCCATGCTGCCAACGCCGCCGTTTGCGGTGCGGCCGGCCGATTTTGCCAAGCGTGGCTATGCCGTGCCCGTCATGTACCTGGTGCCCGAAACCGCGCGCAACCGCCAGTCGATCGGCTTTGACATGGCCAGCGATCCGGTGCGCCGCATCGCCATGGATCGCGCCGAGCTGGAAGAGCGGCCGATCGTTTCGGGCAAGCTGCAGCTGGTGCATGCCGGCCATGTCAGCGACCAGGTTGGCTTTGTCATGTACATGCCGGTGTTCGGCGCCAGCCGTGATGACGGCAGCCGCACCCTGCGCGGGTTCGTGTTCACGCCATTTGCCGCCGATGAATTCCTGCGGACCTCGCTGCCAACCGATCCTGATACGCCGCTGGGCGTGCGCCTCTACGATGGCACCGAAACCAATGCCGATCTGCTTGCCCAGGAAAGCCCTGCCGCGCGGTCGGGGCGGGTGGTGCGCCGCTGGGTCGATGTGGCGGGCCGGCGCTGGCTGCTGGTGGTGGAAGCGCCGCCGGCTATGGTGCTGAGCATGCTGTCGGTCATGACGCTGCTGTTCGGCCTGCTGGTGGCAACGCTGCTGCTGGTCCTTGCGCGGCTGGTCAGCCAGCAGGTCGCCGAAGACCGCGTGGCCCTGGCCTGGTTCGAACAGCAATCCTCTATCCGCGATTCACTGACGCGCGAATTGAACCACCGCGTGAAGAACACGCTGGCCAACGTGCTGTCGATCATCGCATTGACCCGCCGCCGCGCGCGCGATCTCGACAGCTTTGTCGAAAGCCTGGAAGGGCGCATTCGCGCGCTTTCGGCCACGCACGATCTGCTCACCCAGTCGGATTGGGGCGCCACGCCGGTGGATCTGGTGATTCGGGCCGAACTGGCTCCCTATGCCCAGGGCACCGACCACCATGTCGACATGGGCGGGCCCGATGTGCAACTGGCGCCCAACGATGCGTTGTCTTTGGGCCTGGCGATTCACGAACTGGCGACCAACGCGGCCAAGTATGGCGCGCTCAGCGTGCCGGGGGGCCGGGTCGAGGTGCGCTGGGAACTGGCGGGCGAAACCACCGCGCGCATTTCCTGGCGGGAGCATGGCGGACCGGCGATCGATCCCAAGGCGGGGCGCAAGCGCGGCTTTGGCACCGACCTGATCGAGAAGATCGTCGCCCACGAACTGCGCAATCCGGTGGACCTGCGGTTCGAAGCCGACGGTGTGCGTTGCACCCTGATCATTCCGGTGCGCGAGCGTGGCTCTTTTGCCATCCGCGAGGGTCGACCCACCTAAGGCCGGTTCATCAAGGGCGCCGCCCGCGAGCGCGGAAATGGCGCATGAAAAAGGCCGGACCAAATTGGCCCGGCCTTTCCCGAGGGAACTGTAAGTACACCCCTGGCGGGGTGGCCGCTAAATCAAGAGAGCGGGCGGCTGGAGCCGAAGAACAGCGCCTGGCTGATCGCGGCGCGCACGGTCGCTTCCTGGAACGGCTTGGTGATGAGGTAGGTCGGCTCGGGCCGGTCACCGGTCAGCAGGCGTTCGGGATAGGCGGTGATGAAAATCACCGGCACATCGACCAGCTTGAGGATATCGTCCACCGCGTCGAGGCCCGAAGAGCCATCGGCCAGCTGGATATCGGCGAGCACCAGGCCCGGCGTTTCGCGGCTGGCAATGTCGCGCGCCTGGGTGCGGGTGGCGGCCATGCCGCACACATCGTGGCCCAGCGAGCGGACGAGATCTTCCAGCTGCATCGAGATCAGCGGCTCGTCTTCGATGATCAGCACGCTGGTCGAGGACTCGCGGTCGATTTCCTCGATCGCTTCCTGCACCAGGGCTTCGACATCGGCCGGCGTGCGGTCGAGAATTTCGGCCACTTCGGCAACCGAGAAATCTTCGAGCGTGACCAGCAGCAGCGCCTGGCGGTTGGCCGGCGTGATGTGCGCCAGGCGTTCCTGCGCGGCGGTTTCGTGCAGGCCCAGATCGCTACCGCCGGAATGATCCAGGGTATCGACGAACGCACTCGACCAGACCTTGTTGAAGGCTCGATAGAGCGCCACGCGGCCTTCGCCGATGGCACTGCGCAGGTCTGCATCGGCAAGAGCCGCTTCCAGCGTGGCACGCACAAAGGCATCGCCGGTCTGCTGGCTTCCGGTCAAAGCCCGGGCATAGCGGCGCAGATAGGGAAGATTGGTAGCTACTTTGGCGCCCAGCGACATTTAAACCCCTTCCTGGATACGCAATGCACCCCTCAATGCCTTACGCCGGTTTCGGTTCCCGAACCAATATGCGTTTTTGCATCGACGGGTGCGGCATGCCGATGGGCACGCCGCTGTGCCGCTCACTTTTGCGGATCGAACACACCGGTAGCCCAATCGGCCAGTTCCCAAACGCCGACCGGCTTGGGAAAGCGCGGCACGCCCGCCAGCGAGGCCGGGATCATGCCCGAATCTGCCCCGGAAATCAGTGCCACGGTACAATCTTGTGCGACGAGGTGCAGCGCCAGCGGCGCGGAATGGCCATCGGGCAGGCGCAGGTCGAGCAGGGCAGCCCGCGGCGTCTCTTGTGCGACCAGGGCTTCGGCTTCGGCAATGTCCACGGCCACGGCCACGCGAAATCCGCGTTCGGTCAGCTCGTCCTCGATTTCCATCGCAACCAGCACGTTGTCTTCCAGCACCAGAATGTAATCGGCAATCATTGCAACGCGCTCCGGCGCGCAGGCAGCGGGTGGGGGGCTTGGCTGGCCTGCGGCGGCGCGCTCTATCCGGGAACCGGGAACTCGTTTATGTCATTTGACATAGCCGTGGGACCGGACATGCCCGATCATGGCGCCCAACAGGGTGGCCGTTGCCGGGTAGGCAGGAGTGTAAGACAGCGTGCACAGAGGAGGCGGAAGCGCCGGCGGCGGCCAGGGTGCCGTAGATATCCGGCAATTGAATCAAGCGTGCCGTACCTGTCCGCTGCGCGATCGGCCCGGGCTGGTGGCCCCCGATACGGCGCAGCGCGAATGGATCGAGCGCCATCGCAGTGGCGAACGCAGCGTGGCGCGCGGCGAGGAAGTGCTGCGCCAGGGTGCGCCGGGCGATCGGCTCTTCACCGTGCTGGAAGGCGTGTTGATGCGCTATCGCCTGCTCGAGGATGGGCGCCGGCAGGTGGTCAACATCATGTTTCCGGGCGATCTGGTCGGTCTGCAGGCCGCATTCGATGGCGAGATGAGCCATGGCGTCACCGCGCTCACCGATACGCGGCTGTGCATGTTCCCGCGCGATCGCTTCATGGAACTGGTTACGGCGCAACCCCGCTTTGCCTATGACGTGATCTGGCTTTCGGCGCGCGAGGAAGATGCGTTGGAGCAGCACCTGGTGGCGCTGGGCCAGCGCCCGGCGCGCGAGCGCGTGGCCTATCTGGCGTTGTGGCTGGTGGAGCGCGGCTTGCAGACCGGCATCGCGCCGCAGATCGGCCCGTCTGCCACGTTGCGCGTGCCGATCACGCAGGGCCAGGTGGCCGATATGCTGGGCCTGTCGCTGGTGCATACCAACCGCACGTTGCAGGCGCTGCGCAAGGCTGGCCAGGTGGATTGGATGGGCACGGGCATCCACATTCCCCGCCTGGACAATGTGCGGGCGATGGTTGGTTTCGATCCCCAGGGCTTGCCGAAAAGACCTTACATCTAAGGTGCTTGGCTCGAGGATTTGGGGGATTGGGGCGAAATTGCAAAATAATGCCGATTTTTTTCGGCGAGGTGGGAACCGATTTCGGGGCACCCCGTTAAAGGCATGTCACCGCCGAGACCCCCCCTCCCGTCCAAGCGGCTGGTGATACGATCCCGAAGGCCTCCGCCAATCCCCGGCGGAGGCCTTTTTCGTGGGCGTGTACGCACAGCGACACACGCGGTGCGCCCGGTGGCTGCAACCCCTGACCGTGATCAGCGCGTCAAAGCATTGCGCAGGCGGCCGAGCAGGCCGGCCTGGCGGCCATGGCGCTGCACCAGGCTGGCCAGGGCATCGGGTGGAAAGGGCTTGGCCAGCACGTGGCCGAGTTCGGCGATGTGCGGTGGGATGCTTTCCGGCGTGCCGGTGGAAAAGATGATCAGCGGTGGATTCGGGCTGATCGCCATGGCCAGTTCCGCCAGGGCCCAGCCGTCGTCACGATCGGCCAGGTGCACGTCGAGCACGAGGATGGAGGGACGCAGGCGCTGCATCTCGATCAGGGCCTGGGCGGTGGTGTGGCAGGTAGCCACGGTATCCGCCCCGGCCTGGGCCAGGCTGTCGGCCATGGCCAGCGCCACGATGGCCTCATCCTCGACCACCAGGGCATTGCCCAACCCGCCGCCGGCCGGGCCGGATGGCGCGCCGGGATGACCGAACAATTGCATGGCCTGCTTTCCCTTCTCCGGCCGCCTTGCACGCGGGTGCAAGGGCCGGCGCCCAAGTGGGGCTTGCCTTGGCCTATGCAAGGCTAACCCGCCGGGAACAACGCCTGTTGCGCCCGCGCGTTCCGCAGGCGCGGGCGGTGGATCAAAGCGCGCGTTCGTAGATCGTATAGCGCTTGTTGACGTGGCTATCGATCGCGTCGGCAATGGCGATCATCCCCTGGTTGTCATCCAGGATCCAGCCGATTTCCCCGCGCGAGGCGCCATAGTGCTGCACCGAATTGCGCCGGATATATTCGATCATCATGAAGGCCAGCTGGCTCGCGAGGCGCGAGGATTGCAGCTTCTTGCGTACGCCCATCAGTGGCACGCGCATGGTGCGGCAACGCGGCTTGTTCAGCCAGCGCAGCAGCTTGATCCAGTTGAACGGAAACAGCTTTCCGCCCATCGGCTTCATCACTTCGTTGAGATCGGGCAGCGTCATCATGAAGGCCACCGGCTCACCTTCGTACTCGGCCACCATGATCAGGTCTTCGCGCACGATCGGCTTGAACTTCTTGCCGGCATAGCCGATCTCGGTCTGGGTAAACGGCACGAAGCCCCAGTTGTCCGACCAGGCATCGTTGAGGATGTCGAGGATGATCGCCGCTTCGCTGTCGAACTTGCTCTTGTCGACATTGCGGATGCGGATCTTGGCGTTCTTCTCGCCCGATTGCACGATGCGCTGGATCAGCGGCGGAAACTGCTTGGTGATGTCCAGCTCATAGGTCAACAACTGCTTGGCCGGGGTATAGGGCAGCGCTTCGATATAGTGCTGATAGCGTTCGCTCTGGTGGCCCATCATCACCGTGGGCGGATGGTCAAAGCCCAGCGTCAACTGGCCCGGCTCTTCCCAGACCGACATCGACAGCGGCGCGAGCACGCGGGTCATGCCCTTGGCGCGCAGCCACTCTTCGGCCCGCGCGATCAGGGCGTGGGCGGTGCTTTCGTCTTCCGCTTCCAGCAGGCCCCAGTTGCCGGTGCCAGGTCCCATGCCCTGTACCGGGTCCATCGCCACGGCAAGGTGATCGATATGGGCGGAAATGCGGCCAACGATGCGCCCGTCGCGCCGCGCCAGGAACAGCTGCACATCGGCGTGTTCGAAGAACGGGTTCTTGCCCGGAGTGATCAGTTCCATCGCTTCCATGCGCAGCGGCGGCACCCAGTTGGGGTCAGATGCGTTGATGCGATAGGCCAGATCGACAAAGGCGGCCCGTTCGGCCTTGTTTGCAACGGGGGTGATGACTACTTCGCCTGCCACGATATCGCCTTTGTTTTGAGTTATACGCGCGCTGTCCCGGATGCCTGCGGTGCTATCCGGTGACTTGTCAAGCCGGACGAGCCCAGGCGGACCGGCGATCACCCGCCAGGCAGGTTTTTTGCCTGGTGTAACATGGGTTTCTTGGGAACCGTTTTTGCCATGCTTGTCACCGAATTTGCTGAACAGAGCGACGCACCTGCTGCTGCGGCCTCCGCTGCGCCAGCTGCCACGCTCCCCGCTGCGACGTCCACGCCTGCCCATCGCGCGCCCGGCCTTGCCGGCACGCCCGAGGACAAGGAGATGCTGCGCGCTGCGGCCGAATTGACGCGGGATATCGCCCGCGCCCGGCCGGAAATCTATTGGCCCGACATGCTGGTGTCGGCGCTGCTCGGCTATGGCGCGCTGGGCCTGGCGATTGCCACCGCGCTGCGCGGCGGCAACTGGGGCGTGGTCGTGGCGCTCGGGGTGTTCTCGGCACTGGCGCTCTATCGCGCGCTGCTGTTCATCCATGAACTGACGCATATGCATCGCGATGCCCTGCCGGGTTTCCGCTTCGTCTGGAATCTGGTGGTTGGCATTCCGGTGCTGATGCCCTCGTTCATGTATGAAGGCGTGCATTCGCTGCACCATTCGCGCATCCGCTATGGCACCAGCGAAGACCCGGAATACCTGCCTCTGGCGCTGATGAAGCCCTGGTCGCTGCCGCTGTTTACCGCCACCGCGCTGCTGCTGCCGGTCGGCCTCTTGCTGCGTTCGGCCGTGCTGGTGCCGCTGGGCGTGATCGTGCCGCCGCTGCGCACGCTGGTGTGGGAGCGCACCTCTTCGCTCTCGATCAATCCCGGCTTCCGCCGGCGCAAGCCGGAAGGCGCCATGGCGCGCATGGTGTTCTGGCAGGAACTGGGCGCCACGCTGTGGGCCTGGGCCGTGCTGGGCTGGTCGGCCACGCATGGCTGGCTGCCGCTGCTGATCGCGCTGGGCGTGATCGCGCTGGCCGCGCTGCTCAACCAGGTGCGCACGCTGGTGGCCCACCTGTGGGAGAACGAAGGCGAGCAGATGACCGTGACCGGGCAATACCTCGATTCGGTCAACGTGCCGCCGCCGGGCGTATGGGGCGCGATGTGGGCGCCGGTGGGCCTGCGCTATCACGCGCTGCACCACCTGCTGCCGTCGATGCCCTATCACTCGCTGGCCGAATGCCACCGTCGGCTGCGCGGCCATCTTGGGCTGGAATCGACCTATGAGCGGGCCAACTATGCCGGGCTGTTCCCGCTGCTCGCGCGGCTGGTGCGCTCGACCATGGGCACGCGCGCCAAGGGCTGACGTTTCACCAGCAGTCGCGCCCTGAAAAAGCCCCGCGCCGGTCTTGTCCGGCGTGGGGCTTTTTTCATTCCTCGGTGCGGATCAGCACGGCCTCGCCGATCAGGAAGAACAGCACGAAGGGTGCCCAGGCCGCGATCAGCGGCGGGTATCCGCCAAAGCTGCCCATGGCGAGCGCGGCATTGTCGACCACGAAATAGGCAAAGCCCAGCGCCATGCCGATCACCGCGCGCATGAATAGCTGGCCCGAGCGGGCCAGGCCAAAGCCGGCCACCGCGCCCAGCAGCGGCATGAGCATGGCCGACAGCGGCCCGGAAATCTTGTGCCACCAGCGGCTTTCCAGCTCGCTGGTGCTGTGCCCGGCAGCGCGGATCGCCTGGATCGAGCCGGTCAGGTGCCACAGCGATTCGGCATCGGCATCGGCCTTGCGGATCAGGATCTGGGTGGGCGTAACGCCGGTGGCGAACACGGCATCGCCATTATCCTGGGTACGCCGCGCGCTCTGCACGTCAAACGTGGTCGGCCGGGTCAGGCGCCAGCCGGGATTGGCATAGGTGGCGGCCGGCGAGCGGACGATCTCGGTGACCATGCCGGTGGGATCGCGGCGATGCCAGGTCACGTCGGTCATGCGCATGGCATTGCCCTCGCCAGTCACCGTGCGGGCGTAGAGGATGTTAGGCCCATCCTGTAGCCACACGTTGCTGCGCACCTGGGTATCGGTGGGCAGGGGGCCATAATTGGCCGCCTGCCAGGCCTTGAGCGTGGCGGTGGAGCGCGTGACGATCCGCTCGTTGAACGCGAAATTGCCGATCGCGATCACGCCGGCCACCAGGAACAGCGGCGCCAGCACCTGGTGTGCCGACAGGCCTGAGGCCTTCATCGCAATCACTTCGCTGTTCTGGTTGAGCGTGAACAGCGTGATGATCGTGGCCAGCAGCACCGAATAGGGCAGGAACTTGGCCACCAGCTGCGGCGCGCGCAGGCCCACATAGGTGAGCAGCTGCGCCTGGCCATTGCCAGGATGGGCCAGGATCTCGCCGCTTTCGCCCAGCAGATCGAGCATCTGCAGGACCAGGACCAGCATCAGCAGCACGGCGACGACGCGCGCGGCAAACATCTTACCGATGTAGCGCGTCATCGTCGCGGATGGAAAGATATCAAGCTGCAAGGCTATCGTCCTGTGCTGGCGGGTCGATCATGTCGCCACGGCGGCGGCGCGCGAACAGCTTGCGCACGCGGCTGGCAACCTTGGCAAAGGCGGTTTCGAGCGCGCCGATCGGCTGGCCACCGGGCACATAGGCCAGGCGCCAGTACATCCAGATGATCAGTGCGGCAAAGAGCGCGAACGGTCCCCACAGCGCCAGGGCAGGATCCAGCCGGCCCAGGCTGGCGACATCCTGCCCATATTCGTTGACCTTGTGATAGGCCACCACCATCACGATGGACAGGAACACCCCCAACGCCGAGGTGGAGCGCTTGGGCGGGACGGCCAGGGCCACGGCCAGCAGCGGCAGCAGGAACATCATCACCACTTCCACCAAACGGTAGTTGAGGCTGGCCTTGCTCTTGTTGCGCATGTCCTGCGAATAGGCCTTGTTCCAGCCAATCTTGAGCAGCTCGGGCAGGATGTATTCGCGGTCCTTGTCGCCGCGCTGGCGGAACTGGGCGATCTTGGGCAGGTCGATCGGCAGATCGTGTGACGCGAAGGTCAGCACGCGCGGCGAGGCCAGGTCGGGCCCATCCTGGACGATCTGGCCATCGGTCAGGCGCAGGATGATCGTGTCGCGGTTCTCGCGATTGGCAAAGAACTGCCCCTCGCGCGCGGAGATGGTCATGGTCTGGCCCTTGGGCGTGACCAGGCGGGCAAAGATACCCTCCAGATCGCGCCCGTCGTCGCGGCTGGAATCGACGCGCAGTGCGGTGCGATCCTGCAACGCGTTGAATTCGCCCACCTTGATCGAGGCGCCCAGCGCGCCAGAGCCCAGCTCGTACTGCAATTCCTCGTAGTAGTAGCGGCTCAGGGGCTGGATATAGCCCACGATCAGCAGGTTGACCCCAGCCAGCACCAGGGTGAAGAGATAGGGCACCCGCAGCAGGCGGGTATAGGACAGGCCCACCGCACGCATCACGTCGAGTTCCGAACTGGTCGCCAGTTTGCGGAAGGCGAACAGGATGCCGAGCATCAGCCCCAGCGGAATGGCGAGGCTCGCATATTCCGGGAAGAGGTTGATCAGCATCTTGAACACGACGGTGACCGGCCCACCCTCGGTGGCGACAAAGTCGAACAGCCGCAGCATCTTGTCCAGCACCAGCAGCGATGCTGCCAGGACGAACACGGCCAGCATGGGCACGATCACCAGGCGGGCGATGTACCTGTCGATGGCGCTGAGGAATTTCACGTTCGGGCGTTTCACCGTGTGGGCGTCAAGGGGCAAGCAACGTCGCCCGGGGGCGCCGTGCAGGTGTCCGTGTCGGTTAGCCCGCTTCGCGGCGATGCGAAAGGCGAAAATGCCGCACCAGCGGGGCTGGCTGCCCCTGCCGTGACAAAGGGGCGTTTAATAACTAAAGTTATTGCCTGTCCCCTTGATTGATAATAGTGCTGCCACGCGAGCCTCCTGGCGCGGCGTTTGGCACAAGGCGCAAAGGTTGCCGCTGGCCATCGGGAACGCCCATGGCTGCGGTGGGTTCCGCCAAAATACAACGCACCGAGGCCGAAATGCCTGCGGCGCGGGACATCTGTGGATGTAGAACTGACAAAACGCTTCCGCGCTGGACCGGGCGATCAGGAAGGCGTGATGACAAGGCACCATCATGCCGTGTTGATTCCTGCCGGGCTGGCGCCACGGACAAGGGAACAGGCCGTGAATTTCGTGACGTCTGGATCACAGTGGTGGCAAGGGCGGCTGGCGCGGTGCAGCGCCCGGCCAGAGGAATTGACCGCGCTGGCCGATCGTTGCGAAACCCTGGCGCCCGATGAACAGCGCCTGGGCTTTGAACGCACGCTGCGCGCCCTGGGCGATGTCGCCCTCGCACCCGAAGGCGTGGCGGGCGACAATGACAGCCTTTGGGTAAGCCTGCTGGCTGATTCGGGTGCCTATGAAAGCGCGGCGCTGGCGCTCATCCCGCCGGCGGCGGCATTCAGCGGAGGGCGGCTGGAAGACGGGCGCTTTTCCGCGCAGATTGTCCTGCCCAGTGGCGCCGGCGCTCATTCGCGCGAGGCAAAGTCACTGGCGATGGCCTGGCTCGCCGCGCTGTTGCGCGCCCTGGCGCGTGAGATGATCGAGGAAAGCCGGCTGCATTGACGCTAACGCAGCGTCAGCGACTCCCTGGCGTCAGGCCTTTTCCAGCGTGCATTGCAGCGGGTGCTGGTTCTGCCGGGCGAAATCCATCACCTGGTTCACCTTGGTTTCCGCGATTTCATAAGGGAAAATGCCGCACACGCCCACGCCGCGTTGGTGCACGTGCAGCATGACGCGGGTGGCCTGCTCCAGATCCATGTGAAAGAAGCGCTTGAGGACCATCACCACGAATTCCATCGGGGTATAGTCATCGTTGAGCATCAGCACCTTGAACATGCTGGGCTTCTTGGGCCGGGCGCGGGTGCGCGTGGCCAGGCCGATCATGTCGCCATCGTCGGTATCGCCGTTGTCGCCCGCCATGAGCGGTGCTGCGGACGCCGGACGCACGCCAAGAGGGGCGCGGGCAGCGCGCGGCAGGGGGGCGGCGGACGCCGAGTGAGAAGCGGATCTGTGCATCGGAACCCTGAATATCGCATCGCAGCCGCCCCGCGACAAGGGGGCGTTCGGGCAGCCCTGCCCGAAAAACGTTACCGAAACGGCAAATCGCGCCCTGTTTGCGATACACAGTGGGCCCGGTGGGGGCCAGGAAAGCGCCGCGCATCAAAGCAAACAGGCAGCCACGCCGCCATGGTGGGGCGTCGGCTGCCTTGATGCCGCTGGTGCTTGTCCAGGATAGTGGCCCGATCCAGCCGCCTTGCCCTGGTGGGCAAGACAGGCTGGGCCGGGCGAATCAGGTGCCGATCAGGCGGCGACCTTCATCTTTTCGACCGCGAGGCTGACGCGGTTGGAAATCGGCTGGAACGCTTCGTTGGCGAGCTTGAGCACGGCTTCGCTGTGCTTGCTGCTGGCCGCCACGGCTGCGTCGAACTGCTTACGCATCAGGGCGGTGTGCTTTTCGAAGAATTCGGTCGGCGACTTGGCGCTGGCCAGTTCCTTGATTTCGGCGGTCAGGGTTTCCATCGCGGACTTGCCTTCGGCGGCATAGCCCTTGGTCAGTTCCTGCAGGCCCGAAGCAAGGATCTTGCTCGATTCCACGACGGCTTCGACGTTGCCCTTGGCGAATTCGCCGGCATCGCCAAAGGCGGCCTGGCTCTTTTCGAAGGCGGCCTTGGCCTTGTCAGAAGCGTCCTTGAAAGCGGACTGGAACTTGTCGGAAAATTCGTTGGCGGTGGTCATGATAGGGTGTTCCTTCCTGGAAGCCGCGGGCGCGGCGGCATGGTTCACGCGGGTCTTGAGCGGGGCCGGCACCATCGCGTGGGGGATACCGGTTCCTGGTCTGGGTGCCGTGACCGGCGGCTTTGCGCTGCCCGGCCCGCGCGCCGCCACGGGGGCGGGCTTGGGCTTGGCCGGCGTGGCCTTGGCAGGCTGGGCCGGCGCCACCTTGGCGGCAACGGTCCGGGCCGGCAGCGGCTTGGCCGCGATCGCTTTCACCGGCTTGGTGGCCGGTGCCGGTTCGGGCTTGGTCACGCGGCTGGCGAGCGGCTTGCGCGCCTTGGCGGGAACTGGCTCCGAAACGGGCGATGCGTCCGGCGCTGCCACTGCTTCCGCGGCCTTTGGCGCAGCCACGGTGGGCTCTGCCGCAGGGGCGGGGGGTGTGGCGGGCGCCGGCTCTGCCGATGCCACTGCAGGGGTCACGAGCTTGCGTGCACGACGGGCGGCGGTTGTCGGTTCTGCCTGCTCCGTCGCGTGTGCCGCTGCGACGGTCGGTTCGACCGCGGGGGCGGGATCGGCAGCCACGACGGGCGCTGCGCCATCCGCCTGGGGGGCGGGGCTGGGCGTCACGTCGGGAAGCGTCCCTTCGTCCTTGGTTTGATCGGCCATGGCGTTACGGCTCCTGCAATGCGGCGAGGCAGGGACCGGATTGGCCCGAGGGTCGCACCACGGCGACGACTCAAGCCGGGAACGGCCTTACCTCTGCTGCATTGCAAAAAATAGGAATGCGCTGGCGGAAGTCAAGGTTTTTGTGCAGTGCACAATATCCATCTTGGAGGTAATTGCGCAACGTTGCCTAAACGTGTCGCCCGGCTTGTTGCGGCGCCGTCATCGCATGCGCACATATCGCCCTGGCGCGTCTTCTATTGCATTGCGGCCGGGCACGCGGGCGCCCTTGGCCGGCACCGTGTCACCGTCCAGATCGGCCAGCCAGGCGCGCCAATCCGGCCACCAGCTGCCCTTGGTTTCCTGGGCGCCAGCCACGAACGCCTCGAGGCTGGCGGGTTCGCCCGGGTTGGTCCAGTACTGATACTTGCCAGCGGCCGGCGGGTTGACCACGCCGGCGATATGCCCCGATCCGGCCAGCACGAATTTCCACGGCCCGGCCAGGTGCCGGGTCAGCTTCCACACGCTGTTCGCCGGGGCGATGTGGTCTTCCCGCCCGGCCTGGATATAGCAGGGCGTGGTGATGCGGTGCAGGTCGATCGGGGTGCCATCGGCGCTTAGCGCGTCGGGCACTACCAGCTGGTTGTCGCGATATAGCTCGCTCAGATAGGCGCGGTGCCAGCGCGCGGGCAGGTTGGTGGTGTCGCCGTTCCAGTAGAGCAGGTCGAACGCCGGATAATCCTCGCCCAGCAGGTAGTTGTTGATCACATAGTTCCAGATCAGGTCTGGCCCGCGCAGCAGGTTGAACGTCGCGGCGAGATAGCGCCCGTCGAGATAACCATCGGTCTCCAGGCTTTCGAGCCAGCGCAACTGCGCGTCGTCGACAAAGTGGCACAGCTCTCCCGCCTCGCTGAAATCGACCTGCGCGGTAAAGAACGTGGCCGAGGCGACCTTGTCGGCCTCGCCGCGCCGGGCCAGCACGGCCAGCGTGGCAGCCAGCGTGGTGCCGGCCACGCAATAGCCGATGGTGTGCACCGTGGGCACCGCCAGCTTCTGGCGTACCACGTCGATCGCTTCGATCTGGGCGCGCACGTAATCGTCCATCGTCACATCGGCCATGCTGGCGTCAGCCGATTTCCACGAGACCATGAACACGCTCAGCCCCTGGTCCAGCGCCCACGACACGAAGCTTTTCTTGGGGTTGAGATCGAGGATGTAGAACCGGTTGATCCACGGCGGAAAGATCAGCAGCGGCACGGCCGCGACCTGGTCGGTGGTGGGGGTGTAGTGGATAAGCTGGAACAGCGGCGTTTCGTGCACCACCTTGCCCGCCGTGGTGGCGATGTTGCGGCCCACCTCGAACGCCTCCCCATCGGTGTGGCTCAATTGTCCGCGGCGCAGATCGGCCAGCAGATGCTCGACCCCCTTGACGAGGTTTTCGCCCCGCGTGGCCAGGGTGCGTTCGATCACCAGCGGGTTGGTCATCGGGAAATTGGCTGGAGACAGCGCCTCGGTGATCAGCCGCGTCATGAAGCGCACCTGGCCATGGCGCTCGGGCTCCAGGCCGGAAATCTCCTGCGCCATGTCTTCCAGCCGTTCGGCCAGCAGCAGATAGGTCTGGTGGAGCAGGGCGAACCACGGCTGTTCGCGCCAGCGCGGATCGGCAAAGCGGCGATCGCGGCGCGGCAGGGCATCGGGCGCCACGTCGGCCGGAGCCTTGGCCGGCACCGCCCCTTGCGGGGCATAGAGTTCGATCACCCGGTTCCACAATTGCAGGCTTTCGTCCCACAGCCGCGCCTGCGTTTCGGCCTGGGTGATCGGCATCGTCCCGGCCCATTCATCGAACATCTGCTTCCAGCGGCCGCCATCGACCATGCGTAGCCAGGCCGGCTCTGCCACGGCGGTCTGTTCGGCCATGAAATCCAGCCACATCTTCTGCAGCTTGGCGCCCGACATCGCCCAGTGCTGGAAATCGCCCGGATCGGGGGCCTTGGCATGGGCAGTGGGCAGGAACGGCGCGGCCAGGGCCTGCATCGCTTCGGCCTGAAGGCGGAAAAGGTCTTCGAATACCGCGTTGTCGGTGGCAACCGGCGTCTTGGCATTACCCGTTTCGCGCATGGACGAACTTTCCCTCGTGACTTTCGGTCCCTGTCACCTGGCGCCGGTCACCGTGGCATACCCGGACCATGGACGTTCGCCCTTTTGCGCGCGGGCGGCACGGGCGGCAAGCCGCTTTGCGTCGCAAAGCGCGAGAGCGGCGCTGCAACAAGGCGCGCGGTGCAGCCCATGATTGGCGAAGCGGATCGATTGGCGTAAGGGGGCGGTCCCGGCAATCCTGCCGGCAAGCATTACGAGTCATGCCCGTGGAAGAAGAGTTCTACCGCATCAAGCGCCTGCCGCCCTATGTCATCGCCGAAGTCAACGCGATGCGGGCCGCAGCCCGCGCCAGCGGACGGGACATCATCGACCTGGGCATGGGCAACCCCGATCTGCCGCCGCCCGCGCATGTGATCGAAAAGCTGTGCGAAGTGGCGCAAAAGCCTTCGGCCCATGGCTATTCGGCGTCCAAGGGCATCCCCGGCATCCGCAAGGCGCAGGCGAACTATTACGGCACCCGCTTCAACGTGGAGCTGGACCCGGAAACCGAAGTCGTCATGACGATGGGATCGAAGGAAGGCCTGGCGAGCCTGGCCACCGCGATCACCGCGCCTGGTGACGTGGTGCTGGCGCCCAATCCATCCTACCCGATCCACACCTTCGGTTTCATCATCGCTGGTGCCACGATCCGGTCGGTGCCGACCACGCCCGATGAACGCTATTGGGAATCGCTCGATCGCGCGATGGCCTTCACCGTGCCGCGCCCGTCGATCCTGATCGTCAACTATCCGTCCAATCCCACGGCCGAGACGGTCGACCTGGCATTCTACGAACGCCTGGTCGCCTGGGCCAAGGAAAACAAGGTCTGGATCCTGTCGGACCTCGCTTATTCCGAACTCTATTTCGATGGCCAGCCGACCCGCTCCATTCTGGAAGTGCCCGGCGCCAAGGACGTGGCGGTGGAATTCACCTCGATGTCCAAGACCTTTTCCATGGCCGGCTGGCGCGTGGGCTTTGCCGTGGGCAACAAGCGCCTGATCGCCGCGCTGACCCGCGTGAAATCCTATCTCGATTACGGCGCGTTCACCCCGATCCAGGCGGCGGCCTGCGCCGCGCTCAATGGCCCGCAGGATATCGTCGAGCAGAACCGCAAGCTCTACCAGAAGCGCCGCGACGTGATGGTGGAAGCGTTCGGCCGCGCCGGGTGGGAGATTCCCAGCCCCAAGGCCTCGATGTTTGCCTGGGCGCCGCTGCCGCCGGCGTTGAAGCACATGGGCAGCCTGGAGTTTTCCAAGCAGCTGCTGACCCAGGCCGAAGTCGCCGTGGCACCGGGTGTGGGCTATGGCGAGGATGGCGAGGGCTTTGTTCGCATCGCCATGGTCGAAAACGAACAGCGGCTGCGCCAGGCCGCGCGCAATATCAAGCGCTACCTCACCAGCATGGGCGTCAACGCCTCGGCCGCGTAAGGCAGGGGTGAAGGGGGCAACGCGCCCCCTTCACAGCCCGGCAACAAGCGCGAGATTGGCCGCCAGGATCAGCGCGAACAGCAGCCAGCCGATCGCGAGCATGAGCCGCGACGCGGCGAAGCGGCCCATCACCTGGCGGTTGCCGGCAAAGCGCAGCAGCGGCCAGATCGCGAACGGCAATTGCAGCGACAGCACGACCTGGGTGGCCACCAGCAATTTCCCCACCGCGCCCTGGCCCAGCCACAGCACCCCGGCCAGCGCTGGCACGATCGCCAGCGCGCGGGTCAGGATGCGGCGCTGCCAGCAGGGAATCTTGAGGTTGAGGAAACCCTCCAGCACCACCTGACCCGCCACAGTGCCGGTGAACGTGGCGCTTTGCCCGGCGGCGAGCAGCGCCACCCCGAACAGCAGTGGCGCCAGGCCCGCCCCGGTGATCGGCGCCAGCAGCCGCCAGGCATCCTCGATCGAGCCGACATCGCGATGGCCATGGCCGTGGAAGGCTTCTGCCGCCAGCACCAGGATCGCCACGTTGACGAGTGTTGCCAGCAGCAGCGAGACCACTGTATCGGCGCCAGCCAGGCGCAGGGCGCGGCGCGTGCCCTGCTCTGACCGATCGCCCAGCCGCGTCTGCACCACGCTGGAATGCAGGTAGAGATTGTGGGGCATGACTGTCGCCCCCAGGATGCCGATCGCCAGCACGAGCGCGCCGGGCTGAGCGAGGCGCGCCAGATCGGGCACGGCGCCAGCGGCCAGCGCGGCACCATCCACCCCGACGATCGCCAGTTGCACGCCAAAGCACAATGTGATCGTGGCGATCAGGCCCAGCACGATCGCCTCGAGCTGGCGAAAGCCATGGCCCTTGAGGCCAAGCACGATCAGCGTATCCAGCCCGGTCAGCAGCACACCCACCCACAGCGGCACGCGGAACAGCAGGTGCAGCGCCAGCGCCGCGCCCAGCACTTCGGCAATGTCGGTGGCAATGATCGCCAGTTCGGCCAGCAGCCACAGCACGCGGCAGACCGCCGGTGCGTAATGGCGGCGGGCAAGCTGGGCCAGATCCTGGCCGCTCGCCAGGCCCACCCGCATCGCCAGCGATTGCAGCACGATTGCCGCCAGCCCGCAGGCCAGGACGACGAACAGCAGGCCATGGCCGAACTGCGATCCCGCGGCGATATCGGTGGCCCAGTTGCCCGGGTCCATATAGCCCACGGCCACCAGCAGGCCGGGCCCCGCCGCCTGCCACAGCACGCGCCACCACGGGCCTTGTGGGGCGACGGCGACGGTGCCGCGCACCTCTGACGGGCAGAACGGGGCCGTGGCGGTGGTGGGCAGCGAAAGGCGGCTGGCCAGAGACGCAAGCGAAGACATGGCGCGAGCCTTAGCGCTGCGCGCCAAAGAAGAAACCCCGCCTGGCGGGCAGGCGGGGTTTCCGGGTCAACGTCAGTCCAGGGATGCTTACTTGGCCGGCGCGGCCGCCGGTGCTGCGCCCAGGGTCAGCTTGCCACCCTTGCTGTTGAGATAGGCGATCACGTCGGCGCGGTCCTGCGCGCTGGTGAGGCCGGCAAAGGTCATCTTGGTGCCCTGCGCGAACTTGGCCGGGCCGCTCAGCCACTGGTCCAGCGTGGCCTGGTCCCACACGCCCTTGTGTGCCTTGAGCGCATCGGAGAAGGCATAGCCGCCCCGGCCCTCGGCAATGGCATCACCGGCCACGCCATAGAGGTTGGGGCCGATGCCGTTGGCGCCGCCCTGCTCGATGGTGTGGCAGGCCATGCACTTGGCAAAGACCTTCTCGCCCTTGGCCGCATCGCCAACCATCGCCGCCGGGGCTGCTGCGCCCGCCGGCGCTGCGCCAGCTGCTGGCACCGCTTCGGGCGCGGGCAAGGGCAGGTTGGAGCCCTTGGAGTTGAGATAGAGAATCACGTTGGCGCGATCCATCGGATCGGACAGGCCCGCGAACGACATCTTGGTGCCGTCGGCAAACTTCTTGGGATTGGTCAGCCATTCATCCAGCGACGCGAAATCCCAATTGCCGGTCTTGGACTTGAGCGAATCGGAGAAGGCATAGCCGCCGCGCCCTTCGGCACGGGCATCGCCCACCACGCCCCACAGATTGGGGCCAATGCCGTTGGCCGCGCCCTGGTCGATCGTGTGGCAGGCCTTGCACTTGGCAAAGATCGCCTCGCCCTTGGCGGCATCGGCCTTGGCCAGGCGGTTGGCGATCGGCTCGACCACAGCGGCCGCTGCAGCGCCGCCTTCCGGCTCTACCCCGGCGATGGCATAGCCCATCTTTTCCGGGCGTTCGTGCTTGTCAGCAAGAAAATAATGGGCGGACAACGTTGAAAGGCCAAGGGCCACGATACCACCAAACAAGGTCCATCCTGCGATCGTATTGAAACGGTCGTCCATTCCCAGCCCCATTTATCGCACGCATTTTCGGCCCGCTGCCGATACGCACCTTTTGCGGGTGGGATAATCAGCCCCCCGCGCCGGCGCAAGTGCGATTAGAGCCGCAAGGGAAACTGCGTCTGTGATCCAGAACAAATTTCATGCTTGTCCCGGCCGCATTCTGGCCAGGATTTGCGCGGGATTGCGCTTGCCCAAGGGCCGAAATTGCGCCTAACGGCAGCAGCCATGCAAAGTTTTCCTGAACCCGCCCGCCTGCTTGTCGATCGCATGAGTGCCGCTGCTGCGGCCGATCCGGGCCGCGCCGTGGCGTTTCAGGGGGCGCCGGGCGCCAATTCGCACCGGGCGGCAATGGAAGTGATGCCCGATGGACTGCCGCTACCGTGCTTTTCGTTCGAGGATGCACTCGATGCGGTAAAGGACGGGCGCGCCGGCCAGGCGATCATCCCGATCGAGAATTCGCAGCACGGCCGCGTGGCCGATATCCATTTCCTGCTGCCCGAAAGCGGGCTGTCGATCGTGGCCGAGCATTTCCTCGACATTCACCACTGCCTGATGGCGCGGCCTGGCGCCGGGCAGATCGGCGCGGCCTACAGCCATCCCCAGGCGCTGGGCCAGTCCCGTTTCTACCTGCGCGAGCGGGGAATCGTGCCGATGGCCTATGCCGATACCGCCGGCGCCGCCGCGCTGGTGGCCGAAAGCGGTGAGGCCGGCATTGCCGCCATCGCCCCGCGCATCGCTGCCGAACTCTATGGGCTGGACCTGCTGGCCGAAGACATCGAGGACGCGCACGACAACACCACGCGGTTCGTGCTGCTGTCGAAAACGCCGCGCGATCCGGCCACGCTCAACGGGGATTCGCGCGCCGGCCAGGCGCTGACGACGTTCGTGTTCGAGGTGCGCAACATTCCCGCCGCGCTCTACAAGGCGCTGGGCGGCTTTGCCACCAACGGCGTCAACATGACCAAGCTGGAAAGCTATCAAAAGGGCGCCAGCTTTGCCGCCACGATGTTCTATGCCGATATCGTCGGCGCCCCGGGCGATCCTGCGGTGGACCGCGCCCTGGAAGAACTGGCCTATTTTGCCAAGGACTTGCGCATTCTTGGCTCGTATCCGCTGGAGCGTGAGCGGGGTTGAACCGGGCCTTCGGGCAAGCGGTCCAATCTGCGCTTGCGGCGCGCGCGGCGGCATGCAACGAACGGAGATGTGAGCACCGTTGCAGCGGCCGCAAGGGCCGTGACCGCCACCGCGCAAGGCCCCGCCACAACGGCGCAGGCAGATGCTGCCCGTGCCGAGCACGCCTGGCAGACGGTGCGGGGCATGGGCGATATCCAGTTTGCGCCGGTGCCGCCGCCTCCCGCCGATCCCCCCTATGTGCCGCCGCACTGGTTGCAGGCCCTGGTCAATGCGCTGGCGCAGGTGCTGGAATGGATCAACCTGCATGTGTTCCTGCCGCTGGGCCTTGCCCTCGCCCGGTCTGAACAGCTGCTGCTGGTGATGATCTGCGTGGTCGGGCTGGCGGCGCTGGTCTGGTTGGCGTGGTCGTTGCTGGCGCCCTGGCTGCGCGCGCGCCGTGCCCGCGCCGGGGTGACCGCGCCGGAATGGAGCCCGACGCCGCAGGCCGCGCTGGCCCTGCTGGAAGATGCCGATGCCCTGGCCGCGCAGGGCCGCTATGCCGAGGCAGTGCACCTGCTCTTGCAGCGCAGCGTGGCCGATATCGGCGCCGCGCGGCCCGATTGGCTGGCCCCGTCGAGCACGGCCCGCGAAATCGCCGTGCTGCCCGTGCTGCCGGTCGAGGCGCGCCAGGCCTTTGCCACCATGGCCGACGAAGTAGAGCGCGCGCGCTATGCCCTGCGCGCGCCGGGCCTGGGTGAATGGCAGCGTGCGCGCGGCGCCTATGCCGCCTTTGCCCTGCAATCGCTGGAGGCGCAGGCATGAGCACGGCGGACACGCACGCCGGCGGATCGAGCGCGGGCGGCGCCAGCGCCCCCTTTGCACGCGGCACCGTGCTTGCCCTCCTGCTGGTCGGCGCAGCGCTGTTCGTGGGCCTCTTGTGGTTTCTCGGCCACGCCGCGTCGCCGGCCAACAATGGCGGCGGCCATGCCAGCGGGCGCGGGCTCAACGGCTATGCCGCGCTGGCAGCGCTGGCCCAGGAAGATGGCTACACCGTGGCGCGTACCCGCAGCGAGAGCGGGATGGAGCAGCCGGGTGTCTTGGTGCTGACCCCGCTGCCCGATGCCGATGGCAAGGCGATCGCCCGCATTGTCGACAAGCGCCGCACGATCGGCCCCACCGTGATCATCACGCCCAAGTGGCAGGCCAGCCTCTTGCCCCGCAAGGAAAAGCGCCCGCGCGGCTGGACCCGGATCAACGGCGTGAGCCTGGCGCAATGGCCCGGCTTTGCCGATGACGTGACAGTGTCGCTCAACGGCGAAAAGGGTGCCCAAGGGCACGGCTGGCGCACCGCCGATGGCCGCAGCGGCCCCTTGCCCAATGACAAGCTGGTGGTTTCGGGCACCGGCCAGGCGCTGGTCCCGCTGGTCACCACCTCCGACGGGCGCACGCTGGCCGCCTATCGTGATGACAACGGCTATTATCCCTCGCTCGACCGGCTGGCCGATGTCGAACCGCCCACGGTCGAGCCTTCGGGCCCGGAAGGCGAAGATGGCGGACGCAACATGGATCTGCACCCGGTGATCCTGGTGTTCGAGCCTGACCTGATGGACAATTACGGCTTGGCCAACCGGCAAACCGCCATGCTGGCGCTGGATATCCTGCATGCCGCCGCGGTCGATTCGGGCAGCCGCGCGATCACCTTCGACCTGAGCCTCGCTGGGCTGGGTGGCCGTCCCAACCTGTTGACCCTGGCGTTCGAGCCGCCGTTCCTGGCGGCAACGGTTGGCCTGTTGTTGACGCTGCTGGCGGTGGGGTGGCGCGCATTCTGCCGCTTTGGCCCGCCGCGCACCGCGCCGCCATCGATCCCGCCGGGCAAGACCACGCTGGTGGCCAACAGCGCGGCCCTGATTCGCCGCGCCGGGCGCCTGCACCTGTTGACCGTGCCCTTTGTGGATGCCCTGCGCGAGCGGCTGGTGGCGCGGCTCGGGCTGCGGCGCGGGGCGGCGGCCGAGCAGGTCGATCCGCTGATCGATGCCCATCTTGCGCGGCTGCATCCCGACAGCGTGCCCTTCTCGATCGCGGCGGCCCAGCTTGCCGCCGCACATCGCCCGGCCGATGCCGTGCGCGCGGCCCAGGCGCTGCACACCCTGGAAAAGGATCTTGCGTGACCAAGGAAACCCTATGACCGAGGCAGCTTTCGAACCCGGCGCGTTCAGCCTGGAAGACGTGCGCACGCTGGCCGATGCGATTCGCGCGCAAGTGGCCAAGGCCGTGGTTGGCCAGGACAGCGTGGTCGATCACTTGCTGGTGGCGTTGCTGGCGGGCGGCCATGTCTTGCTGGAAGGCCCGCCGGGCACGGCCAAGACGCTGGTGGCGCAAAGCTTTGCCACCGCAGTGGGGCTTGATTTCGGGCGCATCCAGTTCACCCCCGATCTGATGCCGGGCGATATCCTGGGATCGAACCTGTTCAATTTCCAGACCAGCCAGTTCACGCTCACGCGCGGGCCGATCTTTCACGACATCGTGCTGGCCGATGAAATCAACCGCACCCCGCCCAAGACGCAGGCTGCCCTGCTCGAAGCGATGCAGGAACGCCGCGTGACGCTGGATGGCACCGCCCATCTGCTGCCGGCGCACTTCATGGTTGTGGCCACGCAGAACCCGATCGAGAGCCAGGGCGTGTATCCCTTGCCCGAGGCGCAGCTCGACCGCTTCCTGTTCAAGCTGCTGGTCGATTATCCTTCTGCCGAAGAAGAGGCGCGCATCGTCACCCGCTATGGCGAGGGGCGCACCGGCCTTCATCCGGTACAGATGGGCGTTGCGGCTGTGGCCGATGCCCGCGGAGTGGCGAGCGCGCAGGCCGAGCTCAAGGCCGTTACCCTGGCCGAGCCGCTGGTCGATTATATCGTCGCGCTGGTGCGCGGCACGCGCGACAATGGCGATCTGCTGGCCGGGGCATCGCCCCGCGCGGCGGTCTTGCTGGCGGGCGCGGCACGGGCGCGCGCGGCGCTGGCGGGCCGCGACTATGCCATCCCTGACGATATCAAGAGCTTGGCCACGGCCGTGCTGCGCCATCGCATGGTGTTGAGCCCGGCGGCCGAGATTGAGGGGCGCCAGGCCGAAGCGATCGTGGCGGATCTGGTGCAGCGCACCCCGGCGCCGCGCTGACCGGCCCGGCTGACACGGCCCCATGCCCACCTTGCGCTTTCCCCGCCTGCGCCCCTCCGGCCCTGCTGCCTGGCCGAGCCTGGCCGTCTATCCCACAGCGCGGGCGGTGCTGCTGCTGGCGCTGACGGCGCCTGCTGGCCTGCTGCTCGCCACCCTGGCGCCACAGGCCTGGATCGTGGCGCCGGCGGCCGGTGCGGCACTGATCGCGCTGGTCCTGCTCGATGCGCTGATGGCCGGCCGCCTGCACGAGGCGCGCCTGGCCATGGCCGCCGATGCCGAGGTGGGCCAGGACGTGCGCTTTACCCTGCATGCCGCGCTTGCCGGCGGCAGTGGCGCGCCGATGGCGGCGATCGCCTGCGATCCGCGCCTGGCCGATGGTGGCCGCATCGCCGTGCCGCTGGTGCGCGATCCTGCCGGTGAGGGTGCCTGGTCTGCGCAGGGCAGCCTGTTTCCGTCACGCCGGGGTACGGCGCGGATCGATACGCTGTGGCTGCGCTGGAGCGGGCCGCTCGGGCTGGGCCATCGCCAGGTGCGCCGCGTGCTGGATCGGGCGCTGCGGGTGTGGCCCGATATCGCCCCGGTGCGCAGCCCGGCCTTGCAAATCTTCCTGCGCGATGCCGCCTTTGGCCTCGTGGCGCGGCGCATTCGCGGCGAAGGGACCGAGTTCGAGGCCCTGGCCGATTACGAGCCGGGCATGGATCGCCGCCGCATCGACTGGAAAAGCTCGGCCCGCCATGGCCGCCTGTTTGCCAAGGAATACGAGACCGAGCGCAACAACCAGATCGTGTTCGCGTTCGATTGCGGGCAGGCGATGATCGAGCCACTGGGCGGATTGCCCCGGCTAGACCGCGCGATCACCGCTGCGCTGACCACGGCCTGGGTGGCATTGAAAGCGCAGGATCGCGTGGCGGTCTATGGCTTTGCCGCGCGGCCCCTCGCGCTCTCGCCGTTCGTCACCGCCACGCGCGATTTTGCACGCCTGCAACGCAGCGCCGCCGGGTTCGACTATCATGGCGAAGAGCCCAATTTCACCTTTGCCATGGCCACGCTCGCCACGCGGTTGCAGCGCCGCTCGCTGGTGGTGGTGTTTTCCGATTTCACCGATCCGACCAGCGCCGAACTGATGATCGAAAGCCTGGGCCGGCTGATGGAACGGCACCGGGTGCTGTTCGTGGTCATGGCCGATGCCGAATTGGCGGGCCTGGCCACTGCCAGCCCCGATACGCTCGATGCCATGGCCCGCGCGGTGACGGCCACGGCCTTGCAACGCCAGCGCGCGCTGGTGCTGCAACGCCTGCGCCAGATGGGCGTGCGCGTGGTCGAGGCCCCGTACGAGCAGATCGGCACGCGGCTGATCGATGCCTATCTGGGCGTGAAACGCGAAGGGAGCCTGGGATGATCGCGCGCTGGTTTGGCAAGAACGCCGGGCAGGATGCTGCGGTGGAAGCGGCCGCCCTGCGCTCCGATCGCTTTCGCCAGGCGCGCGAGGGCGATTGGCAGCGGCTGGACGCGATCGTTACGCGGATCGAGGGCGGGCGCCTGCGCAAGCTGTCCGACGATGATCTGCTGGCCTTGCCCGCGCTTTACCGCACGGTGGTTTCCAGCCTGGCGATTGCGCGGGAAACCTCGCTCGACCAGGCGCTGATCAGCTATCTGGAAGGGCTGGCGCGGCGCGCGTGGTTTGCCGTCTATGGCCCGCGCGAAGGGCTGGGCGCCTGGCTCGCGCGCTTTTTCCGGGGCGGGTGGAGCGCGGCGGTGCGCGGACTGGGCCGCGACCTGCTGATCGCGCTGGCGGTGATGGTGCTGGGCACGGTGGTCGGCTGGCTGCTGGTGTCGAGCAATCCCGACTGGTTCTACAGCCTGATGGGCGGCATGGGCGACGATGTGCGGGTGCCCGGCGCCACGCGCGAGGCCTTGCGCCACACGCTGTTTGGCCAGCAGGACCAGAACGGCCTGTCGATGTTTGCCGCGTTCCTGTTCAGCAACAATGCACAGGTTTCGCTGTTCGCCTTTGCCCTGGGCTTTGCCTTTGGCGTGCCGTCGGTCCTGCTGCTGATCCACAACACCGCCGGGCTGGGCGCGCTGCTGTGGCTCTATCACGGGCAGGGCCTGACGCTGGACCTCATCGGCTGGCTGGCGATCCACGGCACGACGGAACTGTTCGCCATCCTGCTGGCGGGCGCGGCAGGCATCCATATCGGACGCGCCATGGCCTTTCCCGGCGATCTGCCGGTCCTGACCGCGGCAGCGGTGGCGGGGCGGCGCGCCGCGCAGGTGATGGTGGGGGTGGTGCTGATGCTGGTGCTGGCGGCGCTGCTCGAAGGCTTTGGCCGCCAGTTGATCGATTCGACCACGACCCGGCTGGCCATCGGCGGCACAATGCTGGCGCTGTGGAACGCCTATTTCTTTGCCTATCGCCCGGCTCGGGCGCGGGTGAGCAACTGATGGCGCGGCGCCCACGCTCGTCCGCCCAGGTGCCGCGCCGCCCCGCGCCTGATCGCCGTCAGCGCCAGGTGGTCACGCCCGAAGGCGTGCCATTGCCCTTCACCATCGGCGCCCGAGGGGCACGAGCCCTGGCGCTGCTGCTCGATCAGATCCTGATCGTGGCGACCATGGCGGGCCTGTCTTACCTGCTGTTTTCGCTGGCCCGGGCTATCAACCTCAAGGCCAACGCCAATGGCGATTTCGTCGGCCAGGCGGTGGTCGTGGTGTGGGTGGTGGTGATGTTCCTGTTCCGCCACATCTGGTTTCTCTATTTCGAACTCGGCCCGCGCGGGGCCACGCCGGGCAAGCGCGCGCTGGGCTTGCGGGTGGCAGCGCGCGATGGTGGGCGCTTGACGACAGAGGCGGTGGTGGCGCGCAATTTCCTGCGCGATATCGAGCTGACCTTGCCGGTGATCTTCGTGTCGACCGCGCTGATCCAGGGAGAGGATGCCACCGTTGCCGGCTGGGCCGGGGCGGCGTGGTTCCTGATCTTCGCGTTCTTTCCGTTCTTCAACCGCGACGCCTTGCGCGCCGGAGACGTGGTAGCCGGCACCTGGGTGGTGGAAGCCGGGCGCGACCGGTTGAAGGCGGCGCTGTCCACCGGGGCAGGCGCGCAGGGGCGCAGCACGCTGACCGAAAACCGCTATGAATTCGGCGAGGCGGAACTCGCGATCTATGGCGAGTACGAGCTGCAGGTGCTCGAACGCGTGCTGCGTGAAAACCGCGAGGAAGCCATGGTCGATGTGGCGCAGGCGATCTGCGCCAAGATCGGCTGGAACAGTGGCCGGGGTGACGAGCGCGCGTTTCTGGAAGCCTATTACACCCAGCTGCGCGCCCGCCTGGAACGCGGCATGCGCTTTGGCCAGCGCAAGGCCGACAAGTTTTCGTGAGCCGCGTTATTCCCCGGTGAAGATTGCCACGTCGGCCCGGCCGGTGTGATCGGCAAAGCCGCGATAGAGACCCTTGGTGTTGAACGCGTGGGTGAGGTTGCCCTGCGCGTCGACCGCGATAATGCCGCCCACGCCGCCCATCTCGCCCACTTCGCGCAGCACGGCTTGCGTTGCGTCGGCCAGGCTTTCGCCGGCCAGGCGCACGCGCGCGGCGATTTCGTGGCCCACGCCCACGCGGATGAATACCTCACCCGTGCCGGTGCACGACACCGCGCAGGCGCGGTTATCGGCATAGGTGCCCGCGCCGATCACCGGCGAATCGCCGATGCGGTTCCAGCGCTTGCCGGTCAGGCCGCCGGTGGACGTGGCAGCGGCAAGGTTGCCGTCCGCGTCGCAGGCCACTGCGCCCACCGTGCCGAACTTGAGATCGGCATCGAACCAGCCGTCCTTGCGGGCCTTGAACTCGTGCAGCTGGCGGCGGCGCTCGTCGGTGGCGAACCAGGCCGGGTCCACCTCCTCCATGCCGTGGTCACGGGCAAATTCCTCGGCCCCGCTCCCGGCCAGGAACACGTGCGGCCCCTGTTCCATCACCGTGCGCGCCAAGCGCACCGGGTTGCGCGTGCGGGTGACGGCGCAGACCGAGCCTGCCGCGCGGGTGCGCCCGTCCATGATCGCGGCATCCAGTTCGTTGGTTTCGTGATAAGTGAACACCGCGCCGCGCCCAGCGTTGAAATGCGCGTCATCCTCCAGCGCACAGACTGCGGCGGTGACCGCGTCGATCGCCGTGCCGCCGGCGCGCAGCACGGCCGTGCCGGCGTCCAGCGCTTGGGCCAGCGCCGCGCGATAGTCGGCCGCCATGGTCTCGTCCATGATTTCAGGAGACATGGCGCCAGCGCCGCCATGGATCGCCAAGCTCCAGCGCGAAGAGGAATGCGTTGCATCGGTCATGCCGCCGGCGATAGCAGATGCAACCGGTTTGGCCAGATGGAGCGCGTGCAATGCCTGAGGTGACGATACGCCAGGATGATCTTTCCGGTGCGGCGATCCAGGCGCTGGTGGCGCTGCACCTGGGCGGCATGCATGCCCATTCTCCGGCGTGCAAGGTCCACGCCCTGCCGCTCGATGCGCTGCGCGCGCCCGGTGTCACGTTCTTTTCCGCCTGGGTGGGCGATGATCTGGCGGGAATGGGCGCGCTCAAGATGCTGGCGGGCAACCAGGGTGAGCTCAAATCGATGCGCGTGGCGCCGCAATGGCTGGGGCAGGGGATCGGCAAGGCCATGCTGCGCCATCTGCTCGCGACGGCGCGGGCAATGGGCATGGCGCGGGTCAGCCTGGAAACCGGGCGCGGTGCGGCGTTCGAACCAGCCATCGCGCTCTATCGCGCCCACGGCTTCGTGCCTTGCGGGGCGTTTGCCGATTATGTGGTGGATGATTTCAGCCAGTGCCTGACGCTGGCTTTGTGAGGGAGCTTGCCTGAAACATGCCCTCCCCTAACCCCTCCCGCACGCGGGAGGGGAACATAAAAAAGCCCCCTCCTCTTCAGAGGAGGGGGTTTGGGGGTGGTGGAAACCTTGAGCGATCTATCGGCTCAAAGCTTGCCCACCAACTCCGGCACGGCGGTAAACAGGTCGGCCACCAGGCCCACGTCGGCCACCTGGAAGATCGGCGCGTCTTCGTCCTTGTTGATGGCGATGATGGTCTTTGAGTCCTTCATGCCGGCAAGGTGCTGGATCGCCCCGGAAATGCCCACCGCGAGATAGACCTGCGGCGCCACGATCTTGCCGGTCTGGCCGACCTGGTAATCGTTGGGCACATAGCCGGCGTCCACCGCGGCGCGGCTCGCGCCGATCGCGGCGCCGAGCTTGTCGGCTAGCGGGGTGATCGTCGCGGCAAAGGTTTCCGCGTCTTTCAGGGCACGACCGCCCGAGACGATGATCTTGGCGCTGGTCAGTTCCGGCCGCTCGCTCTTGGCGATTTCCGCGCCGACGAAGCTGGAGAGGCCAGCATCGCCTGCGCCGCTCACCGCGTCCACGCTGGCGCTGCCGCCGCTCGCCTCGGCCTTGGCAAAGGCCGTCGCGCGCACCGTCACCACCAGCTTGGCATCGCTCGATTCGACCGTGGCGATGGCGTTGCCGGCATAGATCGGCCGGGTGAAGGTCTTGGGCCCTTCAACCGAGAGAATGTCGGATACCTGCGCCACGTCGAGCAGCGCGGCGACGCGCGGCGCGACGTTCTTGCCGGTGGTCGTGGCCGGCGCCACGAAAGCATCGTGGTCGGCCATCAGGTCGACGATCAGCGGCGCAACATTTTCCGCCAGCGCATGGGCATAGGCGGCGTCATCGGCCTTGAGCACGGCGGCAACGCCGGCAATCTGCGCGGCGGCCTGGGCTACGCCATCGACGCCTTCGCCCGCGACCAGCGCAACCACGTCGCCAAGCTGGCCCGCTGCCGTCACCGCGCTCAGCGTCGCGTCCTTGATCGCCGCGCCGTCATGCTCGACCCAGAGAAGAACCTTACCCATCACGCGACTCCCAGTTCCTTGAGCTTGGCCACCAGCGCATCGACATCGGCCACCTTGACGCCCGCCGCACGCACCGGCGGCTCGGCCACTTTCAGCGTCTTGAGGCGCGGGGCCACATCGACGCCGAGGTCCGCCGGGGTCTTGGTGGCGAGCGGCTTGGACTTGGCCTTCATGATATTGGGCAGCGAGGCATAGCGCGGCTCGTTCAAGCGCAGGTCGGTGGTCACCACTGCCGGCAGCGCCAGCTTGACCGTTTCCAGGCCGCCATCGATCTCGCGCTTGACGATCAGATGATCGCCTTCGACGCTGACCTCATTGGCAAACGTGCCCTGCGGCCGGCCAAGCAGCGCGGCCACCATCTGGCCAACCTGGTTCGAATCGTCGTCGATCGCCTGCTTGCCGGTGATGATCAGGCCCGGCTGTTCCTCGCCCGCGATCGCCGTCACGATCTTGGCCACGGCCAGCGGCTCAACCTCGTCGTCAGACTGCACCAGGATCGCGCGGTCCGCACCCATCGCCAGCGCCGTGCGCAGCGTGTCGCTCGCCTTCGCCGGCCCCACCGACACCGCCACGATCTCGCTCACCACGCCCTTTTCCTTCAGGCGAATGGCTTCCTCGACCGCAATCTCGTCGAACGGGTTCATGCTCATCTTCACGTTCGCCAGCTCGACACCCGTGCCATCCGCCTTCACCCGCGGCTTCACGTTGTAGTCGATCACCCGCTTCACGCAGACCAGGGCTTTCATCGATACATCTCCTCGAACTCGCTCAGCATTCCACCACGTTGACCGCCACGACGTTCACCGCCAGGCCGCCTTGCGAGGTTTCCTTGTACTTGTCACGCATGTCTGCGCCGGTTTGGCGCATGGTTTCGATCACCTTGTCAAGACTCACCATGTGCTGGCCATCGCCCAGCATGGCGAGGCGCGAGGCGTCGATCGCCTTGACCGCGCCCATGGCATTACGCTCGATACACGGGATCTGCACCAGGCCGCCCACCGGATCGCAGGTCAGGCCCAGATTGTGCTCCATGCCGATTTCGGCAGCGTTTTCGATCTGGGCATTGTTGCCCCCCAGCGCCGCCGTGAGGCCCGCCGCCGCCATCGAACAGGCCACGCCCACTTCGCCCTGGCAGCCCACTTCGGCGCCGGAAATGGAAGCGTTGCGCTTGTAAAGCGCACCGATCGCCGCCGCCGTCAGCAGGAACGTGCGCCGCCCGGCACGATCGCCGCGATAGCAGCGCTCGTAATAGCGCAGCACTGCGGGAATGATCCCGGCCGCGCCATTGGTGGGTGCCGTCACCACGCGGCCACCAGCGGCGTTTTCCTCATTCACCGCCATCGCCCACAGGTTGATCCAGTCGAGCACGGCCAGCGGCTCTGACAGCGACATCTGCTGGCGGTGCTGCAATTCCTGCGCCAGCGCGGCGGCGCGGCGGCGCACTTTCAGGCCGCCGGGCAGGATTCCGCCCTGCGCGCAGCCGCGATCGATGCAGGCGGCCATGGTATCGGCCAGCAGATCGAGCCCCGCATCCACGTCCGACGGGCTGCGCCACGCCAGTTCGTTGGCCAGCATGATCTGGGCAAAGCTGAGGCCGGTTGCCTCGCCAATCTCGATCAGCTGCGCGGCCGAGGCAAAGGGATAGGGCAATTCCGGCACATCGAGCGCCGGCGCGTTGCGGATCACCTCGTCCTCGTCGAGGACGAAGCCGCCGCCCACCGAATAGTACAGCCGCCGGGTCAGCATCTCGCCCGCTTCGTCCCACGCTGCCAGCGCCATGGCATTGCTGTGATAGGGCTGCCGCTCGCGCTGGAGAAAGCGCATGTCCTGCGCCGGGGCAAACGCAACCTCGTGCTGCCCGAGCAGCGCGACGCGACCCGATTGCTCCACCGCGGCAACGATGCCCGCCACCGCATCGGGATCGACCGTGGCAGGCACTTGCCCCGCCAGGCCCAGGATAATCGCCACGTCGGTGGCGTGGCCCTTGCCGGTCAATGCCAATGACCCATAGAGATCGACCGATACCCGCGCCGTGCGCGCCAGCAGGCCCGCAGCCTCCAGCGCCTCGGTAAAGCGGCGCGCGGCGACCATCGGCCCCACGGTGTGGGAACTCGATGGCCCGATGCCGATCTTGAACAGATCAAACGTGCTTACGGTCATGGCCGCTCCGGAATGCCAGACACGATCGCGGAGTGGTTCCACCCTTCCAGGGCGCGCAACAAATCGCCACCGGAAAGACCGATCGTTGCTGTGTTGCGCAAGGGATGAACGTGAACCCGTTCTGCGTCAACCAGATCCGCGTCAATCACCACGCGAACCGCGCCATCGGCATCGTTGATCACCGCGAGCGGTGTCACCGCGCCGGGCGTCACGCCCAACAGACGCTCCATGTCTTCCGGCTTGCCAAAGCTGAACTTCTTGGCGCCGACCGCGCCAGCCAGCCCCTTGAGGTCCACCCGCTTGGCATGGTCGACCGTTACCAGCCAGAAACTGCCATCGGCGTTCTTGAGGAACAGGTTCTTGGTATGCGCCCCGGGCAGCGCAGCGTGAATCGCTTCGCTTTCCTCCACGGTGAACACTGCCTCGTGTTCCAGGCTGGACCATACCACGCCCAGCGCGGCCAGATCGGCGTAGAGCCGGGCCTCGCTCACTTGAACACCACGGTGCGGTGGCCATTGAGCATGACGCGGTGCTCGCAATGGGCCTTGACCGCGCGGGTCAGCACGCGACTTTCGGTTTCCTGGCCCTGGGCTATCAGGTCATCGACGGTATCGGCATGGTCCACCATCGAGACATCCTGCGCGATGATCGGCCCTTCATCCAGATCGGGCGTTACGTAGTGGGCGGTGGCGCCCACCATCTTCACGCCGCGCTCGTAGGCACGGTGATAGGGCATCGCGCCCTTGAACGCCGGCAGCGAGGAATGGTGGATGTTGATCACGCGGCCTTCCAGGGCGCGGCAAGTGGTGTCGGACAGCACCTGCATATACCGCGCCAGGATCACCAGATCGACATTCTGCTGCGCGATCATGTCCAGCAGCTTTGCTTCCTGCTCCACCTTGTTTTCCGGCGTGATCGGCAGGTGGTGGAAGGGGATGCCCTCGTGCTCCACCCGGCGCTGCCAGGTGGTATGGTTGGACACCACGCTGGTCACTTCCATCGGCAGATACCGCGTGGCGGTGCGATAGAGCAGGTCATTCAGGCAGTGCCCGCCCTTTGACACCATGACCAGGGCGCGCACCTTGACCGACAGATCAAAGACCTTCCAATCGATGCCATAGGCACTGCCGACCGAGAGGAACGCGGCGTTGAAGCGATCCACCGTCATGCCTTCGGGCGCGGTGAAGGCCACGCGCATGAAGAAGCGGCCGGTGACGGCATCATCGAACTGCGCGCTTTCAACGATGTTGCAATCCTGCGCCGAAATCGACGTGGCGATCGCGGCCACCAGGCCCTTGCGATCCACACACGAGACAAGCAGGACGAAATCGGGTTTCAAAAGCGCCACGTCAGCTCCCTTTCGCTGGTTGCCCCATCTGTAGGACGGCTTGCCCGCAACAGGAACGGGGCAGCGCAGACAATAAGCAGATATAATCTGGTAGTTCAGGCATCATGATGGCACAAGAGTGCAGCACGGGGGCGCGAGAGGGCGCGCACCCAAAGGATCATGCCCATGCGCCTGCCCGCCGAATTCGATCTGCACGGCTTGGAAGTGTTTGTCCTGACGGTGGAACTGGGCGGGATGACCGCCTGCGCCCAACAGTTGCGGATCACCCAGTCGGCGGTTTCGCAAACCATCACCCGGCTGGAACAGGGCATCGGCGCGCCGCTGTTCGATCGCTCGCTGCGGCCACTGGGCCTGACGCCATCGGGCCGCGCCCTGCACGAGCGCGCGCGCAAGCTGCTGGCCAGCGCGCGCACTGCCTACGACGAAGTGCGCGAAGGCGCGCAGCAGCCGATCGACCAATTGACCGTGGGCATGAGCGAGAGCCTCGCCAACCTGCTCACCGCGCCGCTGCTGCGCCGGCACGGCATGCGCGTGGGTTCATGGCGGGTGCGATCGGGCATTTCGCTGCGCCAGCAGCAGGAATTCCTGGCCCGGCGCTGCGACATGCTGGTGACCGGCAGCAATACCCTGGAAAAACACCCGGGCATCGAGCATCACGACGTGATCGATGATCCCTTCGTGATGATATTTCCGGCCGACCACAGCGGCAGCATCGATCCGGCCGACGTGGCCGAACGCATGCCGTTCGTGCGCTATTCGCTCGATACCGGCATGGGCCAGCGCATCGAAAGCCAGCTGACCCGCATGAAGCTGCGCCTGCCCAATGTGATCGAGGTGGAGATCATCCACCAGCAATTGACCACGGTGGGCATGGGCATCGGCTGGAGCATAACCTCGCTGCTGTGCCTCGCGGCCCTGCCCCAGCTGATGCCGCAGCTGCGCGTCGAACCCCTGCCGCGCGGCCGCTTTGCCCGCCGCATCCAGGTGGTAGCACGCATGGGCGAGTTGGGCGACCTGCCCGGCCAGACGGCCGCCCTGGCGCGCGAGACCCTGCTGGATCAGGTGCTGCCGCCACTGATGACCAATCTGCCCTGGGCCGGGCCACTGCTGGGGTGATGCCGCCGGCAGCGGAATCGCCGCAAGCCCGAAAAGTGCGCTTTTCCGCCAATTTTTGCTGGAACTTTTACATTAACTAACGATTATGGTGCTGTCGCGAAGGTGCGCGTGGGGCACGCCTGACCGGGTGTTGGGGAACTCCGGCAGTAATCATGACTAACAACGAACTTTCACGGCAGGTTGCCGGAATCTCGCAACTCTCGTTGGCTGCGGCGCTCGACCAGAGCGTGGATTGCGTCAAGGTTATCGGGCTTGATGGCGCGGTAACCTATGTCAACCCCAATGGCTTGTGCGCCATGGAGATCGATACGCCGTCCGACGTGCTGGGCAAGCAATGGGACACGCTCTGGCCCGAAGAAGGCCGGCCGCATATCGCCAGCGGCTTTGCCACGGCCCAGGCCGGCGGTGTCTCGCGCTTTCGCGCCCATTGCCCCACGGCCAAGGGCAACAGCCGCTGGTGGGACGTGAGTGTTTCGGCGCTGCGTGACGATACTGGCAAGCTGATCAGCTATCTGGCCGTGTCGCGCGACGTGACTGATGCCGAACTCTCCCGCCAGGTGCTGGAAACCGCCACGCGCGAACTGCACCATCGGCTGCGCAACACCTATACGATGATTTCCAGCCTGATCCGCGGCTTTGCCCGTGGCGACGCGCACAACGATGCCTTTGCCGGGCAGATGGCCGAACGCCTGATCGCCATGGGCCGCGCCCAGGCCCTGTTCACCAGCCTGGACGTGCCGTGCAGCCTGGTCGAACTGATCGATGCGCTGGTCCTGCCCTTTGGCAGTGCGTTCTGCCCGGTGGCGACCGACCAGGTGCGCGACATGCCGATTGCGCGCCCCCTGGCTGACACGATCGCCCTGGTCGTGGGTGAACTGGCGGTCAATTCCTCGAAGCATGGCGCGATCGCGCATGGCGGCGCGATCACGCTGTCGAGCGAGGATCAGGACGGCGACATCGTGATCACCTGGCACGAGGTTTCGAACCGCCCCGTGCAGGCAACCTCGCGCGATGGCGGCCAGGGGCTGAACCTCATCAACCGCATCGTACGGCTGCGCGAGGGCGCGATCGACCTGGACTGGCAGCCCGATGGCCTGACCGCGCGCCTGCGCTTCAAGGGCGGTGTGGCGGCCTGAATTTCAGGCCAATTCTGCTTAGCCGCGTTCCGCCGCCTTGAGTGCGTGCCACAACCATGGGGCAAAGCTGCGCCACACGAACACGCGGAACACGGTTGCGCTTTCGCGCCACAGGATCACTTCCACCGTTTCGAAAACGGTGCGGGTGGCGCGGCCCACGGCAAACCGGTCGAGATCGAGCGGACATCCCGATGAGAGGACAGTGGCCGCCCCTGCCCCCTCCACCCGGATGACCACGCCGCGCGCGGAAATGTCCACCACGCTCACCGGTTGCCCGGCGCCATCGGGCAGCGCGGTGCCGGCAGGCAGATCGGCCAGCCATTCGTCTGGCCCGAGGCAGGCGATGCCATCCAGCGTCTCGCCAATGCGCGCCGGTACAGCGCGGCCGATCACGCCTGAAAGCGCCTGCGCCGTGCGGGCGCGCAGCGACCAGCGGCTGGCCGGCGCTTCCAGCGTCAGCGCCACGCCCGAGGCGGTAACTGCCTGGGCCTCCAGCGCCAGATCGGTGCCGGCCACGGCCAGGGCGGGGATCGCAAGGACATCAGACATCGAGGCGGCTCCCTTGCGGATCATAGAACACGGTGCTGGCGCTCACCCGCGCGCGGATCGTGCGGCCCGGCATCGGCACATGGATCACCTGGCCATCGCGCGCGCGGCCGTCGGCAATCACCGCCATGGCGATGGAGCGGCCCAGCGTGGCGCTGTGATACGACGAGGTGACGTGGCCGAGCATGGTCATCGGCACCGGCTGATCGGGATCGGCCACGATCTGCGCGCCTTCTTCCAGCACTTCCTGCGGGTCTTCGGTCAGCAGGCCGACCAGTTGCTTGCGCCCCGGCGCGCTCATGTCGGGCCGGGCGAGCGAGCGCTTGCCGACGAAATCGGGCTTCTTGGTGCCCACGGCCCAGGCCATGCCGGCGTCATCCGGGGTTAGCGTGCCGTCGGTATCCTGCCCGACGATGACATAGCCCTTTTCGGCGCGGAGCACGTGCATCGTCTCGGTGCCATAGGGGGTGATGCCGTGGGCCTGGCCAGAGGCGTGGATCGCCTCCCACACCATGCGCCCATGCTCGGCCGGCACGTTGACTTCATAGCCAAGCTCGCCGGTAAAGCTCACGCGGAACAGGCGCGTCGGCACGCCGCAGATGCGGCCCTCGCGAATGGCCATGTGCGGAAAGGCGCCAGGCGCCAGATCGATGCCTTCGACCAGCGGCGCGATCACGGCGCGGGCGAGCGGGCCCTGCACCGCGATCACCGCCCACTGCTCGGTCGTGCTGGTCAGCCAGACGTCGAGATCGCTCCATTCGGTCTGGAGATAGTCTTCCATCATCGCCAACACGCGCGCCGCGCCGCCGGTGGTGGTGGTCAGGTGGAAACGATCGGGTGCCAGGCGCGCCGAAACGCCATCGTCGGTGATGAAGCCATCCTCGCGCAGCAGCAGCCCATAGCGGCAGCGGCCGGGTGCCAGCGCCTTCCACGGGTTGGTGTACATGCGGTTGAGGAATTCGGCGGCATCGGGCCCGACCACCTCGATCTTGCCCAGGGTCGATGCATCGAACATGCCCACCTGCTGGCGCACCGCCACGCACTCGCGCGCGACGGCGGCGTGCATGTCTTCTCCGCCTTGGGGGAAATAGCGCGCACGGCGCCATTGCGCCACGTTCTCGAACACGGCCCCGCGCGCATCGGCCCAACCATCGATCACCGTCTTGCGGATCGGCTGGAACAGCGCATCCTTGTGATGCCCCATCAGCGCGCCGAACGTCTGCGGCGTATAGGGCGGGCGGAACGTGGTGAGGCCGATATCGGTCACCGGCTTGGACAGGCTGCCCGAGGCAATCTGCAAGCCGTTGAGGTTGCTGGTCTTGCCCTGGTCGGTGGCCATGCCATTGGTGGTATAGCGCTTGATATGCTCGATCGAGCGCATGCCCTCGCGCACCGCCAGATCGATATCGCGCGCCTTCACGTCGTTCTGGAAATCGACGAAAGCCTTGGTCTGCCAGATCGGCTTGGGGCCAGGCAGCGTGCCCAGCGCCAGGCCCGCGCCCATGTCCCAGGCGCCTGCCCCGGCGCCCACCGCGCGGCAGTTTTCCTGCGCCACATCGGGCAGATAGGCGCCCCAGGTATCGTCCCAGCGCAGGCTGCCCTTGGCGTGGCTCCACAAATGCACCGTCGGCGTCCAGCCACCGGCCATCAGCAGGGCATCGACCGCCAGTTGCTGGCCCTGCCCGGTGCCGCCGGGGGCGAAGGTCACACCGCTCACCCTATGGCGGCCCGCCACCTGCGTGACGGCATGGCCAAGATGCACGGCAATCCCCGCGCCGCGCACGGCAGCAACCAGATCGGCCGCCACTTCGCCCCGCAAGTCGATCACCGCCACCACGTTGACGCCAGCAGCCTTGAGCGCCAGCGCATCACGCCAGCCGCTGTCATGCACCGCCATCACGGCCACCGCGCGGCCCACCGCCACGCCATAGCGCACCGCCAGCGTGCGCCCGGCGCTCGACAGCATCACGCCCGGCACGTCGTTGCCATCGAACACCAGCGGGCGCTCGATCGCGCCCTGGGCCAGGATGACCTCGCCGGCGCGGATGCGCCACAGCCGCTCGCGCGCGCCGCTGGCCTGCGCCGGGGCTAGGTGGTCGGTAAGCTGCTCGACCACGCCCACGAAGTTCTGGTGGTAATAGCCGAACGCGGTGGTGCGGCTCAGCACCGTCACGTTGCCGAGCCGGCGCAGTGCCATGGTCTTGTCGGCCACCTCGCCCCACAGCGCCTGGTCCGACAGGGCACCGCCGCCCAACTCGTCCTGCTCGTCGATCAGGATTACCCGGCCGCCGTCGGCCGCCGCCGCCAGCGCGGCATCGATCCCGGCCAGGCCGCCGCCGACCACCAGCACTTCGCAATGGGCATAAGTGGCGTCATAATGATCTGGATCGCGCTCCGTTGGGCTGGTGCCCAGCCCGGCCATGCGCCGGATCGCCGGCTCATAGAGCTTTTCCCAAGCCGAACGCGGCCACATGAATGTCTTGTTGTAGAACCCGGCCGGAAAGAACGCGCCAAGCCGATCGTTGACCGCGCCCAGGTCGAACTTGAGCGAGGGATAGCGGTTCTGGCTTTGCGCGGTAAGGCCCTGATACAGCGGCACGGATGGCGCGCGGAGATTGGGGGTGCGCCGGCCCCAACCCGGCCCGGCCCCGCCGCGGTCCACCGTCACCAAGGCATTGGGCTCTTCCGTCCCCATGCCCAGAATGCCGCGCGGGCGATGATACTTGAACGAGCGGCCGAACAGCATCTGCCCGGATGCCACCAGCGCCGAAGCCAGGCTGTCGCCGGCAAAGCCGCGATGGGCGCGCCCGTCAAAGGTGAAATCCAGCGGCGCGGCGCGGTTGACGCGGCCACCGGCAGGAAGACGATAGCCGCTCATTTACGCGGTTCCCCGGCCTTGTAGGTCTGTTCGAAACGATCGCTCACGGTATCGCGCACGGCATTGAAGAAACGCCCGCAACCGTGGGTATGCCGCCAGCGTTCGTGATGGCGCCCGCGCGGATTGCGCCGGATGTAGAGATAGTGCTCCCATTCCTCGTCGCTCAGCGTCGCGGGATCGAGCGGGCGCGCGATATGCGCCTCGCCACCATAGACGAATTCCACCTCGGGGCGGTCTTCTTCGCAATAGGGGCAATGAATCAACAGCATGGCTTGGTTCCCTGCGCCTTGCTCAGTGGGCCACGGCGGCTGCGGCCGCCTCGTCGATCATCCGCCCGTTGCGGAACCGATCGAGCGTGAACGGCGCGTTGATCGCGTGCGGGGCATCGTGGGCGATGGTATGCGCCAGCAGATCCGCCGCGCCCGGCGTCGCCTTGAACCCGCCCGTGCCCCAACCGCAGTTGACATAGAGGCCCTGAACCGGAGTCTTGCCCAGGATCGGCGAGCGATCGGGCGTCACATCGACGATCCCGCCCCAGGTGCGCAGCATGCGCATGCGGGTAAAGATCGGGAAGATCTCGCAGATCGCCGCCAGGGTATGCTCGATGATGTGGAACGCGCCGCGCTGCGAATACGAGGTGTACTGGTCGGTCCCCGCGCCGATCACCAGCTCGCCCTTGTCGGACTGGCTGATATAGGCATGCACGGTGTTGGACATCACCACACAGGGAAAGATCGGCTTGACCGGCTCTGACACCAGGGCCTGCAGCGGATAGCTTTCCAGCGGGAATTGCAGGCCGGCCATGTTCATGACGACCGAGGTATTGCCCGCCGCCGATACGCCGATCTTTTTCGCGCCGATAAAGCCGCGCTCGGTCTCCACCCCCAGCACCGCGCCATCGGGCCCGCGCCGGATGCCGGTGACGGCGCAGTTCTGGATGATATCGACGCCCAGCGCCGTTGCCTTGCGGGCATAGCCCCAGGCCACGCTATCGTGCCGCGCGGTGCCGCCGCGCCGCTGCAACGCCCCGCCCAGCACCGGATGGCGCGCATTGGGCGAGATATCGAGCGGCGGGCAATAGGCCTGGCATTCTTCCGGGCTCAACCATTCATTGTCCACGCCGTTCAGGCGGTTGGCATGGATGTGGCGCTTGAAGCTCTGGATGTCGTGCACGTTGTGCGCGAGCATCAGCACGCCGCGCTTCGAATACATCACGTTGTAGTTGAGCTCCTGGCTCAACCCGTCCCACAGCTTGACCGCATGGTCATAGAGGTGGGCGCTTTCATCGTAGAGGTAGTTCGAGCGGATGATCGTGGTGTTGCGCCCGGTGTTGCCACCGCCGAGCCAGCCTTTCTCGATCACCGCGACATTGGTGATGCCATACTTGGCCGCCAGGTAATAGGCCGCGCCCAGGCCATGCCCGCCCGCGCCCACGATGATCACGTCATAGGCCGCCTTGGGTGCCTTGTCGGGCCATTGTTCCGGCCACGACTGGTGCCCCGAAAAGGCCTGCGCGATGAGATTGAGCCCGGAAAAGCGCATCATCTTATGGCTGTCCTGCCGCTTCCAGCGCGGCCTTGGCGCGCTCGACGTAGAAGGTCTTGAAGGCATCGACGAGGTTTTCCTCGAGCGCATAGGGCCCGGGGCGATAGCCATCGGTAACGATGCCGGCGTGGTTCATTTCTGCCAGGTGGCGGTCCTGGCGGTTGGTCGCCTTCCACACGTGGGTCAGGTTCTCGACCGTATAGTCTTCGCCTTCCACCGCGTCTTCGTGCACCAGCCACGAGGTGCGCAGGATCGAACGATCCGGCCCCTGCGGCATCACGCTGAATGTCACCACATGGTCGCAGCAGAAGTGGTGCCAGGAATTGGGCTGGGTCCATACCGAAACGCTGGTCGGTTCGGCGTGCTCGACCGGCCAGATCAGCTTCTTGGAAGCCGGCTGCCCATCCATGGTCTGCGACAGCGCCCCGTGCGCCAGGCTGAGGCGACCCACGCGATGCCAGCCACCATCGGGAAATTCCACCAGGTCGCGCCACACGCCCATGGCCTTCCAGCGCTCCACCTGGGCAGTGATATCGTCCTCGTCGGCAGCGTCACCGTCTTCCGGGTTGCCCCGGCCAAAGCCCGATCCGCTCAGCGAATTGAGCAGCTCGGGGTGGTTGGCCTCGCAGTGATAGCACTCGCGGTTGTTTTCCATGACCAGCTTCCAGTTGGCCGTGTCATGCAGGTCTTCGACCGCGGCCACCTTGAGCTTGTCCATGTTGTAGATGCCGATCGCGGCCGCGATGTCCTGCTTGGCCGGTTCGATCGGCGGCGGATTGTCCGCCAGGCAGATGAACAGCAGGCCGCCGCAGTTTTCCAGCGCCACCTGGCGCAGGTTGTGCGCGCCCTTGTCAAAATCGTCGGGCATGCCGCGCGCGGCGATCAGCTTGCCATCAAGCCCGAATGTCCAGAAGTGATAGGGGCACATGATGCGCGGCATCGTGCCGGCCTGGACCTGGCAAATGCGCGATCCGCGATGGGTGCAGGTGTTGTAGAACGCGCGCACCTCGCCATCGCGGCCACGCACGATGAACACCGAGTTGTTGGCCATTTCAAAGACGTAGAAATCGCCAGGGTTCTTCACGTGGGCCACGGTGCAGGCATAGAGCCACACCGACTTGAGCATCACTTCGGTATCGAAGCGAAAGGCTTCCTCGCTGGTGTAAAGCGCCTGCGGCAGGGTGTAGCCGGGGCGATCCTGGTTCAGCAGTTCGGCAATCGAAGCGAAATTGCGCATGGGAACTAGCTCCGCAATGCAAGGTTTTCGGGGTCGAAGGGCGAGTCTGGGATCACCACGGCCTTGTGCATCGTTCCGAGAATGGAAATCTCGAGTTCGGTGCCAAGGTTTGCGTGTTCAGGTGCGATCATCGCCAGCGCCAGCGACTTGGCCGTGCGCCAACCATAGCCGCCCGAAGTGGCGCGGCCAACCAGTTGTCCATCGCGATAGATCGCTTCGGAGCCGCGGGCATCGGCATCGGTGACGCCCAGCACCTCCAGGGTAACCAGAGTAGAAGAAAGACCGGCTTCCTTCTTCGCCAGCAGCCCGTCACGGCCAACGAAGTCCGGCTTCTTCATGGATATGAAGCGTTCAAGCCCGCTTTCCAGCGCGTTGTATTCCACCGAAAGTTCGCGCGGGATCAGCTTGTAGCTCTTTTCCAGCGCCATCGACGTCATCGCCCGGATGCCAAAGGGCTTGATGTCGAATTCGGCGCCGGCTTCCATCAGCTTGTCGAAGATGTAGTTCTGCATCTCGATCGGGTGGTGGAATTCCCAACCCAGCTCGCCGATGAAGTTGACGCGCAGCGCATCGCACGGCGCCGCGCCGATCGAGATGCGCTTGCCCGTCAGCCACGGGAACGCCTCGTTCGACAGATCGGTGCGGGTCACCTTGGCCAGCACGTCGCGGGCACGCGGCCCGGCCAGGACCAGCACACCCATTGCCGTAGTCAGCCGCTCGAACTTGACCGAACCGTCGGCGGGCAGCGCCTTGATCAGATAGTCATGATCGTGCTGCTCCAGCGCGCCGGCCGAAACCAGGTAATAGCTTTGCGGCCCGCGCTTGTAGACGGTGAACTCGCTGCGCACGCCGCCAGCCGGCGTCAGCAGATACGACAGCGCTACGCGGCCGATCTTCTTGGGCACCGCGTTGGACAACAGCTTCCCCAGCCATTCTTCTGCACCGGGGCCGGAAATCAGGCACTTGGCAAACGCGCTCATGTCCTGAATGCCAACCTTTTCCGTCACATGGCGGCATTCATTGCCAACATGCTCGAAATAGTTGGAGCGGCGGAACGACCACTTTTCACGGATCGGCGCACCCGGCACATCGGGATGATTGTGGTTGAGCAGCGTTTCAGGCCGGTCGAGATCGGCGTCGGTCAGTTCATAGCCTTCGGGCGCGAACCAGTTGGGGCGCTCCCAGCCGAACACGCTGCCGAACACCGCGCCCAGCTTCTTCATGCGGTCATAGCACGGCGTCTGGCGCAGCGGGCGGGCAGCCTCGCGCTCTTCATCGGGATAGTGAACGGTGAACACCTTGGCATAGGCTTCCTCGTTCTTTTCGATGAGATAGCCTTCGTCGGCATAGGTGCCGAAGCGGCGCGGATCGACCCCCATCATGTCGATGGTGGGTTCGCCGTCCACAATCCAGTGGGCCAGCTGCCAACCCGCGCCGCCGGCTGCCGTGATGCCGAAGCTGTGACCTTCATTGAGCCAGAAGTTCTTCAGCCCCGGCGCAGGACCGACGATGGGCGACCCGTCGGGCGTGTAGGCAATGGCGCCGTTGTAAACCTTCTTGATCCCCAGCTCACCAAAGGCGGGCACGCGCTCGATCGCCGAGAGGATATAGGGCTCCAAACGTTCGAGAGCATCGGGGAACAGTTCATATTCGCTGTTAGCGGCCGGCCCCTTCACATAGCAGGCGGGCGCGCCGACTTCATACGGGCCAAGCAGCAGGCCGCCGGCTTCCTCGCGCATGTACCAGCTCGAGTCGCTTTCGCGCAGCACGCCCATTTCGGGCAGGCCCTTGGCGCGGCGCTCCATGATCGCGGGGTGCTGTTCGGTGACGATGTACTGATGCTCGACCGGGATCACCGGCACATCCAGGCCGACCATCGCGCCCGTCTGGCGGGCAAAGCTGCCGGTGGCCGAAACCACATGCTCGCAGGTGATATCGCCCTGGTCGGTGGCCACCACCCATTCGCCATTGGCCTTCTGGGTGATGCCGGTGACCGTGGTATTGCGCATGATCGTGGCGCCCCGCTGGCGTGCACCCTTGGCCAGGGCCTGGGTCAAGTCGGCCGGCTGGATATAGCCATCGGCGGGATGCTGGATCGCGCCGAGCACCCCGTCCATCTGCGCAAGGGGCCAGATTTCATGAACTTGCTCAGGGGTGAGGAAGTTCACATCCACCCCGATGGTCTTGGCCACGCCCGCATAATAGCGGTATTCGTCCATGCGATCGGGGCTGTTGGCGAGGCGAATGTTCGACACGCGCGAGAAGCCGACGTTGAGGTCGGTTTCCGCTTCCAGGCTGGGATAGAGATCAACCGAATACTGGTGCAGCTTGCCGACCGAGTAGGACAGGTTGAACAGCGGCAGCAGGCCGGCGGCATGCCAGGTAGAGCCCGAGGTCAGTTCCTTGCGCTCGATCAGCACGACATCGGACCAGCCCATCTTGGCCAGGTGATACAACGTGCTGACGCCGACGACGCCGCCACCAATCACCACAACGCGCGCACTAGTCTTCATGTCATGCCTCGGCTTTGCTTGGCTGCCTATTTGCAGAAGGGCTATTCCAGCGCGGGAACCGGCGCAATCACGGTGCCACACCATTTTGGAAACTAATGCGAGGGATTAGAAATAATGCTTGCCCCAAGGTCGGGGTGCGCGGCGTTTCGAGTCCCGCCACCGCGCCATTTCGAACCCGCGCACCCGGCCCTGCCGCCACGGCGCCCGGCACGGTAGGCATTAGGCAAGTTAATGAGAGTAGTAAGTAGGTGTTATTACCAAGCAAAACTGGTGAAGTTAATTTTATATCTTAAAATCATATACTTGATCTTTATGATACCGTAATCCCACAAGGCCGGAAGAAAGCTTTTCCACTGTTGCTGAAGGCTTGCTGCGCCTGCGTTCCTGATGCACGATCCCGGTGCAGGTATTGTGCCCCCGAACGAGGGGCCGGCTTGGAGGGAAGCTGTCATGCGTCACCTGGTATTCTCGGGCACTGTCCTGAATCAAAAATCTGTTCTCCAACACTTTGGTGCGCGTGCGCGCCATGGCCGATCGGGCATCCGCATCATGGCGCTGGCCGCCACGGCGCTGATCCCCGGCCTGGCCCAGGCCCAGGCGCCCGCCCCGGCCGAAACCGCCGCCGCCCCGCAAACCGACAACGGCACGGGCGACATCGTGGTGACGGCACAACGCCGCGAGCAGAAGCTCAATGACGTGGGCATCGCCGTCTCGGTCATTTCCGCCAAGGACTTGCGCGCGCTCAACATTAACAATGCCACCGATATCGTGCGCGCGATCCCCAACCTGAAATACAACGCCTATGGCTCGAGCCAGGTGGTGTTCAACATTCGCGGCGTGTCGCAGAACGACTATGGCGACCAGCAGGAACCGCCGGTTGCCGTCTATCAGGACGACAGCTACGCGGCCTCGATCACCACCGCCGGCTTCCCGATCTTTGACCTGGCCCGCACCGAGGCGCTGCGCGGGCCACAGGGCACCCTGTTTGGTCGCAATGCCACCGGCGGCGCGGTGCAGTTCATTTCCAACCAGCCGAGTCACGAATTCGGCGGCTATCTCTCTGCCACCACCGGTAGCTTCAACCAGTCGATCTTCGAAGGCGCGGTCACCGGCGGGCTGACCCAGACGCTCTCGGCCCGTGTTTCGGGCGTGTATGATCGCGATTCCGGCTATATCAAGAACCTGCTGCCCGGCGGGGCCAATCTGGGCGCCAACAACCATTGGGCCACGCGCGGCATACTGCAGTGGGACCCGACCAGCGATTTCCGCGCCCGCCTGACGGTGCGCTATACCCAGGCCGATCACGAACGCCAGGCTGGCGTCTATACCCTGACCCCGGCTTGCCCCAATGCGCAGTTCCAGGGCGAATTCCTGGCCGCCAACCAGGTCTGCGACTATTGGAACAACTATGGCGGCACGTCGTACAATGGCGGCGTGCCCGGCTCGGTCGCCAATGGCTATGCCAACCCGGCGATCACCGCCACCCAGGGCGGCAACCCGTGGCAGACCTACAGCGCGGGCGAAAACTATGTGAACCGCAAGCAGTTTGCCGCCACGCTGCGCCTGGAAGCCAAGCTGGGCGCGTTCGACGTCACGTCGATTACCGATTACCAGAACCTCGCCAAGTTCTATATCGAGAGCGATGATGGCGTGCCGGGCCTGCCCTATGTGGAAGGGGCTGCACTGCCGCCGTTCACCACTGGCCCCTGCGCCAGCGCGCCCAGCGTCACCTGCTATGCCTCGGGCACGATCTTCTATCAGCGCGCCCGAACCCAGCAGATCACGCAGGAACTGCGCGCCGCCACCCATTTCGGCAACAACTACCTGACCATGGGCGCGTTCGGCATGCTGCTGACCGGCAACTATGGCGCCAAGTATGCCACGCCGTTCGACCAATACGATCCCACCGTGCAGTTCTACCAGCGCACCAAGTCCTTCGCGGTCTTTGCGCAGGACGAATACAAGTTCGACGATCACTGGAAGCTGATCTTGGGCGCCCGCTACTGGCGCGACAGCAAGCTGGCCTGGTATCGCGCGGCAGAGGCGATTTCGGGCCTTACTGTCAACTGGGGCCCCAGCGGCATCAACTTCTTCGATCCCACCGGCGCGGCCCAAGCCAGCGGCATCACGGTCACGCCAGCGGCCGCCTCACCCACCTATGACGGGGTGACCGCGCGCGCCGAGCTGGATTACAAGCCCGGCCCCGATACGCTGCTCTATGCCAGCTACAACCGTGGCTCCAAGTCGGGCGGGTTCACCTTCTCCACCGGCACACCGTTCCCCGGCCAGGCCCTGATCGATACGCTCAACAACATCCCCTACCGGCCCGAGACGCTCAACGACTATGAAGTGGGCCTCAAGACCAAGATCGGCCGCAACATCCAGTTCAACCTTGCGGCGTTCTACTATGATTACAAGAACTACCAGGCCTATGTTCAGGTCGGTTATACGCAGCTGGTGCGCAACCTGCCGGCCACGATCAAGGGCGTGGAAGCCGAACTGACGGCCCACCCGATCGAAGGCTTCACGCTCCAGGCCTCGGCCGCGGTGCAAGACAGCAAGGTCAAGAACGTGCTGCTGCCTGATGGCGTCACGCTCGTGAACCACGATCTGCCGCAGGCGCCGGGCTTTTCCGGCAACGCCCTGGTCCGCTATGAATTCGGCATGGGCGGCGCGCGCATCTCGCTGCAGGGTGACGCGCTCTATACGGGCAAGTTCTGCTTCTCGGTGCTCTGCGCGCCAGACGAGCGCGAAGGCGCCTATCACGTGGAAAATGCCCGCATCGGCGTGATCCCGGCGGGCGGCAAGCTGGAGCTGGCGTTCTTCGTCAACAACCTGTTCAACCGGGTCTATCGCTCCTACGCCTTCGACGGCTCGCTCTATTGGGGCGATGCGCTGAGCGTCTATGGCAAGCCGCGCACCTGGGGCCTGACCGCCCGGATCAACTTCGGCAACTGACCCATGCCCGGGCCGAACCTGTGACGGGTTCGGCCCGGGTTTCCGACAAGACATGATGACGGCCATGGCGCATCCGGGCCACGTGGGGCGGCGAGGCGATTGCAGCTGTGGATAGACTGTGATCTATCTTGCCAAGTTCCCTGCCCCACCGGAAAGTGAGGCCCATGAAGACCCTGCGCCAGGCTGTCCTGATCCTGCTTGCCTCTGCCGCCATGGGCGGCGGTACCCTGATGCTCAACGCCTGCACCAGCGCCCGGGCTGATACGCCGAATACGGGGGCAGACCGCGCCGCAGCGCCGATGGCCGGGGCCGAATGGCCGCTGACCGGGGGTGATACGGCGGGCACCTGGTATTCCGCGCTTACCGATATCAACGAAACCAACGCCGCCTCGCTGGGCTATGCCTGGTCTTACGACATGGGCACCGAACGCGGGCAGGAGGCCACGCCCCTGGTGGTCGGCGGGGTGATGTATACCTCTGGGGTGTGGGGCAATGTTTATGCCCTCGACGCCGCCACTGGCGCGCTGCTCTGGCAATACGATCCCGAAGTGGATGGGCAGTGGGGCCGCAATGCCTGCTGCGACGTGGTCAACCGTGGGGTCGCCTATCGCGATGGCACGGTCTTTGTCGCGTCGGAAGACGGGCGGCTGCACGCGATCGATGCCAAGACCGGCAAGGCCCGCTGGATTGCCGATACCATCATCAACCACAAGCAGCCCTATGCCTCTACCGGCGCGGTGATCCTGACCAAGGATGCCGTGGTGATCGGCAATGCCGGGGCCGATATCGGCGATGGCGACCTGCGCGGCTATATCTCGGCCTGGGATATCAAGACCGGTGCGTTCAAATGGCGCTTCTTCACCGTGCCGCCCGCACCCGGGCAGCCGTTCGAGCATCCCGAACTGGCCATGGCGGCCAAATCGTGGGGGCCCAACCGCGATGGCCGCACCCAGAACGGCGGCACGGTGTGGGACGGGCTGTCCTACGATCCGGAAACCGACCAGATCGTGTTCGGCACCGGCAACGCCTCGCCCTATCTGCGTTCGGCCGACGGGGTGCGGCATGATGATCTGTTCAACGCCTCGATCATCGCGGTCAATGCCCAGAGCGGGCGGATGAACTGGTACTACCAGACGACGCCGGGTGACGAATGGGACTATGATGCGGTCCAGAAGTTCGTCTTTGCCAACCTGACCATCGCCGGCCAGCCCCGCCGCGTGGTGATGCAGGCCTGCAAGAACGGCTTTTTCTACACGCTGGACCTGAAAACGGGCAAACTTCTGTCGGCTGATCCGTTCACCTATGTGAACTGGGCCAAGGGCGTGGACCTTGCCACCGGGCGGCCGCTGGTTACCGAGCATGCCGACTATTCGAAAAGCCCGAAGAACGTCTATCCTTCGTGGGCCGGCGGGCACACCTGGAACCCGATGTCGTTCAGCCCGCAGACCGGGCTCGTCTATATTCCCGCGATCGATGCCGGCAACGTGCTGCTCAACATGAAGGCCAACGGCGGCTCGCTCACCCATCTCGAAGGTTTCTTCTCGTCGGACGGGATTTTCCCCGACGATCTCTATGACCCCGCCGCGCTCAAGCGCGTGTTCGGGCCGCTGCCGGCCAAGGACGATCTGCAGAAAGAGCGCCCTGGCGTGAAGCTGGTGCGCGAGGTGCTGCGCGCGTGGGATCCGGTGGCCAGGAAGGTGGTGTGGGAACGCGTTACCTCGCAAGGGGTGCGCGGCTATGACGGTGGGGTGCTGAGCACGGCGGGCAACCTGGTGTTCCAGGGACGCGGCGATGGCAGCTTGTGGATCTATAACGCGCGCACCGGCGCGCCGATCAAGACCATCCAGACCGGCAGCCACATCATGGCCGCGCCGATGACCTACAAGATCGGCGGCGTGCAATATGTGGCGGTCCAGGCCGGCTATGGCGGATCGGGCATCACGTTCCCGATCCCACCATCGAGCGCGGCCTATGCCAACCGCAATGCCAACCGCATCCTGGTGTTCAAGCTGGGCGGTAGCGCGGTGCTGATGCCCGACAAGCGCGAGGTTCCGCCCTATCTGCCGCCGCCGCCGCTCAAGGCCAGCCCGGCGCTGATCGCCCGGGGCGAGGACAAGTTCACCGAGAACTGTTCGCGCTGCCACGTGCTGGGCACGCCCGGTGTCACGCCCGATCTATCGCGCCTGCCGCCCGAAGTGCATGCCAGCTTCAACGATATCGTCCTGAAAGGCGCGCTGGCGCCGATGGGTATGGCCCGGTTCGATGATGTGGTGACAAAGGCCGATGTCGAGGCCATCCATGCCTATCTGATCGACCAGCAGCGCCAGGGCTACCAGGCGCAACAGTCTGCCAAGAAAGCGAGCCACTGACCATGTCTGCATCTCCCCCCGGCGAAGCGCTGGCCCATTCGTTGAAGCCGCGCCATGTCGCCATGATTTCGATCGGGGGCATCATCGGCGCCGGGATCTTCGTGGGATCGAGCGCCGCGATCCACATTGCCGGGCCGGCCGTGCTGCTGACCTATGCGCTGTGCGGCGCGCTGGTCTTCGTGATCATGCGCATGCTGGGCGAGATGGCCATGGCGCGCCCGGGCGTAGGCTCGTTCACGGGCTATGCCGCGCTGGGCCTTGGCCCCTGGGCCGGGTTCACCACGGCCTGGCTCTATTACTATTTCTGGGTGATCACCATCGCGGTGGAGGCGATTGCCGGCGCCAACATGCTGATGCCGTTCATTCCCCTGCCGATGTGGGCGCTGGCCGCGCTGCTGATCGCCGCGATGACGCTGGTCAACCTGTTCTCGGTCAAGACCTATGGCGAGTTCGAGTTCTGGTTTGCCTCGCTCAAGGTCATCACGATCATCGGGTTCATGGCCCTCGGCCTTGCTTATATCTTCGGCTTCGGACCAGGCCTGGCACGGCTGACGGCCGGCTTTGCCAGCCATGGCGGCGCCTTTCCCATGGGGCTGGGCGCGGCGTTCACCGCCATTCCGGTGGTGATCTTTTCGATGATGGGTTCGGAAGTGGCGACCATCGCCGCCGTGGAAACCGAAGACCCGGCGCGCAACATCGTGCGCGCGGCGCGCACCGTCACCTTGCGCATCATGTTCTTCTACATCGGCTCGATCGCGGTGATCCTGGCGATCCTGCCCTGGGCCGACGTGATTTCGGGCAAGTCACCGTTCGTGGCGGCGCTGTCGATCATCAAGGTGCCCGGCGCGGAAGCGGTGATCGGTGCGGTGATCTTTACCGCGATCGTCTCCTGCCTCAATTCGGCGATCTACGTAACCTCGCGCATGCTGTTTGAAATGGCGCAGCGTGGCGATGCCCCGGCAGCGTTCGGGCGGGTTTCGCCGCGGCGTGTCCCGGCGCTGGGCATCATCGTTTCGGGCGTCGCCGGCTTTGCCGTGGTGCTGTCTTCGGTATTTTCGCCCGATGCGCTGTTCACCTTCCTGCTGCAATCGTCGGGCGCGACGATCCTGTGCGTCTATCTGCTGATTTCCCTGAGCCAGATCGCCCTGCGCCGCCGGCTTGATGCTGCGGGAGAGCACCTGACCGTCAAGGTCTGGGCGTTTCCTGTGATTTCGTGGACGGCAGTGGGCGGGATTATCGCCGTGTTGGTGATGATGGCGATGATGCCCGATCAACGCCTGCAGGTTGCGCTGAGCCTGGCGGTCTTTGCCGCCTGCGTCAGCGCCCATTTCCTGTGCCGGCAGCGCGCCCGCAACGCCCAGGTCGCCTGATCGCGAGACCCATCGTTGGCCGATCGCAACCAGGGCGATATCCCGTTTGCGATCGGCCAACGACATGCTGGGATCGACCAGCGTCTTTGCTTTCAACCGCAACCATCCGCTATCGCGCGAAGGTGGTTGCCATTGCTGTGGCAGCCCTTCCCCCCCGCTGCCGCGCCCGGCGCCCCCCTCAATACGGGCGCGGCAGCCACTTTGTAACGGACTTGCCGATGAACCGCCGCCACATCCTCAAGGCCGGCGCCGCCAGCGCCGGGCTGGCCGCCCTGTCGAGCCTGGGCACTGCCCGCGCCGCAACCACCGCTTCCACCATGCCTGCCAACGATGCGGCTTCCAGTTCCGGCGAAGACCGGCGGCTCAATGCCCTGTTCGACAGCATGCTGGCCGATCAGCTGGCGCATTCGCCCGAAATGGCCACCGGCCTGGGCGTGGACAGCGGCGCCCACGCTGGCGCCAAGGCGCGCCTCGATGATCGCTCGCTCCACGCGTGGGAAGATGCCAAGGCCCGCACCGCGCGCGATCTGGCCGCCCTGCGCAAGATCGATGCCGCCAAGCTGACCGGCAACAACCGCTGGAACTATGCCAGCATCCTCTATTCCACCCAGCTCAACGATACGATGAACCGCACGTTTGCCACGGTCGGTTCGCCTTATGTCGTCACGCAGTTGACCGGCTGCTATCAGCAGATCCCCGATTTCCTCGATAGCCAGCACACGATCGCCAATGCGGCCGATGCCGATGCCTATCTTTCGCGGCTGGATGCCTTTGCCACCGCGATCGACCAGGACAGCGCCGCCGTGCGCCACGACGTGGCCGCCGGCGTGGTGCCGCCCGATTTCATCCTGGCCAAGGCGCTCACCCAGCTCAAGGCGCTGCGCGACGTGCCGGCGGCGCAGTCCAACATGGTGTCGTCGATCGTCCACCGCACGGCGGAGCAGCACATCCCCGGCCAGTGGCAGGCCCGCGCCGAAGCCATCGTGGCCAAGCGCGTGCAGCCCGCGCTCGATCGCCAGATCGCGCTGATGGAAAGCCTGCAGCCCAAGGCGGTGCACACCGCGGGCGTTGCCCGCTTGCCCAAGGGCGAGGAACTCTATCGCCTGTCGCTGCAGAGCTATACCACCAGCGACATGGCGCCGGAGGAAATCCACCGCACCGGCCTGGAACTGATCGCGCAGCAAAGCGCGCAGGCCGATGCCATCCTCAAGAGCCAGGGCTATACCCAGGGCACCGTGGGCCAGCGCCTGCGCGCGCTCTATGACGATCCCAAGTTCCGCTATCCCAATACCGACGAAGGCAAGGACAAGCTGCTGGCCGACCTCAACCGCCAGGTCGAGGCGATGGAAGCGCGCCTGCCGCAGTATTTCGGCACCCTGCCCAAGACCAAGCTGGACATCCGCCGCGTGCCCAAGGCCACCGAGGCTGGCGCGCCGGGCGGCTATTACCAGAATGGCTCGCTCGACGGGACGCGCCCGGGCGCCTATTACATCAACCTGCGCGACACCGCCGAAGTACCGAGCTGGACGCTGCCCACGCTGACCTATCACGAAGGCGTGCCGGGCCACCATCTGCAGCTCTCGCTGGCCCAGGAAGCCGGCCTGCCGACGCTGCGCAAGATCCAGTTCTTTTCCGGCTATGGCGAAGGCTGGGCGCTCTATGCCGAACAGCTGGCGGTAGAAATGGGCGTTTATGAAAACGACCCGCTCGGCCATGTCGGCCAGCTGCACGACAGCATCTTCCGCGCCGTGCGCCTGGTGGTGGACAGCGGCATGCACGCCAAGGGCTGGAGCCGCGAACAGGCGGTGAAGTTCTATACCGACACGATCGGCGATCCCGAAACCATGGCGATCACCGAAGTCGAGCGCTATTGCGTGTGGCCTGGCCAGGCGTGCAGCTACATGCTGGGCAAGCTCGACTGGCTGCGCCTGCGTACCAAGGCGCGCGCGGCGCTGGGCAGCAAGTTCGATATCCGCACATTCCACGATGCCGGCCTGCTGCCCGGCGCAATGCCGCTGCCAGTGCTGGACCAGTGCATCGACGGCTATATCGCCGCGGCGCTGGCCTGATCAGGCTGGGCAGATCGGGATAAATAGGGCCCCGGACATGATCCGGGGCCCTACGCTCCGCCGCCCCCGTCACTCATCCCACGGCGGAATTTCCCCTGCACCCACCTTGCTCGACGTGCCGAGCAGGAACCCGCCATAGACCTCGGTCGCGTCGGGATAGGCCTTGTTCATTGCCGCAGCGATCTCTGCCGACGAATGGCTGGCGGCACGCGCGGCCACGAACGTCTTGATATAGTCGCGCGTCCAGCCGATCGCGCCATTGTCGTTGGCCGCGCCGGGGTGGCGATGCCCGGCAATCACCGTCACCGGATGCAGCGCATCAAGGCGGTCGAGCGTGGCGAGCCAGGCCGCATAGCGCGCCGGCGTATGTTCACCCAGCCACACGTGCACGCCATTGTAGAGCACGTCTCCCGCCACCAGGGTGCGCGCCTGGGCATCCCACACCACGGTCGAATCAACATGATCGCCCTGCATCGGCCCCAGCACCTGCAGCCGGTGCCCGTCCAGGTCGATGCTGTCGCCGGTCATCGCCAACGGTTGCACGGCGCGATGGGGCGCGTTGGTGCCCAGTTGCCCGCTCCAGCGCTTGAACTTGATCGGGATGGACCGGGCCATATCGCGCGCCGCCACCGGATTGGCCACGATCTGCGCATCGGGAAAGGCATCGGCCAGCACATCCAGCCCGAAGAAGTGATCGGGATGATCGTGCGTGATCACGATGGTCTGCAGATGCTTGCCGCTATCAAGCACGGCAGCAGCGACGCGATAGGCATCGGACCGGGCAAACGGCACATCGACCAAGACCGCGTTCTTGTCTCCCTTGATCAGAGTGACATTGGCAAACATGCTGATCGGGCCGGTGGGAATGACCTCGTATTGCAGCGGTTTTTCCGCTGATTGGGCCAGGGCCGGTGTCGCGCCCAGCAGCGCTGCGGCCAACATGAACATAGGCATCTTCATGATAGAGGTCTCCTTCCACGCGCGGACGTTTTTCAATGCGCCGTCTGCCCGCCATCGATCACGAACAGCGCGCCGTTGCAGAAGCTGGCGGCATCGGAACACAGGTGCAGCACGGTGCCGGCCACTTCCTCGGGCGCGCCGGCCCGGCCCGATACGTTGTGGGCAAAGAACGCCTGCCTGAAATCGTCGCTATCGAGCCAGGCCTGCGTCATCGGTGTGGCGATGAAACCGGGCGCGATGGCGTTGATGCGGATATGGCGCGCCGAATATTCCACCGCCGCCGCCTTGGTCAGGCCCACCACCGCGTGCTTGGCGGCAACATAGTGCGCCATGTTGGGATCGGCGACGAGCCCGGCGACCGAGGCGGTGTTGACGATCGCCCCACCGCCGATGCTGAGGAAATGGCGGATCTGCGCCTGCATGGCATAGAATACGCCCTTGATATCGACATCAAAGATCAGGTCGAGGTTTTCGGGCGGCACTTCATGGAAGGGCAGCGGCGGCGGCAGCACGCCGGCGTTGTTGAACGCCATGTCGAGCGAACCATAGGTATCGAGCGCCAAGGCCACGAGATCGGCATGGACACGCGCATTGCGCACGTCAGCCTTGCGGAAGGTGGCGCGGCCACCGGCATCGACGATGGCTTGCGCGATCCGGGCCGCATCCTCGTTCCAGTCGCCGATCACCACGGCGGCCCCTTCGCGGGCAAAGGCGGCGGCGGTGGCCGCGCCGATGCCAGTGGCGCCGCCGGTGATCACCACGGTCTTTCCGGTAAAACGCATCAGATGATCCCCGATTTGCCAGGCGCGAGAATCCCGTTGGGATCGATCGCGTGCTTGAGCGTTGCGTTGAAGCGGCGGTTCACCTCGCCATATTGCTGCGCCACCAGGTCCATCGAATTGACCCCGGTGCGATAACTGGCCCAGCCCTGTGCGCCAAAGCGCACCACCAATTCCTTGTAGCAGTCATCGGCGCGCTGGTGCTCGGCCGCATCGGCCTTGTCGAACAGCAGGGCGATGATGTGGTGCAGGTCGCGCCAGCCGATCGCGTAGGCGGCGGTATAGTCGAAGCCGTGGCGCGACACGATTTCGCGCGCCAGCGCCGTCTGCCGTTGTGCCTCCACCCCGCGCGCTGCGGCCACTGGCGCAAACCAGGCCAGGCCCCCACCCGATCCGCGCCAGCGCAACAGGCCGATCTCGTCGAGGTTGAGGCCACCTTGCATCAGGGTCTGGTGGTGGTGGAACCAGGGGTTGTCGCCCATTTCGGCCGCCGTCAGCACTTCGCCGCCGCTGGCAGTGAGGCTGGCGCGGATGATCGGCTCTACCCCCGCGATCGTCTGGTCGGTGCCATAGAGCGCGAAATAGGTGTTCCACATGCCCAGCCCGTTGGCCTTGGCCGCTTTCTTGACGCTGTCATCGTCGAGCGGGGCGCCATCGGGCACGATCTCGTTGCGCCGCTTGAACATGGCGAGCTGGTAGCTTGCGCTCATCATCAGGTTGCAGTTGGCCACCAGGTTCGACACGCGCAGCGGGCGCATCGCCTCGATGATGCGGGGCACGTCGGCCATGTCGCCATGGCGCACCATGAACGGCTTGTAGACCGGCGGCCTGGGCATCAGCCACATGCCCATCTTGGTAACGATGCCAAAGTTGGATTGGGTGAACAGCCCGTCGAGATAGGGGCCATAGCCCCACTTGAACGCCTGCCAGGCCGTGCTGCCCTTGATGCTGCCCATGCCGGTGCGCATCACCTCGCCACTGGGCAACACCACTTCCATGCCGCACTGGAACATGAAGTGTTCGCCATAGGGCGTGTATCCCACCCCGCGATCGAGCGTATTGCCTACCGGCGAGGCGATCGGACCGACCGTGGGCACATCGATCCACAGCGGGATCTTGTTCTCGTCGAGATAGTCCTTGAGCTGCTGATATGTGACGCCCGGCTCCAGCAGGCAGGTGCCAAGCTCGGCATCAACCTCCAGAATGCGGTTCATCCGCTTGAGATCGAGCACAACCTGCCCCGGCGTGGCCGGAGACGTCATGCCATAGCCCATGTTCTTGCCGGTCGAGACGGTCCACAGCGGCTGGCGATACTGGTTGGCGATGCGCACGATCGCCTGCACTTCTTCCAGCGATTGCGGGCAGACCGCACCCACCGGTTTGTAGCGGTGGGCCGGATCGGGGATATAGGCCTTTTCATAGGGGGCCACGGCGTCTTCATCGCCGAACACCCATTCTGCCCCGACGACTCCGCGAAAGGCCTTCATCGCGCCGGTAAAGTCCGCCATGCTGCGTCCCGGGGCGAGCGGTGACGGGCTGGCGGCACTGGCCCCGGTGCCCAGGCCGATGCTGGCAGCACCGACCAGGCCGGCGCCCAGCAGGCCACGGCGATCGAGATCCAGGCTCATTGTCCGTGCTCCTCCTTGCGGGCCGGGCTTTGCGAAACCCATTGCGACAGGGCATCGAGTTCGGCGGGGGTAATTTCGGTGGGGCGGAACGCCGGCATCGCGTTTTGCCCATGGCGCACGATATAGCGGACAGCCTCGGCCGGCAGGCCACGCCCCAGGATGATCGGGCCCACGTTGCGGCCATGGCAATAGCCGCAAACCTTGGCATAGACCTGTTCCGGGCTACGCTGGGGCAAGACTTTACCCAGTGCCTGGCGCACGGGTAGAGCCACAGCCGGAGCGCCTCCTTGCTGGGCAAGCGCGGGCGTCGCCGGCAGCGGCAGGGCAGCCGCCAGCATGATCAGCATGGACCTTGTCATCATCCCCTCTTGTCTGCCGGGCCGCGCGTTTGTGCCTGCGCGTGCCTTGCCCTTTAGGGTGTATCCCCCGCCCCGCCCGCGCGCCACGGCCAGCGGCAGCCAGCGTTTCACGCGGTGAAAACAGCGCGCACAACGCAGACAGGGCAATCGATCCACGCTATGGATCGATCTTCCCTCAAACTATCGACGAATGGCAGATGCGCTTCAAAGGTCTCGATCTCAACCTTCTGGCCGCATTCGACGTGCTGCTGGAAAGCCGCAGCGTTTCGGCCGCCGCACGGCAGATGAACCTGAGCCAGCCGGCGATGAGCGCGGCGCTGACCCGCCTGCGCGAATACTTTGCCGACGAGCTGCTGGTGGTTCAGGGCAAGCGCATGTACCCAACCGCCTTTGCCGAGGCGCTGGTGCCACAGGTGCGCGATACTCTGCGCTCGGTCGAGGCGATGCTGGCGGCCTCCAACCGGTTTGATCCGGCGACCACGCAGCGCACGTTCCGCCTTGTGGCGTCGGATTATGTCGTCACCGCCGTGCTTGCCCCCCTGCTGCAGGCCTTGCCGCGCCTGGCGCCTGGCCTGCGCATCGAACTGGTGCTGCCCAGCGACGCTGCCCATACCGAACTGCGCGAGGGACGCGCCGACCTGCTGATCGCGCCGGAGCAATTCATCCTGTCGGACCATCCCAGCGAATTGCTGTGCGAGGAACGCCACGTGGTGATCGGCTCCAGCCACAACGCCGCCTTTGCCGATGGCGGCCCCAGCCTGGAGGCATTTCTGACCGCCGGCCATGTATCGGTGCGGATCGGCGCCTTGCGCGATCATGCCTTTGCCGATCGCCAGCTCAACCAGATGGGACTGGAACGCCGGATCGAGATCGAGGTGCCTTCGTTCAGCACGATCCCGTGGGTATTGATGGACACGCAGCGCCTGGCGGTTATTCAGGAGCGGCTGGCCCGCCGCCTGATCGCGGCCTTTCCGCTGGCGATGGCGCCGCTGCCGTTCGCGTTTCAGCCGATGCGCGAAATGGTGCAATATCACCGCACGCGCAGCAGCGACGAGGGGCTGCGCTGGCTGATGGCCCGCCTGCGCGAAGTGGCCTATCGCAGTTGATCCATTCCATGGATGGATGACGATCAAAACAATCTAGTATCCAAATTCGTATTCACCCCTAGGATGCAGGTCATAACCAGCCCTTGGGGAGAGACCTGACGTGCAAGACTTGCCCGTGCTTGTGGTGGGCGCCGGAATCGGCGGCCTTTCCGCCGCCATCGCGCTGCGCCGCGCCGGCCACCGTGTCACCGTGATTGAAAAAGACCCGACCTGGTCGGTCTATGGCGTGGGCATCATCCAGCAGTCCAACGTGGTGCGGGCGATGGAACAGCTGGGCGTGCTCGATGCCTTCCTCGATGCCGCCTGCGGATTTGACGCGGTGGAAATCTATGTGCCCGATGGCACCCGCGTGGCGCGCGTGCCCACCCCGTCGCTGGTCGAAGGACGCCCGTCGAACGTGGGCATTGGCCGCCGCGCGCTGCAGAAGGTGCTGGGCGACAGCGCCCGCGAACTGGGCGCCGACATCCGCCTGGGCCTGACGGTCACCGCGCTGGACGAAGCCGATGATGGCGTGGACGTGACGCTGTCCGACGGCAGCACCGCGCGCTATGCCGTGGTGATCGGCGCCGACGGCGTCTATTCGCAGACCCGCCAGATGATCCTGCCCGATGCGGAAAAGCCGCAGTTCACGGGCCAGGCGGTGTGGCGCTACAACTTCCCCCGCCCGGCCGATCTCGATGCGCTGCACGTCTACAACGGCCGCATCGGCATTGGCCTGGTGCCGGTATCGCGCGACACGATCTACATGTACGTCACCACGCCCGAGCCGGACAACCCGCGCTATCCGCGCGAGGGGCTGGCCGCTGCGATGCGCGGCAAGCTGGTTGGCGCCGCGCCGCAGATCCAGGCCCTCGCCAGCCAGATCACCGATGATGACGGCGTGGTCTATCGTCCGCTGGAAGGCATGATGATCCATGGCCCCTGGCACAAGGGCCACGTGGTTCTGCTGGGCGATGCCGTCCACGCCACGACCCCGCACCTGGGCCAGGGTGCCGGTATGGCGATCGAGGATGCCCTGGTGCTGGCCGAGGAACTGACCGCGGCCGACAGCGTGGAAGAGGCGTTCAGCGCCTATCGCGCCCGGCGCTATGAACGCTGCCGCTATATCGTCGAAAGCTCGCTCGCCATCTGCATGGGCCAGTTGGGCAAGGGCCCGCCGATCGACAACCACAAGGCCACGGCTGAGATGTTTGCCATGGTCGCCCAACCGATCTGATCTTTTTTGCCTTCTTGCCAAGGATTGCCAAGCGATGAGCCGAGTGACCGAAATCCGCTATGTCGGATATGGCGTCGAAAACTATGACGCCGAACGCGCCTTTTACGCCGATGACTGGGGCCTGGACGAAGTGGCCGCCACCGATGACATGGTGTGGTTCAAGGCCCAGGGCCATGACGAACACCACGTCGTGCGCCTGCACAAGGCCGAGGTGAACCACGTCGAAGTGATCGCCTTTGCCGCCGACACCCCGGCCGATGTGGACGCGCTGCACGACAAGATCATCGCTGCCGGCTGCAAGGTGATCCATGCCCCTGCCACGATGGATGCGCCGGGTGGCGGCTATGGCTTCCGCTTCTTCTCGCCCGATGGCCTGCCGTTCGAGATTTCGGCCGATGTCGCCCGTGGCGACAAGCGCACGCTCGCGCATTGGGAAGGCGTGCCGGTCAAGATCAGCCACATCGTCATGCACTCGCCCGATCACCAGGCGATGGTCAAGTTCTTTACCGATGTGCTAGGCTTCAAGGTCTCTGACTGGCTGGGCGATTTCATGTGCTTCCTGCGCTGCAACGAAGCCCACCACCGCGTTGCCATCCTGCCTGGGCCGCCCTGCCTTAACCACGTGGCCTATGACATGCTCTCGGTGGACGACATGATGCGCGGCGCCAGCCGCCTCAAGAAGCGCGGCACCGATCTGCGCTGGGGCCCGGGCCGCCACACCGCCGGCAACAACACCTTCAGCTATTTCACCACGCCCGCCGGCTTTGCCGTGGAATACACCGCAGACCTGGACCAGGTCGATTTCGAAACGCACGAGGCCCAGGTCCATGTGCCGGCGCCCTCGATCATGGACCAGTGGGGCATTGGCGTGGGCGGCCCGCAGACCATGCCGCATCCGGCGCCCGACGCGCGCCTGTTCCAGCCGGCCGGGGTTTGATCGTCATGGCGCTGTTTGAATACTTTCCGAACTACATCTGGAACCTGTCGGTTGCCATCGCGATGGAATCGGGTGGCCGCATCGGCGAAATCGTCGACATGTGCCAGCCGATCAAGGACGCGGCGGCCAACGGTGCCGACGCCGGCACGCCGCAGTTCATGAAGGCCTGGGTCGCCATGGGCGACAAGCTGCTGGAACTGGCTGGCGAGGACGAAGCCAAGGGTCGCATGCTCTCGGCCTCGACCAAGCTGGAACGCGCCTCGCTCTATCTGTTCACCGCAGAGCGCATGCAGGGCCATGGCGCGCCGGGGCGCAAGGAAACCTATGCCAAGGCGCGCGCGGCGTTCGACAAGTCGACCCAGCTGGGCAAGATCAACCGCGAACGCGTGGAAATCCCGCTGGAAAACGGCACGATGCCGGCCCTGTTCACCCGCGCGCCGGGCGAAGGGGCAAAGCCGGTAGTGGTGTTCTGCAACGGCCTCGATAGCTGCAAGGAACTGCTCTACTGGACCAATCTGCCGACCGAACTGGCACGCCGCGGCATTTCCACGCTTTGCGTCGACCAGCCCGGCTCGGGCGAAACGCTGCGCCTGCAAGACCTGCCGGTCGATCCGCATTCGGAAAGCTGGGCTTCGCGGGCGGTGGACTGGCTGGAACAGCAGCCCGAAGTCGATCCCAAGGCGATCGGCATGACCGGCATTTCGCTGGGCGGGCACTTTGCCCCGCGCGCGGTTGCCTATGAACCGCGCTTTGCCTCGGGCGCGGTGTGGGGTGCCAACCACAACTGGCGCGAAGTGCAGGACAAGCGCATGGCACGCGAGGGCGAAAACCCCGTGCCACACTATTGGGCACACGTGCACTGGGCATTCGGCGCCAAGGACCAGGACGATTTCCTCGCCAAGTCCGAAGCGATGAACCTCAACGGCCACATGGATCGCATCACGGTGCCTTTCCTGGTCACCCACGGGGCCAACGATCGCCAGATCAGCGTGGCCTATGCCGATGATCTCTATGACCAGCTGGTCAATTCGCCGCGCCGCGAAAAGGTGATCTTCACCCCGCGCGAAGGTGGCGTGGAGCATGTCGGGGCCGACAACATGTCGTATGGCCGCGATCTGCTGGCCGATTGGTTTGCCGAAACCCTGGGCGGTCATACCGCCTGATACGCTACGCCTGACAAGACCAAGATGCCGGCGGCGCGCACCTTCGTGCTTGCCGCCGGCATCGCCAAGAGAGGATCCCCCCGATGGCCCGCCGTTTCATCGACCTGTCGATCACCCTGTGCAACGACGTGGTCAGCGACCCACCGTTCATGCGCCCCGAGATCACCTATCAGACCCACCCCGACACCGTGGGCGAACTGGGCCATTTCTTTCCCGGCGTGACGCAGGAAGATACCATCGATGGCGCGGGCTTTGCCGCAGCGGAATGGGTCAAGCTCACCACGCACAACGGCACGCATCTTGATGCGCCGTGGCATTTCCACCCCACCATGGACGGCGGCAAGCGCGCCATCACCATCGATGAAGTGCCGCTCGAATGGTGCTTCCAACCCGGGGTCAAGCTGGATTTCCGGCACTTTCCCGATGGCTATGTGGTCACCGCGCAAGACGTGGAAGACGAACTCGCCCGCATCGGCCACGATCTGCAGCCGCTCGACATCGTGCTGGTCAACACGGCCGCCGGTGGCGCCCTGGGGCGCCCGGATTTCGTCAACGTGGGCTGCGGCATGGGCTATGAGGCGACGATGTACCTGACCAGGCGCGGCGTGAAGGTGACCGGCACCGACGCCTGGAGCTGGGACGCGCCGTTCAGCTATACTGCGGAAAAGGTCAAGGAAACCGGCGATACCTCGCTGATCTGGGAAGGCCACAAGGCGGGGCGCGACATCGGCTATTGCCACCTGGAAAAGCTGCACAACCTGGAAAGCCTGCCGCCGCACGGGTTCATTGTCAGCTGTTTCCCGCACAAGATCCAGGGCGCATCGGCCGGATGGACCCGCGCCGTCGCGATCATCGAGGAGTGACCGCGATGCGCCTGGCAACCTTGCGCAATGGCACGCCCGATGGGCAGCTGGTGGTCGTCTGCGCCGCTGCCGCCCGCTATCTGCCTGCCGGCCCTGCCCTGCCCAACCTGCTGACCGCGATCGAGAACTGGGGCAGCGCGGAAGCCACGCTGGCCGCGCTCGCCAGCGAGCTGGCCGATGGCGCCGGTCTGCCGCTCGATCCCGCGCAACTCGCCGCGCCGCTGCCGCGCAGCTGGCAATGGCTCGATGGTTCGGCCTTTGGCACGCATGGTGACCTGATGCAGGTGGCCTTCAACATGCCGCCGATCGAAACCGATCTGCCCCTGATGTACCAGGGCCTGTCGGACCGTTTCTATGGCCCGACTGATCCGGTGCCCTTTGCCGATCCTGCCCATGGCATCGATTTCGAAGGCGAATTTGGCGTGATCGTGGACGCGGTGCCGATGGGCACCAGCGCGCGCGACGCCGCCGCACACATCAAGCTGGTGGTGCAGATCAATGACTGGTCGTTGCGCACGCTGGCCCCGATCGAGATGAAGACCGGGTTCGGCTGGGTCCAGGCCAAGCCGGCGTGCAGCATGGCGCCCTTTGCCGTGCCGCCGGCCGCGCTGGGTCAAGGCTGGCATGACAATCGCGTCGCGCTGGACCTGGTGGTGGATTGGAACGGAGCACCGTTCGGTCACGCCAATGGCCGCGCCATGGATTTCAGTTTTGCCGAACTGGTGGCCCATGCCGCCCGGACGCGCGATCTGGTCGCCGGCACGGTGATCGGATCGGGCACGGTATCGAACCCGGAATATGCCACGGTGGGATCGAGCTGCATTTCCGAACGCCGCGCGATCGAGATCATCGCCGCTGGCAAGCCAGCCACCGCCTTCATGGCGATCGGTGATCGCGTGCGGATGGAAGCGCGCGCCGCCGATGGCAGCACCCCGTTTGGCGCGATTGACCAGCAGGTGGTGCAAGCCTCCCTCCCCGCCGCATGCTGAGCGATATCTGAAAAGTTGGCGGGGCGAAGTGCGGCGCCCCGCCAAAAGTTCAGGGAGATCAGGACGGCAGCCAGCCATCCGCAAGCGGGCAGAGGGTCATGCCCGTTGCTCGATCGGTTTATTGATAATGGATATCAATTGCAAGAGCAAAATATGCGCGTTGCCCTGCGCCTGTTTCGTTTTGGAATTTGTGGCGCGCCCTGCGCAACCGTTCACACGATTGCCCTGAACCCGCGATTATCCTAGTGTGTTGCGATGCAGCAGAATCAGAATTCCTCGGGAACCCCCGAAACGGCGGATAGCGCGCCCGATATCGAGCAGTCGGTGCACATGCTGGGCTTTGCCATCGCCAACAAGCTGTGCGTCCGCGCGGTCTATAATCGCGGCAACGTGACACTGGCGCCGCATGCCCTGTTCGAACGCCACGGCGCGCCGCACATCGATGCCGTGGTGCACGATCGCGACGGCGTGGCCCCGGCCGAGGAAAAGCTCGGCACGTTCCGCCTCTCGGGCCTGCGCGATGTGATCCTGACGTCCGAGCCGGCCAAGGTCTTTGCCGGGTTCGATCCGGCCGACGAACGCTATGGTGAAAAGCTGCTCGCCGCCATCGCGGTCTGAGCACGCTTTCCCCCTTTTCAACCATAATGGGCGGGCATCCTTGGTGATGGCCGCCCATTCTTTTTGCGCGCCTGCCGCGCCGCCTGACGCTGCATCCTTGCATGGATCAGTATGCCGCTCTGCCCGGCGCAAGGGGGGCACGGCCTGCCCCTCGCACCGGCCCCATCGTATCGGCCGGGCAGTTGATGGCGTAAACCTCTATGCAGGAGAGCGCCATGTCTGACAGCATTGCCACCGATGAAACCACCCGCCTGATCGCCTCAAACAAGGTGGACGGCACGGCCGTCTATAACCCCGATGGCGAGCGTCTCGGCTCGATCCACAACTTCATGGTCAACAAGCGCACCGGCACCGTCGAGTATGCCGTGCTGCAATTCGGCGGTATTCTGGGCTTTGGCAGCGATTATTACCCGCTGCCCTGGAACACGCTGAACTATGATAGCGGCCAGGGCGGCTACGTCGTCAACCTGAGCCGCGAAACCCTGGAATCCGCCCCGCACTACCAGGCCACCGAAGAACCGGTCCATGACATGGACTATGGCCGCCGGGTCCATTCGCACTACGGCGTGTCCTACCCCTACTGATCGCGTCATACCGCCCAGGTTCGCGCGGGAAAGCCGGCCCTGCCCTTTGGCAAGGCCGGCCTTTTTCATGGGCTCGGCGCGGCGCTGTGGTGGCCGTGCGGCTCAAGATAGGCTGGGTAAAACAGCGCATGCTGTGCCAAGGCCCGCAATTGCAGGATGCGCAGCACGCGGTTTTCCAGATCGATCAGGCCTTGCCGCCGCATGTCGCGCAACACGCGATTGACGTGCACCGGGGTCAACCCGGTCGCCTCGGCCAGTTCCACTTGCGTGACCGGAAAGGCAAAACCGTTGCCCTGGGCCAAACCGATGGCATGCAGGCGGTGATGCAATTCGCAGAACAGGTGGCCGATCCGCTCGAACGCGGCGCGCTGCCCCACGTTGACCAGCCACCGCCGCAAAACCGCCTCTGCCACGCGGTTTTGCAAGGCCAGCGCCGTGGCAATGGCGGGGTGGGCCTTGGCCACCGCCTCCAACGCGCTGGTCGGGATTGGTGCGATGATCGCCGGGGTCAGTGCCAGGATCGAAAAGTCCATGCGCGCCTCACCCAGCGGTTGCCACAGGATATCGCCGGGCAGATGGAATGCGGTGATCTGGCGGCGGCCATCGGGCAGCATCACCTGGTGGCACGCCCACCCTTCCAGCAGCACGTGCACGTGGCCGGGCCGGTCCCCCTCGCGCAGGAACTCGCGGCGCGCTGCTACGCGCCGACGCGGGACGGCGCAGAGCCGTTCCACCGCGCGCACGTCGTTCTCGTCCAGCGGAAAGCAGCATGACAGGCGCCGGGCCAGGGCATTGAGCGGCATCAAAGGTAGGCTCAAGGCAGATCGAAGGCGGTGATGCGCGTTTCGGCAGCAGTCACGGCGGCAGTCACGAGAGACATGGCGCAAGCGAAGCAGGGGTACACGCCAGAACGGGCATCGCAGTGGCGCGGCAACATCGCATCCTCAAACCTGGGGCGCGCCTTCCGCGCCGTCGGCAGCCTTATGAAATGACTGTCACATGCCCTTCTTCACATATGTAAAGCCTTGCCACCTTTTCTTGTTTTCGGGGTTTTTAAGGCATCCCGCGTGCGCCTCGCGTGCGCCTTATCCCCCTGCAAGGACCATCTTTCATGACCACGTCGCACCCCGCCAGCCTGGGCAAGCTGGGCGAGACCCCGCCCGAACACGAAGCCAATGCCGCCGATGCCCAGGCCGGCACCGCCGCCGCGCCCGATCGCCAGGGGCAGGAGCAGGCGCTGAACCGCGAACCGAAATGGCAGCCGGTCTATCCCGGCTCGGGACGCCTGGCTGGCAAGGTGGCGATCGTTACCGGTGGCGACAGCGGCATTGGCCGCGCGGTGGCCGCGCTGTTTGCCCGCGAGGGGGCCAACGTGGCGATCGTCTATCGCCAGGACAGCAAGGACGCCCAGGACACTGCCAAGATCGTCGCACAGGAAGGCGCAAGAGCGATCACCCTGCAGGGCGACGTGGGCGATCCCGCGTTCTGCCAGCATGCGGTGGACGCGGTCATCGATCGCTTTGGCCGGCTGGACGTGCTGGTCAACAATGCCGGTGAACAGCACCCGGCAAAGGACATTCGCGATATCACCCCGGAACAGCTGGATGCCACGTTCCGCACCAATATCTTTGGCATGTTCCACATGGTCCAGGCCGCAGTGGGCCAGCTTGGCGCCGGCAGCGCGATCATCAATTGCACCAGCGTGACGATGTACAAGGGCGCGCCCCAGTTGCTCGACTATAGCGCCACCAAGGGCGCGATCACGGCGTTTACCCGCTCGCTCAGCCAGAACCTAGTGGACAAGGGCATTCGCGTGAATGCCGTGGCACCCGGCCCGATCTGGACCCCGCTCAATCCCCAGGGCGGTGCTGATCCGGACAAGGTGCGCCACTTTGGCGAGGATACGCCGATGGGCCGGCCGGGCGAACCCAACGAAGTGGCGCCGGCGTTCCTGTTCCTGGCCTGTGCCGATGGCAGCTATATGAGCGGGCAGGTGCTTCACCCCAATGGCGGCACCGTGGTCAACGGCTGACCAGCCAGCGTGGCAATGTGCGTGGCCTGGCTGGAACGGCGCCCCCGTTCCAGCCAGGCCGTCCGGCCTCAGGCCGCGCGGGGCACGCGCGGTTCAGGGTCGAGCGGCACTTCACCCAGTCGCTTGAGCGCAACCAGATCGCGCACCTGCATCCACCGCCCCTTGAGATCGACCAACCCCTCGCCGCGCAGGGTCTGCAACACGCGGTTAACGTGGACCGGGGAAATACCGACGATATCGGCAAAGTCATACTGGGTCAGCGGCATGGCGCAGCGATCCTGCACCACGCGGTTGCGTGCGGCCAGCCGGCTGTGCAGCTCGCACAGCAGGTTGCACAGCCGCTCGGTCGCGGTCATCCGGCCCAGGTTGAAAATCCACTTTTCGCGGTTGCGCAGCAAGGCCAGCATGGCGTCGAGCACGCGGATCATGCTGTCTTCCTCGTGCGGCGCGCGGGCCTGGATGCGGCTGTGCGGTAGCATGCGCGCACGCACCCGCGTCAACGCCACGATCGGCAAGGTGGCGCGGCCTTGCAACAGCCATTGCGGCTCGCAATAGTCGCCGGGAAGAAACAGCGTGATGATCTGGCGCCGGCCATCGGGCAACAGGCGGTATTGCGCCGCCCAGCCTTCCTCGATGCGCAGCACGTAATCCTTGCGTTCGTCCGCGCGGGCCAGAAATTCGTGGCGACGGTATGTGCACACCTGGCTTGGCGCGCGGGTCATATCCTGCGTCATATCCTTTCCCCTGATTTGCGGCGTGATGCCTTTGGCGAATCAGCGGAAAATCTAGGTTCCATCCATTCCGGACAATTCACATAAGTTTGCTTTGGCCGTTCCCATCGACCAGCCGTGGCACCGGGCAGACCAACCGCATCTTGCCCCAAGAGACAGATTGCAAATTGCACACATGGGATAGCCGCGCGGACATTGTGCCCCGCTCGCACGCTTCTCCTTCCGCAACGGGCGCCAGCCGCCCTGCCGGGCTTGCCCTTCGGCAGTGCCCCAACCCCACGCGAAGGAGATCGGCCCGATGGCCAGCAACAGCACCCCTTCCCCTGCAACGCAGCCGGCGCAGACCGGGCAGGCCACCTCTGGCCAGGCTGCCGCATCATCGTCCGAAGCAGACAAGACCCACGCCGCCAAGACCGATACGGCAAAGGCAGGGGGCAAGGCGGTAAGCGGACGACGCGGACAGCGCGCCGCATCGCAGGGCAGCGCCGCGACCACCAGCAAGACCGCCCATGCCGACAAGAGCGCCGACAAGGGCTCCAATTCGAGCAGGGCCGATGGCGAGGCGATCCGCATGCTCCAGAAAGACCATCGCCAGGTCGAAAAGCTGTTCAAGGAGTTCGAGAGCGCCAGCGGCAGCCGCAAGGACGCGATCGTTACCGAGGTGTGCCAGGCGCTTACCCTGCACACCATGCTGGAAGAGGAAGTCTTCTATCCCGCCTGCCGCGCCGCAGCCGATGAAGACGACGATCTCGACGAAGCACAGGTGGAACACGACAGCGCCAAGGTGCTGATCGCCGACCTGGCACGCAGCGCCCGCGGCGATCCGTTCCGCGACGCCAAGTTCACGGTGCTGGCTGAGCAGATCCGGCATCATGTCAAGGAAGAGGAAGGCGACGACGGCATTTTCGCCCAGGCGCGCGAATCCGGCGTCGATACTCCCGAACTTGCAGCGCAGCTGAAAGAACTGCGCAGCGAACTGGAGGCCGAGGATCGGCTTCCGCCCCAGGCACCGGTTTCATTCGGCGCCTTTCCCAGGGCAAATGCCCACAATACCCAGGAGAGAACCATGGCAAGTTATCAAGGACGCGACAACGGCGATTATGGTCGGAGTGGCCGAGACGAGCGTGGCCGGTTCGCAGGTCAGGGCGGCCGCCGCAGCGAAGAAGATGACCGTCGCGGCGGACGCGGCAGCCAGGATCGCCCACGTGACGACGAAGGCCGCTTTATGAGCGATGATCGCGGCCGCTCGAGCCGGGGCCATGACGATGACGATCGCGACTATCGCAGCCGGGGCGCCAGCAGCCGGGGCCGCGATGACCGCGACGATGACCGGGCCAATGATCGCGGCGGGCGCGGACACGGCGGCTGGTTCGGCGACTCCCAGGGCCATTCGGAGGCTTCGCGCCGGGGCTGGGAACGGTCTGAACATGACGGCAGCGGCTGGTATGGCGATTCCCGTGGCCATTCCGAAGCCTCGCGCCGGGGCTGGGAAAATTCCGACCACGAAGGCAGCGGCTGGTATGGCGATCCGCGTGGTCATTCCGAAGCCTCGCGCAAGGGCTGGGACGATCGCGGCAGCGCGTCGCGCGGCGGCCGCCACGACGATGACGACGGGCGCCGCAGCAGCCGGGGCCGCGACGACCATGACGACGATCGGGGCCGCTCGCGCCGCATGAGCCACGATGATGATGACCGCGATCGCGGCCACGGCGGCTGGTTCGGCGATTCCCGCGGCCATTCGGAAGCATCGCGCAGGGGGTGGGAAGGCCGCCACTGATGCCACTTGCTTCCAGACGGACCGGCCCCTTCACGGGGCCGGTCTTGTGCCTGTCTAACAAGCGCCGCGGCTTTCCTGACAAGGCGCGCCGGTGACGCGGATCGAAGCGGTTCGCCGCACCATTTTGCTCGATCTCACCCCATGGCAAAGGCTGTCAGGCATTGCCGTGGCGATCGCCGTGCCTGCTACCTTGCGCTGGGCATTGGGGCAGGCAGGCGAGGCAGTGCCGTTTGCGCCGTTCTTTCCGTTCGTGCTGCTGGCGGCGGTGTTCATGGGCTGGCGCGCCGCGCTGGTCGTGGCGATCACCACCACGCTACTGGTGGAATGGGTGTTCCGTGGCGGCAGCCCATCCCTGCTCGATCCCCACCGCCTGACGCTGGCGCTGCTGATCGCGCTGGCCAACCTGGCGCTGATTGCCGTGGGCGACACGCTCCGCCGCACGGTGCGCCAGCTCGATGCCCTGGCGCGCGAACAGGATATCGTCGCACGCGAGATGTATCATCGCGTGCAGAACGCGCTTGGCGTGGTCCAGGCGCTGATCCGCGTATCGCACGCCGGCGATGATACCGAACGGTTCCGCCAGGATCTTTTGGCCCGGGTGCAGGCGCTGGCCAATGCCAACCGCCTGCTCGATAGCCCACCGGGAAACACCAACGGCGCACAGCGTCGCAGCGTGACCGAGGCGCGGCAACCTGCCGATGGCGCGGGGCTGAACCTGGCGCAACTGGTGCGCACCGCGATCGCCCCGTTTCACAAGGACGATGCGTTCCACATCGAAGGCCCGCCCTTCCTGATCGAGCGCGAGCCCGCGTATCATCTGCTGCTGGTGCTGCATGAATTGTGCACCAATGCGCTCAAGCACGGCGCGCTGTCTGATCCGCGTGGGCGGGTGAGCATCGGCTGGAGCGCCGATGGCGTGCTGCTGTGGCGCGAGAATGGCGGGCCGCCGGTGCTGCCGCCCAGTCGCCAGGGCCTGGGCACGCGGATGTTCGCGCGCCAGCAGCACTGGACACTGGAACGCGATTTCGCGCCCAGCGGCCTGACGTGCCGCATCGCGCTGCGCGCCCGCGCCACAGTGCGGCGCTGATCGGCGACGCCGGCGGCGGCGCGATTGCACTTACCCATGTTGGGGGCGAGCAACATACCATTACGGTCAGGGCTTGTTGGTACATCCTCCCAGGAGTTCCAAGATGACCCAGCCCCAGCCCACCTGCGCGGTTGCCATGCCCGCCCTGCCCCGCCCGACGACGCCCCGCCCGACTACGCACCGCCCGACCACGCCCGTGCCGCTGCATCCCTGGCAGGAACGGCTGCCCGACCCGGATCTGCGGCCGCGCCTTTTGCCCGGCAGCGTCAGCCCGCAAGCCATTCGCGTGCCGCCCTCGCCCAGCCGGCATTGACGGCCGGATCAGCGAGACTGCCCCAAAGGAGAGAGTATCATGCCCAGATTTCCATTCGCGCCGGTGGCTGCCTGTGCCATGCTGCTGCCCTCGCTTGCTACGGCGCAGGGCCTGGCCCCAACCCAGCCGACGGCACCCCCATCGCCTGCCGACACCATGGCGCCGCTTGACGCGCCGACCTACCTGGCCAAGGCCGCCGCGGGCGACCGGTTCGAGATCGAATCCTCCCGCCTGATCCTGGCCAAGTCCCCCAGCGCCAAGGTGGCAAGCTTTGCCCGGATGATGATTGCCGACCATACGCATTCCACCGCGCGGCTCTCCCAGGCGGCGCGCCAGGATGGCTTGGCCATGCCGGCACCGGCGCTCGATTACACCCAGGCGGCCGCGCTCGACGGGTTGCGCCAGGCGCAGGGGGAGACAGCGCAGAACGTGTACCTGGCTGCGCAACGCGATGCCCACACGGCGGCACTGGCGCTGCATCGCGCCTATGCCGACAAGGGCGACAAACCGGCCTTGCGAGCGGCCGCCAACGCCATCGCGCCAGTGGTAGGCCGCCATGCCGACATGCTGGCCCAGATCGGCGGGCAGGAAGCCCAGGCGCCAGACAGCTCACGCGGGCGCTGAGCGCGAACGAGCAACGTCGGTTGAACGCGGCCCGGGAAAGCCTTCCCGGGCCGTTTCCGCCGCGTCGGCTTCGGATGCAGAGACGCCTATGCCGCGCTTTCCGGCCCGTCGATTCCTTCCTTGCCATGGCTGCCCGGTGGCAGCGGGATGGGATCGGGCACCGGTTCATCGATCGGCACCTCGGTCGGCGGCGGCGCGCCTACCCCGCCGGTGCCGCCGGTAAGCTGGCCGGGGTTGTCGCGTTCTTCCTCATGCGAGGATTGTTGGCCGGAACGCTGATCGGAATGGGCAATGGGCGCCGCGCACCGTGCGCGGGGGGATGGCGGGCTGGGGTGCAGAACGATCGGCCATGGGTAGATATCCTTTTGCGGGCAGGCCATTAAAACCCCGCAGCACGCCCATAGGGCACGCATCACAACCTGTGATGAGATGGGGAACCACTGGGGCGATGGGGTGTTGCGATAGGCATCGGGGAAGGTGTTCCCCGGCCGATTGCAGAACAGGCCAGCATGAATCCCCTTCAGGCCAAATTTGCGCGCTACGTCGAACTGGACCTTCAGGCCCGGACGCAGATCGACGGCCTGTTGCGCAGCGAAGGGCGGCTGGTTCCGGCTGGAGCCGACCTGATCCGCGAAGGCGAGCCGATCCATTTCGTCAAGCTGGTCATCGATGGCTGGGGCTGTCGCTACAAACTGCTGGAGGATGGCCGGCGCCAGGTCGTGGCGTTCCTGCTGCCGGGAGACTTGTGCAATCCCGATGCCTTGGCGGCCGAGGCAATGGACCATTCGATCGGCGCGCTCAATGACATGCACTGCGCGCTGATTGCGCCCGAAGTGTTCGATCGCGCCTGCCTGCGCTCGCACTGCCTGCGCCAGGCCATGGCGTTTGATGCCTGCGCCATGCTGGGCATGCAGCGCGAATGGACACTCAACCTTGCCGCGCGCCCGGCCCTGGCACGGATCGGCGCCTTGCTATGCGAGTTGCACTATCGGCTGGCAGCCCTGGGCCTGGCAGCAGACGGGCGCTTTGCCACCCCGCTCACCCAGGTGACCCTGGCCGAAGCCACCGGCATGACATCGGTTCACGTCAACCGCGTGGTGCAGGATCTGCGCGGGCGCGGCCTGCTGCATTGGCACGGGCGCCATATCACCCTGCCCGATCCGGATCGGCTGGCCCAGCTCTCCGGCTTTTCTCCGCGTTATTTGCACATGAATCGCTTTGCGCCGGGAACCTTTGCGGGCGATCCCGACTTGGCTGCGAAATCGCCGCGCGTTCCGCCCAGAACCGAAAGTAAGATCGCCGGGGCAATCTGATACAACTTGGGAAACAAGACAGCTTGCACCGCGCGGGGCCATGGCGGAAGAACGCGAGAACTCGATCCGGGACTATCGAGTCGCAGGGCATGCAAGGGTTTGCTAGATGAACGCTGACGAAGCGAGTACACCTGTTTCTCCGGATCACGTAACGTCCGAACATCCCCCCCGCAGCAGCCGCAAGCGCACGCTTCTGATCGCCCTGGCGATCATTGCCGTGTTCGTGGTGGTTGCCCTGGGTGCTCGATGGGTGGCCAAGAGCGGCGGAGACAAGCGCGGCGGGCGTCCGCCGGCAGCGGTGAACATCGCGCCGGCGACCAAGGCCGACATGCCGGTGACGGTGGCCGCGCTGGGAACGGTGCAGCCGCTGGTTACCGCCACGGTGCGCACGCAGCTGTCAGGCGTGCTGTTCAAGATCATGTTCCAGGAAGGGCAGATGGTCCGCCAGGGCCAGGTGCTCGCCCAGATCGATCCCCGCCCCTATCGCCTGGCGCTGGAACAGGCCCGCGCCAATCTGGCGCGTGACGAGGCACAGCTGACGTCGGCACGGCTCGATCTCAATCGCTATCAGACCCTGCTCAAGCAGGACTCGATCGCCAGCCAGCAGGTCGATACCCAGCGCGCCACGGTGGGGCAACTGGTCGGCACCGTGGCAGCCGATCGCGCCGCCATCGGCACGGCCGCGCTCAACCTGGACTACACCGCGATCAAGGCGCCGATTTCGGGCCGCGTCGGCATTCGCCAGGTCGATATCGGCAACTACCTGACGCCATCGGACACCAACGGTGTGGTGATCATCACCCAGGTCGATCCGATCGACGTGAGCTTTGCCCTGCCCCAGGCGCAACTTTCCGCCATCGGGCAGACCGCCGGCGCAGGCAGTGGCCTGCCGGTTGACGCCAACGATCAGAATAACGGCAATCGCCTGGCCACCGGCCGCTTCCTGACGTTCGACAACCAGGTCGATGCCACCACCGGCACGGTCAAGGCCAAGGCCCGCTTTGCCAATGCCGGCAATGTTTTGTTCCCCGGCGCCTTCGTCAACGTGTCGATGCTGGTTCAGACGCTGCATGACGTGGTGACCGTACCGGTCAGCGCGGTGCGCCACGGCAGCCAGGGCGATTTCGTCTTCGTGGTAAAGCCCGACAACACGGTCAAGCTCACCGTGGTCAAGACCGGTCCCTCTTCTGGTGACAAGCTGGCGATCCTTTCGGGCCTGACGGCCGGCACCCAGGTGGTGATCGAAGGCGCTGATGGCCTGGAAGACGGCGCCAGCATCAACAAGGGTGGCAAGCGCGGCGGTGGCCAAGGTAATGGCGGCGCAGGCGGCCAAGGTGGCAATGGCCATCACCGCCGCGGCGCCAATGCCGGAAACGCGGGATGAGCACGTCCGATCTGCCTGAGCAGGCCCCTGCCCAACCCGGCGGGCCATCCCGGCTGTTCATCCTGCGCCCGGTGGCGACCACGCTGTTGATGGTGGCGATCCTGCTGGCGGGCCTGGTGGCCTATCGCATGCTGCCGCTCTCGGCCCTGCCCGAGGTCGACTATCCGACGATCCAGGTCACCACGCTCTATCCCGGCGCCAGCCCCGATGTGATGGCGCTGACCGTCACGTCACCGCTGGAGCGCCAGTTCGGGCAGATGCCCGGGCTGACACGGATGACCTCGGCCTCTTCGGCCGGGGCATCGGTGATCACCATGCAGTTCCGCCTCGATCTGTCGCTCGATATCGCCGAGCAGGAAGTACAGGCGGCCATCAACGCAGCCAATACGCTGCTGCCCACCGATCTTCCCGCGCCGCCGATCTATGCCAAGGTCAACCCGGCCGATGCGCCGATCCTGACGCTGGGCATCACCTCGAAAAGCCGGCCGCTGGGCGAAGTGCAAGGCATTGTCGAACGCCAGTTCAGCAACAAGATCGCCCAGGTTTCGGGCGTGGGCCTGGTGTCCATGTCGGGCGGGCAGCGCCCCGCCGTGCGCATCCAGGCCAATGTGCCCGCGCTGGCCGCGCGCGGCCTGTCGCTGGAATCGATCCGCAGCGCGATTGCCAATGCCAATGCCAACGCCGCCAAGGGCAGCTTTGACGGCCCGACCAAAAGCTGGACGATCGACGCCAACGACCAGTTGGGCGATGCCGCCAGCTATCGCAACCTGGTCGTCGCCTTTGCCAATGGCGCGCCGGTGCGGCTGTCGGATGTGGCGCAAGTGGTCCAGGCCACGGAAAACACGCGCATCGCCTCGTGGATGAATGGCCAGCCGGCGGTCGTGCTCGATGTGCAGCGCCAGCCCGGTGCCAACGTGATCGGCACGGTCGACGCGATCAAGGCATCCCTGCCCGAGCTTGAGGCGCAGTTGCCGGCCGACGTGCACGTGACCGTGCTGACCGACCGCACCGCTGGCATCCGCGCCTCGGTGTCCGATGTGCGCACGGAACTTGTCCTGGCCGTGGTGCTCGTCACGCTGGTGATCTTCCTGTTCCTGGGGTCGCTGCGCGCCACGGTGGTGGCTAGCATTGCTGTGCCGCTCTCGCTGGTCGGCTCGTTTGCAGCGATGTATTTCCTCGATTTCTCGATCAACAACCTCACGCTGATGTCGCTGACCATCGCCTCGGGGTTCGTGGTTGACGATGCCATCGTCGTGCTGGAAAACATCGCGCGCCATATCGAAGACGGGATGCGCCCATTCGAGGCTGCGCTCAAAGGGGCAAGCGAGATCGGCTTTACGATCATCTCGCTGACCGTCTCACTGATCGCCGTATTGATCCCGCTGCTGTTCATGGGCGACGTGGTTGGCCGCCTGTTCCGCGAATTTGCCGTGACCCTGGCGGTGACGATCCTGATCTCGGCACTCGTCGCGCTCACGCTCGTGCCAATGCTGTCGGCGCGCTGGCTCAAGCCCGAGCATGAAGAGCGCCAGTATCGCGTGACGCAGGCCACCCGCAACTGGTTCGACCGCCTCGCCGCCCGCTACATGACCGCGCTCGATTGGGTCATGGCGCGCAGCGGGCTGACCATGGCGGTGTTTGCCGGCACGCTTGCGGTGACGGCGCTGCTGTTCTGGATCATCCCCAAGGACCTCTTTCCCGAACAGGATACCGGCCAGATCGCAGTGACGACCGTGGCCGGGCAGGACATCGGCTATACCCGCATGACCCAGCTGCAAAGCCAGGTGGCGCAGGCGCTGCTGGCCGATCCGGCGGTCGACAGCCTCAGTTCCTCGGTCGGGGTCGATGGGCAGAACCCCACGCTTTCGCAGGGGCGCATGGTCGTCAACCTCAAGAGCGAGGGCGATCGCGGCAATCTTGCCCATGTGATCGACAGCCTGACCCAGGCGACCAGTGGGATCGTGGGGATCAAGACCTACTTCCGCCCGGTGCAGGATCTCACCATCGACACCTCCACCGGGGTCAATGCCTATCGCTTCTCGCTGCAAGGCGCGGACGAAGCAGTGGTCAACCAGTGGGGCGAAAAGCTGGCGGCGGCGCTCAAGGACGACGCGCATCTGCAAAACGTCACGTCCAACGTGATGGGCGGCGGCCAGGCAGTGACGGTGAATATCAACCGCGATATCGCCGGGCGTCTGGGCCTCTCGGTGCTGACGATCGACAACGCGCTCTACGATGCCTTTGGCCAGCGCATCGTTTCGACCATCTACACCCAGTCGAGCCAGAACCGCGTGATCCTGGAAGCGCAGCCTGGCTCGGTCACCAGCCCGCAGGCGCTGGGTGACCTGCGCATTCCGCTGCCGGGCGGCACCACCGTGCCGCTTTCGACCATCGCCACGATCACGACCGGGCCCACCGCGCTCGTCGTCTCGCGCGAGGCGCAGTTCCCCTCGGCCACGATCGGGTTCGATCTGGCGCCGGGCGTGTCGCTGGGCAAGGCGGTCTCGGTGATCGAACATGCCGAGCAGACCATTGGCATGCCCGCCGCGGTATCGACCAATTTTGCCGGCGCTGCCTCGGCCTTCAAATCGTCGCTCTCGAACGAGTTGTGGCTGATCCTGGCCGCGATCGTGGTGGTCTACATCGTGCTGGGCGTGCTCTATGAAAGCTTCGTCCACCCGATCACGATCCTTTCGACGCTGCCATCGGCCGGGATCGGCGCGCTGCTCGGCCTGTGGCTGACTGGATCGGGGCTGGGCGTGATCGGCATCATCGGCATCGTGCTGCTGATCGGCATCGTCAAGAAGAACGCGATCATGATGATCGACTTCGCGCTCGAGGCGATGCGCGAGGAAGGCGCCGATCCGTCGCACGCCATCCGCCAGGCCGCGCTGCTGCGCTTCCGCCCGATCATGATGACCACGTTCGCCGCGCTGTTTGCCGCATTGCCGCTGATCTTTGGCGGCGGCATGGGGCACGAATTGCGCCAGCCGCTGGGCATCGCCATCGCCGGCGGCCTGATCTTCAGCCAGGTGCTGACGCTGTTCACCACGCCGGTGATTTTCCTGGGCCTTGAACGCTGGCGCGAGCGGCGCGAAACCGCGCGCGGGGCCGCAACGCCGTCCCAGGAACCGAGCACCCAGGAACCGGGCCGCGCATGAACGTTTCCGCGCCTTTCATCCGGCGCCCGGTCGGCACCCTCCTGCTCACCATCGGGTTGATGCTGGCGGGCGTGGCGGCGTTCTTCAACCTGCCGGTGGCGCCGCTGCCGGCGGTCGATTTCCCCACGATCATGGTCCAGGCCAACCTGCCTGGCGCCAGCCCTTCGACGATGGCGGCAAGCGTCGCCGCCCCGTTGGAGCGGCATCTGGGGACCATTGCCGGGGTCAGCGAAATGACCTCGCGATCGGGCGTGGGGTCAACCCAGATCACCCTGCAGTTTGATCTGTCGCGCAATATCGACGGCGCCGCGCGCGATGTGCAGGCCGCGATCAACGCCTCGCGCGCCGATCTGCCGGCCACGCTCAAAAGCAATCCCAGCTATCGCAAGGCCAACCCGGCCGAAGCGCCGGTGCTGATCCTCGCGCTCACTTCCGATACCCGCAGCCCGTCCGAAATCTATGATGCGGTGTCCAACGTGGTGCAGCAAAAGCTGCTCCAAGTGCAGGGCGTGGGCAATGTCGAGCTGGGCGGCGCGGCGCTGCCCTCGGTGCGGATCGAGGTAAACCCGCTGGCCCTGTCGCGGGCCGGTATCGCGCTCGAAGACGTGCGCACCGCGCTCCAGTCGGAAAGCGCCAACCGTCCGCGTGGCGTGCTCGATACCGGCAACGGCAGTTTCCAGGTCTATTCCAACCAGGCCGGCCGCCACGCCGCCGATTACCGCGATACCGTGATCGCCTGGCGCAATGGCGCCGCCGTGCGCCTGTCTGACATCGCCACTGTCACCGATGGCCCGGAAGACATTCGGACGATCGGCCTGTTCAACGGCAAGCGCGCCGTGCCGATCCTGATCAGCCGCCAGCCCGGCGCCAACATCGTGGAAACGGTCGATGCGCTCAAGGCGCAACTGCCGGCGCTGCAGGCCGCCCTGCCGCCCGATATCCACCTGTCGATCGGATCGGACCGCACCCGCACGATCCGCGCCTCCCTGCACGAGGTGGAAGTGACGCTGCTGATCGCCACGCTGCTGGTGGTGCTGGTGGTGGGCCTGTTCCTGCAATCGTGGCGCGCCACGCTGATCCCGGCCGCGGCGGTGATTGCCTCGCTGCTCGGCACGCTGGGCGTCATGTACCTGGCGGGCTTCTCGCTCGACAATCTCTCGCTCATGGCCTTGACCGTGGCGACAGGCTTCGTGGTCGACGATGCCATCGTGGTGGTGGAGAACATCAGCCGCCATGTGGAACATGGCATGTCGCCGCTATCCGCCGCGCTCAAGGGTGCGCGCGAGGTGGGCTTTACCGTGCTGTCCATCTCGGTCAGCCTGGTGGCGGTGTTCGTGCCGCTGATTTTCATGGGTGGCCTGGTCGGCCGCCTGTTCCGCGAATTTGCCCTGACCATGTCGGTTGCCGTGGCGATCAGCCTGGTCGTGTCGCTCACCACCACGCCGATGCTTGCCGCGCGCCTGCTCGATGGCCGCGAAAGCGACAGCCGGGTGATGCGCACGGCCAAGCGCTGGGTTGAATGGTCCGAAGCGCGCTATGCCCGCAACCTCGATTGGGCGCTGGCGCATCGTGGGCTGGTCATGCTGGTCCTGGTGCTGACCGTGGCGCTCAATGTCTGGCTGATCGCCATCGCGCCCAAGGGCTTCTTCCCGCAGCAGGATACCGGCGGCCTGATGGGCGGCGTACGCGCCGACCAGTCGATCTCGTTCTCAGACCTGCAGGACAAGCTCACGCGCATTACCCGGATCGTCAAATCCGATCCCGCGGTCGATACCGTGGTCTCGTTTGCCGGCGGTTCGCGCGCGGGTGGTGGCTTCCTGTTCGCCACGCTCAAAGACCGCTCGCAACGCCCGCCGGTCAACGAGGTGATCGGGCGTCTGCGGCCCAAGCTGGCGCGCGTGCGCGGGGTCAGCCTGTTCCTCAATCCGGTGCAGGACCTCCAGGCCGGTGGGCGGCAGACCAACAGCACCTATCAATACGTGCTCAAGGCCGATCACGCCGCCGTGTTGCAGGCCGCCGGGCAAAAGCTGGTCGATGCGCTCAAGACGCATCCGGACCTCATCACCGACGTCGATATCGACCAGCAGGATGCCGGCGCCGACGCCTTTGTCGAGGTGGACCGCGATGCCGCCGCGCGGCTGGGCATCCCGATGCAGACGGTCGATGCCACGCTCTACGATGCCTTTGGCCAGCGCCAGGTTGCCAACATCTATTCCGGCCTCAACCAGTATCACGTGGTGATGGAGGCCGATCGCCAGTTCAACGGCTCGCCCGAGGCGCTCAACAACATCTACCTGCCGGTGGCCGGCGCGATCAGTTCGGCCAGTTCCGCGGCCAATCTCACCGGATCGGGCGGCGCGGCGGCCGGCGGCGCATTGGTTGCCAGCGGCAGCGCGGTCAGCACCACGGCCCGCACGATGACGCCGCTTTCGGCGATCGCACGGTGGAGCACGGGATCGACCGACGCGCAGGTCAGCCACTCTGATGGCGAGCCTTCGGCGACGATCTCGTTCAACCTGCCACAGGGCGTGTCGCTGGGCCAGGCCTCGCAACTGATCGCGCAGGTGCAGGCGAGCCTGGCCTTGCCCGCCACGGTCCACGGCGAATTCGGTGGCACGGCCAAGGTCTTTGCCCAGTCCACCGCCAGCATGCCGCTGCTGATCCTGGCGGCGCTGGTGGCGATCTACATCGTGCTCGGCATCCTCTATGAAAGCGCGATCCACCCGCTCACCGCGCTGTCCACCATCCCCTCGGCCGGGGTTGGCGCGATGATCGCCCTGATCGCCAGCGGCGGCCAGTTCGACATCATTGCCCTGATCGGCATCATCCTGCTGATCGGTATCGTGAAGAAGAACGCGATCATGATCATCGATTTCGCGCTGGAGGCAGAGCGGAACGAAGGTCTTTCCCCGGTAGAGGCCGTGCGCGAGGCCTGCCTCAAGCGCTTCCGCCCGATCCTGATGACCACGATGGCCGCCGCGCTGGGCGCGTTGCCGCTGGCCATCGGCTTTGGTGATGGCGCCGAACTGCGCCGCCCGCTCGGCATCGCCATTTTCGGCGGCCTGGTCGCCAGCCAGGTGCTGACCTTGATGACCACGCCGGTGGTCTATCTCGCGCTCGACCGCTTCCGCCGCCGCCGTCCACGCCGCGCGGCCCCGCCGGCCCCGATCCAAGGAGTACCCGCCTGATGCGCGCGCCCCTCTCCCGCTTTTCCGCGCTCGTCATTCCCGGCATGGCGCTGCCGCTGGTCCTGGCCGGCTGCTCGATGGCGCCAGCCTATCGCCCGCCCGCCACGGTGGCGATCCCGCCACAGTTCAAGGAAGAGCCCGGCTGGGCCGTGGCTACGCCCTCGGATGCGGTGGCGCGCGGGGCGTGGTGGGATCTGTTCCGCGATCCCGTGCTCGATAGCCTGGAACAGAAGGTAGCGGTCACCAACCAGAACGTGGCCAGCTATCGCGCTGCCTACCAGGCAGCACGGGCGCTGGTGCAGGTGCAGCGTTCGGCGCTGTTCCCCTCGCTTACCGCGTCTGCCAGCGGCACCCGCTCGCAGGATTTCGCCGGCCAGAACGTGACCGGTGGCACTGGGGTTTCGACCACCACCACCGGCGCCACCGTCTCGCGCTATTCCCTCTCGATCGGTGCGAGTTGGGAGCCTGATCTGTGGGGGCGGCTGGGCAACACGGTGAACCAGGCCAAGGCCAGCGCCCAGGCAAGCGAAGGCGATCTGGCCAATGCCACGCTGTCTGCGCAAGGGGAACTCGCCACCAACTATGTCCAGTTGCGTGGCATCGATGCGCAGCGCGTGCTGCTCGATCGCACCGTGGCCGATTATACCCGCGCCCTGGCCATCACCACCAACAAGTACAAGGCCGGCACAGTGTCCCACGCCGACGTGTTCGAGGCGCAGACCACGCTGAGCAACGCGCAGGCCACCCGCGCCGATCTCGATCGCCAGCGCGCCGTGCTCGAACACGCGATTGCCGTGCTGGTGGGCGAAAACCCGTCGACCTTTGCCCTTCCGGCAGTCGACTGGCAGCCGGTCGTGCCGGAAATCCCGGCCCAGGTGCCGGCCGCCCTGCTGCAGCGCCGCCCCGACATTGCCGCCGCCGAACGCCGCGTGGCGGCCGCCAATGCCAATGTCGGCATCCAGAAGGCGGCCTATTTCCCGCAAGTCACGCTGTCCAGCAGCGTGGGCACCAACAGCAGCGTGATCAGCCAGCTGTTCCGCGCCGCCACCAGCCTGTGGTCGCTGGGCTTGAGCGGGGCAATGACGCTGCTCGATTTCGGGGCGCGGCATGGCGCCGTGGTCCAGGCCCGCGCGCAGTATGATCAGACTGTGGCAACCTATCGCCAGACGGTGCTGGCCGCGTTCCAGCAGGTGGAAGACAACCTGGCCGGAACACGCGTGCTGGCGCAAGTGGCGCAGCGCCGGGCAGAGGCGACCGTTTCGGCGAGCCAGGCCGAAACCATTGCCAACAACCAGTATCGCAACGGCATCGTCGATTACACCTCGGTCATCACCGCGCAAACCGCAGCGCTGTCGGCGCGACAGACCGAAATCCAGTCGGTGATCGATCGCCAGACTGCCGCCATCGCCCTGGCCCAGGCCGTGGGCGGGCGGTGGAGCGATCAGCCTCCCGCTGCCGCCGCTGCTCCTGCCACGGGCGCTTCGGCGCAGGAATAGCTTTCGGCGCGATCGGGATCGCCGCCGTTGTAGCGGGCATACCCCGGCCAAGGGCATAGCGGCCGTGCCGCGATGCCCTGGCTGCGCGTGGCGACGACGGCTGCGGGCGCCTCGCCGCGCTCCACCCAATCGACCACCGCGCCAAGCAGGTCGAAGCGGTCAAACGCATCGCCGCCTTGGCAATGGGCCATGCCCGGCACCATGTAGAACCGGCTGGACTGCGCCCAGGCCGCGCCGTTGGTCTTGCCCGCGCGCTTCCAGTAATCCAGCGTGTCGAGCGCCGAAAACCACGGATCGCTGACCCCATGATAGAACAGCACTTTGCCCTGGTGGCCCAGGAACGAGCCGAGATCGGTCCAGCCGTCGGTGTCGGTCAGTGCCTGCATCCAATCGGCGCGGATCGCGGCGGCGCGCGCATCCAGATCTACCGTGAGATCGCGGTTGGGCGGGCCGAGGATGTCGGTGCGGCCATCGGCGATATAGCCCGATACCGGCGCTGACGTATCGACCACGCCGGTGTCAAAGGGCACCGGCGCATAGAGCGCGCGGCCGGCCGCATCGCGCGGGCCGGCAAAGGCGCGGTCCAGCGCCTCCACCTGCGGCGCGCTGAGGCAGCCATCCTGCTTGTCGGCGTGGCACTGCAACGCGGCCGGGCGAAAATGGCACTGCGCCACGGCCATGATCATGCCATCCACCCGACCATCCAGGCCATCGCACTGTGCCAGCAGACCGGCGCGGATGGTCTGGCGGTCGGCGGCGGAAAAGGCCTTGTCCGGCAGCGGCAGCCCCTGCCCATCGCGCGGCGCGGCCTGGTTGAACATGACCTTGGCGTAGGTGGTGCCCAGGTTGGAAAAGCCGGTGCGCATTGCCGGCGCGCCGATCACCAGCCCATCGAACAGCGCGGGATAGCGCTCCATCGCCAACATCGTCTCGCGCCCGCCGGTGGAGCAGCCCGCCATATAGCTGTGCGCCGGCGCGCGGCCATAGAACCGCGTGGCAATCGCCTTGCCCAATTGCGCCACCGCCGGAACCGCCGCCTGGGCAAAATCGAGCGTCGCGCGCTGGTCGGTGCGAAACGAGGCGTCGAACACCGCGCCCTGGTGCCCGCTATCGTGGCTGGCAACGGCAAAGCCCCGCGCCAGGGCCGGAACCGCGCCTGCCGCAGCGCCCCCCACCGCCGGGCGGACCGAGCCATTGAGGCCACCGCCGCCCTGCAACAGAAAGCGGCCGTTCCACGCCAGCGGCAGGTTCACTTCAAAGCGGATGCCATAGGCGCGGCCATCGGCCCCTTTGCGCGGATCGATGACCCCGCTTACCTTGCAATAGGCAGGCAACGCCGGCTGCGCCTCTCCCTGTGCACCCTGCCCTGCCGCGCTTGGCGGCACGACCTGCGCGGCCATGATCTGCACCGGGCGCCCGCCATCGGCCGGAGCAAAGCGCATACCCGCCATCAGCGGGCAACGCTGCGCCAGGCCCGACCCAGATGCCGGTGGAACCGATGTTGCCCCGCGCGCCTGCGCCAGGCCGGGCACGGCGAGCAAGCCAACCAGCACTGCTCCGGGAATGGCTGCCTGCACCACGCGGCGGCGCTTGCTCTGCTTGACCATCATCGTCCTCTCCCGCCTGCGTCGTGATCATCACAATCGTTAGGGCATCGAACTTGTTCTTTTCACGGAAAGACCAGGTGTTCAAGCCCTTGCGCACCGCCGCTATTATTGTTGCAGCGCAGCGCAATATTACAATCCAAGCCGGGTTTGCGGGACGGCCGATTGCAATATCTGCCGAAATGTCTAAGGTTTGACACGGGACCACAACTTTTGCTGTGCATTTAGTTTCATTTGCACCGCAATAATGGGGGGCGGTCATGACCATCGACTGGACGCAGCGTGCCTGGCTTGAATGGTCTGCCACACACAGTGAGGCCGAGCCCAAGCCCTTCATTAAAGTGGAAAGTGTGCGGCCCGAACCGCTGGCCAAGATCGTCCGCCTGATGCTGCGCTGGAACATCGACACGCGCAAAAGCTTCCGCATCGTTACCGATAGCGGCCTGATCCTCAACGCCAGCGCGCTGGAACAGGTGGTGCAGGACGGGCGCTTTCCGTTTCCGCCGGTCGTGGCCGAGGCACCGGGCGCATCACCCGCCGATCACGCCTGATCGGCGTCTTCCTGTACGCAAGGATGCGCCGCGGCAAAGGCGGGCAGCGCGGCACAGCGCGCATCGATCGCCACCAGGCGGGGAAAGGCATCGAGCGACACGCCAAAGCGGCGCGCGGCGTAAAGCTGCGGCACCAGGCAACATTCGACCAGACCCGGCGCATCGCCATAGGCAAAGCCGGCGCCCCAGCGCGTGACCATGGCCTCCAGCGCGGCGAAGCCATTGCCCATCCAGCGCGCCAGCCAGGCCTGCACCTGGTCTTCGCTGGCGCCGATATCACCCTTGAGAGCCTGCAACACGCGCAAGTTGCCCAGCGGGTGCACGTCGCAGGCAATGATCTGGGCCATCGCCCGCACCCGCGCGCGGCCCAGCGCATCGGCCGGTAACAGCGCGGGCGCCGGGTGGGTTTCCTCCAGCCATTCGATGATCGCCAGCGACTGCGTCAGCGGCGCTACGCCGGCCTCGCCACAATCGAGCGCGGGCACCAGGCCCTGCGGATTGAGCTGCCGATAGCCATCGGCCCGCTGCGCACCGGTGCGCAAGTCGTGCGCGCAGGTGGCATGCTCCAGCCCCTTGAGCGCCAGCGCAAGGCGTACCCGCCAGGCCGCGCCGGAACGCCAATAGCCGTGAAGCGTCAGGCCCACGGCTGGCGCGCCGGCATGATCTGCCCCACGCAAGGGCCAAACCCGATCGTGGCAAAACCATCCCGCTCTGCCCGGGCATGGAGCGCCAGTTCGTCGCCGTCTTCCAGGAAAGTGCGACTTTCCCCGCCCGGCAGGGGCAGCGGCGCCTTGCCGCCCTGGCTCAGTTCCATCAAGCTGCCCGCGCTTTCGGGCGTGGGGCCAGACAGCGTGCCCGTGCCGAGCAGATCGCCGGCATGCAGATCGCAACCGTTCGAGGCATGGTGCGCCACGATCTGCGCCGGCGTCCAATACATCGCCGCGTGGCTGTTGCCGTGGCTGAGCCGGTGCGGCGGCAGCCCGGCCGCGCGCATGGCGGCGGTGTGCAGCGTGGTTTCCAGGGTGATCGCCAGGGCGCCTTCGCCCTCCTCGCGCAGATAGGGCATGGGCTGCGGATCGCCTGCCGGCCGCGGCTGTGGCGTGGTGCGGAACGGGGCCAGTGCCTGGGCAGTGATCACCCAGGGCGAGACCGTGGTGGCAAAGTTCTTGGCCAAAAACGGCCCCAGCGGCTGGTATTCCCAGGCCTGGATATCGCGCGCCGACCAATCGTTGAGCAGGCAGACGCCGCCGATCCGCTCCCACGCTGTGCCGATCGGCACCGGCGCGCCCAGATCATTGTCGCCCGCGATCCACAGGCCCAGTTCCAGCTCGTGGTCCAGGCGCCGACACGGGGCATGGACGGGCGCATCGGCATCGGGCGCCTTGAGCTGGCCCCATGGCCGCACCACCTGCGTGCCCGAAACCCGCACCGAAGACGCCCGGCCGTGATAGCCGATCGGCACATGCTTGTAGTTGGGCAGCAAGGGATTGTCGGGGCGGAACAGCTTGCCGATGGCCGTGGCGTGATGGATGCCGACATAGAAATCGGTGTAATCGCCAATCGCGAACGGCAGATGCAGCACGACATCGGCCGCCGGATAGAGATGCGGCGTCACTTTCAGGCGGCAACGCTCGCTCGACAGCAGCGCGAACAGCGCATGACGCAGCGCCACGCGGTCTGCCTCGGCCAGACGGAACAGGGCGTTGAGCGTGGGTTGCGCCAGCGCCGTGGCCAGGCCTGCCGGCAGCGCGCCATCGGCGGCAAGGCCCGCCAGATCGACGACATGATCACCGATCGCGGTGGCGATGCGCGGGGCCGTGTCGCCATTCTTGTGCGAGAACACGCCCAGCGGCAGGTTCTGCACCGGGAAATCGGGATGGCCGGCGGCGCCGTCCACCCAGCTTTGTGCGCGGGGATCGTGGGTGTGGTCGATCATGCCTGGTTGCCCTCGTCCGGCTGCGCGTGCAGCCAGGCGGCGTGGCGCGGGGCGCGGCGGGTCTGCGCCCATTCCTCCAGCATGGCCGGCGCCACGGCGCGGGCCATCTCCACCTGTTCGGCCGTGCCGATATCGCAGGCCAGTTCCAGGCGATGGCCATTGGGGTCGAAGAAATAGATCGACTTGAACAGGCCGTGCCAGGTGGGGCCAAGCACGTCGATGCCCTGCGCCTCGATATGGGCCTTGGCGCGCAGCAGCGTGGCTTCATCAGCCACCTTGAACGCCAGATGCTGCACCCAGGCCGGCGTTGCCGGATCGCGGCCCATCTCGGGCTGGTTGGGCAGTTCGAAGAAAGCCAGCACATTGCCCGCGCCGGCATCGAGGAACACGTGCATGTAGGGATCGAACGCGCCGGTCGACGGCACATGATCCTCGGCAAAGGCCGTGGTATAGGCCATGCCCAGCACGCGGCCGTACCACTCCACTGTTTCCTTGGCATCGCGGCAACGATACGCAACGTGATGCACCCCGCCGAGCAGTGGGGGCTGCGTGTTCAGCGCCGTGCTGTCAGGCGCAGCGGTTGACATCGCGTCCATCACGCATCCTCCCCCACCTTGAGCACACCTCGGCGCAGCTGGTCGCGCTCCATGCTTTCGAACAGGGCGGTGAAATTGCCCTCACCAAAGCCCTCGTCCTTCTTGCGCTGGATGAATTCAAAGAACACCGGGCCGATCTGCGTTTCCGAAAAGATCTGCAGCAGCAGGCGCGGATCGCCCTGCACGGTCGAACCATCGAGCAGGATGCCACGCTTCTGCAGTTCGGCCACCGGCTCACCATGGCCGGGCAGGCGCTCTTCCAGCATCTCGTAATAGGTGGCGGGGGGCGGCGTCATGAAAGGGGTGCCGCTGGCCTTGAGCGTGTCCCAGCCGGCGATCAGGTCGTCGCAGGCAAAGGCGATGTGCTGGATGCCTTCGCCATTGTAGGCGCGCAGGAACTCTTCGATCTGGCCGCCACCCTTTTGCGATTCCTCGTTGAGGGGGATGCGGATCTTGCCATCGGGCGCGGTCATCGCCCGGCTGGTGAGGCCGGTGTATTCGCCCTTGATATCGAAATAGCGGATCTCGCGGAAACCGAACACGCGCTCGTAGAAGCTGGCCCAGTGCGCCATGCGCCCGCCATAGACATTGTGCGTGAGGTGATCGATCGTGTGGAAACCCGCGCCCACCGGCTGGCGATCCACCCCCGGCAGATAGACGAAATCGATGTCATAGATCGACAGGTCACCGAACTGCCCGCCGTGATAGCGATCGACCAGGTAGATGATCGATCCGCCGATGCCGCGAATGGCGGGAATGCGCAGTTCCATCGGGCCGGTCTTCACGTCGACCGGCTCTGCCCCGCGTTCCAGCGCGGCGGCATAGGCCTTGGCCGCATCGCGCACACGCCAGCCCATGCCGCAGGCCGAGGGGCCATGCTCGGCCGCAAAATAGGCAGCCGGGCTGCGCTTTTCATAGTTGGCGATCAGGTTGATCCCGCCCTGCCGCCACAGTTCCACATCCTTGCTGCGGTGGTTAGCGATGTGGGTAAAGCCCATGGCGGTGAACACCGGGCCCAGGCTGCCGCGATCGGCGCTGGCAAATTCGATGAATTCGAACCCGTCGAGGCCCAGGGGGTTTTCAAACAGATCGGTCGATGCGGCCATGGCGCGTGTCTCTCCACCAGCAGGGGCGTGCCGGCGCGGCAGCCACCGTGTTTGGAGACATTCTAGCCCAAAGGCGATGCACGGTCCGCGCGAAGTTGGACGTAAAACCGCCTATGCCTGCGTGATCAGCGCATAACGGAGCCCTTGAACGCGTCAACCATGCGGCGCAGGCAATGGCAGCGCGGTGGTCCGCTTGATCCGGTCGAGCACGATGGACGAGCGCAAGTTAGCCACATCGCCATGGCCCAGGATCTCTTCGTTGAGCAGGGTCGTGAAGGCGGCCAAATCGTGCGCCACGATGCGCAGCAGATAGTCCGCGTCCCCGGTCAGGGCGCAGCAATCGACCACGGCGGGCAGGCCGGCAATTCGCTCGTGAAAGCCGCCCACCACCTCGCGCGCATAGGACGCCATGGTCACGGTGACATAGGCCTCGACCCCCAGGCCCAGCGCCGCTTCGTCGAGCAGGGCTACCTGCCCCCGGATTATCCCGGTTTCGCGGAGGCGGGCGATGCGGCGCGAACATTGCGAGGGCGAAAGGTGCACCGCCTCTGCCAGATCGGCATGGCTGGCCGAGGCATCGGCCTGAAGATGCGCAAGAATGCGGTGATCGATCCTATCCATGCGCTGATCGTGCAGCATCTGCAGGATCAGCGCAAGATCACGGCTTATCGGGTCGGGCCGAACCGCGCCACGAGTTCATAGGCGCCGGCCACGAATGTCTGACGCACGAACGTGACGCTATCGGCCCCGCGCCAGGTGTGCCGCGCCACCACCAGGCAGGCGGCACCCGCAGCAACGCCCAGGGCGCGCGCCTGGTCGCGGCTGGCCGACACCGCGCCGATGCGGTTTTCCGCCTCGGTCCAGGGAATGTGCCGCAACAGCCAGCCGCCAGGGGGATCGGTGGTGAAATCCACCTCGGCCATGCCGGGAACCAGCGCCAGGTTGATCACGCGCTCTTCCAATGCCAGCGGCGCGCCATCGGCCAGGTGCAGGCCCGACAGCCGCAGGATCGGGCCGACCGGGCCGAGTTCGGCCGCCGCTTCCGCATCGCTGGCGGTATCGCCCAGGCTGCGCGACAGCAGGCGAAAGCCATAGGCCTGCCCGCGCCCCTGCACTTCCTGCGCCAGATCGGGAATATCCAGCACCATGGAAACCGTGCGCGGCCGCGCCACGAATGTGCCGGCACGCTTGCGCCGATCGAGCAACCCGCTTTCCGCCAGACGTGACAGCGCCTTGTTCACCGTCATCCGCGCGCAGCCATAGTGCGCCATCAGTTCCAGTTCCGAGGGGATGCGTTCGCCCGGGCGCAGGTCACCGGCCAGGATGCGGCCCTCGATTTCCTGGCGGATGCGCTCGTGCATCGGCAGGGCGGGCGGCGAAGGATCGGCAGCGGCGGTCATTCCCCCAGCACAGAGAGCGCCCCAGCCACACTGTCAAGGGCGCAGACCATCTCAGGGACAGTGCGGCCGGGCGCGCGCCAGCGGCATGGCCAGGCCCAGCGCCAGCGCGCAACCGGCAAACCCCACCAGCCCAACCCCGGCAAACGATCCCGTGGCATCGGCCAGCAGGCCCGCCCCCAGCGCGCCGACCGATTGCGCCAGCAGCCAGGTGGCCGTCATCATCACCGCCAGCCGGCCATCGGGTTCCTGGTCATAGGCCAGGCCCAGCAACATCGGATAGGCGATGAACCAGCTGGCATTGAACACCACCAGCGCCACGGCAAAGACCCAGGCAATGCCCGCCGTGGTCAACAGCGCGCACGACAGCGCACAGGCAATCAGCCCACCGCCCAATAGCGCGCGGCGCGGCAGGCGGGTGATCGCCACGGCCAGCGCTGCATTGCCCAGGGCGCTGGTGATCGTGGCGAGCGATTGAAACCAGCCAAACGTGGTGGCGGGCAGGCCAATGGCGTGGGCGGCGCGTTCCATGAACGGCCAGATCGACAGGCTGCCCCCGGCAAACAGGCCCATGGCCAGCAACAGGCGCCATCCCGCCGGGCTGATCGGCCGCTGCGCCCTCGCGCCGGCAGGCTTGGGCAGGGCCGTGGCCGGCAGCGCCAGCGTGCCCAGGCCGAGCAGCAAGGACAGACCAGCCAGCGCGCCAAACATCGCCATCAGGCCATGGCGCGCCGCCACTTGCGGCAAGGCAATGTTGACCAGGGCAAACAGCACGGTCTGGCAGGCGATCCCCACCGAAATGGCCCGCGCCGGATGCGCGGTGCGCCCGGCGGCAAGGTTGACCGCCCCGTTCATCACGCCAAAGCCAAAGCCGGTGGCCAGCCGCCCGGCCAGCAGCAGCGGCAGCAATCCGGCCAGCCCGGAAAGCGCCTGGGCCGCCACCACCAGCACCGTGCTGCCCAGCGCCAACCAACGCGGCGCCAGCCGGTTGCCCCAACGCGCCACGCCCAGCATCGCCGCGCCATAGGCCAGCGTTTCCAGCATCGCGAACAGGCCCATCGCCCCGGCGGTAAAGCCATAGGCATCGATCAACCCGCCCACCAGGAAGGTGGTGAAATTGTTGCCGATATGCGCCGCGGCCGTGCCCGCACCGATCGCCGCGAGCGAGAGCGCCGGGCGCGGGCCCCCAGATCCCGCCGCCACAGTGCCAGGGGCCGCATCGGCCGATCCTGCCATCGCTACCCCCATTGCCGCCTCCCCCCGTATGTGCGCGATGCGCTGGCCTGCCAGGCGATCAATCGAAGCGCACGCGCGGGAAGCGCGCAACCGCTTCCAGCAATTCCAGATCCATATGCGCGCGGATATACTCGCGCGAGGCATCGCGCGGCACCTGGTGGTCCCAATGGGTCAAGGCCCCGGCCGCATTGGCCCGCGCCACCAGATGGCGGCGTTTCTGGCTGGCCAGCACCTGCGTTTCGATCAGCGGCAGGTTCCAGCGCTCGGCCACTTCCGCGCGCAAGGCCGCCACGCGATCGGCCTGGGCCGGCTCAGCGGCAAGGTTGCAGGTCTCGTCAGGATCGTCGGCCAGGTTGTAAAGCTGGTCAGGATCGGTCGGGCAGTGCACGAACTTCCAGTCTCCGCGCCGGATCATCACCACTGGCGCGATCGCCCCTTCGCCCAGGTATTCGCCCAGCGCCAGGTCGTGGCCGTCTTCATCGCGCAGGTGCGGCACCAGGCTGTGCCCGTCGATCGGGGCCGCATCGGCGGGCGGCAATCCTGCCAGATCGAGCAGCGTGGGCAGGATATCGAGCGTGGATACCGCCGCCTCGACCCGCCGCGCGGCAAAGCGGGCCGGGGCATGGACCAGCAGCGGCACCCGCGCGGCGTTTTCGAAGAAGTTCATCTTGTACCACAGCCCGCGCTCGCCCAGCATCTCGCCATGGTCGCCGCTCACCACCACCACGGTGTTTTCAGCCAGGCCGGTTTCTTCCAGCGTATCGAGGATCAGGCCGAACTGTTCGTCGACAAAGCTGATCGCGCCAAAATAGGCGCGCCGCGCGGCCCGCACCTGTTCCTCGGTCACCGGCATCAGGTCGGTGCCGCACACATGGCGCAGCCGCTGCGCATGGGGATCATCAACCACGTCATCGCGCCCGATGCGCGGCATGGGGATTTCGACGCCGTCATAGAGGTCCCAATAGCGGCGCTGGATGGCAAAGGGATCGTGCGGATGGGTGAGCGAGGCGACCAGGAAAAACGGCCGCTTCACCGGATCGCGCGCAATGTCGAACAGCTTGCGCCGCGTGGTGAAAACCACTTCCTCGTCGAAATCGATCTGGTTGGTGCGCACCGTCGGCCCGGCAGTGACGACCGAATCCATCGAGTGATACCAGGTTGGCCGATGATCGGGGCGCGACCAGTCGGGCGTCCAGCCGAAATCGGCGGGATAGATGTCGGTGGTCAGCCGTTCTTCAAACCCGTGCAACTGGTCGGGGCCAACGAAATGCATCTTGCCCGCCAGGATCGTGTGCCACCCGCCGGCGCGCAGATAATGCGCCATCGTGGGCGTATCGGCGGCAAATTCGGCGGCATTGTCATAGGCACCGATGCGCGAGGGCAACTGGCTGGCCATCAGCGAAAAGCGCGAGGGCGCGCACAGCGGGCTGGGGCAATAGGCATTGGCAAAGACCACGCCACGTTCTGCCAGCGCCGCCAGCCTTGGCGCATGGACCGGCCATTGCCCCATGAACGGCAAGGCATCGGCCATCATCTGGTCGGCCATGAGGAACAGAAAATTCGGCGCCTCGGTCATCCCCATCAATCCCTTCTGGCAAATCGCAAGGCATAAGCTAGAACCAAGGCAGAGCAGCGGTGAAGCCGTTGTCTGCTTAAGGGGGCATAAGTGGAGCTTGCGCCTGGAACCTATGCACGCCTGCCTCTGCGCGGCCTTTTGGTGTTCGAGGCCGCGGCCCGGCGCGGCACCTTTTCGGGCGCGGCACGCGAACTGGCGATGACCCAGGCCGCGATCAGCCAGCATATCGGCCATCTTGAGGCAGAACTGGGCGTGACCCTGTTTGCCCGCCACCATCGCGGCGTGGAACTGACGCAGGCGGGAGAGCGGCTGCTGCCGCGCGTGGAAGAAGGGCTGCAGTCCCTGGCCAGCGGCGTGGCCAGCGCGCGGCGGCACAAGGGCACCCGCACTGTCACGATCCTCACCGATTTCGGCTTTGCCGCATGGTGGCTGATGCCGCGCATCGGCGAGTTGAGCGACCTGATGCCCGAAGTGGAAATCCGCCTGATCACCTGGCAGGGCACAAGCGACGCGCTGGGCACCGAGTTCGACCTTGCCGTGCTGTTCGGCAATGGCCAATGGCCCGGTTGCCGCGCCCATCGCCTGTTTGCCGAAGAGGTCTTTCCGGTCTGCGCGCCGAGCTATCTCGGCACGCGCACAGCCCCGCTGCCCCCGGCAGAACTGGCCGGCATGCGCCTGCTGCATCTGCGCGGCGCGGGGCCAACCCGCTGGTTCGACTGGGCAGACTGGTTTGCCGGCATGGGCGTGCCACCGCCCGCCACCAAGCAGGAACTGGCGTTCAACAACTATCAGATCGTGTTGCAGGCCGTGATGCTCGGCCAGGGCGTGGCGCTGGGCTGGTCCCCGCTGATCGACGATCTGGTGCGCGCCGGCAACCTGGTGCGCCTGACCGAGCGACCGCTATCAAGCCCGCGTGGATACCATCTGGTAGAGCCGCTGTCCCGCCCCCTTCCCGCCGACGTGGCGCGAGTCAACGCGTGGCTGCGCCAGGCCGCCGCGCGGTAGGGGTTCGCCTGACGGGATGCGCCGACAAAACAGCTGGCCCCCGGATCAAGTCCGGGGTGACGAGGAAATATAGGTAATCTATGAACTTACCGTCACCCCGGACTTGATCCGGGGTCCCGCTTGAACCTTTGGATCATCGCTGCAACGCCCTATCCCGCATGCCGCGCGATTTCCTCGGCAATGTGCCCGCGCCACAGGGCGGCAAGCAGGTCGGTTTGGGCAATCAGGCCGAGGAAGCGGCCTTGCCCGTCCACCACCACGGCTTCGCGGTGCAAGCCGCCCGACAGGATCGGCAGCAGTTCATCGATCGCGCGATCCGGGCTAGCCAGGCACGGGGCTGCGTCCATCACAGACGCAACCGTTGCATCCTGCCCAGCGCTGGCGGCGGCCACAGCCAGTTGGTCGGCGCGCAACAGGCCGGCAACATGGCCGTCGGCCCGCACCACCGGCAGGCTTTCGCCATGGGCAGCCAGCGTGCGCGCCGCCACATCCAACAGCGCGTCGGGGGCGATCGTGGTGGCGTCAGCCCGCATGATCTGTTCGCAGCGGATAACCCCGTGCAGGCGGCGATAGGCGCGCCCCTCCACCTGGCGAAACAGCGCGTCGAGGTCTTCGCTGCTGACGTCGAGCAGTTCATCGTATTGCGCCAGCACCGCTTCCACGTCCGCCATGGTGTAGCCGGCGGCCGGCGCAGTAGCAGGGTCTGCCACGGCGCGAACATGGTGGGGATAATTGCCCCTGGTGGCGAGATTATAAAGCCAGCCAGCCGCCACCAGCAGCAGGCAGTTGATGGCCACTGGCATCAGCGCGAAATGCCAGCCTGCCGCCGCGATCACCGGGCCACCGATCACCGCCGTCAGCGCCACGGCGCCGCCGGGCGGATGCAGGCAGCGCAGCAGGCTCATCATCACAATGGCGCTCGCCACCGCCAGGCCGGCTGCCAGCGTCGGATCGCCTAAAGATCGCGCCCAGAAGATGCCGCACAGCGCCGAAACCGTGTTGCCGCCGATGATCGCCCAGGGCTGCGCCAGCGGGCTGGCCGGCACGCCGAACAGCAGCACGGCCGAAGCGCCCATCGGCGCCACCAGCAGCGGCACCGATACCGCCTGCCCGGCGGCCCAGCGATGCATGACAAAGCCCGTGATGAAAATGCCGAACACGGCACCGATAAAGGCATGAACCAGCCGCCAGGCCGCCGGGCGCGGCTGCACCCCCGCCCAGCCAAAGGCACCATGCCAACGCGCGCTTGTGCTCACGCCCCGTAGTCTCCCCCGTGCATTGTCCCTTATCCCTCCTGCGCCGCGCCGCCGATGCGGTCAACGCGCGCCAACAGCGCCGTCAGCATGGGCCGCAAGCGCCTGATCTCTTCACGGTGCACCGCCGAAAGCGCCGCCAGCGCCGCATCGGCCTGCGGCGTCAACGCCAGCAGCGCCTGGCGGCGATCGTTTGGAGCCGGCCGCCGCTCTACCAGGCCCAGCGCGACCAGGCGATCGATCAGGCCCGTGACGCTGTGGGGCTTGAGGATCAGCCGCTCGGCCACATGGCCCACGGTTACCGTGCCGGCCTGCCCGGCGCGAATGGCCAGCAACGCCTGGTGCTGTTGCGGGGTGAGGCCGGCGGCCTGGGCGTGCGCCTCGCTAAAGGCGTGAAACTGGCGCAGCGCAAAGCGAAAATCGGCCAGCGCCGCATAGTCTTCGTCGCCCAAGGGCGCTGGCATAGGATCAGGCTCGGTCATTGGCGGCGTGTCTCTTCAGGCAGGCATGGCGGCAAAGCGGCTGCGGCCGGTTTCGGCCTGCTGCGCGCGGCCGCGTGCCTTGAGCAGATCGTGCCGCGTGACAAGCCCGATTACGCGGCCGCTGCCCGGTTCCACCACCGGCAGGCGGCCCTCGCCGCTTTCCAGGATCAGATCGGCCACCGCGCCCGCCGGCGTATCGGCATGCACCACCACCTGCCCGGCGTCAGACACGGCATCGGCCAGGCGCACCTCGGCCAGGGCCAGGTCGCCCTGCCAGCGCAGCGCATCGGCGCGCGACACCATGCCGAGCAGCACCCCGCCAGCATCGACCACCGGATAGCTGCGATAGCGCGCCGGGCCCGACAGGAATTGCGTCGCCTGCGCGATCGTCATCGTGCCGGGCAGGGTATCGACGCCTTGGGCCATGATCTGCCCGGCCTGAACCAGATCGAGCGGATCGACGGTGTATTCCTGCAGGATATGCCGGCCACGGCGCGCGATCTTTTCCGTCAGGATGGAGCGCCGCATGATCAACACGCTGGCGCCATAGGCGGCCCCTGCGGCCAGCAAAGCGGCGGGCAGCAGGTCGAACCGCCCGGTCAGTTCTGCGGCAAACAGGGCGCCGGTCAAGGGCGCGCGCATCGCGCCGCTCATGATCGCGGCCATGCCCAGCAGCGCCCAGGCCGCCGCCCCACCGGGCAGCACCTGGCCCGCCAAAAAGCCGGCCGCGCCGCCCAGGATCAGCAGCGGCGCCAGCACACCGCCCGATGTGCCCGATCCCAGCGCCACCAGCCACACCGTGGCTTTCAGCAACAACAGCGTCATCACCACCCGCACCGGCAAGGCGCCATCCAGCAGCGCCTGGATCGTACCATAGCCCGCACCCAGCACGCGCGCATCAGCGAGGCCACCCAGGCCCACGGCCACCGCGCCAAGCGCCGGCCACCACATCCAGTGCAGCGGCAGGCGGTGGAACAGGTCTTCCACGCGATAAAGCAGCCACGACAGCGCCGCCGCTTCCAGCCCGACAACCACGCCCAGCGCCAGGGCACCGGCCAGGCCCACCACGCCCGGTACCGGGGCCACGCCAGCCGCCAGGGCAAACATCGGCCCCGCGCCCAGCAGCAGCGGCCGCCAGGCATGGGCCACCAGCGCGGCCATCACCACCGGCACGAAGCTGCGCGGCTTCCATTCGAACAGCAGCACTTCCACCGCCAGCAGCACGGCAGCGAGCGGAGTGGCAAAAATCGCGGTCATCCCGGCCGCAGCGCCCGCCACCAGCAGTGTCTTGCGCTCGGCCGCGCTGAGATGAAAGCACTGCGCAAACAGCGAACCGATCGCGCCGCCGGTCATGATGATCGGCCCCTCCGCGCCAAACGGGCCACCGCTGCCGATCGAGATGGCGGACGATAATGGCTTGAGCAACGCGACTTTGAGCGAGAGCCGGCTTTCGCCATAGAGGATCGTCTCGATCGCCTCGGGAATGCCGTGGCCCCTGATCTTGTCAGAGCCATAGCGCGCCATCACGCCGACGATCAGGCTGCCCACCACCGGCACTGCCACGATCAACACGCCCAGATGGGCGTCACCGGGAACGACCGGCGCCGTGGACAGCCGGCCAAACCAGAACAGGTTGGTGGCGATGGCGATCAACCGCATCAGCGCCCAGGCACCCAGCGCGCCGCCGGTGCCCACGACCATGGCCATCGCCGCCAGCACCACCATGCGCATATCGGCGCTGTGATCGGCCTTGCGCCAGCCCGGCGCGGCCCATTCGCGGGATGATGTGTGATCTGCCATGGCGTTCTCCTCGGCGCCGGCATTTATATCGCAATACGATATAGGTCAATCCATCTCCACCAGCAGTGGATCGAGATCGCAACTGACAAAGCTCGCGAAGTTGTCGGCAATGCCATAGGGCACCAGCAGGCGGCGGCCGAGCACCAGGCTGCCGCAGCTATAGACCACGTTGGGCACATAGCCGTCGCGCTGTTCCGGGCCAGGGCGCAGCAGCGGCAGCCGCGCCCGGCCCAGCACGCGCGATGGGTCATCACGATCGAGCAGCACCGCGCCGATGGTGTAGTTGCGTACCGGCCCCACACCATGAGTCATCAGCAGCCAGCCCTCGTCGATCTCGATCGGCGGGCCGCAATTGCCCATCTGCACGAATTCCCAGACATGGCGCGGGCAGACGATCCGCTCCGCCTCGTCCCAGTGCCACAGGCTGTCTGATCGCATCAGCCAGATGTTTTCGTTGTCCTGCCGCCCGATCATGGCATAGCGCCCGCCCACCTGGCGGGGGAACAGCGCCATGCCCTTGTTCAACGCCACGCGTCCGGTCAGGGTGCGGATGTCGAACCGGCGAAAATCGCTGGTCGAGAGCATCTGCGTGCGCCCGGTCACCCCGTCAAACGCGGTGAACGTACCGTGATAGCAGGCCGTGCCATCGTCCTGCCTGAACTGCACCAGGCGCAGGTCTTCCAGCCCGCGCGCCTGCGCCGCCGTCATCGGAAAGAGCACGGCTTCCGACACGTCTTGCGCGCTATCGAAATGCAGGCGCAGTGCGGTGCCGTCTTCGTCCTGCGCATCAATGCGTGGCGAGGCGGCCAGTGGCGCTGGCGGATCGATCGTCACCCCGGCAGTGCCATCCCAGCAGCCGGTGCGGAAGGTGATCGAGGATACGTGCCCCTCCCCAATGCCACGCAGCGCGCAGATAAAGCGCATGCCGCCGGGCGGCGCGTCGCTCTGATCGGGGGCCGGCACGATCGTGGGGTTGAACAGGGCCGCCGCCTCGAACGCATATTCCTGGAGGAACATGCCGCCCACCAGCAGGCGCTGACCGATGCCCAGTTGCGCGGTCTGCGGGGCGATGGCGGTGATCTCGCTCACCCGCCGCTCCAGCGTTGCCAGCACGTCGCGATGCCGGGCGTCAAGCAGCTCCTTCATATAGGCCAGCGCCTGGGTCACCGCGTCATCGTCAAGCCCGGCAATGCGATCAACGATGGCGCGCACGCGGTCACCCGGCTCTTTGCCAAAGCCTTCGGGATAGGCCAGATCAAACGGCCGCAGCACGGTGCGCGTGGCATCGGGTTTTAGCTGGACATGCGCACGCTGCCAGAACCCAACGATCGGCGGCGGCAGCACCGCCGCATCAACCCGCGCGCGCAAGGCATCTTCATCGCTCAGGCTGTCGTTGGGTCGATCGGCAGGGGGCATCACGGCATCCTTCTTGTCGGCAAGCGCCATGCCGCAACAAACGCCGCAGCGCGGCACAGGCTCCTGCACAAAAAGGCAAAAAACACAGTTGGCCCACCACGCCCGCGAAACCGGGCACGCCCTTGGTCGTTGCTTGCCTCATACCCCGCGCGCCGCAGGCCGCCCTATCGGGACATCCTTTGATGACAGACAGCGCCCCAACCTTTCACCCCCCGGCGGCCGACATGCAGTCGCACGACGATCGCCTGGCGATCGACACGATCCGCACCCTGGCGATGGACGCCGTGCAAAAGGCCAATTCGGGCCATCCCGGCACGCCGATGGCGCTAGCGCCGGTGGCCTATGCCCTGTGGCGCGATGTGCTGCGCACCGATCCGGCCTGCCCCGATTGGCCCAACCGCGATCGCTTCGTGCTGTCGGTTGGCCACGCCTCGATGCTGCTCTATGCCGTACTGCATCTGGCCGGCGTGGAAGAGATCGACGCCGATGGCGCCAAGACCGGCAAGCCCGCCGTCAGCCTGGCCGATATCGAGCAGTTCCGCCAGTTGGACAGCAAGACCCCTGGCCACCCCGAATACCGCATGACCACCGGGGTGGAGACCACCACCGGCCCGCTGGGCCAGGGCGTGGCCAATTCTGTTGGCATGGCGATGGCCGAACAGAGCCTGGCCGCGCATTTCAACCGCGATGAATTCCCGCTGTTCGATCACAACGTCTATGCCCTGTGCGGCGATGGCGACATGATGGAGGGGGTTTCGGGCGAAGCGGCATCGCTCGCCGGGCATCTGCGCCTCTCAAACCTGTGCTGGATCTATGACAGCAACACCATCTCGATCGAAGGGTCGACCCAGATCGCCTTTACCGAGGATGTCGGCGCCCGCTTTGCCGCCTACGGGTGGCAGGTGCTGCATGTCGATGATGCCAACGATCTGCCCGCCCTGCACGCGGCGTTCGCACGTTTTCGCGAAACCACCGACCGCCCGACGCTGATCATCGTCCGCTCGGTGATCGGTTGGGGCAGCCCCCGCGCCGGCAGCGCCAAGGCCCATGGCGAACCGCTGGGCGAAGACGGCGTGCGCGCCACCAAGGCCGCTTATGGCTGGCCTCAGGACAAGGCGTTCTACGTGCCCGATGGCGTGAAGGAAGCGTTTTCCGGCGCGATCGACGCGCGTGGCCGACCCTTGCGCGAGGCGTGGGAGGGGATGGTCGAACGCTATCGCGCGGTCTATCCCGCCCTGGCCAAGGAGCTGGACCTGCTACGCGGCGGACGCCTGCCCGAAGGCTGGCAGGATGCGCTGCCCAGCTTCCCCGCAGATGCCAAGGGCATGGCCTCGCGCGAGGCGGGTGGCAAAGTGCTCAATGCCCTGGCGCCGCATGTGCCCGCGCTGATCGGCGGCGCGGCGGATCTGTCACCCTCCACCAAGACCGAGATCACGGGCGCGCCCTCGTTCTCTCCCGAAGATCGCGCTGGCCGCAACCTGCATTTCGGCGTGCGCGAACATGCCATGGGCGCGATCGCCAACGGCATGGCGCTGTCATACCTGCGGCCCTACACCGCCACGTTCCTGGTCTTTGCCGACTATATGCGCGCGCCCATTCGCCTTGCCGCGATCATGGAAGTGCCCACGGTGTTTGTCTTCACGCACGATTCCATCGGCGTGGGCGAGGATGGCCCCACGCACCAGCCGATCGAGCACCTGGCCACGCTGCGCGCCATTCCCGGCCTCGATACCATTCGCCCGGGCGATGCCAACGAAGTGGCCGTGGCCTGGCGCCTGGCGCTGGAAAGCACGCACACCCCCACTGCGCTGATTCTCTCGCGCCAAGCGATCCCCACGCTCGATCGGGAAGAACTGACCAGCGCAGAGGGCGTGGCGCGCGGCGCCTATGTCCTCGCTGATTGCCCCGGCGCCGGCGATGCCGATCCCGAGGTCATCCTGATCGGCACGGGTTCCGAACTGCCGCTGGCGGTAGAGGCCTGGCGCAGCCTGTGCGATGAGGGCGTGCGCGCCCGTGTGGTCTCCATGCCCAGCTGGTATCGCTTTGAAAAACAGGATGCCGCCTGGCGCGAAAGCGTGCTTCCGCGTGCGGTGCGCGCCCGCGTGGTGGTGGAACAAGCCGGCTCGCTGGGGTGGGATCGCTATGTCGGCATGGACGGTGCGATGGTCACCATGTCCACCTTCGGCGCCTCGGCCCCGCTCGCCAAACTTCAGGAAAAGTTCGGCTTCACGCGTGACAACGTCGTCAAGCTGGCGCACGAGGCCATCGCGAAAAGCCGCTGAGCCGTCCAGGAACCGGCGCTGGCTCGCGGCCGGATTGAAAAGTTCGACAGGAGATTGCTTGCATGCGTGTTGCCATCATCGGCCTGGGCCGCATGGGCGCCGGGATTGCCCGCCGCCTGATGCGCGCCGGCCATGAAATCGTTGCGTTCGACGTGGCCAAGGAGGCTGTCGCGGCCTTGGCCGAGCACGGCGCGATTGCCGCTACCTCGTTGGAGGATGCCGCCACCAAGTTCGAGGGCCAGAAGGTGTTCTGGGTCATGCTGCCCGCTGGCGAGATCACCGAAACCACCATCGCCCAGCTGGCCGATCTTGCCGCCCCTGGCGACATCCTGATCGACGGCGGCAATTCGTTCTACAAGGACGATATCCGCCGCGCCAAGGTGTTGGCGGAAAAGGACATCGCCTATGTCGACGTCGGCACGTCTGGCGGGGTCTGGGGCTTTGACCGCGGCTTCAGCATGATGGTCGGTGGCCCGGCCGAGGCCGTCGCCGCGATCGACCCGATCCTGGAATCGCTGGCCCCGGGCATGGGTACGATCGAGCGCACGGCAGGCCGTGGCGACGATGCCGATCCGCGCCCGGAAAAGGGGTATCTCCACGCCGGGCCAGCTGGCGCGGGCCATTTCGTCAAGATGGTCCATAACGGCATCGAATACGGCATGATGGCCGCCTTTGCCGAAGGGTTCGACATCCTCAAGGCCAAGGCTTCGGACAAGCTGCCCGAAGACGAACGCTTTGACCTGAACCTTCCCGATATCGCCGAAACCTGGCGGCGCGGCAGCGTGGTCGCCTCCTGGCTGCTTGATCTGACGGCAGACGCCCTCGCGCGCGACCATGCGCTCGACCAGTTTTCGGGCAACGTGGCGGATTCGGGCGAAGGCCGCTGGACGGTCGAAGCCGCGATGGAAGAAGCGGTGCCGGCCTACGTGCTCTCGGCCGCACTGTTTGCCCGCTATCGCAGCCGCATGGAAACCACATTTGGCGACAAGGTCTTGTCGGCCATGCGCTATGGCTTTGGCGGCCACGTCGAACCGAAATGATCGGGCAGCACCTCCCTTGCAAGGGAGGTACGCCAAATTTCACGATCGTGCATCTGGATTGCACACGCACGCCAATGCGCCGCAATCTTTGCAACCCCCTGCCCTGTCCCCGCTGCTATGCTGCGCCCGGATATAGAGCAGGGGGTTTTTGCAATGCACGCACGGCAGATGGCAACGGTCGGAATGGACAAGGCGCCGCGCCGCTGGGCCGATTGGGCGATCGCCAGGATCGAGGCGGACTATGCCCGCAGCGCCGATACCCACCTGATCCCGCTCGATCTGCCCGCGCTGCCCGGCGTTGCCATTTACCTCAAGGATGAAAGCAGCCACCCGACCGGCAGCCTCAAACACCGGCTGGCCCGCTCGCTATTCCTGCATGCCCTGTGCAGCGGCTGGATCGGCGAAGGCACGACCGTAGTCGAGGCGTCCTCCGGCTCCACCGCCGTATCGGAAGCCTATTTCGCGCGCATGCTGGGCCTGCCGTTCGTTGCAGTGATCCCCGCCACCACCGCCGCCGAGAAGATCGCCGCGATCGAGGCACTGGGCGGCCAGTGCCACAAGGTGGCCGACCCCACCGCCGTCTATGGCGAGGCGCAGCGCCTGGCCGATGAGCGCTGTGGCCATTACATGGACCAGTTCACCTTTGCCGAACGCGCGACGGACTGGCGCGGCAACAACAACATCGCCGAAAGCATCTTTGCCCAGATGGCCCGCGAGCCGGCGCCGATCCCCACCTGGATCGTGTGTGGTGCCGGCACGGGCGGCACCTCGGCCACGTTGGGTCGCTTCGTGCGCTATCACCGCCACGCTACGCGCATCTGCGTGGCCGATCCTGCCCATTCGGTATTTCACCGCCACTGGCACGATCGCGCGATCGTGCGCAAGGATGGCGCCTGCAGCGTGATCGAGGGGATTGGTCGCCCGCGCGTGGAACCCTCGTTCGTGCCCAATGTGATCGACCGGATGGAAGTGGTCGAAGACGCCGCCTCGATCGCGGCGGCGCGTGCGCTGTCGCGCCATCTTGGCCGCCGCGTGGGTGGATCGACCGGCACCAACCTGATCGCCTGCGCGCGGCTGGCGAGCGACATGGCCCGTGCCGGCCAGCATGGCTCGATCGTCACGCTGCTGTGCGATTCCGGTGAACGCTATGCCTCCACCTGCTTCAACGATACCTGGCTGGCACAGCGCGGCCTGGATATCGCCGACGAGGAAGCACGGATCACGGCCTTTCTCACCCACGGGCAATATTGATGGTAGCGCAACCAAACTGAACACCCTATTTGCCTTGGCCAGACCGCGCGGCGTGCTGCGCACAACGGCAAAGGAACTTGCGCCCATGAACGGTGCCTATCTGATCGGCGGCGAAGACCGCACCAGCAGCGAAACCTTCACCGGCATGGCCGCCGCCACCGGCCAGTCGCTGGACGGCGATTTTGCCGTGACGCCGCTGGCCGATATCGCGCAGGCCTGTGCGCTGGCGGGCGCGGCATTCGATACCTATCGCGAAACCACGCCAGCCGCGCGCGCTGTATTCCTGGAAGCGATTGCCACCGCGCTGGAGGCCCGCGCCGAGGCAATCATCGCCCGCGCCATGCTGGAATCCGGCCTGCCGCAGGGCCGCCTGGCCGGCGAACTGGGCCGCACCACCGGCCAGCTGCGGCTGTTTGCCACGGTCGTGCGCGAAGGCACCTGGGCTGGCGCGATGATCGAGCCGGCCCTGCCCGATCGCCAGCCCCTTCCCCGCCCGGCGCTGGCCTCGCGCGCCATTGCGCTTGGCCCCGTGGCGGTGTTCGGCGCATCCAACTTCCCGCTGGCGTTCAGCGTTGCCGGTGGCGACACCGCCTCTGCCCTCGCCGCCGGCTGCCCGGTGGTGGTCAAGGCACACCCGGCCCACCCCGGCACCTCGCGTCTGGCCGGCGAAGCCATTGCCGAGGCCGTGGCCCAGTGCGGCCTGCCCGGCGGTGTGTTCAGCCTGGTCCAGGGGCCGGGCAACGACATCGGCACCGCGTTGGTGGCCGATCCGGCCATCAAGGCGGTGGGCTTTACCGGTTCGCGCCGGGGTGGCCTGGCGCTGATGGCCGTGGCGGCCGCGCGGCCCGAGCCGATCCCGGTCTATGCCGAAATGTCGTCGATCAATCCGGTCCTGCTGTTCCCCGCCGCGCTGGCCGCCCGCGCCGAAGACCTGGGCAAGGCCTATGTCGGCTCGCTCAGCCTGTTTGCCGGGCAGTTCTGCACCAATCCGGGCCTGGTCATCGCGCTCGACAGCCCCGATCTGGATCGCTTCCTCGCCTCGGCCGCGCAGGCGCTGGCCGGCGTTGCACCGCAGGTCATGCTGACCGGCGCGATCGCGGCGGCCTATGCCAAGGGGATCGCCACGCTTTCCGGCAGCGAGGGCGTGACTGTGGTGGCCGCCGGCAGCGATGGCGACGCGCAACAGGGCGCCGCGCGCCTGCTCACTGTCGATGCCGCCCACCTGCTCGCCAATCCCGTGTTGACCGAGGAAGTGTTCGGCCCGTCGTCGCTGGTGGTCCGTGCGCAAAGCACCGAGCAGACCGCCCAACTGCTCGAAGCGCTGGAAGGTCAGCTGACCGCCACGCTGCACCTGGATGAGGCGGACCATGCCCTGGCCGCCCCGCTCATCCCGGTGCTGGAACGCAAGGTAGGCCGCATCCTGGCCAACGGCTGGCCCACCGGCGTGGAAGTGAGCCGCACCATGGTCCATGGTGGTCCGTTCCCCGCCACCAGCGACGGGCGCACCACCTCGGTTGGCGCCATGGCGATCCACCGCTTCCTGCGCCCGGTCTGCTACCAGGCGCTGCCCGATGCGCTGCTGCCCGCCGCGCTGCAGGCCACCAACCCGCTGGGCCTGCCGCGCCAGACCTTTAGCTGACCACGTTCCGCGCCTGCCCGCACAGCATGGTGGGCAGGCGCATCTTCCCATGCGCGAACAATGGCGTATGGACAGGGCATGACGTTTACCGACATTGCCCGGCGCACTTACGATCACAATTTCCGGCTCGATCCGATCGTGCGCAGCCTGCTCGATACCGATTTCTACAAGCTGCTGATGCTGCAGATGATCCGGCATGTGCACCCGGATGTGGCCACCACCTTTTCGCTGATCAACCGCACCACCAGCGTGCGCCTGGCCGATGTGATCGACGAGGCGGAACTGCGCGCGCAGCTCGATCACGCGCGCACCGTGCGGTTTACCAAGAAAGAGCTGATCTGGCTGGCCGGCAACAGCTTCTATGGCCGCCAGCAGATGTTCGGCCCCGATTTTCTGGCATGGCTGGCTGATTTCCATCTGCCCGAATACGAATTGCGCCGGCACGATGGGCAGTTCGAACTGCATTTCGCCGGCCCGTGGACCCACACCACGATGTGGGAAATCCCCGCCCTGACGATCATCAACGAACTGCGCTCGCGCGCGGCACTGCGCGACAAGGGCAAGTTCGCGCTCGATGTGACCTATGCCCGCGCCAAGGCCAAGCTGTGGAACAAGGTGGAGCGGCTGCGCACCCTGCCCGATCTGGTCCTTTCCGATTTCGGCACGCGGCGGCGCCATGGTTTCCTGTGGCAACGCTGGTGCGTCGAGGCGCTGAAAGAAGGCCTGGGCGAGCGCTTCATCGGCACGTCCAACGTGCTCCTGGCGATGGACGCCGATCTCGAGGCGATCGGCACCAATGCCCATGAACTCCCGATGGTTGCTGCGGCATTGGCGCAAAGCGATGCCGATCTCGCCCGCGCGCCCTATCGCGTGCTGGAAGAATGGCGCCAGCATTACAACGGTAACCTGCTGATCGCCCTGCCCGATGCCTTTGGCACCACCGCGTTCCTGCGCCACGCGCCCGATTGGCTGGCCGGCTGGACCGGCTTTCGCCCCGACAGCGCGCCGCCCATTCCCGCTGGCGAGCAGATCATCGCCTGGTGGCAGGCGCACGGCGTCGATCCGCGCCAGCGCCTGCTGATCTTTTCCGACGGGATGGACGTGGACACGATCGAGCAGACCTATCGCCACTTCCACGGCCGCGTGCGGATGAGCTTTGGCTGGGGCACCAATCTCACCAACGATTTCCGCGGCTGCGCCCCCGATGGCGATACCGCGCTCGAACCGATCTCGCTGGTCTGCAAGGTCACCAGCGCCAATGGCCGCCCCGCAGTCAAACTATCGGACAACCCCGCCAAGGCCACCGGCGATCCAGCCGAAATCGCCCGCTATCTGCGCGTCTTCGGCACCGAAGGCTTCGCGCCGGCGCCGATCAGCGTGTGAGCGATGGAGCGGCGTTTGAGCGCTGGGATGCGGCCAGTTGCGTGGATTGCAAACTGCGCTAGGATAGGTTCTCCAGCCGCAGGAAAAACGTTATGACCGATATCTTCGGCGCAATGTCGCAATTCATTTTATTCGCGATTCTGTATTTTTCCGTCAGGTTTTCTTGGAAGCGCAGCACAAGATTTGCGATTGGCATTTCACTCTGCGCCGTGTTCATCGGGCAATTTCTTTTCCCAATGCACTTTGTCGTTCGATCCGCGGTAGGAAAGCCGCTCGAAATGACCCTGCGACTAGCCAACTTGCTTGTCATAATCCTTTATGTAATTCATCCAGTGCGAGCCCGTCGTCGCGCTTCAGCACCGGAAATTGACCGCTAAGCTCCAAAACCGTACGAGCGAGTTCCACGCGCCCGCATGCGCTTGCTTATTTCAAACGGAATAGCTGGTCCCCGGATCAAGTCCGGGGTCCCGCTTGATCTTTTGCATGAGCGGCTACCCACCCAATCCTGCCTTGGCCCGCGCGCGCACGGCGTCGAATGTATGCCGCACCAGCATTTCGCCATTGCGCCACACCGGCACCAACAGGTCATCACCGGGCGCCACCGCATCGCGCCGCGCGGCGACCATCGCGCCATCGCGCAGCACCACCGCCTGGCGCCCGGCCTTGCTGGCCTTGGCGGGATCGGTGGCAGGATGCTTGAACACGTCATGCCACACGCCGTGCGCATCAAGCATGGCATTGGCTTTCATGGCAAAGCGCAGCGTATCGCGGTTGACCTTCTGCAACAGGCCGGCGCCCATGCCAAAGGCGATATTGTCGATGGCAAAGCCTGCCGCGATCAGCCGCTCGATCAACCGGCCGATGGTTTCGGCGGTCATGCCGTCGCCCTGGATCACCCGCACATGGGGGTCGAGCACGCGAAAGCCCTTGGCGTTGGTCGTGCCGCCAAAGGCATCCCATAGCTTGGCAATCGTGCGCAGCGGGGTTTCGATCGGATCGCCGCTGTCGGGGCGCACTACCAGCGTACCCTGGCGGGCCAGAACATGGTCGCGCAGCGTGCTGCCCCAGATGTCTTGCACTGCCGCGTCCAGGTCATAGCTGTCGGATACCACGGCAACCAGCCGCCCAGGGCCATCGAATGCGTCCAGCATGGTGCGATAGGCATCTGCCTCGCGCGCTTCGCCCCAGCTGGTCATCGTGCTGTGTTCAGCCGCCGGAATGGAAAAGCCGGCCATGTCTGCCCCGTAATAGCGGCGCGCGGCGAGCAGCCCTTCCATCGTGTCGGTGCCCTGGAAGTTGACGAGGTGCGCCAGGCCGCCCAGCCCGGCGCTTTCCCCGCTGCTCACCCCGCGCGCGCCAAAATCGTGGAGCTTGAACGGCAATTGCCCGTCAACGTCCTCGCTCGTTCGCTCCAGCCCGGCGCGGATCACCTGGCGGCATTGCCAGCTCATCGTGGCGACGGTGCTGGGATACCAAACCGCCCGCAGCAGCGCGGTTTCGACAAAGGTGGTGAGCCAGGGCATGCGCGGATCGGTATTTTCCACCTGCACCAGCGGCACGCCCGCCGGCACCACGCTGCCTTCGGGCAAGGCGCGGATTTCCAGCGGCAGGTGGCCGCCGTGGTCATCCACGATCGCCTGCCAGCCAGCGCGGTTGAACGGCACGCCGTGCGCGGCGCATACGGCCTCGGCCTCGTCGATATCCGCCCCGGTCACCGCGCGGCCCAGGTAATCGATCAGATAGGGTTGCAGCCCCAGGAACAGGACCACGTCGCTCGCCCCACCGGCCCGCGCCTCCACATAGGCGCTGATCACCCGCGCTTCGGGTGGATATTGGCGAAAGTGGCTGTGCTTGTAGCTGTCGGTGGCCAGGATCGGGTTGGTCATGATGGGAATTTCCCTCACACGCCACGCCGCGCGCGGCAAGCCCTGCGCGCGCGGCTGCCGCTGCCCTTTCTGCCCGGTGCAGGATCGTTGCCGCCTGTTGCGCGTTCGAACCGCACATTCTCCCCCAAGACGAGGACCGCTTCCGGCCATGGCCCCCACTTTGCCAACCGCGCACGTCAACGGCCAGCCGCAGACGCTGCCCCAAGACCCCCGCCGCACTCTCCTCGATTGGCTGCGCCACGACCTGGGCCTGACCGGCACCAAGAAGGGCTGTGATCATGGCCAGTGCGGCGCTTGCACCGTGCTGGTCGATGGCAAGCGCATCAATTCCTGTCTTTCGCTGGCCGCGCTGCATGACGGCGACAGCATCGAAACGATCGAGGGCATCGGCACGCCCGACGCGCTTGCCCCGCTGCAGAAGGCGTTCGTATCGCATGATGGCTATCAGTGCGGCTATTGCACGCCCGGCCAGATCTGTTCGGCCAAAGCGCTGATGGCCGAACTGGCCCAGGGCTGGCCCAGCGCGGTCAGCGCCGATGTGGCCGCCCGACCCATCCCCACCGCCGAAGAACTGCGCGAGCGGATGAGCGGCAACCTCTGCCGCTGCGGTGCCTATTCCAACATCATCGCCGCGCTGGAAGAAGTCATCGGGGCGGAGGCGCTGGCATGAAGCCCTTCACTCTCGATCATGCCGCAAACGCAGCGGCCGCGCTCAGCGCCATGGGCCAGGGCGCGACGGCGATTGCCGGCGGCACCAACCTGGTTGATCTGATGAAGCTGCAGGTGGCGACGCCCGAGCGCCTCGTCTCGATCCGCCGCACCGGGCTCGACAGCATTGTGCCCGATGGCACGGGCCTGCGCATCGGCGCGCTGGTCACCAACGCCGATTGTGCGGCAGACATGCGCGTGCGCCAGGATTGGCCACTGCTGGCCCAGGCGATCCTGGCCGGCGCCAGCCCGCAGCTGCGCAACCGCGCGACCACCGGCGGCAACCTGTGCCAGCGTACCCGTTGCGGCTATTTCTATGATACCACGCAGGCCTGCAACAAGCGCGCGCCCGGCAGCGGCTGCGCCGCGCGCGACGGTTTCAACCGCATCCATGCCGTGCTCGGCACCAGCGATGCATGCATCGCCACCTATCCCGGCGACATGGCCGTGGCCTTGCTCGCGCTTGACGCCGTGGTCCTGACCGAAGGCCCGTTCGGCCCCCGCCAGATTCCGCTGGCGATGTTCCACCGCGAGCCGGGCGATGACCCGACGCGCGACAACGTGCTGCAGCCCGGCGAGCTGATCACGGCAGTGCGCCTGCCCGCGCCGACCGGCGGAATCCAAGTCTATCGCAAGGTGCGCGACCGCGCGTCCTATGCCTTTGCCCTCTTGTCCGTGGCGGCAGACGTGACCATGGACGAAGGCCGCATTGCGCGCTGCGCGCTGGCTTTTGGCAGCCTGGGCACCGTGCCGTGGCGTGACAGCGCCGTGGAAGCGGCGCTGATCGGGGAGAAGCCCTCGCCCGCGCTGTTCGACCAGGCGGCCGAAATCCTGCTGCGCCAGGCGCGCGGGTTTGGCGCCAACGATTTCAAGATCCCCCTTGCCGCGCGGGCCCTGGCCGCGACGCTGGCCCAAGCGACGAAGGGTTGAACACCATGCACCTCCCCCTGTCAGACATGTATAACCAGCCCGACGAACGCAACCTGCTCGACCATATGCGTCAAGGCGTGATCGGCCAGCCGCTCGATCGTCCCGAAGGGCCGCTCAAGGTCAGCGGCACGGCGACCTATGCCGCCGAATGGCGCATCGATGGCTGCGTCGAAGGCGTGCTGGTCTTGGCCAGCATTTCCCAGGGCCAGGTCAGCAGGATCGACCGCGACGCCGTGCTCGCGCGCGAGGGCGTGATTGCGGTAATCGCCGATCCGGCGATGACGCGGCGCCCGGCGCAGGGCATGGCGGCGAAGGCGCCGCAACAGGATGCGGCGAAGGTCGAATACTTTGGCCAGCCCGTGGCGCTGGTGGTGGCCCAAACCTTTGAGCAGGCGCGCGACGCTGCCCTGGCCCTGCCGATCGACTATACCGACGCCGACGGCGATCCCGTGCCGTTCGATCCGGCCGCGCCGGGTGTGAAGGTGGAAGCGCCATCCAGCAGCAAGCCGGTTGAGGGCGGTGACCTTGACCAGGCAATGCAGGACGCGGCCTTTTCCGTCGACGTGGAATACGACACCCCCGGCCACGCCAGCGCCGCGATGGAGCCCCACGCCACGATCGCGCAATGGCAGGGCGACAGCCTGATCCTGCACGGCAGCTATCAGATGCTGTCCTACAACGTGAAGGAAATTGCCGACTGCCTGGGCCTCTCGGCCGACAAGGTGCGGATCATCGCACCCTATGTTGGTGGCGGTTTCGGCTCCAAGCTGGGCATCACCCATGAAGCGGTCGCGGCCGCGCTGGCCGCGCGTGAATTGGGCCGCCCGGTGCGCGTGGTGATGAGCCGGCAACAGGTGTTCCAGACCGTGATGCGCCGCTCCGAAACGCGGCAGCGTGTGCGCCTGGCGGCCGATCCCGCCGGCCGGTTGATCGGCCTGGGGCATGAAGCACTGGTATCCAACCTGCCCGGGGAAAAGTTTGCCGAGCCGGTCACCCAGGCAACCGAGTTCCTTTATGGCGGCGAAAACCGCCTGCTAAAGGTGGAAGTGGCGCGGATCAGTCGCATGACCGCCGGATCGGTGCGCGCGCCGGGTGAAGCGGTGGGCATGCAAGTGCTCGAAGCGGCGATGGACGAACTGGCCGAGAAGATCGGCATTGATCCGATCGAACTGCGCAAGCGCAATCTGCCGGCCGAAGTTCCGGTGGCCGGCACGCCCTATTCGTCGCGCATGTTGACACAGGCGCTGGAACAGGGGGCCGACGCGTTCGGGTGGAGCGCGCGCCGGGACAGCCCCTGCCAGACGCGGGACGGCGATTGGTGGATCGGCATGGGCGTGGCGAGCGCCGCGCGCGTCAACATGATGGTTCCGGCCAAGGCCCAGGTCACACTCAAGGCAGATGGCAGCGCGGTGGTGGAATCAGACCAGACCGATATCGGCACCGGTTCCTATGCCATCCTCGGCCAGATCGCCGGCGAAATGCTGGGCCTGCCGATGGCGCGCGTTGACGTGAAGCTGGGCGACACCGTGCACCCCGCTGGTGCCGGTTCAGGCGGCAGCTTCGGCGCCATCTCCACCGGTTCGGCCGTGATGTATGCCTGCGAGGCGATCCGCGCCAAGCTGGCCAAGGCGCTGGGTTGCGACGCCGATGCGCTGGTTCTGAAAGACGGCATGGCCAGCGGCGGCGACGCGCCGGCGCGCCCGCTGCGCGATCTGCTGAACGGCGAAGACATCGCGGAAACCGGCACGATCAAGCCGGGCAAGACCGCAAAGTCATTCTCGCAGGCCAGCTATGGCGCGTTTTTTGCCGAGGTGGCGGTCCATGCCTTCACCGGCGAGGTGCGCGTGCGGCGGATGACCGGCGCGTTTGGCTTTGGCCGCGTGCTCAATGCCAAGACCGCGCGCTCGCAATGCCTGGGTGGCATGGTCTGGGGCATCGGCAGCGCGCTGACAGAGGAGCTGGCGTTCGATACCCGCGACGGGCACCTCGTCAACCATGACCTGGCCGAATATCACGTGCCGGTGCATGCCGACGTGCCGGCAATCGAGGTGATCCTGCTGGAAGAACGCGATGCCGCAGCCAGCCCGCTCCAGGCCAAGGGCGTGGGCGAATTGGGCATTTGCGGCGCAGCCGGCGCCATTGCCAACGCGGTTTACAACGCCTGCGGCGTGCGCGTGCGCAGCTTCCCGCTCACGCTCGACAAGATCCTGCCCGCCCTGCCCGATCCGTTCGCTTCCGGCGCAGACACTGCGCTTTGAAAGGAATACCGTCGATGACCAATCCCCCCATCGCCTACTCTGCTGACCTCGAACAGATCGAAGACAACGAAGCGGAAACCGACGCCTCGTTGGAAAAGTCGTTCGATCATATCCTCGAAACCACGGCGCAGGACTATGGCCGGCCGGTGCGCGCGGTTCATGCCAAGGCGCACGGCCTGTTCGAAGGCACGTTCACCGTCGATGCCAACCTGCCGCCCGAGCTTGCCCAGGGGCTGTTTGCCCAGGCAGGCCGTTATGACGCGGCGCTGCGCATCTCCACCAATCCGGGTGATATCCTGGATGACAATGTCGTGCTGCCCCGTGGCCTAGCACTGAAAGTGGAAGGGGTGCCGGGGGCCTACCTGCCAACCGCGGAAGGGGACGCGCAGGACTTCCTGTTCGTCAACGGCCCGGTGTTCGCGACGGCGCGGGCCGATCAGTTTGCCGGCAAGCTCAAACTGCTGGCCGCCACAACTGATCGCGCGCCTGGTGCCAAGGTGGCGCTGTCAACGGTGCTGGGCTTCATCAACAGTGCGCTGGGCAAGGTTGGCCTGGAATCAAGCGCCCTTGCCGCCATGGGTGGCGCGCCGCAGGTTCACCCGCTGGGCGAAACCTATTTCTCCACCACCCCGTTCCGCTATGGCGATCACGTTGCCAAGTTCCGCCTGCGCCCGCTCTCGCCCGCGCTCACTGCGCTGTCTGGCAAAGTAATCGACACCAGCGGCCGCCCCGATGGGCTGCGCGAAACCATCCGCGAGGATGCCGCCACCTTGACCGGCGAATGGGCGTTCGAAGTGCAGTTGCTGCGCGATCTCGATCGCCAGCCGGTCGAAGATGCCAGCGTGGAATGGCCCGAAGACGTTTCCCCCTTCGTCCAGGTGGCAACGCTGCGGGTGGAACCGCAGGACAGCTGGAGCGCCGACAAAGTGCAGCGGATCGATAAAACCCTGCACTTTTCGCCGTGGAACGGGCTGGAGGCGCACCGTCCGCTCGGCGGCATCAACCGCGCGCGCCGGCGCGCCTATCGGCATTCGGCTGATTTCCGGGTGGCAGCACAGCAAGGCTGCCCCGTGGCGCATGCCGAGGCGCCGGCATCCCAACCGGCCGCCTGACGGCGGCCGGAATGCGGCCGGTCAGGCCTCGATCCTGACCGGCACACCCTTGGACGCCGGCGTGTCCGACAGCTTTTCGCGCAGCGACAGCGGCACCAGGGCATTGAGTTCGGGGAAATAGCCGGCCACCGTGCCCGCCGGCAGGTCATAGGGCACGACCTTGAGCCCGCCCACCGCACGGCGCGTGGCCGGATCGGCGGCCGTCACCAGGGTGATGCGCTGCCCTTCGGCGAGGCCCAGCCGGGCGATTTCCTGCGGCGCCATCAACGCGATCGTGCGCTCTCCCGAAAGCCCGCGCAGCCGGTCGTTCATGCCATAGACCGTGGTGTTGAACTGGTCGTTCGACCGCAGCGTGACCAGGCGCAGCGTATCGTCTGCCTCATGCTGCGGGCCGGCGTTGAGTACGCTGGGGTCGGTAAACTCGGCCCGCCCGCTTTGGGTATGCCAGACCCGGCGGCGGGCATCGTTGCCGCGGAAAAACCCGCCGGGCTGATGCATGCGCCGGTCCATGTCGAAGAACTCCTTGGGATAGGTCCGCGCGATCAGATCGCGAATGCGCGCATAATCGCCGCGCCATGCATCCCACTGCCAGCGCGGGTTTTCCGGCAGGCTGGCCTTGGCCAGTTCGCAGATGATCGCCGTCTCGCTCAGCAGGTGCTCGCTTGCCGGCTTGCGCTTGCCCATCGAGCTATAGATGTGGCTGAAACTGTCCTCGATGCTGACGAACTGGTTGCCGCTGTCCTGGATATCCTCTTCCGAGCGGACCAGGCAGGGCAGGATCCAGCTTTCCTTGCCCGGCAACAGGTGCGTGTGGTTGAGCCGGGTGGCGATGTGCACTGTCAGGTCCATCTCGCGCCAGGCGGCATGGATTTGGCCGTGATCGGGCACGGCCATGGCCAGGTTGCCGCCCAATCCAACATAGGCGCGGTTCTTGCCGGCCTGCAGCGCTTCCAGGAACTTGGCCGTGTTGTGCCCATCCTGCGGCGGGGTTTCCAGCCCCAGCGCGGTGCGATAGGTTTCCACCGGCGCCAGGGCCACCTTTTCGGTAATGCCCACGGTGCGCTGGCCCTGCACGTTGGAATGGCCGCGAATGGGCGAGCAGCCTGCGCCCGGCCGCCCGATGTTGCCGCGCAGCAGGAGCAGGTTGACCAGCATGCCGATCGCCTCGCTGCCGTGCACCTGCTGGGTCAGCCCCATGCCATAGATACCGATCACCGCCTTGGCATCGGCATAGACATCGCCGGCTGCTTCCATCTCGGCGCGGGTCACGCCGCTCGCGGCTTCCAGCGCGTCCCATCCCGTGGCATCGAGCTTGGCGCGGAACGCCTCGAAACCATGGCAATGTGCGTCGATAAACCCTTGATCGAGCAAACCCGCTTCCCGCTCGGCACGCGCCAGCACATGCTTGCACACGCCCATCAGCGCGGCGATATCGCCGCCAGGGCGCACCTGCAGGTAAAGATGGCTCAGCCGCGTCGCCTTGCCCGTCAGCATGTCCAGCGGGCTTTGCGGATTGACGAATTCGACCAGCCCCGCTTCCTTGAGCGGGTTGAACGTCACGATCTTGCAGCCGCGCTTCACCGCCTGTTGCAGCGGATGGAGGATGCGCGGCGAATTGGTGCCGGGATTTTGGCCCAAGTAAAAGATCGCGTCGCACTGCTCCAGGTCTTCCAGCTGGCACGTGCCCACCGGCGATCCGATCACCTTCTTGAGGCCGACCGAGGTGGTCTCGTGGCACATGTTGGAACTGTCGGGCAGGTTGTTGTGCCCGAGCATGCGCGCGAATGCGGCGTAGAGATAGCTCGGCTCGAGCGCCGCCTTGCCGCTGGCGTAGAACGTCATCGCCGCAGGATCGATCTGGCGCAGCCGCGCGCCGATCGCGGCAAAGGCTTCTGCCCAGCTGGCGCGCAGGTAGCGGTCGCTCGCGGGATCATAGCGCAGTGGTTCGGTCAGGCGGCCCTCGCGCTCAAGCTCATTGGCGCTCAGGCCCCACAGCGAACGGACGGTGTGCTGTTCAAAGAATTCGGGCGTGCAGCGCGCGCTGGTCAGGTCCCATAGCGTTGCCTTCGCGCCGTTTTCGCAGAACTCGAACTTGGCCGGCGTCGGCGGCTTGATCCACGCGCACGAGGTGCAGGCCGTGCCATCCGGCTTGTTGAGATGCGCCAGTGTTTCCAGCGCGCCGGGGCCCGCCCGCTGCGACAGTTCGGTGGCGGCAATCCCTTCCAGCGATCCCCATCCCCCGGCTGCTTCGGGCACCTCGATCGCTTGTGCCTTGGCTTCCGGGGTCTGGGGCTCAGTCATGATCGGCTCATCCTGTCTAAAGGGTCGGCGGCACAATGAAAATTCAAGAAATCACAACGGCCATCACCCCGGATTTGATCCAGGGTGATGGTAACGTTTCACTCTTTTACCGCTTGCGGGATCAAGCCAGGGCGCGGACCTTTGGCTCGCGGGCAAAATGGCGCACCGGCCCCACCTTGATCAGGTCTTCGTTGGGCACCACGCCATCGTCCTTTTCCACACCGGCCTTGTCCAGGATCACTTGGGTGCCGGGGCAGTGGGCAATCGTCTTGCAATGGCCATAGGCGTCCATGAACCATTGCACCGCCGCGCCCTGGCGCGCCAGTTCGGCTGCCGCTTCGGGCATCAGGACCGAGGCGACGGCATCGAACATGATCGAGGGTGAACCATCAAGCTGCCCATCGGCCTTGAGCGTGCCACCCTTGACGGCAATGCCGCCCACCTTCGGCGCCACCAGGAATACCGATCCGCCGGCACCCTCAATGTCCGTCTTGAGCGTGTCGATCGCCGCCTTGTCCGATCCGTCCGCAAACAGGATGCCCACCTTGCGGCCTTCGAAGGTCTTGCGGGCCTGCTTCTGGATCGACAGCGCATCTGACGGCTTCATCGCCGTCGGCGCGCGCGCGGCGGGTGCCTTTTCCGGCAGGTCCATCGCCAGGCCCTTGGCCACGCGGCTGGCCAGTTCCTCGTCCACATTGCGCAGGCGCGACAGCACACGCTTGCGGATGTGCTCCAGGCTCACCTTCGACAGTTCGAATACGAGGGCTGAGGCGATATGCGCCTGCTCGCTTTCGGTCTGCGAATGGAAGAACAGCGCAGCTTGGCTATAGTGATCGGCGAAAAGCTCGGGCCGCACGCGCAGCTTTTCGGTGGGATCGTTGCGCTCGCCGTTTTCCCGGAACGAGGTGAACCCGCTATCCGGATCGGCCCGCGGTCCGCTGGCTTCGCCCGCTTCATTCAGCGAGTTGGGCTCGTAATTGGCGCGGCCGGTGGGCACCAGCGTCTGCATCAGGCCATCACGCTGCATGTTGTGGAACGGGCACTTGGGCGCGTTGATCGGGATCTGGTGGAAATTGGTCGTGCCCAGGCGCGATTTCTGGGTGTCGAGGTAGGAAAACAGGCGGCCCTGGAGCAGCGGATCGTTGGAAAAATCGATGCCAGGCAAAACGTTGGTGGGCAGGAATGCCACCTGCTCGGTCTCGGCAAAGAAATTGTCGACATTGCGGTTCAGAGTCATGCGGCCAACAATTTCCACCGGCACGTCTTCTTCGGGCACCAGCTTGGTCGCGTCGAGCACGTCATAGGGCTGCTTCGCCGCCCATTCCTCGTCAAACACCTGCACGCCCAGATCCCAGGCGGGATAGGCGCCGCTGTCGATCGCTTCATACAGGTCACGACGGTGGAAATCGGGATCGGCACCGGCGATCTTGACCGCTTCGTCCCAGATCAGCGATTCCAGGCCCTGCACCGGCTTCCAGTGGAACTTGACGAAGCGGCCCTTGCCCTTGGCATCAACCAGGCGGAAGGTGTGGACGCCGAACCCTTCCATCGTGCGCAGTGTGCGCGGAATGGCGCGATCGCTCATCGCCCACATGATCATGTGCATGGATTCCGGCATCAGGCCGACGAAATCCCAGAACGTGTCATGCGCGCTCGCCGCCTGGGGATAGCCGCGATCGGCCTCCATCTTCACCGAGTGGATCAGGTCGGGAAACTTGATCGCATCCTGGATGAAGAACACCGGGATGTTGTTGCCAACCAGATCCCAGTTGCCTTCGTCGGTGTAGAACTTGACGGCAAAGCCGCGCACGTCGCGCGGGGTATCGACCGAGCCGGCCCCACCCGCCACGGTCGAAAACCGCACGAACACCGGGCAGGTCTTGCCCTTTTCCTGGAACAACCCGGCCTTGGTCAGTTCGGGGATTGCACGGGTCACTTCAAACACGCCGTGCGCACCCGATCCACGCGCGTGAACGATGCGCTCGGGGATGCGCTCGTGATCGAAGTGGAAGATCTTTTCGCGCAGGATGAAGTCTTCCAGCAGCGCCGGGCCGCGTGCGCCGGCCTTGAGGCTGTTCTGGTTGTCGGCCAGGCGATGGCCGAAGTTGTCGGTCAGATAGCCATCGGCCGGGGCACCCGCCGCTGCATCCTGATGGGTTTCCCCGCCACTGCCAGCGCGGGTTTCGTATCCTGCGTTTCCGGCGCCGGGCTGATGATCATGCAGCGCATTGCTCTGCGCGGGCGAAGACTTGGGGGGCTTGGTCATGGTCATAGTCCTTTTACCGGCGGCAGGCGCGCGCGGTCGCCCGGACAAAGCAGCAAACGGCTTCGCCCGGCAGCAGACGCCAAAAATGAAACGGGTACGTTCAATTAAAGCGAAACCCCCGTTCCGATGCCGGAACGGGGGCTTGCTTGGGTATCACATTAAACGGCGGGAGCGCGGCGCGCCTGGCGCTTGGCCATGTAGCGCTTGGCCAGCAGACCACCGGTTGCTGCCGCGACAAAGCCCACAGGGCCCAGGCGCCGCAGCACGGTGGCAGCAGCCACGCCAAGCAGAGCACCGCTGCCTTCGCTCATCCCGGCGGTGCGCTCTGCAATCTTCTTGCCGACCACGGCGGAAACGATCTTGCCAATCACGGGGCGCCCTTTCGATCTGGGGAAATTCAAGGGCTTTAACGCCTGCGTGCGGCCATCGTTCCACGCCGTGCGTCAGTTGGCAGCAGATCAGACCTTCTGGCCGACAGCGGGCGCGGGAACGGCCGGTGCCTCAGCCTTGGCGGGAATCGCCTGGCTATTGGGCTTCACCGCGCTGCAACTGTCGGACGCCGCCTGGGTTACGCGCGGGGCCGCCTGCGCGCCGCCTTCAGAGCTGTACGATACCGTGCGGGTGCAGCCCGAAGCGTCGGTCGTGCTCGACACATAAGTCATGTGCACACCCTTGGGCAGGTTGGTCATGCCCGCCACCGTCATGCCCGGCATGCCGTCTGCCGGCGCGGCAGTGCCCTGGGCCATGGCAGCGCGCTGCATCAGCGCGGCTTGCTGCATCATCGCGGCGGCCTGCTGATCGAGCATCGCCGAAACCAGCGCCATGTGGGCAAAGGGATCGGCCGCCATCAAGGCCTGCTCGTCGGCAGCCGGATCAACGCCAGCGTCCATCGCGGCCACCGGCTGGATCGCGATGCGCGGCGCGACAGCGCCGTGGTACTGTACCTGCGCCACCGTGCCATCGGGCAGGTTCACCAGCATCGTGTGCAGATCATTGGTTGCAGCCTGGGCGGCGCAGGCACCAGCTACGCTCAACGCTGCGGCACCGATCACAAACTTGGGAAATCCTGGCATGGATATCGCTCCTTGTGCTTGTTTGCGCGGGAAATCTCCGCAATCGGGCTGAACGCGCGATGAAGCAGCAAAGGCGATGCGACGGGCTGTGAAGCAGTGGCGCCCCACGCCGCGCCAGCAAGCGCGGCATGGGACGACAGGTGATCATCAGCCGCCCGTGACGGCGATGACATTGTCATCGCTCTTGCGGTCGATGAACGTGTTGTAGGGATCAACCCCGGCATAGGCCGGCTTGCGGCGGCTGGTCAGCACAATCCTGCTGGTGCCGTCGTGCAGGCGATGCCGCTCCATGGTGATGACATCGGCCTTGCCAAAGGCGCCCTCGCCCGGCTGCGCGGTGAACAGGCCAATGTCGACATCCTGATCGAGTGGCACAGGGGTGCTGGTGCCCTTGCCATCGTCGCGTGCCATGCTGGCGCTGAGCGTCAGCGTAGTCTGCCAGGTGCCATCGGCGCGGCGCTGGGTTTTCGCGCTGTCCGCCTTGAAATCCCACACCGTGATGGTTTCCAGAAGATCACGCACCAGCGCATGTTCCTGCGGCGTCCGCGCCAGCGCGTGGAAGCCGCGCACCAGATCCATCGAGGTGGAATAAGGCGGCCCCTGAAAGCGATAGCGCGCCAATATCTGGCGCAGCATGGCATTGACCCGCGCCTCGCCGAGGCGATCCTGCAGCAGGTAGAGCGCGACCGCGCCCTTGCGATAGTGGATATAGGGCTGGTCTTCCACGCGGGCCAGCGGCACTTCCTCCACCGCTTCCCGCCCGCGCGAGGAAAGGTAGCGATCGAGTTCATAGCGCAGGAAGCGGCGGATCTTGTCCGGCCCGTAAAGCTGCTTCATCACCATCAGCGCCGAATATTGCGCCAGCGTTTCAACCATCATTGTCCCGCCCTGCATTTCCGCGCTGATTTCCTGGTGGGCCCAGTACTGATGCGACAACTCGTGCGCGGCGACATAGGTGGCGTAGTCGATCTTGTCGGGATCGCTGAAATCACCCAGGAACCCGATCGATTCCGAAAACGGCATCGTGCCGGCAAAGGCCTGGGCAAAGCTGGCATAGCCGGGGAATTCGACGATGCGGGCATAACCGAACTGATAGGGGCCAAAATTGCGGCGGTAATAGCCCAGCGCCACACTGGCGGCGCGTTGCAGGCGCGCGACGTTATAGGCGTGGTGCGGGTCATAATAGATCGAGACCTGCACGCCATCGGCATCGCGGGTGTCGATCGCATAGCGGGCCGACTGGATCGACCAGAAGTTGAGGATCGGCACACGCGAGACAAAGCGCGCGGTGCGCTGCCCGCCTGCCACCGCATCGGCCACCTTGTCGCCCGGCGCCAGCGGCACCTGGTCGGCGGCGGTGGTGACGGTGATGTCGCTCGTCACCCAGCTGGCGTTGGCGATGTAGTTGAACCGCCGCGCGCCCTGGTCTTCCAGCTTGGGCATGCGGTGCTCTGCCGGCAGCCCGTGTTCGCGGCGCTTGACCGGATCGCTCAACATGGCGGCGCGCTGGATGCCGATCGTCGGCGCGATCTCGCTGGAATCGAGGAACGTGCCATTGGCCAGCAGGCGCGTGTCATCGCCCAGCGGGTTGATACCCTGCTGCCAGCGCCGCACGCGGAAATGCAGCCGCGTGGTGGCGCCCGGCGCCAGTGGGCGGTCGAACGTGAAGAAGCGCACCTGGTGCCGATCATCGTCATGGCTCACCCGCGCGCCATCGATCGTCAGCGCCAGGACATCGCGATCGTGCTGCGGCAGCATCAGGTGCACGGTGGACAGCGGCGCGCCGGTGCTGTTGACCAGGTCATAGGTGCCCTCTGCATCCATCCGCAGCGTGGCCGGATCGATGCGGACCTTGAGCGCGATATGCGTGACGCTCGGCTCGGGCGCATATTCATAGCGGGCATAGAGCTTTTCGAGGTTGGCCGCGTCGATCTCCTGCTGCGCGCCGTTTTCGTAATGGTTGCGCACGTCCATCTGATAATAGAGCCAGGCGCCGGTTGCCGCCATGCCGGCCAGCGCGGCCAGGATCAGGCCGCCGGCTGGGCTGCGCAGCCGGCGCAGCGCCTGGCGGCTGCGTGCGCCGACGCCATCGTTGGCACCACGCGGCCACAGCAGGTGCGCCGCCGCCATCAGTGCCACCAGCAGCAGCCCCGAATAGAGCCGCAGCCACCAGTTGGTGGCCCAGCCCACCCGCGCGCCGTTGATGTCGGTCAGCGGATTGGGCACGCTAGAGGCATATTGGTACAGCGGGTGGTCCCAATGCATCGCCGAGGCGACGATGCCGAACACGAACCACACCAGCAGCAAGCCCCAACCGACATACTTGCTGGGCGAAACCACCTGAAGGAACACGGCCAGACCGGCCAGCAACACCATATCGGCCGTGGTCGGCACCAGGTACCACCACAGATATTGCCCCAGGGCGATCGCGGTAAAGCCATTGGCCAGTTGCACGCCAATGCCCACCAGCGTGCCCAGCGCCACGGTGATGAACAGCACCAGCACCAGCGCCAGCACCTTGGGCAGCAGCAAGGCCCAGCTGGGCAAGGCGCTGGCATCGATGATCGCGCTGATCCGCCGCTCACGATCACGCCAGACCAGTTCGCCGGCATAGAACCCGGCGATCACGATCGGCCCCAGCGTGAACGCGCTGCGCAGCGCCATGATCTGCAGGAACGTGGCAGGATAGCTCTTGCTGCCATACATGCTGTCGCTGAAGCTCAAGGCCGCCAGCGCGTTGATCGCGCCCACGGCCACCAGCACCAGGAACGCCGGGCTGCGCAGGATCATCCGCGCCTCGAACGTGATGCGCGCGATCAGGCGCGGCCATTGCGCGCGGGCCTGGTCAGGATCGGGCAGCCGGCTTACCCGGTTGGGCGTGGCAGCGGCAAGCTTGCGCGCGCGCCGTGCTTCGCGCCGCAACTGGCGCTTGCTCGCCGCCGGGGTAGCAAAGCTGAAACGCCACCATGCCAGCGCCAGCGCTGCAACCGTGACAGCGAGCCAGATGGCGCGGTTTTCCATCATCAGCGCGGAAAACGGAAAAGGCTGCGCGTTGATTTCCGCCAGCGTCCAATAGCGGGTTTCGAGCGCGATGCCGACAACGCCGAACGGATCGGTGAGCGCCGCCAGCGTGCGCAGATCGGGATGGCTGGAGAGGATGCCGCGCGTCACGCCCCAGACCAGCAGGCTGGCCACCACCGCCACATAGGTTGCCATCATCGAGCGGGTGAGCGTGGCCACGGCAAAGAAAAACGCCGCACTCCACAACAGCGTGGGCATCGCCACCAGCACGAAGGGGCGCAGATAGGTGCCGAGCCGGTTGGGCCCGATCGTTTCGGGATCGAGCCAGGGCATCAGCGAACCGACGAAGCTGCCCAGCGGCACCGCGGCAAAGACCAGCAGCGAGACGAGATAGGCCCCGGCAAAGCGGCCGAACAGGTAATCGCCCTTGCGCACCGAGGTTGCCCGCACCAGCGGGCCAAAGCCGCTGTCATCATCGCGCACGATCACGTTGGCGACGAATGCCGTGGTGGAAAACAGCGCAAAGATGGTCATCACACCCTGGGTCATCGCCAGGGACAGCGTGCCGTTTTGCCAGGCATTGTCGGGCGTGCCGCCGATCGAGATCTGGCTCGAGGCCATGGCGCCAAACGCGAGGAGGAAGAACAGCGCGAACACTACCCAGAACACCGGGCTGCGCAACTGATAGCGGATTTCGAACGCGGCGATGCGGCCAAGCATGTCTATGCCCCCTTGCCCGCTCAGGCGACGACGGCCGCCGGCGCGGGTGCGCGCGCGGCAAGCAGCGTCGAGAAATAGACATCCTCAAGCCCGCCGGGAACGGCGGTGAAGCCCTCTCCTGGCGCCGTGTCGGCAATCACGTGCACCACGGTGCGGCCACCACGCAGGCGGGTGGAGATGACGCGGTGCGCCGCGCTGATCGCGGGCAGATCGGCGCGGTCGATCGCGCACTCCCACACTTGGCCAGCCAGGGCGCCGATCAGGGCGGTGGGCGCGCCTTCCAGCAGGATCTGCCCCTGCCCCAGGATCGCCATGCGTGGGCACAGGTCGGTCACGTCGTCCACGATGTGGGTCGACAGGATCACCACCACGTTCTCGCCGATTTCGGCCAGCAGATTGAGGAAGCGGTTGCGCTCTTCAGGATCGAGCCCGGCGGTCGGTTCATCGACGATGACCAGGCGGGGATTGCCGATCAGGGCCTGGGCAATGCCAAAGCGCTGCCGCATCCCGCCCGAATACCCCGCCACGGCCTTGCGCCGCACGTCCCACAGGTTGACCTGGGCGAGCAGCGTCTCGACCGTGTCGCGCCGCTCGCCCCGCCCGGCGATACCCTTGAGCACGGCCATGTGATCGAGCAGATCATAGGCGCTGACGCGGGGATAGACGCCGAAATCCTGCGGCAGATAGCCAAGCTGTCCACGGATCGCGTGGGGATCGCCGACCACGTCGATGCCGTCGAACATGATCCGTCCGCTGGTGGGGATTTGCAGCGTGGCGATGGTGCGCATCAGGGTGGACTTGCCCGCGCCATTGGGCCCGAGCAGCCCGAACATGCCCTTGGGAATGGTCAGGCTGACGGCATCCAGCGCGCGCGTGCCATTGCCATAGACGTGGGAAACCCCCTGAAGTTCAAGCATGATCTGATGTGCCCTGCTGCCGTGATCGAACCGGGGCAGGCTAGGCAGGGCACCGCCGCTTGGCAAACACCGCTCGACGAACGCCTTGGTCGATCATTTGGGAAAGGTCGCCGCGAGGTGATCGATCAACGCGCGCACCGCTGGCGGCAACCCCCGCCTGGTGGTGAAGACCAGGTGCACGATACCGATCTGCGCGCGCCACTGCGGCAGGACATGCACCAGTTGCCCCTGGCGCAGCGCCTCTGAACACACGTGATCGGGCAGCAGCGCCACGCCCAGGTTGCGGATCGCGGCGGCGCGCACGGCGGTAAAGTCGCTGCAGGTCATGCGGGGCTCGTGCCGCAGGCGGTGGGTTGCGCCATCAATGTGCTCCAGCTGCCATTCCACCTCGCCAATTTCGTCAGAAGTGCCCAGTGTCGGCATCGTGGCCAGCCCAGCTGGATCCGCGCCCATGCTTTCTGCCAGCTGTCGGCCGGCCACGAGGATACGTGCCGAGGTGCCCAACGAACGCATCGTCAGCGCCGCATCGCTGGTCAAGGCCACGCGGACGCGCAAGGCAAGGTCGATACGTTCTTCGATCAGGTCGACGGCGCGGTCGCTGGCGATCACCTGCAGGCGCACGCGGGGATAGCGGGCGAGAAATCCGGGCAGAATATCCGACAGGATCTCGACCAGGCCGGTCGGGCAACTGAAGCGCACGCGGCCATGCGGTTCGGCCTGCGCCTCGGCCACCAGGGCGACGGCCTGCTGCGCCTCTGTCATCATGGCACGGCAGCGTTCGTAAAATGCCTGGCCGACGTCGGTCACGCGAAAGCGGCGGCTCGATCGCTCGATCAGCCTTACGCCCAGCCGCGCTTCGAGAGCAGCGACACGGCGGCTCAACTTTGACTTGGGTTCGCGCAGGGCACGGCCCGCCGCGGCAAAGCCGCCATGCGCCACCACCTCGGCAAAGTAGGCATAGTCGTTGAGGTCTTCGCGCATCAGCGTTCCTTTGATGCAACGATACGTATCAATTTTGCTGACTACAGCCAATATCGTTGCACACTTATGTGCTTTTTCACCGGCGCAGCATGGCGCCGCTCCAACCAACAGGAGATGAAAGATGGCACAGGATTTCAACAACAAGGTGGTGGTGGTCACCGGCGGCACATCGGGTATCGGATTGGCCACGGCGCAGGCGTTCGCAGCAGCTGGCGCAGCGGTGTTCATCACCGGACGCCGCCAGGAAGCGCTGGATGCGGCAGTCAAGGCAATCGGCGGGCGGGTTACCGGCGTGCGCGGCGATATGTCCCAACTTACCGATATCGATCGCCTTTACGATGCCGTGCAACAGCAGCACGCCCAGATCGACGCGCTCTTCGCCAATGCTGGCGGGGGCAGCTTCGCCCCGCTCGGCGCAATCAGCGAGGAACATTATCAGCAAACCTTCGACACCAATGTGAAGGGCGTGCTGTTTACCGTACAAAAAGCGCTACCCTTGCTGCGCGATGGCGCTTCTGTCGTTCTTACCAGTTCGACCGCGGCGATCACCGGCACCGCAGCGTTCAGTGTCTATTCCGCGACCAAGGCGGCGGTGCGCAGTTTCGCACGAAACTGGGTGCTCGACCTGAAGGACCGCAAGATCCGCGTCAACGCCGTCAGCCCGGGGCCGGTCGAAACGACGGGACTGGTCGAACTGGCAGGACCAGACGCGGCATCGCAGCAGGGCCTGCTCGATTTCATGGCAGGACAAGTTCCGCTCGGCCGGGTTGGCCAACCGGATGAAATCGCCAAGGCTGTCTTGTTCCTCGCTTCGGACCAGGCAAGCTTCATCAACGGCATCGAACTGTTCGTCGATGGCGGCATGGCCCAGATCTGAACCGCAAATGCGGGGCGCGCTGCAATTGGCGGTGCGCCCCGCGCGGCTTGGGCAAGGGGCAAAGGCTCAATGCACGCGCGTCAGCTTGTCGGGATTGCGGATGACGTAGATGGCCTGGATGTGCCGGCCCTCCACCAACAGGGCCGTGGTCTGCAGCAAGCCATCGGGCTCTCTCGTGATAAAACCCGGCAGGCCGTTGATCGTGGTGAACCGCACCAGTTCGGAAGGGGCGCGGCGCAGCCGTATCAGCGCCGCCTGGGCGCGCAGATATTCGCTGGCGCCTTGCAGGATACGCGCCACTGCGGGGCGCTTGCCGCCGCCATCTGCATGGAACTGCACGTCCTGGGCCAGCAACATGCTCAGTTGCGCCATGTCTCCCTTCTGCGATGCCTCGAAAAAGGCAGCGGCGATGGCCTTGCCCTGCTGGTGATCGATCGGGAACCTTGGCCGGGCATCGCGCACATGCCCCCGCGCGCGGCTGGCAAGCTGGCGGCAGGCGGGCACATCGCGATCCAGCACCAGCGCGATATCCTCGAACCGCTCTCCAAACACGTCATGCAGCAGGAAGGCTGCCCGCTCGAGCGGGGAAAGCCGCTCGAGCGCCAGCAGCAGCGGCAGGGTCACATCGTCATCGAGCGCGTCATCCACGGCCGGTTCGGGCAGCCACGGCCCGATATAGATTTCGCGCTGGACTCGCGCCGATTTGAGGTGATCGAGGCACAGGCGCGTGACGATGCGGCGCAGAAACGCGGCCGGCACTGCCACCTCTGCATGATCCACCGCCTGCCAGCGCACATAGGCATCCTGCACCACGTCTTCGGCATCGGCAATCGTGCCCAGCATGCGATAGGCAACACGCAGCAAGGTGGATCGCTGCGCGTCAAAGATCTCGCCCGCCGTCTGGCTCATTTCCAGCCCAGTTCCGGCGCATAGAAATTGAAACCGACCGCCAGGCGGTTCCATCCGTTGATCACATCGATCGCCAGCGTCAGTTGCACTTGCTCGGCCGGGGTGAACTGCGCAGCCAAAGCGGCATGGACGGCATCGGGCGCGCGGCTGGTCGCGATCTGCGTCATGTGTTCGGTCCAATCCAGCGCCGCGCGTTCGCGATCGGTGTAGCACGGCGCATCACGCCATGCAGCCACCAGATGGATGCGCTGCTCGGTTTCGCCAGCCTTGCGCGCGTCAGACGTGTGAATATTCAGGCAATTGGCACAGCCATTGATCTGCGAGGCGCGGATTTTCACCAGTTCGAGCAGTGGCTTTTCCAGGCCGCATTCCGCCACTTTCTGCGAATAGGCAAACCAGGCTTTGAAAATGTCGGGCGCGGCGGTGTAGAGATTGAGGCGCGGGGTCATGGTCAGCATCCTTTCGATAGGGATGCCATCATGACGAACCCGCTCCACGCTTTGTGACATGGACACTGGATTTTACTGCTCCACCTGCAAACACGCAAAGGCTGGCGGCCTTCGTGCGGGACGGACCAGGTGCTGCTTCCGAGCGGAATCGCCATACCCTTAAACTCGCTCGCGATACCGAAGCATTCCGATGGCATCGGCGAAATTACGGCAATATTTCCTATCAATCACAATGCATATTGGCAGAACCTGCCATTTCAGACGATTTAAGGGCAATCCTTTCGCAAGGACATGCCCCGCCAAGCAGCGCTAGAACCTGTCGCTCCACATCAGGACACGCTCATGGACACGACGATTTCCCCTTCCCGGCAGGACACGATCAGCGCGCTGGAGCATCTCGACACGCGCCTGTTGTGGCTTTCGTCGTGGATGATCCACAATGCCAACCATCTGCGTCCCAAGCGCGATGGCCTGAAAGTGGGTGGCCATCAGGCCAGTTGTTCGTCGATCACCGCGATCATGGCGGCGCTCTATTTCCATGCGCTGCGTCCGCAGGATAAAGTGGCGGTAAAGCCGCACGCCGGACCGGTGCTGCACGCCATCCACTATCTGCTGGGCAACCAGACGCGCGAGCGGATGGAGCGGTTTCGCGGCCTGGGCGGCGTGCAGAGCTATCCCAGCCGCACCAAGGACAAGATCCCGGTCGATTTCTCCACCGGCTCGGTCGGCCTGGGCGTGGCAGTGACGGCCTTCAGCAGCCTGGTGCAGGATTATCTCATCGCGCATGGGCAACTGCGCGAGGAAGACGCCGGGCGCATGATCGCGCTGATGGGCGATGCTGAACTCGATGAAGGCAATATCTACGAATGCCTGATCGAGGGCTACAAGCACGACCTGCGCAACTGCTGGTGGATCGTGGACTACAATCGCCAGTCGCTTGACGCCACCACGGCCGATCGCATGTTCCGCCGCTTCGACGATATCTTCGAAACCTGCGGCTGGCGCGTCATCACGCTCAAGTATGGCAAGATGCAACTGGCCGCCTTCGCGCGGCCGGGCGGCAAGGCGCTGGAAGAGTGGATCGACAGCTGCCCCAATGCCGAATTCGCGGCGCTGACCTATCAGGGCGGCACGGCCTGGCGCGAGCGGCTGCTGGCCGACATTGGCCACAAGCCCAACGTGAAGACGCTGCTCGACAGCTATGACGATGTCGAGCTGGCGCGGCTGATGACCAACCTGGGCGGCCATTGTGTCGAAACCCTGATGGATGCCTTCGACGCCGCGCAGGACGATCGCCCCACGCTGTTCATCGCCTATACGGTCAAGGGCCACGGGCTGCCGCTCGCCGGCCACAAGGACAACCATTCGGGGATGATGAACCCGGCGCAGATGGAGCAATTCCGCCTGAGCCTGGGCATTGCCGAGGGCAACGAGTGGGAGCCGTGGGGCGCGCTCGGCGACAATGTCGCCACCGATCTCAAGGCCTTCGTGGCCAATTCGCCAATCGCCCGGACCAAGGCTGAACCGGTTGCGCCTGCCGTTCCCGTTCCAGCGATACCCGCCCCCGAGGGCGCCGACCAATCGACGCAGGCCGCGTTCGGGCGCATCCTGCTCGAATTGGCGAAATCGGGCGAGGAACTGGCCGATCGCATCGTGACCACGGCCCCCGATGTCACGCAGACGACCAACTTGGGCGCCTTCGTCAACCAGCGCGGGCTGTTCCGGCGGCAGGAACTGGCGGACGTGTTCCACAAGGCCAAGATCCCTTCGGCGCAGAAGTGGGCGCAGCATGCTGCTGGCCAGCACATCGAGCTGGGCATTGCCGAAAACAACTTCTTCCTCATGCTGGCGTCGCTGGGCCTGGCCGCGCCGCATTTCGGCACCCGCCTGCTGCCGGTCGGCACGGTCTATGATCCGTTCATTGCGCGCGGCCTCGATGCGCTCAACTATGGTTGCTATTCAGACTCGCGCTTTCTGCTGGTGGGAACGCCATCGGGCCTGACGCTGGCCGCAGAGGGCGGCGCGCACCAATCGATCAACACCCCGCTGATCGGCATGGGACAACCCAACCTCACCTATTTCGAGCCGGCCTATGCCGATGAACTGGCCGCGATGATGGCGTTCGCGTTCGATCACATGCAGCAGGTCGATGGCGGCTCGGTCTATCTGCGCCTGACCACGCGCGCGATTCCGCAGATCACGCGCACAGATGACACCTGGCGGGAAGACGCCTTGAAGGGCGGCTACTGGCTGCGCCGCCCCGCAGAAGGCGCGGATGCGGCGATCGTGTTTACCGGCGTGGTGGCCACCGAAGCGCTCGCGGCCTGGGAACAGCTGGTCGATGATATCCCGGGCCTGGGCCTGCTCAACGTGACTTCGCCCGACCTGTTGCATCGCGGCTGGTCGGAACGCCACGCGACACGCTGGACCACCGGATCGCCAGCGCCCTGCCATGCCGAAACCCTGCTGGCGCCGCTTGCGCCGGGCGCCGGCCTGGTGACGCTGATCGACGGATCGCCCGGCGCGCTGTCGTGGCTTGGCGGCGTAAAGGGCATGCGCGTCAGCCCGCTCGGCACCGACCGGTTTGGCCAGACCGGCGATCTGCCCGATCTATACCGCGAATACCGGCTGAACAGCGAAGCCGTCATCGATGCCGCGGCAGAACTGTTTCTGGGGCAATGACGTGGCAAGCGAGGATGCCGTCTAGCCACAGGGTCTAGATTGGCAGCGCGGTCTTGTAGACCACCGGCCGCAGCGCAAAGCTGGTAGTGACCTGCGAGACCCCCTCAATGCGCGTCAGCTTCTGCCGCAGGAAATCCTCGAAGGCGCCCAGTGAATCGAACAGGGCGCGCAGCTGGTAATCGCAATCGCCCGACATCAGGTAGCATTCCATGACTTCGGGAAAAGAGGCCACCGCCGCTTCGAACTGGGCCAGATGGCGATCGTCCTGCCGGTCCAGCCGCACGCGAATGAAAGCGGTGACCGGCAGGCCAACCGAGATCGGATCGACCAGCGCGACATAGCGGAAGATCACGCCGTCGCTTTCCAGGGCGCGCAGACGGCGCAGGCACGGAGAGGGCGAGAGGCCAACCTGTTCGGAAAGATCCTGGTTGGTCATCCGCCCGTCACTTTGCAGGGCGTTTAGAATGCGGCGATCGATCTGGTCCATGATTGTCATTCCATGCTCAGCCCATGATTGAGCATGGATGTTCCAAAAATAGACCTGAACGGCAAGATGCTGCCGCATTTTTGAGATTTCGGGCTATTACCTGGAAGGCCCCTCCCTCCCCCTTACCGGCCGCGCGTCCTGATGATCGCGACCGGTTCGGGGATGGACTGCGGGCTGGCCAGCCGAGCCGCCTTGCGGCCCGTGCTGCATGAAAGCCAGCCACGCAATCCAGGGTCGCACCAGCGCCCGGTATCACCAGGCCGTGATGAAGGGCCCGTAGGTTGGCGTGCGGTCGCCAACCTCTTCGGCGACGATATGGTTGGTCTGGCGGCCCAGGTAGGTGATCTCGCTTTCCATCACATCGCCGGGCTTGAGCCAGGCATTGCCCCACATCGCGCCGTTCCCCGGCGGCGAACCGGTGATGAGCAGATCGCCCGGCACCAGACGAATGCGTTCCGAGGCATAGGACAGGATCTGTTCCGGTTGGAAAATCATGTCGGAAATCGGCCAATCCTGCCGGATTTCGCCATTCACCTTCAGGCGGATCTGCACCTTCGAGCGATCGACGAACTCCTTGGGTACGGCAAAGGGGCCGAACGGCTTGAAGTTGGGCTGATGCTTGCTGACCCAATCGTACATGAAGCGCACATCGACGCGGCGGAATTCGTCCACCGTGCCCAGGTCGTTGACCATGACATAGGCAGCGATCAGTTCGTGGGCGTCTTCCGGGCGGACATAGCGGCCAGTCTTGCCGACGATCGCGCCGAACTCCAGTTCCCAGTCGGGATTTTCGCCGATCAGCGGCAGCGGCACGTCGTCATTCGGGCCGCACAGCGAGGAATGCAGGCCGGTCCAGAAGAACGGCATGCCTTCGCGGCTGCGGCGATCGATTTCGGCCAGATTTCGCTGGAAGAACTGCTCGTCGCTTTCGCCTTCGCCACGCTTGTCCTGGTTGAACTTGTTGAAGGTCATCATCTCGGCCACGTGCTGGCGATAGTTTGATCCGCCACACAGCATGTTGGGATGGGCCAGAACGGGCAGGATGGTCAGCGCGCGATAATCGTGCGCCTTGCGGTCCTGCTTGGCCGCAACATCGTTGGCCAGGTTGGAAGCGCGCGCCCAATCCTCGAACACGGCATGGGTATCGGCATATTCGCCGGCAAGGCTGAACACGCCGCCGCCCGGCACGACGACACCGGGAAACGCGGCGCCATCACCATCACGGAACGTGCCAATTCCGAAAGAACCGGACACGAGGCCGGTAACATCATCGATGCCCTCGGGCTGGGGGGCGGCAGGCAGCGGCTTCAAAAAGGAATGATCAGACATGGATTTCTCGCTAACGTTTCGTTTGAATATTTTGGGGATCAGGCAAAATAACGGTCGGGCGGGTCCGAGCGCCACACGTCCATCTCGACATCGTGAATATTGTGAATTCGCGTGCCGTCAGACTTCTTCAACCGATCGGTGTCGCTGAACGTCTCGAAGCGGTTGCGGTCAGGGTCGCGCCACACGTCGAACACATGGCTGCCGTGGGGATGGCGCCCCACGCCCCAGACCAGTTCGTACCCCTGGGTTTCGAGGTAGCGGTGCGCCATGAACTGCGCCTCGAAGTCTTGTGCTTCGAAGCTGATATGATGGCAGTCGACCCGCCCATCCATGCTCTGCATCAGGGCAACGCTGTGGTGATCCACCAGGTCTTCACCATGGTCGAGGCGCAGGAACCCGACGATCTGGACATGGGGCTGGCCCGGAACGTGATAGACATCGCTGGGGATCAGCCCGAGCACGTCCTTGTACCAGGCCTGGGTAGCCAGGTAGCTCGGCACGAACAGGCCAATATGACCCAGACGAAACAGCTTGGCCGGGGCCAGCGGGCGCTTGGGCTCGAAACGCCCGGCGCGCGGATAGCCCAAGGGCGAGTTCATCTGCCACTCGGGATAGGACTGCAGCGCGGGCTTGCTGGCAATTCCGTGGACCAGTTCCACCCGAAAGCCATTGGGGTCAAACAGCGACACGGACCGACCGCCACCGGGCAGGTCCATCTCGACCACATCGCTGGCGCCATGATCGGCAATGGCCTGGGCAAGATCGGCCTCGTCGGCAACCTCGAACGCAAGTCCGATGAACTTGGGTTCATCAGATTGATAGGCGACATAAGAATAGGAATCGCCGCCCTGCGTGGCCATGACAAGTCTTTGGCCAGCTTTTTCTACCGTCAGCAGGCCAAAGTCGTTTGCAAACCGCTCTGTCGCGTCAAGATCACTGACATGAAACGTAACATGGTGCAGCTTTCGCAGCATCATTAGGGTTCTCCCTGGATTTTCTTCTGACGCTCGCGGCGTGCTATAGACGTGACGAAATTTACCAGGGCATCTTCGTCGATCGGGAAATTACCGTCCAATCGAATATCGCGGTTGTCAGCTATAGGTTGCACTGATAGGTTTCGCGGATGCGATTTGATGGTCTCGATCTCAACCTGCTCGTGGCGTTTGAAGCCTTGTCAGAGGAAAGGAACGTCTCGGCGGCAGCCCGGCGCCTGAATTTGACCCAGCCTGCGGTGACCGGGGCACTCAACCGCCTAAGGGACTATTTCCAGGATGATCTCCTGGTGCTCCACGGGCGCAAGATGCACCCCACGCCCAAGGCAGAGGCGCTTGCCGGCCCGGTGAAACGGGCGTTGCTGCAAATTCGCGGCGAAATTACCAGGGCAGGTAACTTTGATCCTGCGACATCAAACCGCCATTTCCTGCTCGTGGCCTCGGACTATGCCTATGCGATCAGCCTGGCCGATATCATCGCCCATGCCTCGCACATTGCGCCCCTGGTGACTTTTGAAGTCATTCCGCCCAGCGGCATCGCAACCGAACGGCTCGAGCGTGCAGAGGTCGATCTCGTGATCACCGTGCAGCCCTATGCCAACTCGCGCTATCCAACCCGCGAGTTGTGGCGAGACACCGACGTGATCATCAGTTGGCGCGACGCAAATTATGGCACAATCAGTGAAGAGGTGTTCTTTGCCGCGGGTCATGCGGTTGCCACTTTTGGCCCCGACCGGCGCCCTTCCGTCACCGATCAGCATATCGCGAAAATGGCGCATGATCGCCGCGTCGAAGTGCTGCTGCCCAGCTTTGGCGATCTATGCCGCGGCATCGTGGGAACGCGCCGGCTGGCCACCATGCACCGGCGCTATGCCGAGCATTTCGCCAAGCTCTATCCCATTGCCATTCATGAGACCTGGACACCGTTTCCCGACGTGATCCAGATCGCGCAATGGCACAAGGTGCGCGACAGCGATCCGGGCGTGCAATGGATGCTGGAAATGCTCGAGAACGGCTGCTCGGAAAAAACGCAAGGGTGGGGGAAGCGCGATGCTCCCCCCACCCTTGCGCCATGACGGTCGCGAATTTCTAGAAGCTGTAGGACACGCGCCCACCATAGGTGCGCGGCGGGCGCAGCGTGGTGGCGTAAAAGGCCGTGCCAGGCGTTGGATATGATTGCGATTTCAGGGTCTTGTCGAAGATATTGTTGACGTAGACACCAAACGTCAGCCCATGGATATTGGGGCTGAAGCTGACCTGGGCATCGGCCAGCCAATACGCCGCCTGCTGTTCGACCGGGGCGAATTCCATGCCGGTCATCGTCGCGGTCTGGTAATGCGCTTTGGCGTTCAGCGTGAATTCGCCGACCGAGACGGGAACGCGCTGGTCAACACCCAGGTTAAGCGTCCATTTCGGGGCATTGACCGGCCGCATGCCGCTGCAGTTGATGATGTAGGCATTGTTGGCAAATCCGGCCGTCGGGCAGGATGTGCCGTTGAAGACTCCGCCGTTGCTGTTCGGGCTCTGATACGTGAACTGGTCGTATTTCGCGTCGAGGTATTGCGCGTCGACATGCAGCGTGGTGAACGCGGTCGCGGCGAATTGCCCCTCGACTTCAAAGCCCTGGAACGTGGCCCGCCCGACGTTTTCGGTCACGAAAGTGGGCACGGTGCCGATCGTCAGCAGATGGCTGATCTGCTGGTCTTTGTATTTCCAGCGGAACACTTCCAGGTTGAGCTGAATCCGGTTGTTCCAGAAACGGTTCTTCGATCCGAACGTCAGCGCGCCCAGCGTCTCGGGTGCGAACTGCCCCCCGGCGCCGTTCGGGCTGTAGAAAAAGCCGCCGGCCTTGAACCCGGTTTCGTACGAGACATACAGCAGGTTGTGCGGCGTCAGATCCCAGTCAGCGCCGACCCGCCAGGTGAATTTGCTGAACGATTTGTTCTCGCTGTTGGAAAAGACCGTGGCAGCCTGGATGACGTTGGGGTTGCCGACAACATCGGGCAGGCCACCATAAGGGGCAGCACCCAGTGCTGGCACCACGACCGAGGGGAATGCGCCCAGCGCCGGCGCCGTGGGCCCATAGGGCAGCGAAGGCGCCGTCGGGCACGAGGCGGCGGTGCAAATGCGGGTCAGCGATATGCGCGAGCCGCTGAAATCCTTGTCTTCCCAGGTTTGTCGCCCGCCCACGGTCAGGCGCAGCGCAGGCGTGACCGCATACGTCAGCCGGCCGAACAGCGCCTTGCTGGTGGTGTTGAGCAAGGTGTTCTTGTCATACTGGGCGTTCCAGTTGGACGCATAATCGCCATAGGGGCTGTCGGTGTGATCATGGTAGTAAAACGCCCCGAACAGCGCCCGAAGCGGCAGGGCATCGGGCGTGGCAAAGCGTGCTTCGACGCTCGTCTGCGCGTTGCGCTCCACCGAATAGACCTGGAAGCCGGGCACGAAGCTGTTGAAGTTGAGATGCCCCTCTCGATAGGAAGGAACAATCGTCAGCGTGCCCAGATCGCTTTGCCATTCCGCCGTCGCTGACACGCCGACGAAGTGGTTGCGCAGGAAAGGCTGGAAATTCGCGGCGAAAGCCTGGAACGGCCGCCCGAGCGTGCCGGCCCACTGGCTGGTGTAAAACGCCTGGCCTTGCGGTGAATAGATGCCGATGCGGCTGTCGGGCGAAATCATCGTGGCGGCAGGGGTTCCCTGCGGCGCCAACAGCGGGGTCATGCCAACGCCGCGCCCGCCCTGGTCGAAATAGTCTGCCACCACGCCGATATGCAGATTGCTGGTCGGCTCGAACCGCAAGGAACCACGCACGCCGACGTCATCCTGATCGTCAGTGCCGTCGTTCATGTAGCCATCGTGCTTGACGCGCACGACGGCAAAGCGCGCGGCGGCCTTGTCGCCCAGCGGAATATTCAGTGCGGCATCGAGCCGCACGGCCGAATAATTGCCCACATCGACCGCGCCAAATCCGCTCCAGACGCCCAGTTCAGGCTTCTTGGGCAAAACGTTGATCGCGCCACCGGTGGCGTTGCGGCCATAGAGCGTGCCTTGCGGCCCCTTGACCACCTCGATCCGGTCAAGGTCATAGAAAAAGCCGGTCGTGGCAGACGGGCGTCCGATGTAGACGCCGGCGAAATTGAACGCGATGGCGGAATCGGAAAACGCGTTGCCGTTGAAATTACCAACCCCGCGCAAGTAAAACAGGTTATAAGGCCCAGCCGCGGGGGCAACCTGCAGAGAGGGTACCACGCTGGTCAGCCCGGTTGGCTGGGTGATCCCAGACGCGCGCAGTGCATCCCCCGTCACTGCCGACACCGCGATGGCCGCTTTCTGCAGGTTTTCGTTGCGCCGCTGGGCGGTCACAATGATCTCTTCGACGCTGGGCGCAGCAGTTTGTGCGCCATCGCTGCGCACTTCGTCAGCCAGTGCCACGTTTGGAAGCGCAAGCGCAAGCCAACTGGCCGCGATGAGATATCCCGACTTCATCTTCTCCCCTCCGATGCTACTGCCCTTTTGTGCAAGGGCGGATTATTTCATCTGGAATTTCACGTCAGCAGAACGCCGTCCAATCAATAATTAGCCGGTTTAATATCACTGAAATTTATTGAGCTGCGCTAGGTATGATGGGCGCAGCCGTGGGGGCACGCCGACAAGCCGAGCAGGTCCGCTGCATTCAGCCCGAGCAAGCGCGCCTTGATGTCGTCCGGCAAATGGTCGTGAAAACCCAGCGGGTCTGGCTCACCCATATCGAACGGATAATCGGTGCCCAGGCACAGGCGACTGGCGCCATGGGTGCGCACCAGGCTGTCGAGCTGGTCGCGATCGAACACCAGGGTGTCGAGCCAGACGTTGCGCAGATAGGACGATGGCTCTCGCGAAATGAACTGGCGGCAGTCTTCCCTGGCGCGGAAGGCGTGATCCATGCGCCCCCAATAGGCAGGAAGATACCCACCACCATGCGCGACGCACAGCTTCAGGCCGGCATGCGCTTCCAGTACGCCGCCAAAGATCAAGTGGCTTAACGCTATCGTCGATTCCAGGGGATTGCCGATGATGTTGTCGAGGTAATGCTCGGCCAGCCGGGAACCGTGGGTAAAGCCCAGCGGATGCAGGAACACCAGCACGTCCAGTTCCTCGGCCGCGGCAAAGAACGGCCGGAATTCTGCGTCAGCCAGTTCCTTGCCCGCCACGTTGGAGCCGATTTCCACGCCGCGCAGGCCCAGTTCGCCCACGCAGCGCCGCAATTCCTCCACCGCCATGCCAACGTTCTGCAGCGGTACCGTGCCCATGCCGACCAGCCGGTCGGGATGCTTGGCCGCCGCGTCCGCCATGCCGTCGTTGATCAGCCGCGAGGCCTCGCGGCCGACTTCCGGCGGTACGGCATAGTAATATTGCCCTGGCGATGGACTGATCGCCTGCACGTCGACGCCCAGACGATCCATGTCCTCAAGGCGCTCGTCGATCCCGTTGAGCTTGCGCCCGATCGCGCCAAACAGCTTTGCATTGGTTGCCTTCGACGCGTCCGACATGAAGGCGAACGGGTTGGGCAGATCGGGAACCTCGCGGCGTACAAGCGCTTCGGCCGACGCCACGTTCAAATGGCAATGCAGATCGACCACGAGATGCCGGCCGCGCTGCGCTACAGGAATAGGGGCACGTTCCGGCCCACACGCCGTCAGGGTTGTGCCGTTGCTCATGCTTCGGCCTCCATCATGAGGGCAATCTGGCGGCGCACTTTCACCGCCGGCGCATCGGACTTGGCCAGCAATTCCTGCTGTACCCGCGCGGCGGCATCGACATGCGGCTCGATCGCTTCCACCGCATCGATATCCTGTTGCCGGATCTTTTTGTCAGACTCCAACTGGAACGCGTCCAGCGCCGGATCATCGAGCCGGAAATTGCGGTTGGCGAAGCCGAAATAGTGCGTGCTGTTCGCTGTTTCCGGGGTGATTCCGTGCAAGATGTGCAAATGCCCAAGCGCCGCCGGCACCTCTTCGTGCCCCGGAATTCGGGTGAATAGCGGCATGTTGGTGCGGATGAACTCGGGCCCATAGAAATCGGTGATCGATTCCCAGTCGGCCAGGCCCTCATAGCGATTTTCCGCACCCCAGAGCAGATCGTGGAAGCCGCCCCACGGCAGCTTGCCGGTTCGGATCAGGCGATAGCTTTCCTCCCGCTGCTCCTCGCGCATGGGCATGGACTTCATCGCCTCGCCACCGGCGACGTGGTAATGCAGGTAGGGAAGATGTGTCAGATCCATCAGGTTATCGATGATCAGCTGCGCGCGCGCCTTCACGATGAAATGGTTCTGCGAGCTGTAGCGCCACCCCGGCTCACCAAGGCCGAAATCTGCGTAGGGCGGGATCAGCGACGGATCGCACGCGGCGGCGTCGCCCATCCAGATCCAGCACAGCGGGCCGCGCTCCTCGATGCGGTAGGTCGGTTGGCAAAAGCCGGCGCCGGTGCCCTGCGAGGGGATGGCGCTGCACTTGCCGTCCGCCTCGAACACGAAGCCATGATAACCGCACACCAGTGCATCGCCTTCGACCTTGCCTTTCGCCAGCGGGAAATAGCGATGCGGGCATAGGCCATACATAGCCACTACCTTGCCCTGCGTGGTGCGATAAAGAGCGAGCGGTATATCCAGGATCGTGCGCGCGAGCGGCTGGCTGCTCACCTCGTCCGAGAACGCGGCGATATACCAGCGATTCTTCACAAAAGGCCGATCACTTCCAAACGGATACATCCTCGATCGCTCCCATCAGCATTCTTTGCGCGGGACGCTACAGGCAGGCGTTTGGGAAATATAATCGATAATATATTGGCGTTCTATCAGCCAAAATGATGGATATGCCACCGGCGTGTTCGCCTTGGGCTGGCGCCGCTCGTCGGTGGCAGCGCAGCGCCAGCGACCGTCAAGAATGCGCGCGGATGCTGCGAACCGGCACCACCGACACACATCGTTGCACGACCCCAAGGTATAATTTTTAACGATAGCTAATGCGGCATCTATTGATTTGACGAGAATGCACCGCCTCCGTCATCAACCGCCCCGTACCCCCCTAGGTGCCCCGTGTGACGTGCACCGACCGAAAGAAGGGGATCTGAGAGGAGGCATTATGAAGCGACTGCTTTTGACCACCACGGCCTTGCATGCGGCGTGCATGTTGGCGACCCCCGCCCTGGCGGATGACGCGCAAGCGGCGCCACAGGCCACCACCAGCGCCGCCCCGATTGCCCAGGCAACGCCGGAAATCATCGTGACGGCGCAAAAGCAGAGCCAACCGCTTCATGGCACGCCCGCGGCAGTGACCGCGCTTTCCCAAGATGCCCTCACCACCGCCGGGATCACCGATATCCGCGGCGTCGCCAGCCTGGTTCCTTCGGCACAGTTCCAGGCCGAACGCGGCGCAACCAAGGTGTATCTGCGCGGCGTTGGCACCTTCCTTGACGTCGACAGCACCGATCCGGCCGTGGCGATGAACATCGATGAAGTCTACGCGCCGCGCGAAATCACCGGTGGCGCACTGTTCGACCTCAACGACGTTGAAGTGATCTCTGGCCCGCAGGGCACGCTCTATGGTCGCAACGCCGCGGGCGGCGCGGTCAACATCTCGACAAAAGACCCCACCCATAACTTCGGCATCAACATGATGGCCGAAGGCGGCAATTACAATTTCATCCACACCACGGGGGCCGTCAACGTCCCGGTCGGCGACGATGTCGCGGTGCGCGCTGCCTTTGATTACCAGGATCACGACGGCTACCTCAGCAATGGCTTGAACGATCAGAAGAGCATTGCTGGCCGGCTCAAGGTCAAGATGACGCCGACGGAGCGTTTGACCGTCACCCTTTCGGGTGAATACTATCACAGCGGCGGGCTGGGCTTGACGCCCAAGCCGGTCACGCCCAGCGCGCAGTTTCCGTCTGATGCCAGCCCCTGGCAATTCAATGTCGATCCCACGGCGGCCAATTTCTTCAACAAGTCATGGTATGATCTTGTCCATGCCAAGTTCGAATATGACCTGGGCGGTGGAACCAGCCTGATCTACATCCCGGCCTACCTGCATTACAGCAGCCGCTCGAACTTCTACAACGGTCCGGGTACGCTGGAACTCGATCCCTCGGCCACGCAATATACCCATGAATTGCGGCTGTCGCACCAGGGTGAGCACCTGAACTGGGTTGCCGGTGGCTATGCCTATCTCAACGATGGTTTGACCACCAGCATCCTCACGCTGGCGCCCATCCCCGCCCGGTATCCGCAGGTCACCCAGAATTTCAACGTGCATTCGGTCAGCTATGCCGGGTTCGGACAGGCGACGTACACGCTGCACGACGGCCTGAAGTTGACCGGCGGCATCCGCTATTCATACGACAAGCGCAGCGGCGGCGGGGTCAACGGGTTCGGGCCTGCGCCAGGCGTGAGTTTCCCCACCACGTTTACCACCGCGTTGAGCTCCAGCAACGTCGATTACCGGGTCGGCGTGCAGTATGACATTTCGCGCGACAACATGGTCTATGCCAACTTTGCCACCGGCTATAACGAGGGCGGATTCGTCCCCACGGTGGACGCGAACGGCAAGGCGCTGACGTTCCGGCCGCAAACGCTCAAGGCGGTCACGGTCGGCACGAAAAACCGCTTCTGGGGCGGCCGCCTCGAGATCAATGACGAACTCTATTACTACGCCTTTTCCGATTACCAGGTCAGCGCGTTCAACCAGGCGATCGGCGGCCTGATCATCGTCAATGCCAAGTCGGCACAGATGGTGGGCAACGACCTGACCGTGCGCTTCAAGGCTACCGTGCACGACACGCTCGGCCTGGGCCTCGGCCTCGAATCCGCGCGCGGACTGGACTTCGATGTTCCGGCCTCGGCGGTTGGCGCCGGCAATGCCTGCGCCTGTAGTGGCCTGGCTTTGCCCCAGGCGCCCACCACCACGCTTAACGCCGATTACACCCACATCTGGGACTTCAGCAATGGCGCAACCCTGGCGCTGGCGGGTGATCTGTATTTCTCAAGCAGCTATTGGGAAGTCTATACGCACAACCCGCAGACGCTTTCGCCTGCCTATACGCGGTCGAACGCCACGCTGACCTATACCACCGCCGACAAGCGCTGGACCGTCGCTGCATGGGTCAAAAACATCGAGAATACTGCCCGCTACAACGCGATTTCCCAGCCTTCCAGCGATGCCACGCCAACCACCGGCATTATCGAGCCGCCTCGCACCTTTGGTCTGCGCTTCGGAGTACACATCTGATGCAACACGCTGACACCGCACGTCCGGCGACCGGACACCCCCTGATGCCGCGAGTGCTCGACCCGCAGGGAACATGGTTTGAAAATGGCATTTCCCTGGCCGGCCGGGCGATCATCGCATGGTTTTTCATCGGTGCGGCGCGCTATCACCTTTCCAGCGCCCACTATGCCGATACCTTGAGCGACATGACTGCGAGGGGCGTGCCCGCCCCTGCCCTTGGCCTGGCCATCGGCATGGCCGTGTCCGTCATCGCCTCTCTTGCCCTGGTGTTCCGAATGGGCGGCCGCTGGCCCGCCCTGGTCCTGGCGGTCTACAGCATTGCCGTATCGTGGTTGATGCACAACCCGATCTATGGGCACGGACCGGACATGTTCTTTTTCTACAAGGATCTGGCGATTACCGGGGCGCTGCTGCTCGCCGGGTCATGGCCCGGCAATTCGAGGCTCTGACAGGCCAGGCTCTGACAGGCTTTACACAGGATGCCTGCACCGGGCGGGACGCTCCCGCCTGGTGCAGGCTGTTCTGCTTCGGCGCTATCACCCCATGCCGATGTTTTCCCGCCGCAAGTTCGCGATAAGCTGGCGCGTATGGCGCCCACCCACGTCGCTGGCGATGTCAATCAGCGGTTCGTCGGGACACTCGAGCATCCGGCGCTGCTGCAGTTCCAGGACCTCCTGGTCTTCGCGAAACGTGCGCGCGGTCTGTTCAAACACTTCGTCCGGCACGCCATTGTCGAGAATATTGGTCGCCATCGACCAGAAGTAATGCGTGGTCGTTTCCGTTTCAGGCGTGATCGCGTGGCAGCCGCGCATGGAAAACCGCGTCGTGCCCAAGGCGCCGTAATCCGGCCCGTCATATGCCCCCGTGCCCGCGTCGCATGCGCCGGTGTGGATGCGAATGAACACGGGTTCAAAGATGACTTCCTGCCAACGGTCGACCTTGCCCTGGAAATTGGCAGCGTCGACATAGGTCGGCGGCGGCTCTGAATCGGGCATGAGCCGGGTGACCCGCACTGTCTGGCCACGCTTCTCGGACTTGGTCTTCGTGCGGAAGTGGAGATCCGGATCGCCGCCGATCGTGCGGGCGTGAATGTATGGCAAGTGTGACAGGTCCATCAGGTTGTCGACCAGCAACTGCCAGTTGCCATTGACCTGCAAGTGCGCGCCACGCCAGGCGTAGCCGGCGTCTTCGTGAATAGGGTAATCGGGAATCAGGCTAGGATCCGCCTGTTCGGCATCGCCCATCCAGATCCACATCAAAGCCTGTCGTTCGACCAGCGGATAGTGCCGCACGCGCGCCGTCTCGGGAATGCGATCCTGCGCCGGAATCCGCACGCAGCGCCCGTCCGCCGCAAATTCCAGGCCATGATAGGCACAGCGCAGATGCGAGCCGGTGACGACACCGGCCGACAGGGCCATGGCGCGGTGGACACAGCGATCTTCAAGCGCGCTGGCCGTGCCTTCCTCCGATCGCCACAGCACGACCGGCCGGTTCAAAATGGTGCGCGCGATCCGGGCGCCGGGCACCAGATCTGCACTCCATCCCGCAGCATACCAAACGTTCTTCAGGAATGTGGATTGGCTCACAGCACGCTCTCCCGGATCATGCGCGCGGTTCTAGCAAGGGAAGAGGAAATCCACATCACTGTATGGCGTTATTTCCGATATCCAGATATCTTATAACCCATGAGCGTACGCGATTTTGACCTCAATCTGCTCGTGGTTCTCGATGCGCTGATCGAAGAGCGCAGCGTCAGCGCCGCGGCAAGGCGGCTGGGCGTCAGCCAGCCCAACGTGAGCTTTTCGCTCAACAAGTTGCGGGTGCAGTTCAAGGATCAACTGCTACTCCGCTGCGGCAATACGATGCAGTTGACGCCGCTGGCCGAACGGCTGCAAGAGCCGCTCCGGCGCGTGCTTGACGGTGTGCAAACCGACGTCCTGGCGGAACGGAAATTCGAGCCGGCCAGTTGCCAGCGCCGGTTCGTCATCAGCACGTCCGACATCGGCGAACTGATCTTTCTGCCGCGGCTGATGGCGGCGCTGTCGCGGCTTGCGCCGCAGGCAACGCTACAGTCCCGTTCCATGACGCCGATCGAACTCGAGACCGCGATGGCCGAGGGCAAAGTCGATCTCGCGCTCGGCTATTTTCCCGATCTGAACGGCAGCAACTTCATGACGCAAAAGCTGTTCGATCACGACTTTGCCTGCATCGCCGCGGCTGACCACCCGCATGCCAGACCGGGCTGGACGCTCGATACGTTCCTGAGCCTGGGCCATATCGTGGTGGCGCAGTCCGGGCGAAGCCAGGAACTGGTGGAGCAGGAGATGCGCCGCAACGGGCTGGAGCGGCGCGTGCAGCTCCAGTCTCCGCACTTCATGAGCGTGCCCCTGTTGGTTGCCGAATCCGAACTGATCAGCACCGTTCCAGCGGCAGTGGCAGGGATATTCGCCACCATGGCCCGGCTGCGGGTGGTCGCGCCGCCGCTCGCGCTGCCGCGTATCAACATTCAGCAATTCTGGCACCGCCGCGTCCACGACGAGCCGTCGAACCGGTGGCTGAGAGCGCTGATCGGCGAACTGTTCCTCAATCGCGACCCTTCGCCGGCAACACCTGCGCGCAACAAGCGGTAAGACCGCTGCTGCGCGCAGGTGCAGGGCTACGCCAGTTCTGCCTTCAACAGGGCGCTCACCCGCCGACGCGCCAGCACGGCTGACTTGTCGATCGGCAGCAGCAGGGGCTTCATGTCGAACAGTTCGCGTCCCTTCATGCGCCCCTGGACATCCGCGATCATCGGTTCGTCCTCGTTCTTGAACGCGCCCTCGACGCCCAGCCGGAATCCTTCGGAAACGGCCGGCACGCCCTGCAGCTGGTTGCGGCCACCCGCCCAGAAATAGTGCGTCGTGGTTTCCGTCTCTGGCGTCAGCAGGTGGCAGAACGGAACCTGCACATGGGCATTGGCCATGTCGGCGTGCTGGGCAACGTCAAAGCAATTGCGTTGCACGAGGTTGGCTGGTGCCTGCCAGCGCATGACGGACAGCAGGCTGATCACCTCGGGCGCGTCGTTCCACAGGCCTGCAACCAGCGGCGTGCGCTTGCACTGGGGGCGGTTGTACTGCGAAACCACCTGCTCTCCCTCTTCATGACAGGTCACTTCCGTGGGGAACGTGTCCGAAGGGTCTGCAAGGAATGGATGCAGGAACTCGACATGGGTCAGGTCCAGCAGGTTGTCGATGACGAGTTGGTAATTGCCTTCGACATGAAGGTAGCCCTCCACCCAGTCAAACTGCGCGTCCTCGCGCGCCGACAGCACGGGGATTTTCGCAGGGTCGGCATTTTCCGCCTGCCCCATCCAGATCCACACCATGCCATGGCGTTCGACCAGGCTGTATGACCGCACCCGGATTGCGCCCGTCGCCGGTCCATGTGGATTGTGCACGCAGCGCCCGTCCGGGCCAAACCGCAAGCCATGGTAAGGGCAGGCAATGGCATCACCATGCAGCTTGCCCTTGGCCAGGGCGGCAAACCGGTGGGGGCAGATATTGGACAAGGCGACCGCCGTGCCCTGGCTATCGCGATAGAGCACCACCTCCTCGCCCAGAAACGTGCGGGCAACCGGCTCTGCCCCAAGCGACGACGACCAGCTTGCCGGATACCAACTCTCGCGGATGAACGGCATTATCCCACTCCCTTGTTGTACGGGCACGGCGTGATCGCGCGCCAGACGATTTTCGTTGCGTGGAGCCTAAATCCTTCGGATGCTGGCCGTGATGGTTACGCGTACGGAAAAACGGCTGCTCCGTCCGGATTTTGCAGCACCCTCGATCACCAGCAGCCTGCTAGCGGATTTCCGGCTGGTGGGCGCCTCGCTTACCCGGTTCACGCTGCGTGCGCGAAAGGGGTTTGTCATGAGCGGCATGCCCTACATGTTCATCGTGGCAGAAGGGCATTGCCGCGTCGGTCTTCCCGATGGGCGAACCATCAAGCTGGAGCCAGGCGATGCCGTGATGGCACTGGGTGGCGCCCCTACCCAGCTGGCTGTTGGCGGCAGAGTGTCCAGCTACGCGGACATGGGCGAAGTCTGGGACGCCAATGCCGGACCGCCGACCTCGCTTGAGGGCTATGAACGCCCGGTCGATATTGCCTGGGGCGATGGCCCCGTCGGCTGCGTCCTCATCGGCAGCGCGATGACCCTGTCGCACCGCGCGGGAACACCGCCCGTGCAGAAAACGCTCCCCGCGGTGCTGCTCGCGCGCGACAGCGAGACGCGGCTGCGTTTTTGGACCGCGGCGCTTGTGCAGATGCTTGACGCAGAAAATGCCAAGCCGTCAGACGGGTTTGCCGCGATCAGCACGATGACCTCGCAGTTCCTCATGGCGCAGATCCTGCGCACCCACCTTGCCGCCAATGCCCCGGCGTTGAGCGACATCCTCGACAAGGGCCGCTCCCGCGCGCTCGCCAGCCTGATGCGCCGGCTGCAACGCCACCCCGAAAACGCCTGGACCCTGGCCGACATGGCCAAGGCGGCCGGCATGTCTCGTACCGCCTTTGCCGAAGTGTTTGCACGCGCGACGGGCACGACACCTTTTCGCTATCTCACCGGGTGTCGCATCAATGCTGCGGCTGATTTGTTGCGCAACACCGATCTGCCCATAACCGATGTGGCCGATCGCTGTGGCTATCGTTCGGAACGGGCATTTCGGGACGCGTTCGTCCAGGCTCACAACATGCGCCCGCTCGCCTTTCGCAAGGCACAGCGGGCGAAGGATGATGCGATCGCCAGGGCGTGATGTGGGGCGAGCCCGGCCGGGTGGGCTATCCTGCCGGCTTGCCATCCTCCGTCCACACCGCCGCCTCGTCGCGGATCAAGCCTGTCAACCATTGCAGGCCCATGTCGCCCCTCCGCGCCGGGTGGTGCTGCATCACAACTTGCTGCAAGGGCATGGCAAAGGGTGGCTCCGCCACGGCAAGCGGGGCGATCCGCGCAAAGAAGGCGGCAAGGCGCCCATGCATGAGCGCAAGCCGCGGCGTGCCGACCAGGAACCACGGCAGCGACGCGAACGAACTTGTCGTCACCGCGATGCGACGCTCGATTCCCATTTTCTCGATCACCTGATCGGCAAACGAAGCCTCGCGGTTCGGTCCGAACGTGGCGACGACATGCCCGGCAGCGGCATAGTCAGCCATGGCAATCGGTCCAGAGAACAGCGGGTTGTTCGCGCAGCCGACGATCACGTGCCGCTCTTCGAACAGCAGTTCTGACGGAAACCGCGCCAGCACAAAGGCATCGGGCCCGATCAGCAAGTCCACCTGTCCGTTGTCGAGCGCCAGCCCGGATTGTTGCGAGGGAGGAATGATATCAAGGCAGACATGCGGCGCCACCTCGCCCAATCGCGCCGCCACGCGGGTGAGCAGTACCACGGCCATGTAGTCGGACGCGATGATGCGAAAGGTGCGCTGGCTGCTGGCAGGTTCGAACCGCTGGCCAGCCTGCAGCATGGTCTCGGCATCGCGCAGCAATTGCCGCACCAGGGGCAGCAGTGTCTCGGCGGTTGTGGTGGGCAGAAAGCGCTTGCCATTCAACACCAGCAACGGATCGCCGAAATGATCCCGCAGACGGCCAAGCGCTGCACTGACAGCGGGTTGCGACAAGTTCATCCGCTTTGCCGTCTCGGTGATGCTACGTGTGGTCAGCAGCACTTCGAGGGCCACCAGCAGGTTGAGATCCAGGCCTTTGAAGCGCATGCCATCCTCTGATTTGGTGAGGATTTATCCTCAAACCTTTCGATTTGCTTGAGACATGACGCACACCCAAGATGTCCGCAACAGCAAAACGGGAGAAGATCATGGACGATGCGAGCGCCACCGCACCCGAACCCGTGCGTGACGGCATCAGCACCACCGGACCAGAGCGCAATTGGCCGAACAACAGCTGGTGGGTCGCCGCGCATGGCAGCGAGGTGACGGACAAGCCGATCCTGCGCTGGATCCTCGAAATGCCGGTTGCGCTCTATCGCAGCGAGGCGGGCGTGGTCTCGGCCCTGCACAACCGCTGCCCCCATCGCTGGGCACCGCTGCATCTTGGCCATGTCGAAGGCTCGGATCTGGTCTGCCCCTACCATGGCTTTCAGTTCGCGCCATCCGGGCAGTGCGTCCGCGTGCCCAGCCAGGCCACCACCCCACCGGCCATTCGCGTGCGCGCGTTCCCGGCGGTGGAGCGCTATGGCTTTGTGTGGATCTGGACCGGAGAGGTGGAAAAGGCCGATCCCAACCTTATCCCGGCAGACCTTGCCTACCTTTCCGATCCTGCCTGGCACACCGTCTGGGGCTACAAGTCGGTTAACGGCAACTATATGCAGCTTAAGGAAAACGTCCTCGATCTCACCCATTTCGCGTTCCTGCACAAAAACTCGCTGCAGGTCAGCGGGTGGGACCGCGCGCCAGAGGTGGAGATGGGCGACGGCCGCGTCGGCTATGTTCAGGTGCACGACATGGAGCCGCTCGCTCCCGTCTATGCCGCTCCGGCAGGCAAGCCGATCGGCAAACTGGCCAATCGCACCACGCGTGGCACCCAGCTTTCACCCGGCGCGCACCATGCCGAGGTCGCGATCCACGATCCCGCACCCGAAGACGGCGGGCTGGCGCATTTCTCGCTCCGCATGGTTCACCTTACCACCCCGGTGTCGATCGCCCGCTCGCACTATTACTGGGCGATGGCCCGCGATCATGGCGAGCCGTTCGACGTGGAAGCGACGCGGGGCATGGCCGACATCGTCTTTGGCGAAGACATCGCCATGGTCGAGGCGACCCAGCAGATGGCGCGCTGCGCCATCGATCATGATCAGGCGGTGGAGTTCAGCGTATCGGCCGATCAGGCCGCCATCCAGGGGCGCCGGCTGGTGCAGGCGATGGTCAACGCCGAGCGCGCAGGCTGAAGCGCGCCGGCCATCGACGCGGTCGATAGCGCGACCTCACGCATAGTCATTCGACCTCGCATGCGGCGCAGCGTTATGACGCCGCAACAACGAGATCGCGCCGCGCCTGCATCACCGGAGCGCTGGCCGAAATACCATCCGATGGGGGAGGCCAAGCATGAAAGAGACCCGCACCCGCCTTCGCCCTGCGCGGCGGCGGCTGCCCATGGCGCGCATGCTGGCGCTGATTGGGACACCGGCCTGGGCTGCCGCTGGCCTGGTCTTGTTCGGTGCGCCCGGCAACAGCCAGGTTCCCGCGCCCGCTGATCGCGGCGTTCCGGTCGTCTCCGCCCTGGTCCGCACAGGCGATCCGGTGGGCGTGCAGGTCTACGCGCGCACCTGCGCCTATTGCCACGACCATGGGGTTGGCCCGGCCATCACGCACCGTGGGCTGGATCCCGCCGTGGTGCGCCTGATGGTGCGGCATGGCGGGCTTGCCATGCCGGCATTCCGGCCGACCGAAATCAGCGATGCAGAACTTGCCGCCGTCTCGGCCATGCTGGAGCAAAGCAAGTGACCCTTCCGCTTGGCCGCCGCGCCTTTCTCGCTACCACCGGCGCGGCCATGGCAGCAGCCAGCACTAGCGCACTGGCCATGGCCGCCCCGCCCACGCCAGGCTTGTTGCTCCTTACCGACGCACCTGCGGCGCAGGCCTGGCTGCAATCGCTTGCCAGCGCCTTTGCCCAGCAGGCCGGCAGCCCGGCCGAAATCGTGGTGGCAACGCAGCCCGAGACCATGATGACGCTGATCGCCGATCGGCTGGCGCGGCCGCGCGGTGCGTTTCTCAGCCTTCTCGCCAGTTCCTCGCACCTGCTGGTGCAAGTGGCCCTGCGTGATTCCGGGGCGCACCAGTACCTGGAACTGGAACGGGCGGCCGATCTCCTCCAGGCGCCCCAGGCTGCACTTCCCCTGCACAGGGCGTTGGGTTTCGCGCCGCAACTGCCCACACCTGCAACGCTCGCCGGCCGCTCGCTGTTGGCAGGCGCAATGGAGATTTCGCGATGACCGTCGTTTCCCCCAGGCCGGTCCTTCCTCCCGGGCACGATCGCCGCAGCTTCATGGCCGGCATCGCCGAGTTCCGGAAGGCGATCGGCGAGGACAATGTGTTCGTCGAAGAAGAACGCCTGGCGCCCTACAACAAGATCATGATCCCCGGCGAGGATGCAGACCATGCGCCCTCGGCAGCGATCGCCCCGGCATCGGTTCCCGAAATCCAGGCCATTCTGGCGATCTGCAACCGCCACCGGATTCCGGTCTGGCCGGTCTCCACCGGCAAGAACTTCGGCTATGGCACCGCCGCGCCGGCCATGCGCGGCACGGTTGTGCTCGATCTCAGGCGGTTTAACCGCATCATCGAGGTCGATGGCGAACTGGGCACCGCCTTGGTCGAACCGGGCGTGACCTATCGCGCGCTGCTCGATCATCTCAAGGCGCAAGACCTGCCCTATTGGATCGACGTGCCCGCCCCCGGCCCGATCGTCGGCCCTGTGGGCCAGATCCTTGAACGCGGCATCGGCTATACCCCCTATGGCGATCATTTCGCCCACGCCTGTGGCATGGAAGTCGTCCTTGCCAATGGTGATATCCTGCGGACCGGCATGGGCTCGATCGCGGGCGCCAAAAGCTGGCAGACCAACCGCTATGGCTATGGTCCCTATCTCGACGGGATTTTCAGCCAATCGAACTTTGGCGTGGTTACCAAGATGGGCCTGGGCCTGATGCCGCGGCCCGAGGTTTACAAGCCGTTCCTGGTCTCGTTCCCCAACCACGGCGATCTGCCCCGCGCGGTAGAGATTGCCCGTGACCTGAGCTTGCGCGGGGTGATCCGCAACACACCAGTCGTGGGTCACGTGCTCTACATGATCGCGATGAAAGCCCGGCGCGCCGACGTCTTTCCCGGCGAAGGCTCTGTCACCGACGAATGGATCACGCAATTCACGCGGGATCATCATCTCGGCATCTGGGTGATGCAGGCCGCGCTCTATGGCTCGGCAGCGCAGGTCGCTGCAGACTGGGCGCTGATAGAGCAGGCCTATGCCAAGAGCGGCGCGATGCTGCTGACAGACCGCGAATTGGGCGACGAGCCCACCTGGCAGCATGCCAAGCGGCTGATGGCCGGCGAACTCGATCTCGACGAATTCGGGCTCTACAACTGGCGCGGCGGCGGCGGATCGGCCTGGTTCGCGCCGGTTGCCCGCGCCACCGGTGCCGACGCAACCGCGATCATCACGCTGGGCAAGCAGATCCTTGCCGAGTTCGGCTTCGATTACCTTGGCGGCTTCATGGTGCAGCAGCGCAACATGATCGCGGTGATGGACCTGCTGTTCGACAGGTCTTCGCCCGATGAACGCAAGCGCGCCCACGATTGCTTTGCCCGCCTGATGAGCGAGTTCGGCAAGCGCGGCTATGGCATCTATCGCACCAACATTGCCTTCATGGACGCGGCCGCAGCCCTGCAGGGTCCGGTGCGGATGAACGTCAACCGCACGCTGAAGCGCGCGCTCGATCCCAACGGCATCATCGCCCCGGGCAAGTCAGGCATCCATCTCTGAACACATCGATCGTTGCGCTGGGGGGCGTATCGCCCCTCAGCGCAAACCGAACAGCTTGCCACGCAGCTGGAACAGGTGCTCGCGCATCAAGGTCTCGGCGCCAACAGGGTCGTGCCGGCGGATCGCGTCGACCACTTGGGCGTGCTCGCTGTCGGTATCCGCCTTGGGTCCTGGCTCGGCGCCAAACACCTGGTCGATGCGGCTATCGAGCGTGAACTTCATTTGCGTGCGCAGCGTGTCATACAGCGTGAGCAGCAGATTGTTGCGGGTCGCCTGCGCGATGGCGCGGTGCAACCGCTCGTCCAGTCGCTTCCAGTGGAGCATGGATGGGGCGAGCTTCATCTCCGCAAGGCAGGCGTCCATCTCTGCCACGTCCTCCGGGGTGCTGTGAATGGCGGCCAGCGCGGCGAGTTGCGGCTCGAGCGCGGTTCGTGCCTGAAGGATATCGTCGACGCTGAACGAGACGGCAACGGGATTGCTGTCGATCAGCTTGCGCGGGCCAACAAAGGTGCCCTTGCCAACATGGCGCCAGATCTCGCCTTCACTTTCCAACCGCTTGAGCAAGGTACGCAACCGCCCGCGCGAGATGCCGAGTTCGTCGCTAAGCTTCGGCTCGGGCGGCAAGCGATCTTCGCCGCGCTCCACCGTCTGGTCGAGAAGGGCCCTGAGACGGACCAGATCGTCCTTGATCACCCTGCACTCCCCATCGCTGTCGCTGCTTTCGCCACGCCTCTCCCATGCGGTATGCGCCCGTGCCGATCAATAGCACGGGCGCGGGAAAGGCGCGGGCGGCAGCTGTCAAATCCCGCCCAGGGCCACGTACTTGGTTTCGAGGTATTCCTCGATACCGACCTGGGAGCCCTCGCGCCCGAGCCCCGATGCCTTGACCCCGCCGAACGGGGCCACCTCGGTAGAGATCAGGCCTTCGTTGACGCCGACCATCCCGAATTCCAGCCCTTCGACCACGCGGAAGATCCGCCCGGCATCGCGCGCACAGACATAGGCGGCAAGACCGAACGGGGTATCGTTGGCGAGGGCAATCGCCTGTTCCTCGGTTTCAAAGCGGAACACCGGCGCTACCGGGCCAAAGGTTTCCTCGCCAAAGATCTGCGCATCGTGCGGCACATTCACCAGGACCGTCGGCTCGAAGAAATTGCCGCCCAGCGCGTGGCGCCGGCCACCCGCCGCCACGCTGGCGCCCTTGGCCACCGCATCGGCGATATGCTCCTCCACCTTGGCGAGCGCGGCCGCGTCGATCAGCGGGCCGATCGCCGCATCCGGCTGGGTGCCTTCCGCCACCTTGAGCTTGGCGGTCTCCTCCGCCAGACGCCGGGCGAACGCATCGTGGACGCCGGCCTGGACCAGAAAGCGGTTCGCGCCGATGCACGATTGGCCACTGTTGCGATACTTGGCGACCAGCGCCGCCTTGACCGCCACGTCCAGGTCGGCATCGTCGAACACGATGAACGGCGCATTCCCGCCCAGTTCCATGCTGGTGCGCTTGATGGTCGGCGCGCATTGTTGCAGCAGCAACGCGCCGATCTCGGTCGATCCGGTGAACGACAGCTTGCGCACGGTGGGGTTGGCAGTGATCTCGCCCCCGATTGCCCCGGCAGACCCGGTCACCACGTTGCACACACCCTTGGGCAGTCCCGCGCGCTCGGCCAGCACGGCCAGCGCCAGCGTGGTCAACGGGGTCTGGCTGGCGGGCTTGATCACCCCGGTGCAGCCTGCGGCCCAGCCTGGCCCGGCCTTACGCGTCAACATCGCCGCGGGGAAATTCCACGGCGTGATGGCGGCAAACACGCCCACCGGCGCCTTTTGCACCAGAATACGGCGGCCCTGCATGTTCTGCGGAATGATCGCGCCGTTGACGCGCTTCGCCTCTTCCGAAAACCACTCGATAAAGCTGGCGGCATAGAGCACCTCGCCGCGCCCCTCACTCAGCGGTTTGCCTTGCTCGGACGTAATCAGCAGAGCAAGATCATCGATATTCTCGATCATCAGGTCGAACAGGTTACGCAGGATGGCGCCGCGTTCCTTGGCCAGCAGACCCCGCCAGGCCGGCAGGGCCGATGCAGCGGCCGCGATGGCACGGCGCGTTTCCTGCGCGCCAGCCTTGGGCACGCGGGCGATGAGCGCGTCGGTCGCCGGATTGCGCACATCGAACGTTGCGCCATCGTCGGCCTGCACCCATTCGCCGTCGATCAGCATCGCCTGCCGAAGCAGCGACGGGTCGTTCAGCGCAAGCGGGGTCGGTTGTTCCATGGTTACGCCTTTCAGCAGGGGTTGCGGCCGATGAAGAACAGCTCGTCGGCATCGGTAGTCGGATTGAGGCCAGCGACTTCCTGCCCACGGCGCAGTGCGGTCATGTCGCGCTGGTAAACCCGCGCCGTGGGATGGCGCAGCGGGCCACCGTTATAGCCCTGCAACCAGGCTTCATACTTCCACATCATGCGGTTGATCAGGCCATTCCCAGCCTGGGGAACCCCGGCAAACGCACGACGCGCAGGATCGACACGGTGAAATTCGGCCGTCGCCTCGTCAAAGCGCTTTTCGCGGATAAGCTGAAACACCTTGGGCAGCCAGGGCCCGAAATAGGCCGAGAAGTTGGTGCCGCAAAACGGCACGTCGATCAGTTGGGCCAGCGGCACGAACTCATGCTCAAGCGGATAGGAGATCACCACTTCGTTGCCGAACGCGCGCTGCGCCTCGATCGCGCCCATGATGAACGGCGCCCCACCCTCGGCCTTGATCGACACCACGTTGGGGCAATCGTCGACCAGGCGGCGCAGCAGTTCGATCGGCATGTCGGTCGGGCTCAGGCGCGAAAAACCCCAGGTCGGGATCGGGAAGAGCATGACCGCCAGGTCGGTCGCATCACAGAACGCCTTGGTATAGGCATAGATATCGTCGAGCGACTTGGGGAAGAAATAGGGCGGATAGCCCAGCAGGATCAGCTCTGCCCCCGCGGCCTGGGCCAGCTTTGCCGCCGCAATGTTGTCCTCCAGCGTGTTGAACACGGCGTGGTGGACCACGAAGATCCGCCCGGCGGACTGCTCTACCATCACTTCGACAAAGCGCTGGTATTCGGCCATGGTCACGGCCACTTCCGAACAGGCCAGCGTGCCGACAAAGCCATGCGCAATGGTCGTCTCGATATCGTGGCGCGCGGCCTTTTCATTCAGGCCGGCAAAGTCGTTGGTCATCGTCGGGATGGTGACGTTGGCAACGCCAAGCATCTTTTCGCGCGCCCAGGCGCGGGCTTCGCTCTTGGTGTAGCTGGGCATGATCTCACTTCCCCTTGTTAACGGGTTGAATAGGAGCCGGAATTTCGGTGCCAAGGCCCAGTGCCCGCGCGCGTTCGACGCACATGGCGGCAACGGTCAGGTCCTGGATCGCCGCGCCGACCGACTTGTAGAGCATGATCTGATCGGGTGACGTGCGCCCGGGGCGGGCGCCCGACACGACGGCCGACAGGCTGGCGAGCTTGTCGGCAAAGGCAACGCCGGCAGCGCTCGCCGCGATCATGTCGCCCGTGTCGTGCGCCACTTCCTCGACCATGTCGGCCACGATCAGATCGGCCCGTTCGATAGCTTCGGGATCGAGTTCGCGCTGTTCCGGCAGGGTCGATCCGATCGACACCACGGTCATCCCCGGACGCAGCCAGGCGCCGCGCAAGGTCGGGCTTTCATCGCGCGAACGCGCAGCGCAGATCACCAGGTCGGCCGATTGCACCGCCTCCTGCGCGCTGTGGGCCGCTGTTACGGCAACGCCCTTGTCTGCCAGGGCCGCGCAAAAGGCAGCGCGGCTGCTTTCGCGCGGACTGAAAACCTCCACCGCCCCGATCGGGCCGGAGTGCGCCAGTGCTTCAAGATGGGTGCGTGCTTCGAAGCCCGATCCGATCACGGCAACCCGGGGCTGCGGCTTATCGAGTAGCTCGCGCGCGGCCAGCGCCGATGTCGCCGCCGTCCGCAGACCGGTGATCGAGGCAGCGTCCATCAGCGCCTCAAGCGCCATCGTCGCGCCGTCGAACAGCGGGATCAGGTAAGAGGCGCAGGCATTGCGCGGTGACGCGGCGATCATCTTGGCCCCCAGGTACTTCTGCCCCGGCATCACCCCAGACAGCGTGCGCAGCCACAGGCCCTGTCCACGGGCCATCGAGCGTGGGGGAAACTGCGCATCGGTTACATCCACGCCATAAGCGTCACGCAGCGCCGCAATGGCCGCAGCCCAGTCAAAGGCGGCCCCCACGTCAGCATCGGTCAGGATCAAGGTTTTGAGGCTCACGCACGACTCCTGCTAAGATGCACCGGGCTGAATTGCCATTTTGGGTGCGCTAATTACATCAATGAAACGTGTCAATTTATAAATTGATTCGAAAGAGGTCAGCCAAGGTCGTGCGCCGCCGCACACCGTCCCCATGTTGTAATTTTCGCGATATCAGCCCGACGCGGTGCGTCCGGCGCTGCTTGCGGCAAGGTGCGCCTTGGCAGGATCGCGCGACGCCATCACCCGGATGCGTTCCACCAGCCAGTTCAATGCCAGGTCGTTGCCGCTGGCGACATGCCATTGCAGCATCTCGCGGATGGGCGGCATCACGAAGGGCAACTCACGCAGCACGATCGCTTCGCTTCGCGCCATCTGCTCGGCCAGCCGGCGCATCACTGTCGCCACCCGCCTGGTGCCGACCACCAGTTTGGGAAGCACCAGAAACGTCGGCGCAACCACCTCCACCCGGCGCGCCAGCTTCATCCGCGACATGAAGCTGTCCTCGAAAGCCGGCACCCGCATGCGCCCGAAGCGGGCGACGGCGTGGCCCACATCAAAGTAGGACTGGCGCGTGATCTCGCTGTGCATGAAGGGATTTTCGTCCCAGCCAATCATCACGTGATCGTCCTCGAACAGCAGGCAACTGGGATGATCAGGGCTCAGCGCATAGTCGAGCGAGACGAGGAGATCGGCCTGCTGCCGCTCGATCACCTCGTGCGGGGCATCATGCAGGGGGAGAATGTCCACCCGCATGTTGGGCGCCGATGTTTCGAGATCGCACAGCACGTCGGCCAGCAGGACCTGCGTGACATAGTCCGAGCCCACGACCTTGATCTGGCGGTCGCAGGTCAACGGGTTAAATTCAGGAGCGACCGTGATCGTGTTGCGGATCTGCTCAAGCACGGCGCGGACTGGCTCGCGCAGTTCCTCGCCACGCACGGTCAGGGTCATCTGGCGGCCACGCACCACCATGAGCTCATCGCCGAAATAGTCGCGCAGCCGCGCCAGGGAACTGGAGGCGGCAGACTGGGACAGGCACAGGCGCTCTGCCGCCAGCGTCACGCTACGTTCGGTGAGCAGGGCATCGAGCGCCACGAGCAGGTTAAGATCGAGCCGCTCGAACCGCATAGAACATCTCCCGGTCGTTTTTCATCATTTTGCGCCAAGCCTACTAACGCGTCGCGCCTTGCCGAACCACCTCCCCTGTTCAGATCGGCTCCGCCAGCGCGGCAACAGCGGCCCCAAACACCTGCGTCTGCTCTGCAGACGGGGCGCGGTCGATCTCCATCTGGCCCAGCCGCACGCTGGTTTGCACCACCAGCCGGCTGCGTTCCCAGCGGCGCTCTGCAAAAGCGTGCCACCCGGCCGCAACGCTGTCCGCCGCAAGCATTTCGTGCGCCAGAACCAACCCGTCTTCCACCGCCAGACCGGCGCCCGATGCAAGATGGGGCGTGGTCGCGTGCGCGGCATCGCCGATCAGGCCGACCCGGCCCACGGCCCAGGGGCGCGGCAGCAGCATCGCCTCGAGCGGGCGATAGTTGAACGCGCTGTCGGGCCCCAGATCGTCGCGCACAGTGGCGATCACGCCGCCAAAGCCAGCCAGAATCTCGCGCAGCATCGCGATCCCTTCCTCGGCACCCACCCGCGGGTTGCCGGGCATCGGGGTATTGCAGAACAGGTACATCTTGTCGGCCGAGCATGGCGTCACGCCGGCCTTGCGGTCTGGGCCGTAATACATGCGGCCACTGTCCAGCCACGCCGGCCGATCGGCCAGCACGCGCCAGCACCCCTGCCCGGTGAATTGCGGGCGCGGTGCATCGGGAAACAGCAGCCCGCGCATGGCAGAAAACGCGCCATCGGCCCCCACCACCAGGTCATAGCGCCCGTTCGACCCATCGGTGAACACCACGTCCACGCCATCGGCATCCTGCGTGAACGATGCCACCGTCACCCCCAGCCGCACATCGGTGCCCACTGCGCGGGTGCGGCTCGACATGATGTTGTGCAGCACCGGACGCAAGATGCCACCGGCGGCCGGAAGGTCGGCGGCCAGCGGCGGCATCGCGTGCTCGGCAATCAGATCACCGGCCTGGGTATAGAGCCCGACCTTCTTGGAAAAGGCCGCAGCCGTGCTCACTTCGTCCAGCAGGTCGAGCGCCTTGAACGCGCGCAGCGTGGGCCCGGTGATGGTGATGCCAGCGCCCAGCACCTTCCACTGCGGATCGATATCCACCAGATCGACCACGATGCCGTGCTGGGCAAAGGCAATCGCGGTGGCCATGCCGCCAACGCCGCCACCGACGACAAGGGTTTTCAATTGCTTGGGCATAGTACGTTCCTTGTCGGGAGGCTGCAGTCTATTCAGAAAGTCTTGATGCCCGGCGCTGCCAAGCGTGGTTTGCCATCCGGGCGCCGGGAAAGGATCGCCCTTCCCCGGCTTTGAGCTTTAGAACTTCACCGATGCGCGCGCGCCATAGGTGCGGGGCGGCGCATAGGACGTGGCGATCACACCGCCGACGTTGTTGTTGTATTGCGTCAGGATGCGGACGTTGTTGTCGGTCAGATTGCGGACCCACGCCGTCAGTTGCCAGCGCTGGTCCTGTGGGCCGAACGCGATCGAGGCATCAGCGGTGAAATCGTCGCCGGAGTTGTGCTGGGCGAGATATTCAAAGCCGATCACCCGGTTGGAGCGATAGAGGCCATCGAGCGACAGTTGCAGGGTGTAATCACCCAGCGGGACATCCTGGCGAATGCCGCCATTCAGCGACCAGCGCGGGGAGTTGAGCCCCGGCTTGCCGCTGCAGTCAATCGTGTAGACCGGCAGGCCACCCTCGGTGCCGGGGGCGTAGGGGCACCCTACCGCCGGCGGCAGCGAGGTGCCGCCACGCGGCACGTTGTAGGTGAACTGGTCCAGTGTGTTGTCGACATACTGAACGTCACCCAAAAGCAGCGTGGTCGGCGTCGCCTTGAACTGGAAATCGATGTCCACGCCCTTGATCGTCGACTTGCCGACGTTGGTGGTGAAATAGGTCGTCAGGCCATCGCTGCCGAAGCCGAAGTGTGAAACCTGCTGGTTGCGGTACTTCCACAGGAACGCCTCGACGTTGATTTGCAGGCGATTGCCCATGAGCCGGTTCTTGATGCCGGCGGTATAGGCATCGATGAATTCCGGCGCATAGGTTTCACGCCCCGTGGCCAGGGCAAAGCCGCCAGAACGATAGCCGGTCTCGTAGCTGAGATAGGCCAGGGATTGCGGCCCGACATCGTATTCTGCGGCCAGGCGATAGGTGAAGCGGTTGTTGTTGAGCGGCTTGTTCACCGCAACCGGAGCATAAGTCAGGATGTTGCCGGCATTGCCAAACGGACGCACATCACCCGGCGCAGTGGGGAAACCCGCCGGCAATTGCGACGCAGGGATCTGGGCGGCGATATCTGCCAGCGTCAGGCCGGTCGGCACCGATGGGCCGCCAAAGCAGCCATTCCCGGCGGGCGGCGGCGCGTTGGTGCACAGGTCCAGCAGGGTATTGGCCAGGCCATCGATGCGCTTTTCGTCACGCGTATAGCGTCCACCGGCAACCAGGCGGAAATGGTCCGTGGCATGGAATACCAGCCGCCCAAACCCGGCATAGGACTTGGTGCCGATGGTGTAGCTCTGGATGGAACTCACCAGATACTGGTTGTAAGTGCTGTTGCCCTGGACGTTTTCGTCATAGAAAAATCCGCCGATCAGCCATTCGACCGGGCCGATCGGCTTGCCCGCAAGCCGCACTTCGGCACTGAACTGATGGCTGCTTTCCTTGGTTCGTGCCCCGCGGAAACTGGGCGCCCCGTTGAACAGGTCGTCCAGGGTCGATTTGCGATAGGCCAGCAGTGTTGTCACCTTGCCAATGCTGGTGTCGAGGTTGGCTTCGCCTTCAACGCCCCAGTTGGTATCGTTGATGAACGGCTTGTCGAGCGGGGCAGGAGAGATGAACGACCCGCCAATCACGGTGTTTGCAAAAAATGCGCTGGCCTTGGGAGACAGCAGGCCCGACCACGCGCCCAGATTTGCAGGAACATACGTGTAATTGGCCGGCGCATTGGCCGAAGCCGGTGCACCCGGCGTGAAATTCAGAAGGCCATCATACGTGGCGCCCACGCCCATGCCGCCGTTGTGCGCCCAGTCCGCCGCCAACCGGAGCGACACTGCCGCGCTGGGCTGCGTCAGGATCTGCGCACGCAGGGCCTGCGACTTGGTATTGCCCGTGCCATCGGAATAGTAGCCCTTGCTGTCAACGACCTTGCCCGCCAGCCGGACCGCCGTGTTGTCGCCCACCGGCACGTTGATCATGGCATCGCCGTCGATGGCATTGAAGTTGCCATAGCCCAGCGAGGCCGCGCCCATCAGCTTGCCGATCACCGGCTTGGCGGGAAGCACATTGACCGCGCCGCCAGTCGCATTGCGGCCGTACAGCGTGCCTTGCGGGCCCTTGAGCACTTCGATCCGCTCAAGGTCGAAAAATGCGCTGCCGGTCGACGTCGGGCGGCCGATGTAGACACCGTCATAGTTAAAGGCGACAGCCGGATCGCTGTAGGCATTGTTCGTGAAATTGCCCACGCCGCGCACGAAATAGCTGGTGGTCGCGCCGCCACCCTGGGCAACGGTCAGCGAAGGCGCCACGGAATTGAGAGTGGCCGCGCTGTTAACGCCCGCCTTTGTCAACGCTTCTGCCGTAACCACGCTGATCGCGATCGCGGCCTTTTGCGCGCTCTCCGCCTTGCGCTGCGCGGTCACGACGATTTCCTCGAGCCCGACAGTGCCAGATTGCTGGCCCGCCTCATCGGCATGCGAGACCTGCGGCATCGCGGCCATGGCCATCATCGCCAGCGCTGAAGCACCCGAACGAATGCCCTGCTTCATGTTTTCCTCCCTCTCCGTGACTGTTTTTGGCTTTTATCGTGCTCGGGCTGCCCCCGATGCGCATGTCATTGTTCCGCCATTTGCAAACGCCTGTCATTTATGCTGTCGCACGCGGCGCGCCGCGCCCGCTGCGCCTGAGCGGCCCGACCGGCTTCCTGCTCACCCGCGTTTTTCCTGACATTGTGCCGGCAAACCTAGTCAGCATCGCAGGCGGCGAAAAACGAAAGATACGCATAGCGCATTATCGATGCCATCAATGTGTGTATAAACACGAACCAATCTTCGTATTGATGGAATAAATACGGACCTATCGCCGCTAGCGGCTTTACTCCCGAGGCCGGCATGGCAAGTTCGGGCCCGGCGCCAAGCGGCGAAATGCCACTTCAAGGGAGAGTAGGATGCTCAAGATCGTTGCCGCCGTCCGGCGCAAGCCGGGCATGACGCATACCGAATACCTCGCCTATATCGAGCAGGTCCACGGCAAGCTGGCAACGGACAACCCCTTGCAACTCCACCGCTATGTCCAGAACCATGCGTTCGACGGGGCCTATGGGTCAGGCGATCGGCCCGATCATGTCGGCGTTTTCCATCGCGACAGCGTGACCGAACTCTACTTCACCAGCCCCCAGGCCATGGCGGAAACCTTTTCGGCCGAATACAACCGAACCGTGATTGCGCCGGACGGTGCGCACTTTGCCGAATTGCCGACCAACCAGGCCTTGCTGACCATCGAAACCGTACTGGTCCCGCCGCCGGCTGCCCCGGCCGCGAACATGGTGAAGATCATGATGCTGCTGACTTGCGCCGAAGGCGTGGTCGCGGCCGAAGCCCAAGCAGGATGGCAGGCCGCGCACGAAGCCGGGCTGGCTGCTGCCCCCGCCTTTGCCACGGCGATCTGTGGGCTGACGCGTTCCGACCCGCAGGACAGCGGGCCAGGCGCGGCGATGGCGGCCCATTTTGGCGGGGGAGATCAGCCACCGCTGGCCCTGCTCGTATCGATCTGGGCGCCGGAAGACGCGCTGGCCAATTTCCGCCGCTACGAACGCAGCGTGCTGGCCAGCGGGCTGTTCCACCGCGATTACAGCTATTTCCTGTTCACCCGCGAGGTGGAAATTCTGGCGCCGCGAATGGATCAATAGGCGCGATCCGATCGGCCACCGGGCAAATGCGGGCGGGAACTTGGCGCGCGAATGCGATCGCCGCCCCCTCCCTGTTTGCCACGGTTGCGTCCACTGCCATTCAACGGCTAGACCAGCGGTCCTATGCCGCCCTCCCCCGCACCAGATGCTCTGCCGCGTTCCGAATTGGTCGCCCTTCTGCTGGCTGCGGCGGAAGGCGACGAGCCGAGCTTCTCGGAACTCTATCGCCGCACCAGCGCGAAACTATTCGGCGTGGTCCTGCGTATCTGCCCTGATCGGGGGATCGCGGAGGACGTATTGGTTGATGTCTACCTGACCATCTGGCGCCGTGCCGGCGCGTTCGATCCGGGCCGGGCCAGCCCGATCACCTGGATGGCGACGATTGCGCGCAACCGGGCGATCGACGCCGTGCGCCGCCAGCCGCGTGCTGCGCCAGTCGCGATCGACATGGTCCCCGAGATGGCCGACTGTGCCACGCTGGCAGAAGCCGCCCTGATCGAAGCGGAAGGCGATGCCCGCCTGCACCTGTGCATCGAGCGGTTGGGCGAGCCGCAGTCTGGCGCCATCCGCGCGGCCTTTTTCCACGGGCTGACCTATGCGCAACTGGCAACCACCATGGCCGTGCCGCTGGGCACGATGAAAAGCTGGATCCGGCGGAGTCTTGCCCGGCTGAAGGAGTGCCTCCATGCCGAGGACTGATCCCGTGCTGTCCGAAGAGGATGTGGTGCTGGCTGGCGAGCTGGCGCTCGGCGTGCTGGAAGGCGATGCCTTGGCCGCCGCCCGGCGCAGGCTGATTGCCGAACCGGCGTTTGCCCGCGAAGTGGAACTGTGGCGCGATCACTTTGCCGCGGTTTCCGTGCGCGGGCCTGCCGTAGAGCCTCCAGCCGCCTTGGCCGGCCGCGTGCAGCAGGCCCTTCGCGCGCAGGGCGGCGGCACTCTGGCAAGCCTGTCGCAACGAGCAGTGGCGCGCTGGCGCGCTGCTGCCGTCGGGTTTGGCGCGCTGGGCCTTGGCGCGGCGGCTGCGCTGGCCCTGGTATTGCTTCGTCCCGCCACCGTCGACAATGCAACCGGCGATGGGGTCCTGGTGGCTGCGCTCGATGTCCCTACGGCGCATGCCACGCTGCTGGCACGGATTAAGCCCGGACGGCTGCATGTCACCGGCGCGCTGCCCATTCCTGACCAGCATGACGCGCAGGCGTGGGTGATCGATGCTTCGGGCACGCCGCGTTCGCTCGGCGTGTTGCAGCGAACGGGCGGCCAGGCACTCGAAACCGTGCCACAACGCGCGCTCGCGCCGGGGCAGACGCTGGCGATCAGCATCGAGCCGATGGGCGGCGCGCCTGGCCCACTGCCGACCGGGCCTGTCGTCGCCACCGGCACTATCGAGACAATCTGAGCGCATGACAGAGGCGAGAGCGCACCGACGGTTGCGCGCCCGCCAGTCTGACAGAAGCGAAACGGGCGCGATCCGGTTCGCAGTGTCGCTGCGCGCGCCATCAGCGCAAAAATCCGCCCTGCCCGAAAAAATTTTTCACCGGGCGTGCATCCAAGCGCCGGGCCCCTTGCGTAGCTGCGGCATCGGCGGGGGCAGGAAGCCATCCACTATCCCTGCACCCGTCGAAATGAATGCAGCATTCGTCCGCATTGCCTGTGGTTGTGCGGAAACCCAAAAGGAACAAGATCATGAAGCTTTTCAAGATCCTCACCACCCTTATTGCTGCCAGCACGCTGCCCATCGGCGCGACCGCTCTCTATGCCGCAGCCGCGCCGGTCACCGTCGGTGGCGCGCCGATGTATCCCACCAAGAACATCATCCAGAACGCGGTCAATTCCAAGGACCACACCACCCTGGTCGCGGCTGTGAAGGCCGCCGGGTTGGTCGATACGCTGCAAGGGCCTGGGCCGTTCACCGTGTTTGCGCCCACCGATGCGGCCTTTGCCAAGCTGCCGGCCGACACCGTGCCCACGTTGCTCAAGCCGGAAAACAAGAACCAACTGACCGCGGTGCTGACCTACCATGTCGTGCCCGGCAAGCTCAGCGCGATGGCGCTGCGCCGGAAGGTGATGCAAGGCCACGGCAAGGCGATGCTCAAGACCGTACAGGGCGAGGATCTGACCGTGACCGCCATGGGCCGCAAGCTGATGATCACCGACAGCAAGGGCGGCATGGCCACCGTCACTATTCCCGACGTCAACCAAAGCAATGGCGTGATCCACGTCATTGACGCCGTTCTGTTGCCCTGAGGGTCGCACACCAGGCGGGCATCACGGGGCGGGGGAAACGTGCGCGTTTCCCCCAAACCCGACAGCACACCGGGGGGCACGAACGCGCGCACCCATCGTACCGAACACAAACACACACACGCCGTATCTGATGCAACGCGGGACGGATGATCCTGCATTTTCAGTGGAGTAGAACAACATGAGGTTGAACGATATTCCGCGGGCCGCGATGGCGGCTCTGGCGGGAGCGGCCATCTGCGCGCTCAGCGCCCCCGCGTTTGCCGAGACAGCACCCGGTGATGCCGAGACCGCCGCACCTGCCGATAGCGGTGGCGGCGACACCCAATCGCCTGGCGACGCGTCGCACGAGCTGGTGCCATTTCGCAATGGCGGGCGCCTGCTGCTGACCGGCGGCGTCTCCACGATCGAGGGGGCCGGCGGCGGCGGCCTGGTGCCCTGGGCGCTGATCGGCGGCTATGGCACGCGCGACGAGTTCGGCATCCAGTCCTACGTCACCGGCGTAAAATCCGAGGATTTCGCGCTGGTCGCCTTCGGCGCCTCGGCCAACATCAAGAACCGGTTGGAGATTTCGCTCGGCCGGCAGAATTTTCATTTGCGCGATGTCGGCAAGGCGCTCGGTCTGGGCAACGATTTCATCATCAGCCAGACGATCATCGGCGCCAAGGTCCGCCTGATCGGCGATGCGGTGCTCGATCAGAACACGCTGGTGCCGCAAATCTCGGTGGGGGTGCAGCACAAGATCAATGACGACAAGACCGTGGTGGGCGGCGCGCTTGGCCTGCGCCGATCGAGCACCGATTTCTACATCGCTGCCACCAAGCTGTTCCTGGACAAGAACCTGCTCGTCAACACCACCGTGCGGCTGACCAAGGCCAACCAGTACGGCATTCTCGGCTTCGGCGGGCTTGGCGGCAAGGACCAGGCCTACAAGCCGACCTTCGAAGCCTCGGCGGCTTATCTGCTTACCCGCAAGCTGGCCTTCGGCGCCGAAGTGCGCACCAAATCAAACCGCCTGCAAGGCGCGCTGGGCGGGGATTCCTTCCGCGAGGACGCCGCCTACGACATCTTTGGCGCCTATGCCCTGGGCCGTAACCTGTCGCTGACGGCGGCGTACGTCGATCTTGGCCATATCGCGCTCAAAAACCAGCATGCCGCCTATCTTTCGCTGCAAGTCGGCTTCTGACGCTGCTATTCTTCCGGAGACATTCCCGATGATCACCATGCTTCTCGCCGCTGGCCTGATGGCCGCCCAACCTGCTGCTGCCGAACCGCCCGTGGCTGACCCGGCGGTCAAGCCGCACTATCCGACCCTGCCGGTCATCACCCAGAACGAGCATCTCTATGAAACGTTTGGCGGCAAGGAAGGCCTGACCGCGCTGATGGATGATGCCATGAACCGTTGGCTGGCCAATCCGCGCACGCGGCCGTTCTTTGCCAACGCCGATCAGGCGCGGATCAAGGATCTGCTGGTCAAGCAGTTCTGCGTGATCATGCACGGCCCCTGCACCTACGACGGGCGGACCATGGCCGAGGCCCACCGCGGCATGAATGTTTCCGAAGGCAGCTTCTATGCGCTGGTAGAGGAATTGCAGGTGGCGATGAACAAGCGCCACATTCCCTTCAACGCCCAGAACCGGCTGATCGCGGCGCTCGCCCCGATGCACCGCGACATCATAAACAACACCAAGTGATGCAGATGACCATGTGCAAAGCCATCACGGTTGCGCGCATGGCCATTGTGGCGGCGGCATTCTCCCCTGTGGCCGCCGCCACACCCCAGCTACGGCCCGGGCTATTCACACGGCTATGATGGCCGCCGGAAGCAGCCGAGTGCATGATCGTTGACGATACCGACCGCCTGCATCCAGGCAAAGGTGATCGTCAGGCCGACAAATTTGAAGCCACGCAGCTTGCGTTCCTTGGAGATCGTCTCGGACAGGGGCGTGCTGGCAACCCAATTCTCGCCGCTACCAAGGATCGGTGCGCCGCCGGTAAAGGACCAGCAGAATGCGGCGAAGTCCTCCCCCGGTTTTGCATGTCCCGATAAATCTGCGCGCCTTTTAATCTGGTGCACGTGCTCGCAGCAACACGGGTTTATGAGACGCGAAGCACACCTTGCCAATTCATGGCGGGTCAATGGAATTTGCGCCATGTGTTTCGCGTAACAGCAGATCGAGTTCGCGGGCGTCCGACGCGAGCCTGATCATCTGCGACAAAGCCGGGTCCCCCATGACCGAGATCACGCTATACGGAGCGCCAGGCATAAGCAGAGAACGATCCAGACAAATTTCCGCGTTGCCGGCTGCCTGGGCTTACTGGAGGGCGCTTTGGCATCCTCGTCGTCGTTTGGCGCGTTGACCAACTGCAGGCGATATTCGCCCTTGGGGATTTGCAAGATGCATCCCACTTTTCCCGGCGTGGCAGTCGATCCGATTGAGAAAAGCCAGGCGAAGACTGATGAACAAGAACAATATATCAAATAGCCATGCCATCGTTCACTTGTGCGATTTTTCGGCGACACGAAGATACGCCACTGCTTCGTAACTGGTAAGCCACGCGGATGCGCGTGCTCATATGCTGCAATATCCGCGATCGCGTCCCGTGGCACACGCTGGCCATTGCGTGGGCCCAGGAGAAAGAGCCTCAACGGGGCGCCGGGCCAGAGGGCCCGAAGGCTTCCGGCCCGGCGGGGGGAACGAGACCTGCGGCATCTTCCGGCAAGATGATGCCCGCGGCCACTGCGGCGCGGGTGGCGGCGGCAAAACGGCGGGCATAGCGCGCGTAGGAGCCGTAGAGCTTGCGCATCAGCGCGGGAGAAAAGGCCCGCTTGCTATCATACACCGTGCCGCAGCCAGTCTCAAAGTCGGTCCAGTATTCGAATGCCGGCACGGTGATCCACGGCGGCCGCATGCCGCCCACGATTGCCTGGGTGCGCGGATCACGCCGCACGCCGTTACTGGTGCGTACCACGCGGGGATAGCGCGGCATCGGCGCGCCGGTACGCACCCAGCGGTCCATCGCATCGAGCAGCGCCGAGAACGGCAACTCGGCCGGCTCGTCATAGATCGCCTGGCAGCGTGGGTCGTTGCCATGGCCGCGCTGGTTGGGCAGCGGCTCCACCTCGCCAGTGCCGAGATCGGCGGCACGCAGGTGCGGCGTCCCCATCACCTCGACATAGCGCAACATCGGCCGGTCGCTGTCCGGCGGCAGTGCAATGTGCTCGATCGCATCGTGTACGGTCTCGGACTGGCTGTAGACAGTCACGAAAGGAACATCGTCGGGTAATCCGCGCGGGATGCGGCGCGGCGCACCGGCCACTTCGCCATAGGAAAACCGCCCGGTCATGTAGGCATCGATCAGCGGCCCGCCATCGGGTCGGCGCCATTGCTGGTGGCGCCCCTGGTCGAGATAGTCGAACCAGACCTGCGCCTGCACCGCCCAACTGTCGACGTAGACACGGCGGACTGCCAATCCCGCCATGGGCCCGGCAGCAGACGGCGTGCGCAGCAGCAGGGCCAGTTCGGCACCGATACCCTGCGCCTGGGGCAGGAACGGATCTGGCGCACCACCACGCAGGAACCGCTGCGGATCATAATAGCTGCCGAGCGGCGCATAGCGTGCATAGTCGAAGCGCCGCATGAACTCGAGGTTCACGATGCCACCGTACTGCGCCTGATCGGAATTGCCCACCTCGCCCGGCACCGGCGGGAACTTGGGATCAGCAGGCGGGGTATTGATGTCGAGGGTGTAGGCGACGAAGGCATAGCCGCGCCGCATGAGATAGGCGCGGGTCAGTATCCATCCAGCTGCACGCGCGCCGAACCAGCTGAACGGCTCGATCACCACTGTGCCGTTGAAGCGCGCAGGGTCAGCCGGGCGGCGCACCAGGATGCGCGTAATATAGGGCGCCGCCGCCACGCGCACATGGCCATCGGCGTCGATCGCCGGGGCCTTCCCTACGAGGTAGTATTCCGCCTCTTCATACCCTGCTGCAGCAAGATCGGCATGCTCGGGGCCAGGCCGCCGCGCCGAAGACAGTGGCAGCGCGCCGCTGTCGGGCACCGGGATGGCCTCGGGCAGAGTAATCGCCGCCGCCTCTGGCGCAGTGGCCGATGCGGGGGTGGGCAGCGGCGCAACGGCGGGGGCGGCCCTTGCCGTGGGAGCAAGGGCCGCAAGCGCGCCGCATGCCAGGCTACACATCAGGCCAAGTGCCAGCATAGCCCCGCGCATGTCGCCGCTGCGCCGCCTCATTTGCCGAACGGCACCCGCAGCGTGGCGCCATAAGTCACCGGCGGGCCATAGATCGATGTCACGCCCAAAATGCCAAGGTTGAGCGCATAGGCACGATAGGCCTTGTTGAACACGTTGCGCCCCCAGGCAGTCAGCGAGATGCCGGTGCTCGTGTCGCGCCAGGTCAGCGAGGCATTGGTGATGTTGTACGAAGGCTGCAAAGAGCCAAGGCCGTTGGTCACCTCGAGGAACTGCTTGTCGTACCACACCCCGTCGATCTGCACGGCGAGGTTGCCGCTGCCGATATCGTGGTTGTAGCGCAGCAGGTAATTGAAGCTGAAGCGCGGCGCATTGGGCAGCTTGGCATTCTTGATATCGGCCTGCGGGAAATCGCAGCGGAACACATTGCCCAGGTTCTTGCAATACTGCGAATCCGGCGCACCGGGGAACAGCACCGGGCCAAACTGGGTACCGGTACCGGGAATGCTGTCGACCGACGAGGTTTCCCACGTAGCGCCGAACACGCCATCGACATGGCGCGAGGGTGACCAGAACGACTCCAGTTCGGCCCCGGTCGCATGGGCATTGCTGTTGTAAACATGGGGCACGCCGCCAGCCAGCGAGAAGGCCTGATAGTCTTCGTAGAAGTAGTGGTAGACCGTGCCGTTGACGCGCAGCGTGCGGCCGAGCAGGCTGGTCTTGAAGCCGGCTTCGAGGCTGTTGAGCGTCTCGGGACGATGCTGGAAATCTTGCGGGGTGATCGTCGAGGACAGCGACCAGTTGCCACCCTTGATGCCGCGATTCCACGACGCGAACAACAGCGTGTCGGGCGTGGCCTGGTAATTGAGCGAGACGCGGGCAGCCCAGTCGCCATAGTTGATGCGGTTGACGCCCGGCACCACGGCCGCCAAGTCACGATCGGTGAACAACACGCGCGGGTCGGGCTGCGGGGCGTATGTCGGGTCGATCAGAACCGCGGTATAGTCGATCGCCTTGTGGTCCTTGGAATAGCGCCCGCCGATCGTGACCGAAAACTTGTCGGTCAGTTGCAGGTCACCCTGCGCGAACAGCGACCAGTTCTTGGAGCGCAGCACATAGAACTGGTCGACCGTCGGGAACGAAAAGCCGCCGTTGGCTTGTTCGGCCAGTGAAATCATCGGCACCCCTGTAACGCCGTGGACGCCGTCGTATTTCATGTCGAGGTAATAACCGCCCGCCTGCCACTTGAGCAGCCCGGTATGGCCTGAGAAGCGCAATTCCTGCGAGAACTGGTGGAAGCGCACGCGCGTATCGACGTTGACGACATCGAGCGGCGTGGCATCGCCGTCTTCGGCATAGACCTTGTTCATCGTCAGGTAGTTGGTGATCGCGGTGAGACTGACGCCGCCCAGGTCCCAGTCGAGCTGGCCCTGGTAGCTGTTGGTTACGCGGTTGAGATCACCCTTGCGGTTGCCGAAGTGTTCCCACGGCGAGGCCGGGGCCGAGGTGACGCCGTTGATGACCCCATTGCGGCTGTCGCTAAGACCAGCGGCGTTGGTGTCGCAATAGCCGTTGGCAAGATAGACGCAGTTCTCGAAGACATAACCGCCCGTGGCAACATGATTGTCTTCGGAATGCTTGTACCACAGGCTGAGCGTGGCCTTGGGGGCAAGATCGACCTGCAGGTTGAGGCGTGCGGCCCAGCCGTTCTTGCCGCCGAGGTCCTGCCCGCTGCCCGGCAACACGCCGAGACCCAACGCGGTAGCATCCGTGCTGCGCGACTTGATGTAGCCATCGGCCTTTTCGACCCGTCCCGCCGCGCGGAAACGTACGCCCGGCACGATCTGCGCCCCGATGGCGCCTTCGAGCGAGCGATCGTTGAACTTGCCATATTCGCCCTGGACGTAGCCGTTGAGCGCGTCCTGGCTGGCATCCTCGCTGAGGTAATGGATCAGGCCGCCGGTGGCGTTGCGCCCGAACAGCGTCCCCTGGGGGCCGCGCAGCACTTCGACGCGTTTGATGTCGAACAGTTGCCCTGCCACGGCGTTCATCGAGGCGATATAGGCGTTGTCCTGGTAGACCGCGACCGGAGCCTCTAGGTTGTCGGTGAAATTGTTCTGCGAGATGCCGCGCAGACTGAAGATCGTCAGGTTGGGCGACCAGGCGTTGACACGCAGCGCGGGGATCTGCTGGGTGATCTGGGTGGTGTCGGTGATACCGAGGCGCTTGACCTGTTCGCCGGAAAACGCGCTGACCGAGATCGCCACCTTCTGCACACTTTCGCTGCGCTTGTTGGCGGTCACGAGAATTTCAGAAGCAAGCCCCCCGGCGTTGGCTTGCGCTGCCGGCGCAGCGGCGGCCCCTGCGGCTGGGTCGGCGGCCTGCTGGCCAATGGCCAGTGCAGGTGCTGCGGCCATCGTCGACGCAAGAAGATAGGCCACGCGACGCGCGGCATGGTCACGGCGGATCATGGTACTGCTACTCCCCATAGCGATCCACGCCTCCTTTTAGAGTGCGCGCGCAAATGTTGTTCCTGCTGCGACTTTGTGTCTCACGGTTTACAGTATATGGCAATAGCCTATTATTGTTGCGTTCAAGGAACAGTCTATAATGCCCCCTCCACGCATGGGAATCCCCGCAGCGTCGGTAATTTAGCCCCTGCTATGGCCCTGACCGAACGGGAAGGTTGACCTTCATCGCAGATATGCGACATTGTTGCGCAATCGAGAAAATAACCTCGAATCGACAATTATTGTAACTCATAAGTCGAATCAGGCCGGTTCTGGCCCACGACAGCCCCAATGGAGAGAGCGGTCATGAGCGTTACAGTTGCCCCCCATATGGATGCCGCCCGCGAAGCGCATGACCTTACCGCCATGCTGGTCCAGCGCGCACGCGACATGGTGCCGGTTTTGCGCGAGCGCGAGGTGGAGGCGATTGCGGCCCGCCAAGTTTCGGCCGAAACGATCCGCGATTTCAAGGATGCCGGGTTCTTCAAGGTGCTGCAACCGCGCAAGTACGGCGGCTTCGAACTCTCGCCGGCAGTCTATTGCACGATTGCCAAGACGCTGGCCGAAGGCTGCATGGGCAGTGCGTGGGTCTATGGCGTGGTGGCCGTGCACAACTGGCAGATGGCGCTGTTCGATCCGCAGGCAGCAGACGATGTCTGGGGCAAGGACCCCTCGGTACTGATCAGTTCATCCTATATGCCAACCGGCAAGGCCGTGCCGGTGGAAGGTGGCTACCGCTTCAGCGGGCGCTGGCAGTTCTCCAGCGGATCGCAACACTGCGATTGGGTGATCCTGGGCGCCAACATGGTCGCCCCCGACGGAGACGGCACGCCCGAGCCCTACAACTTCCTGGTGCCGCGCACCGATTATCAGATCGTCGATACCTGGCACACGATGGGCCTGTGCCCCACAGGCAGCAACGACATCGTGATCGAAGATGCATTCGTGCCCGCGCACCGCGTGATCCGTGAGCGAGACATGTTTGCGATGAACTGCCCAGGCCATGCCGCCAACCCGGGCCCGCTCTATCGCATTCCCTTCGCGCAGGTGTTCAACCGCACCGTCTCGACCACGTCGATCGGTTCGCTGCGCCGCGCGCTCGAAATCTTCGTGCGGGCCACGCGCGAGAAGCGCGCCACCTATTCGGGTGCGCGCCTGGCGGCCGATACTACCATCCAGCAAGCCGTGGCCGAGGTGAAGCTGATCCTCAACGACCTGGAACTGCGTCTCGCCAGCGACCTGGCCGAGCTTGACGCGCGATCGCTCAGCGGCGACTGGCCGATCGAACGCCGCGCCGAACTGGGCCACCACACCACCGCCATGGTCAGCCGCTGCGTTACCGCGATCGACCAGCTCATGCTGTTTTCGGGCGGCAAGGCCATCTACGCTGGCAATCAGGTACAGCGCGCGTTCCTCGACATCCATTGCGCCCGCGCACATGTTGCCAACAATCCCTATCCCTATGCCCGCAACGTTGGCGCGATGGCCTTCGGTTACGACAACGATTGCATGGACCTGTAACCAGGCGGCCCGCGCAGCGGGGCGCCGCGCGCCATTTGCGCGGTGATCGCGCCTGATAGTCGCGGCCGACAGCGCCCTGCCCCCGTTGCTGTGACCGTAACCCAACCGTTTCACGCGCGGCCGTGCTGCACTCCTGCCCTATCGCGGTGACAGGCAATACGCTGCAGGAAGGAATTGAAAGTGATAGACGGGGTGAAACGGGCCGGACGGTTGGGCCAGGGAATGCTGTCAGTGGCGGCGCTGGCGCTGCTCGCCTGTGCCTGCAGCGGGCAGCGGGATGACCAAGCTGCAAGCCACACCGCGAACGGGACGGCAAAGGGCGCGGCGACATCTGGTACGGCGGCGATCCAGCCGGTGGTTTCGATCAAGGAACTGATGGATTCCACCGTCGATCCCGCTGCTGACGGGGTGTGGGACGCGGTAGGCACGATCACCACGGCCAGCGGCGTCGATCACCACCAGCCGCGCAGCGATGAGGAATGGCAGGCGGTGCGCCGCCACGCAGTGACTCTTGCAGAGGCAATGAACCTGGTCATGCTCGATGGGCGCCATGCCGCCCCCACCGGCACCCGCCCAGGACTGGGCGAGCAGGCCCCGGCACAAATCGAGGCGGCAATTCGCGCCAACCCGGCGCAGTTCGACCAGTTCGCGACGGCCACGCGCGACGTTGCGATCGACATGGTCCGGGCGATCGACCGGCACGACGTCGATGCCGTGATGAAGCTGGGCGGCACGCTCGATGATCGCTGCGAGTCCTGCCACGTGACCTATTGGTATCCGAACTCACCGCGCCCCAAGACCTGAGGTTGCGAAGCGCTCTTGGCCACGCGGCCGCAGGGAGCCGCGCGGTCCGATGGGAAGGATCTGAAGAGAGGCGACGCGCACGGAACTTCGCCGTGCGCGTCGCTATGCCTGCGTGCGCAGGCTAGGCGGCGTGGACAGGGTAGCCCCTCATGGCGTGGACTCGGTTTTCATCTCAAGGCTGCCGTCAGTCCCCACCACGGTGCGATCGCCATCACACACATATTCTTCGATGCGGTAGCTCGCCGGCTCGCGCTTGTAGAGGAAGGTGAAGCGATAGGGTGCGGTGAGGTACTGTGGGTCGGTAATGGTCACATCGTCGGCGAGGATGCCATCAGCCCGCAGGTGCAGACGTTCCTCCACATGCATCGCGGGCGAATGTGGGATGTCCTCATAGCGGACATCCTCACGCACGCCGGCGGTTTCCACCACAAGCACACCGCCTTCCCAGCGTCCGACCGACCGACCGAAATAGCCGGGGTTGATCGCCTCCACCGGCGGCAACGCTTCGTCAAGGTAGATGCGCCGGACCTGCGACATGAACTCGGCCAGCACGGTCACCTGCCCCAATGCCGGGTTCTGCAGGATCTGCAGCGCATAATGCGCGCCCATGATCCCAGGCACGCCCTCGGGCAGGCACTGCGAACTCGGCGTGGGCAAAGGCTTGCCGGCAGCATCTGCAGCGGCGCGGCGCTGCTCCATCGCCTGCCACTGCGCGAGGTATGGTGCGCGCAGCGGCGGCGGCACGACCTGCAGCTCGGCCGGGTCAGGCTGGCCCGAGAACGTGCCGGGATAGGGCGGATAGCGGTTCCACACCCCCGAAATATCGGGCTCTTGCGCAGGTGCGGATGCAATCGCCGGGCCGGCGACGAGCGCCCCGGCGATTGCCAGTGTGGCGATGATGCGCCGCTGTGCCGCAGTGAAGGCCATCACTGCCGTGCCGTCAGCGTCAGGCCGATGGTGCGCGGGCGGAAGCTGCCGGCGCGGTACCAGGTCGATATCGGCGAATCATGGTAGAGCCCCAAGATCGGCTGGCTGTCGGTGACATTGTTGACGAAGACGCTGAGGTCGATATCAGCCTTGCCCGCCTTGAACCGGCCCCCAGCGCGCAGGTCGAGCTGCGACGTGGCGGGCGGACGCGGCAGCGCGGGATCGACCAGGGGGGAGTTCGTGTCGATCGGCGTGTTGTTGTGGCTGCTATAGGAATAGTCGGCACGGGCGTAGCCATCGACCGATCCCACCGGCTCGACCAGCTCGGCATTGAGCTGCAGCGACCACGGGGCCACCGCGAAAGGCTCGCCCGCGCGACGGATCGTGGTGCCGCCGGGGCCCGGGATCGCGGTGGTATAGCGCGCATTGGTATAGGCCACCGAGGCACCCAGCGTCAGAGCCGGGATGGGCTTGGCGGCCAGCGACAGATCAAAGCCGTCGATCTTGGCCTTGCCCAGGTTGAGCGCGGCGTAGATCGAGCAGGTCGGCAGCGAGAACAGCGTCTGCACGTTGTTCCAGTCGATGTGATAGGCCGAGGCATCGACCGCCAGCTTGCCGCCGAACAGCCGGTTCTTGGCCCCCGCTTCATAGCTCCAGATCGAGTCGGGCTTGAGCGTCTGCGACGCCAGCGGATCAAAGCCGATCGCTGCGGCGTCGGCAGCGCAGGTCAACCCGACCGGCGGCGAGATCCCTGGTCCGCGCACGCCCTTGGCCGCACTGACATAGAACAGGTTGTTGCGATCGGCCTGGAACGACACGCCCGCCCGGGGCGTGAAGGTGCGGCTGGTCACGCCGAGGCTGTCGGTGTGGCCGGCGGTGGTATAGAGCGGACCTGCGGTGAAGCCCTCGAACTTGTAGTTGGCGATGGTGTAGCGGCCGCCCAGCGTGAGCTTCACCCGCGGCACGATCTCGTAGTCCGCCTGGGCATAGACTGCTGCCTGGCGATCGCGGTGCGTGTTGCGCTGGAACACACTGTAGCGCCCCTGATAGAGATCGACGCCATAAGCATCGGCGAGCGATGCATATTCCGGGTCACCAGCCTGCCGCTGACTATAGTTGACCACGTCGAGCAGTTGCGGATCGCTGCCAGCATACTGGTCGCGCACGAACGAGCGCTGGTAGAAGGCGCCGATGATCCAGTTGAACCGCGCGTTGGCGTTGTCATTCTGCAGACGCAGTTCCTGGGTGAACGCGGTCTGCTTGGTGTTGCTGGCCGTACCCGGGGCGTAGTTGGCAAATTCGGCCGGTATAGTGCCGACGATATTGCCGAACAGCGAAAGGCTGAGCGTGGCGTCGTCACTCTGGGTGCGCGTGGTACGGTGGAAGTACGAGGTATCAGACACCAGTGTCGCCCCGCCCAGCGACAGCTCGACCTTGAGCGCAGGCAGATAGAAGCGGTCGGAATGGCTCTCGGGCTTGGTGTTGAGGCTCAGCCGCTGGTCCCCGCGCGAGAGGTCGGACTGCGCAACCTCGAACCGCGACCCGTCGGCGATGTCCTGGTACTGGTAGAAGATCGAAGGCGTGATCGTCAGCGTCTCGGTGGGTTTCGCCCCCACCGCCAGCCGTGCCGAGACCGTATTCGAACTGTTGATGTCCTTCTGCGTCACCTGCTTGGTGGTGCGATCGAGACGATCGATGTAACCGCCGTCGTGACGCATCCAGCCGCTGGCGCGGAAGCCGATCTTGTCGGTAATGATCGGCGCGCCCACCGCCACGCCGCCTTCATAGCTTTCGGCGCCGTTCTTGGTCGTGGCCACTTCGGCACGGTCGTACATCGAGACCGTATCATAGCTGGGCTTGGGCATGATGAAGCGCAGCGCGCCGCCCACCGACCCGCTGCCGAACAGCGTGCCCTGCGGCCCACGCAGCACTTCCACGCGCTCGAGATCGAAGACCTGCGGATAGGGATTGCTTAGCGAGGGGCTCACGCCAACGCGGGTCTGCACCGGGGTATCGTCGATATAGACGCCGGTGGTGGGAATGCCCGACGAGGAATCCACGCCGCGGATCGCAATCGTGGTCTGGCCCGTGCCATAGAGCACCGCGGTCTGGCCGAACGAGACCCCCGGGGTGATCTGGGCGATATCGGCAATCGAACGTACGCCCTGCGCGTCGAGTTCGGCGCTGGTCTTGGCGACCACGCTGGCAGGCACACGGCTCAGCGACTGTGCCTTGCGCGTGGCAGTAACGATGATTTCTCCCACCTGGCCGCTGCTCGGCGTGTCGGTGGGCGGCACGGTCGCGCCCGGCGGCGTGGCAACATCGCCGACCTGCTGTGCCAGCGCGGCCAGCGGGGCGATGATTGTTGAAGACGCAAGAAGGAGGGCCGCGCGACGCGCGGCAACGGAACGATCTGTCATGATAATGCTACTCCCCGATAGCGGAACGCGCCTCCTTGTTGGAGTATCGCGAGTGAGGCTCTTATGAGTGGCCGATAGTGTTACCTAGTTTACATTATATGGCAATATGCTTGTTTTGTTGATTATTTGCAACAAAAGGGGTTTAGCTCGATCTTGCTGATTTATGAGGGCAACTGCCCTTTTTTGCAGTTTCCAGGCGCAGCCCAAAACCGAGGTAGCGCCAACAAATCAACCCAATTGTTGCATAATTTATACAAATATCAGTTTTTCAGATATTTTGTTTTGTTATGATCACCAGTTTGCCTAGCATTGGATACGGCGAGGGCGATTGATTCGCGCCGCCCGCCGAGCTGGCCAGGCGAGAGGCTGGCGCCATCGCCTTGAGGAGCGAGGCTGGCCGCATCATAGACTTTGTTTTAACCTTAAAGTAAATCAAAATTTGGCGTTTTCATCACGATGCAGGTAAAGCAACAGCGATGTCGCGTCGGTCGCCGCGGATGAACCCGGCCATGAGGGAGAGACCGGATCGTGGAGAACCCCGCAAATCCCCCGCCAAAAGCCGGTGACACGGGCGACCATGCGTCAGCACGCCTTGCCGAAGAGATTGCCCGCGTACGCGCGGTTCTCGCCGCCAGCCGCTCAGCCGTGCAGTTGCGCCTGTTCGACTACCTTGCCGCGCGTTCGGGCGATGCACGCGCGCCCAAGGAAATCGAGATCGCGCATGCCGTGTTCGGCGGCGACGAATCGACCGACGCAGCCGCCGACTCCGGCGTGCGTGTTTATGTCCACCGCCTGCGCAAACGCCTTGAAGACCACTATCGCGGGCAGCCCGGTGCGCGGCTCGTCATTCCCAAGGGCGAATATCGCCTCGTGCTTGCCGAGGTCGAGGCCGCGCAGGCCAATGCAGGCTTTACGGCACCGGACCTGGCCGAGACAGCATCGCTCCGCGCGCCCGCCATCGCCCCGCCGCCGGTGCGGTTTCGAAGGATGCCGCCCGGCGCAGTTCCGGCCCTGCTGGGGTTGGCGTTATGCTGCCTTACCATCGCGGCCGGTTTAGCGGTTTACGCATGGCCATGGTCGCAGGGGGCAAGTGGCGAGCCCGACGATGAACGGCTGCGCAACACCGCACTGTGGCGCAATCTCGGCGCAGGCGTCCCTGTGCTGGTCGTGGCCGGCGACGCCTATGCCGCCGCCGAAACCGGCGACCAGCGCAACGTGCAGCGCATGATCCTAGACCCGCGCATCGCCTCGCGCGAGGAACTGGGACAGCACATCCGCAGCCATCCCGACCAGTTCTACCGGCTCTATGACTTCGACCTGCACTTCACGCCGGTGCCGACCGCCCTCGCCGCCTGGAACGTCGAGGCGACGCTCCCCCACGAGTCCACTGGAACGCGCCGAAGTGCCTCGATCGTGCCTGCCTCCGCGCTGACGCCTGCGCTCCAGCAAGGCGCTGACATCGTCTACGTTGGCCACCTTGCCGACATGGGCACGCTCGCTGCGCCGCTCGCGGCCGCCAGCAGCCTGCGTTTCGACCGACCCGGCGCGATCGTCGATCCCGCTGCGGCACGCGTCTGGCAAGCCTCGCTGCCCGCGCCCGACAACACCCCGCGCGTGCGCGATGCCGTGACCACCGACTATGGTTATCTTGCCAGCCTGACCGCCCCCGGCGGGCGAGCGCTGTTGGTGATTGCAGGTTTGGGCGATGTTGCCACGGCCCAGTTGGCCGGGCTGGCCACCAGCGCGCAGGCGCTCGGCCAGATCGCGGTGCATACCGGCAACCGCCCCCATTTCGAGGCGGTCTTTGCCATCGACACACGCGACGGCATCGCCGTTTCGCGCCGCCTGCTATTGGCGCGCGCACTGCGCTGAGCAAGCAGGCAATATACACCCAGCCGGTTGGCACACATGATCCACTTGGCGGCTTGGCCTTTATGCTTTAAGCCTAAAGAAAGAGGAGATCTGATGCCAACCCCTGCCCCGGGCAACGAGCCGCCCGCAGTCACCGCCACCGACAATCTGACCGCCGCCGGCGGCCCCGCGACACGCGCCCCATTGCCCGGCGCCGGATCAGCCACGCTTCGCATGTGGGTGCGCCTGCTCGCCTGCGCCAAGATTGGCGAGAAGCAGTTGCGCCGCAAGTTCGATGAGCAGTTCGATACCACCCTGCCCCGCTTCGACGTGCTCGCCGCCCTCGATCGCGTGCCCGAGGGCCTGAGCATGAGTGCGTTGTCGCGCGCGCTGCTAGTCTCCAACGGCAACGTGACCGCAATCGTGCGCCAGTTGCAGGCCCAGGGCTTGGTCGCCTCGCGCACCGACCCGCACGACGCACGTTCGGCGATCGTCTCGCTCACGCCCGCCGGCCAGCGCCAGTTCGATACCCTCGCCACAGCGCACCACGCCTGGATCGCCGCGATGCTGCGCGATGTCCCGGCCGAGCGGGTAGACCAGCTCGTGCGCAGCCTTGGCGAATTGCGCGCCATCCTGGAAGAGCGGACATGACCCGTTTCACCACCACTGCCCTCGTCCGCTTCGCACATGTCGATGCGGCCGGGATCGTCTTCTACCCGCGCTATTTCGAGATGCTCAACGGCGCGGTGGAGGACTGGTGCGCCCAGGGCCTCGGGGCCGATTTTCGTGCACTGCACGACATCCGCGGGATCGGCGTGCCCACCGTAGGTCTCGAGGCCGAATTCCACAGCCCCAGTCGGCTCGGCGACATGCTCGATATCGCGCTGGTCCCGCTCCATGTCGGGCGCAGCAGCTGCCGGCTAGAGCTGACGTTCTCGTGCGGCGGCGAAACGCGCCTCATTGCCCGCGTCACGCTGGTGTGCACCGACCTTGCCGCGATGCGCAGCACGCCGTGGCCTGACGATATCCGCGCGCGCATGACCGGGACAGCTCCGGTTGCTGCCTGATCTGGCCGCGCCCCGCTTTGTACAGGCGGGGCGCGGACTGATGCGGCCATGTCAGGCTGCTACCACCGGGTGGCGCAACGTGCCGATCCCTTCGACGCAGGCAACGATGGTGTCGCCCGGCCAGACCCATTCCTGTGGATCACGGCCCGCCCCCACACCCGCAGGCGTTCCGGTGGCGATGATATCGCCGGGCTCGAGCGTGATGCCCTGGCTGATGTCCGCCACCAGTTCGTCTACCTTGAACAGCATGTAGGCAGTGTTGCTGCGCTGCTTTTCCACACCGTTGACAGTCAGCCACAGGTCGAGCGTCTGCGGATCGGGAATCTCGTCGGCGGTCACGACCACCGGACCCATCGGGCAGTAGGTATCCTGCCCCTTGGAATAGATCCACTGCCCGGCACGGCGGCAGTCGCGCGCGCTCATGTCGATGCACACGGTGTAGCCGAACACGTGGGCCAGTGCGTCCTCGCGCCGCACGCGGCGGGCGGTGGTGCCGATGATCGCGGCCAGTTCCACTTCCCAGTCGAGTTGACGGGTGATCGCAGCGTCATGGCGGATCGGCTCGTCCGGCCCGATCACGCTGGTAGGCGGCTTGGAGAAGATCACTGGCTGGCGCGGCAGGTCGGCGGAGGTATCAAGCGAGCGCGCGCTTTCGGCGACGTGCTCGGTATAGTTGAGGCCGATGCCGAACACGTTCTTGCGCGGGCGGGGGATCGGCGCGAGTAGACGCACATTGGCAAGTGGCAGCGCAGTGCCCAGCGGGAAGAGGTCGCCTTGCTCGGCAATCAGCCCCGTGATCGTAGTAATCGCACCAGGACCGAGGTCGATCAGATCAAGCATGCGCGAGGGTAAATCCACTCCGCGCGCCGCGCCAAAGCGGGCGAGATCGAGCACCAATGTCGCTTCGGCGCCCACCAGGGCGCCAAGGCGCGCTTCGCCTTCCGCCGTAGCGCGGTAGGTAACCAGTCTCATTGCAATTCCTTCCAGGGTTCGGTTCGTATCAGGCGATGAGGGGTTGGTGGCCGCCGTTGTCTCCGAAGGCCTCTTCGCGATAGAGGCCCAGAGCACGCATCACCGGCAGGTCGTGGAATGCGAAGAGGCAGGCGTCCTCACGATCAGAGGCGTTGGCATGTTCGTGGTACATCCAGGCGGGCACCACGAAAATGTCGCGCTCCTTCCAGTCGAACCGTCGGCCGTTGATGATCGACCAGCCGCTGCCTTTGCAGCACTGGTAGACGAAGCTGCCCGTCTGGCGATGCGCGCGCGTGCGCTCGCCGGGACGCAGCATCTGCATGTGCGCACCAATGGTCATCATCACCGGACCACCGGTGTCGGGATTGACGTATTCCATCAGCACCCCGTCAAAAGGAGAACCGTCGGTCACCGCGGCATAGCGCTGCAACGCCTCGTAGGTGGGCGCCCATTCGTACTTGAGCAGCGGCGAATAGCGTTTTTCCCAGGTAGATCCCCAGGGCCTGAGCCCGGGGTTGCCCCAGGTATGGACCGAGGCATCGACCGGGTAGCGCATCGCCTGGGACAAGTCGGGGTGCACCTCGTAGAAGTTTGCCTCGAGGGCGTTCATCAGCGGGATGTCGAGCCCATCCTGCCAGATGCACACGCTGCCATCCTCGGCCACGCCATGTTCGTGCCAGGTCCCGTTGGGCGTCAGCACGAAGTCGTTTGCGCCCAGCGTCATCTTCTGCCCGTCGACGTTGGTGAACGCGCCAGTGCCTTCCATGATGAAGCGCAGCGCCGAGGCGCTGTGGCGGTGCGACGACGCGCATTCGCCCGGCTTCATGACCTGCAGCCCCGAATAGAGCCAACCGACGGCGGCGACCACATCCTGACGCCCGGGATTTTCCAGATAGATCACCCGACGCCCCGCCTGCTCAGGGGTAACGAGATCGAGCGCTCGCAGCACGTCGGCGCGCAGATCTTGGTAACGCCACAGCATGGGTTGCGAGGTCGAGGCAGGCTCCCACGGCTCGATCTTGTTGGCCACCGTCCACAGCGCGCCTGTACCCAGCGTCGCGAGCCGGCGGTAGTAGGCCACCAGCTCGGGTGTGTCTGCCACGTTGGCGCGGCCGATCCGATCCTCGCGATAGCTGTCGTATGCCTTGGTAGTCACCGCACTCTCCATCGCGCCAACGAGGCCCGGGCCTCGTCCACAAATTTATTATAGGCTTAAAATATCTTGCTTCGGCGGCGCTGGCAAGCCATCAGTTGCAGCGCAATGCCACCTGCCGAGGAGCCCCGCATGACAAAGCCGTTTCGCGCCGCCGTGGTCCAGGCCGCCGCCGTTCCCGATGATTCGCTGGCCTCGGCCGAACGCGCGGCCGCGCGGGTGCGGCAGGCAGCCGCCCAAGGCGCGCGGCTGGTCGTCTTTCCCGAGGCATTCATCGGCGGCTATCCCAAAGGGGCCACTTTCGGCGCGCCCGTGGGTCTGCGCCGGCCCGAGGGACGCGAGGATTACCGCCGCTATCACGCCAACGCGATTGCGCTCGATGGCCCCGAGGTCGCACTTCTCGCCGAGGCAGTACGCGAGACCGGCGCCTTTGTGGTGATCGGCGTGATCGAGCGCGACGGCGGCACCCTCTATTGCACCGCGCTGTTCCTGGACGGCGAACGCGGGTTGGTGGGCAAGCACCGCAAGCTCATGCCGACGGGCGCCGAACGCCTGATCTGGGGCTTTGGCGACGGCTCGACGCTGCCGGTGATCGACACGCCGCTTGGCCGGATCGGCGCCGTCATCTGCTGGGAAAACTACATGCCGATGCTGCGCATGGCGATGTACGGCCAGGGCGTGACGCTCTACTGCGCCCCCACGGCCGATGACCGCGATACCTGGCCAGCTTCGATGCAGCACATCGCGCTGGAGGGCCGCGCTTACGTGCTCTCGGCCTGCCAGCACATTACGCGCGGTGCCTACCCGGCCGATTTCGACTGTACGCTGGGCAACGCCCCCGAAACCGTGCTGTTGCGCGGCGGTTCGATGATCGTCTCGCCGCTGGGCCGCGTGCTCGCCGGGCCCGACTATACGCCCGATACCATCCTCTATGCCGACATCGATCCCGACGAGGTGATCCGCGGCAAGTTCGATTTCGACGTGGCCGGGCATTACGCCCGCCCCGACGTGTTCTCGCTGCATGTCGATGCAACCGCGCGGCAGCCGGTCCGCTTCGACACCGGGCCCGCCAACGAGCGCGCCGATTCAACCGCTTTGCCTGGGGCATGACGCCGATGCAGTTCGATTTCACCAATCTCGACGCGCCCTCCCGCTACAAGCTGATGGCCGCTGCGATCACCCCGCGCCCGATCGCCTGGCTCACCACGCAATCTCCGCAAGGCGTGCGCAACGCCGCCCCCTACAGTTTCTTCAACATGATGGGTGCGGCACCGCCTCTGGTCGCGATCGGCCTGATGCGCCGCCCCGATGGCACGCACAAGGACAGCGCACACAACATCCTCACCACGCGCGAATTCGTGGTCAATCTGGTGGCCGAACACGATGCCGCAGCAATGAACTTCACCTGCATCGACGCCCCGCCCGACTGTGACGAGTTGGCCGCGGCAGGCGTTGCCGTCGCCGCCAGCACCGCGATTGCCCCACCGCGGATCGCCAGCGCACCAGTATCGATGGAATGCCGGCTGTTCCAGGCGATCGAGGCGGGTACATCGACGATCGTGCTGGGCGAAGTGGTGCGCTTTCACGTCCGCGACGACCTCGTTGACCCCACGCGGCTCCATGTCGATACACTGGCGATGAACCTTATCGCGCGCATGCATGGCGGCGGCTGGTATGCCCGATCAACCGACCTGCTGCAGCTCGAACGCCCGACCTGGGCGGAATGGCATGGAGCACTACACGCGGATGGCTGAGCCGGGATTGGTCAGAGCGGCGCATCCCACGCCGCGACGGGCGTGATCGCCAGGTCCGTGATGCGATCATCCGCCGTCGTCGCCAGCGTCACATCGACAATTCCGCCGGCAAAGCGCGCGCGATAGCGCCAGGCCGGACCGCCGCAGGCACTGGTGTGCGCGAAGGGCGCGAGCGCCTCCAGCCGGCCAAGCGGCGCTACCACCCCGGCATATTGCCCCACCATCTCCTTGAGATCGAGCGCGGCATAGTGGGCGAAGGCAGCCGGCTCCACGCGGTTTTCCGCAATGGCGCCCAGCACTTTGCGCACCCGCGCGGTCATCGCCGCCCCCGGTGCGGTCGCCCGGTCGGGCAGCGGCTCTGCCTTTGGCCGGGCCAGCGCCGGCACGGTCAGCGCGGCGATCTGGCGTGCCAGCGTCTCGGCGTCGGCGCCCTCGCCGTTGGCGAGTACCGCCACGGTCAGACCTTGCGCACCATAGCGGATGGCAAATGTCTGGAAACCCTGCCAACTGCCGCCATGCCACCAGGTGCCCCCATCGACATACCAGCCCAGGCCATAGCCACAGGTTGCGCCACCGGGCAGGCGTGCGGCCTCGCCCATTTGCGCCCACGACCGCGGCGACAGCACGGCGCCCCGACTCATCGCCCCGGCCCAGGCGGCATAGTCCAACGCCGAAAGGTAAAGCGAGCCATCGGCGGTGGAATTGGCTGCGGCAGAGATCCATTCGGCGTTGCGCAGCTGTCCGTCGCGGCGCTCGTAGCCGGCGGCGCGGCCAGGGATGATCGCCAGTTCGTCGATCCCACGCGCACGCGTCATGCCCGCAGGGGCAAAGACTTCTTGGGCAAGGTAGGCGGCATAGGGCCGCCCGGTGATCCGCCGGATCGCCTGACCCAGCACCACGTAATCGACATAGCCAAACCGCCAGCGCGTGCCAGCGGCGAAGTTGAGATCTTCGTGCGCGATGATGTCGAGCATCTGCGCATCGGTATATTCTACGCGGAAATCACCGTTGGGCGTCGCCGGCAACCCGGAGGTGTGGGACAGCATCTGCCGCACTGTGACAGGCTGCCAGCGCGCGGGCAGTTCGGGCAGGATTGCCCGGATCGATCGGTCAAGATCGAGGCGGCCCTGTTCGGCGAGCCGCAGCACGCCGGCCGCGGTGAACTGCATGCCCAGCGCCCCGGTCTTGAACAGCGTATCGGCATGCACTGGCACGCCATGTTCAAGGTTGGCGATACCGAAGCCCTCGACGCGCAGCGGCACTCCGTCCTTGACGATGGCGATGGCGATGCCGGGCACGTCGCCACGCGCGCGTTCAGCCTCCACCGCGCGCGCCACGGGGTCGTCGGCGGCCAGAGGGGTGGCGAACGTCTCGGCACGGCTTGGCCGGACGATCGCCAACGCTGCAACCGCCGCGGCCAGCACCAGCAGCGCCGGGATGGTGGGAGAGTGCATCTTGAAACGAACGGGCCTTTGCCCGCGAAACAGGGTCTGGTTCATGCTGCCCACGATGCCCGCGGGCCACGGCGGGCCCAATGGCGCAATCGGCCCCGAACGCGGCGAATGCGGCCGCGCCCGATCTGGTGGCCATGCCGTGTCGTTTCAGTGTACCGGGGCCGTAGTGGCCGCGATCGGGTGATACTCGGGCGCAGGGGCGGCGTTGTCCCAGATGCCCTGCGATCGGGTGGGGCGATCGACCACCAGACTCGCGCCCAGGTTGGCATTGCCCAGCGTGCGCACCTGGAACAGCGCCTCGAACCCTCCGCCACACCCGATCCGTCCGTGCCGCAGGCCGCGTAGCCGCCCTGTATCGGTGGCAAGATCCGCCATCTCCCGCAGGCCTGGATCGCGCAGCGCGGCGATCACCAGCACGGTATTACCAGCCGGGCCGGGCAGGCAGGCAAGGTAGCCATAATCGCGCCGCGCGATGCGTTGGTCGCGCAGTTCCAATCCGTCGCTGTGATAGGGCTTGCCGCCCTGCGCATCGACCAAGCTGTCGAGCCCGGCATCGAGGCGAAAGCCCGAGGCCTGCGCCAGCGGATCGCGCAGCAGTGCGCCAATGCCGCTCAACTGCCCGACATAGACCACGTCGGAAACCTTGAGCACGTCGGGCGTCAGCTGCGAGGCAGCGATCAGGCGGATCGGGCGCTGGGCGAAGGCCGGGTCGCGCAGCAACGCCGCACGGATCGTGGCCGCTGCCGTCATCGTCGCGCTGGTAACATAGTGCTGATCGCGGTCTGTCACGGCGCTGGCAGTCTGGGGGTTGAGCATCTGGAAAATGATCAGATCCTCGCGCGTGGGGACGGCGCGATCCCAAACCAAGCGCGCCGGCATGCCCGAAGCGGGGGTTTCGGCGAAGAAGTAATAGTCTCCCATCACCACGGTGATCGGTCGCGATGCCCCGGCCAACGCCGACCATGGCGCGGTGCCGTCGAGCCTGTCACCCGCCCCGCGCTGCCAGCGCACCACCAGCGCGCTGCCCAGCACGAGAGCGACCACGGCCAGGACGGCGACGAGGGCTATCACCCAGGGTCGCGTCGGGCCGGTGCCGGGCAGTACAACCGGCGGCTGCGCAGTGATCGCGCCTTGATGCTGTGCAGGCATTGCGGCATCGACCAACATCAGGCGATAGGTGCCTACCGGCAGGTGCAGCCTAGGGCCCGGTTCGTGGGCAAACTCGGTCTCGATCAGACGACGCAGACGGTGGACATAGACCCGCACGTTGGCGTCGGGGCGGTGCGCTGCACTGCGTCCATCGGCAAAGACCTCCGCAGCGATCTGCGCCTCGGACGGGGCGGCGGCATCGCGTGCCCGCGCCGCCAGATGGTCGAACAGCGCAAGCAGCTTGTCCGATCGGCTGCGTTCGAGTGCATCGCGCATCCGTGCCACTGCCACGCCGAAGCCGGTATTGCTGCCGTCACCGACGGCATCTTCGCGCCCACCTTTGGGCGGCGCTGCGGGCGAATCGGGTGGCATATCTGGGGGCGGAATCGCTGGCACAGGCCTCTCAAAAAATGCAACAATGCATGCTTAAATACGCTTGTTGTTTCGATTTGGAAATAACTTCGCGCGAATTCTGGAGTCCATTGCGCGCCGGTCATACCGATCCGCCAGCCCCAGAATGCAGTGCTTGTAACGGTTTCACAACAGTAATCCCGTCGCGCGAGCCGTCACTGTCCGCCAGCGTTGCATTACCGGTTGCACGGTTGCCGAAACGCGGGCGGACAAGGGCTGAACCAGCCAAATGCACACCGCCCGCCCGGCAGCCCCGCCCAGCGCCCAGACGCCACACAAGAGGAGCTTACCCATGATCCGGATCAGCAAGACGACCGCCGCTCTCGTCGGCATCGTCACCCTGGCCCTCGCCACCCCGGCTGTTGCCCACCATTCCTTCGCGATGTTCGACCAGACCCGGATCGATACCAAGCGCGGCGCCACCGTTGCCGAGTTTCGCTTTACCAACCCGCATTCCTTCGTGGTGGTCAATGTCAACGAGGGCGGCGCCGTCACGCGCTATGCGCTCGAATGCAGCAGCGTGAACATGATGAGCAAGGTCGGCTGGAAGTTCAACACGCTCAAGACCGGCGACAAGGTGGACATCGCCTTCTACCCGCTTCGCAATGGCAAGCCCGGCGGCATGCTCAAGACCATCAAGGTCGCCGACGGGCGCACGCTGAGCGGCTGGTAAGGCCGGCGCGGCTTTCGAGACGACCACAGCGCCCACACCAAAAATGCCAACGACGCGGCGCGCTTGATGCGCCGCGCAGGGAGATCACGATGCACCTGCGCCCCTCCATCCTATTGGCCGCCTGCGCCGCCGCGCTGATCGCCGGCAGTGCCACTGCGGCACCGGCCCATGCAAGCCGCCCTGCTCCGGCAAAACCTGCCGCCGCCAACGCGCAGCCCGACATCAGCGGCGTGTGGGAGCTCTATCCCGATCCCTTCGCCGGCGAAGAGAACACGTTCCGTGAATTGCCGGTGCCCGGCGACGGGCCGAAACTGCGCGAACCCTATGCCAGCCAATGGAAGGCCCAGCGCGCCAAGCGCGATGCCGCACTCAAGGCGGGCAAGCCGCTGGTCGATCCCAGCACGCAGTGCCTGCCCGAAGGCATGCCGGCAATCATGGGCGCGATCTTTCCGCTCGAAATTCTCCAGACGCCGGGCCGGGTCACCGTGCTCGCCGAATTTCTCACCCAGACCCGGCGCATCTACCTTGGCCGCCAACAGCCCGCGCTCGATGACATCAATCCCTCGTTCTACGGTCTTGCCACCGGCCGCTGGGAGGGTGACACACTTGTCGTGACCACGCGTGGGGTGAAGGAGGACGTGCGGTTCTTCGAGATCCCGCACAGTGCCGAGATGACGATCACCGAGCGCATCCGTCGCACTGGTCCGAATCTCATGGAAGACCAGATCACCATCGATGATCCCAAGATGCTGATCGAGCCCTATCGCTTCACCTATGGGTACAAGCGCAACCCCACCTACGAAATGCAGGAATACTTCTGCGACCGCGAGGACCCGCTGTTCAAGGTGACCAGCGACGGCACGGTCGAGATGAAAGACACCGACGAAATCAAGTAGGCCGTCGCGGGTCTGCACCGCCGGGCCGGTCGCGCGCGGCTGGCCCGGATTTCCATGGCGGAGGAGCCCAAAACGATGAGTGACCGGCGCACGTTCCTGCAAGGATCGCTGGCTAGCCTGGCCACCGGCATGGCCGGCCTGCCCACGCCGGCCAGTGCGAACCCGGCGCACCGCCAGGTCATCGGCGCGGTACGGCGCGAGGACACGATCGTGCGCCTCGGTGGCCTGGGCGACGGCTACAAGATGACGCTGCGCCCTGACGGCACGCAGCTCGTCGTGGTCAATGATGGGCCGGGCTGGAACAACCCGCCCACCACCTTCTACAACACCCGGCTGTGGACCGTTTCGGGCAACCCGCCCGCGCCGCGCTTCGCCATGCTGCCGGGCTATCCCGATCTCGATCGCGACGCCCGGCCCGACGCGCCACGCTATTATGGCCACGGCGTGATCCAGGTCGGGCAGCGAATCTATCAGTTCGTCGCCACGCACGATGCCGCCCGGGATCGCCCGCAGCGCTGGCGCGGGGCCAAGCTGATCCTGTCGGACGACGGCGGCACTACCTGGCGGAACCGCGACGGCACTACCCCCGTGGTGTGGGAGGACTGGGCCGAGCAGCGACCCGGGCCCTTCACTTTTTTCGACGAGCCCGACGGTGCGCTTTCGCTGCTGACCTTCCTCCAGCAGATGCGCGGGCAGCCCCCCGCTCCCGGTGGTTGGCTCATGCTCTATGGGCTCGATGGCAACACCGATGGGCGGATGAACCATCTGCTATTGCTGCGCGTGCCAGTCGATGCCGTGACCGATCGCGCGGCCTACCGCTTCTTTGCGGGTCGGGACGCCATGGGCCAGCCGATCTGGTCGGCCGACATTGCCGCACGCCGCCCGGTGCACCGCTTTCCGCCCGGCTGGGTCAACCATGCCAACCTCTTCCCCGGCGACCTCGTGGTCGAAAGCTGGCTGCCCAGCGTAGTCTACAACGCCCCACTCGGGGTCTACATGATGGCGAGCGCGGGCATTGGCGTGGGGGCCGACGGAACAGAATTCGGCAGGTCCAGCTATTTCGGGCTGTGGGTGGCGCACGCCCCCTGGGGACCATGGCGCCAGATCCACGAGGAGGCAGCCTGGTGCCCAGGCGGAGACCAGCACGCGCGCGCCTATGCCCCGCAGATCGCGCCGGGCTGGATCGCAGCCGATGGGCGCTCTTTCTGGCTGGTTTGGTCAGACCTTCGCGGCATCCGCGCCTTTGGGCATGACGAGGCGCTGCTCGATGCCGCCCTTGCCAAGGCCAGTACACCTGCCGAGCGCGCCACGATCGAGACCCGCTTCCTGCAACAGTACATGCCAGGCTTCTCGTTCAACGCCCAACGCGTCGATCTGCGCCTCGCCCCAGCCTGACGGGCGGCGGTCGTGCACATCACACCGATTGACCTGCTCTCCATATAAATGTATGCGCATGCATATATATGGAGAGCAGGAATGGCCGAGCGTTCGTTTGCACGTGAAGTGGAGCATCTGCGGCTGGGGGCGGGCGAGGAATTTCGTGGGGAAGCGATCCTCGCGATTACCAAGGGCCTGCTCCAGGCGGGCGTAGCCTATGTTGGCGGCTATCAGGGCTCGCCGATCTCTCACCTCATGGACGTCCTCGCCGATGCGCAGGACATCCTTGGCGAGTTGGGCGTGAACTTCCAAAGCTCGGCCAACGAATCCACCGCTGCGGCCATGCTCTCTGCCTCGGTGATGTACCCCTTGCGCGGCGCGGTGGCGTGGAAATCGACCGTGGGCACCAACGTCGCGTCCGACGCGCTCGCCAACCTGGCCTCAGGCGGCGTCACTGGCGGAGCCATGGTCATCATCGGTGAGGACTACGGCGAAGGTTCCTCGATCATGCAGGAACGCACCCACGCATTCGCGATGAAATCGCAAATGTGGCTGCTCGACCCGCGCCCCGACCATGCCTGCATCGTCGACCTGATCGAGAAGGGCTTCCAACTGTCCGAGGCGTCGAACACCCCGGTCATGCTCGAGGTACGCGTGCGCACGTGCCACATGCATGGTACCTTTGTGTGCAAGGACAACGTGGCGCCCGCCTTCACGCTCGAGGATGCGCTTGCCCATCCCCAGCGCGATCTCGACCGGATCGTGCTGCCTCCGGCGGCCTATGCCCACGAACACGAGAAGATCGCGCAGCGCCTGCCAGCCGCGATCGCGTTTGTGCGCGACAATCGCCTCAACGAGTGGTTCGGCCCTGAGGACGATTCAGACGGGGCGCCGCCGGTGGGGATCGTGCTGCAAGGTGGCATGTACAACAACGTGATCCGCGCATTGCAGTACCTCGGGCTTTCCGATGCCTATGGCAACACGCGGGTGCCGCTCTACGTACTCAACGTCACCTATCCACTGATAGACAGCGAGATCGTTGCCTTTGCCAATGGCAAGAAGGCGATCCTGATGGTCGAGGAAGGGCAGCCCGATTATCTCGAGCAGGCGGTCAACACCATCGCCAATCGCCAAGGCCTGACCACCCGCGTGCGCGGCAAGGACGTGCTGCCGATGGCAGGGGACTATTCGGTGCAGGCGATCCTTGCGGGCATTGACGCATTCCTTGCAACCGAGGCGCCACGCCTGCTGGGCAATCGCCCGCCGTTGCCCGATGCACGCCCTGCCCTCGACCTGCCGGTCGTGGCCCGCTTGCGCGAGACGGTGCCGGCGCGTCCGCCAGGATTGTGCACCGGCTGCCCGGAGCGCCCCATCTTCGCCGCAATGAAGCTGGTCGACCAGGAACGCGGCGCGCACCACGTCTCGGCCGACATCGGCTGCCACCTGTTCTCGATCCTGCCGCCATTCAACATCGGCAACACCACGATGGGGTTCGGCCTCGGCGGCGCCTCGGCCGCAGCGTTCGGACGCAAGACCACGGGCAAGCGTTCGATCGCGGTGATGGGAGACGGTGGCTTCTGGCACAACGGCCTGACCAGCGGGATCGGCAACGCGGTGTTCAACAAGCACGACGGCGTGTTCGTGATCGTCGACAATTTCTATTCCTCGGCCACCGGGGGGCAGGACATCCTCTCGTCGCGCGCCAGCAACGCCAGCCGCAAGACCAACAACCCGATCGCCAAAGCCGTCGCGGGCATTGGCGCCACGTGGATACGCGAGGTCGATCGCACCTACGACGTCGGCCGGATGAAGGCAGTACTGACCGAGGCGCTGACCACCCCAGAGGAAGGCCCCAAGGTCATCATCGCCAGTTCCGAATGCATGCTCAACAAGCAGCGCCGGGTGAAACCGCAGGTGGCCAAGGCGATTAGGAGCGGCACGCGTGTGGTCAAGGAGCGCTTCGGCGTCGATGAGGACATATGCACCGGCGACCACGCCTGCATTCGCCTGTCAGGCTGCCCATCGCTGTCGGTCAAACAGCTGGACGATCCGCTGCGCGATGATCCGGTGGTCACGATCGATAACACGTGTGTGGGCTGCGGCAACTGCGGCGAAGTGTCCGAGGCGGCGGTGCTGTGCCCCTCGTTCTATCGCGCCGACGTGATCCACAACCCAACCTGGTGGGACCGCGCCCGCGCGCGTGTCGCCATGGGCCTTATCACCTACCTCCAGGCGCGCCGCGACCGTGCGCGTCCCCTTGCCGGAGCCGCATGATGCCGACCGAAATTCTGCGCCTGCCGCTTGCCCCCGCCGGTGAGGCCACCGAACGCCCCATCGCCATCGCCATCGTTGCCATGGGCGGCCAGGGCGGTGGCGTGCTGACGAGCTGGATTGTCGCGCTGGCCGAGGCGGCGGGCTGGGTGGCGCAATCCACCTCGGTGCCCGGTGTGGCGCAGCGCACCGGCGCCACGATCTATTATGTCGAGATGATGCCTATGCGTGGCGGTCGCAAGCCGGTGCTGGCGCAGATGCCCACGCCGGGCGATGTCGACGTGGTGCTGGCGTCGGAATTCATGGAGGCGGGCCGCTCGATCCTGCGCGGCATCGTCACGCCGGGGCGCACCACGCTGATCGCCTCGTACCACCGCGCGCTGTCGATCGGAGAGAAGAGCGCGCCGGGCGACGGCATCGCCGACAGCGGCGTGGTCCACGAGGCGATCGGTGCCACCGCGCGTGCGCGCATCGTCTTCGACATGAACGCGCTCGCCGTCGCCAACGGCAGCGTCATTTCCTCCGCGCTGTTCGGCGCGCTGGCGGGCAGCGGCGTACTGCCCTTCGCGCGCGAGGCCTATCACGCGGTGATTGCCGCCGATGGCAAAGGCGTGGCCGCCTCGATCCGCACGTTCGATGCAGCGTTTGCCCGCGCTGCCGGGGAAGAGGCACCGTCCCCAGCTTTGGCAGTCGCCAGCCCCGAACCCGCGCCCGTTGACGCGCACTGCGGCCCGCTTGCGTCACGGCTGATCGAGCGGCTGCCTCCCGGCGTTCATGCGATGGCGCGCGCCGGCCTCGCCAAGGTGGTGGACTTCCAGGACCCTGCCTATGGACGCGACTATTGCGGGCTGCTCGAGCAGCTCCACACGGTGGATCTTGCCGCCGGAGGAGCAGAGCGCGACCATGCCTTCACCCGCGAGGCGGCCAAATATCTCGCCCAGGCCATGGCCTATGATGACATCGTGCGCGTCGCCGATCTCAAGACACGCAGTGGCCGCCATGCCCGCATCGCCGCCGAAGCGAACGCCGCGCCAGGCACGCTGCTCCAGACTACCGAATACATGCACCCACGGCTGGAAGAGGTCGCCGGCATCCTGCCTGCGCCGCTGGCCGACTGGCTGATGCGCCGCCCCCGGCTCTACCGCGCGATCGACCGGCGCATCAGCAAGGGGCGGCGCGTGCGCACCTATTCAATCGGGTGGTTCCTTACGCTCTACACGGTCGCCGGCCTCAGGCGGCTGCGACGCGGCTCGCTGCGCCACCGCCAGGAAGTGGCGCACCGCGACGCGTGGCTGGCGCTGGCCATGCGGCTGGTGGCAAGCGACTACGCACTGGGGGTCGAGGTGCTGCGCTGCCGCCGCCTGGTAAAAGGCTATTCCGACACCCACGCGCGCGGACTGTCCAAGTTTGACCGCGTGATCGCCACGATCGAGACCCTCGCCGGGCGCGATGACGCGGCCGACTGGGCCCGCCGCCTGCGTGAGACGGCGGTGCGCGATGGCGAGGACAAGGATCTCGACGGGCTGATCCGCACGATCGCCTCGTTCATGGGAGCTGCCGTAGCGGCATGAGCCGGCTTGCCTGCGCCGCCCCGGTCGCGATAATAGCCGGCGACCATGACTGAAGCGCCCGCCCATTCAACCCCTGCCCGATCTGTAGCGCTCGGCCGGATCGCTGTGGCGCTGGCATGAGCCTTCCCACCCGCCCCGAAGACCTCGAGGCCAATCTTGGCTATGCGATCAACCGCCTCGCCAACCTGGGCCAGGCCGCACAGGCCCGGCGTCTGGCTGCCAGCGGGCTCAGCCTCGTGCTGGTGCGTACGCTCTCGGTGCTGCACATCGAGGACGGCCTCACCATCAACGAAATCGCCGCGCGCACCTTTGCCGACCAGTCCACCGCCAGCCGCACCGTAGAGGCGATGGTCGCGGCGGGCCTTGTCGAGCGGCGCACCCCGCCGGGCGACCAGCGCAGGCGCGAGATCGTGCTTACCGCCGCCGGCCGCGCCGCACTCGTGGCAGCTTGGCCGCGCATGGAAGAGCATGCCGCAACCCTGGCGCGAAACATCCCCGCGGCCGACCTCGAAACATGCCGCCGCGTGCTCGCTGCGATGACCGCCAACCTGCGCAGCGAGGACTGAGCGGCCAGCAACCGCCCGCGCCTGTCCCTACCCCTCTTCATCCCGGCGCAGGAAGCGACCCGGTGAAATCCCCGTCCATTCCTTGAACGCGCGCGAGAAAGCGGCGGTATCGGCGTAGCCGAGCTGTTCGGCCGCGACGGTCAACGAGATACCCGACTTGCCCAGCATCGTCTGCGCGCGGGCCTGGCGGGCTTGTTGCAGCAGGTTGCGGAACGAGGTGCCTTCCTCGGCCAGGCGGCGGCGCAGCGAGCGTTCCGACAGCTTCATCTCCGCAGCAACCGACGCGCAATCGACGTGGGTTCGGCCCAGCCAGCGCCCGATGATGTCGCGCGTCAACTCAACGAAACTTTCTGCCGGGGTCGCCTCGGGGCCCATCAAAGCCAGCAAGTGCCATTCGAGGATCGTGCGCAGCTTGCGGTCCTCGGCCGGCACGGCGCTCGGCAGCGGGCGATCAAGGTCTTCGTTGCGCAGCACCAGCGCATTGGTCACCTGGTTGCCATGTACCGGTGCACGGAAGGCCTGCGCCAGCGCGGCCTCACGTCCTGTCACCGCGTGCTCCAGGTGCACCGCAACGGGTGTCCACCGCGCGTGGGTGAGCTGGCGGATGAGAGTCACGTAGCTTGCCAGGGCAAACTCGGCATCCTGCACGCGCGGCCAGATCGCCGAGTCCTCGATGCGGTAGCTATAGGTGGTGGTCTCGGCGTCGCGGCGGCTGTCGAACAGCGTGCGCGTTTGCAGGCGCGACTGAAACAACACGAGGTAATCGAGCGCGCCGCGCAACGAGCCGGCCGCGCGCAGCAGCGCGTAGAACGGGCCAAGGTCGGCAAGCCCAAAGGCCGCGCCCATCGCCAGCCCCAGTGCTGGCCGATCGAAGCGCGCGGCCGCCGCCTCGAGCAGGGCAACATAGCGGTGCAAAGGCACGGTTTCGTAGGGTGTCTCAAGCTGGGCGCGGAACATGCCGTGTTCGCGCAGCAGCGGGTCGATGCGCTTGCCCACATCCTCCAGCGCGGCGAACAGCGCCGTCAGGAACAGCAGGCGGATGGTGGCTTGGCCAGCGCGGCCCGCGATATCGGGCGGAAGGCCTGCAGCGGCATGATCGGCCGCAAGGCCGGACGGGGGAAGATCGGGGTCTGCCATCACGGGGCGCATGTGTGTGGCCGATTCTGCAATGCGTCAATCCCCGCCTGCAATTGTCGCAAGGCCCGCGCTCAACCAGACCGGCAGCATCCTGGCGCACTACGCCGGCACCCAAGCAAACGATGGGAAATCTGCGTGCCTGACCTGTTCACCGACACCCTCACGGCGGCGGCCGCCCCATCCACGGCGCCAGCTCTGCCGCGTGTCGATTTCCTCTATCTGTCCGAACCCGACATGATCCGCGCCGGGGTGACCGACATGCCCGCCTGCGTCGATGCGATGGAGGAGATGTTCCACCTGCTGCACCATGGCGACTATCGCATGGCCGGTGGCAACAACAACCAGCACGGCGCGGTGATCGTCTTTCCCGAGGATTCGCCCTTTCCCGCGATGCCCAAGCCCACCACCGACCGCCGCTTCATGGCGATGCCGGCCTATCTTGGCGGCCGCTTCGGCACGGCGGGGATGAAATGGTATGGCTCCAACGTCGCCAACCGCGACAAGGGCCTACCGCGCTCGATCCTCACGTTCGTGCTCAATGATGCCGATACTGGCGCCCCGCTGGCCTACATGTCGGCCAACCTGCTCTCGGCCTACCGCACCGGTGCGATCCCCGGCGTGGGCGCGCGCCACCTCGCCCGGCCGGATTCGCGCGTGGTCGGCATCGTCGGGCCCGGCGTGATGGCACGCACCTCGCTCGAGGCGTTCATGGCCACGTGCCCAGCAATCGACACGGTCAAGATCAAGGGGCGCGGCGAGGCCAACCTGGCGGCATTCCGCACCTGGGCCGAGGCGCGCTTCCCGCAGCTTTCGGTGCGTGTGGTCGCCACCGATGAAGAAGTCGTGCGCGAGTCCGACATCGCGACGTTCTGCGCCTCGGTGCCGACCGGCGATCCCGCCCGCTATCCCACAGTGCGGCGCGAATGGGTCAGCCCGGGCACGTTCCTGTCGATGCCTGCGCCGTGCAGCATCGATGCCGGCATGGAAGCGCCCGAGATCCGCAAGGTGCTCGATTTCACCGGGCTTTACGAGGCTTACCGCGAGGAACTGCCGCGCCCGATGCACCGCATCATCCCGGCGGTAGGCGTGCGCTGGTTTGACCTCGTCGATGAAGGCCGGGTCGCGGCCACGTCGCTCGAAGATCTCAGCGCGATCGTAGCAGGCGCAGCGCCCGGCCGGCGCGATGCCGACGAAATCATCATGCTCTCCATCGGCGGCATGGCGGTGGAGGACGTGGCCTGGGGAACGCACGTCTATCGCCGCGCGCTGGCCCAGGGAATCGGCACGCGCCTGACCCTGTGGGACGAACCCGTCCTGCGCTGAGACCAGGCAGCGCTCAAAACCGCCGCCCCCCGTCCCCCTGAAATCCTCCTCCCGCGAAAGACATTCCATGCCCGACGTCATCAAGCTCAAGACCGGCAACAAGTTCGAGGAGCACGGCAGCTATTCCCGCCTCGTGGCCGTAGGCGATCTGATTTTCGTGTCCAATACCGCCGGACGCAACCCGCAGACCAAGGAAATCCCGGCGAACCTGGCCGATCAGACCAACCAGGTGCTCGACAACATCGCCGCCGCGCTCGCTGCGGTCGATGCCTGCCTCGAAGACGTGGTCGCCGCGCGGGTCTTCGTGCAGTTTCCCAAGGACGTGCTGGCAGTGATGACCGCCTATGGCGCGCGCATGCGCGGCATCAACCCTACGCTGACGATGACCTGCCCGCCGCTTGGCGCGGCTGAATACAAGGTGGAGATCGAGGTCACCGCCTGGCGCGGCGCGTCGAAGGGCGCCGTGCGCGAACTGCAGATCAGTCTCTGAGCGGACCAACAGCGATGGGCCCCGCAATAACCCCCGTGACGACATCGGAGCGCTTTCCCGGCAGCACATCGGTCGTGGTGATCGGCGGCGGTATCGTCGGCCTGTCCACCGCGCTGACGCTGGCCGAGCGCGGCGTGCCGGTGGTGGTGCTGGAGAAGGGCAGCATCGCCGGCGAGCAATCGTCGCGCAACCTTGGCTGGGTGCGCAAGGTCATGCGCGCGGTGCCCGATCTGCCGATGGCCATCGCCGCCGAGCGGATGTGGCAGCAGATGCCCGCGCGCATCGGCGAGGATTGTGGCTTTCGGCAGGCCGGGATCACTTATGTCGCGCGGACCGATGCGGAATTGGCCGCCTACGAGGGCTGGCTCAAAGCCGTGCGCGGCGCGGGCCTGGACAGCCGGATGCTGACCGGGGCCGAAGTAGCGCAGGCGATCCCCGGCAGTACCGGGCGCTGGGCCGGCGGCATCGCGACCCCGTCCGACGCCCGCGCCGAACCGACGCTCGCATCCAGCGCGATCGCGCGCGCAGCCCTGGCGCACGGGGCCGTGATCGTGGAAAACTGCGCCGTGCGCACGCTGGAGACCAGTGCCGGCGCGGTGCGCGGCGTGGTGACCGAGCGTGGCGCGATTGCCTGCGACCATGTCGTGCTGGCAGGCGGCGTGTGGTCGCGCCGTTTCCTCGCCAATCATGGTGTGCGCCTGCTGACCTTGCCGCTGGTGGCGTCGGTGTTGCGCACCGCGCCGATGGACGGGCCGACCGACAGCGCGGTCGGCGCGGCTGACTTCTCGTTCCGCAAGCGGCTCGACGGGGGCTATACCATCACGCAGCGCGGCGCGCTGTTCGCACCGCTGACGCTCGACCACCTGCTGATCGGCATGAAGTACCTGCCCACGCTGATCGCGCAGTGGAAAAACCTGCGCCTATCGTTCGGGCGAGACTTCTTCGCCGATCTCGCCCTGCCCCGGCGCTGGCGCGCCGACGCTGTCTCGCCGTTCGAGCGGCTGCGCACGATCGATCCGCCGGTGAACCAGGCGCTCAACGCAGAAGCCATGCGCAACCTTGTTGCGGCATGGCCTGTCTTTGCCAACGCACGCGTGGCGCAGGCGTGGGGCGGGATGATCGATGTGACGCCGGACTCGCTGCCGGTGATCGACAATGTCGCGCAACTGCCCGGCCTGACACTGGCCACCGGCTTTTCAGGGCACGGCTTCGGCACCGGCCCAGCGGCGGGCCGCCTCGCCGCAGACCTCGCCATGGGCGAGACGCCGTTCCTCGATCCCACCCCCTACCGTCTCGAGCGATTCTGATGGCCAGCCCGCAACCCCGCACTCCGCACAGGACAACGCCGTGAGCAAAGAGACCGTCTTTTCGCGCTTTTCCGCCGCGGCGACGCGCTGGTTCGACAAGCCCTTTCTCAACGTGCTGCCCGAAACGGCGCATATCTACGGCATCGCGGCTGGCGAGATCACCTACGCGACGATGCTCGATCGCGTGCTGCGCCGCCAGGTCGCGCTGGCCGCCGCCGGCTTCGGCACGAGCACGCGCGTGGGGCTGCTGCTCGACAACCGGCCCGACTTTATCGAGTTGTTCCTCGCAGCCAACAGCCTTGGCGCGTCGATCGTGCCGATCAACCCCGACTTGCGCCAGGCCGAACTCGAATATCTTATCGCACACTCGGGCATGAGCGCCGCATTCGTCGCCCCCGGCCGCCATGCCGACGTTGCGCGCGCCGCGCTGGCGGTCGGCAGCGCGATGGTTCCCGTCACCCCAGACGCGCCCGTCCGTCCATTGCTGCCACTGGCGCAACTGCCGGCCGATCCCGATTCCGCGCGCGAGGCGGCGCTGCTCTATACTTCTGGCACGACCGGGCAACCCAAGGGCTGCGTTCTGCCCAACAGCTACTTCCTGCATTCGGGAGACTGGTATCGGGACACTGGCGGCCTCATCGCGCTGCACGCCGGCGCAGAGCGGATGCTTACACCGCTGCCCATGTTCCACATGAACGCATTGGCCGTCTCGCTGATGGCGATGATTACGCTGGGCGGCTGCCTCACCGTGCTCGACCGCTTCCATCCCTCGACCTGGTGGGATTCGGTGCAGCGCAGCCGCGCTACCTGCCTGCACTACCTGGGCGTGATGCCGGCGATGCTGATGAAGACGCCCGAGAGCCCGGCCGACCGCGAACATAGTGTGCGCTTCGGCTTCGGTGCCGGAGCTCCGGCGGCCCTGCACGGCACGTTCGAGCGGCGCTTCGGCTTCCCGCTGATCGAGGCCTGGGCGATGACCGAGACGGGTAGCGGCGGCGTGATCAGCGCGCACCGCGAGCCGCGCAAGGTGGGCACCGCGTGCTTCGGCCGGCCCGATTCCAGCCTCGAGATCCGCATCGCCGACGACGCCGGCGACGATGTCGATATCGACGTACCTGGCGAACTGTTGGTGCGCCGCGCCGGGCCCGATCCCGCTTATGGGTTCTTCCGCGAATACCTCGCCAACCCTGCGGCCACTGCCGAGGCCTGGGCCGGGGGGTGGTTCCACACCGGCGATATCGTCGCGCGCGACGCCGACGGTGACCTGCATTTCGTCGATCGCAAGAAAAACGTGATCCGCCGCTCGGGGGAGAACATCGCGGCGGTGGAGGTCGAGACGATCCTTGCGCGCCATCCTCACGTGCGCCAGGTGGCGGTGGCGGCCACGCCCGACCCGGTGCGCGGCGACGAGGTGGCCGCGCTGATCGTGCTCGATGCCCCTGCCCGCGCCGGGACAGACAAGACCGAGCAGCTACCCACTGAGCACCTTGCACGCGATATCGCCACCTGGGCACTGGGCCAGATGGCCTACTACAAGGTGCCGGGCTGGATCGGCTTCGTCGATGCGCTGCCGCGCACGCCGACCGAAAAGATCCTGCGTGCCGCCCTCAAGGAGGAAGTGGGGGCGCACATGGCGCGTGGCGCGTTCTTCGATACCCGCGCGCTCAAGAGGCGGCAGGGATGAGCAGCTCCACCAAACGCTCGCGCATGGCCTACGACGGCGTGGTGGTGGCCGCCCCCATCACCGTGCCCTATCAGCGCTTTTCGAGCGAGCCGGCTCACGGCTGGGCCGGCGCGGCGCTGCGCGCGCTGGCGCGGGAAACAGCGCTCGGCCCGCGTGATCTCGACGGTTTCAGTTTCTCGAGTTTCTCGGCCGGCCCGGATACCGCCGTCGGCCTCGTCCAGCATCTCGGCCTCATGCCACGCTGGCTCGACCATGTACCCACCGGCGGGGCGAGCGGGGTCATGGCACTGCGCCGCGCCGCGCGCGCGGTGCAGTGCGGCGATGCCGCCATCGTCGCCTGCGTCGCGGCTGATACCAACCAGATCGACAGCTTCCGCCACACCCTCGCCACGTTTTCGCGCTTTTCGCAGGATGCTGTGTATCCCTATGGCTTTGGCGGCCCGAACGCGACGTTCGCGCTGATCACGCAGGCCTACATGCACGAACACGGCGTTACGCGCGCCGATTTCGGCCGCATCTGCCTCGCCCAGCGCGCCAATGCCGGCTCGAACCCACTGGCGTTGCAACGCAGCCCGCTCGACCTTGAAACCTACCTCGCCGCGCGCCCGATCGCCGATCCGGTGCACCTGTTCGATTGCGTGATGCCCTGCGCCGGCGCCGAAGCCTTCGTCGTCACCACCCCAGAAATCGCTGCCGCGCGCGGCTGGCCGGCGGCGCGGATCATGGCCACGATCGAGCGCCACAATGCCTATCCCGACGATCTGGTGCAGCGGCGTGGCGGCTGGGCGATGGATGTCGACGAGTTGTGGGCGATGGCCGGGATCGGGCCCGGGGATATCGACTGCCTTCAGGCTTATGACGACTATCCGGTGATCGTGGCGATGCAACTGGAGGACCTCGGTTTCTGCCCGCCGGGCACGATTGCGCGATTCCTGCGCGAGACGCACTTCGGCATCGACGGCACGCTGCCACTCAACACCAACGGCGGGCAGCTTTCCGCAGGGCAGGCGGGCGCTGCGGGCGGGTACCAGAACCTGACCGAGGGCCTGCGCCAGATCCTGCACTGCCCGCTCGGCGCGCAGGTGCCCGGTGCCCGGCGTGCGGCAATATCGGGCTTTGGGCTGGTCAATTATGATCGCGGCGTGTGCACCGCCGCTGCCGTGATCGAGGCGCTATGACGACGCCGCGCAATCCGCTGCCGCCGCCCGCACCGCGCGATCCGCTGGCGCGGCCGCAATTGCATCCCGTAGCGCCGGGCGCGCGCAGCCGCGCGATGCAGGCGATGGCCGCACAGGCCGCGCAGGGCCGCTTCGTGCTTCAGGCCTGCACCGTATGCGGTACAGCGACCTATCCCCCACGCGACGCCTGCCCACGGTGCTGGGGCACACTGGCCTGGCATGACCAGCCGACCGGCGGACGCGTGCTTGCCAACACCGTGATCCGCGTTTCGACCGATCCCTATTTCCGCGATCGTCTGCCTTGGCACATGGGCTCGATCCAGCTCGATGCCGGCCCGGTCGTGCTCGCGCACCTTGCACGGGGGCTGGAGCCCGGCGCGCGCGTCACGATGCGGCTGATGCTCGATCGTGGCGGCAATGCTGCGCTGTTCGCCCTTCCCAGCGATGCCGCACACCCGCCACAGCCGGAACAAGGAGCCACCAGCATGTCCGCCGATCCCCAGGGACGCACCTTCGTGGTGCCAGTGGCAGGGGCAACTGTCCTCGTCAGCGATGCCCGCCAGCCGGTTGGCCGCGCGCTGGTCGGCGCACTTGCCGCCGCTGGCGCACGCCTGGTGGTTGCCGGCCTGCCCGGCCCCGCGCCGGTGCGTGATGCGCACGATCCCGTCCTGGGCCTGCCCGGGGTCCAGCCGCTTCCACTCGATGTGACCGATCCTGTCTCGGTTGCCGAGACGATAAGCCGGATCGGCGGTCCGCTCGACATCGTCATCAACACCGCGCGCCATGTGCGCGCCGGGGGGGTGAGCCACGACGGCAATCTCCTGGGCCACCACCGCGCGCTCGAGGTTTCGGCAATGGGGCTCGCGCGCCTGGCGCAAGCGACGGCGCCAATCCTTGCCGGCCGGCCCAGCGGCGCGTTTCTCGATGTGCTGTCGGTCAAGGCGCTGGCGGGCGATGCCGGCCATGCTGGATTTGCCGCCGCCGAGGCTGCGCGCCTCTCGCTGCTGCAAAGTTTTCGCCACGAGATGCGCAGCACCGGCGTGCGCGTCCTGGAAGTGTTCACCGGGCCGACCGACGATGCCGACCACCAAGCACTGCCCCCGCCCAAGGTAGCGCCCGCGCGCCTTGCCGCCGCCGTGCTCGACGCGCTGGCACAGGGACGCGAGCAAACCTGCGTGGGCGAGGTGGCGCGCGAGGCAATGCGCCGCTGGCTCGACGATCCGGCCCTCTTTGCCAGGGAGACCCAACCATGACGTCGCTGCTTACCGATCTTGTCGCACAGCTTGCCAGCGGGGCGATCCGCGTGGTCGATCTGGCCAATACCCTGTCGTCCGATTTCCCGGTGATCGTTTTGCCGTCCGAGTTCGGGCAATGCGAGCCGTTCCGGATGGAGACGGTCTCCCGCTACGATGCCGATGGGCCCGCATGGTATTGGAACCGGATCACCATGAACGAGCACACTGGCACGCATTTCGATGCGCCGGCGCACTGGATCACCGGGCGCGACGTACCGCATGGCACGGTCGACGCAGTCGCGGCGCGCGATTTCGTCTATCCCGCCGTGGTGATCGATATCAGCGCCGCGGCCGCCGCCGACGCCGACTTCGTGGTGACACGCGCCTTCCTCGAGGATTGGGAGGCCCGACACGGCGCTATCCCGCCGCGCCATTGGATCCTGCTGCGCAGCGACTGGTCCAAGCGTGTGGGCACCCTCGCCTATCTCAACCTGCAGGATGATGGCGCGCATTCGCCTGGCCCCGATGCCGATGCGATGCGCTTCCTCGTCCACGCGCGCGACTGCGTGGGCCTGGGCGTGGAGACGGTCGGCACCGATGCCGGGCAGGCCAGCCACTTTGCCGAACCGCTGCCCGCCCATTCGATCCTCCACGGCAATGGCCGTTTCGGGCTACAGTGCCTGACCAACCTCGACCAGTTGCCGACTTTCGGCAGCGTGATCGTGGCCGCCCCGCTCAAGATCAAGGGCGGCTCGGGCAGCCCGCTGCGCGTCATCGCGCTAATGCCGGAGGCATGAGCGGGGGCAAACCCGCCCGCTGCCTTCAATAGTCGAAGTCGAACTCGGGGCGAGACCAGGCCCAGCCGGTGATGCGCCAGCCAGCGGCTTCCTTGTGCAGCGCCACGGTGAACGTGGCGTCGACCTCGGCACCTTGCTGGCCGCCGAGGGTATACCGGAAGTCGGCCGGGACGACGACGTAGGCGCGATCCCCCGTCACGTCGACACGGCGGGGCTTGCGCAGCGTGTTGACGCCCTTGGTCAGCCCGATGGCGGCGTTGTGCGCGGTGAGCGCAGCCAGCCAGTGGGCGCAAGTATCGGCGCCGTGCCACTCGTACGGTGCAAACTCGTCGACAATCGCGGCTTCGCGTGCGCAGCTGGCGATGACGCCGGCGTTGTCGCCTCGGTTAAGGCTGTCAACATAGTGGTGCACGGTCTGCATCACAGCGGCGGCGACAGCCGGATCAGGCGCCGTTTCTGCGGCAGGGGGCGATGCCGCAACGGTGGTATCTGCTGCCTGCGCGGGCACGGCGGCCAGCACGAGCGCGAGTGCTGCAAGCGCGGCGGCCCGGGCTGATTTCCGGCGCGTGAACGTCGGCGTCATGGTCGTCATCGGCGGGGCTTCCCTGATCATGGTCGTGATCGGCACAGGCTTGCCCAATGCTGCCTTGCTGGCAAGCAGGCAGGCCCTGTGCACCGGGGGCCTGGCCGAAAATACAAGGTATCCCGGCGCAAGTGCAATACCGTGTGGTGGCAAACCTGCCAGTGTTGCATCATCGGGTGCTGGCGATGCACCCCGCCCCCCACAATCGAGCATTCATGCATAGATCCGACCAAGACGCCGCCGCCGAGCCCGGCCTGTTCTCCGGCATGTTGGGGACCGGCGACATCATTTTCATGATCCTCGCCTGCGCCGCACCGATGGGTGTGCTGGCCGGAATTATCCCCCTCGCCTTCGCCTTCGGCAACGGCGCCGGGATGCCCGGCGCGCAACTCGCGATGTGCGCGGTCATGCTGCTGTTCGCGGTCGGTTATGTGCGGATCATCCCGCACGTGCGCAATGCGGGCGCGTTCTATGCCTATATTGCCGCGAGCCTCAACAAGGAGGCCGGCATCGCTGCGGCCTATACGGCCGTAGTCGCCTACACCTGTGCCGCCGCGTCGGTGCTGGGAGCGATGAGCTATTTCGCTGCCGATCTGTTCGCTACACTGACCGGCATCGCCACCTCGTGGGTGCTATGGGCGGCCGCCAGCATCGCAGCGATCGCCTGGCTCGGGTATCACAGGATCACGATGGCGGCCAAGGTGCTGACCGCGGCACTGCTGCTCGAGGTAGGGCTCATCGCCGTGATCGACGCGCTGATCCTGTGGCAACGCGGCTGGGCCGGGCTCGATTTCGGCAGCTTTGCCCCCGCGACGATCTTTGCGCCCGGCCTTGGCATCGCCGTCATCTATGCCATCAACGGCTGCATCGGCTTTGAAGCGACCGCAATCTATCAGGAAGAAGCGCGCAACCGCGCCGTGACCATCCCGCGCGCTACCTATGGCGCAGTGCTGGTACTGGGCACCTTCTACGTGCTGTCATCGTGGTGCCTGGTGCTGGCGGTAGGCCCGGCACAGATCAAGGCAGTGGCAGCTGCCGATCCCGGCCACCTCGTCTCGGGCATCGCGTTTCGCACGCTCGGCCAATTCGGGCGTGACGCGCTCAGCCTCTTGACGATCACCAGCCTGTTCGCCGCCGCACTGGGCTTCTTCAACAACATCGCGCGCTATTTTTTCGCTCTCGCGCGCGATGGGCTGATCCCCGCCGTGCTCGGCCGCGTTCACCCGCGCCACGGCTCACCCTACATGGCCTGCCTCGCGCTCGCCGGGATACTCGCGCTGGTGATCGCGCTGTTCGCCTTGGCCGGGCTCGACCCGCTGCTCTCGCTCGCCACCAGCCTGTCGTCGATGGGTGCAGTGGGTCTCGAGATCCTGCTCACTGCCACCTCGCTGGCGATCCCGCTGTTCTTCGCGCGGCGCGGCGAATATTCGGCGGGCAAGACCCTGGCCCCGCTACTGAGCGGGGTGATCATCGCCGTGGCGACGTGGCTGTCGCTGGCCAACTACGCCACGCTGACCGGCACCACGTTGCCGGTGATCAACCGCCTGCCGCTGCTGTTCATCGCCATCGCCGCCGCAGGCCTCGCCCATGGTACCTACCTCCGGCGCTGCCGCCCGGCGATTTATGCCGGCGTCGGGTCCACCCACGTCGAAGGCCCGGTTGGCGAATGACCGTGCCCCTCTTCTCCGTTCGGAGCCACCCATGACCGCACCCTTCTCCCCCACTCTCCCGACCGGTAGACTGCTGATCGACGGGGCACTGGTCGAGCCGCTCGGCACTGCCGCCCCATTCGATGCGATCGATCCGGCCACCGGGCGGGTGATCATGCAGCTGCCGGGCTGCGACATCGCCGACGTGGATCGTGCGGTCGGCGCCGCGCATCGCTGCTTCGAAAGCGCAGCCTGGCAGTCGATGCGCCCGCTCGACCGCGGCCGCCTGCTCGAGCGGCTGGCCCTGCTGGTCGAGCGCGAGCGGGACGATCTCGCCGCGCTCGAAACGCTCGACAGCGGCAAGCTGCTCGCGGTGACGCAGGCAATCGACCTGCAGTTCACCATCGATGGGCTGCGCTATTTCGCCGGTTGGGCTTCGAAGATCGCGGGGGAGACCGTCACGCATTCGCCCTTGGTCGAGGAGGCGGCGCTCTACCACGCGTTCACCCAGCGCCGCCCCGTCGGCGTGGTAGCGGGCATCACGCCGTGGAACTTCCCGATCGGCCAGGCAATCCAGAAGATCGCGCCGGCCATCGCGTTCGGCTGCACGGTGGTGCTCAAGCCGTCAGAGGAAACCTCGCTCACCGCAATGCGGCTGGGTGAGCTGATTCTCGAGGCGGGCTTTCCGGCCGGGGCGGTGAACATCGTCACCGGCACCGGCGCCGCCGTCGGCGTCCCGCTGGTGGCGCATCCCCTAGTGCGCAAGATCGCGTTCACCGGCTCAAACGCCACCGGGCAGGCGATCCTGACCCAGGCGGCCCGCACGATGAAGCGCGTCACGCTCGAAATGGGGGGCAAGTCTCCCACGATCGTGCTGGCCGATGCCGATCTCGATCGCGCGATCCCGGGCGCGGCAGCCGCAATCTTCGCCAATTCGGGGCAGATCTGCACCGCTGGCTCGCGCCTGCTGGTCGAGGCGCCAGTCCATGACGCGGTGATCGACGGGGTCTGCCGCATCGCACGCGACCTACGCCTGGGCTCGCCATTTTCTGCCGAGACGCAGATGGGACCGCTGATTTCCGCCCGCCAGCGTGATCGCGTGGCCGCGCTGGTCGAAGCGGGGCTTGCCGAAGGCGCGCATCCGCTGGAAGGCGCTGCCATACCCAGCGGTCCGGGCTGGTTCTATCGGCCGACCGTGCTCGCCGGGGTAGAGGCCGGGATGAGCGTGATGCGCGAGGAAATCTTCGGGCCAGTGGTGTGCGCGGTGAAAATCACTGATCGCGCCGACATCGTCCGCATTGCCAACGACACGCCCTATGGTCTGGCCGCCAGCGTGTGGACGCAGGACATCGATACGGCCCACCTCCTGGCTGAGCGGATCGACGCGGGAACGGTGTGGATCAACACGCACAACGTTCTCGACCTGGCGATGCCGTTCGGCGGCAGCAAGCTGTCAGGCGTAGGCCGCGAGTTCGGCAGCGAGGCGCTGCAGGCCTTCACCGAACCGCGCGCGGTATGCCTTCGGCTGGATCGGGCCAGGGCGGGATTCTAAAATCGCCCACCCGCAACCCCGCCACCCGGAGGGCAGGCCGGGTTGCGGGCTGCGCTTACCAGCCGCTCAACACTTTGCCGCCCGGCAGCTTGACGGTCTTGAGCATGCCCCCCGGCTTGCCGTTGCGCAGCGGGTAGAACACGATATCAACCTGGTCACCCGCCTTGAGCGTCGAAAAGCTCCAGCCAGCATGGGTCATCAGGTTGGGGCTGCTGCACTCGAGTGCATAGGTCGTCCCGCCCGACTGCGCGACGACGAAAGCATGGGGGTTGGTCCAGGTGAACTTGCTCACCATGACACCGCGCAGTTCAACCTGCTTGGTCTGGTCGAACATCGCGAACGAATGGTGGGCCAGGGCCGATCCGGCCGGAGCCAGCGCTGTCACAGCGGCCGAGGCGGCAAGGATGATCGTGCGAAGAGTTGGGGTCACGGGCAGACGCTCCTGGGAGTGGGTTTCAGAACAGCACATCGAGGGTGAAGCCGATCCAGCGGCCAAGGAAGATCACCAGCGTCCACAGCACCAGCGACAACACGCCGGCGGCACGCGCGGCAGAGGGCGGCGCTGCGGTCTCGTCCCACTGCGCGATCGTGCGCTGGGTGGTGGCGTGGAAGATCGCCATGTTGATGCCGGCCGCCACGATCGCCAGCAGCTTGAGCCGGAACTCGGTATTGGCGGCATAGGCCACCGCGTTGGACGCAAAGAGCAGGCTGCCGGTGATGATCGCGACGACGAAAGCGCCCCATGTGAAAGGCAGCAGTTCAGTGATCAGGCGATTGGCGCTGCGCCGGTGCGCGGCATAGCCGACGAGCCGCAGGTCAACGATTAGGATCGTGCCGAAGACGAGCGTGATCGCCATCACATGCAGCGATTCGAGCACCGGGAAGGCGTTGGCGTTCTCGCGAATGGCGTTAGAAAGCGGCAGGTCATAGATGCTTTGCAGCGTGGTTTGCAGGGTCATGGGTTGGGCTCCCCCGGTTGTGCTGTTTGGTCGTGACGGTGACGGGGCGCCGTTCAGGTGTAGGCGATGAAGCGGCCACAGAAGATGACCGCGCTCCACACCACCAGCAGCAGCCATGCCACCGTCTTGGCCGCAGGCCGCGCATCGTCGCGCAGCAGCGGGCGGCGCAGCAGCAGCGTGGCAAGGAAGGCCAGCAGCACCAGCGCCATCTTGGCCCAGAACACCGTATTGCCCAGAGTACGCGCCGGCTCGGCCACGATCAGCAGCGTGCCACTGGCCAGCAGCACGACCAGCGCCGACCATATCCACGGCAAATAGCGCCGAACCACGCGCGCGGGGCTCTCGTCAGTAGCGAGCACGCCGGCGAGGCGCAGTTCCGAGACCAGGGCCGAGCCCACGACCACCGCGATCGCCAGGATATGCACGCTCTGCACCGTGGGGATGATCCACGTCGTCTCGCGGAACGTGGTCGAGATCGGCGTGGCATAGAGCCAATCGCCGAAGGTTTGGATGGACATGGCGCAAGGTCTCCCCTTGATGCGTGGATGTTCAGGTCTATTTATTCCCCCGCCCTAGCCGTCAGGCTGGGCGCCGGGACGTTCGAAACCGTTGCAATACCGGAACAGAGCGCGTGCAACGCCGTCACAGCGTGGCCGAAAGCGTCACGCGCAGCGAACGCGGTTCCAGCGGATGGGCGTTGATTCCGGCCACGCCGGCGGCAGGCTCGCCGGGCAGCCGGCTGACGTAGTAGTAGTCTGCCGCATCGTCGCGGCTGCCGAGCAGGTTATAGATATCGGCACGCAGGTTGACGCGCGGCGTCAGTTGATAGCCCGCCGAAAGGTTGATCTCGCCATAGCCAGGCGAGCGTTGGCTGTTGTCCTCGGTCAGCGGATGCGGGCCGAGCCGCCGCCAGGTGAGCGCGCCCGACCAAGGCCCGAGATTGTCGACCAGCATGCCAGCGGCACCGATGAATCCGGGCGCATCCTCGATAAAGCGGGTGGCCGGGGCACCATCGCGATAGCGCGCATGGCTGAATGCGAGGTTGGAATTGAGTTCGAGCCAGGGCAGCGGGCGGTACTGGGCGCTCAGTTCCAGGCCGCGACGCCGGCTGGGCCGGCCCGCCTCGGTTTGCCCGGCATCGGCCGAATAGGTCAGTTCGGAGGCGAAATCGATCTGGAACACGGTGGCCGCAAGCGTCAGCTGGCGCATGAGATTGCTGCGCAACCCCGCCTCCATGCTGGTGGCGCCGACCAGCAGTGGTGGGCGCACCAGGCTGGTACTGCCATCGTCTGCGGTGACGAGGCCGGCGCGGCCATCGTTGGAATGAAAGCCGCGCCCCGCCGAGACGTAGAACTCGGTCCGCGCCCAAGGGCCGAGGATTACGCTGCCCTTGGGCTGCCACAGCGCGGCATGCTCATGCCCGCGCTCAGGACGCACCAGGTCGTGGTCGGCCACGTGGAAGCTATCGACGCGCAGGCCAAGCACGGTGCGCAGCCAAGAAAGCCATTGCGCCTTGTGTTCTGCATAAGCGCCAAGGCTTGCCTCCTCGACTTGGTCGTCGCGATCGGTGCTCAGCACCGCGCGGCGGCGGGTGTGCGCCAGATCGACGCGGATCGCATCAAAGCGTCCATCAATCCCGAGGGTCAGGGTCTGGTCGATCCCGACGGTGGCAAAGCGGTGCGCCAGTGCCAGGCTGCCGCCCGCGATCCAGCGACGATCGTTCTGCGCGTGCTGGTCGCCGTTGACCGGGTCATCGAGGTAATGGGTGAAGTTGCTCCACAGCGTCAGATGCTGGCGCACGCCATAGATCTCGGTGGTGAGCTGGTCGGCGCTGGACAAGGGCCGGGCGTAGCGCAGCGACAGCGACATGCGCTGCGATATCCCCCCATCGCTGGGATCGAGCGAACCAAAGCGCCCAATCAAGCCCTGCTCCACCGCGCGCAGGGGCTGGTCGGTGGTGGCATTCCAGCGCCCCGAATAGGCCATTGCCGTGGCTGACCACCCATCCTCGGCAGTGCCGTGCGAGAGGCGCACCACCCCGTTGAAGCGGCGCAGGTTATCAGGGTTGTCCCATGGGCCATCGAGGTGGAAGTATTCCCCCGCCCCAAGCAGTGTGGTGCCCCCGCGCAGGGCCACCGATCCGCCCGCGAATACGCGGCGATCGCCGACCGTGCCGGCGGAGAGCGAGAGTGTGGGCGGCAAGCTGTCGACCAGGCTCAGCCGCGCTGATCCCACGGCGGCAAAGTCCCCGGCAGCGGCGAAATAGGGCCCCTTGGTAAAGGCGATCCCGCCAAACAGTTCGGGCATGAGGAAGTTGAGATCGGTATAACCCTGGCCGTGCGCGTGGGTGCGCTGGTTGACCGGCATGCCATCGACGAAGGTGGCAAAGTCAGTGCCGTGGTCGAGGTTGAACCCGCGCAGGAGGTACTGGTTGGCCTTGCCCTCGCCGCTGTGCGAGGTGACCGACAAACCGGGGATCGCCTCCAGGTACTGCCCGACGCGATAGGCCGGCCGGCGTTGGATTTCCTGGCGGGTGATCGCGCCCTCACTCGATGTGGTGGCGGTGCCGAGCACGTCCTGCGTCGAGGCGGTGACCACGATTTGCGGCGGCGCATCGGGCGAAGCGGCGGCAGGTTCGGCGGCGCGGACCGTGCCAGTGGCAAGCGCCAGTGCACTGATGGCGGCAAGCATGATCGATGTGCGGCGCATGGCGCTTCCTCCCTCGTCTGTTCTTCGACAAAGGAGGAAGCGCAGCGGCCCGGCCCGCACAAGTTACGCGACGGTTGGCGCAGCGCCCCGCAACGGCTGCGCGCAACGGTTACCCAAGGTGCCGTTACACGGGGTCGAAAGCCGACCCTATTGCGCGGCAGCGGTGGTGACCTCGGCGTCATATTCGGCGATGGCTTCGCGCGCGATACGGGTGGCATCGATGCCAGCGGGCACGCCGCAATAGACAGCCACCTGGAGCAGGGCCTCGCGAATCTCCTCGCGCGTCAGGCCGTTGCGCAGTGCCGCCTTGACGTGGAGCCGCAGCTCGTGCGGGCGATTGAGTGCGCTGATCATGCCGAGGTTGAGCAGGCTGCGCTCGCGGCGGGTAAGCCCTGGGCGCGACCAGGTCTCCCCCCAGCACCAGCGCGTCGACAATGCCTGCATCGGGCGCGAGAAATCGTCCGCATCGGCCATAGCCTGCTCGACATAGGCCGCACCGAGCACTTCCTTGCGCAGCGCCAGACCGCGCACGAAGGCCGGATCGTCGGTGCCGTCGGCCAGAGGGTCCGGGGAGTCCTTCCCCATATTACAAACCACCGACGAGGCAGTACTTGATGGACATGTAATCAGCGAGGCCGTGGCTCGATCCTTCGCGGCCGAAGCCTGATTCCTTCACCCCGCCGAACGGTGCCACCTCGCTCGAGATCAATCCGTCGTTCACCCCGACCATGCCGTATTCGAGGCCCTCCATCATGCGCCACTGGCGTGCAACATCGGCGGTATAGACATAGGCGGCAAGGCCGAACGGCGTATCGTTGGCGATGCGCAGCGCGTCAGCCTCGTCGGTAAAGCGGATGACCGGCGCTACCGGGCCGAATATTTCCTCGTGCGCGATGGCCATGGCCGGGGTCACCCCCGCCAGCACCACCGGACGATGAAAGGCACCGCGCGCGGGGCCATCGTGCCCGTGGCTGACCTCGCGCGCGCCCTCGCCCACTGCGGCCTCGACCAACCCGGCTACGCGGGTGACCGCCTTGCCATCGATCAGGGAACCCATCGCACCCGGCACAGCCTGCCCATCGGCCACGCGCAAGGCATCGACCCGCGCGGTGAGCGCAGCGACAAAGGCATCGTGCACGCCATCCTGCACCAGGAAGCGGTTGGCACAGACGCAGGTCTGCCCGGCGTTGCGGAAGCGCGAGGCCATGGCACCGTCAACCGCGCGCCCAATGTCGGCATCGTCGAACACCACGAAGGGCGCATTGCCGCCCAACTCAAGGCTGAGCCGCTTCACCTGGGCAGCAGCCTTGGCCATGATGACCTTGCCCACCTCGGTCGAGCCGGTGAAGCTGATCTTGCGCACCAGCGGATGGCTGCAGAACAGGTCCCCCGCCTCTGACGAACGCACGGCCGGGGCCACGCGAAACAGGTCGCGCGGCACCCCGGCGCGGTGGGCCAGCGCCTCCAGCGCGAGCGCGGACAGCGGTGTAGCCTCAGCCGGCTTGACCACGATCGAGCAGCCTGCTGCCAGTGCCGGCGCGACCTTGCGGGTGATCATCGCCAGCGGGAAGTTCCACGGGGTGATCGCCGCGCACGTCCCCACCGGCTGGCGCAGCGTCAGCACGCGTTTGCCCGGCGCAAAACTGGGGATCACCTCGCCATAGGCGCGACGCGCCTCTTCGGAGAACCATTCGATGTAACCCGCACCATAGCGCACCTCGCCACGCGACTCCTCGAGCGGCTTGCCGCTTTCAAGCGTCATCAACAGCGCCAGCGCCTCGGCGTTTTCCACCATCGCGTTGAACCAGGCGCGCAGCACGTCGCTGCGTTCCTTGGCGGTGCGCGCCGCCCAGGCATGGCGCGCGGCGTCAGCGGCCTCGACGATCGCGGTGAGTGCAGCCACGTCATAGCGGCGCACCGTGGCGACGATGCTGCCATCGGCCGGATTGGTCACGGCCAGGCCCGCCGCATCGAAGGCGTCGGGATGCAGCAGGTGGTGGACAGGGTTGGTCATGGCAGGATCTTTCGTTGAAGGGGCGATCACACCATCCGTGCGAGCACGTCGGTATCGCCGCCGCGATCGTGCAGCCGGTGCTTGAGCGCGCCAGCCACGTGAAGCACCACGAGCACGGCGAGCGTATAGGCACTCCACCCGTGCAGCGTGTCGAACAGCGCGAAGGCCTTGTCGTTCTTGGGCAACAGTTCAGGTACCTGACCCAGCCCGAAGAAGGGCACGCCATCACTCTGGGTAAAGCTGGCCGACATCGCATAGCCCAGCAGCGGGGTCAGCAACGTCAGCACCATGATCGCACGGTGGACCAGATGCGAAAGCACCCGCTCCCAGGGCCTGAGCCCCACCGGCGGGTGCGGCAGGTGGCGGCGGTGCTGGTAGCGCAGGCCCAGGTGGACCAGCGCGAGCAGCCAGACCAGGACGCCGAACTGCTTGTGATTGGGATAGAACACCGCGAACTTGGCCGTCGCCTCGTCAGGCAGGCCGGTCATGAACCAGCCCGACCAGATCATGCCGATGATCAATATGGCGCGCAGCCAGTGCAGCAGGCGCATCGACAGCGGATAGCGGGTACGCGCCCCGCCGGTTTCATCGCGCATCGCCCTCTCCTTGCCCGCACGCGCGCTCACAGGAAGATACCGCGCGAATAGCCGCCATCGATGGTCAGCGACTGGCCGGTAATGGTCGGCCGCGCGGCAACCGCCAGCATCGCCACCAGCGCGCCGACATCATCGGGCGTCAGGATCGTGCGCGTGGGTATCTCGGCAACGAAGCGCGCCTCGATCGCGGCGGGCGTGGTGTTTTCGGTGTGGGCCATTTCGGCAAACAGCTCGGCCAGGTGCGGCGTGCGGACAATGCCGGGGTGCACCGCATTGACGGTGATACCACCCGGGCCAAGCTCGTCGGACAAGACCTTGGTCAGGTGCGAGACCGCCGCGTTGCGCAGGCCGCTCAAGGTGTCGCTCGACCGGCCGGTCAGCCCGCCGATATTGACGATATGGCCCCGCCCCTGCCGCTTCATGGCTGGCACGACCGCCTGAGCATAGCGGAGATAGCCGCCCACCTTGACGTCAAGATCGGCAATCAGTGCGGCCACATCGACGGTCTCGATCGCCCCACCGATCGGGGTGGAACTGGCGGCGGCATTGACCAGCACATCGATCCGACCATGCCGCGCAAGGACGGCGGCGACGAGGCCTTCGATGGAGGCTGGATCGCGCGCGTCCGACGCAAGTGCGAGGCAATCGCCACCGATCGCATCGGCCGCAGCCGCAAGCCGCCCCGCATCGCGCGCCGTAATGACCACGGCAAACCCGGCGCCCTGCAGGCCGCGCACGATCCCCGGTGCCATTCCGCCACTGCCGCCGGTGACAATCGCCACGGGCGGCCCGGAACCCACTGCCGCAGCGCTCATGGCAACTCAGCCTGGATCAGCATCGGCCCGTCGAGCGCGAGCCCCTGCGCCAGTGCCTCGGCCAGTTCGCCGCAGGTCGTGACGCGCACCGCCTCCACGCCATAGCCACGCGCCAGCGAAACCCAATCCACCTTTGGCTTGTCCAGCAGCGTCAGCGCCTCGATCATGGCATCGCCCAGCGGCGCGTTGGCGCGCACCAGTTCGGTCTGGAGAATGGCGTAGCGGTGATTGGCCGCGAGGATCACCGTCACCGGCAGCTTCTCGCGCGCCATCGTCCACAGGGCCTGGAGCGTATATTGTGCGCTACCGTCCGACTGGAGCGAAACCACGCGCGCTTCTGGCGCAGCGAGCGCCGCCCCCACTGCACAGGGCATCCCCTGGCCGATCGCGCCGCCCGTGTTGGTCATCACACGATGCCGGCGCGCGCGATGCGCGTTGCGCAGCCAGGGCCCACCCAAGGTCGAGCCCTCGAGCGAGATGATCGCATGTTCGGGCAGTTGCACCAGCAGTTCCTCGACCACGCCCGCCGGCGTCAGCGCAGCAGTGGGGTCATTGGCACTGGCAGTGGCCGGCGTGAACGGCTGGGCGCCAGCCGGACCCGTTACGCCCAGCGCCGCACCCAGGCGCACCAGCGCGTCGATCGCATCGTGCTCCGGCCCGGCCAGGCGCACCAGACTGGCCTCTGCAACCAGCTGGCTGGGCCAGCCTTCATAGCCGAAATAGCTGATCGGCATGCGCGCGCCGGCCAGCACGACGCGGGCCGTGCCCATTTGCGCGATCACGTCGTCGGGGAAATAGGCCTGCCGCTCGACCGCAGGCAGATCACCGCCCAGGGTCACGATGCCCGGATAGGGTTCCATCAGCAGGCGGCCGCCAAGCCGCGCGGCGAGTACGGCACCTGCGCGCACGCCCGCCTCGGTCAGGGCATTGCCGCCCAGCAGCACGATGGCGCCCTGATCGCTTTCCAGTGCGGCAGCGGCGGCGGCAACCGCCGCGTCATCTACCCGCGTGCCCTGCCATGGGGCAACCGTGGCGCTGCCGGGCAGCGCATCCTGGTGTTCCTCGCGCGCATCGATCACGTCGGTCGGCACGATCAGCGTCGCCGCACCGCCCTCGGCCACCCGCGTCGCGGCAAAGGCAGTGGCGACATCGTGCGCGATGGCACCAGGCTCGGCCATGCGGATCACCTGGCGCGAGACTGGCGATGCCAGCGATGTGATGTCCGAGGTCAGCGGCGCGTCATAAGGCAGGTGCCAGGTGGCATGATCACCGATGATGTTGACGATGCGCGAACCGGCACGCCGGGCGTTGTGCAGGTTGGCGATGCCGTTGGCAAATCCGGGGCCAAGATGCAGCAGCGTCAGCGGCACCTGGCCCGATACGCGCGCATAGCCGTCTGCCGCGCCGGTGCACACGCCCTCGAACAGGCTGAGTACCGGGCGGATGCCACCATGGCGGGCCAGCGCGGTGACCATGGTCATCTCGGTGGTGCCGGGATTGGCAAAGCAGATACGCGCACCGCCAGCGTGGAGCGCGTCGAACAGCGTATCTGCCCCCGTGCGGATCACCGCATCGTCGGATAGTGCAGGTGCGGCAGGCATGTCATTGGCCATCATCGTGGTCCTCGTGCGCGCGCACCGTAACGCCGGCGAGGAAACCCTCGACCAGGCGACGGAACGCCTCGGGGGCATCGTCGTGGACATAGTGCGAGGCACCGTCCACGCTGGCATGGGCCAGATGCGAGTTTTGCGCTTCGAGCCGGCGCACCGCCTCAAGGCTGCAAAAGTCTGAACGTCCGCCGCGGATCACCAGCGTGGGCACGCGGATCGCGGCGATCACCGGCCAAAGGTCGATCACGCGGGCGGGATCGGGCGCGATGCGCGTGGCGGCGATGCCTTCGGCATCATAACGCCAGCGCACCCCGCCTGCCGGGTCGGCAGTCATGCTTTCCCACAACCGTTCCTCGATCGCCGCCTCGCCCACGTTGGGCCGCAACCGGCGCCAATAGGCGCGCGCCTCGGCCCAGTCGGCAAAGCGCACAGGCAGTGCCTTCATTTCCGCGACGATGCGCTCGAACCCGGCACCACCGACAGACGAGCCGGCGGTAATGTCTTCGACCACCAGCGCGTGAAGGCGTGCCGGGTGCCGCGCGGCATAGGCATAGGCGGTGGTGCCGCCCATCGAATGCCCGACCAGCACGAAACGATCGAGACCGGCTTCGGCCACGACCGCCTCGAGATCGGCGAGGTAGGCATCGGTGTAATAGTTGCGGCCCTCGTCCCAGTCGCTTTCACCACGCCCGCGCGCGTCGAAAGCGATCAGGCGATAGCGGTCAGCCAGCGCCGCGGCGAGCGGGCGCCAGGTCCCCGAATAGCCGCGCAGACCGTGTAGCAGCACGATCGCGGGGGCCTGGGCATCGCCCCATTCGCGCACGCACAGCGACACGCCACCGCGCGCGACGCGCCGGATGCGCTCGCCAGGCAGCAGCGCCACCGGCGCGGGCGGCGCATCGTCCAGGATGAGATCCGCCGTCATGGTCAGGTCAGCCCGTTGCCTTCGGCGTCTTCGGCACGCAGCCCGCCGAGCCGCGCGTTGAGGCGGCCGCGCGTGGCGAAGACCCAGCACACGATCACTTCGTCACGGTTGGGCGCATCGTCGAACGAGACGCTCATCGTGTCGTAGTGCGAACGCACATAGAGCGCGTCCTTGTGGCCGAACGGTACGTCAAGAATGGTTCCGGGCACCCCACGCTTGCCGGTAGAGGGCACCCACGAGGCCCCTCCGCCCAGCGCATCGCGGATCGGGTTCGCCGCCGGATTGGTGAGCAGCGCGTTGCCGTGCTCGTATTCGCCATCGATACCCACGAGGATCGCCTTGCCATAGCTTTCGATCGGCGCCCCGCCCGTCAGCGCATTGATACGCCGCCCGAATTCCACGCCGAGCACCGGGGAAGCCTCGATCCACGCCGAGAGATCCTCGACATAGTTGCCGGCATAGGGGTTCTTGATGCACGCACCGATCATGTACTTGATCAGCGGCGCGCCGTCGGCGGCGGCACCAGTCTCACCTGCAAGGATTTCCTCGACCTGGGTGAACCACTTGCGAATGTGGAAGGCGCCAAAGTTGGCGGCGTATCTGGTCATGACAACTCCCCTGGATTTTTGTGTCTGCGGGCATCGCCCGGTTCAGGTCTCGGCCGCTGCGGTCACAGTGTGATCGGGTTCGCCTGGCCTTCGTTACGGTTGAGCTCGGCCTGCGACGCGCCGCCCTCGAGCGGGACGTTCTGGCAAAACACCTCGAGCATGTGGCCATCGGGATCATAGAAATAGATGCCCACCGAAACGCCATGATCGAGGATTTCGGCAATCTCGACGCCGCGCTCGCGGAAGAAGGCGTAGTTGGCGCGCAGGTCTTCCATGTTGCACCCGGCCATGGCCAGGCCGATGTGCTCGAACTCGCGGCCCTTGGCCTCCTTGCCGATGGCGGTATCGGCCGCCGCCGGGAAAAGCGCGATGTCGTGATCGCTCAGGCCAAAGCTGAGGAACACCCCACCCTTGTACGGCCCATCGCCGGCGCGCGCCGTGATCTTCATGTTGAGGATCTCGGCATACCAGCGGGCAGAGGCCTCGGGATCCTTTACGAACAAAACGATATGCGCGATCCGCGCGACGTTAATGCGTGACATGCGGCAACCCCAGGTCGGAGGGAACGGACGGCAGCCAGGCGAGGCCGGTAATCTCGTTGAACTCGCGCCATTCCTTGGCCCAGGTGCGGCCGCCGTCAACGCTGCGGTAGAGATAGCCGAACTTGCTCGCGGCGAGTTGGAAATCGGGATCGCTGGGATGCGAGCCAAACGCCCACATGCACGAGTTCGACGGATGATCGAGCGCGGCCCTGGTCCAGGTTTCGCCGGCATCGTCAGACAGCAGGATCGCCGCCGTCGTGCCTGGGGTGCCATCGCCGATTCCCACGGCCAGTTGGCGGTTGCTGCCTGGACGGCGCAACAGCACACGCGAATAGCGCAGGCCCCAGGTCTCCTTGGCCGGCTGACGCGTCCAGGTCTGGCCACCGTCGGTCGAGCGGTAGAGGGCGATAACCGTCAGCGCGAGGTGGACGGTGCTTCCGTCGTCCTGCGGCAGGATCATGATGTCGTGCAGGTCGGAGTTGCCACCGAATTCGGACCACGTGCTATCGATGCGCGTCCAGCTGTCGCCGCCGTCGCGACTGCGATAGAGGCCACCTTCCTCGATACCCGCCCAGACGTCGTCGGCATCGCGCGGATCGACCGCCAGCGCCAGCATGCGTGGGCGGTTAACCCCGGCGCAGAACTCGGGCATTTCCAGGCTGGTGCGCTCCCAGGTCTGCCCGCCATCGCGCGAACGGAAGAAGATCGCCAGCGACGGAGCGCCAGTGCCGGCATACATCACCAGTGGATTGCTCTCGCTGACCACCAGCTTCCACACGGCAAGACCGTTCAGCGCGCAGTCGATGCGGCTCCAGTGCACGCCGCAGTCGGCGCTGTAGAACAGCCCCTTTTCCGCTCCGGCAAAGATACCGTCGGAATTGCGCGGGTCGACCAAGAGGCAGCGTACGCGATCGTCGTATTCCAGATCCTGGCCAATGTTGATGCGATACCACGACTTGCCGTTGTCGTGGCTGCGCATGACGGCCTGGCCGTCGGTGCTCACGATGAGAGTCTTGCCCATGGTCGGTTCCCTGATTGAAGACGTGAAATTGACGCAGCGCGCGGGTGGAGCTGAACCTCTGCTCAGCTGAGGTTGACCCACACGCTCTTGGTCTCGCTGTAGAGCTCCATGGCCTGGCGCCCGTGCTCGCGGCCCCAGCCCGACTGCTTGAAGCCGCCGAACGGGGTGGCGTTATCGACCATGTTGAAGCAGTTGACCCAGACAGTGCCGGCCTTGACGGCCGCGGCAAGGCGGTGGCCCTGGCGGATGTCGTTGGTCCAGATGCCCGCCGAAAGGCCGAAGTCGGAATCGTTGGCCTGTGCCACCAAGTCGTCGGCATCGCTCCATGACAGCGCGCTCAGCACCGGGCCGAAGATTTCCTCGCGCACCACGCGCATGTCGCGCCCGGCGCCGCGCAGGATTGTCGGTTCAAAGAAGAAGCCCTCGCCATGGGCGGCAGGCCGGCCACCGCCGATCATCACCTCGGCGCCCTCTGCCTGGCCGATCTCGACATAGGAAGCCACGCGGTCCCACTGCTCCTGCGAGACCAGCGGCCCGAAGTTCACGCCCGCATCAAGGCCGTTGCCGATCGTCAGTTTGGCGGCCTCGGCGGCGACGCGATCGAGCAGTTCGTCGTGGATCGCGGCGTGGGCATAGAGGCGCGAGCCGGCAGTACAGGTCTGGCCCTGGTTGAAGAAGATGCCCGCCGCGATTGAGGCTGCGGCGGCGCCAAGATCGGCATCGGGCAACACGATCTGCGGCGACTTGCCGCCCAGTTCAAGGCTGACCTTCTTGAGGTTGCCGGTTGCGCCGCGCACGATCGCCTTGCCCACCTCAGTCGATCCGGTGAAGGCCACCTTGTCCACGCCGGGATGCGCGACCAGCGCCGCACCGGCTTCGCCAAAGCCGGTGATGACGTTGAACACGCCCGCCGGAATGCCCGCTTCGAGCGCCAGCTCGGCCAGGCGCAACGCGGTCAGTGGCGTCTGCTCGGCGGGCTTGAGGATGACGGTGCAGCCCGCCGCAAGCGCGGGCGCCACCTTCCATGCCGCCATCGACATCGGATAGTTCCACGGCACGATCAGACCGCACACGCCGACCGGCTCGCGCGCGGTGTAATTGAGGATGCGCGCCCCGCTGCGCGGCGAAACCGGCAGCGTCTCTCCGCCGAACTTGGTGGTCCAACCCGCAAAATAGCGGAACGTCTTGATCGAACCCTCGATCTCGACCCAGCGCGTCAGCGAGGCGGGCTTGCCGTTGTCGATGCATTCCAGCACCGCCAGTTCGTCGGCCTCGCGCTCGATCAGGTCGGCCAGGCGATAGAGCAACTGCCCGCGATCGTAGGCGCTCATCCCCGCCCACGCAGGATTGACCAGCGCGCGGCGCGCAGCCGCGACAGCGACATCGACGTCGGCCGCCCCGCCCTCGGCAACCTGGCAGATCGCCCGGCCCGTCGCCGGATTCTCGGTGGCAAAGGTCTTGCCGGAAAGCGCAGGCACTGCGCGCCCATCGATGATGAGGCCGCGCGGAGCGGGCGCGAGGGCGGCGGCCAGGCGGTCTGCCGTCTGGCGTGCGGTCTCGGCGATGGGGGCGGTGGGCTGGCTGGACATGATACTCCCCTCGGTCTCGCCTCTCGCGGCGATAGTGTGATGCAGCAGACCCGCAGCGGCGTGGTGACCAACCAGGCGAATCCGGCTTGGACGTGAGCTAACCCAACTTCATTGCGTAAACAATACTAGATTTTCAAAGTTTGTTGTTGCATATGCGCGACAATGAAGCGGCGGCGGCAAAACGAGTCCGACCGCCCCGGGAGAACTCCATGCCGATAGGCGACCTTTCGCTGGCGCAGGCCCTGCTTGCCGCGCGCCGCTCCACCAGCCCTGCCGCAGTGCCTGCCGATGACGTGCCGGTGGCCCAGGCCTATGCCGCGCAGCGCGCCGTCCATGTGGCGCTGACGCTGCCGGTGATGGTGTGGAAGCTGGGGCTGACCAGCGAGGGTGCCCGCATGGCCCATGGCGCACACGAACCAGCAGTGGGCCGGCTGCGCGCCAGCGACATCTTCTGCAACCACGGCACCATCGATTTTTGCGGCGACGAGATGTTCGCCGAGGCCGAGCTGGTATTCGAACTGGGCGAGGATTTGCCACCGCGCGCAAAGGCCTACACGCGCGCCGAGGTTGCCGCCGCGCTCAAGGGCGTGTGGGCCGGCATCGAGATCGTGCGCACCCGCTTCGAACACAGTGACCTGCCGCTCGGCCTGCTGATCGCAGACAACGTCATGGGCTATGGCCTGGTACTGGGCGACCGTCTCGCGACGGGCTGGGAAGCGCGCTTTGCCGCCATGCCGGTTACGCTCACGATCGACGCGGATGCACCGGTGGCGGGATCGACCGATCGCGTCATGGGCGATCCGCTCGATGCGCTGGTTTGGCTCGCCAACTGGCTCTGTGCCCATGGCGAGGGCGGGCTGCGCGCCGAGCAACTCGTGGCGGCCGGTAGCTGTACCGGGGTTACGGAAATCCATCGCGGCGACACGATCGTCGCCGCATTCGACCAAGCCGGGATCGCCAGGGTGGTCTTGTCCGCCTGATCCCATCATCATGCATTTCACGAGGAGATCGAACATGAACCTGGAACTGGGCCTTGCGGGCAAGGTCGCCGTCATCACCGGGGGCGGCGTGGGTATCGGCAAGGAAACCGCGCGTAAGCTGGCGCTGGCCGGCGCCAAAGTGGTGATCGCGGCGCGTACTGCCACCAAGCTCGAAGCGGCCGCAGCCGAACTGCGCGAATCGACCGGCGGCGAGATCATTGCCGTGCCCACCGACACAACCTCGTGGGAGTCGGTCCAGGCACTCGTCGCGGCCGCCGTGGCGCGCTTTGGCGGTGTGCATATCCTCGTCAACTGCGCCGCAGCACCAGGCGGCTTGGTGCGCAACGCGATCGAGCTGGCCGACGAGGACGCGCTGATGCTTGATCTCAACACCAAGCTGTTCGGCTATTTCCGGGCGGCAAAAGCCTGCGTGCCACATATGCGCAAGGCCGGGTGGGGCCGCATCGTCAACGTCGGCGGTCTGACGGCGCGCTGCACCGAGGCGCTGTCGGGCATGCGCAACACGGCGCTGGTCCACTTCACCAAGACGCTCTCTGACGAGGTGGGACGCGACGGCATCACCGTCAACATCATCCATCCGGGCGTTACCCGCACCGAACATATCGAGGAATGGTTTGCCGAGATGGCGGCCGAGGAAGGCACCACGTTCGAGGCCATCGTCGAGCGCGAGGCCGCCGGCCCCGCTGCGTTAAAGCGTATGCTCGAAGTAGCCGAAGTGGCCGACCCGATCGTGTTCCTGTGCTCGCAATTGGGCAGCGGCATCACCGGCGAATCGATCGCGGTGGACGGCGGCCTATCGCGCGCGGTGTTCCTCTGATGCAGCAGCGATAAGGATGCGGGGTGCGGCCTGTCGCCGCACCCCCACCCAGCTTCACTCGATTACGCCGCCGAAATAAAGCCGCGCGGCCGAGCCGCCGATTGCCCAGCAGGCCTATGGCTCATCAAGCAGGGCGCCGCCGCCGCTCAGCGCGAATGGTCAGCACGGTAACGGCAATGCTCGCCGCCAGAATCGCGCTGTTGGCATAGATCATCGGTGCGAACGAGCCGCTGGCCAGCGTGGCGGCGGCCGCTGCAGGGCCAAGGCCAGTGCCGAATGTCTGGATAGAGCCCATTGCGCATACCACCCGCCCGCGCAGGCACGCCTCGGCACAGATGCCCGACAGCAATGGCTGCGCAAAGTTCCAGCAGAACTGCAACAGTACGACTGCCACCACGAAGCCGGTCGCCTCGACCCGCCCGTCAAACATCAGGAAGCTGATGACACCCGCCGCGCCACTCAGCAGCAACGGCCACACCCGGCCCCACCGGCGCGGCAGCATGCCGGCAAGTGCAGCGCCGGCGACGCCCGCCATCGTGCCGATCGAAAGACCAGTGGCGATCACTCCAGGCGCAATGGCGTGGGCCATGCCGATCCGCTCGGAATAGCTCCACATCGCCCCCAGCGCGAAGAAGAACAGAAAGACCCCAAGCAGGGCCCCGCTCGCCAGCCGCATGTCGAGCCGGCCGGCCACGGCAAAGATGTCGGTTTCGTCGATGCTGCCTTCGGGGAACCAGCGTACGCCCAACGCCACTGGCACCACGACCAGCGCATTGGCGAGGAACAACGTCGCGGGTGAGACCGCCGCCTGCAGGGCGGGCAGGCTGTAGAGCAGCGCCGAGCTACACAGCGCGCCAACCACGAGATAGATCGAGAATGCGCGGTCCGGGTTGGCGGCGCGGCCAAGCGCGGCAAAGGCAAAGCCCACCGCAATCCCCTCGCCCGCTCCCGCCACCACACGCGCTGCGGCCATCCCGGCAAAACCCGTGGCCAGCGCGGTCAGGATATTGCCGGCGATCACCAGCGCCAGGCCGATGCTCACGGCAAGACGCCAGGGCACCCGCGCCAAAAGGAACGTACTGAGGCCGATGGTCACGCCCATCGCGTTGATGTCGAACGCAGCGAGATAGCCGAGCTGGTCGTTGTCGAACCCGGTCTTTTGCGCGATTACCGCCAGAAAGCCGGGCGTCACGAAAATCACGAAGGCGCCGATCAGCCCGACCAGCACCGCGCTGATCTGCCCCGCCGGGGTCAACCGGCGCGTGCCGCGTTCGGCCTGCGCCATGCCCTCGATTGCGGTGTTGAATTCCATCTGCCCCTCCCTGGACGACGTGGAACCGCGCCGCGAGCGGCAATGCATCAAACCATGCACCACCGCCCGCGCCGGGTTGGTCTTTGGGTTCAGCCGGGCAACACGTCCTCCACCGCAGCACCGAAGCGATCGACGATAGCATCGGCATCGGCGCGGGTGATCACCAATGGCGGGGCAAAGACCAGGGTATCACCCAGCGCGCGGGTGATCAGCCCGCGATTGGCTGCAGCCTTGAGCACCTGGCGACCGGTGCGGTTGGCCATGGGCAGCGCTTCCTTGGTGCCGCGATCGTGCACCAGTTCGATTCCCAGCATCAGTCCCTTGCCGCGAATATCGCCAACATGGGCGTGCTGACCAAGCCGGTCGCGCAACGCCTGGAGCATGTAGGGCCCAACGTCGGCGACGTTGTCCACCACCTTGAGCTCATCGATCAGCTTGAGCGCGGCGAGCGCGGCGGCCGCGCCGACCGGGTGCGCCGAATAGGTATAGCCGTGGCCGAAAAGCCCGGCCTTGCCTGCCTCGCTCTCGATCACGTCCCAGACCTTTGGCGAGATGTAGCAGACCGACATCGGAAAGTAGCCCGAGGTCACACCCTTGGCCGAGGTGATGAGGTCGGGCTCGTAGCCATAGGTCTGGCTGCCCCAGTAGGTGCCGAGACGACCAAAGCCAGATACCACTTCGTCGGCGACGAGCAGGATGTCGTGCTTCTTGAGGATAGGGCAGATCGCCTCGAAATAGCCTTCGGGCGGCGGAATCAACCCACCAGCGCCCATCACTGCCTCGGCAAAGAACGCGGCAATGGTGTCGGCGCCTTCACGCTCGATCAGATCCTCGAGTTCCTGGGCAAGCTGCTGCGAGAACGCGCGCTCGGTCATGCCCTCGGGCGCCTTGCGATAGTAGTAGGGCGCGCTGACGTGCAGGATCGGGCCCTTGGGCAGGTCAAACAGCGTGTGCATGCCCGGCAGCCCGGTGAGACTTGCCGTGGCCACACCGGAACCGTGGTAGGCGTTCCAGCGCGCGATGATCTTCTTCTTCTCGGGCTTGCCGCGCAGGTTGTTGTAATACCACACGAGCTTGAGCTGGGTTTCGTTGGCATCGCTGCCCGAGGCACCGAAGAACACCCGCGACATCGGCACCGGCGCGCGTTGCAGCAGGGCCTCGGCGCATTCGGCGACGACGTCGCTGCTCATGCCGTTGAACGTGTGGAAGAATGACAGGCGCTCGCTCTGCCGGGCGATCGCCTCGGTGATTTCGCGGCGCCCATAGCCCAGGTTGACGCACCACAGGCCGGCCATCCCGTCGATGTATTCGCGTCCATCAACGTCACGCACGTGGATGCCGGAACCACTTTCCATGACCGTGGGCCCTTCGGCCATAAGATCGGTGATCGCGGTGAACGGGTGGAATTGGCTGCGCTGGTCGCGCAGGGCCGCTTGGGAAAGCTGGCTGACCATCGAATTTCTCCCTTGTCTGCGTCTTGCGCGGTCCGCGCCGCGAATCAAGCGCCCATGTGGCGTAGCACGTCCTCGCCGAAAGGCTTCATAAACGCAACAGTAATACTGAATTTGAGATATCTTTTTCGTTTAAACAACAATTGCACGCAGCAGGTGCAGACAGGCCGCGCCGGGATCGCTATGGTGGGCCAACGTGCCCGTGACGGTGACGGGATACATTGACCCGGGCACGCGTGTGGCAGAGGGAGCAGGCATGGACGACAGACCCGATCTTGGAAACGTGATGGCGATGATGTCGTTCGCTGCGGTGGTCAGCACGGGGGGCTTTTCCAGCGCTGCCACGATGCTGGGGTATTCCAAGGCCGCAGTCAGCCGCCAGATTGCCAAGCTTGAGCAGAGCATCGGCGTGCGCCTGCTCGACCGCACCACACGCTCGGTGACACTGACACCGGCGGGACGCGAGATGTATGCGCGCTGCGCCCGCATCGTCGAGGAAGTCAACGAAGCCAACCAGGTGATGACCGGGATGCTCTCCAAGCCGCGTGGCGAGCTCAAGGTCAACGCACCGGTGGTATCCTCGCTGTTCGATCTCACCACGATCCTGCCGCGCTTCCTCCAGACCTATCCTGACGTGCGGCTGTTCGTGAACCTGTCGGACAGCAAGGTGGACCTGCTCAAGGGCCGCTTCGACGTGGTGTTCTGGATGGGTGACACCTTTGATTCCAGCCTGGAATCGGTGCAGTTGCGCAGCTATCCCATGGCACTCGTCGCCGCGCGCTCGTACCTCGACCGCGCCGGGCGCCCCTCGGCCGCCAACGACCTCAAGGTGCACACCTGCATCGTCGAAACGCATATCTCCAAGGTTGGCGAGTGGCGCCTGTCGGAAGACACCACCGTTGCCGTCAACCGCGGACCGCTCACCAGCAACTCGGTACGAATGGCACGCGAGGCCACGCTCGAGGGCCTGGGCATCAGCTACCTGCCGCGCTTCCTCGTCGAGGACGACATCGCCGCCCGCCGCCTCGAGGTCTTGCTGCCCGACCTCGTGAACGAGCGGATTCCACTGCATGTGGTATTCCCACGCGGCAACTACGCGTTGTCCAAGGTGCGCGCTTTCGTCGATTTCGTGCGCGCAGAGATGGCCGATCAGGAAGAGGGCGCCGCCGCGCCGATGTTGGGGCTGGCGACTGCGATCTGATCACCGCGCCGATCGGCGGCCGCGAGGAAGACACCACCCTATCGCAGGCCGAGCGACACCTGACAAAGCGGCCTGATCTGGCGTATCTGCGTTTCCGCCAGCGCATGGAGTTCAGTGCGGCAACAGCTCCTCGCTCCGCCAGGGCATTGAGCGATCATCGTTTCGCAATTGCGTCGAGGGAGCCATTTGGTGAAGGCCGTGACCTGCCCCGCCAAAAGTCCCTCGTGCGCAAGGCAAAGTGCGACGCCACGGAGGTTTCCGATGTCCGTCGGTTAGGCAATTGCAGGACGAGAACGGAAAGCTGAACTGGCCTCTGGCTGATACCACGTTACACAACGCGGTCCTGGATGACCTGCTGAGAAAAGGCTGACGACACTAGGCCAGCACTTTCGAGCGAATTGTCCCGTCGCGTTCGGCTTCCTGCAAGCGCGCTATCGGGGACGGCTATGGAAAGCGAGGACCGCGCTTGAATCGTATCAAGCAAAATCAGGGAACGCTGGCGGAGCGGCGAGCGGACGCCCCTGCGCATCGAGCTTGCGCGGAAACCGCGCGAGATCGGCCCTGACCCAGACCGGCGTATAACCCGGCCCGCCGTTCTTGAACGCGCCGAACCACAGCAGCACCAGGCGCACGCGGTGCTGGCGCGCCTGGGCCAGCAGCGTATCGACAAAGGCGAAATCGAACTGCCCCTCGCGCGGCTCGGCCCGGGCTCAGGCCACCGGCATTTCCAGGGTGTTGGCGCCCAATTGCTCCACCGTCTGCCACACTTGCGGCAAGACGCTGGCATGGTTGGAGGAATTGTTGGCCTGCGCCCCCAGCACAAGGAACGGCGCGCCGTCGACGAACAGCGCCGGGCGGCCATGCGGCGCCGCGATCCGTGGCAAGGCGGGCGCTTGCCGGCCGGGCGGCTGGGCCCTGATCGTCTGGGCACTGGCCGCTGTGGTGAGCAGCAGCGCCAAGGCGCTAAGGCAAGTGCGGGCGCGCATCGCCTCAGGCCAGTGCCAGGCCGAATTCGGCGGCGATGGCGGCGCTGTGCTCGCCCACGCGCGGGGCACCGCGCGCCGAAGCCGGCCTTTGCCCATCGATTCGCATCGGGCTGGCGGTGGTGAGAATGCTGCGGCCCCGGCCGCCGATCGATTGCAGCATGTCGAGCGCGCGGAAGCTTTCGGCCTCCAACAATTGCTCCCAATCGAGCACGGCCGCGGTCCAGATGCCGGCCGGCTCCAGCACGGCCAGCCATTCCTGCGTGGTGCGCGTGGCCAGGCGCTGCGCGATGCGGTCAAGCAGCGCGTCGCGCCCGTCAAAGCCGTTACCGCTCTCGCTCAGGCCCGGCAGATCAAGCAATTCGCCGATCCGGGCGAGCGGCGTCATCGCCAGGGCAAGATGCCCATCTGCTGTGCGATAGACGCCATAGGGCGCAGCAAGATAGGCATTGGCGCCATGGGCGGCGGCGCGCGTCGGGGGGCGGCGGCCATCGTTGAGATAAGTGGTCAGCAGCTCGAACTGGAAATCGACCAGCACTTCGAGCAGGCTGGTTTCCACCCGCCCCCCCAGCCCGGTGCGCGCGCGGCGGACCAGCAAGGCCAGGATGCCCTTGGCCAGAACATGGCCGGCCAGCATGTCTGCCACCGAAAGCCCGATCGGCATCGGCCCATGGTCGGCACTGCCGGTCAGCCACATCACGCCCGAGCGCGCCTGGGCGAGCAGATCCTGGCCCGGCAGCTTGGCCCAGGGGCCGGCACTGCCAAAGCCCGAGACGCTGGCATAGACCAGGCCGGGATTGATCGCCTTGACGTCTTCATAGCCCAGCCCCAGCCGCTCGATCACGCCGGGGCGGAAGTTCTGGATGATCACGTCGGCCCGCGCGACCAGGCGGCGCAGTTCCGCAAGCTGGCCCGCGTCCTTGAGATCGACCGCCAGGCTTTCCTTGTTGCGGTTGATCGCGTGGAACAGCGTGGAATCGCCGGCGATGTCGGTATCGCTCAGATAAAGATCGCGGCAAAGGTCACCGCTCTGCGGCCGCTCGATCTTGATCACGCGCGCACCCAGATCGGCCAGTTGCAGCGCGGCCGAAGGGCCGGCGAGGAACTGGGCCATGTCGAGCACCAGCAGATCGGACAGGGGGCCGGGACTGGCCGCAGACGACGCTGTGTCCGTTGCCGAATCCGTGCGGATAAGCCGCTGTTCCAATCCCGTCCTCCACATCACTCATTGTTTACAGGCTAACATACATTCTCTATATAAACAATCAATGCAAATTCCACGCGCCTCTTCCGCTATCACCCCGGCCAGCCCGGCGCGCGCCCGTGCTGGCGGGCAAAGCGGCAGGCGATGATGGCACTTCGCGCCGCCATGGGTTACGCAAGCCGCCCGATCGCCAGACCAGCCGCGGAAGGACAGAACATGGATGCGCGCCCCGAATCAGCCACCCAGGCAGACAGCCCTGCGCCGGACATGCCGGACCTGGGCGACGGCCCGCTCGACGGGCGGTCAGAGGGCATGCTGGCGGACAGCATCCTGTCGAGCGACGAGCGCCGCCGGAAGTATGCCGTGCCGGCGCTGGAAAAGGGCCTCGATATCGTCGAGTACCTGGCCGACCAGGCCGTGCCGATGACGCAATCGCAACTGGCGCGCGCGCTCAACCGCCAGCCGGGCGAACTGTTCCGCATGCTCGCCTGCCTGGAAGGGCGCGGCTATGTGCGGCGCGACCCGACCAACGGCGGCTATGCGCTGACGCTCAAGCTGTTCCAGCTCGCGCGCATTCACTCGCCCTATGAAACGCTGATCGCGGCGGCGCGCCCGCTGATGCGCGCGCTGTCCGACGACGTGCGCGAAAGCTGCCACCTGACCGTGTTGCAAGGCAACCAGGTGCTCGTGCTCACCCAGGAAGAGAGCCCCAACCCGTTCCGCCTGTCGGTGGAAGTCGGCTCCACCCATTCGCCGCTGCGCACCAATTCGGGGCGCCTGCTGCTCGCCGGCCTGGCGCCCGCCGCGTTTGATGCCTGGCTGGGGCATTCGCGCGAATGGCAGGCGATGGCGCCGGCCGCACGGCAGGATCTGCTCGCCCGCATCGACGACGTGCGCGCGCGCGGCCATGCCCGCTCGCTGGGCGAGCGCTTCCTGGGCGGGGCGGATATCGGCGTGCTGGTGGGCACGCCGGGCGCGCCGCTCAACGCCGCGCTGACCATCGCCACGCTGATTGACGCCAATGGCGACGCGCGGCTCGATCCGCTGCTCGAACCGCTGCAACGCACGGCCGCCGCCATCAGCCAGGCCGCCGGCCTGGGGCTGGACAGTGGGCCGCTGGGTAGCGCGGTGGACACCCCTGCCCCGGCCAAGCCGGCAAGAACCCGCAAGACCACAAAATAGGAGAGATCATGATTGCCAGGCCCATCGCCGCGCTCGCCCTGCTTGGGGCACCCCTGCTGATGGCGGCCAGTCCGCCTGCGGCTGGCGACGGGAATGGCAACTGGGCGGCCGGCTGGTTCAGCGCGCCGTTCGCGCCGATTGCCGGCCAGCCGGGCGGCACCCCGGCGATCTTTGCCAACCAGACGGTGCGCCAGATCCTGCGCGTGGACACCGCTGGCAATGCCATCCGCCTCAAGCTGACCAACGAGCTGGGCATCGCTCCGGTGCGGATCGCCGGGGTGCACGTGGCGCTGGTCGATGCAGACGGACGCCTGGTGCCGGGCAGCGACCGCGCGGTAACCTTTGCCGGCGGCGCGGAAGCCTGGATTCCAACCGGCGCGCCGCTGCTCAGCGATGCCGTGCCGCTGCCAATCGAGGCGCTGCAACACCTGGCGATCTCGGTCTATTACAAGGACAGCGCGATGCCCGCCGCGCATCATGGCGATCTGGTGGTGGCGCCCGGCGAGCAACTGGCGGCTGCGTCCATGGCCGGCGCTCGCCCGCTGCGCGGCCCGGCGGTGGTGTCGCAAGTGGAAGTGGCGCGGCCCCAGCGCGGCCCGGTGATCGTGGCGTTCGGGGATTCGATCACCGAAGGCGCCGCCTCCACCCCCGGCAAGGACATGAGCTGGCCCCAACAGTTCGCCAAGCGGCTTGCCGCCGATACGCGCTATCGCGGATGGAGCGTAGTCAATGCGGGGATGAGTGGCAACCGCCTGTTGCACGAAGGCTTTGGCCTGCCCGCCCTGGCGCGGCTGGACCGCGACGCCCTGGCGGTCAGCGGGGTCACGCATATCGTGCTGCTGGAAGGCATCAACGACATCGGGTGGTGGAACAAGCCCGACAGCGACGTGACCGCCGCGCAGGTGATCGAGGCCTATCGCCAGATCGTGACCCGCGCCCATGCGCGCGGGGTGAAAGTGATCGGCGCGACGATCCTGCCCTACAAGGGCGCGGTCTATTTCACGCCGGAGGGCGAGGCGATGCGCCAGGCGGTGAACGCCTTCATCCACACCGGCGGGCTGTTCGACGGAGTGATCGATTTCGAGAAGGCGGCGGCCGATCCCGCCGACCCGGCGCGGATCAATCCCCGTCTGGAGCCGGGCGACCATCTCCACCCCAACGATGCCGGCTATGCCGCCCTGGCGGCCGCCGTTTCGCCCAGCCTGTTCGAAGCGCCCCGTCGCTGATGCCGCGAACCGCCCGCGTACTCAACCAGCGTCGCGGGCGGTCCAGCGATAGTGGCCGGAGCCGAGCGTGATGGCCTGGCCGGCCTCCTCGCGCGCGAAACCGAGCACGCCCGGCACGCGCGCCGGGGCCAGGCCCTGTTCGCGCCAGTCGCTGGCGGGCAGCCCCGGCAAGACCAGCCGCGCCTGGCGCCCCGGCGGCACGGAAACGGTCACGGCGAGGTGGCCTGCCTCGCGTCGCCAGGCGCAGGACAGAACGCCCTCGCGCAGGCGATAGCTGGCCTCGGCCGCCGGGATATCGGCCGGCATCTGCGGCGCGAGGCGCAAGGCCGCGTCCCCGCCTCGCGCGTGATCGATGTCCAGCCCGCCCAGGCGCCGATAGAACCAGTCCTCGGCATGGCCGAGCATGAAATGGTTGAGCGACTTGGTGGGATTGGCGTCCCACGCCTCGGTCAGCGCGGTGGCCCCGCGCGCCAGTTGCAGGGCATAGCCGGGGCGATCGCGCACCCGCAGCATGGCCAGGATCACATCGTCACGCCCGGCCGCAGCCAGCGCCTCCAGCACGTAGCGATAGCCGATGTCCCCGGCGGTAACGCCATTGCCTTCGCGCCGAATCGCCGCGATCAGCCGGTCGAGCGCCGCGGCACGCTGCGCCTGGGGCACCAGGCCGAGCGCCAGCGGCATGGCTTGCGCCGTCTGGCTGCCCCGTTCGTAGCGGCCGGTGGCGGGATCGAGAAAGCGCGCGTTGAAATGCTGCGTAACCTGCACCGCCAGCGCGGCGTAATCCGCAACCGCCCCGATCCGCGCGGCGATCTTGGCCATCGTCTGCAAGCAGGCAATATAAGTGGCCGTGCCGACCAGCGCGCGCGAGGTCAGTTGCGCCTCGCCCGGATCGTTGGGGCCGACATCGTACCAATCGCCCATGCCGAAATCGACGATGCCATCCCGCGCCCGCTGCGCAAGATAGGCGCAATAGCGTTGCGCCGCCGGCCAGGCCGCCACCAGCACGGTGGCGTCGCCGCAAAAGCGATAGGCCGCCCAGGGTGCCAGCACCGCCGCCGCGCCCCATTCGGGGGAATTGCGCCAGACCTGGTCCTGCCCCTGCTCGTCCTGGAAGGCGACATATTCCGGCGCGATGCCCGGCACCATGCCATTGGCCTGCTGCGCCTCGGCGATGTCGTGCACCAACTTGTCATAAAGCGGCGCGGCATCGCGGTTGTAGAGCACGGTGGGCGCGTTGAGATAGGTCTGTTCCAGCCAGCCCAGCTTTTCGCGGTGCGGGCAATCGGTGAGGACCGAAACCATGTTGCTGGTCACGGCCTGGTCGATCAGCCCATGGATGGCGTTGAGCAAGGGATCATCGGCCTGGAACCGGCCGACGCGCGCAAGATCGGCGTGGAGCACCACGCCTTCGACCGCATGGATCGCGGCGCGCAGCAGGCCGCGCAATTCCAGCCAGCGAAAGCCGTGATAGCTGAACAGCGGCTCGAACGCTTCGACCCCGCTCCCGGTGCTGACGTGGGTAAACGCCACGCGGTTGCCCGGCCCGGCGTTGAAGCTGCGCTGGCTGACCCGGCCCTGTTCGTCCAGCGTCTCGCCCGGCAGGATGGTCAGCGAGGCACCGGCCGGCGCCTCGATCATCAGGCGGGGCCGACCGGCGAAGTTGACGCCGAAATCGACCAGCAGCACATCGGGCGCCACGGCCGTGATCGCCACCGGCTCCAGAGTGCGCGCGGCGACCACCGGCGGCACCAGCCCGGCGCGGAGCATCCCGCCCGGCCCCGGCACGGCCACTACCGGCTGCCAGTCGCGATCGTCGTAGCCAGGTTCCATCCAAGCGGGCGGCACCAGGCGCGCGTCCCAGTCCTCGCCGCCATAGATCGAGGAAAAGCGGATCGGCCCTTCCCGCCAACGCCATTGCCCATCGCTGGCAATGTGCTCGATCCGGCCATCGGCATGCTCGATGGTCATCGCCAGAATCGCCTTGGGCCGGCCGAAGCTGTCGAGGAACTTGGTGTAGCGGCCCTCCTTGGCCTCTACATTGTACATGCCGTTGCCCAGCATCAGCGCCAGGACATTGTCGCCAGCGTGCAGCAGGGCCGTGACATCGTGCGTGTCATAAAGCGCGCGGCGGCGGTAGTTGGTCCACCCCGGCGTCAGCGCCGCATACCCCACGGCCTGCCCGTTGATCGCCAGGCGATATTGGCCCAAGCCGCAGACCGACAGCACGGCCCGGCGCGGCGGCGACGCCAGGCGCAAGGGCCGACGCAGGATCGGCAGCGGCCGGGCGGGCACCATGGCTGGGCTCGCCTGCCCCTGACGGTGCGGCGGTAGAACCGGGTCGGGCTCCGCCGCGATCCAGCGGTCGGGCCAGCGCGCCAGCTCGAGCACCCCGGTGAGGAACGCGGCGGGCGCGCTCCAGGCGCCCGGCCGCCCCGCCGCATCGAATATGCGGACCGCCCACCAATAGCGGCGGTGGCTGTCGAGCGCCAAGTCCGCTGTCGGCACCACCAGAGTCTGCCCGCCGGCGGCGGGCGATCCGGCCCAGCGGGCGCCCTGGCCAGCAGCCACGCGGGCGCGATCGGTGCCGCCGATCAGTTCGAACCCGCGCTGCACCAGGCCGCGCGCGCTTGGATCGCGCGCGGCAAGGCCCCAGGAAAAGCGCGGACGCAGCAGGTCGAGCCCCGCGGGCTCGGCCACCCCTTCCACGCGCAAGTCTTGCGCCAGCAGATCACCCGGTGGCAGAGAATGCGCCCTGCCGGCGCCGGCCACCAGTGGCGTCGCGCCGATCGCGGCCAGCGCGGTGCGACGGTCCAGCCTCATTAGACCGGAATGTCCACAAGTGGCTTAGCCACGATCCGGACCGGACCGGCCAGGCCCGCCGGCAGCAGCGGCGCATCGCGGGCCGGCAGCCAGTCCTTGGTGCCGCGCAGCTTGGGATAGACCCAGGCAACCCGCTCCGCTTCGGGCAAGACGCGATCGCCCACCAGGCGGTTGTGCCAGGTGTTGGTGACGGTGATGGCGATCGTGTTGCATCCCGGCCGCAAGAATGCGGTGATGTCCAGCCGGAAGGGTGCAATCCAGCGCCGGCCGGCCAAGCGCCCGTTGACCGCGACTTCGGCCATGGCATGCACTGCGCCCAGATCGAGCATCAGGCGGATATCGCGCACCAGCAGGTGGCGCGGCAGGTCGATCTGCGTGGCATAGGTGCCCGATCCGGCATGGAAGCGCACGCGATCGGGGGCAAGGTCGCTCCACAGCGCGGGCTGCTTCAGCGTCAGCCGCTCGGGCGGGGCGCGCCAGCCGGCAAAGCTGAGCGTCCAGGGCTGGTCGAGTTCGATTGCCGGGGTCATGGCCGGCGCCACCGGTGCCAGGCGGCGCCCGTCGCTGCGCAGCAGCCGAGCTTCTCCAGCCCCGGCCATGACCAGTCGCTCACCGCGCCATTCCAGGCTTTGCCCGGCCGCGAGATGGGCCTGTGCGAGATGCGGTGCCACGCCGCCGTCGCTCAGAGCGATGAACCGGCTTTCCCCCGGCGCCAGGCGCAGCGGCAGGACCGTGCGCCTGGCGACATTCCGCCAGGCGGGTGCCGGCAGGCGCTGCCCTTCCAGCGCATCCCACAGCGCCACGGCGCGCGCGGTCACGCGCAAGGATACTTCGGTATCGAGCGCGGCACCGCCGGTGTTGGCTAGGAAATAGACATCGACCCCCGCCTCGCGGCGATGAGTCCATTCGAGCCCCGCCGCATCGCTCGCCAGAAGATCGCCCGCGATCCCCAGGCTGGCCAGCACATGCGCAGGGCTTTGCCCCCAGACCACGCGCCCGGCGCCCAGCCGGGTTTCGCCCTGACGTCCGTCATCCGGCCAGAGCCGGCGGCACTGTGCAACGAACGCCGCGGGATCGGCCTCTCGCCCGACGGCACCAAGCGGCGGCGGTGCCAGCACCGTGGCGCCCGCCCGCACCAGGCGTTCGAGTGCGGCGAGGAAGCCGCTGGAATAGCGCGCTCCCGCGCGCAGCACGAGCAGGCGATAGCGCATGCCGCCGGGCAGTACGATCGCGCCCTGCTCCACCCGCGCCAGGCGCACCAGCGCATCGCGGTTGATCGAGTCATAGGCCACGCCGGCCGGCAATGGCGCGTCCAACTGGTGCGGCAAGAGCGCGCGGTTGGGAATGTCTTCCCCGGTGAACACCGCCACGTCGCTCACTGGCAGGCCGCGTTGTAACACCGCCTGGCAGCGGCGCAGGTAATCGAACCAGCCGCGCGCCTGGCTCCACCAGGTCTGGGTGCGGCTGAACATCGTGCCGATACCGTTGAGCGTCAGCCCCGGCGCGCGATCGAGAAACGGCTGCGCGGTATAGACGTGCAGCATGAAGCGGTTGATGCCCCGGCAATAGTGCCGATCGCCCAAGGGCTTGAGCATCGCGGGGTGCTCGTCCCAGAGAATGTCGTTCTCGGTGAAGCTTTCCGTGGCAATGATCCGCTTGCCATAGATGCGCCCGCCCGAAACCGCATCGGCCACATCGGTCGGCTTGTCGTTGCGCGGCGTGCGCAGCCAGAATTCGCCCATCGGCACATCGGTCGCCTCTGCCCAGCGCAAGCCGTCCACGGCATAGGTCGGGCTGGCCGGCTCCCCGCTGAAGCGGCAGCCGCGTGCATGGGCCAGGCGCGCGATGGTTTCGAAGAACGCGCTTTGCGTAAGATCGGCCACGGTCTGCCGGAAATCGTGCAGTATCGCCTCGCTCTGCTCTGCGCTGCCGACCGGCACGCCGGCCAGCACCGGCAGCCAGACGCGCAGGGCATAGCCGCGCAAGGCCTGGAACCGGGCAGGAAAATCCGCCGTCCAGTTTTGCCCGCTGGCTTCCCAGCTATCGACATGCACCGTGTTCAACACTTTGCCCGCGCGCGCCGGGCCGATGCGATCGAGCGCGGCGCCGAACCAGCGATCGAACTGCATGGTCACTGCCGCCGCGTTGAAGCGATCGACTTCCAGCCCCTGCGCACCCCCGGCGGCGGAGTTCTCGCGGCCATTGCTGGTGTGGCCCAGGCGCAGGATGCGCCAGCGGCCGGGCGGTGGAGTCCAGTCGAGCGTGCCATCGGCCGCCAGCCTGTCGGTCAGGTCGAGCACCTTGGCCGGATCGACGCAGACCGCATCGGGCACGTCGCGCGCATCGGTGCGGCGGCTGATCGACCATTGCGCCGCCGTCTTGCCCACGATCTGGTGGATTTCCGGCCGGGACGAAAGCTCCAGGCTGAACAGGCGCAGGCGCACGTCCTGCCCGAAATCGTAATTCTCGAAATAGGGGCCGGGCGCCTGCGGCTCGTGCACGAAGCGGAACACGCGCGCGGTGGTTTCGGGCAAGGCGTGGGTCAGCGTGGTCAGGTCGGTCTGCCAGCCATGCTGGGGATATTCCAGCCGGCCAACGGGACGGAACGTGACGCCATCCTCGCTTGCTTCCACGCGCAGCGCATTGGCCGCGCGATAGACGCCGGGGGAATAGCCCCAGGGCGACGGCGTGCGCACGGTGACTGAGCGCAGCGTGAACGGCTGGTCGAAAGCCACGTCGATCTGGCCGGCCTGGGTGGTGTCGAACACGTCCTGGTCGTTGCCGGGATCGAGCAGGCGCGCGAGCGGTGGCCCGGCCAGCGGCAAGGTGGTGGAAACGCGCGGATGGCGCCGTGCGCTCGTCTCGTCCAGCGCTTCCGGCCAGGGAAATGCCAGCACCGCCACGTCGCGATACCAGTTGCGCCGCATCGGCGGGGTGGCCAGGCGGATCGCGCCCTGCCCGGCCGTGGCGCGCGTGTCGGACCAGGTCAGCACCTGCATCGACAGGTCGGGCGTGATCCAGGGGCCGCTCGCCGTAGCCCAGCCATCGCAGATGTTGAGCGACAGCGTAATCCCCAGCCGCTCCGCCTCGGCCACGGCGTGATCGATCAGGCCCCACCATTGCGGCGTGAGTGCATCGGCCGGCGGATCGACCAGCGGCGGCTTGGCCGAGGCGCCAATGGCAAAGACCATCGCCGTGGTGATGCCGTTGGCGTGCATGCCTTCAAGATCGGCCGTGATCCCGGCCGCGCTGACTGCGCCATCGAGCCAGTACCAGTAGACACCCGGTCCGGCCTCGGGCGGAGGGCGGTCGAATGCCTCGCCCCAGGCGCTCGCTTGCGGATCGACCGTCGCGGCGTGGCCGGTGCCAGGCGCGGTGCCCGTGCACAACAGTGCCGCCGATCCGCCCAGCAGGGCCGAGCGGCGATCCACCATCAGGCCCGGAAATACAGCATCGAAGTCACGCTTGGACGGCATGGCAGGCCTTTGTCTGGGCCGCGCATCGGGCCGGCCGGATGCCAGCCTGCCCGATGCGCGGAGGCATCACAACTTGAAGCGAACCCCGAAGATGATCTGGCGATCGTCGATTTGGGTTTCGTGCGGCCGGGTATCCATGTTGTTGTAATAGGACCGGCGGATCACGCGCGTCAGGTTGTTGCCTTCCAGGCTGATCGTGACGTTGGGCGTCACGTCATAGCTGAGCGAAGCGGCCAGCCAGCCATAGCCGCGGCGGAAGCTCGGCTGCCCCACCCCGTTGAACAGATAGGTGCTGTCGAAGTAGGTGCTGCGCCAGTTGTAGGCGACGCGGGCCGAAACGCCGTACTTCTCGTACATCCCCACCAGGTTGTAGGTGTGCTTCGACAAGCCCTGGAGCGGGGTGGTCTGGCCGACGATCGAAGAGGTCGTCTTGCTGTCCACGTAGGTATAGTTCGCCTGGATCCCCAGGCCCGACAGCGCGCCGGGCAGGAAATCGAAGAACTGCTGATACCCCACTTCGGCGCCCTTGATCTCCCCGCCCTGGTTGTTGTCCGGGCGGCTGATCGTATAGGTGATGCCGTCGTAGACCTCGACCGAGGGATTGACCGAGATGAAGTTGCGCACCTTCTTGTAGAACAGCGCACCATAGATCGAGCTGCCGCGCGCGAAGTAGTATTCCAGCGACGCGTCGAGCTGGTCGGCCTTGAGCGGCTTGAGGTAGGGATTGCCGGCCGACCCGTTCTGCTGCACCGAATTGAGCGTCAGCGACGGCGAAAGATCGCTGAAGTTCGGGCGGGTGACGACCTTGGACGCGGCCAGACGCAGCTTGAGCTTGTCGGTCAGGTTGAAGCGGATGTTGGCCGAAGGCAGGAAGTCGTCGTAGCTGGAATTGACCTGGATCGGCCCGACGCCGCCGCCCGAAAGCGTGCGGTTGCCGTTGAGCGCGGTCTGGGTGTGGACATAGCGCAACCCGACATTGCCATCGACCAGCCCGCTGGGCGAGCCGAAGCGCGCCATGGCATAGAGCGCGGTGGTCTTTTCGCTGACGCGATAGAACGCCAGCGGCCCGTTCACCGGATCGGTGGCGTCAAAGCCCAGCGCGGTCTGCACTTCGCTCAGATGATCGCGCAGCAGCGGCACGGGAATGACCAGGTAGTTAGACAGCAGCGGCGTACCGCGCGAAGACTTGCTGAAGAAATCGCTGGCCGGGTTGGCAGCCAGGATCGAGGGCGCAGCGGTGCCGGGCGCGCCGCTGAACAGGAAGAAGCTGGTCTGGTTGGATTGCGCCGTGCGGTTGCCGTAGCGGAAGCCGACGTCGATCGACTTGAGGAAGCCGCTGTCCACCGCATAGGACGCATCCAGCGTGCCGGCGAACTGGTCCGCCTTGTTCTGCGTGCCCTGGTAGAGCAGGAACTGGAAGTTGGTGTTCGACTGGCTCAGCAGGTCATAGCCATTGGCGCTCGAACCCGGCACGAACGCGGTGTTGTCCACCGAGAAGCGCGGGATCGTGGCGCCGGTGAAGCCGCTGTTGAACACCACGCTGCCGGTGGCCTTGGTATAGCTGATGTCGGTGGACACGGTCAGCTTGTCGTTGGTCCACTTGCCGCCCCCGGCAAACTGGGTCATCCGGTCGCGCGTGTCATAGGCATAAGACAGTACGGTGAGCGGGGCGTTGAGATAGGTCGCCTTGGTCACGTCGCCATTGGCGGCCACCGTCGCGCCCGGCTCTGCGGTCAAGCCACCCAGGCCAACTGAAGCGCCGTAGTTGTCGTTGAGGTTGTTGAAGCGCGCGTACTGGCCTTCGAAATAGATTTCGAGGTTGGGCGTGGGCTTCCACTGCAAGGTGCCGCTGATGCCCAGGCGGCGGCGATCGCCATAGGGCGTCACGTCATAGGCGCCGTTGGGAGCGACCACCGTCTGGCCGGGCACGATCGTGGTGCTGCTGGCCGGGGTGCCGGTGGAAATCAGGTCTGAGCGGAACTTGCGCTCCTGGTACGACACGCTGACCAGCGCGCCGATCTCACCCGCGCCGGTGTCCCAGCGATCGGCGATCAGGCCCGAGACGGCCGGGGTCAGTTCCTTGGCCAGGTCGGAATAGATGCCGCGGATGTTGCCGGCCACGGTCAGGCCCTTGAAATCGAGCGGCCGGCGCGTGCGCAAGTCAATCAGGCCACCCAGGCCACCTTCGATCTGGTTGGCCGAGGGCGACTTGTAGACATCCAGCCCGGCGAGCAGTTCGGCCGGAATATCCTGGAGGTTGAGGCCACGGGCGCCTTGCGCGGTGAAGATCTCGCGGCCGTTGAGCGTGGTGTTCACTTGGGCCAGGCCGCGCACGTAGACGGTCGACCCTTCGCCATAGTCGCGCTCGATCTGCACGCCCGTCACGCGCTGCAGCGCATCGGTGGTGTTCTGGTCGGGCAGCTTGCCGATATCCTCGGCCACGATCGAATCCACGATCTGGCTGGCATTGGCCTTGCGATCCTGCGCGCTGCGCAAGCTGGCGCGGACCCCGCTGACGACGATGGCGTCGGCAACGGTTTCATCCTTGGCGTCAGTCGTCGCCTTGGCCGCTGCCGGCGCGGTCTGCGCCAGGGCGGAGCCCGCCGGCATGACCAGGGCACCGAGCGCGGCGGTGCAGAGATAGGCTCCCACGTTCTTCATTGCTAAACCTCCCCATTATCCCAAACTTGTGTCAGCTTGTGGTGTGCAAGTGCCCCGTCACGTCTTGTTCGGGGGCGAAAACTCGATGCGCAGCGCATAGGGCATGTCGGCCTTGGCGCCGGTGGCCGGCAGCGTGACATGCAGGCCATCCTTCTCCTGGCGCCAGGCGAGCGGCGCAGTGCTGCCGAGCAGATGCACGGCCTTGACCGGCGGCGCATAGGGATTGCCGGCATAGAGCACGCCGATGCGCACCGTGCCGTCGGCCGGATGGGCCAGACCCAGCGCGTAGAGCCGCCCGTCGCGCGTGGTGAAGCGGATGTCGGCCGGGGTATAGGTGGGATCGCCCCCTTCCTTGAGCGAGCCGACCGCGTTGCGCGTGGGTCCTTCCCCGAACATCACCCACGGCCGCGTGCCGTAGATCGCCTCGCCATTGACCGACAGCCAGCCGCCGATTTCGTCGAGCACCCTGGCCGCTTCGGCCGGGATCGTGCCATCGGCCTTGGGCCCGACGTTGAGCAGCAGGTTGCCGTTCTTCGAAACGACATCGGCCAGCGTCGCCACCAGGCTGGCAGCGGTGCGATACTTGTCGTTCTCGACATAGCCCCAACTGTTGATGCTGACCGAGGTATCGGTCTGCCAGGGCAGCAGGCGCAGCGCATCGAGCCGGCCGCGCTCGATATCGAACAGCGCCGAACCAGCGGGAAACGCCTCTTCCTTATAGGCCAGCACCGGGCCGACCCCGCGCCGTGCCGCGCTGTCATAGTAATAGGCGGCAAGACGCTGCAAGTAAGGCGCGAAGGCGGGCTGGTTGATCCACCAGTCGAGATAGACGAATTCAGGATTGTACTTCTCGATCACTTCGCCCGTGCGCGCGAGCCAATCGTCAAGAAAGGCCTTGGACGGCGGGTTCCACTGTTCGAGATGGTTGGGATCGGGCTCCGCGCTGGCATCGCTGCCCGGCAGGGTGCGCGGCGAGGCCGGACCATAGAGATCGGCATAGGCCGGGTTCCACACGTCGCTGCCGGCAGGCGCCTGGCCATACCACCACCAGTGTTCGGCGCGGTGTGAAGACAGGCCGAAATGCAGGTTGGCGGCGCGGGCGGCCTTGGCAATCTCGCCCACCACGTCGCGCTGCGGCCCCATCGCCACGGCATTCCAGCGGTTGATCGCCGAGCCGTACATCGAGAAGCCGTCGCAATGCTCGGCCACCGGCACGACGTAGCGCGCGCCGGCACGCTTGAACAAGGCCATCCACGCCGCCGGATCGAAGCGCTGGCCGCGGAACTGGGGAATGAAGTCCTTGTAGCCGGCGACGGATTGATCGCCATAGGTCGCGCGCTGGTGCACGAAATCGGCGTGGACCGGCACATACATGTTGCGCGAGTACCATTCGCTGCCCGAGGCCGGCACCGCATAGACGCCCCAATGGACGAATATCCCGAACTTGGCGTCGCGGTACCATTCCGGCACGCGATAGTTGGCCAGAGAGGACCAGTCCGCCTTGAACCGCCCCCCGGCGACCTCACGATCCATCCGGGCGATCTGCGCGGCGGCAGCCTTGGGATCGGACGAGATGCCGGGCTGCGCACCGGCGGGTGCGGCCAGGGCTGTCCCTCCAGCAAGAGCGCAGGCCAGCATGATGCAAGACAGGCTTTTCATGGCCGCAGCCATATCCTCAATCCTTTCGTCGCCCCTCTGCGAGGGCTGTAGACTATGTGGCAGATTGTTCGTATATGAACAAGATGTTTTTTAACAAACACACTTTGGTGCGTTGCCAATCGTTACGGAACGCTCGCGGCAAAGGCCCGGTTGAGCGTGGAAACCAGCGATTCCGCAGGCATTTGGCGCGCAATGGCGGCCAGGATCAGGCCCGAGGCCTCGTCCTGGAACGGCATGTAGCCGGCGTGGCGCGGGCGAATCCACGCGTGGTCCAGCGTGGCACGAGTCGCGCGGTAGAAGTCGCTGGTGGCAGCATTGGTCGGTATGTCGGCCCAGGCCTGGGCGTGGGCCGGTTGCCCGCCATTTGCCGCAACGATACCGGTCTGCACTGGGCCACTGGCGAGCCAGCGGGCAAAGGCCATGGCGCCCTCCGGATCGCGGCCGAGGCGCGAGACGGCAATGCCGGTGCCGCCCAGCACCGAACCGCGCGGCGCGCTGACCTGCCATGGAGCCAGGTCGGCGAACGCCAGCCGCACTGGCCGAAACCCGTCCTGCGCATAACTGACATAGCCATAGATCAAAGGCGCGGCGACCAGCGGCGAATCCGCGCGGGCCATCGCTTCGAGCACGGCGATCGGATCGCTTTCGGCCGCGCCTGGGGCAGCGCGTTCGGCCAAGGCGTAAAGCCGCTTCACCGCGACGGCCGCCGCATCGGGAAACAGCACGCGCGGCGCCGGGCACAGCTCCAGGCCCATCAGGCCGCACAAGGTCATCAGGCTCATCAGGCTGTGCGGCGCGCGCAGCGGCAGGCCGATGCCGCCAGCCTCCGCGTGGCGCAGCACGCTGCCCCAATCGCGCAGCGGAGTGGGCAGGCGACCAGGCACCCAGGCCTGGACCTGTGCCGCCGCGTCGATCGGCAGCGCCCATTGCCGGCCATCCCAGGCATAGCTTTCATACGATCCGCCAACGCTGCCGGCCGCAGCATCGGCATCGCCGCCCGCGAACGGCAGCAGCGCGCCCGACTGCGCGGCAATGCCGACGTGGGGATGATCGATCACCACCAGGTCATAGGCGCGGGCAAGGTCTTCCACCGGATGGGTTTCGAACGCCTGGAGCGAGCGCCGCTCCCACTCGATCGCCGTTCCGGTGAGCCGCGCCCACTCGCGCGAAGCGGCCACCAGCGGCTCGTAACCGCGCGGGTGATCCCACGTCATGCCCTTCAAGGTCGTCTCGCTCATCCCATCCTCCTTCTTGCCTGCGCGGCGAACAACACCGGTTGACTCCGGGATCATCACAGCTTAGCAATAATATAAATCATATAAAAATACTATTGCAGATTTTTCGGAGAGGTATCTGCGATGATCATCGAACAGTTTTTCGAAGACTATGTTCTTGGATCGGAACGGCGAAGTTTTGGCCGAACTATTACCGAGACCGATTTCGTCGTGCATGCAGGCCACACCGGAGACTTTTTTCCGCATCACATGGATGCGGATTGGTGCGCCACGCAGGAGATTGGCCAGCGCATCGCCCACGGCACGCTGGTGTTCAGCATCGGCATCGGCCTCACCGCAACGGTGATCAACCGGCGCGCCATGTCCTATGGCTATGATCGCCTGCGCTTCATCCGCCCGGTGCACATCGGCGACACGATCACCACGATCACCCGCATTGCCGACAAGCGCGACCATCCCAAGCGGACCGCCCAGGGCGTGGTGACCGAGACGGTGGACATCCGCAACCAGCGCGAGGAAACCGTGCTCGCCTGCGAGCATCTCTACCTGGTCGATCGCCGTTCGGCGGCGGCCTGACGCAATGCGCCCGATCCGCCCCCTTCCCCTGCTGGCCGCCACCCTGGTCGTGGCCGTGGGCAGCCTCTCGCTCGTTGCGCTGGCGCGCCACGGCAGCGATGGGGCTGCCGCCGCCGGCGCCCCGCTGCCACCCGGCGCGCCGCGCTATGCGCTATCGACCGTGGGCCTGAGCTTTCCCTTTGCCGCCGCGATCGCCAAGGGCTTTCGCCAGGCCGCGCGCGAAGCCGGTGCCGAAGGCCTGGTGGTGGACGGCAAGGCCAATATCCAGAAGCAGGCCAACGACATCGATGACCTGATCGCGCAGCACCCGCGCGGCGTGGCGATCATGCCGCTGGATTCGATCGTGGCACAAGGCTGGGTCAAGCGCGCCCAGGCCGCCGGCGTGCCGGTGGTGGCGGTGGCCGCGCTGGTGGGCGACCCGCGCACGCGCGCGGTGCAGGATGTCTATCCCGGCCTGGCCGCGCTGGTTTCGCAAGACGAAGTCGCCGCCGGCCGCGCCGCCGGCACACTCGCCGCGCAACTGCTGCCCGCCGACCGTCCCGCGCGGATCGCAATTGTCGAAGGGGCCGCCGGATTTCCCGAAGTGGAACAGCGCACGCGTGGCTTTATCGCCGGCCTTGCCGCCAGCGGCCGGCGCGACACCATCGTGGCCGCACAGCCCGGCAACTGGACACCGGACGGGGGCGAGGCCGCCTGCCAGAACATGCTGGCAGCCGACCCGCGCATCGACCTGTTCTTCAACCAGGCGGACGACATGGTGATCGGCTGCGCCCGCGCCGTGCGCGCGGCCGGATCGCATGCCCGGCTGATCGGCGTGGGCGGTTCGCGCCTGGCCATGGCCTCGCTCAAGGCCGGGGCGATCGACGGCACCGTCTGCTTCCAGCCCGAAGCGCTCGGCGCGCTGGCTTTCCGCGCGCTGGCCCATCCGCCCGCACCAGGCACGCCGCGCTTCCTCACCTACCCGATCCCGGCAGTGACGCGCGCCAGCGCGCAACGGTGCACTGGCCAATGGTGACCGCCCTGCCCCTGCTCGCGCTGCGGCACATCGCCAAGCGCTATCCCAACGGCACGCAGGCGCTGGTAGACGCCTCGCTGGAAATCCGCGCCGGTGAAGTGCATGGCCTGCTCGGCGCCAACGGCGCGGGCAAGTCCACCCTGATCGGCATTCTCTCGGGCGCGACCACGGCCACCGAAGGCGCGATCCTGTGGCGCGGCGCCCCGGTGCGCTGGCGGCGGCCGGCAGACGCACGGCGCGGCGGGGTTTCCACGCTGTACCAGCACATCCCGCTGGTGCCGACGCTGTCGGCGCTGGACAACCTCCTGCTCGGCGCGCCGGGCTGGCAGCGCCGCGATGGCCAACAGCGCGCACGCGCCGAAGCGGTCGTGGCGCAACTGGGCAATCCCTTCCCGCTCGATGCCCTGGTGGCCGACCTGCCGATCGGCGCGCGGCAGATGGTCAGCCTGGCGCAGGCGCTGCTCGATGGCGCACAAGTGCTGGTGATGGACGAGCCGACCGCCTCGCTCGCCGCGCAGGACCGCCAGGCGGTCTATGACGTGGTGCGCCGCCTAGCCCACCAGGAAGGCAAGGCGATCGTGTTCGTCTCTCACTTTCTCGACGAGATCCTGGCACTGACCGACCGCGTGACGATCCTGCGCGACGGGCGTGACGTGCTTCACCGCCGCACCGAAGACCTCGACGAAGCCGCTTTGGCCGCCGCGATCAGCGGACGCGCGGTGGCGCGGCTGACCCGCCGGGCGCGCCGCATCGGCGAAACCGTCCGCCTGGCGGTGCGCGATCTGGCATCCCCGGCTGGCCTGGCGCCAATCTCGTTCGATCTGCGCGCCGGCGAAATCCTGGGCCTGGCGGGCATGCTCGGCGCCGGGCGCAGCGAGCTGCTGCACGCCCTGTTCGGCGCCGATCCCTGCGCGCGCGGCGCGGTGCTGGTCGATGGCACGCCGGTGCTGGGGCCGGGCGTGGTGACCAATACCGGCAGCGCCGTCGCCGCCGGGCTGGCGCTGGTGCCCGAAGATCGCAAGCGCCAGGGCTTTGTGGCCGGATTCAGCGTGGCCGAAAACATCGCCCTGCCCCGCCGGGGCTGGCTGATCGATCACGCCACCGAACGGCAAGAGGCCGAGGCCGCGATTGCCGCCCTGGCGATCAAGACCGAAGACGCGCAGCGCCCGGTCGGCACCCTTTCGGGCGGCAATGCGCAGAAAGTGGTGCTGGCCAAGTGGCTCACCGACCAGACCCGCGTCCTGCTGCTGGACGAACCGACCGCCGGCATCGACATCGGCGCGCGGGTCGACATTCTCGAACAGGTGCGGCGCCTGGCCGACGAAGGGCTGGCGATCGTGCTGGTCTCTTCGGATTTCGCCGAACTGCTGGCGCTGAGCGACCGCATCCTGGTGCTGCGCGAAGGCGCCGTGGTGGCCGACGTGGACCCGGCCACCAGCAGCGAGATCGACCTTACCCTTTTGGCCAGCGGCAGCGCACCGGCTTGCGATGGAGTTCCTGCATGATCGCCTCAATCCCCTGGCGGCAAAGCCTGGGCCTGCGCCAGGCCGGCGTATTCTATGCGCTGCTGGCGCTGCTCGGCATTCTGGCGGCGCTCGCTGCCAGCCGCGGCCTGCCGCCCTATCTGGCGCCGGCGAACCTGGGTAACATCGCCTATCAAGCCTCGCTCGTCGGGATCATGGCCGTGGCGATGACGATCATGCTGATCACCGGCGCGTTTGATCTCAGCGTGGCATCGGTTGCGGCCCTTGCGGCGGCAGTGCTGGTCGGGCTGGCCGGGCAGATCGGCTTCGTTCCCGCGCTGCTCTGCGCGCTGTGCACGGCGGCGATGATCGGCATTCTCAATGGCGTGATCGTCGAATTCGTCGGGATCAACGCTTTCATCGTCACGCTCGGCACGCTTACGGCGGTGCGCGGGCTGGTCCTGGTGGTCACCGACGGGCGCTCGCTGATGGTCGAAGACCCGCAGGTGCTGGCGCAAATGCTGGCGTTCGAAAGCGCGCGGGTGCCGCTGTTCTGGCCGCTCCTCGCACTCGGTGCCGTGGCGCTGGCGATCGCGACGCTACGCCTGGCGCCTGCTCCGGCGCTGGGCGGCCTGGGGCTGCTGGCGCTGGCCGGCCTGGTCGGCCCGCGCTTCACCGTGGCGGCACCCGTCATCTATCTGCTGCTGTTCACGACCGCCGCCTGGTTCGTGATGGAGCGGACCGTGCTCGGCCGGCGTATCCAGGCGGTAGGCGGCAATGCCGAGGCGGCGCGCCTTTCGGGCATCAACGTGCGCGCCTATCGGCTCGGCGTGTTCATCCTCTCCAGCCTAGCGGCGGGCTTTGCCGGGGCGCTGTTCGGCTCGCGCCTGGGCGCGATCAACCCCACGGCCATGCAGGGCGCGGAACTGACCGTGATCGCCGCGGCGATCCTGGGCGGCACGTCGCTCTATGGCGGAGCAGGCAGCGTGATCAAGACCGTTGCCGGGGCGCTGATCCTGTTTACGCTGACCAACGGGTTCAACATCCTGAACCTGGGAGCCAACTACCAGGGCATCATCGAAGGCGCGGTGATCATCGTTGCCGCCGCGATCTACACCCTGGGCAACCGCAAGCGCGGGGAAACATGATGACCGAAACCGTCCTGCGCATCGCGGTGCGCGAATTCGCACCATTCGAAAGCGCCATTGCCGCCCAGTTCGCCGATTTCGTGCGGCACACCGGCGTTTCTGCCCGGATCGAGCTGGACGTGCTCGATCTCAACACGCTGCACCACAAGGCGATTGCGCAAGGCGGCCTGGCGCGCGGCGACTATGACATCGCGTTCCTGTGCACCGACTGGCTGGCGCAGGCCCAGGCCATGGGGCAACTGGCCGATCTGGCGCCTCTGCTCGCGCAGCGGCCGGCCAGCGACTATCCCCACGGCTGGAGCCCTTCGCTGACCACCATGCAGGCCTTCGCCGGCGGCGTCTGGGGCCTGCCCTATCACGATGGCCCGGAATGCCTGGTCTATCGCAAGGATCTGCTGGCCGCTGCCGACCTGGCCGTGCCCGGCACCTGGGAGGAATACCACGCCGCCGCCCGCCGCCTGCACGATCCGGCCAGCGGCGTCAGCGGCACGGTGCTGGCGCTGTTTCCCGATGGCCACAACGGGTTCTACGATTTCTGCATCCACATCTGGTCGCGCGGCGGAGAGCCTTTCACGCCCGCCGGCCGGCCCGATTTCGCCTCGCCGCAGGCCCATGCGGCGCTCGATTTCCTGCGCACGCTGGCGCGCGACACACAGGCCATCGCGCCGGGCGCGCGCGAGACCGACAGCGTGCAATCGGGCATGCTGTTCGCCGCCGGACATGTGGCCATGATGGCCAACTGGTTCGGCTTTGCCGCCTATGCCGATACCGCGCCCGACAGCGCCGTGCGCGGATTGGTGGACGTGGCGCCGCTGCCCGCTGGCGAGGGCGGTGGCACGGTATCGCTCAACGTGTTCTGGGTGCTGGGCATCGGCAGTGGCAGCAGGCACTGCGATCTCGCCTGGGACTTCCTGCGCCATTGCACCCGGCCCGAGATGGACCGCCTGACCACCACCCATGGTGCCATCGGCACGCGCCGCTCGACTTGGGCGGATCCGGCGGTCAATGCCGCCATCCCCTATTACCACCGCCTCGACTGGCTGCACCAGTCCGCGCGCGCGCTGCCGCACACCACGCGCCTGGCCGATTTTTCGCACATCATCGACGATGTGCTGGGCCAGGCGGTGACCGGCGAGCAGACCACGGCGGACCTGCTGGCGCAAGCCCAGCGCCAGGCGGAGGCACTGGCATGACCGCCCCGCTGCGCCAGGCCTGGGACCACCCCGCCCAGCCCCGTCCGATCGTGCTGATCGGCACCGGCGGCATTGCCCACGACGCGCATCTGCCCGCCTATCGCAAGGCCGACCTGCCGGTCTACGGCGTCTACGATCCCGATCAGGACCGCGCCCGCGCCCTGGCCGATGCGTTCGGCATTGGCACCGTCTTCCCCACGCTGGCCGATGCGGCAAAAGCCGATGCGGTGTTCGACGTGGCCGCGCCGCCGGTGGCGCATCTTGCCATCCTGGAAGCATTGCCACGCGGCGCCAGCGTGCTGCTGCAAAAGCCGATGGGCCTTGATCTCGATGCCGCGCGCGCCATCCGCAACGCGGTGCATGCGCGCGGACACACCGCAGCGGTCAATTTCCAGTTGCGCTATTCGCCGATGATGCTGGCGCTGGCCGATTGCCTGGCGCGCGGCGATCTCGGCACGCTGCTGGAGATCGAGGTGCATCTCAACCTGGCCACGCCTTGGCACCTCTTTCCGCACCTGATCCCCAATCCGCGCGTGGAGATCGTGTCCCACTCGATCCATTATCTCGACACGATCCGCGCCTTGGCCGGCAACCCGAGCGGCGTCTTTGCACGCAGCTTCGGCTATCCCGGCAGCCCGCTGGCCGATACCCGCACCACGATCCTGCTCGATTACCCGGCGCCCTTGCGCGTCACGCTGTCGATCAACCACCACCACGATTTCGCGCGCCAGTTCCAGGATGCCAGCTTTCGCGTGGAAGGCACCGAAGGCGCCGCGCTGGTCAAGCTTGGCCTGTTGCTCGACTATCCGGTGGGTGAGCCGGACGAGCTGTGGATCGTGCGGCGCGGCGGCGAGTGGCAGCAGGTGCCGCTGCAAGGGCACTGGTTTCCCGACGCGTTCCTCGGCCCGATGTGCAATCTCCAGCGCTTCGCCAGCGGCGAGGACACCCATCTCGCCACGCACGTGGACGATGCCTGGCAGACCATGGCGCTGGTCGAGGCCTGCTATGCCGCCGCGCGCGCGCGCGCCTTTCCCATCCCGCAAGACTGATCGGCGGCTTCCGCCTGCAAGGGGACTTTCCATGATGCGCTTTTCCCGCCGCGCCCTGGCGCTTTGCCTCTGCCTTTCGGCCAGCGCCACGGCCCTGCCGGCCCTGGCCGCTTCGGCACCGACACCGATGCAGGCGACGGCCGCGCCGGGCATTGCCTTTGGCACCGCCTGGTATCCCGAACAATGGCCCGAAGCGCGCTGGGACACCGACCTGGCGCTGATGCAGCAGGCCCATATCAACACCGTGCGCATCGCCGAATTCGCCTGGAGCCGGATGGAGCCGGAGGAAGGCCGGTTCGATTTCGCCTGGCTCGATCGCGCGATCGCCGCTGCCGCGCGGCACGGCATGCGCGTGGTGCTGGGCACGCCCACCGCCGCCCCGCCGATCTGGATGAGCGAGCGCTATCCCGAAATCCTGCGCGTGGACGAAGACGGCAGCCGCGCCGGCCATGGCGGGCGCCGCCACTTCTCGTTCGCCAGCGCCCGCTACCGCCAGTTTGCCCGGCGCATCGCCACGGAAATGGCCCGCCGCTATGGCCACAACCCCGCCGTGATTGGCTGGCAGATCGACAACGAGATCGGCCTGCCCTCGTTCGATGCCGAAGCCGCGCGGCTGTGGCATGCGTTCCTCGCGCAGCGCTATGGCACGATCGACACGCTCAACCAGCGCTGGGCCACCGCCTATTGGAGCCAGACCTACCAGCGTTTCGACCAGGTGCCGATGCACCTGGGTGGGCAGCAGAATCCCGGCCTGCTGCTCGATTACCGCCATTTCCTCACCAGCACCTGGACCAGCTATGTGATGAACCAGGCCGACGCGATCCGCGCGTTGGCCAATCCGCACCAGTTCATCACCACCAACACGATGTTCTGGAACGACGGGTTCGATCATTTCGCGCTGCACCAAGGGCTCGATATCGCCGCCTGGGACAATTATATCCAGGATGCCGAGCCGGACTGGATCGCCAATGGTGCCGATCACGATCTCGTGCGCGGCTACAAGCAGAAGAATTTCTGGCTGATGGAAACCCAGGCCGGGCGGATCGACTGGGCGCCGGTCAACCGCGCGATGCGCCCGGGCCAAGTGCGCGAAATGGGCTGGCAGGCCGTGCAGCACGGCGCCGATGCCATTCTCTATTGGGAATTCCGCCCCGCGCCCAATGGCCAGGAAACCAACTATGGCACGCTGCTGGCCGCAGACGGTACGCCCGCGCCGATCTTTGCCGAAATTGCTGGACTGGGCGGCGAACTGGCCAAGGCCTCGGCCGCGCTGGCCGGCACGGAGCCGGTGGCAGACATGGCCTTCCTGTTTTCCTACGACAGTCGCTGGGCGATCGACCTGCAACGGATGCACAAGGATTTCGACCCGGTGCGCCAGTTCACCGACTTCTACCGCCCGTTCCGCCTCGCCGCGCAAGGCGCCGCCGTGGTCGCGCCCGAAGCCGACCTGGCGCGCTACAAGCTGGTGGTTGCCCCCAGTCTCAACGTCTTGACCGCTGCCCAGGCGCAGCACCTGGCCGCCTATGTGCAGAACGGCGGCACGCTCGTACTCGGCCCGCGCACCGGGCAGAAGGACGATGCCAACGCGCTGTGGGCCGCGCGCCAGCCTGGGCCGCTGCGCACGCTGCTGGGCGCGCATGTCGAGCAATTCTATGTGCAGGACGGCACCGTGGCGATCACCGGCCCGCTGGGCGAGGGCAAGGCCGCCATCTGGGCCGAGGCGCTGGTGCCCGATGCACCGGAAACCGAGATCCTGGCGCGCTATCGCCAGCCCGGCGGCTGGCTCGATGGCAAGGCGGCGGTCGTCTCCCGCCAGGTCGGGCGCGGGCGGATCGTCTATGTCGGCGCCTGGCTGGAGCCGGAGGCGCTGTCACGCCTCGCTGCGCGCCTGGTGCCCCAGGCCGGGGTTACCCCGGTGTTGCCGGGCACAGCGGCGGACGTGGAAATCGGGCTGCGACGCGGCCAGGGCCGCACCCTGCTGATCGCGATCAACCATGGCGATGAAGCGCGCGCCCTGGCCCTGCCGGCCGGCGCCCGGCCGCTGATCGGCGCGGCACCGGGCGGACAGATCGGCGGGCATGGCGTGCTGGTGGCGGAGTTGCCCTGAGGGCTGCGCCGCCACCCCGTTCGATCAGTTCCAGGGGCGCGACCGGCAGACCGAAATTCCCCGCACATCATTGGGATAGGGGCCGCTGACCGCCGTGTAGAAGTGGTAGAGGTCCCCCTTCCAGAAAATCACCGAGGGCTTGTGGGCATATCCATCGTCGACCGAGCCGGGCTTGCCGACATCGATCATCACTTCGTCCACCTTGTGGAACGTGAACGGATCGCGGCCCAGCGCGAGCAGGTCGCGCGCCTTGTAGTCGGTGCCCGACAGGCCGAAGTAGAACATCGCCCAGCGCCCCTGATGCGTCATCACCACCGGATCGCTGGCAAAGCGGGAGTCCGGCGCGGGCGGTGCGCCGTTGCGCAGGATCGGGTTGCCCGGATGGCGGCGCCAGGTCTTGAGATCGGTGGACACCGCCACGCCGGTCTGCTCGTGCCAGTCCTTCTCGGCGGTCTTGGCGTTGTAATAGAGCAGGAACTGGTTGCCGTGCTTAACGAGGTAGGGCTTGTAGAGCCCGCCCCGCTCCCACGCCGCGCCATCTTGCGCGCGCAGGATCGGCGGCCCGCGCCGCCAGGTGCGCAGATCGCGGCTGAACGCCAGGCCGATCACCGCCGGTCCTTCCTCGTATCCCGGACTGGGATAAGCGTGCCAGGCGCAGACATATTCGCCGTTCACCCGGATCAGTTCGCCGGGCGCATACATCTCGGTTTCCCGCAGGATCGAGGCCGAGGCGACGTTGAAGCGGGTGACCGGATCGCTGGGATCGCGCGCCAGGATCACGCCCTGCCGCTGCCAGTTCACCAGATCGTCGGACACGGCGATGCCCGTCTGGTAGCCGGTGCCGTCAAAGCCCACGTACGTCAGGTAGAAGCGGCCCTCGTGGCGGAACACGAACGGGCAATCGACGGCCTTTTCGTCAAAACTGCCCGCCACCTTCGAGCCGCCGAGGATCAGCCGACCGAGCTTGTAGGGCGTGCGGAACGGCGCGACCGGATCGCTCGCGCCATGCCCATTGGCCAGGGCGTTGCCGGGCAACAGCAAAGTGCCGGCCGCAGCCGACGAACCCGCCAGCATGGCCCGGCGGGAAAGACTATCCTTCATGGTTCCTGATCTCCCCTTCGCGCTGTTCGACAGCGTCGATTCTCTGTTGGCCGTGGCGGATCACGCCACACACCGCCTCTGCGGCGGCAACGCCGTCGCGCGCGGCAATCGCTTCGACGATGGCCGCATGGCCGCGCAGGCTGGCCTGGTGCTCTGCCGCATCGTCTACCGGCGAACTCAGGGTGAACGCGGCGAACAGCGCCGTTTCGATCACCGCTTCGGTCCCGGCCATCAGGCGATTGCCCGAAGCCTGGCCGATCAGCTTATGCAGGGCGAGGTCCGCCCTTGCGAAATCCAGCCGAGACAGGCCCGGCTCACCCATCGCGGCGATCAGCCCGCACATCTGCGCGATCTGCGCGGGCGTGGCATGGCGCGCTGCCAGGGCGGCGGCGGCCGGCTCCATCGCCAGGCGGAAATCGGCCAGTTCCTCGCGCAGGCGGCTTTCAACGCCTTCGCCCACGTGCCAGGCCAGCACGTCGGCATCGAACAGGTTCCACTGCTGACGCGGACAGACCCGCATGCCCACGCGCGTGCGCGCCACGACCAGGCCCTTGGCCGCCAGCGTCTTGAACGCTTCGCGCAGCACCGTGCGAGACACCGCGAAGCGCTCCAGCAGCAATTCTTCGCTCGGCAGCGTGCCTCCTTGCGCAAACGCGCCGGCGACGATCGCGCGGCCGATGCCATGGACCACGCGATCATGGCTGTTGCGCAAGCCCGGCTGCCGCGCGCCACCGGCCATGGCGGATCGGCCATGAGCGGACAGAAGCGGGCCGGATGGGGCCGAGGCAGACAGGAAACCGGGAATCGCCATGGCGATAGTTTTACGCAGAACGCGCAAACCTGAATAGTCATTTTATATTATTATATGATTTTATGCCAAACCTCACCCAACAGACGAAATTGCCATTCCTCCCGCTAATGCGATTGCCTCTCATTACCTTTTATGCCAGTTGCAGTCCCGTAACAGGGAGGCTCCGCATTTGACCCGATTTCACGCCTTGCTCGCCGGAAGTGCCCTCGCCGCGCTCCTCGCTTCTACTGGCCTGCACGCCGAAGACGCCGAGTCGCCGCGGACGATTGCGCCGGGCGAGATCGTCGTGACCGGCGAAAAGGCCGCGCGCACGCTTCAGCACACGCCCACCAGCATCGCCGTGACGACGCCGGAAAAGATCAACCGCGAAACCCTGCTGTCGATCCAGGATGTCTATGCCCTCACCGACGTGCCCGATTACTATGACAACCGCACCTCCACCGCTGACCAGCCCAATCGCGGCTGGGTGGCCAGCGACATCGCCCTGTTCCGGCTGAGCGTACCGCTGGCCGACGGCCTCAAGCTGTCAAGCGCGACGTCGTGGAACCGCTCCCGCGTGCAATCGGTGGCCGACTCCGACAACACGGCGGCCAATCTCTCGACGATCAACAATCTCTATCGCTTCAAGACCCTGACGCAGGAACTTCGCGTCAATTACGAAGGCGACCGGCTCAGCGCCCTGCTCGGCGCATGACTATCGCCGCACCGGCGGGCTGACCGCGCGCAGCCAGATCAACGTGACCACGCCCACCGGCACGATCACCAACCTGCTCACGCCCTACGTGAGGGCGACGAGCGCCGCCACGATCGCCACTGCCTATGCCCAGGTGCTGCCGGTCATCCCGGTTGCCTATGCCGCTTCGCAGCCGGAGCGGGTCGAGACCATGGCGCTGTTTGGCGACGCGCGCTGGCGCGTGGCCGACCGCCTGACCCTGATCGGCGGCTTCGGCCTCGATCGCGAGCGCAATCGCTATGCCGCGGAAACGCAAACGACCTTCACCGACACGCTGCCCGCCACCGATTTCCTGGGCACCCGCTATGCCCCGCTGGTCTCCGCCGTCAACGCCGGGGTGCTCGGCTTGGTCGACGATGCCAATGCGCCGATGGCCGCCAACACCCGCACGTTCCATGCCTTCCTGCCCAAGGCCGGGGTCAGCATGGACTGGACGCCGGACCTGACCACCGCATTCACCGTGCAGCGCGCCTATCGCTCCGGCGGATCGAGCCAGAACCAGGCCGCCAACCGCGTCGGCGTGCGCACTGTGGTCAACGGGCAGGTGGGTTACCAGGCCGACCACTGGAACCTGTTCGTGTTCGCGCGCAACCTGCTGAATGCCAAGTATCAGCAATACAACTATGCCGCCGCGCATATCGCGGTGCTGGGTGACCCGCAGACCTTCGGCGTCGGCGCGGGGCTGCACTGGTGATCGCGCTGGCGGGACTGGCCCTGGCGCTCACCGGTGCGTTCGGCGCGGCGCTGCTGCGGCGTTCATGGCGCCATCGCCAGGGCATGATCGCGCCGCTGGTGGCGGGCGGGTGGCTGGTGATGAGCGGTGCCACCGTGCTGGCCATGCTGGCGATCGGCCCGGTCAAGGGGCTGGCACTGGCGGCAACGATGCAGGCAGCCGGCGCGCTCGCCGTGGTCTGGCAAGGCCGCGTGCAACGCCAGCCCGCGCGCGCGCCGCGTGGCGAGGCCAGCATGGGCATGGGCGATGCCGCCCCCGAACCGCTGGAGCAGCGCGCCCGGCTATGGCGCGGGGTCTTGCGCGTGCTGCTCGCCGGGCCGCTCGGCATGGTCGCGGCACTGGCCCTGGCCCTGTGCCTGGCAGTCTACCCGCCCGGCGATCCGCGCACCCGCATTGTCCTGAGCGGCCTCGCCACGCCCGTGCTGTGGGGCCTCGCCATGACCTGGACGCTGGCCGACCGCCGCCTGCTGCGCGCGCTGGCGATGCTGGTCGGCACCAGCCTGCTCGGCCTCGGCATCGCGGCGCTGGGCGATGCGGCATGAGCAGCGACCGGAACACCAGGAACGGCAAGGCGTGGCGCTGGCCGCTCTCGCCCGAAACCGTGCGCGCCGCTTTGAGCGGCCATGGCGCGCTGGGCCTCGCCTTTGCCGGGGTGATCTATCTCGTCTGCCTGACCGGCACGCTGACCGTCTTCACGCCCGATTGGCAACACTGGGAAGTGCCGCGCGCGCCGGTGGTTGCCACGCTGGCCGACGCCGCCGCCTGCCACGCCCTCGCCCAGGCTGCACAAGTCGCGCCGCCCGGCGCCACCTTGTCGCTCACGGCGCGGTGCTGCTGGCCTATCGCGGCAATCGCGCCGACCAGACCTGGGCCGTGGCCGGCGACGGCACGCTTGCACCGCTCAGTGCGCGCTGGAGCGATTTCCTGCTGCACCTGCCTGTGAACCTGCATCTGCCGCGAAGCTGGGGCGGGTTCCTGGTCGGGCTGACCGGCGTGGCCCTGCTGTCTTCGCTCGTCTCCGGGGTGCTCGCCCATCCGCGCGTGGTGCGCGATGCGTTCCACTTGCGCCTGGGCGGATCGCGGCGCCTGGCCGAGGCCGACTGGCACAACCGCCTGGGCGTGTGGGCCTTGCCATTCCACGCCACCCTGGCGCTCACCGGTGCCCTGCTCGGGCTGAGCACGCTGATCGTCGCGGCGCTGGCGCTGCTGCTCTATCGCGGGGATCGATTGCGGCTCGATGCGCAGCATCGCAGCCCTTTGGCCATGCCGACATAGCGCTGGCGTTGGGCAGCGCGATCATGGCTGGCTGCCTGTTGCGTTTGGATAGAGGCTGTTGCGCAGGCCCGCCGGAAGCGCATCCGCTGTGACGCCTGGCGTTGGCTGATCCGCTCTGCCGGTGTGTCGGGGTGAGGCAAACAGCGAGGCGGCCCGCCAATCCGGCACCGCAGCAAGCGTCTCCTGCGCCGCCGGTGGCGTGGTGGCGAGATCGCCCGGCAAGGCGAGCCGGGTGGCAAGCCGGGCCGGCAGATCCTGGCGAGCATGTTCGAGATTCATCGCGGCGCCTTTTTTGGCAGGGCGGGACAGATCGCGCTGTTCGTCACCAGCTTGGCTTGGCCTGCCCTTCTTCGCGATCACCGGCCTGTGGTTCTGGTGGGCACGCCAACGCGCCAAACGCAAGGCGCGTACCCGGCGGCAGGCCGGCACCGCGGCCGGTTGGGCTTAGGCGCTGGCGCCGCAACCAGGGACCTGCGGCCTTTTGCCCCCTCAGAACGGGTATCCAATCAAGCGCTCTCGCGGGCAATGATGCGAAATCCTACGTTCACCGAACGCTGTTTCGGCGCCACGCCCGAGACATGGCTCCGCACCGCGGCATTGACCTCGCGCGCAATCTGCGCCCCGTCGATTTCGACGGTCGTGATTGTCGGGCGCATGTCACTGGCAACGCTGGCATTGCCGAAACCGACGACAGCAAGCTGATCAGGAACCTTCAGGCCTGCGGCATTGGCTTCCACGATGATGCCTTGGGCCAGCGAGTCCGAGCCACAGACGACCACATCGGGGCGTTCCGGCTGCCGGCGCAATTCTGCAAAGACACGTCTGGCGTGGCCAAAGCGGGAAGGACTGTCGACCGCGATTTCCTTGACCGGCGTGTCGCTGTGCGCTTCCCATCCTTGTACGAAGCCATCGCGGCGCAGGCGGGCCCGGCCCAGTTCTGCCGAGACCAGCGCCGGCCGGCGATAGCCGCGTTCATAGATGAAGCGCGCAAGGTCATGCCCGATCTCGACGTGGGAAAAACCGACCGCGATGCCCGGTGGTTCCGCCGGAAGATCCCAGATCTGGACAAAGAGGCCCGGAAAATGCTGTATGAGCGCCGTGGTTTCGGCGCTGAGGGGCGCAGTCGAGACGATCGCGTCCACCTGGCGGCCCATGGCGGCCCGGATCATCGCTTCGGTGCGGCCCGCCGCTGTCCCGGTCAAGGCTAGCATGACCATGGTGCCGCCGGCGTTCAATTCCTCCACCATGGTCTCAATCGTGCGGTCGAACAACGAGTCCACCAAATGGGGGATCAGCACCGCAACCATCTTGGAGCGCGACGACGCCAATCCTCCCGCCAGAAGATTGGGTACGTATTGCATTTCCTCGATCGCGGCACGGATTCGCACCGCAGTGCCGGCAGCCACGATGTCCGGGTTGTTGAGGAAGCGGCTGACCGTGGCCGTTGATACTCCGGCCCGCGCGGCGACATCATCGAGTTTGGGATTGCGCGTGGAAGGACGGACCATGGTTGCCACCCTTTCCGAATTTGCCGGAAAGATGCAAGCGTTCTCATCCAAACCGCAACGGCACAGTGAGTGGCCCGATTTCTGGCCAGCGGCTCAACGTGATCGGCCCGTCGAGCGTAAAACCACCCGGCGTGGCAGCCAGCAGTTCGCCCAGCGCCACGCACAGTTCCATGCGCCCCAGGTGCAGCCCCGGACAGTTGTGAGGTCCACGGCCAAATGCAAGATGCTCGGCAATGTTGGGGCGATCAAGCACGAAGCGGTCGCCATCGGGGAAGATCGCCTCGTCGCGATTGGCGGAGCAGTATAGCAGCGCGATGGCATCGTTGGCCTTGATCGCGCGCGCACCCACCACCGTGTCGTTGACGGCGGTACGGGCAAACCCGCGATAGGGTGTGTAGAGCCGCAGGAATTCCTCGACGGCGGCGGGGACCAGCGCCGGGTCTGCGCGCAACTGCGCCTGCAATTCCTGGTCGCGTGCCAGGTGCACCGCCATGCTTCCGACCAGCACCATCGGGGCTACGATGCCGACCACCAAGACCTGGCGCACGGCCCCGATCAGCAGGTCTTCTGGCAAGGATTGCCCGCCGTGGACAGCGGCAAGCAGGGCGCTCGTCGGGTCGATCGCAGGGTCTTCGGGCGCCTCGCGCCGCAGCCGCACCAGATCACGCGCCATGTCGTAAAGGCGCAGGCTGGTGGCCTTCATCAGTTCCGGCTCGTTGCGATGTACGGCCAGAACGAAAGCACGCCCGTCATCATGCAGCGTATCGAGCCATTGGGGCGGCATGCGCATCCACAGGCCGAACACCCGCACCGGCAAGAACGAGGAAAAATCGGTGCAGATGTCGCCACCACCGCGCGCCACCATCGGCGCCAGCATTTCGCGTGCAAAGCGCCGGGTATCGGCTTCGAGGCGACGCACCTTGTCCTGCGACAGCAAGGGATTGAGCGCCTGGCGGAAAGGCGTGTGTTCGGGCGGATCGAGGTGCAATGGCGGGCGCCGGCCGGTGAACGCCACCTTCGGGATCACGTTCTGCGTTTCGGTGGAGAACGAAGCCCAATCACTGGCAACGCGGCGCACATCCTCATAGCGGCTGAGCGCCCAGAAACCTCCAAGCCCGTCCGTATGGGCCACCGGACATTCCCGGCGCAGCCGGGCATATTCGCGATGGGCGCTGTCGAAATCCTCGGGCGCCTCGGGATCGAAGTCCGACGGGATTGCGGTCATCTCAGTGGTCCTTGTCAGGGCTGGCCATGGCGCGCGCAGGCATGACGCCGTGCGCGGCACGGGCGGAAAGGCGGGGGGCGAGCGAAAGCAGGGCGATCGCGGCAATCAGGATCGCCGCACCGGCCAATTCTGCAGGGCGTGGCACCGGCATGCCCCAGATCCAGGCGAGCAGCAGCGCCGCCACGACACCCGCGATCAGGCTGGCCGCCCGCTCCAGCGGGACGCAGTAGGAATTCTCGCGTGGGTCCAGCAGGATGAGAATCGACAGGATGGACACGGCGGTGAGCGTCACGCCCATGCCCACCAGCGGCCAGATCACGCCCAGGCGCCAGATGCCGATGAACCCACGCGCCAGTTCATCGGCCTGTCCACCCAGGCCGAGCGTGGAAATGGCCGCCAGGGCCACCAGTGACATGGGCAGCGCGATGATCTTTTCTTCGACGAAATAGGCCCTGACCGTTTGTGGATCGCCGGTCTTGCCCACCCGCGTCATCACCACCAGGCGCAGGAAATAGCCAAGCGTGTAAAGCACCACGGTCAGCACCGCGAGAGGAGGCAGCCGCAGCCCACCCCGATCGGTCAGGGTGATCACCAGGGCGAATGCAACCATGGCCAGGGCCAGCCAGCTCCACCACCGCACGCGGCGCCCGAACAGCACGTCGACCAGCGGGGCCAGGATCAGAATGTCACCGCGCATGATCAGCTGGATGAACGGGATGCTGACGCCCTTGAACGTCAGCGACAACGGCACGGTAAACAGCACCAGCGAGGTCGCCAGCCCCGAAAGGAACGTCGCACGGCGGGGAAACGGCACGCTCCAACGACCGATTGCCAGGCGGTTGGCCTGCCGATGCCAGCCAGACAGCCAGATGAAGGCATAAGTCATCACCAGGTTGAGCATCAGCGAGCCGGGCAGGAGTTCGAGTCCGGTGAGCGGACGTCCCAGGGCCACGATCGACGTTGTCGCGAGATACCGCGTCAGCATGATGCTGGGCAGATAGGACAGGAGATAGCCCAGCAGCAGCAGTTCCATCGGCATGCCGCCGGTCGCGGAGGTGGGCGCAGATTGAGCAGGCCTGGTCATCGGCAGGGTTTTCCTCGCAGGCACGGGCGGAGCATCGGTGCCGGGCGATGGGCAACGAACGGGCCTTTCGGCACAACCCAGCGCGCGCGGTCGAGCCGCGCCTCCAAGGTCGACAGCGCGCCCAGCAGCGCCTCGGGCGGGAACCGGCAATGGCCGGCACCGCGATACCACAGGCCCTTGACCATCGCAGGCCTGGCCGCGTCGACATAGGCCTGCTGCAAGGACGGCGACGTGATGCCGTCCCCCTCGGCCTGGAGCGAGACGACCGGCACGCGTGGGCGCGCGTCGGGTGTGTAGTGCTGCATAATGTAAGCCACCGCTGCCGGCTTGGCCGGGATGCGCGGCGCCGCATCGAGGCGGGCCAGATCCGCATCGAGGTTCAAGCCGGCCTGCGCGTAGAGCTTGGCCACGAATGCACGGCGCCCCGAAAGCGCCAGTTGACGGGGATAGGACACCTGCGTGTTCCAAGAAAACGCCCCACCGGCGCGGGTTTCCTGGTCGTGGCGCGGCGGGAACACCGCCATCGCAAAGGTCGCCGCGATGTTGGCAGCCTGGGCATCGGCATCGTCGGCGCGCGGTTCCGGCTGATCGGGCGCGGTCCATCCGGGCATGCCGCCCAGCACACCGGCCAGCGCCAGCCGCGCCCGCCCCTGCGGTGTCGCCATGGCGGCCTTGACCGCATCGCGCACCCGCATGCTGTTGGCCGCATCGTCGGCAACGCCCGTCAACACGATGCCGTCGCCCGGCGCCTGCAAGGTGCGAAAGGCAAAGGCGCCATCCAGAGCCATGTTCATCATGCCGACAGCGCCGCCGATGGACGGGCACAGCGCCACCGCGCCATCGATACGATCGGGTCCGCCGCGGGTCTGCTCGGCCAAGGCAATGGTGACGAGGCTGCCCATCGAAGCCCCCCAGGCGATGGTGCGACGCGGGGCCCCATGCTGGGCGGCAAAGGCAGCAATGGCAGCGCGCTGCGCCGGTACGGCCTGCGCCAGCGACCATCCGCCCGACGCATAATCCGATGCCAAAAGCGCGTATCCCCGCGCCAGCAGCGTGTCACGCAACCCAGCGGGCGCCGGATCCGGCAACGCCGCCTGCGGTTCGTACCCCCGCCCCCAGACGAGCAACGTACCGTTCCAATGCCCGGAAACCATCGCGTGCCACCGCCCGCCGCCAGGCAGCGTGCCCGAAAGCACCTGCACGTCGGCAGGAACCGGGTCGGTGGACGGTACCGGTTGGGCCGGGGCGACACCGGAGGTCGGCGCCATGACCATGGCCATGGCAAGGGTGGCCATGGCTTTCATGGCGCCACCACCCGGAGGTTGCGGCTAACGGTCCAGTCGGGATCGCGGCACAGCCGACAATCCGCGCCGACAAACGCCGCGCTGGCGGCACGCTCGCCCTTGAGCTGCCAATCGAGCCAGTGCCGGGCAACGATGGCCCAAAGCCCGCCGCGCTGTTCGAAAAAAGTGCCCGAATGCCCGACGTCGCGGCTCACCAGCACCGCGGGAACCGAACGGATCCGGGCGAAATCATCGGTGCCATTGGTATAGGCCACGTCGGTCATGCCACCCAACATGTACAATATCGGCGCATGCAACCGGTCCAGCAGGCTCTTGTCCACCGCCACGCCCGGCATGCCGGCACCACCCGCCGGGAAAAGCCCGGAATCGAACACGATCGTGGCGCGGATGCGCGGATCGGTCGAGAGGCTCAGCGCAAGCAAGCCGCCGCACGACCAACCGGCAACCCCGATCCGTGCCTTGTCGACATAGCGGGCCCAGCCGCCATTGCCGGCGGCATCGGCGCTGGCCCAATCGAGGGCGCGGGTCATGTCTGCCGGGCTTACGCCTTGGCCGGGGCGATCGGGCGCCAGGACGGCGCCTTGCGGATAGTTGCGCAAGCCGCCCGGGCCCTCCAGCATGGCACCGGGCACGATCACGACATAGCCGTGCGAGGCAATTTCGGTCAGCAGCCGGCGCGCGTTGCTGGCATCGGCCATGCAGCCGCCGTTGCCGAAGATCAGCACCGGCAGCCTGGCCTGCTCGAAAAGAGCCAGATTTGCCGGGCGGTAGAGCACGGCGCCGGGCAAGGCGGGCTCGATCGCGCGGATCGCGGGATAAGGGCCGCTGCCTGGCTCGTCGGGCAGGCCGTTGAGGTGTTCGCGTTCACGCTGAAGGACGGCCTCGTCGCTCAACCCGGGCACCGCGCGAAACGCCGCGTCGAGCGCGCCGCGTACGGTGTTGCTGACCAGCGCGAGCCGTGCCGGCGAATCCACCTTGATCTCGGGATGGAAATCGATGTGGTTGTAATCCGCATAGCGATACCCGCGTGCCAGGGCGGCATCCTGCATCCACTGCGCCAACGCCTCGTCATCGCGCGACGCGCCGGCCGCAAGGCCGAGCGGCCGTGCAAGGACCACCTTCAGCCCCGCCCCCTGCGCCGCCCGGGCCAGCCGATCCGCGGCGTTGCGCGTGGCTTCCAGTTGGCCCTTGCCGTCCACTAGGTGATCCGGTTGAAGGTGCAAGACCTGGTACCGGCCGCTTTCGATCTGCGCGCGCGCGGCGGCTTCCCCTGCGGCAAGACCGCCCTTTCCGGTCAGGACCGTGCCAAGGCCGGGGAAGTCGAACAGCGCGGGATCGATCCGCATCCAACTTTGCAGCGTGGTGCCCCCCACGAACAGCGGCAAGCGCCGCACGACCGCGGTTGAATTGGCGGCCGCAGCCGCACCCGGCACCGCCGACTGCGCCAGCACCGCGTCGTTCGCTCCCGCAAGCAGCAGGCCCGCCGCGAGGAGACGAAGCAGACCGGGTTTGCGCAAAACGCTGTTCATGGAGGGGACTTTCACGATCAGAACCGGAACGACAGTGTTGCGCCAAACTCGCGCGGTTGCCCCAGGATATAGGACCCGATGCCGTCGGTAACCTGGTCGACACTGGCAATGTAATTGTTGTCCAGCAGGTTATCGACATAGGCTGCCAGCGACCAGTTGTCGGACGCCTTGTAGGTGAGGCGCGCGCCAACCAGCGTCCGGGCGGGGAGACGGTTATAGGGCGCCTGGAAGAAGTTGACCCATTGTGCGCCCTGGTAGCTGATGCGGGCCGACGGGGTCAGCGAGCCCTTGCCCAGGGCGAAGACGTAGGACACGCCCGCCGCGCCCGAAAACTTGGCAGCAAAGGGAATGGTGCGCCCGGCAAGGTTGATCAGTTCGGGCTGTGCCGGCAGCCCATTGCCGAACAGGCCCGCAGGCTGGACAATCTCGAACTGGCCATATTTTGCATCCAGCACCGAGAAGGACGCATCGGCCGCAAAGCCCCCCACCTTCAGGTCGAACTGCCCTTCCACACCCTTGATCCTGGTGCCGTTGACGTTGCGGGTGATCGCGGTCGCGGGATTGTTGATGTCGGCCGCGTAGGTCGCCTGGAAATTCTGGTATGTCATGTAGAAGCCGCTGACCGAAGCGGTCAGGTGATCATCGAACAGGCGTCCCTTGACGCCGGTTTCATAGTTGATGACGCGCTCGGCATCGTAGTTGATGCCAAACGGCGTCGTCCCTCCCGGCTTGTAGCCCTTGCTGATCGTGCCATAGATGAACAGCCTGGGATCGATCTGCCAGTTGAGCGCGACGCGGCCGGTGAACTCGGAAAAGTCGCGAATGCCGGGATTGAGGGGGATGCGGAAGCCCGAAGGGCCGGCCGGGGCAATGTAGCTGTCGATGAAGCCCACGTGGTCCCAGCTGTAGCGGCCGCCGGCCTTGATTTCCAAGCCATTGCCCAGCTTGTAGCCGACTTCGGCAAAGACGGCCTCGTTGCGCCGCCGTGCATCGGTGAAGATAGTCAGGCTCTGCTCGTATGGCGCGCCCTTGGCGATGTTCGGCACGGTAAAGGCCGGCTGGCGATAATTGAGCATGGTCGCGCCGGCCGTCCAGGTGAACGGGCGATTGTCAGGAGAGATCAGATCGATTTCGCCCGTGTAATAGCGATCGTGAATGGTGATCTTGCTCGACGTTCCGGTGGCAGCGGTGGAATAATCGTTGTCGCGCACCGAGAGCTGGTCGGTCGTTTGATAGGTGCCCAGCACGCGCACCTTGAACGCATCGATGCCGCTGTAGTTGAGCACCGCCGTGGTGCGGTTGTACATGGTGTTGAGCGCCTGGTCGGTGTCATAGGCGATCGTGCGATTGCCCACCGGGGCCTGGGCAAAGCTCTGCGTGGGCAGGCCATCGGTCCGCCGGTCGCTGTATTGGTGGATCAGCAGCAGGTCCAGGTCATCGATCGGCTTGTAGAGCAGTTGGGCGCGGCCCAGGAAACGGCTGAGGTTGCCCGGCTGGTTGCCATAGCGCACGGGCTGCGCCGCCCCGGTCGGCCCCAGGTTGGTGAACGCCGAACCGCGCCGCTCGACCTGGCCCGACAGGCGGACGGCCAGCTTGTCGCTCAACTGCGTGGTGACGCCTGCCTCGACCTGCTTGCGGCCGATATTGCCCAACGTGACGCTACCAAAGCCGCTGGTTCCGTTGAAATCGGGCCGCACCGAACTGATGTAGATCGCGCCGCCGCTGGCATTCTGGCCCGTGTAAGTGCCCTGCGGGCCGCGCAACACTTCCACGCTGGCAACATCGAAGAACGAGTCCCCGTAGACGAATTCGCGGGCGACATAGGTGCCATCCCAATGGATCGCCACGCCAACCGACTGGTTCGGCGCCCCTTCGGAAATGCCGACACCCCGAATGTTGACGAACTTGACGTTGCCGTAGTCAGCAAAGCTCAGCGACGGAACCTGCGATTGCAAGCTGTTGATATCGCTCACGCCACGGGCCTTCAGCATGTCGGCATTGAGCGCCACGACGGAAATCGGCGTGGAAAGCGCGCTCTGGCTGCGGCGCTCGGCGGTCACCACGATGCCGGGGGCAGCCGCGCCTTCGTCGGCGGCCGCACCACTGCCTTCGGCCTGCGCAAATGCAGGAGCCGACGTTCCAGCAAGCAACACGCCTGCGATCCAGTGCTTATACCTCATATTGGATACCCCTCTCCCGATATCGGACACTGCCCGGCGCATGAAGCTGGCCCGCATTCTGATTTTGCATCTGGGTCCGCACAGGCCTTGCGCGCCCTGAAGCACCGCATAGCCCCGTTCCCGCCTTTTATGCAAGCGCTTTCATTCATGAGGGACCGTTCGGAACCGACCCCATCAAGATCGGTATGTCCGCTCGAAATGGGGCAAACAGCGTATCACGCCAGCCAAATTGCCAACGTAACCAACATCAGCCCCAGCCGACACCGTCCGTGGATTAAATGACGTCGCACTCGGCAAATTTCGGAGTAAGCGTTTACATGAGGAAAGCCTGAAGGGACGACCCCGCCACGCCGGATCTTGCCGATGGGCCTCACGCAAACGGAATAACCGATGCGCAATCAGGGCTGCTCCCAGTAGGGCGGATCGCCAAAGCTACGGCGCAGACTGTCCCCGAACGCGCGTATCTTGCTCGCGGCACCATGATCGCGCGGATATGTCAGGAAAAGTTCCGCGCCTTCCGCAGGCCAGCCTATGTCCACTTCGATCAGGGCCCCGGTCTTGATTTCCTGGTGCAGGAAGAATGTCGGCAACATGGCAAGCCCAAGGCCGGCCAAGACGGCATCGCGCATCACGATCCCGTTGTTGACCCGCAGCGCCGCTCGCGGCCGCACGACAGTCCAGCCAGACCCCGCAGCGAAGCGCCAGTCACCTGACCTGTTGGCGTAAAGAATGGCCGTGTGACCTTCCAGCTCCGTCAGCGAAGTGGGCTTGCCATGCTCCGCAAGATAGGAAGGCGCAGCCACCAGAAGGCGTCGACTGGTCGCCAGCCGTCGCGCGATCAGGCGGCCATCGCCGATGGCGCCGTGTCGCAGGACGGCATCGAACCCGCCGGTCGCCGCGTCGACAAAGCGATCGTCCAGGTCGAGAGACATCTCGATCCCCGGGTGCTCCTGCAGGAAGCGGGCAATCGCCGGCCCCAGGTGAAGAATGCCAAAGCCCACGGGCGCCGATATGCGCAGCGGCCCGGCCAGCTTGCCGCTCCTCGCGTCGATCTCTGCTGCGGCTTCCTCCATTTCGCGCAGGATGCGTTGCGCACGCGGCAAGAACGCTTCGCCCGCGCTGGTCAAGGTCAGGCGCCGGGTGGAACGCTGGAGCAACGTTGCCCCCAGCGCCCTCTCCAACTCTGCCAGCCTCTCGCTGACCACCGATTTTGCCAGTCCAAGGCGTCGCGCTGCGGCACTGATCGAGGTTTGGTCAACCGTGGCGACGAAGGCTGTAATGCCGTCGAGCTTCATCATTGTTCGGTTTTCCCGTCGTTCAAAACCAGAATTGGATAGCTGGTGCGAACGCTGCCCGATCGGCATCTTCCCGTCCAGACAGCGCGCCGGCCTGCCTCTTCAGGGCCGGTCCCGCTGCTCCCATCCAGAGGAGGCTGACATGAACGACTTTATCGGAAAGAATGTTCTCGTGCTTGGCGGCAGCCGTGGCATCGGTGCCGCCATCGTCCGCCGGTTCAGCGAGGGTGCGGCCTCAGTGGCTTTCACCTTATGCCGGATCACGCGATGCCGCCGCCAAGCTTGCCGACGACACGGGCGCCACGGCCATCCAGGCAAACAGGGCGGACCGCCATGCCCTGGCTCCCGGGGGGCTTCAGCCCCCCAAATCCCCCTTCCCTCTCCCAGCAATTCACCACCGCAGACACGGCGCCGCCCACCAACCACCACTCTCGACCGCATCCGGCGATGGCAGATCCGACACAGCGTCAACGATAGGCATGCCGCCGCAATGGTGGGAGCGTCGCCGCATTGCGGACAGGCACGGGCGTCTGCTGGATCGTCGCGACAGGCTGCGCCGGCATGGCCACGATACGGGCCGGCGGCAGGCAGTGGTCCGCCCAGAGTTGCATCACCGCGCGCCGCTTGCGGAAGAAGTCCGTGCGCAGGTAGGCTGCCTTGGTCTTGTTGCCGACGGAATGCGCAAGGCAAGATTCGGCCACTTCATCGGCCGTGTCGGCTTCATCCGCGACCCAGTCGCGAAAGCTCGAGCGAAAGCCATGGACCGTCACAGGCACGTCCATGCCGCGCACCAGTTCGAGCAACGCCATGTCCGTCAGGGCCGCACCCGAAACCGGGCCAGGAAAGATGTATGGATTGTCGTCGATCGACAAGTGCCTGGCACGCCGCAGCACATCGGCCGCCTGGCGCGACAGCGGGACGATATGCTCGCCCCCCATCTTCATGCGCTCGGCCGGAATGGTCCAGATCGTCAGGTCATCATCCACTTCCGACCACAGCGCATGCCGGACCTCGCCCAAACGGACCGCAGTGAGGATCAACAGTTCCAGTGCCAGCGTGCCGGCACTCATCGGCTTGGCGCGCAGGGTATCCAGAAAGGCCGGGACCTCGAAATGGGGCAGCGCGGCAAAATGCCCCTTGCGCTTGGGTTGGCGGGGCAAGCCGCGCGCGAGCGAGCGCATCGGCGCTTCGCTGTCGCGCAGACCCTTGGCATAGCACCAGTCCAGCACCGCACCGATCCGCTGCCGCACGCGGCGCGCGGTTTCGGGAATATCCAGCCAGATTTCAGCCAAAACGTCGCGGATCATCGGCCCATCGATCTTGTCGACCGTGCGCTTGCCCAGCTTGGGAAAGGCATAGAGTTCCAGGGTCTTGATCCACTGCTGCTGGTGCTTGCCGTTTTTCCAGCCCTTGCACATCTCGGCATGGGCCCGCCGGGCTGCCTCCTCGAACCGAGAGATCTTTTTCTTGGCCTTGCGCCGCTCCTCAGCGGGATCGCCGCCCTTTGCAACTTGTGCACGCAGAGCGGCCGCTTCGAGGCGCGCGTTCTTAAGTGAAATGTGTCGAGCGTCGCCGATGGTAATGTCGTTGCGTGTGTGATGGATCTGAATCCGCAGCACCCATCTCCTGCCACCGGCCGGCGAGATGCGCAGATACAACCCTTCACCATCAGCATAGCGACCAGGTTCGGTCAATGCGTTGACCATGGAGTTGGTGAGCTTTCCCATGCCCGGAATCTATCACCGGAGGGCCCGGTTTCAAACCGGCCGTCCCTGCGCTAGCCCACACTCCAGCCCACACTTCGCGCTTCGACGGCTTACCCAGCAAAAATGAGGAGTTCAGAAAAAACGCTTCTTTTTCCGTACTTTGGATCGTATCTTAGGGTGGCCCAGCGTGCTGCCGGAGGGGGCATATGGCGGAGCGGGAGGGATTCGAACCCTCGATACGCTTTTGACGTATACTCACTTTCCAGGCGAGCGCCTTCGACCACTCGGCCACCGCTCCGCATGCACTGGAAGGCGCCCCCCTAGCCGCCCGTGTGGGGTTGCGCAAGGGCGGTTTGGTGATCACAACGGCAAAATGTTGATCCGCCCCGCTGCCTCGCTGATCCTGGCCATTACGGCTGCAAGTTATGCACAGGCACAGCCGCCTGCGCCCCCGGTTCCGCTCAGCCCGACCGAGATCGTGAGCGCGGCGCCGGCGGCCGATTGGGTGGCGATCGCGCCTGCCGATCTGCTGGTGATGGACCTGGCGCCGGCGGCCGACGGCGCCGCGCGGCAGGTGGTTATCCAGTTGATGCCAGCGCCCTGGTCGCAAGGCTGGGTGGGCAATATCCGCAAGCTGGCCACGGCGCACTGGTGGGATGGCACGGCGATTAACCGCGTGCAGGATGGCTATGTGGTGCAGTGGGGCGATCCTGATGCGGAGGACAAGGCCAAGGCGCGGCCCCTGCCCTCCTCGCTGCTGAGCGTGTCGCAGGGCGCCTATACCCTTACCGCCGGGGCCGCGCCGGCGCTGGAGGGACCGCGCATTGCCGATGGCATCTATGCCGCCCAGGCCCGGTTCTATCACGGCTGGCCGATTGCCATGGGCCCGGGCGAAGCGCCCGAGACCTGGCCGGTGCACTGCTATGGCACGGTGGGCGTGGGGCGCGACATGCCGCCCGACGCCGGCAGCGGGGCCGAGCTTTATGCCGTGATCGGCGATGCGCCGCGCCAGCTTGATCGCAACATCGCGGTGGTCGGCCGGGTGATTGCCGGAATGGAATGGCTATCCAGCCTGCCGCGCGGCAAAGGTGAGATGGGCTTCTATCGCCAGGCCGCCGAGCGCACGCCGATCCAGCGCGTGCGGCTGGGCGATGCGGTACCGGGCCTGCCGACGTGGCAGTATCTGTCCACCGCCAGCGCCAGCTTTGCCCGCTATGCCGATGCCCGTGCCAACCGGCGCGACCCGTTCTACGTGCGCCCGGCCGGCGGGGTGGACATCTGCAACGTGCCGGTGCCCATCCGCCAGAAGCCGTGACGCGCTGTTAGTCCGTAAATGGCCTAGATCCGGTCGGCCTGGGCCACCGCATCGCTGGCGCGCAAGGCGCTGACGATGCGGGTAAGGTGCGCCAGATCGCGCACCTCCAGATCGACCAGATAGGTGTGGAACGGGTTTTCGCGCTGAGTCATTTCCAGGTTGACCACGTTGGCGTGGTTTTTGGCAAATATCCCCGCCATTTCGGCCAGTGTACCAGGGCGGTTATACAGCTCGGCGCGCAAGCGGCCTACCGCACCATCGGTGCGCTTGTCCCACGACAGGTCGATCCAGTCGGCGTCCACACCATCGGCCAGCTTCTCGCAATCGATCGCGTGCACTTCCACGCCCTTGCCCGGGCGGCGCAGGCCGACGATGCGATCGCCGGGCACCGGGTGGCAGCATTCGGCCAGCTTGAACGCCATGCCCGGCGTCAGGCCGCGCACGGCGATGGCGCGCTGCTGGCGCGGCCAATCCTCCGGGTTGGGCAGGTTGGCGGTGCTGCCGGGCACCAGCGCTTCCATCACCTGGCGATCGTCCAGCTTGGCCGAGCCGATCGCCACCATGAGGTCTTCTTCACTGTTGAATTTCAGGCGTTTGATCGCATCGGCCAGGGCTTTCTTGCCCACTTGGGTCGGCAGCCGCTCGGTGATTTCCTCATAGAGCTTGCGGCCGATCAGGGCCACTTCGGCGCGTTCCTTTTGCCGCACGGCGCGGCGGATGGCGGCGCGCGCCTTGCCCGTCACGGCAAAGCCCAGCCACGACAGTTGCGGCTCGGAATTGCGGCTCTTGATGATTTCCACCACGTCACCATTGCCCAGCGGCGTGCGCAGCGGCACATGGCGGCCGTTGATCTTGGCGCCCACCGCCGCCCCGCCCAGGTTGGTGTGCACGGCAAAGGCAAAGTCGATCGGCGTGGCGCCCTTGGGCAGCTGGAACAGCGCGCCCTTGGGAGTGAAGGCAAAGATACGATCCTGGTAGATCGCCATCTTGGTGTTTTCCAGCAGCTCGTCAGGATCGTGGCTGGCGTCAAGAATTTCGACAAGGTCGCGCAGCCAGCCAACCTGGCCATCGGGCTCCCCACCCTGCTTGTAGGCCCAGTGCGCGGCCAGACCATATTCGTTGCGATGGTGCATCTCGCGCGTCTTGAGCTGCACCTCCACCCGGCGCGCGTTGTTGTAGATCAGCGAGGTATGCAGGCTTTTATAGCCGTTGATCTTGGGCGTGGAGATATAGTCCTTGAACCGCCCGGGGATCATTTGCCAGGTCTGGTGCAACACGCCCAGCGCCTTGTAGCAATCGCCCACATCGTCAACCAGCACGCGAAACGCCATGATGTCGGAAATCTGTTCGAACGACACATGCCGCTCGGCCATCTTCTTCCAGATCGAATAGGGATGCTTTTCGCGGCCGGCCACTTCCACGCGCAGGCCCGCCTCGGCCAGGGCCTGCTTGATCGACAGGGCAATGTCCCCCACCTCGCCCCCGCCCTCGCTGCGGATGGCGGCCAGGCGGCCGGTGATCGTGGCATAGGCCTCGGGCTCCAGCTGCTCGAACGCAAGCAGCTGCATTTCCCGCATATATTCATACATGCCCACGCGCTGGGCGAGCGGGGCATAGATTTCCATCGTCTCACGCGCGATGCGGCGGCGCTTGTCCTCGCTCTTGATGAAATGCAAGGTGCGCATGTTGTGCAGCCGGTCGGCCAGCTTGACCAGCAGCACGCGCAGATCCTCGCTCATGGCGAGGAGGAACTTGCGCAGGTTTTCGGCCGCGCGCTCGCTTTCCGTCATCGTCTCGATCTTGGAAAGCTTGGTCACCCCATCGACCAGCCGCGCCACATCGGGCCCGAACAGCCGCTCGATCTCGTCCACCGTGGCGAGGGTATCCTCCACCGTATCGTGGAGCAGGGCGGTAACGATGGTTTCCTGATCGAGCTTGAGCTCGGTCATCAGGCCCGCCACCTCCACCGGGTGGGAGAAATAGGGATCCCCGCTGGCACGCTTCTGCGTCCCGTGCTTCTGCACGGTATAGACATAGGCACGGTTGAGCATGGCCTCGTCCGCCTGGGGAGCATAGGCCAGCACACGTTCGACAAGTTCATATTGGCGGAGCATTACCCGCCCTAAATGGGGGAAAAATGCGGCCTAGGGCAAGGGGAAAGGCTGGGGAATTTTGGCGATGAGTGTGATCGGAGGTGTGGGAGAGGGCCACGTGGTCGGCTGGGGTAGCGACCTCAGATCGTAAGCGCCGCCCTGGGCTAGACAGGCCGATACTTACCGCTGACGCCCGCGAGACGTGCGCCGAGCGCAGACTACATACATCATACTGCCCCCTATTCCTACGAAAAGCTCGGTAAGTGATGCACAAGCGGAGCAATCTTATCATAGGATGATATAGCCAAAGCACCCAAGCCTGCAATCACGTCGCCGCCTTCCTTGACGTTCTTCAGCCAGCCGACCACCGTTTCAACCTTGCTCTTCGTCGGTGAGGCGATTGCTTCGTTCACAATCGCAATGCCGTGAGCAGAGCCCTCCGGCGCATTCGCCGCTTCCAATTCCTGCCTCAGTTGCTCCAGCAATGGTTTTACCTTTGCCTGCGCTTCCGCCGCCGATACAATCTGAACCGAGCCACTATTTCCAATGCCAGAGTTTGAGATACCGCCGGCGTTTACCGGTCCATTAAAGTTTTGCGTATTCATCGTCGGCCTCATCATGCTAGCGAATAAGTCGGGATCGTTCATTTGAAATGTTATGCGGCGCATCTCCAGCGATACAGCGTCGTCCCGGTTCGCTGCTTCCAGCCGTGACCGTAACACCGACCCACCTGCAGCGTCCCGGTAAGCTTTCATCACTTCTTCATAGTAAGCAGAGCTTTTGGTGACGTGGGTTGCCATGTGCTCAAGCAACCGATCGCGCACGGCAGGATCGCGTTCATCAACAAACCAGTCGGCGACCGTGACGTCCAGCGAGTCGTAGTAAATGTCACGCAAGCCGATCGCAACACCCTCCCTCACCTCAGGATGTACGCTCTCAGATGCTTCAACGATAGCATCATAATGCGCTATGGCTTTCGAGCCATCCTTGGTGAGAGTCCGGTAAGCCCAGCCCTGGACATTCGGGGGCAGTTGCGAGAATTGTGATGGAGGCACGCGAACATGGTCTAGGCCAAGGTCAGGATGCTCGACGGTTGCCCAAAAGGAATACTGCGACACGATTGGATCAGGATGCAGGTTCAGATCACCAATCACATCTGAGACTGGGAACCTTCCCGAGAAGAGCGTATTTGGAGCCTTCTTCAACCCGATCAACAACGTCGCAGACCGCAATTGGCCGTGAGTAGCTTGATCGATATCTAGGCGGACTGCGGCCAGCTCTGCCCGAAATCCATCGGTTTGCTGACCCAGCGCCATCAAAGCGCTGGCGTCTAAGCAAACCTCAGCCTCTTTGAGGATTACAAGCAGGTCATCCTTGGAAAGTAAGTTGGCAAGCGTGGTAAGCCCGGCCTCAAAAATTTCTGGATCATTCCGGTTATCTTTCCAAGGGCCTATCATCAATGGAACGTCAGCGGCTTCACCTAATTGAGCGAGCGCATTAAACGACCATCGACGCACCTTGCTGTCACGATCGACCAACGACGTGAGGATCAGCGCCTTCATCGCTCTTGGCGCGGCCAGCCGCCCCCCCTGCCGATATAGGCTGCAAAGTCGTTGAAGGCCTTGCTTACGAACGACGGGGGAATCGGCCATCAGGGCCGCCTCGATAAAGGCAGCTTCTTGCGGCGTTATTCGAGTGCGCCTTCTTTTTGTCCGCGCCCCCCCTGCCACGGTTAACCTGATGCCATCGCCAAGTGGCGCGCTTCAGATAGGATCGCCTGTGACCAAGGGTCAAAGTCTTCGCAGTGATTCGGTGGCGACCGTAAGTCTAACCACTCAAGATCGTTGATGGCGAGTCGCTTACTTATGGGGTCTAGCCAGTCGGGACATGAGAAAGCAACGACAGCGAGAAGATCGCTGGATAGATGGCTTTCAGGGTACAGAAACGCCTCAAGCCTCGATCGCTCGCTGAGTAGCGGCCACAACTCTCGTTCTTGAAGATCGAGATCAGTTGCCAACGCCTTTACGCCACTGCTTACAATTCCATGGTCTGTGCGCTCGAAAAGGCTCAGATCGTCATCAATCACTGGTGTGTAGAACCCGATCGTTCGACGATGCATGAAAGTATCTCGATTCTCGCGATAATGTCCCTGCCGATAAGTTAAGACGCAACCCGAGCGAATTACAAGCATGAATGCCCAAACCACCACCTCGTCCAAGCCGCGCTGCGGCGCGCTGGTTGCATAGTGAAAACTGCCGTGCTCGATCAGATTTAAAATGGCGGAGGTGTCTATCGCATACAAACCGCGCCGAGCGTTCTCTAGTTCACTGCGATGAAAAGCCAGCGACCGCTTCTGTGCAAGATTTCTACGCCGCCGCCGGGCGACGATAGGCCTTCGCAACTCTTCAGGAATCGTTTCGTCATCAGCCAGTTCTCGCAGCAAAAAGCGGCCCGGCGCTGTGCGGTAGAAGCGGCTTGCCTCCCTTTGGTGGAGAATATCCTCGCTTAATCGCGCACCAAGGGTCTTGTGCTGTGTGAGTCCACGAAGATGCGGGGGCGCCATGCCATGCTCGTAAGCCGACCGCAGTATTTGGTGCGCGCTCAACGGACGCCTCACTCGGCGAAGCACATCTTCGGCAAGGGTAAGATACGCGTCCATGTTAGCTATGCAAGCCGCACGGAGATGGTCGTCTCCATCACGATACAACCTGAGAACGAACGACGGTAGACAACGGACTCTCCGAATCCGGGATGGTGACCACGGATGTTTTGGAGCTTAACCGGTAAAAACCGTGTCCACAACACCAGTGCCTCACCATAGCCGGTCCTTTCACGCTCCCGCATCACCAAATGACGTTCTCTCACTTCCGGTTCCCTGTGCGGCCTGGCGGATTTCCCCCTTAGTCATCCGGCTCATGTCTGCATTTCGGTCAAATGAAATTCCGGGGACAGTGAATTCCGGGGGTAGCCTATCGAATTCCCAGTCCCTCACCCCAAAACCGGCACCTGCGGCGCCTCATCCCCAAGCAGCCCCCGCCCGCGCGGGTCGGGGAAGACTTCGACGAAGCGCGCGTAAGGCACGAACCCCTGCGCCATGTAGAACGGCAGCGCCTGGTGACCGTCCAGCGTGCAGGTGTGCACCCACACCCGCGCCACGCTGTCGTGGCTCCAGGCCTTTTGCAGGGCGCGGCGCATCAGCCATTTGCCGAAGCCTTTGCCGGTGGCGCCGGGGATCAGGCCGAAGAAGGCGATTTCCGCTTCGCCGGCCTGGCGGAAATCCAGCTCCAGCATGCCCACTTCCACCCCGGCGCGGTCGGCCACGGCATAGACTTCGACCTGGGGATCGTGGACGATCGCGGTGAGCGCCGCGTCGTCCAGCGCCAGGCGCGACCACCACAGCCATTTGGCGCCAACGCGGCGATAGAGCAGGCGGTACTTGGCCGGGTCTGGCGCTTTCCAGCGCACCAATTGCAGCGGCACGTCGGCCTCGGGCACCAGGCGTTTGAGGCTGGGCGGCGGGCTGCGCATCTCGAGCGCGGTTACCACCGCCGCCAGGTCGCCCGGCGCCAGGGCGTGAAACCCGCTGGCCAGCGGGGCGCCCGTTTCGGCAATGGCCATGGCGTCAGCTCCACACCGCGCGGGGCGGCAGGCTCATCAGGATGGCGTCGATATTGCCGCCGGTCTTGAGGCCGAACAGTGTGCCGCGATCGTGCACCAGGTTGAATTCGGCATAGCGGCCGCGCCATTCCAGCATCTGCAATTCGTCTGCCGCGGTGAAATCCTGGTTCATCCGCCGCCGCACCAGGCGCGGATAGATGTCGAGGAATGCCTCGCCCACCGCCTGGGTAAAGGCCAGGTTGGCGTCGAACCCGGCGTCGTCGGCGCATTCGAGGTGATCGTAGAAAATGCCGCCCACGCCGCGGTGCACCTTGCGGTGGGGGATATAGAAATAGTCATCGGCCCAGGCCTTGAAGCGCGGGTAATAGGCCGGATCGTGCGCGTCGCAGGCCGCCTGGAAGCGGGCGTGGAAATCGGCAGTATCCTGGTCATAGGGCAGCGGCGGATTGAGATCGCCGCCACCGCCGAACCAGGCCTTGCGCGTAGTGAGGAAGCGGGTGTTCATGTGCACGGCGGGCACATGCGGATTGGCCATGTGCGCTACCAGGCTGATGCCGGTGGCGGTAAAGCCCGGATTATCGGGATCGGCGCCGTTGATGGTGCGGGCAAATTCCGGGCTGAACGCGCCCTGCACGGTGGAGACGTTGACGCCGACCTTTTCGAACACCTTGCCTTTCATCAGGCCCTGCACGCCGCCGCCGCCGTTTTCCACCGGCTCGCCCTCGTGCTCGCGGTTCCATGGGGTATAGGTAAAGCGGGCGTCGCTGCCGGCCTCGCGCTCGATGCTTTCGAATGCGGCACAGATCTGGTCGCGCAGCGATTCGAACCAGGCGCGGGCGCGTGCGGTGTGGGGTGTCCAGTCGGTCATGCCATCTCCCATGGGCCAGCCAGCGCCCAAGCCAACCGCTTGCCAAATCGGCGGGCCTGCGGCAAGGGGAAGGCATGGTTCCCCTTTCGTTCGCCCCCTTTCAGTTTGCCGGCCAGGAGTGGCTGCTCGGCCCGGCGCGGGCGCTGGCCTGGCCAGAGGAGCAGGCCCTGCTGGTGGCCGATCTTCACCTGGAAAAGGCCAGCTGGTTTGCGCGCACCGGGCAGATGCTGCCCCCCTATGACAGCCGCGAAACGCTCGATCGGCTGGCCACGCTGGTGCGGCATACCGGGGCGCGGCGGGTGTTCTGCCTGGGCGACAATTTCCACGATGCCCATGGCCCGACGCGGCTTGACCCTGGCGCGGCAGAGCGGCTGGCCGCGCTGGTGCGCGTAGTGGACTGGGTGTGGATCACCGGAAACCATGACGAGAAAGACGGTGCCCCGGCCGATGACCTGATCGGCGGCACGATGCTGCGCGAGGTGATGGTGCGCGGCGTGATGCTGCGGCACGAGGCGCATGGGCAGGAAGCCGCACCGGAACTGTCGGGCCACTTTCACCCGCGCCTGCGCGTGGCGGCGCGTGGCCGCACGGTCAGCCGGCCTTGCGCGGTGATGAGCGAGCGCAAGCTGATCCTGCCCGCGTTCGGCGCGCTGACCGGGGGCCTGGATGCCGCGCATCCCGCGCTGCTCAAGGCGATGCAACCGGCGCGCAGCATTACCGCGCTGGTGCCCACGGCGGCGCGTGTGGCCCATTTCCCACTATGGCAGGCCGCTGCGGCTTGAAAGCAGGCGCCCGGCCGCCCAGATATGCCCGAAGGCTCTTTATCTGCGGCGCTGTTGTGATATGAGCGCGCCTTGAGTCCTTTCCATGACTCGCACCCGGATCAACATCAGGAGATAGCACTATAGCTCCCCCACCCCGGCGCATGTTGGCGCCCCCCGTCAAGAGCGGCCCTCGCTTCAACCAGATGATCAACGTGCCCAAGGTGCGCGTGATCGATGAAAACGGCGAGAATCTTGGCGTGATGTACACGCGTGAAGCGATCGACCAGGCAGCCGAAGTCGGCTTGGACCTGGTTGAAGTCTCGCCCAACGCCGATCCGCCGGTGTGCAAGTTCCTCGACGTGGGCAAGTTCCGCTACGAGGCGCAGAAAAAGGCCAACCTTGCCCGCAAGAGCCAGAAGACGCAGGAGATCAAGGAGATCAAGATGCGTCCGAATATCGATGATCACGACTATGACGTGAAGATGCGCAACGTGCATCGCTTCATCGAGGATGGCGACAAGGTGAAGGTGACGCTGCGTTTCCGTGGCCGCGAGCTTTCGCATCAGCAGCTGGGCATGAACCTGCTCAAGCGCGTGCAGGAAGATGTGGCCGAAATCGCCAAGATCGAAGCCTTCCCCCGCATGGAAGGCCGCCAGATGCTGATGGTGCTCGCCCCCAAGGGCTGAACCGTTCCAGCCTCGGCTTGATGAAAAAGGGCGCGCCCGCCGGGTGCGCCCTTTTTCGTGGGCGCGATTTTCGTGGCAGCAACGCAGGATTTGTTGCGGATCATGACAGGCAGGCGTGCGTTAGGCGGCGATGAACAGGGCCGCCACCGCCGGTTCAGGCAAGGCCGCCCATGGGTTATGCCGGGACGCGCAACGAAAGTGACACGCCATGCTGACATTTCGCAAGACGATAAGCATCGCCGCGGCCAGCGCGTTGGCCCTGGGCGTTGCCGCCTGCAACCATTCCGCCTCCACACCCGACGCTGATCCATCCGCCCAGGCCAGCAATGGCCTGCCCGCGCTGCCCGCGGCGGTGCCGCTGCAGGCCGGCGCGGCCACGGCCATGGCCCCGGCCCCAGCGGTACAGGCCCTGCCGATCCAGAACCGGGTGCGCGTGGCGCGCGTCGCCAACCAGCGCGATGCCTATGCCTATCTCGATCGCGCCGAAGGGGTGACCCGCGCGATCGGCGATGCCCCGCCGGATTATTCCTATGACGATGGCGGGGTAAATCCCTGGGTGTGGCAGACCAGCCTGGGCGATCGCCGCTATGCCGAGCCGGTCGATGGCGGCTATCGCTATTATTACTACCAGGCGGATTCCGATACGCCCTACCTCGTGCGCGATCCGCAATACAGCTATGCCTATTCGGGGCCACAGCTGGTTGCCGTCTATGACGATCGCGGCGATCTGCTGCCGCCCGACGATTATGAAACTCGCGTCGATTACGCCTCGCGCTATTATGATCGCGCGGCCTATCTGGCGCAGCTGTCGCAAGAGCGCGAGCATCGCGGCGTGATTGCCGCCAACTGGGCCGCGCGCCGCGCGGAAATCGCGGCGCAGCAGGCGCAGTGGTCGCAAGACATGGCCCAGCAGGCCGAATGGCAGGCCTATCACCAGGAACACGAGGCGCAGGAGCGCGCGCAGTGGCAACAGGAAGCCCAGCGCCGCGCGATGGAAGCACAGCAGTTTGCCGCGTGGCAGCAGGTTGGCTTCATGGCGCCCCCGCCGCGCCCGGTGGTCTATAGCCCGCCACCGCCCCCGCCGCAGCAGCGGCCGTATGGCTGGTTCTCCAACTGGTTCGGCAACGATCGCCAGCGGCAGGAGCAGCAGCGCCAGCAGGCGGCCTTTGCCCAGCAGCAACAGGCCATGGCCCAGCAGGCCGCATTCCAGCGCGCGCGCCAGCAGGCAGCGATGCAGCAACAGCAACAGCAGTTCATGCAGCAGCGCCAGCAGCAGCAGCTCTTTGCACAACAGCGCGCGCAACAGCAGTCGCAGCAGGCCGCCATGCAGCGCGCCCAGATGCAGGTGGCGCAACAGCGCGCGCAGCAAGCGGCCATGCAACATGCCTCGATGCAGCAGGCAGCGATGCAGCACGCACAGATGCAGCGCATGGCCCAGCAGCAGGCCCAGCAACAGGCAGCCGCCCGCGCGGCAAACCAGCGCGCGCAGATGATGCAACAGCAGCAGGCCCGTCGCGCGCAGGAACAGCAGATGGCCGCACAGCATCAGGCTGCGGCGCAGGCCCAGCGTGCCCAAGCCCAGGCGCAACGGGCGCAAGAGCAAGCCCAGCGCGCGCAGGCAATGCAGGCTGAGCACGCCCAGGCCCAACAACGCGCCATGGCACAGCAAGCGCAGCAGCGGCAGATGCAGCAGCAGCGCGCGCAGGAAATGGCCCAGCAACGCCAGGCCCAAGCCCAGGCCCGCGAACAGGCGCAGGCGCAAGCGGCGCAGCATCGCGAGGAAGCTATGGCCCGCGCCCAGCAGATGCAGGCGCAGCGTGCCCAGGCACAGGCCCAGCACCAGGCGCAAATGGCCGCGCAGCATCAGGCCGAACAGGAACGCGCCATGGCCGCCCGCGCCCACCACGAGGGCGGCCACCCGGGTTGACCCCCTTGCTAGCCCTGCCGCAGCCGCCCCACCGGCGCTGCGCGCAGGGCTAGCAGGGCCTAGCCGGCGCGGTTGAGCACGGCGGTGATCGTGATGCGCACGTCGTCACTCACGAACGGGGCAAATTTGGTCATCCCGAATTCGGAGCGGTGTACCACGCCCGAAGCATTGACCGCGAGGCCCGCACCGGGCGCGGCGCCTGCCGGATCGGCAAAGGTCGCATCGAGCAGCAAGGGGCGGGTGACGCCGTGCATCGTCACTTCCCCCTCGATCCGCGCGGCGTTCGGTCCGGTCGGCACCAGCCTGCGGCCCAGAAAGCGGATCGTGGGATAATGCGCCACGTCGAACAGGCCGGGGCCTTTGAGTTCATCGTCAAACGTGCCGTCTTGCGTGGCGATGGCCGTGGCGGGCATCACCACGTCGAGCGCCATGGTTTCGAGGTTGGCCGGATCGAGCATGATCGTGCCACTGGCGCCGGGCACGGTGCCCTCCACATGGTTGACGCCCAGATAGCGCACTTTGAACCGCGCCACCGTCTGCGCCGGGTCGACGACATAGCGCCCGGCTGGCAGGCTTTGCAGCATGGCCGGCAAGGCCGGGGCAGCCACGGCGGCGGCAGGTGCTTGGGCCAGCGCCAGGCTGCCGGGCAACACTGCGGCGGAACTGGCAAGGGCCAGGACAAGGGCAATGCGATTGCGGCACGTCATGGCACATGCTTCTCCCAGCGGGGGTGGATGGCCCGTGGCTGTGCCAAAGCCATCCTGACTGCCTGATGTATGCACCGGCCGGCAGGCAAGGCCGGCGGCGCCATATTCAGACGTGCTCCTCATCCTCTGACAGCGCCGCCCCCTGCACGGCCCATTCGCCCAGCGTTACGTAATCCACCTTGCCCGTTCCCAGCACCGGCAAAGCCTCCAGCACGCGGATTTCGCGCGGAATGGCCAACTCTGCCGCGCCTTGTTGCCGCCCCCACTGCTGCAAGGCGCGCAAGGTGGCATCGGCCTGGGTGGTGAACAGCACCAGTTGCTCTCCCTTGCGCGCATCGGGGCGAGTGACCACGGCATGGGAACCCTGCGGCCACAGCCCGCCCGCCAGCGCCTCCACCGCCGGCAAGGACACCATCTCGCCGCCGATCTTGGCAAAGCGCTTGGCCCGGCCGCGAATGGTGACGAATCCTTCGGCATCGATGGTGACGATATCGCCGGTATCGTGCCAACCATCCGCTGGCGGTTGCAACGCGGCAGGCTGCGCGGGCAGGAAATAGCCAGCCATGACATTGGGCCCGCGCACATAAAGGCGCGCCCCTTCGGCAATGCCGGGCACCGGCTCCAGTCGCGTCTCGATCCCGGGCAGCAGGCGGCCGACGGTGCCGGCGCGGAAGTGCATCGGCGTGTTGACCGCGATCACCGGCGCACACTCGGTGGCGCCATAGCCTTCAAGGATGCGCAGGCCGAACTTGTCGGCCCAGGTACGCCGGGTTTCGTCCTTCACCTTTTCCGCCCCGGCAAAGACATAGCGCAGCGCATAGAAATCATAGGTATGGGCCATGCGGGCATAGCCGGCCAGGAACGTATCGGTGCCGAACATGATCGTGGCATTGGCGTCATAGGCGAGCGCCGGCACGATGCGATAGTGCAGCGGGCTGGGATACATCACCACGCGAATGCCGTTAAGCAGCGGCAGCAGCGTGCCGCCGGTCAGCCCGAACGAGTGGAACACCGGCAGCGCGTTGAGCACCACATCGGCACTGTTGAAATCGATCCGCGCCGAAAGCTGGGCACAGTTGGCCAGCAGGTTGCGGTGCGACAGCACGACGCCCTTGGGCAGCCCTTCCGACCCGCTGGTGAACAGAATCACCGCCGCCGCGTCCGCATCGATCCGCCGCCGCGCATGGGCGCGGGCCAGCCGGCCAACCCGCAACAGCGCCCAGAGCTTTTCGCCCGCGCCGATGGTGGCCCCGATATCCTCGAGATAGCGCACGGTGATGCCATCGCTTTCCAGCGCGGCAATCACCTCTTCCAGCTTGGCCTGGGCCACGAACGCGCGCGCTGTCACCACCGTGCGCACCGCCGCCGTGGCACAGGCCGAACGCATGGCCGCCGCGCCCACGGTGAAATTGAGCATTGCCGGCACGCGGCCGATCGCCTGCAGGGCAAAGAACGCCGCCATCGCGCCGTTGACGTTGGGCATCAGAAGGCCCACCGCCTCGCCCACGGCCGTGCCCTGGTCCAACCGCTTGCCGAGGAGGCCAGCGCCCACCAGCAGCTTGTCATAGCTGAGCGCCACGCGCTTGATGTCTTCGAGCACGCGGGTCTTGCCGCCATGCAGGCGGCGCGCCTCGGCCAGGGCGGCAAACAGCGTGGTCTGCGTGTCTGACGTGGCAAAGATCATGCCGCTCATCTCGTCATAGAGGCGGCGGCCTGCCTCGGCCCGGCGGGCGCGCGCCGTCATCTCACCGTCGATGGCAAAGCGGCGCGGCGGCAGCACGGTGAGCGAAACCTTGGGGAACCAGCGCAGCTTTACTTTGCCCTTGAGATAGGAAAACGGCGAGAACTGCGGGCCATCCAGGCGCACCGGGATGATCGGCGCATTGGCCTTGTCGGCCACCATCCCCGGCCCGTCGAACACTTTCATCAAGGCGCCGGTCACCGTGATGCGGCCTTCGGGAAAGATCACCAGGCACGCGCCATCGCGCACCGTGCGCACCATCGCCTTGGCCGCCATGGGATTGGTGGGATCGACCGGAAAGGCCTTGAACAGCTTGAGGAACGGCTGGATCCACCAAGACTTGGCGATCGCGGTGTGGACGGCAAAGGTTGGCTTGCCCGGCAGGAACGCGCCGAGCAGCACGCCATCCAGGAACGACAGGTGGTTGACCACCACCACCGCCCCCTCGCCCGCGCGCGGCATGTGTTCAAGGCCCTGCACCTCTACGCGATAGAGCACCTTGAGCGTCAGGCGGATCACGTCCTTGAACAGCGTTTCGGGCAGCAGCCACACGCTGGCCAGCGCCACGGCGAGCGTGGCAAAGCCCAGCACGCCGATCAGATCGGGCACGTCCACGCCCAGCGCCAGCAGGCCAGCCACGACCAGCACCACCGCCACGGTGAGCGCGGCATTGACCACGTTGTTGGCCGCGATCAGGCGCGAGCACTGCTCCACCGGGCTTTTCACCTGGATGATGGCGTACAGCGGCACGATGAACATGCCGCCGGAAAAGGCGATCACGCCCAGGTCAATCAGAATGTGCCAGGCCCCGTCGGTCGCCAGGAACTGCCCGATCGAGGCACCGGCCACTTCCACCGAAAAGCCGCTGGCGGCAATCCACAGGTCGATCAGTCCGGCCGCCAGGCCCAGCGCGGAAAGCGGCACCCACCGCGCCGATACTTCGCCCTTGAGCAGCAGGTTGACGCAGACCGAACCGGCCGCGATCGCCAGCGAGAACACAATCAGGAACAGCGTGGCAACGTCTTGGCGCGCCGCCAGCGTGCCGCTGACCAGCGGGGCAAATTCCGAAACCAGCACGGCGCCGGCGGCAAAGAACCAGCTGGTGCCCAGGATCGCGCCCCACACCGGGCGAATGGCGCGGGCATCGTCGAGAATGGCCATGGTGCCGCGCCACAGGTTCCAGTCCAGCCGCTCGACCGAGCGGCCTGCGGGCGCCGCCGGCACGGCCAGGCTCGCCAGGAAGCCCACCAGCGCCAGCGCGGTCAGCGCCAAGCCCGCCAGATGCGAGGGCATCACCCCGGCCAGCAATTGCCCGCCAAGAATGGCCAGGAACGTGCCGCCCTCGATCAGGCCGGTGCCGCCCATGATCTCGTCCCCGCGCAAATGCTGGGGCAGGATCGAATACTTGACCGGGCCAAACAGCGTGGAATGCAGCCCCATCAGGAACAGCGCGGCCAGCAGCAGCGGCACCGAGAGCAGCCAGAAACCGGCCATGGCCACCGCCATTATCGCAAGTTCGGCCCCCTTTATCCAGCGCACCAGGCGCGCCTTGTCCATGCCATCGGCCAGTTGCCCGGCCAGCGCGGAAAACAGGAAATAGGGCAGGATGAACAGGCCGGTGGCCACTGCCGCCAGCATCTTGGCCTTGTCGGGCGCGGCGGCGTAGAGGCCGAAGTTGGCCAGAAACAGCAGCGCGAATTTCAACAGGTTGTCGTTGAACGCGCCCAGGAACTGCACCACGAAAATCGGCCCGAACCGGCGTGTGCCCAACAGCCCGATATCAGATTTCGCCATGCGCCTTTACCCCGTCTGCGCTGCCCCGGCCCGTGCTTGGCCGGCAACAGCTTAAGGATTGCCGAATGTTACCCGTTCACGCCGCGACTCACCGGCGGTGGCCCAGTACCTCCCACAGAATTATACATCGTTCAATTAAATAATTAGACGGTGTTCATTTTCTCGGTTAAAGCAGTCGGCATGGGCCGCCGATCAGATCATACCCGCGAAGAGCTGCACGCCATGATCGTGCGCGAGGGGCATCGCCAGCTTTCCGAAGTGGGCTTTGCCCGCTTTTCCGCGCGCGAGGTGGCCAAGCGCATCGGCTATTCGATTGGTACGATCTACAACGTCATGGGCAGCCTGGATGCGCTGATGCTGGCCATCAATGGCCACACGCTCGATCTGTGGCGCGCCGCGCTGGAAGATCGGCTGGCGGGGCAAAGCGAAAACCGCCTGGCCCAGGCGATCGCCGCCTATTTCGATTTTGCCAGCCACCATCGCCACGCCTGGACCGCGCTCTACGATTTCCGCCTGCCGGAAAACGAGGTGCCGCCACCCGATTACACCGCCCGCGTCACCGCGATCACCGATGTCGTGGTGCGCGAAGTGGCCGCCGCCCTGCCCCCCGCCCGGCGGGCAGAGGCCCAGCCCTTGGCGCGCTCGCTCTTGGCAACGGTGCACGGTCACTGCTTCTTCGCGCTCAACGGCACGTTCCGCCTGCTGGGTGAAACCGATCCGCTTGCTGCCGCCCTCGCCCGCGTGGAAGACGCCATCAGCGCGCACTGAGTGGCGCCCGCGCGCTGGACAGCACCATGATCGCCCGCCACACTCCAGGCCGGACGGGGGCAATGGCAGACATCAGGCAGGGCAGCGAATCGGCATTCTCGCATGGCGCCAACAGCGTGCTGGGTTCACCTTTGCGGCTGCTGGCGGGCACGCTGCTTTATGTCGTGGCGCTGTTTGCGGTGTCGACGATGGGCTATGTCCGCGCCGGCTGGCCGCTGGGCGATGCCGCCTACATGGTGCTGCTGACGATCTTTTCGGTCGGCTATGGCGAAGTGCGGCCGATCGATGGCACGTTCCTGCGGCTGTGGACGACGATGACGATCGTGCTGGGCTGCACCGGGATGATCGTGCTGACCGGCGCGCTCGTCCAGGTCTTCACCCTGTTCCAGTTCCGCCGCCTTCTGGGGCTTGATCGCATGCACACCGAAATCGAACGTCTGAACGGGCACACCATCATCTGCGGTTATGGCCGCATCGGCGTGCAACTGGCCAAGGCCCTGGCCGAAGCAGGCCACCCGTTCCTCGTGCTGGAACGCTCCCCCGCCAAGGCCGAAGAAGCGCGCAGCCATGGCTGCCTGACCCTGGTGGGAGAGGCGACGCTGGAAGAAACGCTCAAGGAAGCCGGCATCACCCGGGCCAAGGTTCTGGCCACGGTGCTACCCGACGATGCCGCCAACGTGTTCATCACCCTCTCGGCCCGCAATCTCAATCCCGCCGTGCAGATCATCGCCCGGGGCGAGGCGCCGTCCACCGAAAGCAAGCTGTTCCACGCCGGCGCAGACAAGGTCGTGCTGCCCACCCACATCGGGGCCGAGCGCATCACCGAGTTGATCCTCTATCCCGCCACCGGTGCGGCGATGGGGGAAAACAGCCCGATGGGCGATGTAAAGCGCAAGCTGCACGATTTCGGGCTGGACCTGGAAGTGGTGACCTGCCCGGCCAAGGGCGCGCTGACCGGCGCCAGCGTGGGCGAGGCAGAGCGGCGCGGCAACGGCGCCTATTTCATCGTCCAGATCGATCGCGCCGGTGGCCAGCAGATCCAGCACCCCGGCGAAGACGTGCGGATCGAGGCCGGCGACCGCATCCTGCTGGTCGTGCGCGGCAGCCGCCTTTCGGCTGGCGCCGTGTTCCACGCTCCGGCCCGACCGGTGAAGCACGGCCGCACCCTGGTGCGATGAACGCGGCGCAACTGCGAATGCAAGAATGGCAATTGCTGCGCCCCGTGGCGCTGGGCAGGAGCGCGGCTCTGCCATGTCCGATCCCGCCCCCGCCCCTCTTGCCACGCGGCCAGTCATGAGGCGCCGCCCCGACAGCATGCTGCGCTGGGTGGCACGGCGGCTCGAACTGCGCTCGTTCGGGCTTGTCCCCGAGCATTTCGACCTGGCCGAGGGGCTGCGCGCCGCGCTGGCGGTGGGCGCGCCGCTGACGCTGGCTCTGGCCAGCGGGCTATCCGTGCTGGGCTGGTCGGTCTTCGCGGCATTCTGGACCTGCCTGTGCGATGCCCCGGCACCCGATGCGGTGCGGCGGCGCATGCTGGGCACGTTCCTGGGCGCGGGCACGGCCATGGCCTTTGCCGGCAGTGCGCTCGCCGCGCTCTGGCCCATGGCGGGACTGCTATTGGGGCCCATCCTGGTGTTTGCCGTGCTGCTGGCCTGCGGGCGCATTGCCTATGGCGGGTTGCTCGGCACGCTGCTCGGCGTGGTGGCAGTGGTCGCCGTGGGCTTTCCGCAGGGGCTGCACCTCGCCGGCGCGCAGGCCTTGGCCTTTCTCGCCGGGGCGACATGGGCCTTTCTGCTGATCACGCTGCTCTGGCCGATCGATGCGCTGCGCCCGCTGGTGCGCGCCAGCGATGCCGTGATCGTGCGCCTGCTCGACATGGCCGAAAGCCTCGTCAGCCTGGGTGAGGGCCCGCACCGCGATGGCGCCTGGCACAGCGAACATGCCGAGCATCGCCGCACCGTGCGCCTGGCGGTAGAGCGGCTGCGCAGCCTGCTCGATCGCTATGCCGTACAGACCACCGGCCTTGCCCCCCATCACCAGGCGCTGGCCACGGCCGAAACCCTGTTTGGCGCGCTGATCGCACTGGACCAGGGCTTTATCGAGCAGGTCGGTGCGGCGCGCGAGCGGCTGGCCGTGGCGCGGGCCTGCCGCACCGCGCTGCTCGCCTGGATGCACGACCGCGCCATGCCGCCCGGCATCGCGGAACCTGCCGCCCTGCCCTGGGCACTGCGCCGCCTGCACGCCCTGGCCTGCGGGCTGCGCGATGACCTATGCGCCGGCTGCACCCTGGCCATGGCCCAGGCCTTTGCCGCCCCCGTCCCACCCGCCGCACCGCTGCCGTCAGCGGGCGGTGTGCTGCGCGCCCGCCCCCTGTCGCGCGCGGCGGTGCAACAGGCCCTGCGGCAGACCGCCGGGCTGGTGGCGGTCTATGCCGCCGCGCTCACCTTTGGACTGGGCTATCCCTATTGGGCAGCGATGGCGGTCGTCGTCGTCCTGCAAGGCGGGGTTCGCGTCACCTGGGCGCGCTGCCTCGAACGCATTTTGGGCAGTGTGCTGGGCGGGCTCTTCGCCTCGGCCCTGCTGCTGCTCGGCGGGGCGGAAACCGTGCCACTCGCCTGCCTCGCCACGCTGCTGGCCGGCGTGGCGATTGCCCTGCGCGCGGTGAATTATACCGTGTTCGTCGTGTTCCTGACGATGCTGTTCGTGATTGTCACGGCCATGCTCCATCCCGGCGAAGGCATTGCCGCGGCGCGGATGATCGACAATGTCATCGGCAGCCTGGCGGCCCTGCTCGCGGTCTTCCTGCTGTGGCCCGATTTCGGCGCGTCCTTGCCCGGGCGCATCGCCGAAGGCATTGCCGCCAACCGCGCCTATTTCGACGCGGTCAGCGCCGCCCGCCCCTTTGCCGAGATCGAAACGGTGCGTCGAGCGGCTGGCCTCGCCAGCATCGAGGCCGAAACCGCGCTGCACGATCTGGGTGGCCTGATCAACCGCACCAGCGGCGCGATGGCCCATGCCCAGGGACTGGGCACCTTGCGCATGCTGGCGGGCGCGGCGGCGATGGCCTGGCACCGCCGCCTGGGCGAAAACCGCAGCGTTTAAGCTCTGCGCGGCTTAGCCGTGGGCGCCGAAGTAGTTGGCCACGGCCACGGCCACGCGCAGGTTGAGCGCGTGGGCCCGCTCGATCGGGTCGATGAAGCGGGCGCGGATCGCGCCATAATCTTCGCCCTCATGATCGGGAAAGTCGCTCGGCTCGTCCACGCTGAAATCGGCCACGTGCGGCATCGCCACCGGATAGGCCCGGCGCAACTGCGCCAGTGCATCGTCCACGCGCAGCGACAGCACCATTTCCAGCACGTCGTCGCGGCTCACGTCGTTGGAACGGGAGAACGGCGGCACCTGCACCGCGCGCAGGAACATGTGCATCAGCAGCGACAGGCGCACGGCCTGTAGCAGGCCGATATTGCGCCGCTCGGCATCGACCACCGGATCGCGCCCGGAGGGCATGCCCGGCACCAACGCGAGCAGGCGGTGCAGCTTCATCCAGTCCACCCGCAGGCGCGAGGTCAGGCGGCGGAACACGCCCGAACGATCGTCCTTGGTCAGGTATTCGGCCAGGGCCATGCACGCTGCTTCCAGCGCGGTTTCAGTGCCGCGATAGGGCCGGCTGGCCCAATAGGCGGAATTGAACAGCTCGCCATAGGCGGCCACCGTCTTGATCGAGGCCAGGCCATTGGCCGCGCGCAGCAGGCGCACCAGTTGGTTGCCCCGGTCAGACTGGCCGAGGAGTTCGGCAATCGCCTCCATCTCGTCACCAGCCGCCGTGCCCGCGCCGGCGATCACGTTCACCGGATAGCCGATCTGCTGCAGGATGGCGTTGTGCGGGATCGCGCGGATCTGGCGCAGGCTCATCGAGCGGTCAGCCGAAATGTCGGACTGGCGGCGCGAGACGCGGCTGCCCGTGGGCGTCAGCATGCCCAGGCCGAACGCGGTCACCGCGCGGGCATAAGTCGCGCTTTTCAGGTGATCGCGCTGCACGCGGCGGATCGCGCGATAGAAATCGAGGCTGAGATCGGTGCGATCATAGAACGGATCGCGCGATGCCGGCGCCGTGAACGCCACTTCGGCTTCGGCGATGCGGGCCAGCGTGGCCAGCGCCAGTTCGTCGTTGCGGAAGAACAGATAGCCATCGCCGCCTTGGAAACTGGCTTCGGCTTCCAGCGCGATGCCCGCCTTGGCAAAGCGGCGGCGCGCCCAGCGGCTGAGCGGCCAGGTCAGGCGATCGGCAAAGCCGGCGGGATGCGCGCCGCGCCCCATGGATTCGCCGTGGGTGTCAAACACCAGGGCGGCCACATCGGCCAGCCCGTTGTTGGTCATCGCTTCAGCCAGGCGGCCTTGCAGGCGCTCGATCGCGAGCGCGGCCGGCAGCTGGCCGATAAAGCGCCCGGCGTCGGAAAAGCCGGTCTGGATCGACACGCGGCCGCGGCGGCGCACGTAATCGCGATAGGCTTCTTCGGCCAGCAGCGCTTCGAGGAAGCGGCCGCCATGTTCCAGCGCGGTTTCGGTTTCGAACAAGGGCGAAACGTCGACCTTGTCATCGATGCCGAACAGCTTGGCGAAATAGAGCGCGGCCAGCACGGTCTGCGGCTGTTCGCATTCGGCGATCAGCATGCGGATCGGCGCATCGGCATCGATATGGTGCAGGATCTGCGCCATCGCCAGGAACTGGCGGATCGCGGTGCTGGTCTCGATCGCCAGCGCGGCAAAGTTGACGCGCAGCGGCTTGACCTCGGCCAGCAGCTCGCGCAGCCGCGAGATCGCGCTCTTGCTGGCGATGTCGAGCGTGCCTTCCGGGTCAATCCGGCGGCGCAAGGCATTGTGAAGCTGCGAGGAATTCACGCGGAAGTGGATCCACCCCATGCCCAGGCCATCGGCGCGCATGGCGCCGGCCAGGGTGGCCAGGCCCACCGCCAGATCGCCATCCTCGGCCCCGGCCGCATCGGCTTCGAGCGTCTCGATCAGCGGCGTCAGGCTCAGCAGCTTGGCCGGATCGTCGGCCGTCATGCGGTTGGCGGCAGCGGCCAGCGCTTCGGGCGTATCGAGCGGGCGGGAAAACAGCTCCGCCATGTCAGAGGCATGGATCTGCGCCGCATCAAGCGTGGCGATCAGCGCATGATCGGGCGCCAGGCCAGCCAGGCTGGCACGATAGGTGCCCAGGCGCCGTGCCTTTTCGCGCAGGCGGAACGCGATCGAGGTGTGCCAGCCGATGTCGGTGCGGCCATCCATGTCATAGCCGACCCAGGTGGCAAAGCGGAACGGCAGCGGGCGGAAATCGAGCCAGCGGCCCGGCCAGCGCTGGCGGGCGTGCGAGAGCAGCGTGGCGTTGATGCGGTCGCGCGCGCGGCCGGCCCGCTCGATCGCGTTGCACACCTCAAGGTGTTCGAATTCCAGCGTGATCTTGGGGCCGTGGGCCGGCAGCGCGCAGACCGTGGAGGCCAGCGGATCGTCGGCCAGCGCGGCGGTGGCCACGGCATCGGCCTGCGCCGGGTTGAGCAGGAACGTGGGATGGGCGGTAAACACGCCGTGCAGCAGCGGCTTTTCCCAGCGGGCGCGGAACTGGCTGAAGCCGTCTTCCTCGTCCAGCAGGGCCGCGATGCGTGACAGGTTTTCCTGCGGATCGGTGGGCGCCACCAAGCGGCGCAGGCGTCCAGCGCGGCTTTGCAAGGCCTCGCATTCCAGCTCGGCCACCAGGCCTTCCATGTCGTCGAGCGACAGGGCGCCGGTTTCCAGATCGCGCGACAGATCGTGGCTCAGCTGGAAAACCGGATTGAACAGCGGCGTTTCAGACGTCCGTTCATGCAGCTTGCGCAAACGGTCCCTAAGCTTTGCGACGGTCTTCATCTGCCGTTTCCCCCCTGCTGGCCTTGCTGCGCCATCCGGCTTTCCTGTCGAGCGAACTTTCCTGCCCGCCACCCGCGCCTGGGCCCCTCAGCCCTTCGCGAGGGCCGAGGCCTCGTGCGCCAGGCGCTCGATCTCGGCCTCGTCCGGCGCGCCCTTGGGCACGACCCAGCTGCCGCCCACGCACAGCACGCGATCAAACGCCAGCCATTCGGGGGCAGTTGCCGCGCTGATCCCGCCGGTGGGGCAGAAGCGCGCCTGATAGAACGGCGCGGCCAGCGCCTTGAGCGCAGGCAACCCGCCCGAGGTGGACGCCGGGAAGAACTTGAAATGCGTCAGCCCCAGGTCAAGGCCGCGCATGATATCGGCGGCGCAGGCCGTGCCGGGCAGGAACGGAATACCCGCATCCACCGCCGCCTGGCCCAGGCGATCAGTAAGGCCGGGCGACACGATGAACTCGGCGCCGGCGTCGATCGCGGCCTTGAGTTCATCGGGATTGGTCACCGTGCCGGCGCCGACGATGGCGCCTTCAACGCTTTTCATCGCCGTAATCGCCTCGAGCGCGGCAGGCGTGCGCAGCGTGACTTCCAGAACGCGCAAGCCGCCGGCCACCAGGGCGCGGGCGACCGGCAGGGCATGGGCCACATCATCGATCACCAGCACCGGAATGACAGGCGCCGTGCGCATGATGGCTTCGATCGGCTTCATGAACTCTCCCCGCATTTGGCAGGAGAAAAGCCTAGCCCCTCAACGCGCGGTTGTGCACCCGCTAACAGACCGGGCGCATAGCTATTTCCTCAAAGTGTGGCAAAAACCGCGCCAGCGGCTTGGCTGCCCCGTGTTTCAGTCACACCGCAGAACTGAACTGGTGCCCGCCGCCGCGATAGGCATCGAACAGCACGGCGATGGAGCGGTGATAGGGCGCGCTGTGTGGTGCCAGGACCAGGCGCTGCCCCTCGATACGTGCCAGGCCGCGGGCCACGAACGGCGCCAGGCCGTCGCGCGCTTCGTCCAGCAGGTCGGCCGGCAGGTCTACCGCCTCCTGGCACAGCAGCGTCTCGATCACCGCCGCGCGGCGCTGGTCCTGCACCGTCTGGACCACGCCGCGCGTGCCAGCAAGGCGCCCGCTTTCCAGCTGCTGGCGATAGCGCCCGGCATTCTTTTCGTTTTGCACCAGCAGGCCGGGAAAGACCCCGACCGACGAGGCGCCAAGGCCGATCAGCGCGCCGGCGCTATCGTCGGTAAAGCCCTGGAAGTTGCGGCGCAGCGTGCCATTGCGGCGTGACTTGGCCAGGTCATCATCCGGCAGGGCAAAGTGATCGAACCCGATCGCGTCATAGCCCGCCGCGCGTAGCCGCGCCGATCCTTGCGCGGCCATGGCAAAGCGGGTGCGCTGGCCCGGCAGCGCGGCCACGTCGATCCGCCGCTGGCGCGGCACCACGTGCGGCACATGGGCATAGCCGAACAGCGCAACGCGATCGGGCGCCATGGCAATGGCGGTGTCGAGCGTCTGGTCGAGCACGGCCTCGTCCTGATGGGGCAGACCATACATCAGGTCGAAATTGATCGAATCCACCCCGGCCCCGCGCAGGCCATCCATCGCGCGGGCAATGTCGTCCTGCGGCTGCACGCGGCCGATCGCCGCCTGCACGCGCGGATCGAAAGTCTGCACGCCCAGGCTCGCTTTGATCACGCCGATCCCGGCGATCGCGGTGAACCATTGCGGCATGAGGCTGCGCGGATCGAGTTCAAGCGAGATGACCGGGCGCGCCAGGCGGAAATTGAGCGTGAGCGTATCGATCAGCCGCACGAAATCGGTGGGTGAAATTGCGTTGGGGCTGCCCCCGCCAAAGGCGATCCGCGTGATCCGCGCCTGCGGCCCGATCAGCTGGGCCACCATCTCGATCTCGCGGTGAAGCGCGCCGAGATAGGCGGCAAGGCGCTGGCTGCGGTTGGCAGCACCGGTGTTGCAGCCGCAATACCAGCAGATTTCCTGGCAATAGGGGATATGCAGATAGAGCGAGACCGGCCCGCGCAGCAGGCCCAGCGCCCGCGCTTGCGCATCGGCCAGATCGGCGTCGGCAAATTCGGCCGCTGTGGGATAGCTGGTATAGCGCGGCACCGGCCGCGCCAGCAGTTCGGGATACCAGGTCCAATCATCGAATCGCTCGCCCGATTGCGGCGGCATCGCCCCGGCAATCGCGGCAACGGCGGTGTTCATCTGGGCAGCTGGGCCTGCTTCAAGCGACATCGTCATCGTCCTCCTCGCCACAGCAGCTATCGCCCGTGGCGCGCTTGCGCATTGCGCTATGGCAAATCGCGCAACACGGCGCGGTGCCATCGCCCTGGGGCTTGCGCTGCTGGCCTTGGCCGGGAATGCGGATCACCAGGACATGGCCCGCCTCGCCGCAGATCGGCACGGCAAAGGCACTGCCACCGCCCACCTGCGCCAGCGCGGGTGCCGGCAGCACCAGCCGCAGCACCGCCAGCGCGCAGGCCGGCGTGACCAGCCACAGGCGGCCGCGCCGGGTCATGGCTGCCGATCCGCTTCGTCGGCCTCGTCGATCAGGATGCGCGCCGCCGCGCCATCCAGGTCGACGAACTGCCCGCGCCGCAGGGCCCAGAAAAACGCGCAAAGCCCGATCAGGCCCATGCCCAGCGCGATCGGAATGAGAACCGCGATAGAGGTCATGCCACGTCTCTCCCCACCCACGACAGCCGCAGGGAATTGGCCACGACGATCAGCGAGGAGGTCGACATCGCGACCGCCGCGATCAGTGGCGTAACCAGCCCCGCCATCGCCAGCGGCACGGCAAGGAGGTTATAGGCAATCGCCAGGGCAAAGTTCTGGCGCACCACCCGCATCGTGGCGCGGGCCATGGCAACGCAGCGCGGCAGCGCCATGAGCGAGGTGCCGGTAAAGACCACGTCAGCGGCCTGGCGCCCCACGTCGCTGGCCGTGCCCGGCGCGATCGAGGCATGGGCCGCCGCCAGCGCCGGGCCATCGTTGAGCCCATCGCCCACCATCAGCACCCGGCGCCCGCCGGCCGTCAGCCGCGCGATCGCGTCATGCTTGTCTTGCGGAGAGGCACTGGCCTGCGCGGTCAATCCGGTTTCCCGCGCCACATGGGCCACCGCCTGGGCATTGTCGCCCGACAGGATCGAGGCTTCCAGCCCCTGACGCCGCAGGGCCGCCAGCGCGGCCTGGGCATCGGGCCGCAGGCAGTCGGCAAAGCCGATCAGGCGCACGGGATCAGCCCCCAGCGCCAGCGCCGCCGCCATGCCGCCGGCGGGCGAGGATGGCCGGCCCAGCGACACGGCAATGCCCTGCCACAGCGCGGTCACCCCGCGTCCGGGCACTTCCTCCACCTCGCTGAGCGGCGCCGCCTTTACCCCGCGCGCGGCCAAAGCCTCAGCCAGGCCCAGCGACAGCGGATGGCGGCTGTGGCTGGCCAGCGCCAGCGCGACGCCGGCTTCCTGTGGCGTCAAGGCATCGAGTGCGCTGGCGTCGGGCACCGGGCGCCCCAGGGTCAGCGTGCCGGTCTTGTCGATCAGCATGCGGTTCACTTCGGCCAGCCGTTCCAGCGCCGAGCCGTCCTTGATCAGCACGCCACGCTTCATCAGCGCGCCCGCCGCGACCACCTGCGCCACCGGCACCGCCAGCCCCAGCGCGCAGGGGCAGGTGATGATCAGCACGGCGATGGCAATCACCAGCGCCTTGTACAGCCCGGCTCCGGCCAGCATCCAGCCGACAAAGGTCAGCGCCGCAAGGCTGTGCACCGCCGGGGCATAGAGGCGCGAAGCCCGATCGGCGATCCGCACATAGCGCGAGCGTGATTGACCGGCCGTCTCCATCAGGCGGGCGATCTCGGCCAGGGCGGTATCCTCGCCGATCGCGCGCACTTCCACGTCGAGCGGCGCCTCTTCATTCAGCGTGCCGGCCAGCACCAGGTCACCCACCTTGGCGGCAACGGCAGCGCTTTCACCGGTCAGCAGCGAACGGTCGAGCCGGCTCGCCCCGCGCAGGATCACACCATCGGCAGCCAGCCGCTCTCCGGCGGCCACGCGCATGATCATGCCCGGCGCCAGGTCTGTTGCCGCCAGCCAAGCGGGCGTGCCATCGGCGGCCACCACCATGGCCCCCGGCGCGGCCTGGCGCAGCAGGGCATCCACCCCGGCCCGCGCGCGATCGCGCATCATCGCATCCAGCGCGCGCCCGGCCAGCAGGAACAGCAACAACATCAGCGTGCCATCGAACCACGCCTCTGCCCCGTGAGTCACGGTTTCATAGAACGACAGCGCGGTGGCCAGCGTCACGCCGATGGAGATCGGCACATCCATGTTGGTGCGCCCGTGCTTCAAGGCGCCCCATGCCGAGGCAAAGAACGGCCGTCCGGCATAGGCAATCGCCGGCACCCCGATCAGCGCCGAAAGCCAGTGGAACAGATCGCGCGTCGCGCCATCGGCCCCCGACCACACGCTGACCGACAGCAGCATCACGTTCATGCAGGCAAACGCCGCCACGGCCAGCGGTGCCAGCAGTGGCCGCACGGCAGAAGGCGCCTGTTCCAGCACCGTGGCGCGCGGCTGCGCGGCAAAGCCGGTGGCCGCCAGCGCCGCCACCAGATCGGGCACGGCCACCCCCGCCACGTGATCGACGCCGACGCTGCGCGCAGTGAGATTGGCGCGCGCGGCGACCACGCCGGGCACGGCGGCCAGCGCCTGCTCCACCTTGCCCATGCAGCCGCCGCAATGCATGCCCGGCACCGACAACGCGGTGTGCAGCGGTGCCGGTGCCATGGCATCGGCCGGCGCCAGGGTCTGGGCGGCGCGGGTCATCCCACGTCGCCCATCATGCGCCATGTGGCGCCATGCTGCATGACCTTGAGCTTGATGCGCCAGCGCCCGCCAGGCAGCGCGGCGCGATAATGGCCCGGCGCCGTTTCTTTCAGGCTGAGCGCCAGGTCATCACGCAGGCCCAGCGGATGTTCGGCCAGCGCGGTCACCGCCGCCCCGGCAATCGCACGGCCCTGCGCATCGTTCAGCACCACGGCGAGCGCGCCAGTCTCGTCGCGCGCGATGCTGCCGGCAAAGCCCAGTGCCTTTTCGCTGCGTGCCTCGCCCAGCCAGCGGTTGAAGTTCTGACTGGCGACATAGGAATTTTCCACCACCACCCCGCCGAACGTTGACAGGGCAAGCCGCGCCATGACCACGTTGACGATGATGACCACGCCAAAGAACGTGATCAGGATCGCGGCCATATGGCGGCCAGTAAACGGGCGGGCCACGCGTGTAACGGGCATGGCATCCTGCGGAAGACGATGCTGGGTCATCGGCTGTGCTCCTTGCTAGTCGGTGTCGCCGGGGGCGGAAAATTCGGTTTTCACGGCATCTTGCGCCGGCTGTTCACCGGGCCGGGCCTGGGCAGAGAGGCGGAAGGTGAAATGCCGCTCGCGCGCGGCGCCGCCGGGCACCACGGCATAGATGCGCAGGCGCTGCGTGGTATCGGCCGGCACGGTGAAGCCCAGCGCGGGCCGCGCCGCGGCTGCGTCCATCTCGTCGCTATAGATCGCGCCTTGCGGCAAGCCATCGAGCGACAGCACGACCTGGCGCGGCCGGTCTTCCATGTTGCGCAGCTTGACGGTGAAGCCATTGCGCACCGAACCGTTGGAAAGCTGGACGAATTCAGGGTTGCGATCGCGCGCGACCGACAGGTCGAGCCGGGTGCGCTGGCCCAGCATGAACAGCAGCGCCAGACCGATCCCACCCCACAGGCCCAGGTAGACCAGCGTGCGCGGGCGGAAGATCGCGCGGATCAACGGCTTGGCGGCCCCGCCGCGCCGCTCGTGTTCGGCATCATCGAGCGTGCAATAGTCAATGAGGCCGCGCGCGCGGCCGACCTGGCCCATCACCCGGTCGCAGGCATCGATGCACAGGCCGCAGGTGATGCAGCCAATCTGCGCGCCTTCGCGAATGTCGATCCCGGTGGGGCACACCGCCACGCACTGCTTGCAGTCGATGCAGTCGCCCACTGCGCCAGGCAGGCGCTTGGCCTGCTTGAGCGACCCGCGCGGCTCGCCACGCCAATCCTTGTAGGTTACGATCAGCGACTTTTCGTCGAGCATGGCCGACTGGATGCGTGGCCAGGGGCACATATAGACGCACACCTGCTCGCGCATGAATCCGCCCAGCCAGAACGTGGTGAACGTGAGCACGGCGACGCAGCCATAGGCGACGCCCGGCGCAGTGCCGGTCCAGAATTCGCGCTGGAGCGTGGGCGCGTCGGCGAAATAGAAAATCCACGCCCCGCCGGTGGCAAAGCTCAGGCCCAAGAATATGGCCCACTTGGCCACACGCTTGGTCACCTTGCGCGCCGTCCACGGCGCGCGGTCCAGCGCCAGCTGCGCGTTGCGATCGCCATCGATCAGGCGGTCAACATGCTGGAACAGATCGGTCCACACCGTCTGCGGGCAGGCATAGCCGCACCACGCCCGGCCCACCGCCGATGTGACCAGGAACAGGCCGATGCCCGCCATGATCAATAGCCCGGCCACGAAATAGAACTCGTGCGGCCAGATTTCGATGCCGAACATGTAGAACCGGCGATGTGCCAGGTCGATCAGCACCGCCTGGTGAGGCGCCCAGGGCCCGCGATCCCAGCGCAGCCACGGCGTGCCCCAATAGACTGCCAGGCAAAACGCCATGACGGCCCATTTGAAGCGCCGGAACCGCCCATCGATCTTGCTCGGGCAAACAGGTTCGCGCCGGGCATAGAGCGATGGTTCGTGGGGTGCCCCACCCCCGCCTTGCGGCGCGGGGGTGGAGGCTACCAGCTTGAGCTTGGGATCAGCGGGCATGGTCTGGGTTACCTTGCTTGGGCAACGGCGGCCGTTGCCGGCGCCTCAGGCGCTGCAGGTGGAAGGGCTTCCCCGCCCCCGCGCGAGTGGACGTAGGCGGCCAGCATCTTGATGGTGACCGGGTCCAGCCGCTGTCCCCATGCCGGCATCACGCCCTGGCGGGCATAGGTGACGGTCTGCGTCAGCGTGGCGCGATCGCCACCATAGAGCCAGATCTTGTCATTGAGGCGCGGCGCGCCCACCGTGCGGTTACCCTCGCCATTGGCGCCGTGGCACACGCTGCAGTTGTCGGCAAAGATCTGGGCACCGCGCGTGGACGAAGCATTGGGCTTGTCCTGCCCGCTGATCACGCGCACGTGGCTGACCACGTCCTGCACCTGGGCGGCGGTCAGGATGCCATCCTTGCCAAATGCGGGCATCTGGCTCACGCGGGTCTGCTCGTCACCGGGATAGCGGATGCCGTGTTCCAGCGTCTGGTGGATCGTGGCGATATCGCCGCCCCACAGCCAGTCGTCATCGTTGAGGTTGGGATAGCCCTTGGAGCCGGCCGCGCCCGCGCCATGGCACTGCACGCAGTTCTGCTTGAACGCGGCAGCCCCGCCCTCGATCGCGGCGCGCAGCAGTTGCGGATTGTCCGCCAGTTTTTCCACCGGCGTCGCCGCAATCGCCGCGCGGGTCTGGGCCCGGGCGGCGTCGGCCGCCTTCAGGTCCTTGTCCAGCGCGCCACGGCTGGTCCAGCCCAGCGTGCCCGCGGTTGCCGCATGGCGGCCGGGGATAGCCGGATAGACCACCACATAGCCGATCGCGAAAACGATCGTGGCGTAAAACGTCCACAGCCACCAGCGCGGCAAGGGCGTGTTGAGTTCTTCGATGCCGTCCCATTCGTGTCCGACGGTTTCAACGCCGGTGGGCTCGTCGATGCGCTTGTCAGCCATCGTGATCCTCCGTGAAGATCGAGTTGGCCGCTTCCCTGCCGGAGGACTTGCCCCCGCGGCGGAACGGCCAGATGCACAGGGCCAGGAAAATCGCGCCCATCACCACCAGCGCCCAGCTGTCGGCAAAATGGCGCAGCGCGTCATACGTGCTCATCGCCCCTTCTCCTTGGCCAGGTCTTCCTGGGCAGCAGGCGCATTCACATCCACCAACGTGCCCAGCATCTGGAGATAGGCGACCAGCGCATCCATCTCCGTCAGCTTGGTGGGATCGCCATCGAAGTCGCGCACCTGGGCCTTGGGCCAGCGCTTCTTGAACTCGGTGGCGTTTTCCGGGTCGGCCTGGGCCTTGAGGTCGTCGTTGGCCTTGGCGATCTGGTCCTTCGTATAGGGAACGCCGGTGGTGTAGAGCGTTTGCAGCTCTGCCGTCATGTCGCCCTGGTTGAGCGGGCGCCCGGCCAGGAACTGATAGGTCGGCATGATCGATTCCGGCACGACCGAGCGCGGGTCTTTCAGATGCTGGACATGCCATTCATCCGAATACTTGCCGCCCACGCGGGCCAGGTCCGGCCCGGTGCGCTTCGATCCCCACTGGAACGGGTGATCGTACATCGATTCCGCCGCCAGGCTGTAATGGCCATAGCGTTCGGTCTCGTCGCGGAACGGGCGGATCATCTGGCTATGGCAGACATAGCAGCCCTCGCGCACGTAGATGTCGCGGCCGGCCTGCTCCAGCGGGGTGTAGGGGCGCATCCCCTCCACCTTCTCGATGGTGTTGTCGATCCAGAACAGCGGGGCGATTTCCACGATCCCGCCGATCGTCACCGCGGCAAAGGCAAGGACTGCCAGCAGGGTGACATTGCGCTCCAGCGTCTTGTGACGCTCAACAATGCTGGACATTGTTCGAGTTTCCTTATCTCGCGGGCGGTCAGGCCGGCTGGGCCACGATGGGGCGATCCTTGGCGGGATCGAATGCGGCATCGTGCATGGGGGCTTCGGTGCGATACTGGCCCAGGATCGTCTTGGTGATGTTGATCACCATGATCACCCCACCGCTCAGGTAGAGCAGGCCACCAAAGGCACGCAGGGCATACATCGGGTGCAGCGCAGCCACGGTTTCGGCAAAGCTGTTCACCAGATAGCCGTCAGGCCCGTATTCGCGCCACATCAGCCCTTGGGTGATCCCCGCCACCCACATCGAGGCGGCATAGAACACGATGCCCAGCGTGGCGCACCAGAAGTGCCAGTTGACCATGCGCAGCGAATAGAGCCGCTCGCGGTTCCACAGGCGCGGCACGAGGTAATAGAGCGCGCCGAATGTCACCATACCGTTCCAGCCGAGCGCGCCGGAATGCACGTGGCCGATGGTCCAGTCGGTATAGTGCGAGAGCGAGTTGACGCTCTTCACGCTCATCATCGGGCCTTCGAACGTGCTCATGCCGTAAAAAGCCAGGCTCATCACCAGCATGCGCATGATCGGGTCGGTGCGGATCTTGTCCCAAGCGCCATTGAGCGTCATCAGGCCGTTGATCATGCCGCCCCAGCTCGGCATCCACAGCATGACCGAGAAGACCATGCCCAGCGTCTGCGCCCAATCGGGCAGCGCGGTATAGTGCAGGTGGTGCGGGCCAGCCCAGATATAGAGGAAGATCAGCGCCCAGAAGTGGATGATCGACAGCCGATAGGAATAGACCGGGCGTTCGGCCTGCTTGGGCACGAAGTAATACATCATGCCCAGGAAACCGGCGGTCAGGAAGAAGCCCACGGCGTTGTGGCCATACCACCACTGCACCAGCGCCCCCTGCACCCCGGCAAAGACCGGGTAGGACCGTGATCCGAACAGGCTGACGGGAATGTTGAGGTTGTTGACGATGTGCAGCATCGCCACGGTCAGGATGAACGAGAGGTAGAACCAGTTGGCCACATAGATGTGCGGCTCATGGCGCTTGATGATCGTGCCGACGAAGACCGCCAGATAGGCCACCCAGACGATGGTCAGCCACAGGTCGGTGTACCATTCCGGTTCGGCATATTCCTTGCCCTGGGTAATGCCCAGCAGATAACCGGTCGCCGCGATGACGATGAACAGCTGATAACCCCAGAACACGAAACGGGCGAGGCCGGGGAAGGCCAGCCTCGCCCGGCAGGTGCGCTGCACGACGTAGAACGACGTGGCGATCAGCGCATTGCCTCCGAAAGCGAAAATGACCGCCGAGGTGTGCAGCGGGCGCAGGCGGCCGAAGTTGATCCACTCCAGCCCGAGGTTGAGCTGGGGCCAGGTCAGCTCCAGCGCGATCCACAGGCCGGCGGTAAATCCGGCAATGCCCCAGAAAACCGTGGCGATGACGCCCCAGCGAATCACATCGTCGTCATAGCGGCCCTGATCGGGCATGCGCAGGATGCCGCGCACTGCATTGTCGACGTTCTTGCCGCTGATGGTAACCCACAGCGCGATGGCGGCGGCGATCCCGAAGATCGCCATATGAATCGCAAAACCCTGGTCAACTGCCAGAGCACAGGCAACCACCGCCAGGACAAGCGCGCCAAACCATAGGCCGGCGCGCAACAGAACCTGTTCCATGGACCCTTCCCTTCCATGCCAAACTACAGATTGTGCCCCTGCGCCGATTGCCGGTCTTTCACATTGATACGAGTCAAATAACCTGTGCGGTGAACGAATTGTTGGGAACTTGCGCTTTTTTGCGTTGCGTCAATGTAGCGAATCGCGCCGCCCGCCATTGACGGTGCCACGCCAGAGGGAACGGAGCCTGCGAGGGGCAGGCCGCCTGCAGTGGCGCAGCCTGCAGCGGTGCATGCTGCATCTGACTAGGAAACGCGTGATGAAAAAGGTTCTTGGCAAAGCTCTTGGTGCCGCCGCCCTGGCGCTGGCGTTCGCTTCTCCCGCGCTGGCGGCCGACGAGGCACCGGCCGGCAAGTGGCAGGTCAAGGTGCTGGCCACCTCGGTTCTGGCCGATGGCAAGATCACCGCGGTGCGCAAGGATCTGATCGGCCTGCCCGCCGGCGCGCAGACCGACGCGAGCAACAACAGCTTCACCCCCACGCTGGCGATCGAATACTTCGCCCTGCCCAATGTCTCGGTCGAAACGATCTGCTGCTTTACCGCGCACCACGTCACCGGGGCGGGCTCGCTCGCCGGGGCTGCGCTGGTCGATCACGCGCTGATCCTGCCGGCCACTGTCACGGCCAAGTATCACCTCACCCTGCCGGGCGGCATCAAGCCCTATGTCGGCGCCGGTGGGGCCTGGTTCTTCTATATCGACGAACGCGCCGGCGCGACCGCCCAGACCCTGGGTGCCACGCGGGTAAAGCTCGACAACGATGCTGGTGTCGTGGTCCAGGGCGGCATCGATATTCCGATCACCAAGACCGGTCTTGGCCTCACGCTCGATGCCAAGAAGTATTGGATCAGCACGACCGCGCACTTCTACACCGCCAACGGCACCGAAGCGCTCACCACCCGCCACCGCATGGACCCGTGGGTGCTCAGCGCCGGCGTCGCCTACCGCTTTTAAGCCTTTGCACCGATAGCCCTGCATATCCGTCGTATGCAGGGCCAGCGGGCGGGTCGGTCCAGGGTCTGGGATCCCCTGGCATCGGCCCGCCCGTTTTCATGTGCGCCAGCCACGTCCGTGGGTGCGCCGCAGCCTTGACAGACGACCGTCTCCGTCACAAAAAATTTCAAATAAATAGAATATGCTAAATCAGGCGGGTGGTCCGGCTGCCGGCCCCTCTGGCCCAATGCGACGGCCCGCCCCCATCGCAAGCAGGAGACGACATACATGGCTGCCAAGGCTAAACGGAAAATCCTCATCGCCCTCGGGCTCATGCTGGCCGGTGAGAGCGGTGGCGTGGAACAGGCTTTGGCGCAGCGTGCGCAGGCGATTACCTATGCCGGCAAGCTCGATCGCCGCAATCCCCGCGATGGCGAAATCTATGCCAGCTATCCGATCCAGTTGACTGCGGGCAAGCGCTACGAAATCGGCGTGGATTCCGAGGCGTTCGATCCGGCCATGACGCTGACCGATCCCGATGCCGAAGTGATCGCCGACGATGATGACGGCGGCGAAGGCAACAACGCGCTGCTCGATTTTTCCCCGACGCGCAGCGGCACCTATCGCGTCCGCGTCAAGGCCGTGGACGGCGCCAAGCCCGGCGCGGACTACAAGCTGACCTTGCGCGAGGTGCGCCCCCTGCCCGCCCCGATCAAGGCCAAGCCGCAAAGCACCACCGCACTGCGCCTGGAAACCTATGGCGGCACGCTGGAAGCGTCTGATGGCGAAATCCGCGGCAAGTACGAGGACGAGTTCATCTTCCACGTCAACAGCGGCCAGACCATGCTGTTCTTCCTGAAGAGCGACGCGATCGACCCGGTGCTGCAGATCTTCGATGCGCAAGGCAAGACGACCGACCAGCCGATCACCCAGGATGATGACAGCGGCGGCGGCAAGAATGCATTCATTGCATTCACGCCAGATACGGAAGGCGATTATATCGTCCGCGTGACCAGCGCGAACAATGGCGAGACCGGCGCCTATGCGCTGCGCGCTGCGGCCATGCCGGAAAGCTGATCGGCCACGCAAATCACTGGCATGTGGTGGCCGGATCGGCGCGAGGCGCTGTCCGGTTTACCACATCGCCCGCTGATCGTGTGATCGGCGCGCCGGCTGGATCAGCCGGCGAGCGCCACCAGCGAGGCGCGATTGAGAATTTCCACGTCGCGGCGCGCCGGCAGGTCGATCACGCCCTCGTTCTTGAGCTTGGTGAACTGGCGGCTGACGGTCTCGATCGTCAGGCCCAGCACGTCGGCCACCTGCTGGCGCGAGAACGGCAGGGTAAAGCGCTTGGCCGGGCCGCGCGTGATCGGGGTACAGCCGGTTTCGGCCAAGCGATCCGACATTTCCAGCAGGAACGTCGCGATCTTTTCCGGCGCGGTCTTGCGGCCCAGCAGCATCATCCACGACCGCGTGCGATCAAGCTCGGCCAGGGTGCGCTCCAGCAGCTTGTGCTCCAGCTCGGGATGGCTGCGGGCAAAGCGATCGAAATCATTGCGCGAGAACACGCAGACCCGCGCATCGGTCAGCGCCACGACACTGGCCTTGCTCGTCTGACCGAACGGGCGCCCGATGAAGTCGGACGGATAGGCCACGCCCACGATCTGCTCGCGACCATCCTCGGTGCTCGTCGTCAGCTTGAGCACGCCATCTATCACATTGGCGACCAGCAGCGAATCGTCGTCTTCCCAGATCAACGGCTCCCCAGCAGACACGCTGCGGCGGCGCCCAATGGCATTGAGCGCGACAATCTCCTGATTGTCGAGTCCGGCACAGATGGCCCGGTTGCGGACGACGCAGGTTTCGCAAGAAGACATGGCCGTGCAATTACCATCTTGCGCGCGCCAAGACAATGACAAGACACGGCCTTATTAGACCAAAGTGTGATAAGGCCACCCCAACGAAAAGGGGGGCGGCAAGCAAGGCATGCCGCCCGAGTTGGGGAGAAATCACGCGAAACGAACAGGCTGTCCGGGTTGGAAAGACCTGTTCCCTTCGGCGATTTCCGGTCTAGGCCGATCGCGTGGGGTCCGCTTTGATCCGCGTCAACCACGCCACAATTAGCGCGGAAATGGCGCAAATTGGTGGCCGTGCGCGGGCAATCACACGCCCTGGGCGATCTCTACCGCATCGTGATACTGGCCACGGAAAAACAGCAGCGGCGTTCCCCCGGCCCGCGCATCCAGCGCCTCAACCGCACCGACCACCAGCCAGTGATCGCCGATATCGTCCACCCGCTCGATGCGGCAGTCGATCCAGGCGAGCGCATTGTCGAGCAGCGGCTGCCCGGACGGCGTGTGGCCATGGGCCAGTTCGGCAAACTTGTCGTCGGCGCGGGCGGCAAAGCGGCGGCACAGGTCCAGCTGGTCGGCGCCCAGCACATTGACGCAAAACCGTCCGGTGGCGGCAATCCGCGGCCAGGAACTCGATCGCTTGTCAGGGAAAAAGCCCACCAGCGGCGGATCAAGCGAAATCGACGTGAACGAACCGACCACCAGGCCCGTGCGCACGCCCGCCTCGTCGACCGAGGTGATCACGCAAACGCCGGTGGGGTAAGCGCCCAGAACGGTGCGGAAATGCTTGGGATCGATCATGGGGTCCTCGCCTGGGTCAAAGTTATCGCTGCGCTGCGTCAATCGCCGATCCGGGCAACTTCCTCAAGCACCCTGTCGGCCCATTCAGGCCGACAGATCAAAACATCGGGCAGCCAGGTATCGGCGTTGTTGTAGACCAGCGGCGCGCCGTCGATGCGCGAGACATGCAGGCCAGCGCCGGCCGCCACGGCCACGGGCGCGCAGTTGTCCCATTCATACTGACCGCCCGAATGCAGATAGATTTCCGCCTGGCCGCGCACCACGGCCATGGCTTTGGCCCCGGCACTACCCATCGGCAGCAGTTCGCCGCCAATCGCGCGGGCCACTTCCACCGCTTCATGCGCGGGGCGCGACCGGCTGACCAGCAGCCGCGGCACGGCGGCCATGGCGGGCATCACGCCCACCCCGCCGCTGTCGAGCACGAGGTCCTCTCCCGGCAACGCCACCGCGCCCAGCACGGCCTTGCCATCGATCGCCAGGCCCACGTGCACCGCCCAGTCGGCGCGGCCTTCGCCATATTCGCGCGTGCCGTCCAGCGGATCGATGATCCACACGCGGCTTTTGCCCAGGCGCGCCGGCGTGTCGGCCGTTTCCTCGCTCAGCACGCCATCGTCGGGACGGTGCTGCGCGATCTGCGCCATGAGAAAGGCATTGGCCCGCGCATCGCCTTCACAGCCCAGCGCCTTGCCCTCGTGCGTGCCGGCGGCGCGCAAATCCATGAGGATGCGCCCCGCCTCAGCGGCCAGATGCCGCGCCAGCGCCAGATCGTCCATTCGCCTTCCCCCCTGCGATCCGGTCAGATCACCGGCATCCACGCGCCGATCACCCGCTCCACGATCCGCTCGGCGGCGTCTTCGGGGCTTTCGCGCGTGGTGTCCACCCGGATTTCGGGATTTTCGGGCCGTTCATAAGGGCTGTCGATCCCGGTGAAGTTCTTGAGCTGTCCGCTGCGCGCCTTTTTATACAGGCCCTTCACGTCACGCTTTTCCGCCTCTTCCAGGGGGGTGTCGATGAACACCTCGACGAACTCACCCGCCGGCAGCAGGCTGCGCACCAGTTCGCGCTCGGCGCGGAACGGGCTGATGAACGCGGTCAGCACGATCAGGCCGGCATCGGTCATCAGCTTGGCCACTTCGCCCACGCGGCGGATGTTCTCGATGCGGTCGGCGTCGGTAAAGCCCAGGTCCTTGTTCAGGCCATGGCGGACATTGTCGCCATCGAGCAGGAACGTGTGCTTGCCCAGGGCATGCAGCTTCTTTTCCACCAGGTTGGCAATGGTCGATTTGCCCGAGCCGGACAGCCCAGTAAACCACAGCACCGCCGGTTCCTGCATCTTGAGCGCGGCATGCGCCTTGCGCGTCACGTCCAGCGCCTGCCAGTGCACGTTCTGGGCGCGGCGCAGGCTGAAATTGAGCATGCCGGCGCCGACCGTGGCGTTGGTGATCTTGTCGATCAGGATAAACCCGCCCAGCGTGCGGCTTTGCGCATAGGGTTCGAACACCAGCGCCTTGTCGGTCACCACCTCAGCCACGCCGATGGCGTTGAGTTCCAGCGTCTTGGCCGCCAGGCGCTCCATCGTGTTGACGTTCACGACATATTCGGGCGCCCGCACCGTGGCCGAAACGGTCTGTGTCCCCAGCTTGAGCCAATAGGCACGGCCGGGCGTCAAGGCTTCATCAGCCATCCACACCAGCGTCGCTTCGAACTGGTCGGCCGCCTCGGGCGGATTGTCGGCCAGGGCGATCACGTCCCCGCGCGAGCAGTCGATTTCATCGGCCAGCGTCAGGGTCACGGCTTGGCCGGCCTGCGCCTGGTCCAGATCGCCTTCCAGCGTGACGATCCGCGCCACGGTGCTGGTCTTGCCCGAAGGCAGCACACGCACGGTATCGCCCGGCTTGACGCTGCCGCTGGAAATCAGGCCGGAAAAGCCCCGGAAATCCAGGTTCGGGCGATTGACCCATTGCACCGGCATGCGGAACGGCCGTGCCAGATCGTCGGCCCCGCGCACCGGAACGGTTTCCAGGTGGGCAATCAGCGAGGGCCCGGTGTACCAGGGCGTACTGGCCGAAAGCGCCGTCACGTTGTCGCCGGCAAAGCCCGAGATCGGCAGCGCGGTGAACGCCTCGATGCCGATGCTGCTGGCAAAAGCGCGATACTCGGCCACTATCTCGTCAAAGCGCGCCTGGCTGTAATCGACCAGGTCCATCTTGTTGACCGCGAGCACGATGTTGCGGATGCCCAGGAGATGGCAGAGGTAGGAATGGCGCCGGGTCTGTACCAGCACGCCCTTGCGCGCATCGATCAGGATGACTGCCAGATCGGCGGTAGAAGCGCCGGTCACCATGTTGCGGGTGTATTGTTCGTGCCCGGGGCAATCGGCGACGATGAACTTGCGCTTTTCGGTGTTGAAGAAGCGATAGGCCACGTCGATCGTGATGCCCTGCTCCCGCTCTGCCGCAAGCCCATCGACCAGCAGCGCGAAATCGATCGCCTGGCCTTGAGTGCCCACCTTCTTGCTGTCGTTTTCCAGCGCCGCCAGCTGATCTTCAAAGATCATCTTGGAATCATAGAGCAGCCGCCCGATCAGCGTGGACTTGCCATCGTCCACCGACCCGCAGGTGATGAAGCGCAGCATGGTCTTGTGCTGATGGGTATCGAGATAGGCGTCGATATCCTGCGCGATCAGGGCATCGGTGACGTAAACCGGATCGGTCATCAGAAATACCCCTGCTGCTTCTTCACTTCCATGCCGGCGCCGCCAGCATCCTTGTCGATCACGCGGCCCTGGCGCTCGCTGGTGGTGGTCAGCAGGGTTTCCTGGATCACTTCGGGCAACGTCGCCGCGCTGCTTTCCACCGCGCCGGTAAGCGGGAAACAGCCCAGCGTGCGGAAGCGGATGGAGCGCTCGACGATCTCGGGCCGATAGCCCAAGACCTTTTCCAGGCGCGGGATATCATCGGCCATGAACAGCTGCCCGTCCCATTCATAGGTCGGGCGCACCGCGGCAAAATAGAGCGGCACGATCGGCACGTCGTTGAGGTGGATGTATTGCCAGATGTCCAGCTCGGTCCAGTTGCTGATCGGAAAGACGCGGATGCTCTCGCCCTTGTTCTTGCGGGCGTTATAGAGGTTCCAAAGCTCGGGCCGCTGGTTCTTGGGGTCCCAGCCATGGCTGGCGGTGCGGAACGAAAAGATGCGCTCCTTGGCCCGGCTCTTTTCCTCGTCGCGCCGGGCGCCGCCAAACGCCGCGTCAAAGCCATAGAGGTCGAGCGCCTGCTTGAGGCCCTCGGTCTTCCACATATCGGTGTGGAGCGCGCCGTGATCGAACGGATTGATGCCGCGCGCCTGGGCTTCGGGGTTCTGATAGACCAGCAGGTCCATCCCGCTTTCGCGCGCCATGCGATCGCGCAGAGCATACATGTCCTGGAATTTCCAGGTGGTATCGACGTGCAACAGCGGAAACGGCGGCGGCGCGGGATAGAACGCCTTGCGCGCCAGATGCAGCATCACCGCGCTGTCCTTGCCCACCGAATAGAGCATGACCGGCGCCTGTGCCTCGGCCACGACTTCGCGCATGATGTGGATCGCCTCGGCTTCAAGGCGCTGGAGATGGGTGAGCGATGGGCTGGTCATGGCGCCGCCTTTGGCACAGGCCGCGCGTGGAATGACAGGGCGAATTGGTTAAGCGCCCCCAAGCCAAACTTTGGTCACAAACGCGTTGCACTGGATCACAAACCTTCCCTCCCGCCTGCGGGAGGGGCCGGGGGAGGGAATGTTGGCACACACCCCCAGCCAAACGTCAGTCGAAATAGGCGATGCAACGCACCTCGATACTGCTGCGAACGCGCGGATCGGGCAGGCTGGTATCGTGGAAGGCAGTGTGCGGGCAGCGCCAGGTCACGCTCTCGTCGCTGTCGTTGAACTTGAACAGCAGCACGTCATCGGCCGCCATATTGGCAAAATACCACCAGCGATGCGCGGGCGAATAGCGGAAGATGGTCGCCGCGATCATGTTTTCCTCTCCCGCCACCGGCGCGGTCAGCGCGTCGCCTTCGGGAAATTCATCTACCACGAACAGGGTATTAGATGCGGTTTCCGCCTCACCCACGCTGCGCCCGTCGCACACCGCCAGCGGCCAATCCTGCGGCCCTGGGGAAAACGTGCGCCACAGCGAAAAGCAGATCGCGCGGGAATAGCCGCCCTGATCGGCAAAGCGCTGGTCGTGCATGCGCCGGGCCGCGCGCCGCGCCGTGGGCCGATTGTAGTCCACGTGCGCTTCGCCCGCAGGCGGCTGGATGCCGCCATTGTGCTGATAATTGGCAACCTTTTCCCGTGCGCGGGCAGAAAGATCGGCCGAGGTGCGGATCATCCAGCCTTGCGCGGCCACGCGATTGGCCCCGCACAACTGCGCTACCAGGGCTTCCACCTCTGCCAGGTACAGCGCGTCAACCATCGCGGCATCGTGAAAGTCATTCACCGCCGAACGGTGCTGGCCCAGCATGAAACCATGGGTATCGAGCGCGAAGTGATCGCGCAGCGGCATGCCATCGCGCACCACCACGGCGTGATCGGTGTAAGTGCCAGTGTTGATCTCGGCCCCCTGGCTGACATAGCGGCGGGTGACGAAATCCCCCTCCCCCAGATAGCGGATCATCGCCGGCGCCTGGCGCGCCGTTTCCTCGATCGGGTCGAACACATCGGGGCGGGCATGCAACGCGGCATCCATGGCAGATCCTCTCGCACCGCAGGGCGATCTGGCGCACCCTACTTGTTCGTCAACCTAACAATTGTTAGCGAGTGAGTCCAGCCATGCCGCACCCCAAGGTTGCGCGCGGCAATCGCCACCCTACCTTGGCTGGCATGACCCTGCCCTTCCCTGGCCGCGCGGCCGACAGCGCCCGCCTTGCCGATATCACCCGCATTCTTGCCCGCCACGGGCTCGGCTGGCTGGCGGCACGCTTCATGCCTGGCAGCGGCGCGGCAGAGACGCCCGACGGCGATCCCGCCACCACGCCGCGCCGGGTGCGCCTGGCGCTGGAGGAACTGGGCCCGGCCTGGATCAAGCTGGGGCAAATCCTGGCGACGCGCGCCGATCTTCTGCCCGCGCCATGGATCGCAGAACTGGAGCAGTTGCAAAGTCAGGCCCCCACGCTGCCCTTCGCCGCGCTGCGCCCCGATCTTGAGCAGGCGCTGGGTGCACCACTGGAAACGTGCTTTGCCACGTTCGATGAAACCCCGCTAGCCGCCGCCTCGATGGCGCAGGTGCACCGGGCGACGCTGCCCGATGGCACCCCGGTTGCCGTCAAGATTCGCCGGCCCGGCATCACTGGCCCTATGCTGGCGGACCTGCGCCTGATCGCGGGTGCCGCTGCCCTGGCCGAGCGCACCAATGCCCAGGCGCGGCAGTTGCGCGCCGGGGCGATGGCGGCGGAACTCGCCGATGCCTTGCGCCAGGAACTCGATTTCACGGTGGAAGGGCGCAATGCCGACAGGCTGCGCGCCGATTTTGCACGCAATCCGCGCGTGGTCGTGCCCACGATCCATTGGCCGCTCAGCAGCGAAAGCGTGCTGGTGATGGATTTCGTGGCCGGCGTTGCCCCCACCAGCAGCCAGGCTTTGCGCGACGCCGGTATCGATCCGGCCAGCATTGCCGCGCTAGGTGCTGATGTCGTGCTGGACATGGTGCTGATCAACGGCCGCTTCCATGGCGACCCGCATCCCGGCAACCTGCGCTGCCTGCCCGGCAATGCCATTGCCCTGCTCGATCTGGGCCTGGTTGGCCAGGTTTCGCCCCGCCGGCGCGAGGAGTTCATCCGCTTTACCCAGGCGCTCGTCGCGCGCGACGATGCCGCCATGGCCGATGTGCTCACCACCTGGGATGAAAGCGGCAGCGCGCCGGCATCAGCCGTAGCCGCCGCGGCGCGCCGCCTGGTCGAAACCCACGGCGGCGAGAGCCTGCGCCTGGCGCCAATGGTCGCCGATTTCCTGCCCTTGCTGCGCGAAACCGGCATCGTCATGCCGTCAGACCTGTTGCTGATCTTCAAGGCGCTGGTCACGATCGATGGCGTGCTCAGCCGGATCGAACCTGGGTTCGAACTGTCCGCCGCGCTGCGCCGATCTACCCTTCGCCTGGTTGCCGCGCGGCTGTCGCCCGATCACTGGCAACCGATCCTGCGCGCGCTGGGGCTGGAACTGGCCCATCTCGGCAATGAGGCACCGCGCCTGTTGCGCGCCGGGGTCCAGCGCTTGACCGAGCCGCCGGCGCCGATCGAACCGGCCCCGCAATGGGCCGCCCTGGTCCGTCCGCTTACGCGCGCGATCTGGGGTGCGGGGGTGCTGGTCGCCGTGGCTGTGGTGGCATCCCGCCTGATCGGGTGATCACGCCGCGCTCGGCGGCACTTCGGCAGCAGGCAACGGCATGCCGCCCTGGACCATGACCGAGCGCGTCGGCTGCGCCAGCACGATGCCGGCCGCCTCGAACTGCTCCATAATTGTCAGCAGCACGTCCTGCCGCACCGCCATCGCCGCGTTGTAATCCGGCCCCGCCAGGTAAGACCACACGTCGATGGTCAGCGCCGTGTCGGCAAAGTTGGTGAACGTGGCGCGCACGCCATCGTTGAGCACGCCATCGTGGTCGAGCAGGGTTTGCCGCACGATGTCCACCGCCTCGCGCACCTTGGCGACCGGCAGGCCATAGGCGATGCCGATGGTGGGATTGAACAGGAAGCGGTCGCGCGTGGCAAAGTTCTCGATCTGCCGCGCGGCAAAATCACCGTTGGGAATGGTCACCAAGGTGCGGTCGTTGGTGCGGATGCGCGTGGAACGGATGCCCACGTCTTCCACCGTGCCCGAAACATCGCCAACCTTGCAGAAATCCCCGACCTGCACCGGCTGATCGGCAATGACCGTGACACTGCCGACCAGGTTCTCGACCGTCTTTTGCGCGCCCAACGCCAAGGCGATGCCGCCAATGCCCAGCGCCGCAATACCTGTAGTAACATTGATACCAAACGTATCAAGAACACCCACCACCGTGAACGCCAGCAGCAACAGCTTGGCCCCGCGCCGCAGCAGGTTGACCACCGAGATCACTTGGCGCCGCTGGTGATGGCGCAGGCGCCGAGTTGCCAGTTCGGCAATGGCATCGATCAGGCGCAGCGCAAACCACACCAGCGCGACCAGGCCCACCGTGCCGCCATAGCGCAGCAGCGTCTGCCGGGCGACGATCGCCACGGGCAGGCGGTTGGCCCACATGAAGAAGATCATGATCGACAGAAACAGGCTGAGCGGTGGCAAGGCCGCTGCCAGGAAGCGATAGACCGCGCTATCCTGGAACTGCGGGATCAACCGCCGCACCACCAGCAGGATCAGCGCGGCCAGCAAACGAAACGCGGCAAAGCTGGCCGCCGCCAGGCCCAGCAGCAGCGCCCAATCGCCGATCGGCGCACCGCCGACCATCCAGCTATCCGGGTTGGTGCTCGCCACCGGTGCGTCGCGCGGCACGTCGGCTTTGGCCAAAATCTGCAAGGTTTCAGGGGCAACACGCCAGACCACCACCTGGCCCTGCTGGCTGCTCGCCAGCAAGACCGGCACCTTTTGATCGCCCACCCGCATTGTGCCAACCTGCTCACGGTTGAACGGCAGATCGTCGTTGAGATCGCCCACGGCATCGTTCGACAGGGCGCCAAACGCGCGCAGCGTACCACCCTTGTCGAGCAGCACCTGCAACCGCCGCGCCAGTTCTTCGGCGCCATTGGCCAGGCGCGGATTGTCCAGCCGCACCGACATGAAATGTGCCGCACGTTCGTAATCGCGGCCAGCCAGCGCCTGGATCAGGCCAGCTACCGCTGATCGCGGGGTTTCGCGCCCATACGGATCACTGGGTGCGGCCGGGCTAGACGCTGCCGCAGGCGTCAACTGCGCGTGGGCCAATGGAGCCACGCCCAGCAACAGCGCGATCAGGGCAAATCGGAACAGGCGAACGATGAGCAAAGGGCCTCCGGTATTGCTGCAGGAGCGAACGCTCCCACCCAACGTAACCGGATAGCGCGCGGTTCGGTTCCCCGGCCCGCGGCAGATACGCCCCTATTCCTCGCCCATGCGCAGCGCGGCGATGAAGGCTTCCTGCGGAATCTGCACGTTGCCGTATTCGCGCATGCGCTTCTTGCCTTCCTTCTGCTTTTCCAGAAGCTTCTTCTTGCGGCTGATGTCACCGCCATAGCACTTGGCAGTCACGTCCTTGCGCATCGCGGCAATGGTTTCGCGCGCAATCACCTTGGCGCCGATCGCGGCCTGGATCGGAATCTTGAACAGATGGCGCGGGATCAGGTCCTTCAACCGCTCGCACAGCCCGCGCCCGCGCGCATCGGCCTGGCTGCGGTGCACGATCATGCTCAAGGCGTCGACCGGCTCGTTGTTGACCAGGATGTTCATCTTGACGAGGTCGCCCTCGCGCAGGCCGATCTGCTCGTAGTCGAAGCTGGCATAGCCACGGCTGATCGACTTGAGGCGATCGTAGAAATCGAACACCACTTCGTTGAGCGGCAGTTCATAGTTCACCTGCGCGCGCCCGCCGACATAGGTCAGCCCGGTCTGGATACCACGGCGATCCTGGCACAGCTTGAGGATCGAACCGAGGTATTCGTCGGGCGTATAGATCGTCGCCTTGATCCACGGCTCTTCCATGGTGTCGATCTTCACAACATCGGGCATGTCGGCCGGGTTGTGCAGTTCCATGTGCGAGCCATCGGTCATGGTCAGACGATAGACCACCGACGGCGCCGTGGTGATAAGGTCGAGATCGTATTCGCGGCTCAGGCGCTCCTGGATGATTTCCAGGTGCAACAGGCCCAGGAACCCGCAGCGGAAACCAAAGCCCAGCGCCGCGCTGGTTTCCATTTCAAAGCTGAACGAGGCATCGTTCAGCCGCAGCTTGCCGATCGAATCGCGCAGCTTTTCAAAATCGGCGGCATCGACCGGGAACAGCCCGCAGAACACCACCGGCTGCACTTCCTTGAAGCCCGGCAGCGCTTCGCTGGCGCCGCCCTTGACCGTGGTGATCGTGTCACCGACGCGGGCCTGCGCCACTTCCTTGATCTGCGCGGTGATAAAGCCGATCTCGCCCGGCCCGAGTTCTGCCAGTTGCTCGATCTTGGGGCGCATGCAGCCGACGCGATCGATCAGGTGCTCGGTGCCGCCTGCCATGAACTTGACCTGCAAGCCCTTCTTGATCACCCCGTCGATCACGCGCACCAGGATGACCACGCCGAGATAGGGGTCGTACCAGGAATCGACCAGCATGGCCTTCAACGGCGCATTGCGATCGCCGCCCGGCGGGGGAATGCGCGCCACCACGGCGTCGAGCACTTCCTCGATGCCGATGCCGGCCTTGGCGCTCGCCAGCACGGCCTGGCTGGCGTCGATCCCGATCACTTCCTCGATCTCGTGCTTCACCTTTTCCGGCTCGGCGGCGGGAAGATCGATCTTGTTGATCACCGGCACGATCTCGTGGTCGTGCTCGATCGACTGATAGACGTTGGCCAGGGTCTGTGCTTCCACGCCCTGGGCTGCGTCCACCACCAGCAGCGCGCCTTCGCACGCGGCCAGGCTGCGGCTCACTTCATAGGCAAAGTCGACGTGGCCGGGCGTGTCCATCAGGTTGAGCTGATAGGTCTGCCCATCCTTGCCCTTGTAATCCAGGCGCACGGTCTGTGCCTTGATGGTGATCCCGCGCTCGCGCTCGATGTCCATGTTGTCGAGCACCTGCGCGGTCATCTCGCGCTCGGCCAGGCCGCCGGTGTATTGGATCAGGCGGTCGGCCAGGGTGGACTTGCCATGGTCGATGTGGGCAATGATGGAAAAATTGCGGATCAGCGCGAGGTCGGTCATGCGCCGCCGTTAGCAGGCCCGCTGCGCGCTGTCATCAGGCGCGATGGGCAGTTTCGGCGGGGGTTTTCAGGTTGGCCAACATGCCCTCCCCCAGCCCCTCCCGCACGCGGGAGGGGAGCAAGAACTAAGCGGAAGGGAGCAAGCCGCTAAAGCCCCTCCCGCCTGCGGGAGGGGTTTGGGGAGGGCATGTCAGGGCCCAAAGCCCCTCACCCCACCTTGCGCTGCAAGGGCCGCTCCAGCACCGGCGCCAACGCGGGCGTGCGCACCTGGACCACGGCAATGCGGCCATCGTCATCGGCCTTGAGCGGGGCGGCAAATTCCACGCCCATGCGATCATCGTTGCTCCACCGGCACGTACCGGTGACAACGTGGCCATCGGCAAGCTGGATGCGAAACACCGTGCCTTCCGGCACATTCCACAGTCCCTCGATCAGGGCGCCGGTCATCGAGATGTTGCGCACCATGCCGTTGTATTTGTGCCCGGCATTTTCCAGCACGACCTTGCGCAGCATCGACTGGCGGCTGGCACGGGCCGAGCGCGGCCCCTGGGCCACGGCCACCAGCCCAGTCGAAAGCCGCGCCGCGGCGTTGACCGCCGAGAGCGGCCGTTCATAGATATAGCCCTGCACATGGCTGCACCCAAGCATGCGCACCAGGTCCAGCTCGTCCAGCGTTTCCACGCCCTCTGCCGTGGTTTCCATGCCCAGCGCTTCGGCCAGGCTGACGATCGAGGCGATGATCGCGCCGTTGCGGCTGCCCGGCTGGGTCGCCCCGCGCACGAACGACTGGTCGATCTTGATCTTGTCGAACGGGGCAGAGCGCAGATAGCCCAGCGAGGAATAGCCGGTGCCGAAATCGTCGAGCGCCAGGCGCACGCCGATCGATTTCAGCTGCTTGAACATCTGGTCGGTGCCCTCGTCATTGTTGAGGAACACGCTTTCGGTGATTTCCAGCTCCAGCCGCTCGGGCTCCACCCCGGCATGGGCCAGGGCAGAGGTGACGATCGTGGGCAGCGCCGGATTGGCAAACTGCAGGGGCGAGACGTTGACCGCCACGCGCACGTCCTGCGGCCACTGCGCCAGATCCTGGCAGGCGGTGCGCAGCGCCCATTCGCCGATCGCGGCGATCAGGCCGGTATCTTCGGCAATGGGAATGAACTTGGCCGGCGAAATGAAGCCGTGCTGGGGATGGTGCCAGCGCAGCAGGGCTTCAAACCCGGTAATCCGTTCGGTCGCGGTCTGCACCACCGGCTGGTAATACAGCTCCAGCCCACCATGGGCCACCGCATCGCGCAATTCCTCTTCCAGCTGGCGCCGTTCCTCGGCATCGCTGTGCAGGTCTGCGGCATAGAAGTGATAGCGCCCGCGCCCGCCGTCCTTGGCGGCATAGAGCGCCAGATCGGCGTTGCGAATCAGCGCCTCGCTGGTCACCCCATCATCGGGGGCAATGGCAATGCCCACCGATGCGCCGATCATCACGCGGTTGCCGTCGATGGCATAGGGCGCGGAAAGCTGCTCGATCACCTGGTTGGCAAGGTAGGCCAGATGGTCGCGCTCGATCTTGCCGGGCATGATCACCTGGAACTCGTCGCCGCCCAGGCGCCCGACGCGGCCGACATTGCCGATCACGCCTTCCAGCCGCTGCGCCACCTGCTTGAGCAGCGCATCGCCGGCCGGATGGCCCAGCGTATCGTTCACCTGCTTGAACCGGTCGAGATCGAGCAGAAACACCGCGCAGGCACGGTGCTGCACCTGCGGCGCTACCAGGATCTTTTCCAGCGTCTGCGACATGCGCAGGCGATTCGACAGGCCGGTGAGCGAATCGAATTGCGCCAGGCGCGAAGCATGCTCGGCCGAGCGGCGCTTTTCGGTCAGATCGGTGCCCGAGCCGCGAAAGCCCTGGAAATTGTTGAACGTGTCATAGGTCGGGCGGCCATTGATCTGCCACCAGCGCTCTTCCATGTCGGTTGCCGCGCGCACGGCCAGTTCGGAAAAACTCGACCGCGCCGAAAGATGAAACGCCAGCGTGCGCTCACCCTCGCCGGCCTGGTCGGCCAGGTTGAACAGTTCGGGAAACGGCCGGCCGATCAGTTCTTCCACGCCGCGCCCCAGGATCTGGGCGACCGGGCGCGAAAGATAGGTGATCTGGCCACGCCGATCGGTTTCCCAGAACCATCCTTGGCCGGTTTCCTCGTAATCGGCCAGAATCTCCTGCGCGCGGGTCTGGATGCGCGTTTCGATCTCCATCTGCTCGCGCGCGCGCGCTTCGATTTCGCGCTGGCGGAAATAGGCTGCCACCGCCACGGCCAGGCCAATACCCAGCGTGACCAGCCCGCCCAGGCGGTTGGCCGCACAGGCCACCCCGGCCCAGATCGCCACTTGCGCCACCAGCACGCTGGCCAGTTGCCCGCTTTCGAACACGGTGGCGAGCAGCGACACGGTGACCAGCAGGGCCAGCCCCTGCAACCACGGCACGGCGCCGATCTCGGCCCAGTGGCCCACCGCCGCGCCAAACAGAAACATCGGCATGCCCACGGCCAGCGCCATCAGCAGCATGCGCGGCGCGGTGCCGACGATTCCGGCGTTTTCCACCCGCACCGCCAGCGCGCCGAGCAACGCCAGCATGACCGCGGTGATTCCCACCGACACCACGATGCCATCGGGAATCACCCCGTTAAGCAGCGCCAGCCCGGCAAGGCCCACCGCCATCGGCGCTGCGATCTGCGGCCATTCGCGCGCGATCAAACGGTTGGCCATCCGCGGGTTTGGCGCGTGGCTGGCCGGCACGCGTTCGCGCCGCCGCTGCGTGCGTGCAAAGTCACGGCGCTCCTCGCCCCGCGCTTCGATTTCGATCTGCTCTGCCCCGGATACGTCTGCCATGGTTACCCGCATGCCCGAACGGCTTTGAAAAACCGTTAAGCAGGCCTGACGAAGCGACACGAAATCTGCCCACTTTTACCTCCGTAATGAACCTGCTAGGCGGCGTGCCGGACGTGGGTGGGACTTTATCAGGGCGAACGTTGGCGGGATTGCCGGCGCACAGGCGCCATGCACCCGGCAGGAGATGACGGGATCGTGGCGAGTTTTACCGCTGATTTTTCGATGGTTGGCGTTGCTGGCCGGCGCCTGCGCCTTGGCCAGTGGCATGTCGGCGCCCAAGGTGCGCGTCCGCTGGTGCTGCTGGGCGGCATCGGCATGAACATGGAGTTGCTCGAACCGGTGGTTCGCGCCCTGCCCTGCCGCCGGATCATCAGTTTCGATATGCCGGGCATCGGCAAGTCACCCGATCCGATCATTCCCTATACCATGCCGTGCATCGCGCTCACGCTGGCCGCGCTGCTCGATCGCCTGCATCTCGATGCGGTAGACGTGCTGGGCATCAGCTGGGGCGGCGCCGTGGCGCAGCAGTTCGCGTTCCAGCATCGCGCTCGCATCGGCCGGCTGGCGCTGGCGGCCACGGCCGCCGGGGCCGCGATGGTGCCCGGCAATCCCGCGATCATGAGCCACATGGCAGATCCGCGCGAATATACCGTGGCGCGCACCCTGCAGCGCAACCTTGCCTCGCTGTACAATGGCGGGGGCCACCAGGCCGTGTCGCTCAATGCGGCCATGCCGCCCTCGCCGGTCGGCTGGGCTTGCCAGTTGGCCGCTTTTTCCACCTGGAGCAGCGCACCGTTCCTGCCGCTGCTGGCCCTGCCCACGCTGGTCATGCATGACGAGGAAGACCAGCTGATCCCGCCGGCCAATGCCCAGTTCCTGCACGGCGCCATCCCCGGCAGCCGGCTGGAAATGTTCAAGGGCGGCGGGCACTTGTTCATGCTCGCCGATCCCGAAGGCTTTGCCGCCACGCTGCGCGGATTTCTCGACGCGGCGTAACGGGCCTCTGCGCCGCGTCAGGCCGCGCGCCGCGTCGCCTTGGCCTGGTGCGGCACCAGGCCTTCCACGCGGAAATGGCCCACGAGATCGGCCATGCGATCGGCCTCTCCAGCCAGGCTGCGTGATGCCGCCGTCGCTTCTTCCACCATCGCGGCGTTCTGCTGGGTCATCAGGTCCAGTTCGTTGACCGTGGCCTGAATCTGCCGGATATTCGCGGCCTGTGCCCTGGCGCCCTCGGCAATGTTGCTGGCCACGTCGGCAATCGCGCCCACCCGGCTGACGATCCGCTCGAACGTTTCGCCAGTCTGGTCCACCAGCGTCACGCCGCGTTCCACCTGGACAGAGCTTTCGCCGATCAGCTTCTTGATATCGAGCGCCGCCTCGGCCGATCGCTGCGCCAGCGCGCGCACTTCGTTGGCCACCACGGCAAAGCCGCGCCCGGCATCACCCGCCCGCGCCGCTTCCACCCCGGCGTTGAGCGCCAGCAGATTGGTCTGAAAGGCGATGCCATCGATCACCGCGATGATCTTGCCGATCTCGGCGGCAGAGCGGTGAATGTCGTTCATCGCCTGCACCGCTTCTTCCAGCACGCCGCCGCCCTGCCGCGCGTCACCATGGGCGTCCTGCACCGCCGAATGCAGTTGGGTCGCTTCTTCGGCCGTCTTGCCCACCGTGCCCGCCAGCGTGGTGATCGAGGCCGAGGCTTCTTCGAGCGAGGCTGCCTGCTGCTCTGTCCGCCGGGCAAGATCGTCCGAAGCCTCGCGAATTTCCTTGGCGCCGGTATCGACCGCGCGCGATGTCTGCGACACTGCGCCCAGCGCGCCGCTCACTTTCTTGCGCATCGTTTCCAGGTCTGCTTCCAGCGCGGCATAGGCTTCGGGCAGACCAGTCAGCGCCACGGTGAAATCGCCCTCGGTCATCTTGCGCACGGTGTGGCCCACCTGGGTAACCACTGCCTGGCGCTTGGCATCTTCGGCCTCGAAATAGGCAGACAGCGCCACTTCCATGTCGAGCAGCGCCATCTTCACCAGCGTGGCCACGGCCTTGGCGCGGCGGCTGCCCAGCTTGCCCAGGCCGCGCCCCAGAAACCGCACGATCACCTCGTCCAGCACCGAGGCATAGGCACCGATATACCAGCCCGGCTCCAGCCCGATTCGCGCGTGAACATCCCCGATGCGCTGGGCGCGTTCGGCATAGGCCATGCCGGGCATGCCGCTGAACATGCTGCCCCAATGCTCGATCTGCTTGTCCCGGGCATGGGACATTGCGGCGCGCGAGGGGAAGAAGCGCGCCGTTTCCGGCGTCAAGGCAATGCGATCATACAGCCGTTCCAGCGCCGGCGGAGCCAGCCCGTCCATGGCGCCGGCAATCTGGCCAAACCGGGCCACGTCATCACTGCTGATGTTGAAGAACGTCAGCTTGCGGTCAACGTCCTGCTGGGTAAGCGCCATGGGATCTACCTGTCTAACTCCGATGCGACAGGCATAGGCGCAGGGCGATCAAGACCGCTGAAAAGGCATATAGGGATTTGCCCGAAGTGCCGGCAGCCGCCCGCGTTGCCGAAACGCGAAAGGGGCGCGATCAGCCTGGCCGATCGCGCCCCTTTGGTATGTTGCCAGGCTGGCCTGCCCCGCGTCAGACGCGCATCGGCATCAGCACATAGAGCGCGGGCGACTTGTCATCCTTGCGGATCAGCGTCGGCGCGCCGGCATCGGCCAGGTGCAGTTCCACCGTGTCGCCGTCGATCTGGCTGAGGATGTCCTTGAGATAGTTGGCGTTGAAGCCGATCTCGAAGCCTTGCGCAGTGTAATCTGCCGGCAGTTCTTCAGCCGCGGTGCCGTTGTCCGGGCTGGTGACCGACAGCGTCACGCGGTCGGTTTCCAGCGCCATCTTCACCGCGCGCGTCTTTTCGGTGGCGATCGTCGCCACGCGGTCAACGCCTTCATAGAAGCTGCGCGGATCAAGCTTGAGCAGCTTGTCGTTGGCGGTGGGGATCACGCGGCTGTAATCGGGGAACGTGCCGTCGATCAGCTTGCTGGTCAGCACCACGCCGTGTTCGCCGCCCAGGGTAAAGCGCACCTTGCTGGCCGACAGATCGAGCAGCACATTGGTATCGAGCACTTCTTCCAAAAGCTTGCGCAGTTCGCCCACGCATTTGCGCGGCACGATCACGTCGGGCATGCCCTCGGCGCCTTCGGGGCGCGTCAGGGTGTAGCGGGCCAGGCGGTGGCCATCGGTGGCGGCCGCTTTGAGCACTTCATCGGCCACGTGGAAGAAAATCCCGTTGAGGTAGTAACGGGTTTCCTCGGTGGAGATGGCAAAGCGGGTGCGGTCGATCAGTTCGGCCAGCACGCGCGCGGGAATTTCAAAGCTGGTCGGCAGATCGCCTTCGACGATCACCGGGAAATCGTCGCGCGGCAGCGTGGGCAGCTGGAAACGGCTGCGCCCGGCCTTGACCACCATGCGGTTGTCGGTGGTTTCCAGGCTCACTTGCGAGCCATCGGGCAGCTTGCGCGCGATGTCGAACAGCAGGTGCGCCGAAACCGTGATCGCGCCCGGCCCTTCCACCGAAACCGCCGGCATCGATTCCACGATCTGCAGATCAAGGTCCGTGGCCATCAGGCGCACCGAATTGTCGGCCGAAGCCTCGATCAGCACGTTCGACAGGATGGGAATGGTGTTGCGGCGTTCGACAACCGACTGGACGTGGGACAGGCAGCGCAGAAGAGTCGCGCGTTCAATGGTCGCCTTCATTCTCGTCTCGATCCCCAGTCTCGTAACCCGGCTGCTTCAGAACCGATCTGAAACAGGCCGGACTGGACGGACAGGCGCCGTCCGGGTTGGCTGCACACCAGAAGGCCATGGAATCACAGCCAGCAGCGTTGCGTTTCGGACCACCTTTCTTAGCGTGGAGTGCCCCTTGGGCAAGGCTCCCCTTGCATGGCCCAAGTGAAACTGTGCATAAATGACCCGAAAACTCGAAAAAAATGTCGTTTCAGTCCAGATCGCGCTGTCCATCGAACATCAAGGCGGTGGCAACGATCCAGCCGGTGATCAATTGCCAGCCCTGCGCAGTCACGCTAGCCGGGGGCTTGCCGGCCTTGTCCAGCGCCTCGCTCACGATGCGCAGATCGCCTGGCGTCACCTTGTCGGCCGGGTTGTTGGTATTGCCAGGCCCGATATCCAGCGCCCGGTCGATCAGCGCCGAGGCGATGCCCAGCGCCGCCAGGCGGCCATCGAGCGCATCGCGTCCCATGCGGCCCCAGGTATAGCTGAAATAGGCATCGCGCTGCTTGTCATTGAGCAACTGGTCGGCCGCGCAGGCATCGGTGATCGCGCGCAGATCGGCCTGCGTGGCATTGGCCGCGGGGGTGCCGGGCGTCAGGATGGCATCGGCCACCTTCTGGTCCAGCCCCTCGGGCGCAGCCTTGATCGCGCAGGCCAGCGTTTCGGGCGGGCGCGCCAAGGCTGCGGCCGGCACCGCCAGCCCAGCCGCCACCAAGGCCATCACCCACCCGCCGCGCATCAGGCGAACATCGCCATGCCGCCGTTCACGTGCAGCGTCTGCCCGGTGACGTAGCCGGCTTCCTTGCTGGCGAGATAGGCCACCGCCGCGCCGATATCCTGGCCTTCGCCCATGCGGCCCATCGGAATGCGGCCATTGAGCGCGTCCTTCTGCGCATCGGGAAGCACATCGGTCATCGCGGTGCGGATGAAGCCGGGTGCCACGCAGTTGACCGTGACGTTGCGGCTGGCCAGTTCCTGCGCCAGGCTCTTGGACATGCCGACAAGGCCCGCCTTGGCTGCGGCATAGTTCACCTGGCCGGGATTGCCGGTGGCGCCGACCACGCTGGTAACCGAGATGATGCGGCCAAAGCGGGCCTTCATCATCGGCTTGGTGGCACTGCGCATCAGGCGGAACGCCGCTTCCAGGTTCACGCGGATCACCGCGTCCCATTCCTCGTCCTTCATCCGCATCGCCAAGTTGTCGCGCGTGATGCCGGCGTTGTTGACCAGGATGTCGATCTTGCCCAGCGTGTCGAGCGCGGCAGGCACCAGCTTTTCCACCTGTTCGGCGTTCGACAGGTCGCAGGTCACTTCGACGTGATCGTGACCATAGGTCTCGTTCAGCTCTTCCCGAAACGCGCGCAGCTTGGCCGGGTTGGTCCCCGAAAGCGCCAGCCGCGCCCCCTGGCGGGCCAGCGCATGACTTATCGCCGAACCGATGCCACCAGCAGCGCCGGTAACCAGGGCAGTCATGCCGGTCAGGTCAAAAAGACGGTTTTCCATAATCTTGGCTCCACGAAATATTGGCCGCTGGCTTTTTTCACCGTCACCCCGGACTTGATCCGGGGTCCTACACTGCATCGGCAGCACGGTGGACCCAAGCGGGACCCCGGATCAAGTCCGGGGTGACGATGGGCAGAACGTTGGCGAGAAGAAGGTCGGCGCGCTCAGAGATCCTTGGCCAGGGCTTCGATGTCGGCCATGGTGATCACGCTGGTGACGGAGAGATCGGCCCCGGCCGAGCGGGTGATCATCGGTGCCAGCACCTTGCCGCCCAGTTCGACGAACGCCTCGACGCCGGCGTCCTTCATCGCGATCGCGCTTTCGCGCCAGCGCACGCGGCCGGTGACCTGTTCGACCAGCAGTTGCTGCACCTGCGCCGGATCAGTGACGATCGCGGCGGTGACATTGGCAAACAGCGGCACGCGAAAGGCCTGGGGCGGCGTGGCGGCCAGCGCCTGGGCCATGGCATCGGCGGCCGGCTGCATCAGCGGGCAGTGGAACGGGGCCGACACCGGCAGCAGCACGCCGCGCTTGATGCCATGCTCCTTGACCAGCGCCACCGCGCGCTCGATCGCGCCCTTGTGCCCGGAAAGAACCACCTGGGTGGGATCGTTGTCGTTGGCCACAGTGCAGACTTCACCCTGCGCAGCGGCTTCGGCCAGCGCGGTGGCCTTGTCGATATCGGCGCCAAGCAGTGCGCACATCGCGCCTTCGCCCACCGGCACGGCGGCCTGCATCGATTGCCCGCGCAGCTTGAGTAGGCGGGCGGTATCGGCCAGCGAAAACGCACCGGCAGCGCACAACGCGGTATATTCGCCCAGGCTGTGCCCGGCCACGAAATCGGCCTTGTCGGCCAGCTGGATGCCGCCTTCCTTTTCCAGCACGCGCAGCACGGCGATGGCATGGGCCATGATCGCGGGCTGGGCATTTTCCGTCAGGGTCAGCGCATCATCGGGGCCCTGGGTCATGATCTGGAACAGCTTCTGGCCGAGCGCGTCGTCCACTTCCTCGAACACTTCGCGCGCGGCCAGGCTGGCGGCGGCAAGCTCGGCGCCCATGCCCACCTTCTGGCTGCCCTGCCCCGGAAAAACGAATGCCCGCATTGATCGATGCCTCCTGAAAACTGGCGCGCGCCCTATTGGCCCGACGGGGTTCCTGCAAGCCCGAACGGCACGATGCGATTATCGCCATCATGCCCGATATCCGCGCGGCCGAGGTAAGGCAGGCCAGTGCGCGCGCACCAATGCCGCGCCATATCCTCTACCCCGACGCCAAAAGGTCTATCGTTTTCAGGCACCTGTGTCACACGGCCAAGCCGCAGGCCGGCCACCTTCATGGACGCCAGCCCGGCACTGACATGAAACAGCAGGCGATCGACGGCATAATCGTATTCGCTCACTTCTTCCACCATCACCACATGCCCGGCCAGATCAGGCATGACCGGCGTGCCCATGATCATCGACAGGGTCATGAGGTTGAATGCTGCCACGGGCTCTGCCGTCGGGATTGTCGGCTCCAGCCCGGTGGCGTCCCCCGCCAGCCAGGCGAGCGTGCGGCGCACCGCCGCCTCGCCGCCATCGCGCCGCACATCGGCCGGCATCGGCGCATGGACCGGGCGGCCCACTTTGGCGCGATAGAGCGCGGCGAGCATCACCCCGCCATCCGAATAGCCGAGATAGGCCTTGTTCTGCGCCGCCGCTGCCAACAGGCCGATGGCGTCCTGCGCGATCCGCCCCGCGCCATAGCCGCCGCGCGCAAACCACACCGCGTCAAACCCGGGATCGTTGGCACATTCCACGAAGGCGTCGCGGCGCTGCTGGTCCGTGCCGGCAAAATGGCCGCTTTGGGCGAAACATTGCTCGTGAAAGTGGATATCAAGGCCGGCATAGTCTGCCACCAGAGCGGCAATCCGCCCGGCATCGGCGCTATCGAACGGGGCGGACGGGGCACAGACAGCAACGCGCAACATGGGCGCGATGTTATCGCCTGCGCCGGGGTTCGTCCATCACACATGGTTACCCAAACCTTGCCCAAATACTTAGGACGCGATTTTCGGGAAAGGTTTCCGCGCGAGCCGCGTTAGAGGGCATGACGGGGCCGAACGGGCACCTTGGCAAGCGATCATGGCTTGCCGGGCGTGGGCCGCTCCGGTGCTGTCACACCTTGCGCCTTTGACCGCATCGCGGACCAGGCGTCGGGCGAAACGGGCTTGGCCGAACCGATGCCGACGCTTGCCGTGGCACTGGCTCCGACCTTGCCCTCGCGCCCTCAAGCCTGGCCCGGAAAAGAGCCTGGCCGAACCCCGCGCCCCGTGCGCCCGGCTCCGGCCAGCCTTTTCGTCCCTGCGCTGCTGCGGCCAGACCCGGCAGCGGGGCAAACCTGTCGCAGCGATCTTGCCACGCCCCCTGATTGCTGTAGTGCCCTGTGCCCATGGCCCACACTGCACCTGCGCCAGATGGCGCGCTAACTGCCCATCCCTGGTTCTTTTGCGGCATCGGCGGATCGGGCATGTTGCCCCTGGCGCTGATCCTCAAGGGTGCGGGCGCGCAAGTGGCCGGGTCTGATCGCAGCCGCGACCAGGGCCGCACGCCCGAAAAGTTCGCCTGGCTGGAAAGCCTGGGCTTTGCCTTGTTCCCGCAAGACGGCAGCGGCATCACCTCGGCCGATCAGGCGCTCGTTGCCTCAGCTGCGGTGGAAGACACCGTGCCCGAAGTGGTGCGCGCTCGCGACCTCGGCTGCCCGCGCTTCACCCGCGCGCAATTGCTGGCCCGCCTGTTCAACGCCGCGCCGATCGGCATTGCCGTGGGCGGCACCAGCGGCAAGTCCACCGTCACTGGCATGATCGGCTGGATGCTCACGGCTTTGGGCCGCGATCCCACGATCATGAATGGCGCGGTGATGAAGAACTTTGCCACGCCTGACGCGCCCTTTGCCTCGGCCCGCGTGGGCCAGGGCGGGCTGTTCGTTTCGGAAGTCGATGAAAGCGACGGCTCGATCGCGCTCTATCGCCCGCAGATCGCCGTGCTCAACAACGTCAGTCTCGATCACAAGAGTCTGGAAGAACTGCGCGATTTGTTTGGCAATTTCCTCGCCATGGCAAGCACGGCGGTGATCAATGCCGATGACGCGGAAAGCATGGCCCTGGCCCACCGCGCGCGGGCCACGGTCACCTTCGGCTTTGCCGATACCGCAATGATCGGGGTCGTGCCCGCCAGCGTGGTGGAAAGCCCGACCCGCATTGCCGCCACGGTGATCGACCGGCGCAGTGGCGCGCAGCACGATATCACGCTGGCCGTTCCGGGCCGGCACAACCTGGCCAATGCCTTGGCCGCTCTGGCCGGAGCCGATGCGGCGGGCCTGCCGCTGGGCGAGGCGGTGGCGGCCCTGAGCGGTTACGCCGGGCTCGCCCGCCGGTTCGACATCGTCGGCACCAGCGCCAGCGGCGTGACGGTGATTGATGATTTTGGCCACAACCCGGAAAAGGTTGCCGCCACCCTCGCAACGCTCAAGGCCCATCCCGGCCGCGTGCTCGCGCTGTTCCAGCCGCACGGCTATGGCCCGCTGCGCCAGATGGGCGCGGAACTGGCCGAAGTGCTGGCCACGCGCTTGAGCGCCGGGGATCAAGTGATCCTGACCGACCCGGTCTATTTCGGCGGCACGGTGGATCGCGCGCAAGGTTCAGAGCGCATCGTCGGCCTGGTCAACGCGCATGGCGGCCAGGCCGAACACGTGGCGGAGCGCGCCGAGGCCGGCCAGCGGCTGGCGGCCCTCGCCCGTCCGGGAGACCGGATCGTGATCATGGGCGCGCGCGACGATACGCTGTCCGCCTTTGCCCGCGACGTGCTTGGCAGCCTTACCTGATCGCATGGACCGGTGCGTGCCCCCCAGCCAGGCCGGGGGCACGCGCTACATATTACCCCAGCCGCTTTTCCAGCATGACCAGGTGCGGATCGCCCTCGACGCCATGGGCGATGAAGCCATAGTCCTTTTCCAGGTCGATCGCGGCCTGATTGGCACGGTCCTCAATCGCGATCACGCGGTCCAGCCCGCGCCGTTCGCCTTCGTGGGCCAAGAGGTCGAGCATCGCCCAGCCCACGCCCTGCCCGCGAAAATCGCCGCGCACCGAAACCGCCACTTCACCGGTTTCCATCGCCGCATCGCAGGCCAGCATGCCCGAAGCCACCAGATCGCCGCTCGCCTGGTCAAACGCCAGGAAGCTTTCGGTGCGCCAATGGTCCACCCGCGTCAGCGGCAACAGGCGCTGGTGGTCGAGATGGCCGGCAGCTGCAAGAAAGCGAAAGCGGCGGTCTTCGGGCAGCACGGCATCGAAAAACGCGGCCAGCGCATCTTCGTCTTCGGCAAAGGCCTGCCGCACGCTCAAGGTCACACCGTGGCGGGTGACAACGGTGGCGGCGCGGGCCAGGGCAGCCAGGGGGGGCGGTGTTTGGGTGGCAGTCATTGCGGCAACTCCCGTCGTGCGGATTGGATGGGCAATCCCTAGTCTGCCCGCACGCCGATCACCTTGACCTTGCGCAAAGCGGGCATTTGCAAAACACGCGGTTTTGCTTGCATTTCACTGGGGGCAGGCCTAAGCGCGCCAAGTTCTTTCCCGAGAGGGACAAGAATGCCTGCGCGGGCATCCGGCCCGCATGGGCGGATCGGCCCTTTTGGCCCATCATCCTGCATGGGGCAGGTGATGGAGAAAAGACCGGCGGAACCAACCGCCTGGCCGGAAACATCGATATCAGGAAGACTTTTTCATGTCGACCAACCCGACGCGCGACGATTTCGCCGCGCTGCTTGACGAATCGCTTGGCGCTGGCGCCAGCGGTGGCTTTGAAGGCCGCGTCGTCAAGGGCACCGTTACCGCCATCGAAAACGACAAGGCCGTCATCGACGTGGGCCTGAAGAGCGAAGGCCGCGTGGCCCTGCGCGAATTCGCCGCTCCCGGCCAGCCGCACGGCCTCAAGGTCGGCGACGAAGTCGAAGTGTTCGTCGACCGCGTCGAGAACGCCGAAGGCGAAGCCATGCTCAGCCGCGACCGCGCCCGCCGCGAAGCCGCCTGGGACAAGCTCGAATCCGAATTCGGCGAAGGCAAGCGCGTTGAAGGCGTGATCTTCGGCCGCGTGAAGGGTGGCTTCACCGTCGACCTCGACGGCGCCGTGGCCTTCCTGCCCGGCTCGCAGGTCGACATCCGCCCCGTGCGCGACGTGACCCCGCTGATGGACATGCCGCAGCCGTTCCAGATCCTCAAGATGGATCGCCGCCGTGGCAACATCGTCGTGTCGCGCCGCGCCGTTCTGGAAGAAACCCGCGCCGAACAGCGCTCGGGCCTGATCCAGAACCTCAAGGAAGGCCAGATCATCGACGGCGTCGTCAAGAACATCACCGACTACGGTGCGTTCGTTGACCTCGGCGGCATCGACGGCCTGCTCCATGTCACCGACATGAGCTACAAGCGCGTCAACCACCCGAGCGAAGTGATCGCCATCGGCGACACCGTGCGCGTCCAGATCATCCGCATCAACCAGGACACGCAGCGCATCTCGCTGGGCATGAAGCAGCTGGAAAGCGATCCGTGGGATGGCGTTGCCGCCAAGTACCCGGTTGGCGCCAAGCTGCGCGGCACCGTCACCAACATCACCGAATACGGCGCCTTCGTGGAGCTGGAACCGGGCATCGAAGGCCTGGTCCACGTTTCCGAAATGTCCTGGACCAAGAAGAACGTCCACCCCGGCAAGATCGTTTCGACGAGCCAGGAAGTCGACGTCATGGTGCTGGAAGTCGACAGCGACAAGCGCCGCATCAGCCTGGGCCTCAAGCAGGCGCAGCAGAACCCCTGGGAAGGCTTTGCCGAAAAGCACCCGGTCGGTTCGATCGTGGAAGGCGAAGTCAAGAACGCCACCGAATTCGGTCTGTTCATCGGCCTGGATGGCGACGTGGACGGCATGGTTCACATGTCCGACATCGCCTGGGGCATCTCGGGTGAAGACGCCCTTGCCCTTCACCGCAAGGGTGAGCAGGTCAAGGCCGTGGTCCTCGACGTCGATGTCGACAAGGAGCGCATCTCGCTCGGCATGAAGCAGCTCGAAAAGGGCGCTCCGGCTGCTGGCGGCGTTGCCACCTCGGGCTCGCTGCGTCGCGGCGAAGTCGTCACCGTCACTGTCCTCGAAGTCCGCGATGGCGGCCTCGAAGTGCAGGCTGGCGAAGACGGCGCGACCGGCTTCATCAAGCGTTCGGACCTGGGCCGCGATCGTGACGAACAGCGTCCCGACCGCTTCCAGGTTGGCCAGAAGATCGACGCCATGGTCACCGGCTTCGACCGTTCCAAGAAGCCCAACTTCTCGATCAAGGCCCGTCAGCTGGCCGAAGAAAAGGAAGCGGTGGAACAGTACGGTTCGTCGGACTCGGGCGCTTCGCTCGGCGACATCCTCGGCGAAGCCCTCAAGGCTCGCGGCTGATCCCGGCCTGGCGGGGGTCATGCGGCCCCTGCCAACCGAGAGACCGAAAAAGCCCGCCTGGCACCACGCCGGGCGGGTTTTTTCATGCGGTGGCGTTTTGGTGCCAGGTGAACTACGCTTCTCCTCGAAGCAGCTTCCCCTTTCGTCACCCCGGACTTGATCCGGGGTCCCGCTTTTTGGGAACTGGGCGCGCCGGATCAAGATGCAGCGGGACCCCGGGTCAAGCCCGGGGTGACGAGCCCAAGCCAAATTTAGCCATTACGATAAGCAGAACCCACCATGCCCCCACCCACCACGCCCCATCCCGGCCGCGCCCAGCGCCTGCGCGAGGCGACGCGCGATGTGCATGCGGCGCTGGATGCGGCGCTGATGGCACGGGAAAGTTTTGCCAGCCGCGAAGGCTATGCCAGCTTCCTGGCCATGCAACTGGGCTTTCACCGCACGGTCGCGCCGCTCTATGGCGATGCCGCGCTGCAGGCTGTCCTGCCCGGCCTGGCAGACCGCTGCCGGCTGCCGCTGGTCATCCAGGACATGGCCGATCTGGGCCTTGATGCGTCGGCATCTCAGCCCTGCGCATCACAGCCTGCGTTTGCCGCTGCGCTCGGCTGGCTCTATGTGGCCGAGGGATCGAACCTGGGCGCGGCAGTGCTGCGCAAGCTGGTCATGCGCATCGGCCTCTCCGACCCATTCGGCGCCCGCCACTTGGCGTCGTGGGGCGCCGGACCGGCCGCGCATTGGCGCGATTTTACCGACGCGCTCGATGCCGTGCCGCTCGATGCTGGGCAGGAAGCCGAGGCGATTGCCGGGGCGCGCCAGGCCTTTGCCCATGTCGCGCGCCTGGCCCGCATCGACTGAGCAGTGCCGCTGCGCCGGTTAACCGCCGTTTGCCGTCTTTTGCTTTGCAGCATTTCCGCTATGAGGGAACGCGAGGAGCGAGGGCGATGATCGAAGTTCACCAGTTTCCCTGCCTGTCTGACAACTATGGCTACCTCGTGCATGACAGCGCGAGCGGCGAAACCGTGTGCATCGATACTCCCGATGCCGATCGCTATCTGGCCGAGGCGGCCGCGCGCGGGTGGCAGATCACGCAGATCTGGAACACCCACTGGCATGCCGATCATGCCGGCGGCAACGCGGCGATCAAGGCCGCCACTGGCTGCACGATCAGCGCGCCGGCCCAGGAAACCGCCAAGATCGCGGGCGTCGACCGCGCTGTGGATGGCGGCGACACCGTGCGCCTGGGCGATCACGTGGTGCAGGTGCTGGCCGTGGGTGGGCACACGCTGGGCCATGTCGCCTATCACCTGCCCGATGCCGGCCTGGCGTTTGTCGGCGACGCGCTGTTTGCGCTGGGCTGCGGGCGCATGTTTGAAGGTACCGCGCCCCAGTTCTGGGCGAGCCTCACGCGCCTCAAGGCGCTGCCCGCTGAAACGCTGGTTTACTGCGCGCACGAATATACCGCCAGCAACGCCCGCTTTGCCGTGCATGCCGATCCCGACAATGCCGCGCTGGCCGACTATGCGCAGGACGTCACGGCGCGGCGCGCGCAGGGCCTGCCCACTGTGCCCACCTCGCTGGCGCGCGAGCTGGCCACCAACCCCTTCCTGCGCGCCGACGATCCCGTCCTGCAATCCCGCTGGGGCGGCGGCGACGCCGTTGCCACCTTTGCCGCCTTGCGCGCGGCCAAGGACAGCTTCCGCTGACTGTTGCACGCGAAAGAGACCTTGATCCATGGCCGAAAAGCGCCTCACCCGTGTAACCAGTTTCGACGTGGCCGAAGCGGCCGGCGTCAGCCAGTCCACCGTCAGCCGCGCGCTGGCCGGTGACCCGTCGATCAGCGCGCCCACCCGCCAGCGGGTGATGGAGGCGGCGCGCAAGCTCAACTATCAGGTGGACGAAAACGCCGCGCGGCTGCGCCGGGGCAAGACCGGCACGCTGGCTGTCGTCATGGTCTGCCGGCCGGGGCAGGATCGCAAGGATCTCAACCCGTTCTACTATGCCCTGCTGGGCAGCACCTGCGCCGCGGCCGCCGCGCGCGGGTTCGAGGTTCTGGTGGCGTTTCAGGACAGCCCGGAAAATTTCTGGGGCCATTACCAGGAACGCCGCAAGGCTGACGGCATGATCGTGATCGGCACCAGCGAAAACACCGCCGCCTGGGACTATTTCGGCGCCCTGCCCCAGGGCAGCCACTGGGTGTGCTGGGGCGCGACGCAGGACGATTTCCCTTGGGTGCGCAGCGACAACCACGCCGGGGCAACACTGGCCACGCGCCACATGCTGGTGCGCGGCTATCGCCATATCGTGTGCCTGGGTTCGGAAACCTCGCCACAGCGGCAGTTCAAGGAACGCTATGACGGCTATGCCGCAGCGATGGAAAGCGCCGGGCTGGAGCCGGTGCTCCAGCGCATCGAGCGTGGCCTGCCGCGCGAAGAGCAAGGCCGCCGTGCCGCCGTGGCCCTGATCGAAAGCGGGCGTCCGTTCGATGCGATCTTTGGCGTCAGCGACGAGATCGCGCTGGGCGCGCTCAAGGAACTGGCCGGGCGCGGGCTGGTCGTGCCCGATCAGATCGGCATCGTCGGGTTCGATGGCGTGCGTGCCGGTGCCTGGTCCACGCCGCCGCTCACCACGGTGGAATCCGATTTCGAGGTGGCCGGCTCGCTGCTGGTCGATCGGCTGCTGGCGATGATTTCGGGCGAGACGGCCACGGCGCGGCGCGTGCCTGTGCGCCTGGTCGTGCGCGGCTCAACCAGGCCCTGAGCAGCCCGATGACAGAGCCGGCTCCGCTTGACCGCATCGACCTCAAGATCGTGGAAGAACTGCGTGTCGATGGGCGGCTGAGCATCAACGAACTCGCGCGCCGCGTGGGCTTGAGCAAGACGCCATGCCAGGCGCGGCTCAAGCGGCTGATGGCCGATGGCGTCATCCGTGGCTTTCGCGCCGTGGTCGATCCGCACAAGCTGGGCCTGGCGCATATCGCGTTTACCCAGGTCAAGCTGTCAGACACCCGCGAAAAGGCGCTCGACGCGTTCCGCCGCGCCGTCCTCCAGGTGGAGGAGGTGGAGGAATGCCACATGATCGCCAGCCATTTCGATTATCTGCTCAAGATCCGCACGGCCGATATCCTGGCCTATCGCCGCGTGCTGGGAGAGCGGATTTCGAGCCTGCCCAACGTGGCGAGCACATCGACCTATGTGGCGATGGAAACGATCATCGAGCACGGCGCTTAGGAAAAAGCGGGACCCCGGATCAAGTCCGGGGTGACGAAAAGTCTAACAGGTCAAGAATGTACGTCACCCCGGGCTCGACCCGGGGTCCCGCTTTTGCATCATCACGCCAGCACCGCATCCCCCGCCGCCGCGCGCGGCACCGGGCGGCGGGCCAGCCCCACCACCAGCGCGACGACCAGACCGATCAGCGCCTGCCCGGCAAAATTGGGCACGAAGCTGCCCATGGTATCGTGCAGGTGCCCACCAATGCTGGGCCCGATCGCGGCCGAGGTCGAAACCACGGTCATCACCGAATAAAGCTCCAGCGCGGCGCGCCCGCCGAACCAGCCGCGCAGCAACAGGGCCGTGCCCACGGTGGAAACCCCGATGCCGATGCCAAAGGTTAGTGCAAAAAAGCCCAGCGCGGCAGTGCCCAGCGGCAGGATCAGCGCGAGCGAGGAAAATGCCGATCCCACCAGCGCCACCACGGTAAGTGCGCGGGCATCAACCCGCTGACCGGCAAAACCGGCGAGCGCCGCTGCCACGGCCGCCACAAAGGCCGCCGCCGAAATGAACCCGGTGGCCACGCCCGGCGCCACGCGGTGTTCCAGCATGTGCTGATAGGCAAAGCTGTGCACGGTGGTGTTGATCAACAGGCACGCAGTATAGGCCAGCACCACGATCCAGAACTGCCATGAAGCCAGCGCGGCGCGCGCCGTCCAGCCTTCGGGCGGAGGCGGCGCTTCATCGGCCGGGCCGTGGACCACGCCGACGCGGCGTTCATAGCGGCCGCACACCGCCGCCGCGAACAGGCCCAGCACCAGCGCGCCGGCGGCACAGGCCAGCCAATAGAGGCGCCAGCTGCCCGTGGCCGAATGGATCGCGAAGAAGGTGATCGGCCCGGCCACCGCCCCCAGGTTGCCAGCGGTAAAATAGAGGCCGATGGCCGTGGAGCGCTTGCGGTCAAAGGCATTGCCAATGGCATCGACCGCCGCGATCGACCCGCAAAAGCAGAAGCCCAGCCCCAAGAGCAGCGTGGCGAGCAGATACATCCACACGCCCTGCATCCAGGCCAGCGCGGCAAATCCGGCGATAAGCTGCACCATGCCGATCAGCAGCGTAACCGCCACGCCATGGCGGCGGATGACAGCCGCCGGCAGCATCGAGGCCGCCCCGCAGGCAATCCCCAGCACGGTAAAGCCCATGCCCGCCTGCGCCCAGGTAAAATGCAGATCAGCCACGATCATCGGCAGAACCTGGCCCAACGAATTGAACGTGGAAGCCATCAACAGAAAATAGAGCGCGGCGAACGCGCCCAGAATGACGATACGCATCGGCTTGGTGCCCGTGGTGATACCCGTGCCTGGCTGGGTTGCCCGACCCGACATGGTCAAGCCACCGGCCAGGCGCAAGGGATCGTCTTGCCGGCGCGCGCGATCAGGCCCGGCGCGGCATCCTGAATCTGGGCATAGAGCGCTTCTTCATCCACGTTCGTCATCCGATAATTGTCGACCAGGCGCTGCCCGTCCACCCACACGCTGTGCACGCCGCGTCCATCGGCCGACCAGACGAGCTGGTTGATCACGTTGAGCAGCGGCGTCCATTCCGGGCGGTTGCGATCGTGCGCCACGAAATCGGCCTTCATGCCCGGCACCAGAGCGCCGACCGTGCCAGCCAGGCCCGCCGCCGCCGCGCCATGCAGCGTGGCGCATTCCAGCACGGCATGCGCGGGGAACAGATCGCCATCGCGCCGCGCATCCTTGAACAGGCCGGCGAGCAGATACATCGCGCGCATCAGATCGGCGATATTGCCATTGTTGTTGCCATCGGTGCCCAGCTGGATCGGCACGCCCGCCGCCTGCATTTCAGGGAACTTGCCATGGCTGGTCACGCCATAGCCGCCCTTCATCGCGGTGAGCGGGCAGTGCGTCACCCGCATGCCGCTGCGCGCCACGGCGGCCACCTCGGCATAATCGAGGTGGATCATGTGCGTGAGTGACAGGTGATCGCCCAGCGCGCCCAGCTCTTCCAGATGGAGCAAGGCGCGCTTGCCGGTGGTGGCGAGGTAATAGTCGGGATCGGCCGGGTCGGCGCTCATGTGCGCGGTGATGCCCAGACCGCGTTCGCGCACCATGGCCGTTGCCGCGCGCCACAGGTCGTCGGTGGCGGTGTTGTGCCCTACCAGGCAGCCCCAGGCCGCCAGGCGCTTGTCATCGGCCACCGGCCAGCGATCGAGTTGCGCCTCGAGCCGGGCAATCGCATCGCGTGTCAGCGTGGGCTGATCGTCCGTGGGCGCAAAGGCGCGATCCTGAATCCATTGCCCCAGCCGGCCGCGAATGCCCACGGCATCGACCGCCTCCATCACGGCGGGCAGATCCAGGATCGTGCCGGCCTCGATGAACGTGGTCACCCCGTTCTTGAGCATTTCCACCGAGGCCAGCGTGGCGGCAAGCTGTTCCTCGGCCGGGGTCTGCGCCAGATAGGTGGGGATCAGCCAATCGAACACGTTGGTGCGCCAATCGGTGTCATCGGGCACATAGCCGCGCGTGATCGGCTCGCCAGTGATGTGCACGTGGCAATTGACCAGCCCCGGCGTCAGCACGAAGCGGCTGCCATCGATCACGTCGCGCGCGGTAACCTGAGCCATGACCTGCGCGGTGGGGCCCACCGCCACGATGCGATCGCCCGCCACGGCCATCGCGCCATCGCGCCAGATCTGCCGCGCTGCATCCATCGTCACGATCCACGCATTGCGGATCACGAAATCGGCGGCGATCGGGCCGTCCCCGTCAGGGCTCATGCGCGCCACGCCTCGACCACGGCGGCGCTGGTCGTCAGCAGCGAACAATGCTGCGCCATGGCCTTGAGCGCATGCACATGCAGATCAGGCTCGGCCGCAGCGCAGGCATCGGACACCACAAAGGTGTGGTAATTGCGATGAAACGCATCGCGCGTGGTGGAATCGACGCAGCAGTCCGTCGTCAGCCCGGTCATCACCATGGTATCGATGCCGCGCGCACGCAGTTGCATATCAAGGTCGGTGCCGTGGAAGCTGGAATAGGCCAGCTTGGCAATCTCGATATCCCCTGGCCGGGGCGCGACGCGCCAGTAATCCTCGCCGCCGCTGCCGATCCGGCAGATCGCCTCGCCGCCGGGAGAGCCGCGCCTGGCCATCCAGGTTTTCAGCGCTTGGCTGTCGCTTTCCGGCCGGGTCATCACCCGCATGAAGGCCACGGTGACGCCAGCCGCGCGGGCTGCGGCGATGAGGTCCTCAATGCGGTCGACCGCCTTGTCAGATTCGGTCATGTCTGCGCCATAACCGGCGACCACGCCATGCGGCGCGGCGAAATCGACCTGCACATCGACCACCACCAGCGCGGTGCGCGCCGGCGCGATCATCGCGCCTGGCTGGGCCACGTGCGGCAAGGCGGTGGCCGGATCGATCACGGTCTGGGCCGCCAGCTCAGGCATCGATCGCCTCCTTGATCTTGCCGGGAAAGCGCGCGCGCAGAACGGGCAGGATCTTTTCGGCAAAGACCGGCAGCATCGTCAGGTAATCGGGGAAGATCAGCATCAGCCCGTCAAGCGCAGTCTTTTCAAAGATTTCCGTCAGCTGCGCGAGGACCGTCTCGGGCGAGCCAGCCACATGCGGGGCCATCAGCGCCGATCGCGCCTTGCGGGTGAAATCGTTCTCCTTGCCGATTTCCGCGTCGAGCATGCCATAGGCGCGCATCATGCCCCACAGCGTCTCTTCATCCAGCCCATCGCGATAGGATTGCACCATGGCCTCGGCCTCGGCATCGGTTTCGCCAATGACCAGGATCATCATCGAATAGGTGCGGATGGCATGGCCCAGTTCCAACGCGCCAGCCTTGGCCTTGTGCGTGTTGGCAATCAGTTCGTCCAGGTTGTTGCCCGCCAGGAACAGCGCGTCCATGTGCTCGGCGGTAAAGCGCACGCCGGCCTTGGACGTGCCGGCGCAGACCAGGAACGGGCGCTGCTGCGGCTTGGGCCACGACGTGCAATCGTCCAGCGTGAAATACTTGCCATGGGCGGTGACCCGGTCTTCGCTCCACAGCCGCTTGATGTTCTCGATCCACTCGGTGGCCAGGACATAGCGCTCGTCATGGTCGACGCCCTCGGGCCAGGCACCCATCTGGGCAAATTCGCCCTTGTAGGCGCCGGTCACCACGTTGAGCCCGGCGCGGCCCCCGCTGATCTGATCGAGCGTGGCGATCATCTTGGCCGCCACCGCCGGGTTTTGCAGCAGGGTGTGGATCGTCGCCCAGACTTTCACACGGCTGGTCGCCTGGGCCAGGCCGGCCATCATCAGCGGGCTGTCGAGCGAGGATTCCCAGTGCTGGATCTCGCCGCCATAGCCCTTGAACTTGGCCATCGCCATGATGAAATCCAGCCCCATGGCATCGGCCAGCTTGGCCACTTCCAGGTTATAGCCGTAGGAGCCATCGAGCCGCGGCGAATTCTTTGAAATGATCCAGCCGCCGTTGGCCATCGGCATGAAGATGCCGATGTCGCGCCCGCCGCTGTCGGAAGGAAGGCCGAAATGCGCAACCGTGGTAGTGGGTTCGGTCATGGCTGGTCCGTGATTTTGCAGTGATGAACAGGATGTGTGGCGCGGGTTGGGATCACGGGCAAGCTAGGGCGGCTTGGCCCGCGCATCTTGTCACCACGCGCACGAAGGTTTGTGCAGCGCACGAACTGCCACGCTGGCGCACAAATCCATGCGCGCCACGGCAAGACGCGCCCGCCACATCCAACTAGCCCTGGCGCAAACCAACAGAAGGAATGCGCATGGCAAACTGGTTCATCACCGGCGTCAGTTCGGGCCTGGGTCTGGCCCTGGCCCGCGCCGCGCTGGGGCGTGGCGATGCCGTGGTAGGCACAGTGCGCGCGCAGGCCGACGCGGAAATGTTCACTGCCCTTGCCCCCGGCCGCGCCCATGCGATGAAGCTGGACGTGACCGACGAAGCCGCCGTGCAGGTGGTGATCCGCACCGCGCAAGGACTGGTTGGCCCGCTTGATTACGTGGTCAACAACGCTGGGCGCGGCTTTACCGGCGCGGTGGAGGAAACCAGCCTGGCCGATGCGCGCGCGCTGTTCGATGTCAACGTGTTCGGCCCGATGGCGGTGATCAAGGCCGCGCTTCCCGCCATGCGCGCCCGCCGCGCCGGGCACATCGTCAACATCACCTCGGTTTCGGGCCTGGCGGCCTGGCATGGCACGGCGATCTATGGCGCCACCAAGTTTGCGCTGGAATGCATCGGCCGCACCCTGGCGCAGGAAGTGGCGCCGCTCGGCATCAAGGTGACCAATGTGGCGCCCGGCGGATTGCGCACCGCCTTTTCCGCCGAACGCCTGCCCGGCGCCGATCCAGTCATCGCCGATTATGCCGGCACGGCCCACCTTGCGCGCCAGATCCTGCAGGACAAGCACGGCAACGAGCCAGGATGCCCCACGCTGGCCGCGCAAGCAATCCTGGCCGCGCTGGATGAGCCCGAGCCACCGCTGGTGCTGCTGCTGGGTGACGACGCGCTGCACTATGCCGAACACGAATTGGGCGAACTGGCTGGGCAATTCGATCGCTGGCAGGGCTATACGCTGGCGATTGCGGCGGAGCCGGTGCTGACCCCCTGATCGAGCGGGTATCGCAACGTTGTGACGGCAAATAGCGGGACCCCGGATCAAGTCCGGGGTGACGATGCCTGAAAGAATGTCTTTCCACGTCACCCCGGACTTGATCCGGGGTCCCGCTTCCTTGAAGCGCACCGCAACGCCTCGATCAGCTGGTGAACAGCGCCTTGCGGATCACCGCATGCACACCCCAGTTGCCGTTGGCGACCTGGCTGATCCCGAAATCGACGCCAACCGAGAGCAGCGAGATCGCCTCGTCCTCGGTCAGGTCGCGGATGGTCATCAGGAAGCGCCGCGCCTTGCGGAAAGCGTCGCGCATTGCGGCATCGATCGATGATCGCTTGTAAACCTCGCTCTGCGCCTTGCCGCCCAGGTCGCGCAGGTAATCGGGGTTGGAAAAGCCCAGGATCACATATTCGCTGGGCGTCTCGATCATCGGATAATCCAGCTCGCGCACGTGGGCCGGCGCGCCCTTGGCCTTGTGCAGGATCACCTGGATCACGGCGGTCATCGAGCATTCGATCGCCGTGCCGCACAGTTCGCCATCGCCCTGGCTGGCGTGGGGATCGCCCAGCGACAAGAGGCCGCCAGGCACTGCCACCGGCAGGAACACACTCGCCCCCGGCCCCAGGCGCCAGTTGTCGATATTGCCGCCGAAATTGGCCGGCGGCACCGAATCGACCAGATCGGCATGGGCCGGCGCGAGCGCCACCACGCCGAAATGCGGCCGCACCGGTATCTCGATATCGCGCAGCACGTTGAAGTTCTTTTCGATCGTTTCCGGGTCCACCGGCACGCCGGGGTAATCGTACATCGGGTGGATCACGCCCGAGGGGTCTTTCTGCGGCGTCCAGCGATAGTTGTAGACCGCGTGCGCCAGCGGCAGCCCGGCGCCCTTTTCGATCTCGTAAATGGTGATCACTTCGCGCGGCTTCGGCTCCGTGATCAGTTCGGCATAGTGAAATCCCCAATAGGCGGCCACGTTGCTGCCAAAGGCGCGCCCGGCAAAGCGCGGGTTGCGGCTGGGGCGCGGATCGATATCGAGGATGCGCACCTGCACCACGTCGCCCGGCTCTGCCCCCGAAATGGCGATCGGGCCGGTGCAGATATGCACGCCAAAGCCCTCGCCCGGCCCACGCCCCAGCACCGAGGCATCGAGCGGCCCTGCCCCGCGCCGATCCACCACCTTGCCCTCGGCTGTCCAGCGATAGACCGCCTCTGCCGCCGGATCGCCATGGATCATGCGTTCGGCGTCATCGTTGGCGTGGTGGGTCAGCGTTTCGACGGTGACATAATCGCCCGAGCAGACTTCCAGCGCGGGTTTCAGATGCTTGCTGAAATAGCCCCAGTGGATCGTGTCGGGGCGCACCGGCAACACATGATGGCGCACGCCGGGCGCTGCATCGACCTGCACGTCCTCGACCAGGCCATCGGCCTCTACCGCCGGATCGAGCGTGGTCGCGGCTGGCGTTTCCTCGCGTTCTTCGGGCCGGGCATCCTTTTGCGCGCTGGGCCGCCCGCGCCGGGGTGCCTCGATCGCCTCGTCCGGCAGGGCGCCGACCTTGCGGTATTCGCGCGGGCTCATGCCATAGCGTTCGCGGAATGCGCGGCTGAAGCTGGCGCTGTCGTTGAACCCCCACTGAAAGAGGATTTCGGAAATGGAGCGCTGCGCGTGCAGCGGGCTGCCCAGGTCCAGCCGGCAGCGTTCCAGCCGGCGGAATTTCACGAACTGGCTAAAGCTTTCGCCCGCGCTTTCGAACAGTTTCTGGAGATAGCGCGGGGAAATGCGATGCTCTGCCGCAATCTGGTGGATCGACAGGTTGGGATCGGACAGGCGCATCTCGATCGACTGGAACACCCGTTCGAGGATCGCTGCGCGCGCCCCAGCCGCGCCGCCCAGTTCCTTGACCGGCGCCTTGTCGAGCAGCGTGGCGGCGATGAATTCGGGGAGTGCCAGTTCGACCGGGCGGATCTGGTCATCCGACACATCGACGATGGTATCGGCGACTGAGCGCAGCAGCGCCGAAAGCATGCGGCCGATCGCCTCGTCGGCAATCAGGTTGCTGATCTGTGATGGCAGGGCCGAACGCGAACGCAGCGCGGGCAGCGCGTGGGGCACCTTGACCAGCAGAAAGCGGTGTTCGCCGTTCAGGTCGATCTGCGTGCGGGCAGAACCGCCGCCATAGAGAATGTCCCCTTCGGACAGCTCGATCGCGGTGGTGCCCTGGGTCGCGCTCAGCCGCCCTTCGAGCAGCAGCACCAGCCAGAAGCTGGGCGCATCCTGGGCCATATCGATCGCCAGGCGCTGGCCATTGCCGGTCACGCGCACGAACTGGATGCCCTGGCCGCTGGTAAAGCTTACCAGCTCGCCATAGAGTTCCTCAGCAGTGCCAAGCACTTCGAGGCTGACACGCTGCAGCGCAAAACGCCAGGCGTCCTGGCGCTGCTCGCGCGGGTAGGCATTGGTGGTAAAGCGCAACGGCTTGCCCCCTAGGTTGAGCGACCCTGATGGCGGCGCGGCTTATGGTTGCCGGCCTGGCAACCACCTTACGCCATCTGTGATGACACGCAATGCTGCACCGCAAACAAAACGTGCCCCGGATCGGGTCAGGCCTGGGTCATTTCCCGGGCTGCCAGGCGCTGGTGGGTGGCGCGATAGCGGTGCACCAGCCACTTGTTGAACTGGCCTTGCGCGCCTTCCTGCCAGGAATAGCGGCCGCGCGGGGCAAAGCGCGAGCGCAGGCCCTGCTGCACCAGCTCATCGACATGCAGATCCTGCGCGATGATATGGCCCGAGGCGCGGATATTCATGTCGAGCTTGTGATCAAAGGCGGGGTCGGCCATCGCGCCCGGCGCAAACAGGAAGCCGGTGTCCATCTCCAGCGATTCCGGGCCATTGGGCCGCAGGATCAGGTAGATCACCATGTCGCTCATCATCACCAGGCTGAGCGTGGGCGGGATGTTGGCAAAGGTCATGCGCATGCGCGCTTCGTCAGACAGGCCGGGGAACACCGGCAGCACCGCCTTTTGCGTGGCGTTGAAGCTGGCATCGGCGTGCAGCGTGCCGTTGAAGCGCAGGAAGCCGCCATCGGCCGGATCGCTATCGGGAAACACCGCCAGGCCCGATGGCACGAAATCGTGCAGCGGGCCATGGTGCAGCCGGCTGGCATGATAGCCATCGTTGTTGTTTTCGAACATGACCTTCCAGTTCCACGGCAGCGTGGGTGCCGGATCGGGACGCGGCCCTTCGGCCCCGGCCAGGTCATAGCCGGCAATGGCCTCGGCCACCGCCGTCAGGCGCGGCGCCAGCGGGGCGGCATCGGCATCAAAGTTGATGAAGATGAAGCCGTTCCACAGTTCCACCTTGAAGGTCGGCAGGCTGTATTGCGCCTTGTCGAAATTGCAGGTCTTGCTCATCGCCGGGGCGGCGACCAGCTTGCCATCCAGGTTATAGCTCCAGTGGTGATAGGGGCACAGGAAACCGCGTGCATTGCCGTGCCCTTCGGCCACCAGCATCGCGCGGTGCTGGCACACGGCCGACATCGCGCGGATTTCCCCATCCAGCGTGCGCGATACCAGGATCGGCTCGCCAATCACGCGGGTGGAGAAATAGTCGCCCGGCTTGGCCACCCAATCGGCGCGGCCCACGCACAGCCATTCGTGGTTGTAGAGCGCCTCTTTCTCGAACGCATAGAATTCCGCGCTGGTATAGCACTCGGGCGGCAGGGTCTCCGCCTCGGCGAGGTCGGTCGCCGAACTCTCAAGCGAGCGGATGAAGCTGTCGGTAACGAGGGTCACGGGCGCAAACTCCTGAAACGGGCTGGATCGAAGCTCTGTTTAGCGGTGTCGCAGGCCGCTGGTCTTGAGCCGGGCAGCACGAATTGTTGAGCGTGGGGTGCTGCGCAGTCTGCGCCAAGCCATGCTGCGCCGCAACAATAATGAGGAACACAAATGGCGGGGGATTGGCACCCCCGCCGCCGCCTTCATTCGCGGGTAAAGTCTGCGGGCACCTGCGGATCGGTCCCTGCCTTGCCCCACAGCAGGATTTCGTTGCCCCACGGATCCTGGAACGCGTGGTTATAGCCGTTGAAAGTGGACCAATAGTGGTTGCGCCACAGGATCGTGGCGCCGCGTTCCTCCGCCGCGGCCAGGATGCGATCGGCACTGTCATCGTCGCTGATCAGGATCCAGATGCGCGGCTTGCGCCCGTCGCTCGCCAGATCGCGCGGGGCAACACCGGCGGGTTCTGGGTGCGGGCGGGCATTGGCTGCGGCAAAGATGCCCAGGTGCAAGTTGCCGATCGCGCTGTCGCTGCCATCGGGGTTCTTGAACTGCCCGCCCGGCACCATGCGGTGATAGACCCCGGCCGGCTTTTCATCGTTCTGCCAGCCGAACACCTCGGCATAGAATCGGGCTGCGGCGGCCGGGTCATCGGCAGGCATATCGACGAAAATCAGGGTGTTGGGCATTGGCAGCGCCTTTCCTTGGCCAGCAGGGTCAATAGCCACCTTGTGGCAAGGCGCGGCCCCGCCCGGCTTGGACCTGCGCGCACCGATTGTTGATCCGTGCGCGGCGCGGCCAAGTCATAGGGCGCGCGCAAACAAGACCGCAGCGCAGCATTGGCCCGACAACCAAGGCGTCCTGATACCCATCGAAACGAGGCACACGCATGAGTTTGGTCTGCACCCACGGTCAGCAGCGGACGGCTACGGCGCCCGGCGCCCTGCACTATCTGAAAGCCACGCCCGAGACCGTGCACTGGGGCTATTTCTCGCCCACGATCAAGCCGGCCCTGACAATCAAGAGCGGCGATCTGGTGCATGCCGAAGCGATCACCCACCATGCCGGCGATGCGCCCGAACTGATGTTCGACGAAGGCGTGGAGCAGATCTTCACCCAGATCGATCCCACCACCCGCGCGCCGGGCGTGCACATCATGACCGGGCCGATCTTTGTCGAAGGCGCCGAGCCGGGAGACATGCTGGAGGTGCGCTATCTCCAGATGGTGCCACGCAACAACTATGGCTCCAACCTCGCGGCCAACTGGGGCCACCTCTATCAGGAGTTCGACGAGAAGGAGCGCGTGACGATCTACCAGCTCGATCCCACCACGCAAACCGCCAGCGCGCTTTATGCCTATGATTTTCCTGGGAAGTACCTTGTGCCTGGCACGATCACCAGCTGCCCGGTGTGCGATCGCCAGCCCGCCTTGCCCGGCGTGACCATCCCTGCCCGCCCGCACCTGGGCACCGCCGGCGTGGCCCCGGCGGTGAACGAGCCGGTCAGCACGATTCCCCCCGGCCTGCATGGCGGCAACATCGACAACTGGCGCATCGGCGCGGGCGCGACGATGTATTACAAGTGCCAGGTCAAGGGCGGCCTCTTTTCCATCGGCGATCCGCATGTCAGCCAGGGTGACGGCGAGATTTCCGGCACGGCGATCGAAAGCTCGCTCAACTGCCTGTTCCAGATCATCCTGCGCAAGGATTTCGATTTCCCCTCGCCGCTGCTGGAAACGCCCAAGCACTGGATCGTCCACGGCTTTGGCGAAGACCTGGATGCGGCGATGAAGAATGCCTCGCTCGACATGCTCCACTTGCTGAGTGAACAAGTCGGCCTGTCGAAGAACGATGCCTATTCGCTGATGAGCGTGGCCGCCGATTTCGGCGTGACCCAGGTGGTGGACGGCACGCTGGGCGTGCACGCGCGGATCAACCGCGACATGTTCCCCGCCAAGGGCGTGGCCAAAGACCCACAGTAAGCCCTGCCAAGGGTCGCACGGGAAGCGCCGGAGAGCCTTGGCTTTCCGGCGCTTTTCGCGCGTGGATTTGGGTGACGTGCCAACGCCCTTCGACAGGCTCAGGGCGAATGGGGAGAGCCAATTCCTGACCACCGTTCGGGCTGAGCCTGTCGAAGCCCCCGCCCTTGCGCGCCCTATCCGCCCAGGCCCGCGTCCACCTCTGCCCGCGTGGGCATCGAGGCGGCGGCACCTAGGCGCTGCACCGAGATTCCGGCCGCAACCACCGCCACAGTCAGCGCGTGGGCCATGGTTTCACCTTCCGCCAGCCGCGCGGCCAGCACGCCGCAGAAGGTATCACCCGCGCCGGTCGTATCCACCACCGGCACGGCCCGCGCAGGCAGGCGGATCGTGCCGTCCGGTCCTTCGGCCAGCACGCCGGCGCCGCCCAGGGTAACGATCACCCATTGCCCCGCGCGCGCCATCAGCCGGCGCGCGGCCCCCGCCAGGGCGATGTCTCCCTCCGGCACGCCTTCGCCCAGGAAGAACGCCAGTTCGGTTTCATTGACCACCAGGATATCGGCCAGCGGCAGGATCGCGCGCCCTTCGGCCGTGGCCGGCGCGGCGTTGTAAAGCGTGCGTGCGCCGCCCTCGCGCGCCAGGGTCAGAAAGCGGGCCACGGCCTCAGCCGGCACTTCGGCTTGGGCCACGGCCAGAGCAGCGCCGGCGGGAAAGTCTGTCGGTGCGGGAAGCGCGGCATTGGCGCCCGCCACGATCACGATCTGGTTCTCGCCCGCGTCAGACACGAAGACATGCGCAAGCCCGGTTGGGCCAGGCAGCCGCGCCACTGCGCCGGTGCCCACGCCGGCCTGGGCCAGGGCATCGAGCATCGCCACGCCATGGGCATCATCGCCCACCGCGCCCAGCATCACCGTGGGCACGCCCTGGCGTGCGGCGGCGACTGCCTGGTTGGCGCCCTTGCCGCCGGGCAGCAGGTCATAGCTGGTGGCCGCAACCGTTTCCCCGGCGCGCGGCAGGTGCGGCACGCGCATGACCAGATCGCGGTTGATCGATCCGAAAACGACGACTGCCATCAGGCGAGCACCAGATCGCCCGTGGCGCGGTCTGTGGCCAGGCGCGCGCCGGGCGCGCTGACAGCAAAGCGATCGGGATGCGGCAACAGCGCGAGCAGCGCCATGCCCAGCGCCAACGCGCCGACGATGGCGAGCGTCGCCACGACATAAGAGCCGCTGCGGTCAAAGCTCATGTCCATCAGCATCGGCGCCACGCCTTGGATGAACGCGACAACCGCATAGAACGCGCCGACGATCGTGCCGAAGTGGCGCAGCCCGAAATAGCGCGAGACGAAGTAGGACAGCGCGGCATATTCCGCCCCCATGCCGATGCCGAGCAGTGCGCCGGCGGTGATGATCGCCAGGCTGCCGGTGGAAAACTGCAGGATCAGCATGCCGGCCATGGCGCTGGCATACATCGGCAGGATCAGGCGCGGGGTGCGAAAGCGATCGAGCAGCCCGCCGGTCACCACCTGCCAGCCCGCCGTGACCAGGGCAAAGACCACCACCACGCCGGTGGCCTGCGCCAGCGACACACCATGGCCCATGAGGATCGGCACGACATGGGTGAACATCGCGGTCATCCCGCCGGCGCCGGCCGCCACCGCCACCAGCATCAGCCAGAATGTACCGGTGCGCGCGGCCTGGCCCAGGCTCATGCCGCTGGCGAGCGGGGATATGGCATGGCTATCACTGGCCGCAGCGGGTGGCGCATCGCGCATCCATAGCGCGATGAACGGCGCGGCCAGCGCCACGATCAGCCCGATCACCACATAGCCCATGCGCCAGCCATGGCTGGACAGGACCACGCCGGCCACGATTGGCATGATCGTGGCGCCCAGGCCATTGCCCACGCCCGCCGTAATCCCCAGCATCAGCCCGCGCCGTGCATCGAACCAGTTCGACACCACCTTGCTGACCATGCCTGTGGCCGCCATGGTGCCGAACAGCCCGACCACGGCGAAGCGCCAGTAGAAATCGAGCATCGTGCCATCGGCGCGCGACACCAGCAGGATGCCCACCGCCAGGCCGAGATTGCCCGCCAGCAGCAGCCAGCGCGCGCCAAACCGGTCCATCGCGCGGCCGATCAGCGGATAGCTGATCGCGCTGATCACCGAAATCAGCCCGAGCACGCCCGAAACACCGGCGCGCGGCCAGCCGAAATCCTGTGCGATCGGCACCAGAAACACGCCGATCGTGGCGGAAATCGCCGCGGTCATGCACAAGGTGTTGGCGATGGTGGCGGCGATGGCGACCTTGGCCGCCTGATAGCTGGGCGCAGAAGGCATGGTGCGCGGCGAGTCCCGGATAGTGAATGGCGCGGCTATCAGACCCCACGCCGGCGCGCTTGCCAAGCATGGAGGCCCGCTCGCAACAACGAGGGCGCCCGGCATCAATTTGGCAGCGCCACCAAGACCTGTTTATCATGCACTTGGCCTGGCAACACGCGCGCCTTGCAAAATTGCTTGCGCGGGCCGTCAAGACGGGGAACCCCTGCCCCGCTAGGTCGAGGCCGATCAGCGTGCCATCATCGAGCGGACCTTTCGGGGCAAAGCCCGGAACGACGATGCCACGATAGTGCCGATGCGCAAGGAGCCAAGCGACCTCATGCCCGATTCCGCCACCCGGATGCCCAGCCTGTTCATTCCCCATGGCGGCGGCCCCTGCTTTTTCATGGACTGGCGCGCAATGGGTGGGCCGGCCGACGCCTGGGACAAGACCGCCGGCTATCTCAAGGGCCTGATCGCGAGCCTGCCGGAAAAACCCAAGGGCATCGTGGTGATATCCGGGCATTGGGAGGAAGACGCGTTTACCGTCGCTTCCGCGCCCGCGCCGGGCATGATCTATGATTACTATGGCTTTCCGCCGCACACTTATGAACTGAAGTTTCCGGCGCCCGGCGCGCCCGCCTTGGCCGAGCGGATCGTGGCACTGATCCAGGCCGAAGGGCTGCCGGCACGCAGCGATGCCACGCGCGGGTTCGACCACGGGGTGTTCATCCCGTTTCTGCTGGTCACGCCTGAGGCCGATATTCCCGTGGTGCCGCTGTCGCTCAAGCGCGATCTCGATCCCGAGGAGCACCTGCGCTGCGGCCGCGCCCTTTCCGCGCTGCGCGACGAAGGCGTGCTGATCGTGGGTTCGGGCATGAGCTTCCACAACATGCGCGCGTTCTTTTCGCCGGCCGCCACGCAGCCTTCGGCCACGTTCGATGCCTGGCTTACCCAGGCGATCGAAAGCCCGCCCGAACAGCGCTGGCAAGCCTTGCGCCAGTGGGCCAGCGCGCCGGCCGGCCTGCAAAGCCACCCGCGCGAGGAACATCTCATCCCGCTGATGGTGGCAGCAGGTGCCGCCGCCGATGCGCCGGGCCAGCGCGACTTCACCGACAACGTGATGATGGCCGATATCTCTGCCTTCCGGTTCGGCTAGGATGCAGGCAGTCGATACCCTGGTCACCGGCGCCATGCTGGTGACGATGGACGCGCAGCGCCGCGTGATCCGCGATGGCGCGGTTGCCATGGCACAGGGCCGCATCGTGGCGGTGGGGCCAAGCGCAGAGGTGGCCGGCATGGTTGCGCCGCGCGAGGTGATCGATGCGCGCGGTTTTGTTGCCACGCCCGGCTTCGTCAATGCCCACGTGCATCTGACCGAAACCCTGATCCGCAATTTCCTGCCCGAGGCGCTGCCCTTTGACGAAGGGCTCAACCAATGGGTGATCCCGCTCTATCAAGGGCATACCCCGCAGGAACAGGCAATCGCCGCGCGGCTGGCCGTGCTGGCCATGCTCAAGACCGGCACGACCACGTTCCTCGAAGCCGGCACGCTGATCGCGTTCGAGGCCGTGGCCCAGGCGCTGGAGGGCACAGGCATTCGCGGACGCATCGGCCGCTGGTGCATGGACCGGGCGTTTGCTCCTGGCGAGGACCAGGCCGCGCTGACCCAGGCCGCGCTCGACGCGTTTGGCGCCGATCTGGCTGCCTGGCCCGATGACGGACGCCTGATCGCCGCCTGGCCGCTGCTGGTCGGGCACATGACCAATACTGCCGAGCTGTGGCAGGCGGCCACGGCCATCGCGCGCGAGAAAAACCTGCGCATTTGCGCGCACATGGCGCCCGCCGCCGGTGACCCGGAATGGTATCTGGCCAACACCGGCAAGCGCCCGGTGGAATGGCTGGCTGACCTGGGCGTGTTGGGCGATCACCTGGCGCTGGTCCACATGGTGCATGTCGACGAACGCGAAGTGGCCCTGCTGGCACAAAGCGGCACGCATGTGGTGCATTGCCCGGAAGCCTCGCTCAAAGGCGGCTATCAGGCCACCACGCGCGGGCTGTTTCCCGAAATGGCCGCCGCTGGCGTCAACATCGCGATCGGCACCGATGGCGGCGATCGGCATGATCTGATGCCCTCTGCCCGCCTGATGGCCGGCCTGTGGAAGGATGCGCGCGGCGACACTGCGCTGTTCCCGGCCGAAAGCGCGCTGGAAATACTCACCGTCAACGGCGCGCGCGCCATGGGCCTGGAAGGGCAGGTGGGCACGCTGGCCGTGGGCGCACGGGCAGACCTGGTGCTGCACGATACCCGCCGCCCGGAATGGATGCCGCTGCACAACCCGGTGCAACAACTGGTGTGGTCTGCCGATGGGCGCGGCGTGCATAGCGTGTGGGTCGATGGCCGCCGCGTGGTAGACGCTGGGCGCTGCACCACTATCGATGAAGAACAACTGCTGGCGCAGGCGCAAGACGCCGCGCAAGCGCTGGTTTCCAGGTCGGGCCTGCCCCTGCGCATGGCCTGGCCGATCCTTTGACAAAGGCAAGCATTCCCATGGCCTATGAAACGATAACGGTACGTAATGTGACCCCGGCGATCGGCGGGGAAGTGTTTGGCCTCGATCTGACCCAGCCCCTGCCCGACGCGCAGGTGGCCGAGCTGAAAGCCGCCATGGCCGATCGGCTGGTGTTGTTCTTCCGCGATCAGCCGATCGCCCACGAAGACCATATCCGCCTGGCCAACTATTTCGGCGGCGTGCACATCGCGCCCAGCACCGCGCCCTGGCAGGTGCCCGGCCACCCGGAAGTGACGATCATCCACGCCGATGAAAACAGCACGTTCGTGGCCGGCGAAGACTGGCATTCCGACATGAGCTGCGACGAAGCGCCGCCGATGGGCTCGATCCTCTATCTCCACACCATGCCGCCCGTCGGCGGCGATACCGTGTTTTCCAACATGTATGCCGCCTATGACGCGCTGTCTGACCGGATGAAGGCCTATCTTTCGGGGTTGACCGCCGTGCACGATGCCGTGGTCGGCTTTGGCGGGATCACGCCCGAAGGCATGAAGCTGCCGCGCCACAGCCATCCCGTGATCCGCACCCACCCGGTGACGGGCAAGAAGTGCATCTATGTGAACCGTGGCTTCACCACCCATATCGAGGGCGTGCCCGCGATCGAGAGCCGCGCGATCCTGACCTACCTCTATGAACACGTGCAGCATCCGATGTTCCAGTGCCGCTTTCGCTGGCAGCCGCATTCGATCGCGTTCTGGGACAACCGCTGTGCGCAGCATTCGGCGATCTGGGACTATTTCCCGCAAGTCCGCTCGGGCTATCGCGTGCAGATCCTGGGCGAAAAGCCGGAATGAGCGCCGGCCACCACGCCTTCACCGCGCGTGAAGGCGTGGTGGCGCTGGCCGTGTCGCTGGCGCTCTTCCTCGGCCAGGGCATCGTCTTTGCCGGCATGGGGCTGGCGCTGTTTGCCACGGGCCAGGCCCTGCACCTGGGGCCCGCCGCGCTGGGCGCAGCCTTTACCATGGTGATCGTGGGGGCCAGCGCCGGGGCCACGCTGCCGGTGTGGCTGATCACGCGGATCGGCGGGCGCCTGACGATGACCGGCGGCGCGCTGGTCATGGCCGCCGGCCTCGCGCTGGCGGGCCTTGCCAGCGGCCTTGCCCTGCTGCTGCCGGCGATGGCGCTGGCGGGCGCAGGCTTTTCCCTGCTCGCCAATACCCCGGCCTATGCGATGATCGCGGGCTGGTCGGGCCCTCGCACCAATCGCGTGCTGGGCCTCTATCTGATGATCGGCGCGCTCGGCAATGCCGCCGGGCCGGCGCTGGGCCAGGAACTGATCGCCGATGGCCTGGGCTATTGGCGCGGCACTTGCGCGCTGGCGCTGATCTTGGCGGTGCTGCTGCTGACCGTGCTGCGCGATCCGCCGGCGCCTGCCTTGCCCGATGCCCCGCGCGCGGCAGGCTGGTGGCGGCCGCTGCTGGGCCCGCGCTTTGCCGTGCTCGCCAGTGCCATGGTTCTTTCGCAAGCCGTGATCATGACCGCGCTCAGCGTTGCGCCGGCGCATCTTTCCCCGGCGCTGGGATGGAACGCGGGCGCCGTGGCGCGGGTGCTCGCGCTGCAAGGCCTGCTTGGCGCGCTGGGCACGGGCCTTGCCGGCTTTGCCCTGCGCCATGTCCGCGCGGTGCGGTTGCTGGCGCTGTCGCTGTTGGCCACGGCGTTGGGCATGGGCGCCCTGGCTCAAGGCGGTGCGCTGATGGTCAACTGGGGCTTTGTGCCGCTGTTCGGCGTGGGCTCGGCCCTTGTCGCCATGGCGGTCACGGTACTGCTTATGGAATGGTTCGGGCACGAAACCGGCACGGCCGGCCTGGCGCTATGCTGGACGCTCGCCGGCCTTGCCGCGTTAGGGCCGGGCCTGGCCGGGGTACTGGCGCAGTGGACCGGCAGCTATGCCGGCGCGATATGGCTGCTGGGCGCGTCATGCGTGCCAGTGGCAGTGGCGGCGGGGGTCTTGCACCGTGCCAAACCTATAGAGACCCCGTCATCCCGGGCTTGACCCGGGATCCCGCTTTTCTGTCTTAGGCCGAGAAAAGAAGCGGGACCCCGGATCAAGTCCGGGGTGACGGTTAGGCAATGCCTGTTTGTCTGGTTTTCGATCTCTGACCTGCCAACAAAACAGCCCGGCGGATCGCTCCACCGGGCTGTTTTTGTGCGCCAAAAATTGGTTCAGGAAATCAGCCGCGGCACTGCCATGCCGCGCACATCGAAATGCGCATCGGGATGTTCGGCCGCGCCATCGCGCGGGGCGGCACGGTGCTGCACCACGCCGTTCTTGCCAAAGCCTTCGACCACCGGGCGCGCGCCCTTGCTCGACAGCCACAGGCGCAGCAGGTGGCGCTTGCGCTGCGGTTCGGGCCAATCCCAGAATGTGGTGCGCGCATGCAGCGCGGCGTAGTTCGACAGCCACTGGATATCGCCGGGCCGGAAATCCATCTCGATCGCCATGCCTTCTTCATAGGTGATCTCGTCGAACAGGCGCAGCACCTCGATCTGGTCCTCGGTCAACTGCGGCACGCCGGGATATTCCTGCGCGGTAAGGATATAGAGCGAGCCGGCATACATGCTGAACACGCCATCCTCCAGGCTGACGATCGGCGAGGTATAGGTATCGGCCGGGGCTTCATGATCCTGGCGGCGCCAGTCCCAGTGGAACGGCTCGAACAGCAGGGGCGCGAGATCGGGGCGGCGGCGCAGGATCTCATTGTAGATTTCCGCGCCCGAAACCAGGCACGAAAGCCCCCCTTCCCGCGCCCCGCGCAGACACATCAGCGCGACGATATCTGAGCTGTCAGAGTGATAGACCAGCTTGTCGCGCACCTTGGACGAAAGCGCGGTGGGATCGTCCATCGTCTTGTCAGACGTGGCATAGACATGGTCGATCAGGTCACCCATCTCGTTCTGGCGGATGGGATCGCCCATGTGCAGGCCAAGAATGTAATAGATCGCACAGGACAGCGCATCGGAATAGAGTTCTGCACGCAGGCCCCGCACCAGCACGAAGCCGCGCCCGAAATCCACTTCCTGACGCCATTCCTCGCAAGCCTGGGCAGTTTCCACCAGCGGATAGTCCTGCGCCTGCACCGTGCGCAGATCGGGATCGTCGGCCATGAAGCGCGCGCCCAGCGTTTCCAGTTCGGCAATCTGCGCGGCCGACAGTTCAAAGACCCAGTCCTGCCCCTGGCTCAGCCGGTCGCCACGCCAGGCGGCGCGGCTGGTGATGGGGGATAGCACGGGGGCGGAAGGCGTGATCACGGACAAGGCTTGGTTCCTTTGCAGCGGCGCGAAAGCATCTGACAAAAACGCATGTGCCATCATGCACTGCGCCATGTCTTGACCTGGCGCGCAAGAGATTTGGACCGGCACCGCCCGCGTCATCCGACATCATCGGTCCTTTGGGCACCTTGCATCGCAACATGGGGCTTGCTGCATCGCGGATCGGTCAACTATTCGTGCGTTGCCACGCAAGACCGCAGGGCGGTTGAACACCGATGCTGGGGCACGACAAAAAGGCCGGCCATAACGAAGGCCAGGTTCAGGGAGAACATACAGCCGGGAGGCTGTCTGAAAGCGATGAAAAGCATTTCTCGAGGGGGGAAACCCATGCGCCCGTCATCCGTCCTGCTCACTGCCACTGCATCGCTCCTGGCGCTTGCCGCCACCTCTGCCCGCGCCGCCGATGCGGCCAGCGCATCCGCCGCCGAAACGGCGCCTGCTCCGGCCGCCGATCCGATGGTCGACGCCGATGGCAGCCCGCTCGGCACCATCGTGGTCAACGGTGAAAAGCGGGAAGTGAACCTGCAAACCGCACCGATCGCGATCAGTACCGTTTCGGCCGACGCGCTGCGCCAGCGCAACGCCACCGAACTGGCCGATCTCAACGGCTTCGTTCCCGGCCTCACCGTGACCAAGAGCGAGGGCAACGAACGCGTCATCGCCATTCGCGGCGTCGGGTATGAAACCGCGCAGAACCCCAATTCGCAGCCCGGCGTCGCGTTTCATATCGACGGGGTCTATATCGCCCACGTCGTCGCGCTGAACCAGGATCTGCTCGATGTGGATCACGTGGAAGTGCTGCGCGGCCCGCAAGGCACGGTGTTCGGCCAGACGTCTACCGGCGGCGCGGTCAACGTGATCACGCGCAAGCCCGTGCTCGGCGAATATACTGGCGAAGCGCAGCTCAGCTATGGCAACTACAACTATGTGCGCGCCATGGGCACCTTGAACGTGCCGATTGCCGAAACGCTGGCGCTGCGCGGCACGGTGCAATACCTGCGCCATGATGGCTATGGCTATGCCGTGGGCGTGCCCGGCTATGCCAAGTATCCGCTCGACGATGCCAACAATATCGGCGGCCACGTCTCCCTGCTGTGGCAGCCCAGCCCCGATACCAGCGTGACGCTTTCGGCCCAGTCGTTTGATGCCAGCCACAATGCGGCGCTGCAAAAGTGCCTGCTGTGCAGCACCGATCCGGCCGCCGGCAGCACCACCTACATCGCCGATCCCAATGCCGATCCCCGCGTGGTCAGCCAAGATTTTGGCGGCAAGTACGTGACCAAGACTCGCATGGCCTACCTCTCGATCGCGCAGACGATCGATGACAAGGTCGTGCTCAAGTCGGTGACCGCCTACCAGTATCTCAACAAGAACCAGTCGGGTGACAACGACCGCTTCATCTATGCCAACTATCACGACAACATCGTCAAGTGGCAGGACATGAGCAGCACCTGGACGCAGGAAGTCTCTGCCTCGTCCACGCCCAACAAATCGCTCGAATGGGTCGTCGGCGGGTTCTACCTGCGCCAGCATGCGCTGCAGAACATCATGGAATACACCACCGGCGGCTTTTCCACCGATCCGGCCACCGGCCAGGCCGTGTCGTTCCAGACCGACAGCCCCTACCAGCACACCTCGTGGGCCGGGTATGGCCAGGCGATCTTCCACGCTACCGACGCACTCGATCTGATCGCCGGCGCGCGCTACAGCTGGGACAAGATCTCGGCCCAGCCGGTGCAGTATTTCGCCACCGTGCCCGAACGCATCGCGACCAGCGATGCGCTGACCGGCAAGGTCAGCGTGCAATACCAAGTCACGCCCAACAACATGCTCTATGTCACCGGGTCAAAGGGCTACAAGCCCAGCGGCGTCACGTTCGCGGGCAATTCGATCTTCGTAAAGAGCACCTACGCCAAGGAAACCGTCTGGGCGGCCGAAGTGGGTTCGAAGAACGAGTTCTTCGACAAGACCCTGCGCCTCAACGTGGCGGGCTATTACTACTGGTACAAGGATTTCCAGTTCACTGCCGAAGACCCGGTGCCCTTTGCCGGTGGCACGGCCAACATTCCGCGTGCGCAGACCTATGGCGTGGAGTTCGAAACCACCTGGGCGCCGACCAAGCAACTGCGCTTTGACGGCACTCTCGCGCTGGCCGAAGGCAAGTTCCACGGCGACTATTACACGATCGATAAGCAGACCGCGCAGGATATCCGCGCCACGACCTATGCTGCGCTGGGTTATCCCGCCGGGTGGTATTACGATCCGCGTGTGATTGCCGCGGTGATCGCCGCGTCCACCAATACCAACGGCAAGAAGATCCCCAAGCTGCCGGGTGTGCAGGGCAGCTTTGCCGCGACCTATACCGCGCCGGTTGGCCCGGGCGAGCTGATGCTGCGCGGCGAAGTGATCTATCGCGGCAAGTTCAACTCGCGCATCTTCAATGTGCCGCAGTTCGACACGGTGCCGTCCTACACCATCGGCAACCTGATGATCCAGTATCAGCCCGATGCCTCGCCCTTCACCTTCTCGGTCACGGGCACCAACATCACCGACAAGGCCGGGGTCAGCAACAAGTTCGCCGATCCTTATGGTTCGGGCACCACCAGCGTGGAATACATTCCGCCGCGCCAAGTGTTTGCCACGGTCGGCTACAAGTTCTAAGACGCGTCGTTTCCACCTTGCCGGCAGCGCGGTTCACACACCGCGCTGCCGTTTTTTTGTGCGGGTGGCAAGCAACCCCAATCCACAAACCATCGTCACCCCGGGTTTGCCCCGGGGTCCCGCTGTTCTTGATCCAAGCGCAAGGAACAAAAGAAAGCGGGACCCCGGATCAAGTCCGGGGTGACGAGTTGGTTCAGATAAGACCGAGGATCGCTCAGTCGATCAGGCGGTGCACTTCGCGCACAAAGGCCTTGGCTGCCTTGGCCACGTCTTCCGCGCTGCGCCCGGCCTTGTAGAGCGCCGAGCCCAGGCCCCCACCGGCCGCACCCGCCGCCATCCAGTCTGACAGGTTTTCCGGCGTGACGCCGCCCACGGCCAGCACCGGCACATGGCGCGGGATCACTGCCAGTTGCGCCTTGAGCACGGCGGGGCTCGCGGCCTCAGCGGGAAACAGCTTGAGACCGTGGGCGCCGGCGTCGAGCGCGGCAAAGGCCTCGGTCGGCGTGGCATAGCCGGGCAGCGACACCATGTCGTGCGCCACGCTGCGCGCGATCACCGCCGGGTTGACGTTGGGCGAAACCACCAGCGTACCGCCGGCATCGCGCACCGCATCCACCTGGTCCACATTGAGCACAGTGCCCGCCCCAACCAGCACGTTGCTGCCATAGCGGTGGGCGATCTTTTCGATCGACACCAGCGGATCGGGCGAATTGAGCGGCACTTCGATCATGGCAAAGCCGGCCTCGACCAGAACATCGGCCATGGCCTCGATCTCGTCAGGGCGCACCCCGCGCAGGATCGCCACGAGCGGGCAATGGCGCATGGCCTGGGCGAAACGATCGGCGGCGGTGTGGTCAGCGGTCACGAACAAGGCTCCAGATCTGGGCGATGCCGGCAACGAACGCGGCATGGCTGTCAACAAGGTGGGCGCGGCCGCCGCATTGGGCAATGGCTGCGGTGTAAAGCGCGCCGAGCATCGGATCGGCAAGGAGATAGACATCGCTGCCCGCGGTCACGCCTGCCCCGCGCACATCACTGCCGATGAGCAGGCCCGAGGCGTGCGCGGCGCTGTCTTCCACCGCGCGCAGGCCCAGCAGGGCCGCTGCCCGCACGCCGAACAGCGCCGTCAGCAAGGCCGGGTCGGCGCTGGCTGCTACCCCGGCGCGGAACGCCGGGCCGTCGGCCACCGGCCCGCCCAGGAATTCGGCGAGAAGGCTGTGCTGCTTGAGCAGGGCAAACATTTCGCCGGTCATGCTGGTGGAAAAGCTGGCCACCGCGCCATCAACCATGCGCGCCCACTTGCAGTGCGTGCCGGGCTGGCACAGCAGCGCGTCGGCGGGCGCGAGCCCGGCGTGTACGGCGCCGAGCAGTTGCACTTCCTCGCCACGCATCACATCGCCGCGCGGGTCAGACAGGCCCGGGACGATCCACGTGCGCGGCGCCACTTCATGCAGCGCGCCGGCAATCTGATCCGCGCCCGCCGGGCATGGCAGATAGGGCACCAGCGCCCAGCCGCGCTGCGAGCCGACCATGCCGGCGGCAACCACCGGCCAATCGCCCATCCGCGCGCGGATCGCGGCCACTTCATCGGCAAAGCCGCCCGGCCCAACCGCCAGCACGCCGCGATCGTCGCGAAAGGTCTCCAACACGCTACCCGCGCGATCGAGCAGATAGACACGGCGATTGGTGGTGCCCCAATCGATAGCAAGGAAACGGTCGTTCACGGTCAAATCACCACCAATAGGCATAGAGGGCCACCAGGATCGCCAGGATCGCCACGGCGGCGGCGTTGAAGCCGGCGCTGGTGCGGAACAGGTGCGCTTCCTTGCGGATGCCCTCGCCTTGTTGCACCTGCGGGCGCGCGAGCGAAACCCCCATGGCCAAGAGCAGCGAAATCACGAAGATGATCGCCATGCGGTTCATGAACGGCACTGCCTCGAGCGCAGCAATCCCGCCAAAGCGGAACACCAGGCTGAGCAGCACCGAGGCCACCGCGCCGGTCAGCGCGCCCGCCTCTGTCGCGCGGGGCCAGAACAGGCCGAGCAGGAAGATCACTGTGATCCCCGGCGTGACGAAGCCCGAGAACTCCTGGATGTACTGGAACGCCTGGTCGAGCCCGCCGAGCAGCGGCCGCGCGGTGAGGATGGCGATCACCACCGCCAGGGCCGCCGCCACGCGGCCCACCGTCACCAGCTTCTTCTCGCTCTGCTGCCCCTTGGCAAAGCGGGCATAGATATCGAGCGTGAAGATCGTGGCGATCGAGTTGATCTTGCTGGCGGTCGAGGCGATGATCGCGGCGACCAGCGCGGCGAAGACCAGGCCGAGCAGGCCCGGCGGCAACATGCGCATCATCGCCGGATAGGCTTCGTCGGGCTTGGCGAGGTTGGGCGCCAGCAGCACGGCAGCAATCCCGGGCAGCACGATGATGATCGGCATGATCAGCTTGAGGAAACCGGCAAAGACCATGCCGCGCTGCGCTTCGGGCAGGCTCTTGGCGGCCAGCGCGCGCTGGATGATGTACTGGTTGCATCCCCAGTATGACAGGTTGGCGATCCACATCCCGCCGATGATCACCGACAGGCCCGGCAGATCCTTGTAGTGCGGATCATTGGCCGAGAGGATCATGTGGAAATGCTCGGGCGCCTGCTGCACCAGCGCCTTGAAGCCCGAGAGGATACCCGGCCCATCGCCATAGAGCTGGCCGATCTGCCCCAGGGTGAGCCAGGCGATCACCAGCCCGCCCAGCACCAGCAGCGTCACCTGCACGATATCGGTCAGCGCCACGGCCTTGAGCCCGCCACGCAGCTGATAGAGCAAAGCGAAGATGCCCAGCCCCGCCAGCGCCACGTCCTGGTTGACGCCGGCCACCTGCATTACCGCCACCGAGCCGAGCCAGATGATCGAGGTGAGGTTCACGAAGACATAGAGCACCAGCCAGAACACCGCCATGACCGTGCGGATCGTCGGGCCAAAGCGCTGTTCGAGGAACTGCGGCATGGTATAGATGCCGTTCGCGAGGAAGATCGGCAGGAAATACTTGGCGACCAGCAGCAGCGTGGCCGCAGCCATCCATTCGTACGAGGCGATGGCAAGGCCGATCGCATAGCCCGACCCGGCCATGCCGACGATCTGTTCGGCCGAGATATTGGCCGCGATCAGCGAGGCGCCGATCGCCCACCACGGCAGCGATTTGGACGCGAGGAAGTAGTCGGTCGTGTCGGTTTCGTGCCCGGCCTTCTTGCGGCTGACCCATTGGGCCAGCGCGAAGATGAACACGGCATAGGCCGCCACCACGGTGGCATCGAGTGTCGATAGGCTCATTTCCCGCCCTCTCTGGTCGTTTGCGCGGGATTTGGCCTTGCCAATCCTGATCCGCGTCTATTTATATGATTAAAAAAGCACCCCATCGTGAAGGGATATCCGTGGCATTCCAACCGCTCGAAGCACGCGACGCGCTCGGCCGCAATCTCACCTACGGTCTGCTCGATCGCCTGGGCCTGCTGATCGTGGGCGGCGCCTATGCCGATCGGCCGTTTCCGACCGAGGCGGAGTTGTCTGAAGCGCACGGCGTCAGCCGCTCTGTCACGCGTGAGGCGGTCAAGATGCTGACGGCCAAGGGCCTGGTCAGCGCGCGGCCGCGCCAGGGCACGATCATCCAGCCCGACAGCCAGTGGAACCTGTTCGATCCCGACGTGCTGCGCTGGATGCTCGAGCGCCGCTTTTCGATCGACCTGCTTACCCATTTCGGCCAGCTGCGCGTGGCGATCGAGCCGGCTGCGGCGGCACTGGCCGCGCGCGAGGCGACCGAGGATGGCCTGGCGCTGATCCGTGCCGGCTTTGCCCGCATGCGCGCCGCCGATGCGGGGCAGGACGATGTGCTGGAAGCCGACGTTGCCTTCCACGTCGCCATTCTCAAGGCGTCGGGCAATCCGTTCTTCGGCCAGTTCCGCGATGTGGTGTCGACCGCGCTCAAGACCTCGATCCGCTATACCAACCGCATTGTCGGGCGCAGCGCCGATCTTGCCGCGCACGAGGCGGTGATGGAGGCGATCCTGGCGCGCGATGGACAGACCGCGCAAGCCCGCATGCGCGTGATCATCGAGGACGCGCTCGATGCCATTCGCCTGAACGAGGAAGCGCTGGCCTGATACCCACATCGCCGCCGCTCAGCCCCCGAACCGGGGCGTGGGGCAGCCGCGAAAGCCGCTGCCGACGATCTCGAACAGGGCGCCACCAGCCGGCTCGTCCACCCCATCGGCGGCAGAGGTGACGAACAGGCGATCGCGGCTTGGCCCGGCAAAGGCCAGGTTGGTGATCTGGCTGGCGGGCAGCGCAACACAATGGGTGCGGGTGCCGTCAGCCAGGAAGCGGCTGACGCTGCCTGCCCCCCATTGCGCGATCCACAGGCCCCCGTCGCTGTCGATCGTCATGCCGTCGGGCGAACCCCAGGCATCGGGAAAATCGAGGAACACCTCGCGCGGGCCCAGCGTGCCGTTGCCGTGGAAGGCAAAGCGATAGACGCGCCCGAGCGCGCTGTCCGTGTGATAGAGCCACTGCCCATCGGCCGACAGCACCGGCCCGTTGGCGATGCGATAGCCGCTGTCCACCCGCGTCCACGACAGATCGTGATCGAGCCGGTAGAAATTGCCGGTCGGGGTTTCCCCGTCCATGTTCATCGTGCCGGCCCAGATGCAGCCCTGCGGGCAGACCATGGCATCGTTCATGCGGTTGCGCGGCAGATCGGGCTCGGGCGCGCCGATCGGCACGCAGGAAAACGGGTCGAGCGTGATCGTGGCAAAGCCGCTGCGCAGCCCGGCGATGAAGCCGGGGCCGCCTTCGCGTTCCAGCACCCAGCCGATCATGTCGGGCACGTCCCATTCGGCCACGATGCCGCTGTCCAGGTCCAGCCGGTTGATGCGCTGGCCGATGATATCGACCCAGAACAGCGCCTGCTGCCGATCGGACCACATCAGTCCTTCACCCAGCAGGTCATGCCCGTGGATAGCACCCACACGGGCGACCGGCACGACCTGGATGGTGGCTTGATCGGTGCCTTGATCAGTGGCTGTCACGCGGCACTCCATAGACCTGGGCGACCTTCTGGAAGCGCACGGCATCCTCGATCACCGCGCCGCCGGCAAACTGCCCGGTGATCTTGCGGCTGATCGCCTGCCATGGCGTCTGGTCTTCGGGAAAGCGGAACGGCTCGGCTGCAAGGGCCGCGCGGCGCGCGGCCAGTTCGGCATCGCTGACCAGCAGGTTGACGCTGCGGGTCTTGAGGTCGACGCGGATGCGATCGCCATCGCGCAACAGCGCCAGGCCGCCGCCCACCGCCGCCTCGGGGCTGGCATTGAGGATGGAAGGACTGCCGCTGGTGCCCGATTGGCGCCCGTCACCCAGGCATGGCAGCGCATCGATCCCGGCGCGGATCAGCGCGGCGGGCGGGCGCATGTTGACCACCTCTGCCCCGCCCGGATAGCCGATCGGCCCGGCACCACGGATCACCAGGATCGCGCGTTCATCGATGCCGAGCGCGGGATCATCGATCCGCGCGTGATAGTCTTCCGGCCCGTCGAACACGAAGACCTGGCCTTCGAATGCCTCGGGATCATCGGGGTTCGACAGATAGCGTGCGCGGAACTGGTCGCTGATCACGCTTTTCTTCATGACAGCAGCATCGAACAGGTTGCCGCCCAGCACGGTGAGACCCGCCGCCGGCTTGAGCGGGCGATCGAACGGGCGGATCACATCCTCGTCGGCAATCTTCACGTGGGCCACGTTGTCGGCCACGCTCTTGCCATTGGCAGTCAGCGCGGCGCCGTCGAGCAAGCCGGCGCGGGCCAGTTCACCCATTACCGCCGGCACGCCGCCGGCGCGGAAATAGTCTTCGCCCAGATATTCGCCCGAGGGTTGCAGGTTCACCAGCAGGGGAATGTCGGCGCCATGGTTTTCCCAGTCTTCCAGCGTCAGTTCCACGCCCACGTGGCGGGCAATGGCGTTGAGATGGATCGGCGCATTGGTCGATCCGCCGATCGCGGAATTGACGCGAATGGCGTTGAGAAAGGCACTGCGGGTGAGAATGTCCGACGGCTTGCGATCAGCGGCCACCATCTCCACGATCTGCTTGCCGGTGTAATAGGCGCATTCCTGGCGATCGCGGTGCGGCGCGGGGATCGCGGCCGAGCCGGGCAGGCTCATGCCCAGCGCCTCGGCCAGCGAATTCATCGTGGTGGCGGTGCCCATGGTGTTGCAATAGCCGGTGGAGGGCGCAGAACTTGCCACCAGTTCGATGAAGCCTTTGAAATCGATCTCCCCCTTGGACAGCATTTCGCGCGCTTTCCACACGATCGTGCCGCTGCCCGTCCGCTTGCCCTCGTGCCAGCCATTGAGCATTGGCCCGACCGAGAGCGCAATCGCGGGAATGTTGACCGTGGCCGCCGCCATCAAGGCCGCCGGCGTGGTCTTGTCGCAGCCGATCGTCAGCACCACGCCATCGAGCGGATAGCCGAACAGCACTTCTACCAGACCCAGATAGGCCAGGTTGCGATCGAGGCCGGCGGTGGGCCGCTTGCCGGTTTCCTGGATCGGGTGCAGCGGAAATTCAATGGGAATGCCGCCCGCCTCGCGAATGCCGTCGCGCACGCGGCTGGCGAGCACGAGGTGGTGGCGGTTGCACGGGGAAAGATCGCTGCCGGTCTGGGCAATGCCGATGATCGGCCGATCGGATTGCAGTTCCTCGATGGTCAGGCCGTAGTTGAGGTAGCGTTCCAGGTAGAGCGCGGTCATGTCGGCCGATTCGGGATTGTTGAACCACGCCCGCGAACGCAAGGCGCGAAAGCCGCGCTTCCCGGCGTCGCTGCCTGCGGCGTTGCCCTGTTCCGTCTGCTCATTGCCCACTTGAAGCCGCTCCTTTTCGTGCCTTCGGCCGGGGCAGGATGCAGGCTTTTGTTCTGCAATCCCCGCCCATTGACCTCTCTAACCATATATATATGATAAATGTAAAGAGCCACCCCATAAGCTTGCGAGGAACCTGGAATGTCATACCCTCCGATCCGCCTTGGCCTGGTGGGCCTGGGCAAGATCGCCTGCGACCAGCATCTCCCCGCGATTGCGGGCAATTCCCGGTTCGATCTGGTCGCGGTGGCCGATCCGGTTCATCGGCTTGACGGGGTGCGCGGTTATGCCGGGCTGGCGGAAATGCTGGCCGGCGAAGCGGGCAAGCTCGATGCCGTGGCGCTATGCACGCCGCCCGCTGTGCGCGTGCCGCTGGCGCGCGCGGCCATCGCCGCCGGGCTCGACGTGCTGCTGGAAAAGCCGCCAGCGGCCGCCCCGACCCAGGCGCAAGCGCTGGAGCAACTGGCCACGCGCGCCGGCGTCACGCTCTATGCCGCATGGCATTCGCGCGAGAGCGAAGTGGTCGAGGCCGCACGCGCCTGGCTCGCCACCCGCAGCATCAGTGCGGTGCACATCACCTGGCGCGAAGACGTGCGCAAATGGCACCCCGGGCAGGACTGGCTGCTGTCCAAGGGCGGCTTTGGCGTGTTCGATCCGGCGATCAACGCCTTTTCGATCCTGACCGAAATCCTGCCCTCGGGCATTTGCGTGGAAGGCGCGCGGATGGACGTACCGGCCAATCGCGGCGCGCCCACCGATGCGCAGGTGGACATGCGCTGCAGCACCGGCGCACCGATCATTGCCGATCTGTCGATCCTGCACCCTGGCCACCAGCAATGGGATATCGTGGTCAGCACGCCTGATGGCGAACTGGTGCTGCGCGATGGCGGGCATCGCCTGGAAATCGACGGCACGCTGCACCAGGAATCCGCCAACGATGAATATGCCCGGATCTATCGCCGCTTTGCCGATCTGATCACGCGGCGGGAAAGCGATGCCGATGCCCGGCCGCTCTCGCTGGTGGCCGATGCCCTGTTGCTCGGCACCGTGACCACCGGCCCTGATTTCGAGTTCTAAGCCATGACCATCTCACCTTCGACCGACCGCCGCACGGCCCTTGCCCTGGGCCTCGCCGGCCTTGCCACTAGCGCAACGCCAGCGCTGGCCACCACGGTCAGGACAGCGCTCACCACGCCGCCTGCTGGCACGGCTGCCTCGCCCCGGCGGCGCGTGCGCCTGGCCGATGGCTGGCGCTTTGCCCTGGGCCATGCGTCAGACATGGAGCGCGATTTCGATTTCGGCCGCTATCAGCGCACCTATGCCAAGCCGGGCTTCGATGTCTCGCCCGCCACCCAGGCCGATTTCGATGACAGCGCCTGGACCAGCGTGCGCGTGCCGCATGATTGGGCGGTGGAGCTGCCCTATGCCCCGCCCAAGGCGCCGGTGCCCAAGGACAAGGAAGACATGGCGGCCGGCCATGGCTTTCGCGCGATCGGCCGCGATTTCCCGCAGAACAGCGTGGGCTGGTATCGCTGCAAGCTGCCGGTTGGCGCAGGCGGCGGTCTAGTGGAGCGGGGCCGCGCCATATGGCTGGAATTCGACGGCGTGTTTCGTGACTGCAAGGTCTTCGTCAACGGCTACGAAGCGGGCGGCAGCGCCTCGGGCTATGCCCCGTTCCGCGTCGATATCGCCGATTTCCTCGATTACGATGGCGGCCCCAACCAGTTGACCCTGCGCGTCGATGCCAGCCTTGGCGAAGGCTGGTTCTATGAAGGCGCGGGCATCTATCGCCATGTCGACCTGGTCAGCGCCGCGCCGATCCACGTGCCGCAATGGGGCACTTGCGTGCGCAGCACGGTCGATGGCACCGGAGCGCAGGTTGCCATCGCCACCACGCTGGCCAATGCGGCCGAGGTGGCAGGGGCTGCACAACTGCGCCACCGCGTGCTGGGCCCCGATGGCCGCGAAGTGGCGGCGATCGCCGCGCAACCGGCTATTGCGCTGGCGCCAGGCGCGCAGACCACGCTGGACCAAGCGCTGGCCCTGCCCGCGCCGCAGCTGTGGTCGCCGGAAACGCCGCAGCTCTATACCCTGGAAACCAGCGTGCTGGTCGATGGCCAGGAGGTTGACCGCACCCAGACCCGCTTTGGCATTCGCACGCTGTCCTTCGATGGCACGCACGGCTTTGCGGTCAACGGCAAGCCGGTCAAGCTGCTGGGCGTGTGCAACCACCAGGATCACGCCGGCGTGGGCACGGCCATTCCCGACGCGCTGCATGCCTGGCGCGTGGCGCAGACGCAAAGCATGGGCGCCAACGCCTGGCGCAGCGCGCACAATCCGCCGGCACAGGCATTGCTCGATATCTGCGATGCGACCGGCATGATGATGGTCGCCGAAACCCGCCTCAACACCACCAATCCCGAGGCGATGGACGAACTCGATCGCATGATCCTGTCCTCGCGCAACCACCCGGCGATCATCCTGTGGTCGGTGGGCAACGAGGAAGGCCACCAGGGCACCGAGCGGGGCCGCCGCATTTCCGCGCAGCTGGTGGCGCGCTGCAAGCAGCTCGATCCCACGCGGCTGACCACCCAGGCGATGGACAAGGGCTGGGACGGCGGCGCGGCCGATGCCGTCGATGTGGTGGGTTTCAACTATCGCACCGACAAGATCCCGGCGTGGCGCCAGCGCCACCCCGGCAAGCCGGTGATCGGCACCGAGACCGCCAGCACCGTGGCCACGCGCGGCGCCTATGCCAACGATGCCGCCGCCCACGTGGTGCGTGCCTATGATACCGAGCATCCGTGGTGGGCCAGCACGGCCGAGGAATGGTGGCAGATCGTAGCGGCCGAACCCGGCATTGCCGGCGGCTTTATCTGGACCGGCTTCGACTATCGCGGCGAGCCCACGCCCTATGCCCAGTTCCCCAGCGTTTCGAGCTATTTCGGGGCGATGGACCTGTGCGGTTTCCCCAAGGACAACTATTACTACTACCGCGCCTGGTGGCGCCGGGACGCGCCGCTGGTGCACCTCTTGCCGCACTGGAACTGGGCCGGCCGCGAAGGACAGCCGATCGAGGTGTGGGTCCACGGCAACTGCGCCGAGGTGGAACTGCTGCTCAATGGCCGCTCGCTGGGCCGCAAGGCGATGCCGCAGAACGGCCACCTTGCCTGGAGCGTGCCCTATGCCCCCGGCCGGATCGAGGCGCGCGGCTATAATCAGGGCCGGCTTGCCGCCCGCGACAGCCGGGTGACGGCAGGCCGCCCCGCCGCGCTGCGCCTTTCAGCCGATCGCACCCGCCTGGCCGCCGATGGCGGGGACACCGCCGCCGTGCGGGTCGAGGTGATCGATGCGGCCGGAAACCTGGTGCCCACCGCCGATACCGCGCTCGACTTTTCCCTGAGCGGCGCGGCGCGGATCATCGGGCTGGGCAATGGCAACCCCACCTCGACCGAACCAGACAAGGGCGATGCGCGGCGCGCGTTCAATGGCCTGGCCCAGGCCCTGGTGCAAAGCGCCGGCGCCGCCGGCGGCGCGCGGTTGAGCGCCACGGCCGTTGGCCTTGCACCGGCGAGCCTCGACCTGTTCTTTCACGCCTGATGCGAAAGGCACCTCGTTCCATGACCTTCCTGCGCAACGCCCGCAGCGCCGCCGCCACTGCCCTTGCCCTTGCGCTGGCGAGTCCTGCGCTGGCCGCGCCCACCCCGCCGCTCTACCTCGGGGCAGACCTGTCGTTCACCAACGAGATGGAAGCCTGCGGCGCCCGCTTCCTTGAGCACGGCAAGCCGGCCGATCCCTTCGTGGTGCTCAAGCAGCATGGCGGCAATGTCATGCGGGTGCGGCTGTGGCACACTCCGACATGGACGCAGTACAGCACCTACGACGATGTGCTAAAAACGATCACGCGCGCCCATGCCGCCGGCCTCAACGTGCTGCTAGACTTCCACTATTCCGACGATTGGGCCGATGGCGACAAGCAGCCCGCCCCGGCCGCCTGGGCGAACCTGCCTACCGATGCCCAGGTCAAGGCGCTGCACGACTATACGCGCGAGGTGCTGGACAAGCTGGCGGCGGCCGGGCAGCTGCCGGAAATGGTCCAGGTGGGCAACGAGACCAACGCGGCCGTGCAAGGGGGCGTCAAGGACCAGCCGATCGACTGGACGCGCAACGCCCGCCTGCTCAATGCCGGGATCAGCGCCGTGCGCGAAAGCGCCAAGGCCCACGGCAAGCCGATCCAGGTGATGCTGCACATCGCCCAGCCCGAGAACATCATCCCCTGGTTCGACGCCGCCACCGCGGCTGGCGTGCTCGACTATGACATCATCGGCATCAGCTATTATTCCAAGTGGTCGACCTATAACCTTTCCGGCCTGGGCAAGGTGATCGATGCCGCGCACCGCCGCTATGGCGCGCAAGTGTGGGTGGTGGAAACCGCCTATGCCTTTTCCGACGACCATGCCGACGACACGACCAACCTGCTCGGCTCAGACAGCGCCATCCCGGGCTATCCGGTCAGTCCCAAGGGCCAGCTCAAGTACCTGCAAGACGTGACGCAGACCGTGGTGAACAATGGCGGCAACGGCGTTGTCTATTGGGCGCCGGACTGGGTTTCCACCCGCTGCAAGACGCGCTGGGGCACGGGATCGAGCTGGGAAAACGCCGCGATGTTCGACATCAAGCGCCACGAAGCGCTGCCCGCGTTCGACTGGCTGGGGAAAACGTACCGGCCGCAAGCCAAGCCGTGATCGTCACCCCGGACGTGATCCGGGGTCCCGCTTGTTTTGGGCAGTTGCGCCAGGTTTCGCACCACCCCCAACCCCCTCCTCTGAAGAGGAGGGGGCTTTTTTCAGCGTTTTACGGGAATGTGGTGGCGGCCCACCACCCCGCCAGCCCACAGCGCGGCCCAGATCAGCACGGGCTGCGCCAGCATGCGCGGGATGTGATACGCCAGGCCCAGGCCATGATCGGGCCGCGCCAGGTCCATCAGCATATGGTTCACATTGGCCGGCCACACGCACAGCGCATAGACCGCCAGGCCCCAGCCCGCGGCGCGGCGCAAGGCGGGGCTATGGCCCTGCACCAGCGCCACGCTGCCGGCCAGTTCGGCCAGCCCGGTCAGCGTGATCACCAGCGGCGCCAGTGGCACCCAGGCAGGCGTGATCTTGAGGAACGGCGCGGGCAGCGCCAGGTGCAGCACACCTGCAGCAAAATAGAGCAGGCCAAGCAGGATACGCACGATGCGACGGGTCATGCCCGCTTGTTGCATGGCACCGGCGCAGCGCCAAGAAAAAGGGCGCCGCATCGCTGCGGCGCCTTGGCAGGTTGAGGGCGGTTCGGGGAGAGGATCGAACCGCCCTGAAACGATCAATAGCGCACGGTCACATCAGCGAGATAGCTGCGGCCATACTTTTCATAGCGGGCGATCTGGTTGGGATCGTTGTTCCAGTAGAAGCGCGCCACCTGGTTGGTCAGGTTGTTGGCCTGGACCCGCACCGAGATGTTCTTGGTGATGCTGTAGCCGATGCTGGCACCCAGCGTGGTTTCGCTGTCCAGCCGCGTCAGCTGCGAGGCATCCCAGCCATAGATCACCGTGAACGGGCTATGATGCTTGAGCGCCAGGCGCGCATCGATGCCATGATCCGAATACCACAGGTCGAACTCGCCGGTGAAATCGGCCAGCCCCACCGCCGGGAACGGATTGGCCTTGGGCGCCAGTTCCTTGAGGTCAGACTTCACGAAGGCGGCGTTGGCATAGATACCGAACTTGTCGAGGCCGGGGATGAAGTAGAACGGCATCTGCAACGTGGTTTCCACGCCGGCGATATAGCCGCCCTTGCCGTTGGCCGGGCCGGTGATCAGGTAATCGGCGCCACCGATGTTCTGGGTGGTCTGGGTATAGCCGATGTTGGTATCGACATCCTTGTAATAGCCGGCCACGGCCAGCATGGCATCCTTGTGGAAGTACCATTCCGCCGAGATGTCACCCTGCGTCGCCATGAACGGGCGCAAGGTGGGATTGCCGGCGCTGCCGGTCAGCTGCGGCGGATAGACCGACAGGATGCGGTTGGCGCGCAGTTCATCGAGCGGCGGACGCGAGATGACGCGCGCGGCGGCAACGCGCAGCTTGAGCGTGTCGGTCAGTTCGAAGTTCAGGTTGATGCTGGGCAGCGCGCGGAAATAGTGGCTGTTGCCCTGGATCGGGAAAATCGTGGTGACATTGGCGCCACTGCCGTTGTTAGCGTTCGGATCCCACGACGTGCTCGAACCGGCTGCCGTGCTATGCGTAACCACATCGACAAAGCGCACGCCGACATTGCCCGAAAAGCCGTTGCCGCCAAGGTCGGCCATGACATAGCCTTCCATGTCGTCCTCGCGCACGCGCCAACCCTTGGTGGGATCATCGGCACCTGGGGTATAGACCACCGACTGCGCGGCGATCGTGTCGAAATTGCCATAGACCATGGTCGGCACACTGAAATTGCGCACATTGAACGCGGTCAGGTCAGCGGCGTTGAGGGTGACGTTGCCACCGCCGATCGTGCCCACGCTGCCGCTGCCATAGGCCAGGCTCTTGACCCGGTTGGAATAGCGCAGGCCCACGCCCACGCCTGCCAGCCAGCCGCTGTTGACGGCGCGGCGAATATCGATCTGCCCGGCGCCCAGGTCATCGTGCAGGCGCTGCGGCCCGTCATAGAGACCGGGGTAATAGCTCTGCACCGTCTGGGCAGACGTGTCGCCAACATTGGCACCGCTGACCGAGAGCGACGGCACCTGGCCTGCGCCGGTGGCAAAGGTCGTGCTCGACGGATAGAATTCCGTCGCAACCGAGCGATAGAGGTTGTTGCGCTTGGCGCTGGAATAGGAAACGTCGGTCTTCACCGACCACGTGCCATCATCGTACTTGGCGTTGAGGCCCGAGACGAACAGCGTCTTGTCTTCGGTGTATTTGCCGAACACGTTGGTGACCGAGGAATAGTTGTTGAGCGTGGCGCCCGTCACCGTGTTGCCAGCCAGCGTATAGTTGCCCGGCTGATAGATATCGCCCGGCTGCCCGAAATTGCCGCCCCAGTCGCCCCAGCCGTTGGACCGGCCGTACCACTGCTGCGCCTGGTTTTCGTTGATCTTGATGTTGGAATAGAGGCCGTCGAGCGTGATGTCCCAATAGGAACCCGGCTTCCACTGCAACGCGGCGGTGGTGCTCCAGCGGGTTTCGGTCAGGCCCTTGACTTCGGACTGGGCACCCCAGGGGGCGTTGATCTTGTTGCCGCTGGCATCGGTCGGCGGCGTGCCGGTGTCGGGCGTGTTATAGCCCCAGCCCTGGAAGCTTTCGAAGCCGTTCTTCTGCCGCTGGTAGGTGCCGCCCAGCACCAGGCCGAGATTGTCGGTCAGCTTGCCGACATATTGCGCGCTGCCACGCGCACCGAGGCCGGAATAGCCGGGGATGTCCTTGCCGCCATCGTTGTAGATCGCCCCACCGCGCACGGTCAGCGCCGGGCCGTGATAGTCCAGCGGCTTGATCGTCTGGATGTCGATCGTCGCGGCCACGCCACCGGCGATGAAGTTGGCGCTCTGGCCCTTGTACACGGCCACCGACGAGACGATTTCGGACGGGTAGATTTCCCAGCGCACGTTGCGGTCGGGCTCTGACGAGGCCACTTCGCGGCCGTTGATCAGGCCCAGCACCAGGCGCGGGCCAAGGCCGCGCACTGCGGCCTGGCTGGCATTGCCGCGATCGCGCGTGGCGGTCACGCCCGGCAGGCGGCCCAGCGAATCGGCGATGGTCACATCGGGTAGAACGCCGATGTCCTTGGAACTGATGGTTTCGGCCACCACGGCGGTGTTGCGCTTGGCATTGAGCGCATCGCGCAACGAGGCGCGCAGGCCGGTGACGACGATCGCCTGATCGGACGCGGCCTCAGCAGCGGCCTGCGGCGCGGCAACGCTGTCAGCCGATTGCGCAAATGCGGCGTTGGAACCCACGGCCAGCGCCAGCACGCTGGTTGCACACAGAACACGACGGAAATCGAGATGCATGAAAGCCCCTCCCGGAAAACAGTGAAGTCTTATTTATACGATAAATAGGATTCGTATGCGCAGGCTGTCAAGGCATGTTGCCGCTGGCCGGGCAATGACCGCAGAGTGTTGCCGGCTGGCAACAGCTTGGAATGCTCTGGAATCTTAGCGAAAGCCGCGATCCGCCGCGGTTCAGCCGCCGCGCAGCAGCTGCACGCCCCAATCGCGCTCGAACAGATAGAGCAGCACCCGCGCTGCTTCTCCGCGCGGGGAAGACAGCCCGCCATCGCGCTCCATCAGCAGGCGCGCATCGTCGTGCGCGATCGGCAGCAGGTTGGCGATCTGCTCGAAATCAGCGACGCGAAACGGCGTGTCGCCCGATTGCCGCGTGCCGAGCAGTTCACCGCCACCGCGCAGGCGCAAGTCTTCCTCGGCCAGCAGGAACCCATCCTGGGTTTCACGCATCAGCGCCAACCGCTCGCGGCCCACCTTGCTCACCATGTCGCCACGCAGCAGCAGGCAGGTGGATTTCTGGCTGCCGCGCCCCACACGCCCACGCAGCTGGTGCAGCTGTGCCAGGCCAAAGCGTTCAGCCTGTTCGATCACCATCAGCGTGGCATTGGGCACGTCGACGCCCACCTCGATCACGGTCGTTGCGACCAAGAGGCTCGCCTCTCCGCTGGCAAACCGCTCCATCGCCGCGTCCTTGGCCTCGGGCCGCATCTGGCCATGAACCATGACCACGCGCTCGCCAAAACGCTCGGCCAGCATGGCGTGGCGCGCCTCGGCGGCGGCGAGATCCTCGTTCTCTGCCTCGCGCACCATGGGGCACACCCAATAGGCCTGGTGCCCGGCGGCAATGTGGCGGCCGATCCCGTCGATCACATCGGCCAGGCGTTCCTGCGCCACCACGCGCGTGTCGATCGCCTGGCGGCCGGGCGGCATTTCATCCAGCCGCGACACTTCCATCTCGCCGTATTGCGCCAGGGTCAGCGTGCGCGGGATCGGGGTGGCGGTCATCGCCAGGCAGTGCGGCGTGCGCCGTGCCTTTTGCGTGAGCATCAGGCGCTGCCCCACGCCAAAGCGGTGCTGCTCGTCGATCACCACCAGCGCCAGGTTGCGATAGGCGACGCTGTCCTGAAAGATCGCGTGGGTGCCCACCAGAATGTCGATCCCGCCATCGAGCAGGTTCATCAGCAGCGCTTCGCGCGCGCGGCCCTTGTCGCGCCCGGTGAGCAGCGCGATGTTCACGCCCGTCCCGCGCGCCATCTTGGCCAGCGTATCGGCATGCTGGCGCGCCAGGATTTCGGTCGGCGCCAGCAAGGCCGCCTGCCCGCCGGCTTCCACCGCCACCAGCATGGCGTGCAGCGCCACGGCCGTCTTGCCCGAGCCGACATCGCCCTGCAGCAGGCGCAGCATCGGGCTGCCCTGGGCCATGTCGCTTTCGATTTCGGCAATGGCCCGGCTTTGCGCGCCGGTCAGCGTAAACGGCAGGTTGAGCTTGGCGCGCAAGTGGCCATCGCCGTGCAGCGGCTGGCCCGCCCGGCTGCGGTTGGCCGCGCGCACCAGCATCAGCGCCAGGGCATTGGCAAACAGCTCGTCATAGGCCAGCCGGTCCTTGGCGCGCTTGTCGGGCGCCTGGTGGGTGCGGGCCAGTGCTTCGTGCCAGGCCGGCCACTCCTCGCGCGCCAGCAAGCCCGGCTCGATCCATTCGGGCAGGCGCGGCGCCTGGCCCAGCGCCTGGTGCACCAGGCTGGCAATGCGCCCCTGCGTCAACCCTTCCGATAGAGGATAGACCGCTTCGGTCAGGTGGCCCTGCAAGCCGGCGCTGTCTTCGCTGACATGGTCGGGGTGAACGATCTGCCAGGTCTGGCCATATTGGTCGAGCCGCCCGGCCACCCAGCGCTTCTCGCCCACCGGCAGCGCCTTTTTCGCGGTATAGGCCGCGCGCCCGAAATAGGTGATCGACACATAGTTGCCCACGCTGTCTTCGGCGATCACCCGAAACGGCCCGCGCCCGGCTGGCTGGCGATGCTCGCGCACGGTCAGCGCCACGATGATCTGCTCGCCCAGTGCGGCCTCGTCGAGCGTGGCCACGGCGCGCCGCTGCACGAAACGATCGGGCAGATGGTAAAGGAAATCGCGCACCCGCGTCAGCCCCAGCTTGTCGAGCGGGCGGGCAAGGCCGGCACCCACGCCCTTCAGGCTGGTGGCCTCGGCAAACAGGGGATTGAGCAGATCAGGGCGCATGGCGGCTCCATAATCACCATCGGGCCGTTGCGCCATGGGGCAAGCTGGCTTACCCGCAGCCGTCATGACCGAAACGACCGCGACTCCCGACTCCCCGCAGCTGGACGACGCGCGCCTGCGCCGCATGAAATTCCGTGCCTGGCACCGCGGCACGCGCGAGGCCGATTACATGATCGGCTGCTTCTTCGACCGTTTCCACAGCCAGTGGGGCGAAGCCGAGGCCGTGTGGTTCGAAACCCTGATGGACGAGGAAGACGTCGATATCCTGGGCTGGGCGCTGGGCACGCTGTCGGTGCCGGAGGAATATGCCGGGCCGTTGATGGACCGCATGCGCCAGCTGGACTACGTGGAGATTCCGCGCTGAGGGGTTGCGTTTCCCGCCCTTCGACAAGCTCAGGGCGAACGGAACGTTATTGCAATGCTTCGTGTTTTGTCCGTTCGGGCTGAGCTTGTCCCCGCCCCGCATACCAACCTCCGTTCGCCCTGAGCTTGTCGAAGGGCGCGCACGCAACGCACGCTTTAAAGAACCGCCCATGCCAGACCTGACCCGCATTCTTTCCGCCCGCAGCCCGCTGACGCTTGCCAGCGTGGCGCGCGGTGCCCAGCCGCTGGTCATGGCCGACCTCGCCCGCGCCGCGGCAGCCGCGAAAGCGCAGGGCCGCTGCGTGTTCATCACGCCTGACGATGCCGCCCTACGCGCGGTGGTGGAAAGCGCCGCGTTCTTTGCCCCCGAACTCGATGTGATCGATTTCCCGGCCTGGGATTGCCTGCCGTTCGATCGCGCATCTCCCGCCCTGTCGATCAGCGCGCGGCGGCTGGCGGCGCTGCAAAAGCTGCAGCACAAGCGCGACAGCCGGCCGCAACTGCTGGTCACCACGATCAACGCGGTGCTCCAGCGCACGCTTTCCCCGTTCCGCATCCGCGAATCCACCCGCCTGCTCACGCCGGGCGTGGAAATCGGCCGCGAAAGCCTGATCGCCCTGCTGCAACGCCAGGGCTATTCGCGCACCGACACCGTGGTCGATGCCGGCGAATACGCCGTGCGCGGCTCGATCTTCGATATCTATCCCACCGGGCTCGATCACGGGCTGCGCCTCGACTTCTTCGGCGACGAGCTGGAAACGTTGCGCCTGTTCGACCCCAGCACGCAGCGTTCGGTGCAGCCGGTGGAAACCCATCTGCTGCTGCCCGCCAGCGAGGCGCTGCTCGATGAAACCTCGATCAAGCGGTTCCGCAGCCGCTATCGCGAAATCTTTGGCGCCAATGCCACCAGCGATGCGCTGTACCAGGCCGTCAGCGAAGGGCGGCGCCTGGCCGGCATGGAGCATTGGCTGCCGCTGTTCGAAGAGCGCATGGTCACGCTGTTCGATCACCTTGGCGAAGGCGATCTCGTCGTGCTCGATGCTGGCGCGGCCAAGGCCGCCGAAAGCCGGCTGGACGACATTGCCGATTACTATGCCGCCCGGACAGAGGCAGCGGCGCGTCAATCGGGCACCTATCGCCCGTTGAAGCCCGACGCGCTCTATCTGACGCGCGAGGAACTCGATCGCGCGCTGGCCGGCTGGCCAGTGCACCGCGCCACCATCTTTGCCGAGCCGGAAAGCGCCAGCGTCATCGACTTCGGCTTTGCCAGCGCGCGCGATTTCACCCCCGATCGCGCCCAGGGCGTCAATATCTATGAAGCGGCGGCCAAGCATCTCGCCGCACTGGGCACGCGCGGACGCAAGCCGATCGTCGCGGCCTATACCACCGGATCGCGCGCGCGGCTGGCCTCCCTGCTGGCCGAAGCGGGTAAGCAGGCCCCGGCCCTGGCCGACACCTGGCAGGAAGCGCTGGGCCTGGCTGCCAGCGGCCGCCCGGTGGCCGTGGTCCTGCCGCTGGAACAGGGCTTTGCCAACGATACCCTGGAACTGCTGACCGAGCAGGACATCCTGGGCGACCGCCTGGTGCGCCGCAAGAAGAAGCGCAAGGACGCCGATGCCTTCCTGGCCGAGCTTTCCGCGCTGATTCCGGGTGACCTTGTCGTCCACATGGACCATGGCATCGGCCGCTATGAAGGGCTGGAAGCGATCACCGTGGGCAAGAGCCCGCACGATTGCGTGCAGCTGACTTATGCCGGCGGTGACAAGCTCTATATCCCGGTCGAAAACCTCGACGTGCTCTCGCGCTATGGCGCCGAAAGCGAGAACGTCGCGCTCGACAAGCTGGGCGGCGAAGGCTGGCAACGGCGCAAGGCGCGCATGCGCGAGCGCATCCTGGAAATGGCCGGGCAGCTTATGGCAACGGCCGCGCTGCGCGCGCTGCGCCAGGCCGATGTCCTGGCGGTCGATCCCGCCAGCTATGGCCCATTCGTTGATCGCTTCCCATGGGAAGAGACCGAGGACCAGGACCGCGCCATCGACGACGTGCTGGGCGACATGGCCGAAGGCAAGCCGATGGACCGTCTGGTCTGCGGCGACGTGGGCTTTGGCAAGACCGAGGTGGCACTGCGTGCCGCGTTCGTGGCCGCCATGGCCGGGCACCAGGTGGCGGTAATCGCGCCAACGACCCTGCTGGCGCGCCAGCACTATGCCAATTTCGTCGAGCGCTTTTCCGGCTTTCCCATCCAGATCGGGCGCCTCTCGCGCCTGGTGCCGGCTAAGGAAGCCGCCGAAACCCGCGCCGGCCTCACCGCTGGCACGGTCGATATCGTCGTGGGCACCCACGCGCTTTTGTCCAAGTCGGTGGAATTCAAGCGCCTGGGCCTGGTCATCGTCGACGAGGAACAGCGCTTTGGCGTGACGCACAAGGAAAAGCTCAAGGAGCTCAAGACCGACGTCCACGTCCTCACGCTCACCGCCACGCCGATCCCGCGCACCCTGCAGATGGCGATGTCGGGCCTGCGCGAATTGTCCACTATCCAGACCCCGCCGGTCGATCGCCTGGCGGTGCGCACTTATGTGATGCCATGGGACGATGTGACCATGCGCGAGGCGTTGATGCGCGAACACCAGCGCGGCGGGCAGAGCTTCATCGTCGTGCCGCGCATTGCCGACATGGCCGAAGTGGAAGACTGGCTGCGCCTCAACGTGCCGGAAATCCGCTTTGTCACCGCGCACGGGCAGATGAGCCCGACCGAGGTGGAAGACCGCATGAGCGCCTTCTACGAAAAGAAGTACGAAGTGCTGCTCTCGACCACGATCATCGAAAGCGGCATCGACATCCCCAGCGCCAATACCATCGTGTTGCACCGCGCCGATCGCTTTGGCCTGGCGCAGCTCTATCAGCTGCGCGGCCGCGTCGGCCGGGGCAAGCTGCGCGCCTATGCCTATCTCACCTATCCCGAAGACCAGGCCCTGTCGGAAGTGGCGGAAAAGCGCCTGAAAGTGCTGGGCGATCTGGATTCATTGGGCGCCGGGTTCCAGCTGGCCAGCCACGATCTCGATCTGCGTGGCGCCGGCAACCTGCTAGGTGACGAACAATCCGGCCATATCAAGGAAGTGGGCTTCGAGCTTTACCAGTCGATGCTGGAAGATGCGATCCTGGCGGCCAAGGCTGGCGATATCGGCATGGCGCGCGAACGCGACGCGCTCAGCCCGCAGATCACGCTGGATGCGCCGATCATGATCCCGGAAGAATACGTGCCCGACCTGGCCGTGCGCATGGCGCTCTATCGCCGCATGAACGACGCCGAAGGCGCCGATGCGGTGGAAGCGCTGGCGGCCGAAATGATCGACCGTTTCGGCCCACTGCCGCAGCCCACGCAGAACCTGCTGCAGCTGATCGAGGTCAAGCGCCAGGCGATCGAGGCGCGCATTGCCAAGATCGACGTGGGGCCAAAGGGCGTGCTCGTCTCGTTCCACAACGACGATTTCCCCGATCCCATGGGGCTGATCGCCTATGTCGAGCGGCTCAAGGGCACGGCCAAGCTGCGCCCTGACAACAAGCTGGTGATCCAGCGCGCCTGGGGCGATGCGCAAGGGCGGTTGAACGGCCTGGTGCAACTGACCAAGGGGCTTTCCACCATCGCGCGGCGGGCGGCCAAGAAAGCCGCCTGACCGCGTTGATGACCGCGTCCGCTGCCAAGACCGCAGCGGCGGGCAAAAATGCAGATTTTCCAACCACCGAGCCGGCAAACCCGGCAGCAATCGTGTTCATGCGGCTTTTATGCCACACATAGTGTTACAAATCCCTGCATATCATGACCATGCGTTGACCATCCTGCCAGACAAAAACTATCGGCACGGGGCGATCACATCCCGGTGATGTTGTCAGCACCAAAAAATCACATTGCAGGACGATACCACAATGAAGAACATCTTTGCCCTTGGCGCCGCCACGGCTGCTTTTGCTTGCGCCGCTCCCGCGATGGCCCAGGAAGTTGCCAATCACAGCGGCTTCACCGTTGGCGTTGTTGGTGGTTACGATCACGTGACCCTGGCCGTTCAGGGCGACAAGGGCAGCAAGGACGGCTTCGTCTACGGCGTCGTCGCCGGCTATGACTATGCCATGGGCCAGGGCAGCGTGGGCGTTGAACTGGAAGCCGATGGTTCGACCGTCAAGGAAAGCGATGGCACCGTGGCGCTGAAGGCCGGCCGTGACCTCTATGCCGGCGTGCGCGCGGCCTATGCCGTCAACCCGCAGGTTTCGGTCTATGCCAAGGGCGGCTACACCAACGCCCGCCTGCACCTTGACTATGGCAACACCGGCTATGGCTTCAACAACGGCGGTTTCCGTCTGGGCGGCGGCGTGGAAGTGGCCGTGAGCCAGCCGATCGTGGCCCGCGTTGAATATCGCTATTCCGACTATGGCCACACCTACATCGAAGGCCAGAACACCGGCATTTCGGTGCGTCGTCATCAGGTCGTTGCCGCGCTCGTCACGCGCTTCTGATCGGTTGTGCCGGGGCGCTGTTACGGCGCCCCGGACGCCAGGCGCGCCATCGCCGCGCCATCCAGTGGCCCGGCCCGCAGGAAGCCCTGGAACAGATCCACACCCTCCTGCGCCAGCACGGCCAGCTGCGCATCGTTTTCCACTCCTTCGGCCACGACGCTGAGTGACAGCGCCCGAGCCATGGCCACCATCGCGGCCAGGATCGCGCGATCGCGGTCATCGTGCGCCACATCGCGCACCAACGAGCGATCGAGCTTGAGCGTATCGAGCGGCAGCGCCTTGAGCGTGCGGAAGTTGGAAAAGCCGGTGCCGAAATCATCGAGCGCCACCGCCACGCCGCGTGCCGCCAGCGTGCGCAGCGCCGCCGCACACGCATCGAAATCGGCAATCAGGGTCTGTTCGGTAATCTCGATCGTCAACCGATCGGGGGCAAAGCCGGCCGCATCGGCGCGCGCCAAAAGAGCCGGCGCGAAATCGGGCAAGGCAAAATCCTCGGCCGTCACGTTCAGCGACAGGCGCAGCGGCGCGGGCCAGGCATGGGCCCCGGCCAGCGCCGTACTGGCAATCGCATGCGATAGCGGCGCCATCTGGTCGGCCCGCTCGGCCACGGCAAACAGCGTTTCCGCGCCGATCCGCCCGAGGCCAGGATGCTCCCACCGCGCCAGCGCCTCGGCCCCGGCCAGCATGCCATCGCCCACGCGAAACTGCGGCTGATAGAGCACGGCGATCTCTTGCCGGTGCAGCGCGCCGATCAGGTCTGCCTCAAGCCGGGCGACACTGCGCCCGCGCGCGCGGTGGCGGCCATCGGCCCAGGCCAGGCGCCGCGCCCCGCCCACCATGAGTTGCGCCAGGGCCTGGTCCAGCCGATCGAGCAGCGCGCTGCCGCCCTCCAATGCCTGGCCGCGCAGCAACGCGATGCGCGGCAGCAGCCGCACAGCATCGCCGCCCAGCGCCAGCGGCCGGGCAATGCTGCGGCCCAACCCCTGGGCGAGAACCTGCCAGCGTTCGCGGCTGAGGCGGCTGGCCGAAGCGACAAGAAACTCTCCACCCGAAACCCGCGCCACCAGCGGCGGCTCATCGCCGCCCTCGCCCGGCGCCAGTTCCTCGGCGGCGAAATGGGCAATGCGCCGCGCCACTTCGGCCAGCACGCGATCGCCGCCGCCATGGCCGAAGGCCAGGTTCACCGCCTGGAACCGGTTGAGGCCGATCAGCATGGCCTGCACCGATCCCTGCGCGCCCGCCCGATCAAGCCAGTTGCGCGCCTGCGCGGCCGTGGCCAGCCCGGTTAAGCCGTCTTGCATCAAGCCGTCCTGCCCAGGGGGAGGGGCGATGGCAGGGAGAACAGGCGGCAAATCAGGGCTGGCAGGCATGGTCATCTTCCCCTCGCCCTAGCAGAGCCACGCGCCGGCTGTCTGCCCCCGGGCACACCTGGGACATTTTCGCGTTGCGCCATTATGGGGCGCCCCATATCACGCCCCCAGCTTTGCCGCGCCACTGCGGCGAAAGCGACATGCGCCGCGATTCCTGCGGCCGGGAATGGGTGACAATGGCTGCGATCGGTTCGGCAAACAGTGCCACATATGAAAAGCTCGCGCTGCTGGCGTCTCCCACCGATCGGGCGCAGGCAGAAGCAGCCGTGCTCAAGAAAAGCCGCGATTGGGTGCCGTTCGCCGAGGCAGAGGCGGTCGTCGTGCTGGGCGGCGATGGCTACATGCTGCAGGTGCTGCACTACATGCTCGATTTCGATCGCGTGCTGCCCGCCTATGGCCTGAACCTGGGCACCGTTGGCTTTCTGATGAACAAGCACAAGAGCAGCCGCACGCTGGAAGAGCGCATCGCCCGCGCCCGTCCCGTGGCGATCAGCCCACTGCGCATGGACGCGACCACCGCCAGCGGCGAAACGCAAAGCTGCTATGCCATCAACGAAGTGTCGCTGCTGCGCGAAACCCGCCAGACCGCCAAGCTGGAAGTGGTGGTCAACGGCAAGACCCGCATTCCCGAACTGTCGTGCGATGGCGTGCTGGTGGCAACGCCGGCCGGCTCCACCGCCTATAACCTGTCCGCCAATGGCCCGATCCTGCCGCTGGGCGCCAATATCCTGGCGCTCACCCCGATCAGCCCGTTCCGCCCCCGTCGCTGGCGCGGGGCCATCCTGCCCGATACCGCCGAAATCGTGTTTCGCGTGCTCGAATCGGTCAAGCGGCCGGTGCTTGTCGTGGCCGACCAGAAAGAGGTGCGCGATATCAGCGAAGTGCGCGTAAGCGCCTGGCGCGAGCATCAGCTCACCCTGCTGTTCGATCGCGGCCGCAGCCTGGACGAACGCATCTTTGCCGAACAGTTCATGAGTTGATCGCACAGCGCGCGCTGTGGAAAAATTTGCCCGGCGGCGGGTTGCCATGCACGAAATGAGTGCTATTAGCGCGCACCTGTCCTGGGCAACCGGGACTGCTCCCTGATAGCTCAGCGGTAGAGCTCTCGACTGTTAATCGAGCGGCCGTAGGTTCGAATCCTACTCAGGGAGCCATCTTCTTCTGCCATATGGCAGAACACCGCCTTGTCCCGGCCACGCCGGGCCTGTTCCCTGATAGCTCAGCGGTAGAGCTCTCGACTGTTAATCGAGCGGCCGTAGGTTCGAATCCTACTCAGGGAGCCACCCTTCCAGCACTGGATATTGCGGCCGGCCCAGGATCGCATCATGCTGCGGCGGTCATTTCCATTGCCGGACACTATCGCCGCCATGTTCCTTCGCCCCGCCGCCATCGCGTTTGCCGTGCTTGTCGCAACGCCCCTCGCCGCGCACGCCGCGCCGGCCCATCCAAGCAGCCCTGCGCAGCCGGCCTATGCGGTGTTCGCCGGCCTCGGCCCCGATGGCCGGCCGATCCGCTTTGAAGATCATGGCACGCGCTATCGGCTGCGCCTGCACGGCCATGTGCGCGAGGGCGATCTCAACACCGAACGCGGCTGGAAAAGCGATCCTGATGCGACGCTCTATGTGCTCGATTGGCAGGGCCCGGCTGCGCAGCAAACACGGCTGGTGCGCCGCACCGGCAAGCGCGACGTGCTGTTACTGGATAGCCACGACAACATCGCGCGCCCGGTCACCCGCCTGGCGCGCGTCACCCCGCGCGCAGGCCGCTGACCGGGCTTTACCCGCGCAGCAGCGCGGTCATCGTGGCGCGATAGCGCGCTGCAATCGCGGCCCGGGCAATGTGGCGTCCGCCCTGCACCACCTGCCGACCCCTGCGCCACACGCCATCGACCAGGCGGCTGCCGCCGGCAAAGATCCAGGCGTCAATTGCACTTTCCGGCCTGTGGCCCGCCAGAGCGGGATGGGCGGAATCAAGCGTAACGAAATCGGCAGGCGAGCCCACCGCCAGGCCCGCATGTGTCTGTCCCAGCGCTTGCGCCCCGCCGGCAAGGCAGGCGCGCAGCAGCGTTTCCCCGGTCGAGGCGCCCGGCCCTTGCACCAGCACGGCCCGGCCGCGCTGGTCCAGGCGCTGGCCATATTCCAGCAGGCGCAGTTCTTCGGCCGCATCGATCCGCACGTTGGAATCGCTGCCCACACCGATCCGTCCACCAGCGGCCAGAAAGGCGCCAGCGGGAAATAGCCCATCACCCAGGTTCGCCTCGGTAATCGGGCATAGCCCCGCCACCGCGCCGCTGCGCGCCAGGGCCAGCGTTTCGGCTGGCGTCATGTGCGTGGCATGGACCAGGCACCATTGCGCATCCACACGCGTACGGTCGAGCAGCAGTTCCACCGGGCGCTGCCCGCTCCAGGCCAGGCAATCGTCCACTTCCTTTACTTGCTCGGCAATGTGGATGTGGATCGGCCCACCCTCGGCCAGCGCGCTCACCTGCGCCAACTGGTCCAGCGTGACCGCGCGCAGGCTGTGCGGCGCCACGCCCACCACCGCATCGGGCAAAGCCGCAGCATGGCCGCGCGCCGCCTCAACCAGGCGGGCAAAGCCATCAAGATCGGTGATGAACCGCGCCTGCCCGGCGCTGGGCGGCTGCCCGCCGAACCCGGAATGGCTGTAGAGCACGGGCAGCAGCGTCAGGCCGATGCCGGTTTCCTGCGCGGCAGCAACCACAGCGGCGCTCATCTGCGCCGGATCGGCAAAAGGCCGGCCGCCCGCATCGTGGTGTAGGTAATGAAATTCGCCCACGCGGGTAAAGCCGGTTTCCAGCATTTCCACCTGCGCCTGCGCGGCAATGGCCAGCAGGTCTTCGGGCGTGACCTGCCCGACAAAGCGATACATCGCCTCGCGCCAGGTCCAGAAACTGTCTGCGCCCGGCCCGGCGCGTTCAGCCAGGCCAGCCATGGCGCGCTGAAAGGCGTGGCTGTGCAGATTGGGCAGGCCCGGCATGGCCCAGCCGTGCCGCGTCTCTCCGGCGCGCGGGGCCTGATCGGCCGCGATTGCTGCGATCTGCCCGTCAGCCAAGGTCACCCGCACATCGCGCGCCCACCCTGTGCCCAGCCAGGCCGCATCGAAGAACAGGGTTTGAGAATCCGCTTGCATCGTCACGCTCCTTGCGTGATTATGTATATACATTATCGCACCCCCGGCAAGGACCAACCCAGCATGCGCTGCGACACGATCTGGACCAATGCGCACCTTGTCACGATGGCGGGGAAAGGCCCCGACGCAGACGCGCTGGGCCGCATCGAAAACGGCATGATCGCCGCGCGCGACGGGGTTATCGTCTATGCCGGGCCGGCCGCTGCGGCGCCGGCGCTAGAGGCAGACGCAACGGTCGATTGCCAGGGACGCTGGATCACCCCAGGCCTGATCGATGCGCACACCCACCTGGTCTTTGCCGGCAACCGTTCCGACGAATGGGAAGCCCGGCTGGCCGGTGCCACCTATCAGGATATCGCCCGCGCTGGCGGCGGGATCATGGCCACGGTGCGCGCCACGCGCGGGGCCAGTGTCGATGATCTGGTTCGGGCCGCGCTGCCGCGCCTCGACGCCCTTTTGGCGCATGGGGTTACCAGCGTCGAAATCAAATCGGGCTATGGCCTGACGCTCGAAGCCGAACGCGCGATGCTGCTGGCCGCGCGGCAACTGGGCCAGGTGCGGCCGGTGCGCATCGTCACCACGTTCCTAGGTGCCCACGCGTTGCCGCCCGAATGGGCCGGAAATGCCGATGGCTATATCGCGCGACTGGCCGACGATTGGCTGCCCACCCTGGCGGCAGAGGGGCTGGTCGATGCGGTCGATGCCTTTTGCGAAGGCATTGCCTTTTCGCCGGCACAGGTCGATCGCCTGTTCCGCGCGGCCCGCGCGCTCGGCCTGCCGGTGCGGCTGCATGCCGAACAGCTTTCCAACCTGGGCGGCGCGGCACTGGCCGCCAGCCACGGCGCGCTCTGCGCCGATCATCTCGAACACCTTGACGCCGATGGCATCGCCGCGATGGCGCGAGCTGGCACCGTGGCGGTGCTGCTGCCCGGCGCGTTCTATTTCATGCGCGAAACCATCAAGCCGCCGATCGCCGCGCTGCGCGCCGCCAGCGTGCCCATGGCCATCGCCACGGATTGCAACCCAGGCACTTCGCCGCTCACCGCGCTGCTGCTGGCGATGAACATGGGCGCCACGCTGTTCGGCCTGACGGTGGACGAATGCCTGGCCGGTGCCACGGTCCATGCCGCCCGCGCGCTGGGCCTGGCCGGCACGCTGGGCCAGCTTGTGCCTGGCCAGCGCGCAGACCTCGCAATCTGGAATATCGCGCGCCCGGCTGATCTTGTTCACGGGATGGGCGCAGCGCCGCTCCATGCCCGCATCTGGAGTGGAAAATGACACAAATCGTCCTCACCCCTGGCGCGGCCACGTTGGCCGATTGGCGCGCGATCCACGGTGGCGCCGATGTTGTGCTGCATGATGATGCCTGGGGCGCGATCGCGGCCAGCGCGGCGGCCGTCGCGCGCATCCTGGCCAAGGGCGATGCCGTCTATGGCATCAACACCGGCTTTGGCAAACTTGCCAGCGTGCGCATCGCCGATGAAGACCTGGCCGCCCTGCAACGCAATATCGTGCTCAGCCATGCCGCCGGCACCGGTGCGCCCTCCCCCGTGCCTGTGGTGCGGCTGATGATGGCGCTCAAGCTCGCCAGCCTGGCGCAGGGCGCCTCGGGCGTGCAGGTGGCCACCGTGCGCTTGCTGGCAGACATGCTGGCGCGCGGCCTGGTGCCGGTGGTGCCGTGCCAGGGTTCGGTGGGTGCCAGCGGCGATCTTGCCCCGCTTTCGCACATGACCGCCACGATGCTGGGCGTTGGCGAGATTTTCGTGGATGGCATTGCCGTGCCCGCGGCCCAGGCGCTGGCCGATCATGGCCTGACGCCGGTCGCGCTGGGGCCCAAGGAAGGCCTGGCGCTGCTCAACGGCACGCAGTTTTCCACGGCCAACGCGCTGGCCGGGCTATTTGCGGCCGAACGCCTGCTCGCCACCGGCCTGGTCACCGGCGCCCTGTCGACTGAGGCGGCGCGCGGCACCGATACTCCGTTCGACCATCGCATCCATGCCCTGCGCGGCCATGGCGGGCAGATCGAAACCGCCGCCACCTTGCGCGCGCTGATGGCCGGCAGTGCCATCCGCGCCAGCCACGCGGTGGATGATCCGCGCGTGCAGGATCCCTATTGCCTGCGCTGCCAGCCCCAAGTGATGGGCGCCGCGCTCGACGTGCTGCGCCAGGCCGCGCGCACGCTGGAAATCGAGGCCAACGGCGTCACCGACAATCCGTTGATTTTCCCCGATGCCGATGAAGCGCTGTCGGGCGGTAACTTCCATGCCGAGCCAGTGGCCTTTGCCGCCGACATGATCGCCCTGGCGCTGGCCGAAATCGGCTCGCTGTCGGAGCGGCGCCTGGCCATGCTGGTCGATCCCGCGCTGTCGGGCCTGCCTGCCTTCCTCACCCCGCTGCCGGGGCTGCATTCCGGCTTCATGATCCCGCAAGTAACGGCCGCAGCCCTGGTTTCGGAAAACAAACAGCGCGCCGCGCCGTGCAGCGTCGATTCCATTCCCACGTCGGCCAACCAGGAAGACCACGTGTCGATGGCCGCCCACGGCGCGCGGCGCCTGCTCGACATGGCGGGCAACCTCGATGCGATCCTCGGCCTCGAACTGCTCGCCGCCGTGCAGGGCATCGAATTTCACGCGCCGTTGCGGTCAAGCGACGCGCTGGAAGCGGTGCGCGCCATGTTGCGCGGCGTGGTGCCTGCTCTGGTCGAAGACCGCCATTTTGCACCCGACATTGCCGTCGCGCGTGGCATGGTCGAGCGCGGTGCCGTGCTGGCGGCGTGCCCGCTGCAACTGCCGGTGCTGGGCTGATGGACTGGCTCACCATCCAGCGCGGCGCCGCACCGCTTATCGTGGCCTTTCCCCACGGCGGCACCAATCTGGCCGGGTGCGCCTTCGGCTCGGAATGGCTGGCCCGGCGCGATACCGATTGGTGGATCGGCGAAGTCTATGACTTTGCCCGCGATCTCGACGCCACGCTGGTTGCCACGCGCATCTCGCGCAGCGTGATCGATGCTAACCGCGATCCTTCGGGTGCCTCGCTCTATCCCGGCATGGCCACCACCGGCCTGTGCCCGGAAACCACGTTCGATGGCGAACCGCTGATCCATGCCCCGCTGGCGGAGGGCGAAATCGCCCACCGCCGCGAAACCTGGCACGCGCCCTATCACGCCGCGTTGGCGACCGAAATGGAACGGCTTCGTTCCATTCACCCGCGCGTGGTGCTCTATGATGCGCATTCGATCCGCAGCCGCGTGCCCCGCCTGTTTCCCGGGGAACTGCCGCTGTTCAACATCGGCACCAACGATGGCCGCTCTTGCGCGCCAGAGCTGGAATCAGCCGTTGCCACCGTCTGCGCCGCCAGCGGCGAAAGCCACGTGGTCAACGGCCGCTTCAAAGGCGGCTGGACCACGCGCCACCATGGCGATCCCGCGCGCGGCATCCACGCCGTGCAGATGGAACTGGCGATGCGCGGCTATTTGGCGGAACCGGCGGAGCCCACGGCGGAAAACTGGCCGCCCCGCCCCGATCCACGGCGCCTTGCCCACCTGCAACCCATCCTGAAGCGCGTGCTCAGCGCCTGCCTTGCCTTTGCTGGAGAATGACGATGACCCGTTTGGACAACAGCCGCGTGATCCGCCCCGCCACGGGCACGGACCTGACCGCCAAATCCTGGCTGACCGAAGCGCCGCTGCGCATGCTGATGAACAACCTGCATCCCGATGTGGCCGAACGGCCCGAGGAACTGGTCGTCTATGGCGGGATCGGCCGCGCCGCGCGCGATTGGGAAAGCTATGACAAGATCGTCGAAACCCTGCGCCGCCTGGAAGATGATCAGACCCTGCTGGTGCAATCGGGCAAGCCGGTGGGCGTGTTCCGCACCCACGCCGATGCGCCGCGCGTGCTGATCGCCAATTCCAACCTGGTGCCGGAATGGGCCAATTGGGAGCATTTCAACGAGCTCGATCGCAAGGGCCTGGCCATGTATGGCCAGATGACCGCCGGCTCGTGGATCTATATCGGCACCCAGGGCATCGTCCAGGGCACGTACGAAACCTTCGTCGAAATGGGGCGCCAGCACCATGGTGGCGATCTTTCCGGCAAATGGCTGCTGACGGCGGGCCTGGGCGGCATGGGTGGTGCGCAGCCGCTAGCCGCGGTCATGGCCGGCGCATCGTGCCTGGCGATCGAATGCCAGCGTAGCCGGATCGAGATGCGCCTGCGCACCGGATACCTCGATCACGCCGCCGAAACCCTGGACGAGGCGATGGCCATCATCCGCCAGTCCTGCGCCGACAAGAAGCCGGTGTCGGTGGGCCTAATCGGCAATGCCGCCGAAATCCTGCCCCAGATGCTCGACGCCGGCATCCTGCCCGACCTATTGACCGACCAGACCAGCGCGCACGATCCCATCAACGGCTATCTGCCCGCCGGATGGACCGTGGCGGAATGGATCGACAAGCGCGAGCGCGAGCCGGAAAGCGTTGCCAAGGCCGCACGCGCCAGTATGGCCACGCACGTGCGCGCCTTGCTGGAATTTCAGGCGCGCGGCGTGCCCACCACCGACTATGGCAACAACATCCGCCAGGTGGCTTTTGACGAAGGCGTTGAAAACGCGTTTGATTTCCCCGGGTTTGTGCCGGCCTACATCCGCCCGCTGTTCTGCCGGGGGATCGGCCCGTTCCGCTGGGCGGCGCTGTCGGGTGACCCGGAAGACATCTACAAGACCGACCAGAAGGTGAAGGAGCTGCTGCCCGACAACGCCCATTTGCACAACTGGCTGGACATGGCGCGCGAGCGTATCCACTTCCAGGGCCTGCCGGCGCGGATCTGCTGGGTGGGCCTGGGGGACCGCCACCGCCTGGGCCTGGCGTTCAACGAGATGGTCGCCAAGGGCGAACTCAAGGCGCCGGTGGTGATCGGCCGCGATCACCTCGACAGCGGATCGGTCGCCAGCCCCAACCGCGAGACCGAGGCCATGCTCGATGGATCGGATGCCGTGTCGGATTGGCCGCTGCTCAATGCCCTGCTCAACACCGCCAGCGGCGCCACCTGGGTGTCGCTGCACCACGGCGGCGGCGTGGGCATGGGCTATTCCCAGCATTCGGGCATGGTGATCGTGGCTGACGGCACGCCAGAGGCAGCGCGCCGCCTGGAACGCGTGCTGTGGAACGACCCGGCCACCGGCGTGATGCGCCATGCTGATGCCGGCTATGCCATCGCCCAGGATTGCGCCCGCGAAAAGGGGTTGGACCTGCCCGGCATTCTGGGCTGATCCAGCCGCTGGTCGATCCCCGCCGGAACCGGCGCGCTGACCGCGTGACGGCCGATCCGGCGGGGACAGACCATTCCCCCCGATATGATCCTAAATATTTGGATACGCGTCAGGAAATCTATTGTAACAGCGGCACGCAAGACAACTTTTGCGGGACCGATCGAAACGATGGCATATACAATTCGCACCATTCGCATGGCTGTTCCACTGGCATGCGGATTGCTCGCAGCCTGCGGCGGTGATGGCCCGGTCAATTCCGTATCGGCCAGCAAGCCTTTTCCGCAGAGCACCTCGGGCACGTTTTCCGCCGCAACGGCCACGCAAACCTACACCGGCAGCCTGAGCAGCGGCCAATTCGGCAGCCAGTTCAGCAAGCCACTGGCAGTGACGCCCGCCACCACGGCAAGCGTCAACGCGGCCACGACAATCGCCTATGACGCCGCGACGGGAACCTATACCGTGCAGGCGGGCAGCACATCGGCCAGCTTCACCGCGGCCGACAAGATGCCGTCGAGCGACTATACCACCAGTTTCAACAAAGGTGGCGACAGCCTGACGCTGTATGGCAATGCGCAGCCGGGCAATACGGCAACCGCCCCCGTCAGCCTGAGCTACACCAGCTTTGGCAAATGGACCCACGTCGACGCCAGCGCCGACCAGACCGACATCCGCTATTACGTGTTTGGCGAAATGTCGGGCAGCAAGGGCATGCCCACCAGCGGTTCGGCCACCTATGCCACCACCGTTTCGGGCACGATGCTGGCATACAACTATGCCCCGGCCACACTGAGCGACCTCACCGGGACGGCAACGTTCACGGCCGATTTCGCCCAGGGCACGGTCAGCACCGGCCTGTCCCTCCGCGCGGTCGGGAATCCCACCGAAGGCAGCGCAGGCGTCTACAGCGGCAGCGGCACGATCGCGAAAGACCAGTTTGCCGGTACGTTCACCAGCGGCACCAACTACTTTGTCAGCGGCGCATTCAAAGGTGCCTTCTTCGGGCCATCAGCGGCAGAGATGGGTTATACGTTCGCGATCAAGGGCCACAATCCTGATCCTTATGCCGGCGCCAGCGTATCACCCGGCGACATTTCCATCGTCGGGGCCGTGGTCGGCGCGAAGAAGTAGCCCCTCCCCCACGCTGCACTCCACAGCCGTCCTCCAGCGCGAGACCGCCCCGGATCGTCTGCTCTGGCCCAAGCGCCGGCGCGACGATCCGGCCGGCCGGGGTGGCACGGCGTTGTGGTCAGATGGTCCGCTTCAGAAATAGCGCTCACCGACGCGGATCGTGTCGCCGGGCAAAACCGCCACTGGCGCGCCGCTGCGCAGCGATACGCTGTGTTCGGCCGAAGTCGTCTGCCGCCGCAGGAATGCCGTCTTTTCGTTGGCGCGATAGGTAAATCCGCCAGCCTTGGCGATGGCCTGCTCCACCGTCATGCCCGAGGCATAGGGATATTCTCCCGGCTTGTTCACCTCTCCCAGAATATAGAACGGGCGGTAGTTGAGCACTTCCACACTAACGCGCGGATCGTTGACATAAGCGCCCGCCAGCCGACCGGTAATCTCGTGCGTTACGTCGTCGATGGTGTGGTTTCCCGCCTGGACCACGCCGATGAGGGGAAAGGCCACGGCCCCGGTGGAGGTGACGTTGTATTCGCCGGTCAGCGTCGGCTCGTTGAACACGGTGATGCGCAGCTTGTCACCTGCGCCCACCCGATAGCCCGCCAAGCCGGTGGCGCGGTCCACCGCCGATAGCGGCTGCGCCGTGGTGCCCGCGCACCCCGGCAACAACAGGGCGAAGCCCAGCACGGCCGCCAGCATGGCGGGCCGGGCCGCCCGGGCCATGGCAGCATGGCGCGAGAGACCATGATCGATATGGGGAATCACGTTACACCCTCCGTGTGCGTTCGTTTCCCGGTTGTTCTATGCCGCGCCCTTGCGAAGACAATGCAGCGGCCCGGGATGAAAACTCCGACTTGGAGGCTTTCCGGAACGATCGGAATCGCCGGTTGGGCCGGGCGGCGGGCTTGGCCATACCTAATCGATGGCCGTCGGGCGGAACCGGCCAGCGCGCCGTATATGCGGGCAAATCCTACGCATTTTTCCGGTGCCATACGCGGATTTACCGATAGCCGACGGCGCGATTGCCACCCGGCCTGCGCCACCCGCCGCACCCCTCTCCTGGGCCCGGATCAGCCGGCTGCAAGGGGTGCCAAGCGGTGCCTCGCTATTGCTCCGCTGCGGATATGCTTGGCCTTCCTTGCGCGGGCGAACCGCCACAGGCTGAGGTCATACCGGGAGCGGGCAAGGCCTGGGGCGCCAATCGCGCCGCCGCCCTGCGCGCCGGGTGCAGAGCTTGACTTGGCCGAAGGGGGCAATGGTGAACACCGCAATCGACTTTTATCGCGCGCCAGCCGGCATCGTGCCGGCCACGCCGGCCGAGCCGCGGGCCAACAGCGCGGCGGCAACCGACCGCATCGATCTGCGGCGGCTGATGGCCATGTTCCGCCGGCGCATCGGCGTGTTCCTGGGCGTGTTGCTGGGCGTGCTGGCAATCGGCATGGTGATCACGGCGCTGCAGCCGCGCACCTACCAGGCCCGCGCCGAAGTCACGCTCAACAGCAAGTTGCAGCCCGTTGCCCCAACCAGCACCAACGACCGGACGGACCAGCCGGCCATCCCCAGCGAGAGCTTTGTCGATACGCAGGTTTCGGTAATCACCTCGGAAACCAACACGGCCGCTGTTGCCGATGCCCTGGGCCTGGCGCACGATCCGCGCTTTGCCCCATCGCCAGACGAAGGGAAAGCCGCCAACACAAAATCTGCCGGCGCCCCGCAAAGCGCGCGCGAGGCGGCCATTGCCTACCTGGCCAAGAACGTGGCGGCGCAGCGCATCGGCACGACCTATGGCATCGCCATCACGTTTGAAAGCAGCGACCCGCAGGAAGCCGCGCGCATCGCCAACGCCTTTGCCGAGCAATACACGCTGGGCGCGCTGGAGAACAAGCGCAGCGGCGCGCGCGAAACCACCGGGGTGATCGCCAACCGGCTGGAACAACTGCGCCAACAGGCGCTGGCCGATAGTGCGACGGTGCAACGATATCGCATCGCGCACAACCTGCTCAGCACCACGCAGGGCACGCTGACCGAGCAGGAAATCTCGTCGTACAACCAGGAAGTGACCGCTGCCCGTGCACAGGCGAGCGAGGATGCCGCCCGCCTGGAAGCGGCGCAGCGCCAGTTGCAGGCCGGTGGCAGCGGCGGCGTGGGCGAAGCCTCGCTCTCGCCGGTGATCGGCCAGATGCGCGCACAGCAAGCCAGCCTTGCCGCCGAATTTGCCGCCATGTCATCACGCTATGGCCCACAGCATCCCGAAGTGCTGCGCTCCAAGGCGCAGCTTGATGCCGTGAACCGGCAAATCGCCGCCGAAACCCAACGCGTGATGGCCAGCCTCGAAGCCAAGGCCCGGGTATCGCAGCAACGCCTGGCTTCGCTTGCCGGTTCGCTCGATGCCTCGCGCGGGGCACTGGCGCAGAACAACGCGGCGCAAGTGGGGCTCGACGACCTGCAGAAGCGCGCCGAAACCTCCAACGCGCTTTATGAAAGCTATCTCAACCGCTTCAAGGAACTGACCGCGCGCGAAGGCACCGAGCAGGCCGATGCCGACATGCTGCACCGCGCCGATGTTCCGCGCCATCCCAACAGCCCACACATCCTGATCAACGGGGTGCTGGCCGTGGCGCTGGGCACCGGGCTTGGCATCGCCGCCGCGTTCCTGGCGGAAATGACCTTCACCGGCCTGACCACGGGTGAGGATATCGAAGAGCGCATGGGCGTGCGCTATCTGTGCGCCATTCCCACACTGCAATCGGTGGCACGGCGCGGGGAGCGGGTGCCGGCCAGCGCCCTGCTGGAAGATCCGCGTTCGGTCTTTGCCGAAAGCTTCCGCTCGCTGCGCGCCTCGATCGCGATGAACACCACCGAGGCGCGGATCATTGCGATCACCTCTGCCCTGCCCGAGGAAGGCAAGACCACCACGTCGATCTGCCTGGCGCGCTCCATGGCGGCGGCAGGTGACCGCATCCTGCTGATCGACGGGGATCTGCGCCACCAGGGCGTCAGCCGGTTCCTGCGCGGGGGCGAAGGGCGCCCTGGCCTGATGGAAGTGCTGCACGGCACGGCCAGCCTCGACGATGCGCTGGTTGTCGATCCTGGCACGGGTCTCTCGATCCTGCCGCTCTGCGCCGAGGCGGGTGATCGCGCGGAACTGATGACCGGGGTCGAAATGGATCGCCTGCTCGCCACGGCGCGCGAGCGGTTCGATGCGGTGATCATCGACACCGCGCCGGTGCTGCCGATCGCTGACGCCCGCCTCTTGCTGGGCAAGGCCGATGCCTCGGTCTTCGTGGTGCGCTGGCGCAAGACACCGGAGCAGGCCCTGCGCGCCGCGCTGCGCCTGTTGCCGATCGACCGCGTGCAATTGGCCGGCGTCGCCCTCACCCGCGTGGACATGCGCAAGCAGCCGCGCTTCGACTACGGCGAAACCGCATTCTACCGCAGTTACGAGAGCTATTATGCCTGAGCGGCGGCGCTCGGCGGACCGATCCACTGCGCCTGCGGACACGGCGGTGGCTGTTACCGCGCCGGGCGCAGCAGGCACGGCCGACGTGCCGGCTTTGCCACTGCATGTGCCGGAAACGGCGCGGCGGCCCGAAGACCATAGTGCGCAGCTGGTACTGCCCGCCAAGCCAGAGCGCACGGCGATCCCAGCGGTCCATCCAAGCGCAGACCCACGCCGCCGCTTTGCCCGCGTGGCCATCGTGCATTACTGGCTGGTGACGATGCGCGGCGGGGAGCGGGTGCTGGAGCGCTTGCTGCACCTGTTTCCGCAAGCCGATATCTTCACCCACGTGTACGACCCGACAGCTGTTTCCGACACGATCCGCCGCCACAAGGTAACGACCAGCTTCATCCAGCATCTGCCAGGTGCGCGGCGGCATTATCAAAGCTATCTGCCGCTCATGCCCATGGCGCTCGAGCAGTTGGACCTGCGCGGCTATGACCTGGTGATCAGCAGCGAAAGCGGGCCGGCCAAGGGCGTGATCACGGCGCCCGATGCCCTGCATCTCAGCTACGTTCATTCGCCCATGCGCTATCTGTGGGACCATTATCACGATTATCGCGATGCCGCCGGGATGGTCAGCCGGGCAATGATGCCGCTGCTGTGCCACCGCCTGCGCGCCTGGGATGCCAGCTCGGCCGCGCGGGTGGATCGCATCGTGGCCAATTCGCGCTTTATCCAGCGGCGCATTGCCAAGGCCTGGCGCCGAGAGGCCGATGTGGTGCACCCGCCGGTAGAGATCGATCTGTTCGATCGCGCCGATGCGGTGGGGCCGGCCTATCTCTGGGTAGGGCAGATGGTGCCCTACAAGCGGCCCGACCTGGCGATCGACGCTTTCAACGCGCTGGGCCTGCCGCTGGTGATGGTGGGCGATGGTCCGCTGGCCGCCGCCATGCGCCGCCGTGCCGGGCCCAACATCACCATCCTGCCGCGCCTGCCCTTTCCCGCGCTGCGGCGTGCCTATGCGCAGTGTCGTGCGCTGGTGTTTCCGGCGGAAGAGGATTTCGGCATCGTGCCGGTGGAGGTGATCGCCTCGGGGCGGCCCGTGCTCGCCTATGCCGGGGGCGGCGCGCTCGACAGCGTGACGCAAGACCTGACGGGCCAGTTCTTTGCCAGCCAAAGCGTGGACTCGCTGATCGCCGGGGTGAAGGCGATGGAAGCATGGTTGCCGCATTTTGATCCTGCCGCGGCCATGGCCGATGCCCGCCGCTTTGCGCCCGACCGGTTCGACCAGGGGCTGTTGCATGCGCTGGAATAGGGCGCGGCGTCCCAACGTCATCGTGCTTGTGAAACCGTCTGCCACTTTCTGACCAGGGGATACCCATGGCCACGCATCTCGCCCCCGCTTCGACAGATCGTCACGCCCCGGCCTTGCCACTCCCCCCTGCGGCAGGCCCGCAAGACTGGCAAACTACGCCGCGTGCTGCGGTCGATGCGCCGCCCGTGGTTGGCCCCAGCGGCCGACTGGCCCGCTGGTTCACCGCGCTCCAGCCGCGCAACCGGCTAGCCACGCTTGCCACGCGACTAGCATTGCGGCGGCGCGGCATAGTGCCCGGGCACCGCTTTTTCGTGCACGGCCATCGTCCGCGCCTAATCGGCAAGGGCCAGATCCGCATCGGCGCGCGGGTCAACCTGCGTGGTGACGTGGCGCCGGTGCGCATCGAAGTGGCACGCGGCGCGCTGGTCACGCTGGCGGATCGCGCCTTTCTTAACGCCGGGGTGCAATTGATCTGCCACAGTGCGATCGAGATCGGCCCGCATTGCCGCATCGGCCCCGATTGCGTGCTGTGCGACACCAACCACCACCCGGTGCACCAGGGCGATGGCGTGCGCGTGGCGCCGATCCGGCTGGGCCGCAATGTGTGGCTGGGGCGCGGGGTGATCGTACTGCCGGGCGTGACTATCGGTGATCATGCCGTGGTTGCCGCCGGCGCAGTGGTGACCCAGGATATTCCCGCCGCCCAGGTGTGGCGCGGCAATCCGGCCAGCTTTGCCAAGGCAGTGCGCTGCGCGCCCGATTTCATCCGGCCATGATAGCGCCGTTCTCTTCCGTTTCTATCGTCCTGCTTGTGCGGAGCCTGCGATGCAATTGACCTTCATCGGCGCGATCCAGGTGCTGTTGGGCCTCAGCCTGTTCCTTGCCGGATCGATCGAGGCGATGTTCGCATTCCTCTTGGTCTCGACGCTGTTTGGCGGCTCGGCCGCGATCGTACTGCCGATGCTGGGCGGGTCGTCGATCCCGCCGGTGCAGTTTGCCCTGGTGTTCATGGCGCTGCGCCTGCTGGTGCCCGGTGCTGGGAATGGCATGGCGGTGGGCCAGGCGGCGCGGGCCAATATCTGGCTGGCGACGTTCATTCTCTATGGCGCGGTGCTGGCATTTATCGGCCCGCGCCTGTTTGCCGGGCAGATTGACGTGACCCCGATGCGCGGCAAGGTGGAAGCACGCTATATCTCCATGCGCGCCTATATCTATTCCACCCGCCCATTGAGCTTTTCCACCCAGAACATCACCACCACGGTCTATCTCGTCGGCACCCTGCTGACCGCGATTGCCGCGCACGTGGTGTGCAGCAAGGAGCGTGGGCGCCACGTGTTTGTGCGCACCATGGCGATCGCTGGCCTGGTCCACGGCCTGATCGGCTTTCTCAGCGTGGCGGCCAAGGGCACGCCGGTGGACAGCCTGCTCGCCCTGTTCCGCAACGGGTCTTATGCCCAGCTCGATCACAGCTATCGCGGGTTCGTGCGCATGGCCGGGCTGTGGCCAGAGGCATCGGGATTTGCCTGGTTTGGGATCAACTGGTTCGTGTTCCTGTTCGAATGCTGGATGCGCCGGGTAGACAGCCGCTATACCGGTCCGGCGGCCTTCGTGCTGGCAGCGGCGCTGCTGTGCAGTACGGCAACCACGGCCTATGTCGGCCTGGGCATCTATGGCGCGCTGGTGCTGGGGCGCAGCTTGCTATTGCCAGGCGCGATGCCGGCCGATCGGGCCCTGATCATTGCCGGCGCGGGCCTGGCCATGATCGTGTTGATCACCGGACTGATGATCGCCCACCCGGTTCTGGTCAACGATGCCACGGAACTACTGCGCCACATGACGGTGGACAAGGGCCAATCGCTGTCTGGCGAACAGCGCGGCTTCTGGGCCTGGCAGGGCTGGCATGCCTTTGTCGCCACGCATGGCATCGGCATTGGGCCGGGCAGCTTCCGCTCGTCTAGCCTGGCAACCGCCGTGCTGGGCTGCACCGGCCTGATCGGCGCGACGGCGATGATCGTGCACATGATCAGCGCGTTCAAACCCACGCGGCTGTCCACCTATGTCCCCTCGCCCGACATGGCGCTGTCGACCGGCGCGGCCTGCGCCTGGGCGGCAGTGGTCGATGCCGTGGTCGCCTCGCTGTCCTCTCCCACCTGCGACCCGGGAACGGACTTTGCCATCCTCACCGGCGCCGCCTTGGCCCTGCGCCCGATCGTGCCCCGCCTGACCCCATGGCGCGGCTCGGTGCGCCGCCTGCCCCCCTTGCAGCTTTCCCCCGCGATGGCGTTGGGCAGCGCCATGCCCGAGCCGGCGTTTTCGACGCAGCCGGCCGAGTGAGGGGTATCGGCTTAGCGGGCGGAATTAACGGCGCAGCGGGCGAGCGCTGTGCCCGACGATCGCCATACAAGGAGAAGAAGGCGGCGCGGTCAACTGACCGATTGGCAGACACCAGTCGCACTGCACCATCGCGCACTGGGTTGGTGAACAAATTCAAACGACAGCTTGCGCTTATTTGAGGACATGCTGGCGTTTTGTACAAGCAGAACAGCTGGACCCCGGATCAAGTCCGGGGTGACGGTAAGTCGATTTATGGCTTGAAATCTACATCACCCCGGACTTGATCCGGCGTCCAGCCATCTTTCTTGCGCAATGTAGCTACGACTAATCGTTAAACTTCTGACGTAGTGATTGCTTGCTGATACGTTTTGACTTCAGCGCACCGCACACAGCCCCTTCGCCGCCCCAAACACCCACAACACTACCCCGCCCCTCAGGCACCCAGCGCCTTCGCCGAAACCGGCTGCGCTTGCGCCGATCCCATGCCACCAGGCGCGGCCTCGGCCGCTGGATCGGGCACTTCGGCGCGACCGACGCGCATGGTGCGGGCGGGGACGCGGAACAGGCCGCGACGGGCGGCGGCTTCGCCCAAATCCTCGCGCGAGGTGAGGCTGACCAGCCAGGGGGCGGTCAACAGGCCCAGCGTGATCGGCGAGAGCCACAGCGCGGTGACGGGATCGAGCCAGACGGTGGCGGCAAACGCCAGGCCGAGCAGGATATGGTCGCGCATTGCCGGCAAGATCGCGCGCACGGCAATGGCCTGGGCATCGCGGTTCTGCGCGTTCCATTGCGAGGGAATGCCGAGCAGCAGCCCGAGCAATGCCTTGATCTGCAAGAGCATCGACACCGGCGCAAACAGGGTGGACAGCACCAGTTCGACAAGGACGGAGCGGAGCGCGCGCCACGGCCCGCCAAAGGCTGCGCAGCGCCGTGCGTCGGCGAGGATCCACACCAGGCCCATCACCTTTGGCCCGAACAGCAGCAGCACGGTAAGCGCCAGCACGCCCGGCGGCACGGTCATCAGGACACTGCCTTCAATCCCGCCGCCGATGCGCGCCATGGCCACCTGGGCGATCGTGGCGAGCAGCAGCAGCAGCCAGCCCGGCGAAGTAAGATAGGCAGAGGCGCCGATCAGCAGGTGCAAGCGGCTGGTGCTCGCGAGGCCCGAGGCACCGATCAGGCGCAAATGCTGCAGATTGCCCTGCATCCAGCGGCGGTCGCGCAGCGCATGATCGACGATGGTGGGGGGATATTCTTCATAGCTGCCACCGATCATCACCATGTGCACGGCCCAGCCGCGCCGCCGCAGCAGCGCGGATTCGACCATATCGTGGCTGAGGATATGCCCGCCGAATGGCGGCTTGCCCGGCAGATCGGGTAGGCCACAGCTTTCGGCAAAGGCGCGGGTGCGCACGATGGCGTTGTGGCCCCAGAAATTGGCCTCTGCCCCGCTCCACCACAGCAGCCCGGCCGATGCGATCGGGCCATAGGCCTCGCTGGCAAACTGCATCCAGCGCTGGAACAGAGTGCGCGCATTGGTGATCATCGGCACGGTCTGGAGCAGGCCGATCGAAGGCCGCGCCTCCATCAGCGAGGCCAGGCCAACGATAGCGGCGCCGGTCATCACGCTGTCGGCATCAAGCACGAGCATGTTTTCATAAGCGGCGCCAAAGCGGCGGACCCATTCGGCAATGTTGCCGGGCTTGCGCGCGGTATTTTCCTCGCGGCGGCGATAATAGATGGCGATCGGCGCCCGCGCGGCCAGTTCGGCCCATGCGGCCTCTTCGCGTTTGCCATGGAGGGCGCTGGAATCGCTGAGCACGAAGAAATCGATCCACGGCGCCCCGCCCGACCGATCGATCGCATAGGCCATGGCCTCTACCCGGGCGAACACCGCGTCGACATCTTCGTTATAGACCGGCATCAGCACGGCAGTGCGATGCGCCAGGCTGGCGGCGGGTGATGGCACCGGGACAAAGCCGGGATGCGCGCCGCTGATCAGCTGAATGAAGCCGATGGTCGAGCTGACAAAGCCAAACGCCACCCAGCTGAACAGCGGCACGAAGAACACCAGCAGTGCCACCTCGATGGCATTGAGACCATCGCGCGAAAAGGCGACGCGCACCTCGCTCGACGCAGCAAGGCCCAGCACCGCCGTCAGCGCGATGAGCAGCCAGCGCTTGACCAGCAAGCCGTGAGGGCGCGTTTCCACCTCGCGCCGCGCCGGCGCATTGCCGAACAGGCGCTGCACCGGCATGTCAAGCGGCGCTTCGGCCGGGAGCAGCGGCGGCTGGCCGGCTGGCACGGCGCGGTTCGTCATGGCTGGATCGCCTTGATCACGGTTTCACTGAGCGCACCGCCGCCGCGCTTCAAGAACAAGCGGAATTCACGGGCGGCGAGCCCCTGCGTTTTGATATCGAGCGTGACGCGCCATTGCTTGTCGCGCCCGGCGACCGGGCCGACCGCCTTGTGCAGCACGGCCTCTGGCGGCAGGTCCAACTCGGCCGTGACACCGCTGCTGCGGGTAAGGCCGGCAAGCGCATCGCCCTGGAAATCGAGGACATAGCGTGTGGCACCGGGGATCGGATCACCGCCCGGTACGCCGCCCGGCCCGGCAAACACCTTGATGCAGCGGGCATTGGCATTGGCGGCCAGATCGCGGTTGGTCCAGGTCAGCCGATAGGCAAAATCCTGGCGCTGGCCGGCCTTGGCCGGCCGATCGCTGAGCCAGAAAGCCGCCACATTGTCGACGTTTTCCGAGATCGTCGAAAAGGCATAGAGCACAACCGCACCCGCGCCCCAATCACCCTGCGGCTCTACCCACAAAGATGGCCGGCGATCATAGAACGCCAGGTCATCCTGATAGTGATCGAACGCCTGATCCCGCTGGACCAGGGCAAAGCCACGCAGGGAGTTGGCGCGAAAGGTGTTGGTGCGCGGCTCTGGCGGGTTTTCCAGCGGGCGCCAGATCCGCTCACCATCGGCCATCCAGATGGCCAGGCCGTCGGAATCGTGCACCTCGGGCCGCCAGTCGCGGCGATCCATCTTGGTCGCCTCGTCAAAGCAGAACATGCTGGTCATCGGCGCGATACCCAGCCGCGCCACGTCCTTACGCAGGAACAGCGCCGATTTCACCTCTTGCACCACGCCCGCCTCGGTCTGGCGGGTATCGAAGGCATAGGCCCCAGTCAGCGACGGCCCCTCAAGCAGGGCATGGATCACGAGGCGCTGGCGCCCTTCCGGCCCGCCCAGATCCTCGATCCAGAACGCGGTAAATTCGGGAAATTCCTCCGCCCCGGGCATTGTGCCGGTATCGACGGCAATGCCCCGCGCCGAAAGGCCGTACTGGTCTTTCTCGCCCGCCGCGCGGAAATAGGATGCGCCCAGGAACGCCAGCCAATCGCCATGGCCATCGGCATGCATCACGCGAAAGCCGGCGGGATCGACATTCTGCGCCGCGCCGAACAGCCCTTGGGTGTTGATCAGCGGGCGCGCCTGGCCGGCGGAAACCACGTTGATGCCCACGGCAAAGGGCGCGGTTTCCAGCCGGGTGGGAAAGAGCCGCACGTGGCCCGGCAGGCTTTGTGCCTCGCCATAGGTCAGCCGGGCAGCATCATCGAATGTCGGCGCGGCCCGGCGCGAGGCGGTGCGGGCCGCATAAGGGCGGCGCGCGGAAGCCTGGGCGGCGGCCACCAGGATATCCCATGAAAATGGCTGGGCCGGGCCGAAATTGCCCGCCGCGCCCTGGGCCAAAAGCCGCGCCGGCAGCGCCGCCAGGCCTGCCAGGGTAAGCGCCATCGTGGAAAAACCGCGGCGCGACACGGCCGCGCCGGCAGCGGCATCGGAAGGGTTGGAAGGATCGATCATGCCTGCCTAACGCAGCCCCCGTCGTTCGGTTTCGGCGGAAAGCCGGTCTGTTCCACGGCCTGCCCCGCCTGGGTTTCGTCCTGTCACGGCTTGGGCGGGCCAGCGCGCCGCCCGATGATCACCTGAACGCCGGGCTCCAGCCCGCTCGCCAAGATCTCGGTGCGCTTGCCGTCGCTGGCACCGGTGGCCACTGCCACCTGGCGCGGCTGGTTGTCTGCCGACAGGATATAGATCGTCCCGGTGCGCGGTGGCACGCCTTCGGGCGTGAACCCCAAGGCCGCATTGGGCACGAGCAACACGTTTTCGCGCGCGGGCAGGTCGATTTCCACCGTGGCCGCCATGCCAGGGCGCAACTGCACCATGGCGCCGTCGCTGGCAGCCGGCGGATCGAGCGCGAAGACCGCCAGGCGATCGAGACCGCGCGTATCGTCGGTGGGATCGATCCGCACCAGCCGCGCGGTGCGCACCTTGTCGGCCATGCCGGCCAACAGCACGTGAGCGCGGGCATTGGTGGCCAGCCGCTGGGCGTCGGCAGTCGGCAGCGGCACCGTCACCACCAGGCGATCGAGCCCGGTGGCGAGCGACAGCAGCGGCGTGCCCGGCGCCACGAGTTGCCCCGGCGCCACCGCGCGCGAGACCACCACGCCATCGAACGGCGCGCGGATCGTGCCATCGGCCAGCTGCCGCCGGGCCAGGACTTCATCGTTGCGCGCCTTGGCCAGGGCCGCCGTGGCGCTGGCAAGGGCCGCTGCCGTGCGCGAAAGTTCGGCGCGCGCGCCGTCCATTTCGTTCACCGAAGGCACCCGGCCGCCAGACTTGCGCCACACGCCCTCATAACGATCGAGCCGGGCACGGGCGCCATCGAGATCAGACTGGGCCGCCAGCAGCGTGCCTTCGGCCGCCGCGCGCGTGGCCTCCGCACTGGCGAGCGCGGCCTGCAGCGGCGCGGTATCGAGCACGGCGATCGGCTGGCCGGTGCGGACCACGCCATCGCCCGGCCCGAGCAGGCTGTGCACCACGCCGCCTTCGGGGGCGCGCAGGATCACTTCGTCCTCCGCGTGCAGGGTTCCGCTCGCGCTCATCACCGGAGTCAGGCTGCCGCGTTCCAGTGGCACACTGTAATATGGCATGTCCGGCCCGTCGACAAAGCGCAGCAGCAGCCAGAACGCCGCCACGCCGGCCACCAGTAGCGCCAGGACCATGCCCCAGCGCGCCAGCCCGGCGCGCGGGCGGGCGCCGAGAAAGGCATCGAGATCGCCGTCGGTCATGGCGTTGCCGAGCATTGCGACGGCGCCTGGGCCGGAGCCGCCGGGGCAAGATCGGCGGCGGTCCAGCCCAGGCCATGGGCTGTCCACAGCCGCACCTGCGCGCGCGCCAGCCCGGCCCGCGCCGTGGCATCGGCCTCACCAGCAGCCAGCGCAGAGGCTTCGGCCACATAGAGCGTGGCAAAGGGTTCAGCGCCAGCGCGATAGCCGGCGCGGGCATCGCGCACGGTGCGATCGGCCTGCGCCAGGGTGCGTGCACTCGCCTGGGCAAGTTGGCGCGCCGCCTCCAACGCCTTGGCCGCGCTATCCATGTCTTCGGCATTGGCCGCCGTGGCGCTGGCCAGGGCGGCGCGCGCCTGATCGACCGAGGTCGTGCCGGCAACCACCGCCTGGCCCTGCTCCTGGCGCACCAGCATCACGCCAGCGCGGCGGGTATCGGGCGCGACGATATCGTTCAGCGCGGGCACGGCGCCGCCCTGCCCCATCAGCGCAACCAGCGCATCGCCTGCAAGGCCGGTTTCCTCTGCCAGGTGCGCCATGGCCTGCGATACATCGGTTTCGGCCTGGGTCACGGCATCGGCATCGAGATCGACCATCACGCCGCCCAGCGCGCCGTCGATCGCCGAAACTAGCCCGGCCTCGCGGCGGAAGCGGGCGATTTCGGTGTTGTCCTGCCAAGGCGCGGCAGCGCTGCGCCTTGCGGCCAGGCGCGCCTGGGCCAGGCGCACGGCAAGATAGGCCTCGGCCATGGCGGCAGCGCGGCGATTGACCAGCGCGGCATGGGCATAGACGCCGGGTGCCACGCCATCGGCCACGCGCTCTGTGGCCATTAAGCCGGTAAGCCGTCCGCCAAGATGACGGCGCCGCGCCGCGAGGCGATCGGCCTGCGCCTGCAACTGCCAGGCATCGCAGGCGAGGCGCGCATCATGCGCCAGGCCCTGGGCAATGACCTGGGCCAGCACCGGGTCACCCGCCTGGGTCCACCATGGGGTGGCGTCGGCGCGCACGTCGTCTGCCGGGGCCAGGCCGGGATCGACCACGCGCGGCGCGGGCACGGCGCAGGCCGCACAGGCCAGCGCAAGGGCCAGGGCTGCTACCCCGCGGCCAGGATGGGATGGTTTCACGCAGAACACCGGCTGGCGATTAGCAAAATATCACCGTGTGGCAATCGAATGACGGGCGAAGGGCGGATCGCCGCAGCCGTATCCCGCATTTCGGCGCAAGGATGGGGCGGTTGGGCTGCTGTGCGAACGCATCATCGCCCCGGCTTGTTCCCCACGCTGTTTACGATAGAGCAAAGCGCCAATCGGCAGGCGTGGCCAAGCCCCCTGCCCGGCACAAGGAACTGGCGATGGATCTGGGCATCAACGGGCGCAAGGCAATGGTTTGCGCGTCATCCAAAGGGTTGGGCCTGGCCTGCGCCACGGCCCTGGCGCGCGAAGGGGCGCAAGTGTGGATCAACGGGCGTGACGCCGCCCGGCTTGAGGCGGCGCAAGCGCGGATCGCCCGCGAAACCGGCGCCAGCGTTATGGCGGTGGTGGGCGATCTCGACACGGCAGAAGGGCGCGCCGCGCTGCTCGCGGCCTGCCCCGATCCCGATATCCTGGTCAACAACAACCACGGCCCGCGCCCCGGCAAGCTCGACATGCTGGAAGAGGCCGACTTCCTGGCAGCGCTGCATGCCAACATGCTGAGCCCGCTGGCGCTGATCAAGGCGGTGGTGGGCGGCATGCGGGCGCGCAAGTTTGGCCGCATCGTCAACATCACCTCGGCCCAGGTGCTGATGCCGGCGCCCGAGATGGGCCTGTCGGTTTCGGCGCGCGCCGGGTTGATGGCCATGGCCAAGGTCTTGCAGTTCGATTGCGTGGCCGACAACGTGACGGTCAACAACCTGTTGCCCGGCCCGTTCGACACCGATCGCCTGGCCTCGCTGGCGCAGCAGCAGGTGGCGCAGGAGGGCATCACGCTGGAACAGGCCTATGCCCGCATCGGTGCGCGTGGTCCCTCGGGCCGGGTGGGCCAGCCGCACGAATTCGGCGATGCCTGCGCCTTTCTGTGCGCGGCGCAGGCCGGCTATATCTCGGGCCAGTGCCTGACGCTCGATGGCGGCGCCTATCGCGGCTTGTTCTGACGGGCGCAGCCGGCTAGGCGCACGGGCATGCTCACCATTTCCGGCATCACCGTGCGCCTGGGCGGCCGCACCATCATCGATCGCGCCTCGGCCACCGTTCCCACCGGCGCACGCGTCGGCCTGATCGGGCGCAACGGCGCGGGCAAATCCACGCTGATGAAAGTGCTGATCGGCGAGATCGAGCCTGACGAAGGCAGCGTGGACATGCCGCGCCGCGCACGCCTGGGCTATATCGCGCAGGAAGCGCCCACCGGTACGGCCACACCGTTTGAATCCGTCCTGGCCGCCGATACCGAGCGCGCCGCGCTGCTGATCGAGGCAGACACCTGCACCGACCCCGACCGCCTGGCCGACGTGCACGAGCGGCTGATCGCCATCGACGCCTACACCGCCCCGGCGCGGGCGGCGCGCATCCTCATCGGCCTTGGCTTTGACGAAGCGATGCAGGCCAACCCGCTCGACAGCTTTTCGGGCGGCTGGAAAATGCGCGTGGCGCTGGCCTCGTTGCTGTTTTCGCAGCCCGACGTGCTGCTGCTCGACGAACCGTCCAACCACCTCGACCTGGAAGCAACGCTGTGGCTGGAGAATTTCCTGCGCAGCTATCCTGGCACGCTAATCGTGATCAGCCACGAGCGCGACCTGCTCAACAACGTGGTGGACAATATCCTGCATCTGCAGGGCGGCAAGGTCACGCTCTATCCCGGCGGCTATGACAGTTTCGAGCGGCAGCGCGCCGAACGCGCGGCGCAGGCCGCCGCGGCCCAGGCCGCCCAGGCCAGCCAGCGCGCCAAGCTGGAAGACTATGTCCGCCGCAACAGCGCCCGCGCCTCTACCGCCAAGCAGGCGCAATCGCGCGCCAAGATGCTGGCCAAGATGCAGCCGGTGGTGGCCATGCTGGAAGACCCCAGCCTGACGTTCGATTTCCCCAGCCCCGATGAACTGCGCCCGCCGCTCATTACGCTGGACATGGCGGCGGTGGGCTATGCCCCCGGCCAGCCGATCCTCAAGCGGCTGAATCTGCGCATCGATCCGGATGATCGCATTGCCCTGTTGGGCCGCAACGGCAACGGCAAGACCACGCTGGCGCGCCTGCTCGCCGGGCAATTGCCGGCGATGGAAGGCGGCATGACCACCTCGGGCAAGCTCGCCATCGGCTATTTCACGCAATACCAGGTGGAAGAACTGGCCGGCAGCGACACCCCGCTGCTGCACATGACCCGCGCCATGGAGGGCAAGACCCAGGCCGCCGTGCGCGCCCAGCTGGGTCGGTTCGGCTTTTCCGGCAACAAGGCGACGACCGAAGTTTCGCGCCTTTCAGGCGGGGAACGCGCGCGGCTCGCCCTGGCGCTCGTCACCCGCGATGCGCCGCACCTGCTGATCCTCGACGAACCGACCAACCACCTTGATGTCGATGCGCGCGAGGCGCTGGTCCAGGCGCTCAACGCCTATCAGGGTGCAGTCATCCTGATCAGCCACGACCGCCACATGGTGGAATTGACCGCAGACCGCCTGGTGCTGGTCGATGACGGGGCAGCCGTGCCCTATGATGGCAGCATGGAGGATTACATCGACTTCGTGCTGGGCCGGAACCAGCCCAAGGCTGATGCCGCTGCCAAGCCAGCCGCGAGCCCCAAGACCGAGGCGGAGAAGGCTGCCACCCAGGCGGCATGGCAGGCGCGCCGCGAGCTGGGCAAGCAGATTGCCAAGGCCGAAAAGGACATGGCCAAGCTGCAGGCCCGCATCGCCGACATCGATGCCGCCCTCGCCGATCCGGCCAAGGCAACCGGGCAGCTCAAGGGCATGAACCTGGGCGCCATGGGCAAGCTGCGCGAAGACCTGGAAGCCGAACTCGCCCGCGTGGAAGCGCAGTGGCTGGCGTGGAGCGAACAGGTCGACGGGTGAGGCACGGGGCATTGATCGGGGTGGTATCCATCCCGATCGCCCATTGCCACCTCACCCCGGTGTCGCCGCCGATCCGGCGAGAAGGCCGCCATCGATGTTGAATTCCGCGCCGGTCACATAGGTTGCCTCGTCGCTGGCGAGCATCACGGCGAGCGCTGCCACTTCCTCGGGCGTGCCAAAGCGCTTGAGCGGGGTATCGGCGACGAGCGCCCGCATGCGCGCGTCGCGATCGGGGCCGGTGCCCAGCATCGGCTCCCACAGCGGGGTCAGGATCGCACCGGGATGGATCGAATTGCAGCGGATTTGCCAGCCGGCCTGCGCGCAATAGAGCGCCACCGACTTAGTGTGATTGCGCACCGCCGCCTTTGACGCGGCATAGGCGGCGGCAAAAGGGATGCCGACCAGGCCCGAGCGCGACGAGATATTGATGATCGAGCCCTTGCCCTGCCCCTTCATCGCGCCGATGGCATAGCGACAGCCCAGGAACGTGCCATCAAGGTTGACGGCATGGACCGCCCGCCAGTCGGCCAGGCTGGCGTGTTCGGGATCATGCGCCACGGCGCCATGCTCGAACCCGGTGACCCCGGCATTGTTGACCAACACATCGATCACTGGCGCCTGCATGGCGAGCGCGGCCCAGGCGGCCTCGTCCCGCACATCGAGCGCGACGAACCGGCAGCCGATCGCGGCGGCCGCAGCACTGCCGGCAGCGGTGTCGCAATCGGTCAGGATCACCTGTGCCCCCTCGGCGTGAAACTGCCTGGCGATGGCCAGGCCAATGCCGCTGGCAGCGCCGGTGACCACACATGTCTTGTCCTGCAACCTTGGCATGATCGCCTTGCCCTTTCTCTGCCCCTCGGGGGGCGTCGGTCTGAGCGGGAAACGCCGTGGAGGCAAGTTCATTTCCTGTCGCGAATCGGGCTGGCTTGTCGCCAGCGCTGCTGCGGCCACCCGCGCCTCGCGGTGCATCGCACCATCGCCTGGCCCGCAAATCGGCCGAAATGCCGGTTTTACCGGGTGATTTAGGCAATAAGCAGGTGCAATATGGTATAGACGAAGCATTCTATCCGTATTACCATGTCTTCAATTAGTATTACTAGACCGGGTACCCAAGTATTACGAGGTCAGGCTTATGGAAGGCGTTCTGGTCGGCAAGCGGCGGATAGGCACCCAGGCACCGGTGACGGTGGGCTGGGAAAACGTGCCACGGGTGGAAGGCGGCCCGTTCAAGCGCCTGTTCTTCACCTGGTTTCAGCCTACCGTGCTCTTCGCGATGATCCTGTTCTGGTACTATGCGCCGAACTCGATCGCCAAGGCATCCACCGCGATTGGCATCGGCATCGGCTTTCGTGTCTTGCTGATGGCGATGGAGTTCTTCTTTCCCCGCCACGAAAGCTGGCAGCTGACGTGGAAGGAAGTCACCACCGACTTGTTCTATGTTGGCCTGGGTTACACTGTATTACGCCTGGTCGATGGCTTCATTGGTTCGGACGTGATGGTCGGCGCGATCCAGGACGCCTTGCACTTGGACAAGTTCAACTGGTTCATCACGCTGCCGATATTGGTGCAGGCCTTCCTGATTTCGTTCATTTTCGATTTCGGGCAATACTGGATGCACCGTGGCATGCACAACTGGTATCCGCTGTGGCTGCCCCATTCGGTGCACCACTACATCACCCAGCTCAACATCAACAAGGGCGCGGTGGGCAATCCGGTCGAGCTGTTCCTGATCGGCTTGGGCGTGGGTGGCTTCTTCGATTTCGTGCCGCGCGCGTTCCTTTTGGCCGGGGCCATCGGCATGGCGGTGGGCAGCTATCAACACATCAACGTGCGGTTCAATTCGCCGCGCTGGTGGCGCTTCCTGTTCCACACTACCGAACATCACAGCCTGCACCATTCTCAGGACTTTGAGGCCAGCCGCAGCAACTTTACCAATACTTATATCTTCATCGATCGCATGTTCGGCACCTGCGTCGATGGTGAAGCCGAACTGCTGGGCATGGAAGGCGGCCGCCGCATGAGCATTCGCGAACAGATGACCTACCCGTTCACCGATGGCTGGCGCACGATCAAGGCGAAGTTCGCCCGCCCCGCCACCACCACCGCCGTTCCGGCCGAGTAACGTGGGGATGAGCAGCAGCACCGCCTCCTTCGCCGGCACCGCACCCCATGACGCCCACCGGAAAACACCTGTGAACCTGCGCTTCATCGATTGGATCTGGCATGTGCGCGGCAGCCTGGACCTGCCCGCCGGCCAGACCGGCGACGAAGCCTTTGCCAAGCTGCAACCGCTGTTGCGCCAACCCGGCACCAGCCAGCAGCGCGCCGCCGATGCCCTGCGCTTCAGCAAGGTTGATCCCGCCGCGCAAGACAAGCTGGCCGTGTTCGAAAACGGCGTGCTGCAGGTGGAACAGGGCAGCGCCGGCCTGGTGCTGCGCTATCACCTGATCAGCCGCGCGCTCCTGCTGTGCTTTCTGGCACCTCTGCTGTTCCTGGCCTTTGCCCAACTGACCATCGCGGTTGGTCATTGGCAGAAACCGGCGGCCGAAGCGGCGGAAAAGGCCAAGGCCGACAAGAAGAAAGACGCCAGCAAGGACCGCGTCCTGCCGATGAACCCCATCGACAAGGCCCTGGGCGCCCCCGCGCCTGACAAGGACGGCAAGAAGCCCGACCGCAAGGGCGATCGCTACTCCCCGACATCGGCCTATGTCTTTGCCAGCTTCTTCGCCGTGCTCTATGTGATCGGCCGCATCCTTGAGGCGAAACTGGTGAAGACCCGTCTGCGCAAGCAATTGCTGGGCGAATAGGCGCCGTTGGCAAGGGCGCCATAACGGCATAACACTGGGCATGGTTCCAGTGGAGAGCGTGGATGCCAGTTTTGCTTGCTGCACTTGCGCTTGGCCTCGCCGCGCCAGATCTGATCCACGGCGAAAGAGTTGTCACGGCCGACGATTATCCAAGCCGCATGACACAGGCCCTGCAAAGCGCGATGGTCAACATGGAGGTGGTGGTCAACCCCGCTGGCCTAACCGAATCCTGCCGCATGATCGGCTTTGTGCATGGGCCTGGCTTTGCCGAGAAGCCCCCCGCGGCCGTGACATGCGCGTTGATCAAACGGCGCGCGCGCTTTGAACCAGCGCGCGATGCCGAAGGTCAGCCAGTCTATGGGGTCTATCGCACCTGGATCAGCTATACGATCGACAACTTGACCAACGCCAAGAACCCAGACCAGGTCGATCTGGACGTTTACGTCGCCCGCTTGCCAGCCGGAATAGCGGATCGCGCGCGTGTGGCGGTCGCCCAGTTCGTGGCGGCAGACGGCACGCCCGGCGCATGCGTGGCCGCCCCCAAGACACAGCCCCTGGCAACCGAAATCCTCTCTCCGCCGCTCGCCAGGGCCGCTTGCAAAACCCTGGCCGGAAGCGGAAAATTGGCAGTAGTTACGAACAAAGTAGGTGTTCCGGTCGCCACCACGCGCCGCCTTGTCGCGCGCTTTATCGTGGGACAGTCGCCCGCGCCCGCAAAACCAGCAACGCCCTGATCGCGCCTGCCCAAATGGGCGTGCCGCGTGCGAGGGCAGACACCGGCGCAGACACCCCCGTAAAAATCCGGTACACCCGACGCACGATCATGACTGGCTGAGGGGAAGCATATGATGGAGCGCCGCAGCGTGCTGGCGGGCTTGGCGGCGCTGCCCTTGTGCCCCGCGCCATCTGCCCACGCGGCGCAGGCCCACGCGGCACAGGCCCCTCTGGGAGCCGATATGGCCGTGTTGCGCGCGGCATTGGCGATCCATCCCGGCCGCGACCGCTATCTTTCTCCCGCAGAACTGGCCCGGAACCTTGACCGGTTCGCGCAGGATTATGGCGCGGGGCTGGACGCGGGCAATCTTGATCGGTGCTATCTTGCCTTGTCACGACTGCTGGCGACGCTGCGCTGCGGGCACAGCTATGCCAATTTCTTCAACCAGTCAGATGCCGTGGCCAAGGCGCTGTTCGACCGGCCGACGCGGCTGCCGTTTCATTTCGAATGGATCGGCGCGGCCATGGTCGTCACCGCCGATCACACCGGCACCGGGGTATTGCCGCGTGGCACGCAAATCACCGCGGTGAACGGGGTGCCGAGCGGGCAGATCCTGGCCCGGCTCATGCCCTATGTCCGCGCCGATGGGCACAACGACGCCAAGCGCCGCTCTTTGCTCGGTGTTCGTGGCAACGCCACTATCGAAACCTTCGACGTGTTCCAGGGCCTGCTGCTGCCACCCGCAACCGGGCGCCACGCGCTCGACGCCATCCTGCCCGATGGGCGCCGCACCCGGATCGAGGTGCCCGCGATCGGCCTTGCTGCCCGGCGCGCCACCATGATCCGCTTACCCGCCAGCAGCGACGAGCCGCGCTGGAGCTATCAGGTGCGCAGTGATGGCATTGCCGTGCTGACCATGCCCGACTGGGGGATGTGGAACAGCAAATGGAATTGGCGCAGCTGGCTGGCAGACCGGCTTGACGATGCCGCGCACGCCCGCGGCCTGATCATCGATATCCGTCGCAACGAAGGCGGGGATGATTGCGGCGATCAGATCCTGGCGCGCCTGGTCGATCGCGATGTCATGAACTGGCCATTCAGCAGCCGCGTGCGATTTCGCACCGTGCCCGCCAGCCTCGCCGATCATGTTTCGACGTGGGACGACAGCTATCGCCACATTGGCGAAGGCGGGGCCGACCTGGGCCACGGCTGGATCAGCTTGCCGCAAACCCATGCGCCGCAACCGGTCCGGCCCGATGCCAAGCGGTTGACCGTGCCGGTGGCCGCGCTGATCGGCCCGGCCAACAGTTCAGCCACGTTCGGATTTATCAGCGCGGCGCGCGCCAGCGGCAAGATCACCCTGTTTGGCGAGCCGACCGGCGGCAACCGCCGTGGCACCAATGGCGGAGGCTTCTTCTTCACGCGCCTGCCAGGCAGCGGCATCGAGTTCGACCTGCCGCTGATCGGCTATTTCCCGCCGACGCCGCAGCCCGACGCCGGCATCATGCCCGATCATCTGGTACCGCAAACCGCCGCCACCATCGCTGCCAGGACTGACCCCGTGATGCAGGCTGCCGCCGCGTGGATCGCCACGGCGTGAATGAGGGCGCGTAGGCAAAATCGGCGGTTCGGGAATGACTAAAACTGGTGGGTAGGAGACGGTCGGCTTTGGGGTGAGAAAGACGGACGGGTGCGATCCGCGATCCTATTCTGCGAATAGATCGACACCCCAGCCCACTCCGCAAGAGGCCATCACCGCCATGTAGGCGGGGTCCAACCATAATCCACATTGAGCGTTGGTGTTGAAGTAGATCGCGCCATAGAGCGTGATTATTTTTGGCTTCACCTCAGCAATAAGCCGCTGGAAGGCGGCTTCTTTGCCTCGAAGAAGATCAACTATGGTCGATACAGCCTCCGCATGACTAGCGCCGTCATTCAAGCGATCGGGGTGAACATCGATCCACCAGCCATTGAATTTGCATGGACGCCCGCTCTTGCCAATCTGCCCTTTAATAGCAGTTGAGGTAGGGGCCAGCCCGATAGTATCCGATACGGCTTGCGGTTCGGCCTCAAAGCCGGTGATGGCGAGCGTGAGCATGTCGCGATTATGTCTGCTTTCGGGCGCGAGAGAAAGCCCGCCCTATGATCAACTTTGCGCGATCCCGGGCATTCGAATTTTGCCCACGTCGCCTCAGGCCTGGCGGTCAGACAGCGCGGCGAGGCCAGCGCGGAAGGGCCGCCGCACCGCATGGAGCGAGAGCGCCCAGCCAACAAGGCCTACGGGGATGACCACGGACAGCGTTTGCCCGGGGTTGAGGTGCCAGTGCAGCGCCACCAGGCGCGCGCCCCGGGCCAAGCCGAGCGTGGCAAGCGTGGGCCACAGCACCAGCCGCGCCAGATCGCCCAGCGCCGCGCCGGCCAAGGGACGCGCCTGCCATGCCGCCACGCCCAGGGCGAGCGCCCAGCCCAGTGCGACCAGCGTGGTGGCCAGGGCCGCCGCGATCGGACCATGGCTGGCCAGCGCCAGCGTGAGCGCGGCCGTGGCAACCGCTGCCACGGACTGGACCCACAGCACCCGATGCTGCCGATCCTCGATCACCAGCACGGCCGAGGCCACCGCAATCGGCAAGGCCGCCATGCGCGCCACGCAGAACACCGCGATGATCGGCCCTGCACCGGCCCAGGCCGGCCCCAGCATGACCGGGGCAATCTCGTCAGCGACAACGGCAAGCCCTGCCAGCGCCGGCCAGCACAGCGCGCCGAACAGCCCAGAGAGGCGCAACCAGCTGCCATCGCCCGCCCTGCCCCGCGCCCGCTCTGCCGCAAGGCCGGTGGTGACCAGCAGCCCGGCCGGCTGCACGAACATATCGGCGAGCGCGGAAACCACGCGATTGCCGGCACGATAAAGGCCCGAGGCCGCCGGCGAAAACACCGCGCCCAGCAGCAGGTCTCCGCTGTAGTTGGCCAGGAAACCGACCATGACAGAACCATACCGGCTCCACGACCACGCCAGCACGCGCCAGGTTTCCTGCGCGGAAGGCCCGGCCAGGCGGGGAAGCAAGAGAACGGCACGATAGGCGACGATGAAGATCGCCAGCCGGGCATAGACCTGCACCACCAGCGCCCACAGGCCCCAGCCCATGATCAGCAAAGCCGCCGCGCCCAGGCCAGCGGCAATTTCCGTGATCACGGTAATCGCGTAATAGCGGCGCACCTGCTGGCCGCGCAGCAGCATGGCCTCTTCCCAACCAGCCAGGGCCGCCAGCAGGTTGGACGGGGCAAGGCAGAACAGCAGCAGGGCCACGCCCGAACCGCGAAACACGAACGGCGCGGCCAGGCCACAGCCGCACAGCAGGAGTACCCAGCCCAGCGCGACGATGACGTTGGCGACAAGGCCCGCGCTGGCGACGGCGGCGCTGTCTGCCTCGGGCGCCTTGAGCACGTATTCGAATGGCCCAGTGTAGAGCATGGTACGCGAGAGCGTGAGGAACGCGGCGGCAATCGCGAATACGCCGAAATCGGCCGGTGCCAGGGTGCGCGTGGCCACCAGCGTCACGCCGAGCAGCGCCAACTGGCTGCTTGCCCGCGCCGACATGGCAATCACTGCCGTGAAGCTGCCCCCGCGCCACCACGCCGCGATCCGCACAGCCAAGCTGCGGTGGATGGGCGGTGGCAAAGCCTCGTTCATCGTCCGCCTCATACCGCGCAGGCGATCAACAGATCGAGCAGCGTGCGCCCTGCGCCTGCCCAGGTGTAGCGGCCAGCGCGGGCCAGCCCGGCCGCCACCATCGTGGCGCGCGTGTCGGCCTGTTCCAGCGCGGCGATCTGATCCAGCCAGGCCGTGGGATCATCGGGATCGGCCATCAAGGCCGCCGCGCCGCATACTTCGGGCACGGCGCCACAGGGCGCGGCAATGACCGGGCAGCGGCACAGCATGGCCTCAACCGGCGGCAGGCCAAACCCCTCTGTCCGCGAAGGAAAAAGCAGCGCCTGGGCGCCTTCATACAGCGCGCGCAGCGCCGCATCGTCGCAGCCCCCGGCGAATACGGCATCAGCGGGGGGACGCAGGCCCGCCGCCAGCAATGCCTCACGCCCTGGCCCAACGATGACCAGCCGGCGCGGTGGCCAACCCTGCCCAGCACAGTGTGCGGCATTGGCCAGTTCGAGGGCTTCGAATACCACGGCATTGTTCTTGTAGGCCTTTACGCTGCCAAACATCAGCAGGTATTCGCCCGGCGCCAGGCCCAGACGCGGCAGGGCGGCAGGATCGGGCGCCACTTCAAGGATATGATCAGCGCCGTTGTGGACGATTTCCACGCGCCCGGCGCCGATCACGCCATATCCGGCCAGATCGCGGCGCGAATAGTCAGACACGGTGAGCACCAGGTTGCTGGACCGGGCCATGAGCGGCGCCAGGAGGCGATAGCCCATGCGCTGGCGCCAGGGATAGGAACAGTCTGGCCGGCAGAACTGCGCATCGTGCAGCATGGTAATTTTGGGTCGATGCAGCACCGGCGCCAGGTTGGCGAGGTTGACCAGCAGGCTGCCCCGCGCCAGCGCGGGCAGGCGGCGCTGCTCCCAGCTTTGGCTGGGGCCATGCACGTCTTCCTCCACCCGGATGGCCTCATAGGGATCGGCCGCCGGGCACCCGGCGGGCACGATCAGCCGCACATCAGGGCGAGCAGCGGAGGACATGGCGGCCAGCAGGCTGTCCACCTCGCGGATCAGGCGATCCGAAACGCGCCACACCCCATTGTGCTTGCCGGCGCGAAACTTGCCATTGAATGCGATCGTTCGCACCGGATTACATGCTTTCGATCTTGCGCGGATCGATCCGCCCGCGCCACAGGTCCGCCAGCGCCAGGGCATTGCCGCGCAGGCGTCCCCAGCGATCGACATGGGGCTCGGGAAACGGCGCACGCAGCAGGTTGGCCAGGACATTGCGCCACAGCAGCTTGCGCCCGAGCGGGCCGGGCATGGTGCCCTTGCGGCGCAGGTAGACGATGTTGGCCACCTGCGAATAGCCCAGGCGCCGGCCCGAGGTGCGCCCGCCCTTCACCCCCAGGTGCACGCCCGAAACCAGCCCGGTGGATACCAGCCGCCCGTGCCGGGACAGGCGCATGGTGAAATCGATGTCCTCCTGCCAGCCATACAGCGGCAGCGCCTCGTCAAAGCGCAGATTGCCGACATGGGCCATGCGCAGCGCCATGTTGCAGCCATAGAGAGCCTCGCGCGGGATGATCGCAGGATCGAGCAGCAGGGTCTGCGCGGCGATCATCGCCTGGGCCTGGGCAATGCCATAGCCGCCGTGGCGCACACCATCACCTACCAGATTGCCGGTGATCCCGGCCACATCGGGGTGGGCGAGAAACAGGCGTTCGACCGCCGCCAGGTAATCGGGCGCGGCTACGAAATCATCATCGAAGAAGATCACCACGTCGGTCCGGCCCGCGAGCAAATCGAGCGCGTGGTTGCGCTGGCGGCACAGGCCACGTTCGGCCAAGGCCAGTTCGGGCGTCAGCGGGCTATCCGCGATACCGGCAAGATCGGTTGGCGCCGCGCCGACGACGATTACGCCATCGGGCTGCCGCGATTGCCCGGCAAGAAGATCGATCGTCTGGCGCGCCAGGCTGGCGCGGCCAACGGTGGCGATGGCAACATGGATTCGCAGCATGCTCTGACGCGGTCCCCCTGGTGGATTTCCCCTACGTCGTAAGACCGCGATGCAGCCGGTCCACGCGCGTTGGCTCCGTTACCGAGAGACTAAGCCGCGTGGATTGTAGGGCGGGAGCCGGGCAAAATCGGCACGTCGGCGCAATTCATCGAAAAAATTGCATTTTTGCAGTGCAAGAAATCGGCTCTTCGCCTGCTACGGGTTTGCCACGCCATGGTGCCATTTCGGCATCTTCGCACCGGCAAAATCGACACCACTGGCGTTACGGCGCGGTGTTTTGCAGCCGGTCGCACCTGTGCCTCGGCCCAGCGCAACTGATGCGATCTCAACAACCCTCCGAGCCTCCCGTCAGACCGCTGTTTTTGTTTCAGTTTAACGACAGCAAAGCCGACATGTCGGCACGCGCGCGCGCCATTCGCCTTGGCTGCGCTGTCAAACCATCATCAACGTTGCAGTGCAACGCAGACCGGGTGCAGCGCAGCAAGAACCAAAGTCGTCATACCTACGGCCGCCCCGTGCGACGCAACAGCGGACCTGTTGCGCTGCAATCGTGCGTAAAAACGGTGGTATTCACGGGTTTACAACCAATCGCTGCTATGAAAAGCCTATGCAGGACGGTCAGGCGGGACGGGAAAAACGCCCTTATCAACGGCCGTGTCAACAGGAGCGAAGCGGGAACAAGCTGGCCCTGAAACGCGTTTAAATTTGGTAACAGCGGTTGCTGCCGCCAAGGCCAAGAACACTGGTTAAAAGGGTTGCAGGATGTCTACTCAGTCTTTCCGCGAAGATGGTTTCGTCTCGTTCCATGATGCCCCTGCTGGCGAAGGCACCGCCGCCGCCAAGGGACTGCTGATCGGCTTGGCGTTGAGCCAAGTTTTCTGGATCGGACTGGCGCTGCTCATCTTTTGATCAGAACATAATTCACCAAGCGTTCTTGGTTGCTGTCGTTTACTTACGCGTGACGGGAGAAGCACCAGCCGGTGCCTCTCCCGTTTGCGTTTTCCGTTAAACGATCAGCTTGCCCAATCCGTCAATACGCGCCGCGCGCCAGAATTACGCTCGGCACTGTCAGGATCAGGATGCGGAAATAGAGCCGCAACGAGCGGGCGCGGCGATAGAGCCGGTCACAGGCCACGCGGCGGCGATACGTGGTATCGTGGCGGCGCGCCACCTGCCACAGGCCGGTTACCCCCGGCCGCACCGCGCAATAGGCGGCAAAATGGCGCCCATAGCGCACGACTTCGGCATCAACGATCGGCCGCGGCCCCACCAAGCTCATATCCCCACGCAGAACGTTGATGAGCTGGGGCAGTTCATCCAGGCTGCTCTTGCGCAGCAACCGCCCAACCGCCGTGATCCGGGGATCGTTTTGCAGTTTGTGCGTCGCTTCCCATTCGGCACGCGCGGCAGGATCGGTTTCCAGGACATGGCGCAGCCGCGCATCGGCATCCACGCACATCGAGCGAAACTTGAGGCAGGCGAAGTGACGCCCGCCTGCTCCCACCCGGCGATGGCGGAACAACACCGGGCCGCCATCTGAAAACCGCACAAGCGCGGCGATGGCGAGCATGAGCGGAAGAAACACGACAAGTGCGCCAAAGGCCATGATCACGTCGATCGCGCGCGTCCACGCCTCTGCCCGCGCGATACGCGGATCGGACGCAGGGTGGCGCCAGCGCGCCCGCGCTGCACGCGGCGCCGTGGAAAGATCGGGGGTGAAAGCAAGCGATGGCCCATGCCAGGTGCCGGCGGAATTGCGGACACCCTCGGGTCGCGCAGCGACGTTGTGTTGATGATTCACCTGAGCTGGTCCCCACACCGGGCGACGCCGCATATCCGGCGTCCATGGCAGGGATGATAGGAACAGCCCGCAGATGCCGTCAGCGAGCGATACAGCCGAGATGGTTCGTTAGCTGACGCAGCGACGGCGAATCACCTAGTGAAGGCGCAACACGCCCCAGATAATCAGTGCCCAGGCGAACGCCGAAGAGCCACCAATGATCGCCACCCGCAGCCACAGCGGATAAAGCGTGTCCGCTGCCTGAGCATTGCCCTGCGCCAGCGGCAACAGTTCTTGCTGCAACGCATGAACGGGTGAAAAAACAGGCTCTTCCTCACCAGACACGAGCCGTGGCACCGGGGCATCATCGGCCGGTGGCGGATCGGGCAGGATGCTGTGACGCGGCTGTAAAACGGGCATGGGGGATTACCTCCACCCGGGTTTTACGCCCACCAGATTACTGCCACCTGCGCCCGGGCATCGGGGGGTATACGTATTGCCCTCAGGAAATTCCCTTATCCGATTTGGCGATTTGACGCCGCCGGATATTCTCGAATGTGGATGCAAGTGCGCCGGGCGCCAGTCAGGCGCGGTGCGCCTCGGCCAAGGGTTCCCCCAGCACGGGATAGCCATGGCCATCGGGAATGGCCAGCCACGGCTCCCCATCGCGCATAACGGTTTGCGGCACGATCGGCACCACGGGATGGGCTGCGGCATGCTGGCTGGCCGTGGCGAAATCGTCGAACAGGGCCAGGCGTTCAAGATTGCGCCGGGTGGGAAAGATGACGCGAAGGTCACCCCGCGCGGCGGCAGCCAGCGCCTCTGCCGCGCTGGCCCAGAACAGATGGCAGTTTTCGGTACGATCCACTGCAAGGTCGACCATGCCACTGCCAAGGTCAGCCAGATAGAACCGCGTGTCGAACACGCGCCCCGGCTTCCCCCGCGGCCACCAGCGCGCCCATGGCACCAGGGCGGCAGGATCCAGCTGCCAGCCAAAGTGCGCCAGCACCGGCGCCATGCTCCCAGCCTGCGCCAAGATCGCCCGGGCCTGCTGCGCGCCCGACGCATCGAGCGCGGCGGCATCCAGCCGGGCAGGCGCCAGGCCCACGAGCAATCCGGTTTCTTCCAGCGTTTCACGCACGGCGGCCACGCGCGCGGCGGCATCATCTGCATCCAGCCCGGATGCCCAGCCAGGCCCTTTCGCGACCAAGGCATGATCGGCCGCATCCACCTTGCCACCGGGAAACACCGTGGCGCCGCCGGCAAAACGCAACTGGGCCGAACGCTCCACCAGCAGGATCTGCGCCGGCGCGCCTGCCGCGCCCTTGCGAAACACGATCAGCGTGGCGGCTGGTTCTCCCAGGGCAGTGTCGGTCGGTTCAGAGGCATGGTGCGTATCGGACATCGCGCCACCATGCGGTTGCTGGCGAGCCTTGCCAAGTGCCCGCAAGAACCGTCGGCATATTTTACAATTGGCCAGCGCGGCGCCATGCAAGGGCTGTGGGCATCCCCCTGAAAGATGGCCCTTACGGAAACTGGCACGGTCTGTGCTTTATTTTGCATACCCCGAAGACTTCTTTCTTCGAGAGGCGGAGCCGGACACCCCAAGTCTCCCCGGCTCCGCCTCCCCCGGGGTTACCAACACCGTAGGATACCACGAAAAAACGCGGCCTCCCGATCAGGAAACCGCGTTGTTCAGCAGGTTGCGCCCCGGCCATCGCGTGCCGGGGGCGGCACCGTCAGGCCGGCTTTACCTCGGCCTCTTCCATCAGCTGGGCCAGTTCGCCCGCTTCGTACATTTCCATCATGATGTCCGAACCGCCAACGAACTCACCCTTCACATAGAGCTGGGGAATCGTGGGCCAATCGGAATAGGACTTGATGCCCTGACGGATTTCCATGTCCTGCAAGACATCGACGCTGGCATATTCCACGCCGAGGTGTTCGAGGATCGCCACGGCACGGCTGGAAAAGCCGCATTGCGGGAACAGCGGCGTACCCTTCATGAACAGGACAACGTCGTTGCCCTTGACGATTTCGTCGATGCGCTGCTCGGTAGACATGGTGGGATCAGTTCCTTTCGGCCCCTTATTTGGGGGCAGCGGTGGTCAGTTGCAAGGCATGAAGCACGTCGCCCATGCGGCCACCGAGTGCGGCATAGACCGCCTTGTGCTGCGCCACGCGGCTCATCCCGGCAAAGGCGGGCGAAACGACATGCGCGGCATAGTGATCACCATCCCCGGCGAGATCGGTAATCGTCACCTCTGCATCGGGCAGAGCGGCGCGGATCATCGCCTCGATCTCGGCAGCGGCCATCGCCATCAGACTTCGCCCATCAGCTGGCGGCGCGCGTCAACGGCCTTGGCATCGAGCGCGGTGCGGATTTCTTCCTCGCTGACATCGACGCCAGCAGCGATCAGATCACCCAGCAGCTTGCGCACCACGTCTTCGTCCCCGGCTTCCTCGAAATCGGTGTGAACCACCGACTTGGCATAGGCTTCCGCCTCCGCCTGGGTGAGCTTCATGCGCTCGGCCGCCCACTGCCCCAGCAAACGGTTGCGACGGGCATGCACGCGGAACAGCATTTCCTCGTCGTGGGCGAACTTGGCTTCGAACGCGCGCTCGCGATCATCGAACATGGTCATTGTGGTCGATCCCGTTGTGGTCCCACCTTTGCGGATAGTCAGCCACTGCCCGCCCTGCAAGGGGAACCTATGGCGATGGTGCCGCCAGATCGGGCGACAGGCCGGTATAGGCCGCCAGGAACGCCAGCACATCCGCGCCGCCAGCAATCACCTTGTCGACGCTCTTGCCGCCACCATGGCCGGCGCCCTGCTCCACCCGCAAGAGATGCGGCAGCGGGCCGATATCGGCCGCCTGCAGCGCGGCGGCATATTTGAAGCTGTGTGCGGGCACAACGCGATCGTCGGTATCGGCGGTGGTTACCAGGATAGCGGGATAGCGCACGCCAGCGCGGATGTTGTGATAAGGCGAATAGGCGCGCAGCACTTGCCAATCGGCCGCACGGGCAGGATTGCCATAGTCATCCATCCAGAACCGGCCGGCGGTGAACTGGTCAAAGCGCAGCATGTCCATCACCCCGACATCGGGGTTGGCCGCGGCAAACAGATCGGGCCGCTGATTGACCACCGCGCCCACCAGCAAGCCGCCATTGGAACTGCCCTGGATTGCCAGGCCACCCTTGGGCGTGATGCCCTGGGCGATGAGATATTCGCCCGCGGCGATGAAATCATCGAAGCTGTTCTGCTTGGCGGCAAGCCGGCCGCCATCGTGCCACGCCTCGCCAAATTCGCCGCCACCGCGAATGTTGGCCAAGGCAAAAGCGCCACCGGCGGCGATCCACGCCATGCGCACCGGCGACCACCCCGGCGTGAGCGCCACATCGAACCCGCCGTAGCCATAGAGCAGCGTCGGCAGCGCCTGCCCGGCGAGCGCGGCACGGCGGCTGCGCACCAGATAGAGCGGCACCATCGTGCCATCCTTGGAGCGATAGCGGCGCTGTTCCACCACATAGTCTGCCGGATCGAACGACAGGCGCGGCTGGGCAAACGGCGTCGCCTGCCCGGTTTTCAGATTCAGGCGAAAGATCGTGGGCGGCAGGTTGAAGCTGGAAAACTGATAGAACGTTTCGTTGTCACCCGGCCGCCCGGCAAAGCCCGACGCGACGCCGATGCCATTGAGTGTGATCGCCCGCGCCGGCTTGCCGCGCAGATCGGTGACCACGGCGGTGGTGGCGCCATCGTGCTGATAGGACAGGATCAACCGGTCCCCCACCACATTGCCGCCGGACAGGCTCTGGCTGCGTTCGGGCACGATCACCCGCCAGCGCGGCGCGGCATTGGCCAGATCAAGTTCGGCGACCATGCCATTGGGCGCACCGGAATTGGTGATGAACCACAACCGATCGCCCAGCCCCTCGATCGGCTTCCATTCGTGAGCGAAATCGGTAACGAGCGGCAGCACGCGCCAATCGCCGCGCCGCCAGCCATCGCCGCGCAGATCGACCAGGTGGACCATGCGGCGCGCATCGGTGCTGGCCTCGGTGGTGATGACCGCCCAGCGGCCGTCCGAGGTGACGAAGGCCTTGTGCCCCCATTCGGGATGATCGGGCGTGGCAAAGACCAGTTCATCGGCCGCTTGCGGCGTGCCCACGCGGTGAAACCACACGGCCTTGCCCGCCAGCACCGCGCGATAGGCCTGCCCCTGGGCCGGCGCGGGATAGCGCGAATAGAGGAAGCCTTCGTCGCCCAGCCACCCGATCAGCGTATCGTTGGCCCATTCCAGGCGATCATCGAGCATGTGGCCATTGCGCGCATCGACCACGCCCAGCGTGCGCCAATCGCTGCCATCACGCTGGCGGCCGAACGCCAGAAAGCGCCCGCTGCGCGAAGGCACCCACAGGTCTAGCGCTTCTGTCCCATCGCCCGACCAGCCATTGGGATCGATCAGCAGGCGCGGCGTTCCGCTGTCACCGTCCTGCACATAAAGCAGGGACTGGTTCTGCAAGCCGGTGTTGCGCAAATAGAAGTAGCTGCGCCCTGCCTTGCGCGGCAAGGACACGCGCGGATAATCGAGCAAGCTCCGGATGCGCGCGGCAAAATCGGCACGGGCCGGCAAAGCCTTGAGGAACGCGCCGCTCAGGCGGTTTTCGCGGGCCACCCAATCTGCCACCTCCGGGCTGGTGCGCAGATCGGCTTCGAGCCAGCGCCACGGATCGGCCACGGCCTGGCCAAACGGCTTGTCGACCACCGCGTCGCGCCGGGCCAAGGGATAGAGTTCGCGGGACAGGATCAGGCTGGCCCCCGGGGCCATGGTGGGGGTTAGCGGGGTGTGGCTGGAGGTGCCGGCATGCTCACTGCGGACAACGTCAACCGCGCCTTCCACGGCGCCATCGGCCAAGGGCGCAGGGGCAGGCGCGGTGGCGGCGGTGGCTTGGCCACCACCCGCCACCAGCCCAGCCAGCGTTCCCGCCAGCAGCGCCTTGCGCCATCCTGTCCCAAACCTTGTCATTGTTCGGAAATCTCTAGCACCAGCACAGCGACGGCGCCAGAGATTGCACGGTCAAAGATAGACTTCAGGGGCGCGGCGTCAGCCCGGTGAAATGGGCCAAGAACGCCTGCACATCGGCGGTTTCCTCGATCTGCTTGTCGATCGGCTTGCCCGAACCATGGCCAGCGCGCGTCTCGATGCGGATCAGGTGCGGCTTGGGCCCGATCGCGGCGGTCTGCAGCGCCGCAGTATATTTGAAGCTGTGCCCCGGCACGACGCGATCGTCGGTGTCGGCGGTGGTCACCAGGATGGCGGGATAGTCCACGCCCGAGCGCACGTTGTGATAGGGGGAATAGCGGCGCAGCACGCGCCAATCGGCTTCCTTTTCGGGATAGCCATAGTCATCCACCCAATAGCGCCCGGCGGTGAACTGGTCGAAGCGCAGCATGTCCATCACGCCCACGGCAGGGCTGGCCGCCGAAAACAGATCGGGCCGCTGGTTGGTCACCGCGCCGATCAGCAGGCCACCGTTGGAGCCACCCTCGATCGCCAGGCCATGGCGCGGCGTCACGCCATTGGCGATCAGCCATTCGCCTGCGGCAATGAAATCGTCGAACACGTTCTGCTTCTTGTCGCGCCGGCCGGCATCGTGCCACGCATCGCCATATTCCCCGCCGCCGCGTAGGTTTGCCAGGGCAAAGGCGCCGCCGCTGTCGATCCAGGTCATGAAACCGGCGGAAAACCATGGGGTAAGCGCCACATTGAAGCCGCCATAGCCATAGAGCAGCGTGGGCAGCGGGCCCTTGGCATCCTTGCGGCGGACGATGAACATCGGCACCTTGGTGCCGTCCTTGCTGGGATAGAACACCTGCTCCACCCGGAAATCGGCCGGATCGAACGTCAGGTGCACCGGCTCCCACGGGGTGGTTTTCGCCGTGGCGGGATCGAGCGCCAGCACCGTGGCAGGCTGGGTAAAGCTGCTGAACGAGAGATAGGCATGGCGATCGCCGGGCCGGCCGCTCAGGCCCGAGGCGCTGCCGATGCCGGGCAGGCTGACCGCACCGGCCGGCTTGCCATCAAGATCGAACGCCAGGACCTGGCTCTTGGCATCGTGGATATAGCTGGCGAACAGGCGGTTGCCGGCAATGCCGACGGATTCGAGGTTGTCCTTGCTTTCGGGCACCACGGTATCGAAGCGCGGCGTGCTGCCCGACAGATCGACCCGCACGATCTTCTTGAGCGGGGCGCCATCGCCCGACACGAACCACAGCTGATCGCCCACGCCATCGACGAAATCCCATTGCGCCTTGAGATCGGGGATCAGTGCGGTAACCGGCCCAATCTTGCCGTTGGTGACGCGCGCAACGTGCACGGTGTTGACCGGATCGGTGCCCTCGCTGCTGGTGATCACCACCCAGCGCCCATCGCTCGAAACGCTGGCGCCGTGGCCGCGCTTGGGCAGCTCGGGCGTCGCGAACACCGGCTGATCGGCGCTTTGCGGCGTGCCCAGGCGGTGGAGCCACACCGTCTGGTTATAGTTCAGCGCCTGGAAGGCCTGGCCTTCCTTTGGCTCGGCAAAGCGGGAATAGAGCAGCGCATCGTTGCCCAGCCAGGCCAGGCCGGAAAACTTCACCCACTTGAGTTCGTCGGCCAGCGGCTTGCCGTCGGCCACGCCGACAAACTTCACCGTCCGCCAATCCGAACCGCCATCCTGCACCGAATAGGCCAGCAGGCGCCCGTCATCCGATGCCGCCCAGGCATCGAGCGCAGTGGCGCCATCCTTGGCCCAGGTATTGGGATCGAGCAGTACCCGTCCCTTGGTGCCCACCGGCGCATCGGCAGGGCGCACCAGCAGCTGCGACTGGTTCATCAAGCCGCTGTTCCAGCTGTAGAAGACCGAAGCGCCACGGCGCTGCGGCAGGCCAAACCGTTCGTAATCGATCAGCGCCTTCATCCGCTTTTCCAGCGCGGCACGCTCGGGCAACTGCTTGAGATAGGCTGCGGTATAGGCGCTTTGCGCCTGGACCCAGGCCGCCACCTTGGCATCGGTGCGCACGTCGGCTTCCAGCCAGCGCCAGGGATCGGACACCTTTTCACCGAAATGGTCCTCCACCAGCGGCACTTGCGGGCTGGCGGGATAGGGCGGCAGTGACGGCATGGCCTGGTCCTTGGCAAGGGTGGGCGGCGTCTGGGCAAACGCAACCGGGGTGGCAAGCGCAAGCGGGGCGGCCATGGCCAGCCACAAGCGGTTCTTCATTGCGATATCCTGACAAGACGGGGGGTGGTTTCGCCAGAAACTACCGCAGGATCGCCCCAGTGCAACAGACTTTGCAACGATCAGGAATAGCGGCCCAGCATCGGCGGGCGATGCAGGCACTGGGCAAAGCGGAACGGCCGCACTGTCAGAGGTGGCACTGTGCCTGCTGCGGGATGATCGGCGTTCATCAGGATGACGTCGGCCTCTGGCAGCACGGCCGAGCGCACGGCAAGCAAGAGCCCCCGCCCAGAGTTCGCCCAGGCATCGACAAACGCAATCGTGTCGGCGCGATCAAGGCCATCGGGCACACGTTCGAGCACGGCGGCAATCTCCGTCCACCCCAGATCGAACGGCGTTTCGCAGGTTTCTGCCGGCTCTGCCAGATAGCGTTGCTGTACCAGCACGGCGAGGCCGGCCTCGCTGGCAAATGCACGATGCGGTGCCCGGGCGAACAATAGCGCCCGCCAAAGCGCAGCGTTCCTGCCCCGTCCAACGCGTGTTCCCCGGCCTTGACCAAACGCCATACGATCATGGGGCCGTTCTATGCTGGAGCCAGCGGGCGGGCAAGCCTATCACAACGCACGAAAAACGGGCGGAGCCTTGCGGCCCCGCCCGTCATCCGGTTCGTCCGATGGTGGGGCGCGATGCCCCGCCCAATCAGGCGTTTTCGAGTTCGTCTTCGTCGGCAGTCAGCACCGGACCCGAATCGAGGCCCTTGGCCGACGTGTCACGGTCCACCAGCTCGATCACGGCGATCGGGGCGGCGTCCGAGGCGCGGTAGCCGGCCTTGATGATGCGGGTGTAGCCACCTTCACGGTCGGCGTAGCGCGCGGCCAGAACTTCGAACAGCTTCTTTTCCTGCGCTTCGTCAAGCAGACGGGCGTGGGCAAGGCGGCGGTTCGACAGGCCACCATGCTTGGCCAGCGTGATCAGCTTTTCGACGTAGGGACGCAGTTCCTTCGCCTTGGGCGTGGTGGTGGTGATCTGCTCGTGCTTGATCAGCGCGGCGGCCAGATTGCGCAGCAGCGCAATACGGTGCGACGAGGTACGACCCAGCTTACGCTGGCCCAGCTTATGACGCATAACTCATTCTCCGTTTGTAGGGGGGCCGTGTGAGGTACCCCGATCCAGGCCGACTTGAGGGGCAGCCCGTTCCCTTTCCTTGCGAGGTTGCAGCGCTGTGCTGCGGCCAGGCCGGTACGGAAAAGCGTTCCGTGCCGGCCCTGCCCACCCAATCAGCCGAGCAGTTCCTGCTCGAGCTTCTTGGCCATTTCCTCGATGTTTTCCGGCGGCCAGCCAGGGATGTCCATGCCGAGGCGCAGACCCATCGACGAGAGCACTTCCTTGATCTCGTTGAGCGACTTGCGGCCGAAGTTCGGCGTGCGGAGCATCTCGGCCTCGGTCTTCTGGACCAGGTCGCCGATGTAGATGATGTTGTCGTTCTTCAGGCAGTTGGCCGAACGCACCGACAGTTCCAGCTCGTCCACCTTCTTGAGGAGGTAGCGGTTGAGCTGGTTGGCGTCGCTTTCTTCCGGCGCATGGGCGGCAACGCCGGCCAGCGACGGCACGTGGCCGGTCGGCACCTGGTCGTCGAAGTGGACGAACAGCGCCAGCTGATCCTGAAGGATGCGCGCAGCATAAGCCACGGCGTCTTCCGGGGTGACGGTGCCATCGGTTTCGACCGAAAGGCTGAGCTTGTCGTAGTCAAGCTCCTGGCCGATGCGGGCGTTGTCCACCTTGTAGGACACCTGACGCACGGGCGAGTAGAGCGAGTCCACCGGGATCAGACCGATCGGTGCATCCACCGGGCGGTTCGACACGGCCGGGACATAGCCCTTGCCGGTGTCGCAGGTGAGTTCCATGTTGAAGGTCGCGCCTTCATCCAGATGGCAGATCACCAGATCCTTGTTCATCACCTCAATGTCGCCGGTCACGGCGATATCGCCGGCCTTGACTTCGCCCGGCCCGATCGCGGAAAGCTGAAGACGCTTGGGGCCTTCGCCCTGCATCTTGAGCGCGATCTGCTTGACGTTGAGCACGATGTCGGTGACGTCTTCACGCACGCCGGCAAGCGACGAGAATTCGTGCAGCACGTTCTCGATCTTGATCGACGTAACCGCAGCCCCCTGAAGCGAAGAGAGCAGCACCCGGCGCAGCGCATTGCCGAGGGTAAGACCAAAGCCACGCTCAAGCGGTTCGGCAACGAAAGTCGCGCGACGCTTCGGATCGTGACCGGGCTTGATGTCGAGATTGTTGGGCTTCTTCAGTTCCTGCCAGTTCTTGATGTTGACAGTCATGGAATTCCCCTAGGGTTTTTCGAGAGCGCCGGCAGTCGGCCAGAAGGAAGCCGCAACCGGTCAAGATATTGGGCGGGTGTGGCGCGCGTGGTACCTCGCGCGCCACTCGCCAAAGGGCAGGTCAGACGCGACGGCGCTTGGAAGGACGCACGCCGTTGTGCGGGATCGGGGTCACATCGCGGATCGCAGTGATGGTGAAACCCACCGCCTGCAGAGCGCGCAGGGCGCTTTCGCGGCCCGAACCCGGACCCTTCACTTCCACTTCAAGGGTGCGCACGCCGTGTTCGGCGGCCTTCTTGCCGGCGTCGTCCGCAGCCACCTGAGCGGCGTACGGGGTCGACTTGCGGCTGCCCTTGAAGCCCATCATCCCGGCAGACGACCACGAAATGGCGTTGCCCTGGGCATCGGTGATGGTGATCATGGTGTTGTTGAAGCTGGCGTTAACGTGCGCAACACCGCTGGTGATGTTCTTGCGCTCGCGGCGCTTAATGCGCTGAGGTTCGCGTGCCATGTGCTGAATTCCTGTCGAGAAACCGTTGGGAAGATCTAAAGCCTGAAAGGCCTGATCTTACTTCTTCTTGCCGGCGATCGGCTTGGCCTTGCCCTTGCGGGTGCGCGCATTGGTGTGCGTGCGCTGGCCACGAACCGGCAGGCCCTTGCGGTGACGCAGGCCACGATAGCAGGCCAGGTCCATCAGACGCTTGATGTTCATCGCGGTTTCGCGACGCAGATCGCCTTCCACGGTGTGTTCAGCGTCGATCGCTTCACGGATCTGGAGCACTTCGGCGTCCGACAGATCCTGAACGCGACGGGCGTGATCGATGCCGAGCTTGTCGGCGATCTGGCGGGCCTTGAACGAGCCAATGCCATGAATGTAGGTCAGCGCCACGATCACGCGCTTGTTGGTGGGGATATTGACCCCGGCAATACGAGCCACTTGTTTCTCCGTTTGCTCCACAGAGCGCCGAATCGAAATTGGCGCCCTATCTCATCGCGACAACACCCGCCAAAAAACGCCAAATTGCAGCCCGCGCAAGCACTTGCCCCGGACTTCAAATGACCCTTCTCGTTCGAGTGAAAGGCGCGCTTAAGCTTTTTGCAGGGAAAGGTCAACCACAAAGGGCACGTTCCCCACGCAGACGGGTGAACGTGCGCCCCTCCATGAGCACGGGGGCCAGCTTTGGTGACATCGTCCTTATACGCCACAAGCGCCGCGTCGCAAAGCACGATTCGCGCGCGGGCGTGATCCCGCCCGTGCCGTGCCGGCACGTCTTGTCAGTGATCGCTGCCCGGCCCCATGGCAGCGTCGAATGCGGCCTGCGCGTCCTTTTGCGCGGTCGCTTCATCACGCGGCGAGGCCCCCGCGGGCTGGGCCGCAGGCTTGGGCTTGGCGGGCGCGGGCTTGGCCGGAGTGGCCCTGGCCGGCGCCGGCTTTTTGGCGGACTTGGCCGCTGCCGCCTTGCCTGGTGCTGCCTTGGCCACAGCGGGCTTGGCCGAAGGGGCCCTGGCCGCTGCTGGCGCAGGGGTGTCGTCGGAAACGACCAGCCCGTCATCGTCGGCAACGGCTGGCGCCGTGGTGCGGCTGCGCGCCGGGCCCGGCGGCAGGCTGGGCAGACCACGCAGGGTGCCGAGCGGACGGCTGCTGACCGGCGCGCCATCGGGGTCGAGCGACGGGCCCTGCGGTGCGTTGCGCGAGACCGGTGCCGAGTCGCCGTTGTCAGAACGGTCAGCCGGGGCCTTGGGGGTAATGATCGGCACGGCGCCATCGCCGGCCAGCGCGCCGCCCAGCTTGTCGGCCAGGCCGGCGATCTGCTGCCCCAGCATGCGATCGACCGCCGGTGCGATCTGATCCATGCGATAGCGCATGTAGCCGCCGACGACATATTCGATGAGAATGCGCGTACCGCGATCACCCGCCTTCAGCGTGATCGTCATGGAGCCGAGCACGGCCTCACTTTGCAATGGCCCCAGCGCGCCGGTCATGCGCAGCGCGCGCCCCGGCTCGACATAGACCACGCGCATGTGCTGGACGCCGCCGGCCAGGGCCCCTGCCCCGCCTTGCTTGCTCGCTGGCAGCTTTTCACAGAAACAGCCGCCCGGCACCGGATCGAGCGTCAGGTTCGCCGCTTCCCCGGAAAACGTGTGCTCGCTGGACCACCAGGTCGCCGGCTTGACCAGTGCGCGCCAGGCCTCGGCTGTAGAAGCGCCAACGTCGACCGTCTGGCGAATGACAAAGCCATTGTCATCGCGCGCAACGATCTCGGCATGGGCGGGCACGGCCAAAGCCGCGTTGCCCGCCACGGCGGCCAAAAGCAGTCCCGCGACCCTGCTTGAAAGCCGTGATCGCACTGGGCACACTCCTTTTCGCCGCAACGTTGCCAAGCTTCCCACGATAGTCGGAAAGCCTGGGTGCTTTAAGCCAGAATCGCCTCGATCGAGGCGGTCACGGCATCCATGTCCGCCATGCCGTCCACGCGCGCCACGATGCCGCGCGCTTCATAGATCGGCAAAATCGGCGCCGTCTTAGCACGATACTCGGCCATGCGCGTGCGCACGGTTTCCTCGTTGTCGTCAGGACGGCGCTTGAATTCGTGGCCACCGCACTTGTCGCAGGTGCCAGCAACCTTGGGCTGCTCGAACGTGTCGTGATAGCCCTTGCCACAGGTGGCGCAGGTATAGCGGCCGGTAATCCGCTCGACCAAGGCGTCTTCGTTCACATCCAACTCGATCACGTGATCCAGCTTGCGGCCACGGCTGGCGAGGATCGCATCAAGCGATTCGGCCTGGGCAGCGGTGCGCGGATAACCATCGAAGATAGCCCCGGTACCGGCGCCCATAGCATCGAGTTCGTCACCGATCAGCGCCGAGACGATCTCGTCAGAGACCAGCTGGCCCGCTTCCATCACGGCCTTGGCCTTGAGGCCAACCGGCGTGCCGGCCTTGACGGCGGCGCGCAGCATATCGCCGGTGGAAAGCTGCTTGAGGCCATGGCGTTCGACCAGGCGTTGGGCCTGGGTGCCCTTGCCAGCGCCCGGCGGGCCGAGAAGAATGATATTCACTTTGGCAGTCCCCCTCTTCGACACCTGCGCGATCAGCGCAGTCGGCCCTTCAGCTTGGCCTTTTTGATCAGGTCGCCATACTGGTGCGCCAGCAGGTGCGACTGGATCTGGGTGATCGTATCAACCGTGACGTTGACCACAATCAGCAAGCTGGTGCCACCGAAGAACAGCGTGCCCATCCCTGTCTCGGACATGATCCATTCCGGGATGACGCACACGAAGGTGATATAGGCGGCGCCCAGCACGGTGATGCGCGTCAGCACGTAATCGAGATACTTCTCGGTGTTCTTGCCGGGGCGGATGCCGGGGATGAAGCCGCCATTGCGCTTGAGGTTCTCGGCCGTTTCTTCCGGGTTGAACACCACGGCGGTGTAGAAAAAGCTGAAGAACACGATGCCCAGGGCATAGAGGAGCATATACAGCGGCTTGCCGTGGCCCAGGTACTGGTTGAGGCCGATGATGATCTTGCCCGTGGTCGTATCGGGCGAGATCGACTTGCCGGCGAACTGGGTAATGGTCAGCGGCAGCAGCAGCAGCGAGCTGGCAAAGATCGGTGGGATCACGCCGGCGGTGTTGAGCTTGAGCGGCAGGTGGCTGCGATCGGCGGCCATCATGCCGCGCTGCGTGGCGCGCTTGGGATACTGGATCAGCAAGCGGCGCGTGGCGCGTTCGAAGAAGCAGATCAGCACGACGACCCCGAGGATCAGCGCGATCACGCCCGCAATCACGAAGCCATTGAGCTGACCCGAGCGACCCTGTTCGAACAGGTTGCCCACGAACTTGGGCATCTGCGCGACGATACCGGCCATGATGATCAGCGAGGTGCCGTTGCCGATGCCGCGCGCGGTGATTTGCTCACCCAGCCACAGCAGGAACATGGTGCCGCCGATCAGGCTGATCACAGCGGTAACGCGGAACAGGAAGCCGGGCAGCACAACCGCCTGGATACCGCTCGAAGCGCCATAGGCTTCAAGCCCGGTAGCGATCGCATAGCCCTGCACCGCGGTAAGGAACACGGCGCCATAGCGGGTGTACTGGTTGAGCTTCTTGCGGCCGCTTTCGCCTTCCTTCTTGAGGGCGGCGAGCGCGGGGTGAAGCGAGGCGGCCAGCTGCACCACGATCGAGGCCGTGATGTAGGGCATCACGCCCAGCGCGATGAGGCTCATGCGCTGGAGCGAACCGCCCGAAAAGGCGTTGAAGATATCCAGGATCCCGCCGCGCGTCTGATTGTAGAGCGTTTCGAGGATCAGCGGGTTCACGCCGGGCAACGGCACGAAGCTCAAGAAGCGGAACACGATCAGCGCACCGACCGTGAACCAGATGCGGTTCTTCAGTTCGGTCGCCTTCGAGAAGTTCGACAGGTTGAGATTGCTGGCGATGTTATCGGCGCGGGATGCCATGGTCGGGTATCAAGCCTTGCTGTGGCCCGGTCCGGCCGACGCCCGATCGCGAAATTCGCTTCGGATGTGTCAGGCCCCGCCCGGCGGGCTGCGCGTCAATATGGTGCGTTCAATACTGTACGGGCCATATAGGACGGGCGCAGGGATGCAATAACCCCCGCGCCCGTTTTACGCGATAATTAAAAGGTCTCAGGCTTCGGCGGCAGCCTTGGCCACGGTCACTTCAACCGCGCCACCCAGCTTTTCCACCGCGGCCACGGCACCCTTGGAGGCACCGGCAACCTTGAAGCTGACCTTGGTGGTCAGTTCGCCCTTGGCGAGCAGACGCACGCCGTGCTTGCCGCCACGGGCCAGGCCAGCAGCCTTGAGCGCCGCGTGATCGACCACGCCCGAAGCATCGAGCTTGCCGGCGTCGATGAACTTCTGGATCATGCCCAGGTTCACTTCGGCATAGTCCTTGGCGAAGATGTTGTTGAAGCCGCGCTTCGGGATGCGCATGTGCAGCGGCATCTGACCGCCTTCAAACCCGTTGATCGAAACGCCCGAGCGCGCCTTGGCACCCTTCTGGCCGCGGCCAGCGGTCTTGCCCTTGCCCGAGCCGATGCCACGGCCCACGCGCATGCGGCCCTTGCGGGCGCCGCCATTGTCGGAAATCTGGTTAAGCTTCATGAGATGCACTCGCTTTCGCTTTGAGTCGCGCTGATAGGAAGAGGCGCCCTTAGTGGGTTGGGGCCAGCTTGTCACCCCCCAGAGGACGACTCTTGATCGGATGGCAGCGCGCTTGCGCTTGCGCCCTTCGACAGACTCAGGGCGAACGGGGTGGGAATTTGGTGCAACTGCCGTTCGGGCTGAGCTTGTCCAAGCCCCTTCCCCCGGAACGCCAAACGAAAAGCCCCGCGCACCAGGCGATGCGCGGGGCTTTTCTGAAAGCTCTGCTCAGAGGGCTATGGTCAGTCGACCACGGCCACCATGTGCGGCAGCTTGGCAATGGCGCCACGGGTTTCAGCGGTATCTTCCACTTCAACCACGCGGTTCATCTTGCCCAAGCCCAGGCCGATCAGAATCTTCTTCTGATGTTCCGGGCGACGAATCGGCGAACCGATCTGCTTGATCTTGATCGTAGCCATGACCGATTACTCCGCGATGGCTTCGGCAGCGGCTTCGGCTTCGACCTGCGAAGCACCACCACGACCGAGCAGATCAGCGACCTTCTTGCCGCGACGCTGGGCAACAGACTTCGGCGAAGTCTGGTCCTGCAGCGCGTCGAAGGTGGCGCGGATCATGTTGTACGGGTTCGACGTACCGACCGACTTGGTCACCACGTCGTGCACACCCAGGCTTTCGAAGACGGCGCGCATCGGGCCGCCCGCGATGATGCCCGTACCGGCCGGGGCCGAACGCACATTGACCTTGCCTGCACCGAAACGGCCCTTGCCGTCGTGGTGAAGGGTGCGGCCTTCCTTGAGCGGAACGCGAACCATCTTCTTCTTGGCAGAAGCAGTGGCCTTGGTGATGGCTTCCGGCACTTCGCGGGCCTTGCCGTGACCGAAGCCAACGCGACCCTTGCCATCGCCGACCACGACCAGAGCCGCAAAGCCGAAGCGCTTGCCGCCCTTCACGGTCTTGGAGACGCGGTTGATGTGAACGAGCTTTTCGATCAGCTCTTCACCCTGGTCCTCGTCATTGTTGTTGCGGCCACGACGGTCGTCGCGACGGCCACGGCCGCCACGTTCACCGCGTTCGCCACGCTCACCGCCACGGCCACGACCGCGACCGCGACCTTCGCGCTGCTCGCCACCGGTCTGTTCGACGGGGGCAGCGGCATCGCCCTGCAGGTTGGTTTCGTCAGCCATGATCAGAACTCCAGGCCGCCTTCACGGGCAGCATCAGCCAGCGCCTTGACGCGGCCATGGAACAGGTAACCGCCACGGTCGAAGACGACGGTGGTGACACCGGCTTCCTTGGCCCGTTCGGCGATCTGCTTGCCCACCAGGACAGCAGCGTCGACATTGGCGCCGATCGACTTCTCGCCCTTCACCAGCGAGGAAGCGGCGGCCAGGGTACGGCCGGCAGCATCGTCGATGATCTGCGCGTAGATGTGACGGCCCGTGCGATGCACGGAGAGACGCGGACGACCGCCAGCACGTGCCTTGAGGGCAGTGCGGACGCGGCGACGGCGGCGATCGAAGAGAGACAGCTTGGCCATTACTTCTTCTTCCCTTCCTTGCGGAAGATGAACTCGCCACGGTACTTGATACCCTTGCCCTTGTAGGGCTCGGGCTTGCGCCAGCGGCGAATTTCGGCCGCAACCTGGCCGACCTTCTGCTTGTCGATACCCGAGATTTCGACCGTGGTGTTATCCGGGGTCTTGATCTCGATGCCTTCCGGCACGGCGAAATCGACGTCGTGGCTGTAGCCGAGCTGCAACTTCAGGTTCTTGCCCTGAGAATTGGCACGGTAGCCGACGCCGGTGATCAGAAGGACCTTGGTATAGCCTTCGGTCACGCCGGTAACGAGGTTGGAAACGAGCGTGCGCTGCATGCCCCAGAACGCGCGAGCGCGCTTGGTATCGTTGGCAGGCTGCACCGAGATCGCACCGTCTTCGACGGCGTAGTTGATCTCGTCGACGAGCGAGAGCGTGAGGGTACCCTTGGGGCCCTTCACGGTCAGCACGCCGTTCGCGATGTCAGCGGTGACGCCACTCGGGATCGCCACCGGCCTTTTGCCGATGCGGCTCATCAGAACACCTCCGCCAGCACTTCGCCACCGACGTTGGCAGCACGTGCTTCGGCATCCGAAAGCACGCCCTTCGGCGTCGAGACGATGGTGATGCCCAGGCCATTGCGCACAACCGGGAGTTCCTTGGAACCCGAGTAGACGCGGCGGCCAGGCTTGGAGACGCGGGCCACATGCTTGATCGCAGGCTGGCCTTCGAAGTACTTCAGCTCGATGCGCAGCTGCGGGTGAACGCCAGTGGCGTCTTCGCTGAAGCCGCGGATATAGCCTTCGCGCTGAAGAACTTCGAGAACGTGTGCACGCAGCTTGGAAGCGGGCGAGAGGACCGAGTCCTTCTTCGCCTGCTGGCCATTGCGGATGCGGGTGAGCATGTCACCCAGGGGGTCGGTCAATGCCATCGTAGAGGCTCCTTACCAGCTCGACTTCGTCACGCCGGGGATGAGCCCCTTGTTGGCGAGATCGCGCAGTTCGATGCGGCAGAGACCGAACTTGCGGTAGTAGCCACGCGGGCGGCCGGTGGTGTTGCAACGGTTGCGGACACGCGTGGGATTCGCGTTACGCGGCAGCTCGGCCATCTTCAGGCGGGCAATGAGGCGCTCGGTTTCTTCGAGCGATTCATCGTCGGCCTGGGCCTTGAGCGCAGCGTACTTGGCCGCAAACTTTTCAACGAGCTTCTTACGACGCTCGTTCTTGTTGATCGAACTCAGTTTCGCCATGGACTTAAGCTCTTTCCTATGACTGGCTTCAGGCGGCCTGCGCCTGTTCGGCGGCTTCCTGCGGGAACGGGAAACCGAACAGGCGAAGCAGTTCACGTGCCTCGTCGTCGGTCTTGGCGGTGGTGGTCACGATGATGTCGAGACCGCGCACCTTGTCGATCTGATCGTAGCTGATCTCAGGGAAAATGATCTGTTCCTTGAGACCCATCGCATAGTTGCCACGGCCGTCAAACGACTTCGGGTTCAGGCCCCGGAAGTCGCGAATGCGGGGCATTGCGATGGTGATCAGGCGGTCAAGGAATTCGTACATGCGTTCACGGCGCAGGGTAACCTTGCAACCGATCGGCATGCCTTCGCGCAGCTTGAACTGCGCGATCGACTTCTTGGCCTTGGTGATCACCGGCTTCTGGCCAGCGATCAGTTCCATTTCGGCTGCAGCGGTCTGGACCTTCTTCTTGTCCTGGCTCGCTTCGCCAACGCCCATGTTCAGCGTGATCTTGTCGATCCGCGGAATTTCCATGTCGTTCTTGTAGCCGAACTTCGCCTTCATCGCGGCTGCGATTTCAGCGTCGTACTTGCCCTTGAGGCGCGGAGTGTACTTGTCAGCCATCGATGGCCTCCCCGGACTTGACGGCCACGCGAACCTTCTTGCCATCGCGGGTTTCGAAGCGGACGCGGGTGGGCTTGCCATCCTTGTCGGCCACGGCAACCTTCGAGATGTGCATCGGCGCTTCAAAGCGATCGATGCCACCCTGCGGGTTCTGCTGGCTGGGCTTGCGGTGACGGGCAGCGACGTTCACGCCGGCCACGATGACCTTGTCTTCCTTGGGAAGAACCTGGAGGACGGTGCCGGTACGGCCCTTGTCCTTGCCCGTGCGAACGACGACGTTATCGCCCTTCTTGATCTTGGCGGCAGCCATTACAGCACCTCCGGAGCAAGAGAGATGATCTTCATGAAGCCCTTGCCGCGCAGTTCGCGCACCACGGGGCCGAAGATACGGGTGCCGATGGGCTCTTCGTTCTTGCCGACGAGCACAGCAGCGTTGCCGTCGAAGCGGATCACGCTGCCATCGGGACGACGAACGTCCTTCTTGGTGCGCACGATAACCGCACGATGGACGTCGCCCTTCTTGACACGGGCGCGGGGCTGCGCCTCCTTCACCGACACCACGATGATGTCGCCGACGCTTGCGGTACGACGCTTAGACCCGCCCAGCACCTTGATGCACTGGACGCGCTTAGCGCCGCTGTTGTCCGCGACGTCGAGATTGGATTGCATCTGGATCATTGATCCGGTTCCTTCTCACTGGCTTGCCGGAACCAGTCCGGCAGTTCCAAAAACGTGACGCTCCCTAAGACCGAGAACGGACGTTTTGTCAAACGTCCGCTTCGATCGCGGCGGTCTTCCCAGCCAGAACCCGGTCGATAACCTTCCAGGTCTTGAGCTTGGAGTACGGCGAGGTCTCTTCGATCCGCACCGTCTCGCCGGTCTTGAAGGCATTCGCCTCATCGTGGGCGTGATACTTCTTCGAGCGACGGATGATCTTCCCGTACAGCGGGTGCTTCACCTTGCGCTCGACCTTCACGACCACGGTCTTGTCGGTCTTGTCGGAAACCACGGTCCCGATCAGGATACGCTTGGGCATCGTGTGTCTCCTTAAGCCTTGGCAGTGCGAGCACGCTCGCCCTGCAAGGTCTTGATCCGCGCGATGTCGCGGCGCACTTCCTTGATGCGCGCCGGACGCTCCAGCTGGCTGGTCGCCGCCTGGAAGCGCAGGTTGAACTGTTCGCGCTTCAGCTCGGCGAGGTCAGCAGTAAGCTGGTCGTCGCTCTTGACGCGGAGGTCTTCGAACTTAGCCATCATTCCTACTCCTTACTCGCCACCAAGGTGCGAGGTATCGCCGAGGCGAGCCACAACCTTGGTCTTGATCGGCAGCTTCATCGCAGCGCGGCTGAAAGCTTCGGCGGCCAGGGGGCCGGCGACGCCATCGAGCTCGAACAGGATCTTGCCGGGCTTCACGCGGGCAGCCCAGTATTCCACCGAACCCTTGCCCTTACCCTGACGGACTTCTGCCGGCTTCTTGGTCACCGGAAGGTCAGGGAAGATGCGGATCCAGAGACGGCCCTGGCGCTTGATGTGGCGGGTGATCGCGCGGCGAGCCGCTTCGATCTGACGAGCGGTGACCCGCTCCGGTTCCATGGCCTTGAGGCCATAGGAGCCGAAGTTGAGGTCGGTGCCGCCCTTGGCGTTGCCGTGGAGACGGCCCTTGAACGCCTTGCGGAACTTGGTCTTCTTGGGTTGCAGCATGGTGCTAGCCTATCCTCAAGCCTCAGCGCGCCGGACGGACGCCAGAGGTCTGTGCCTCAAGCATCAGGCGGTCCTGCGCCAGCGGGTCATGACCCAGGATCTCGCCCTTGAAGATCCAGGTCTTGATGCCGATCACGCCGTAGGCGGTGTGGGCTTCGGCTTCGGCGTAGTCGATGTGCGCGCGCAGGGTGTGCAGCGGAACGCGACCTTCACGGTACCATTCGACGCGGGCGATTTCCGCCCCGCCGAGACGGCCACCGCAGGTGATCTTGATGCCTTCGGCACCAAGACGCAGCGCGGACTGAACAGCGCGCTTCATCGCACGGCGGAACGCCACGCGACGGACGAGCTGGTCGGCAATGCCCTGGGCAACGAGCTTGGCATCGATTTCCGGCTTGCGGATTTCAACGATGTTCAGCTTCACGTCGCTGTTGGTCAGCTTGGCAAGCTTGGCGCGGAGCTTTTCAATGTCCGCACCCTTCTTGCCGATGATCACACCCGGACGGGCCGCGTAGATCGAGATGCGGCACAGCTTGGCCGGACGCTCGATCACCACCTTCGAGATCGCTGCCTGCGGCAGGCTCTCGACGATGAACTTGCGGATCTGAAGGTCTTCCTTCAGCAGCTGCTGGTAGTTGCGCCCTTCGGCGTACCAGCGGCTGTCCCAGGTGCGGTTGATCTGCAGACGCAGACCGATGGGGTTCGACTTGTGACCCATGGCTCAGGCCTCCTCGACTTCACGGACGACGATCCGAAGGCGCGAGAACGGCTTCAGGATGCGGGTCGACTTGCCACGACCACGGGTGTGGAAGCGCTTCATCGTGATCGACTTGCCAACCGAGGCTTCCGCCACGACGAGCGCGTCGACGTCCAGGTTGTGGTTGTTTTCCGCGTTGGCGATCGCCGAAGCGAGCACCTTGCGGGCGTCAACCGCCATGGCCTTCTTCGAGAAGGACAGGACATTGAGGGCGTCTTCAGCCTTCATGCCGCGGATCAGGGCAGCAACCAGGTTGAGCTTCTGGGCCGAACCACGAATGTTCGTGTTGACGGCCAGAGCTTCCTTGTCACCGACCCGGCGGGGAGCAGCAGACTTGCTCATCAGCGCTTACCCTTCTTGTCAGCGGCGTGGCCGGGGAAGTTGCGCGTCGGCGCAAATTCACCAAGCTTGTGGCCGACCATCTCTTCGCTCACGGAGACGGGGATGAACTTCTGCCCGTTGTAGACGTTGAACGTCAGACCAACGAACTGCGGGATGATGGTCGAACGACGCGACCAGGTCTTGATGGGGCCAGCGCGGCTGCCAGCATCCTGGGCCACTTCGGCCTTCTTCAGGAGGTGCAGGTCGACGAAGGGGCCCTTCCAGACGGAACGTGCCATGGGGTCTTACCTCTTCTTCTTCGCGTGGCGCGAACGAATGATGAACTTGTCCGTCTTCTTGTTGTGACGGGTGCGGGCGCCCTTGGTCGGCTTGCCCCACGGAGTGACCGGATGACGGCCACCCGAGGTGCGGCCTTCACCACCACCGTGCGGGTGGTCGACCGGGTTCTTTGCCACACCGCGCGTCAACGGACGACGGCCAAGCCAGCGGTTACGACCGGCCTTGGCAAGATTCTGGTTCGAGTTGTCGGGGTTCGACACGGCGCCGACGGTGCCCATGCAGTCGCCACGCAGGTAGCGCTGCTCGCCCGAGTTCAGGCGAACGATCACCATGCCGCGGTCACGACCGACGAGCTGGACGTAGGTACCGGCCGAACGGGCGATCTGACCGCCCTTGCCCGGCTTCATTTCCACGTTGTGGATGATGGTACCAACCGGCATCTGCGACAGGAGCATCGCATTGCCAGGCTTCACGTCGGTCTTCTCACCGGCAACCACCACGTCGCCCACGGCCAGGCGCTGCGGCGCCAGGATGTAGGCCTGCTCACCGTCTTCGTACGTGACGAGGGCGATGAACGCGGTGCGGTTGGGATCGTATTCCAGACGCTCGACAGTGGCCGGCATGTCCCACTTACGACGCTTGAAGTCGATGAAGCGGTACTTCTGCTTGTGGCCGCCCGCGATACCGCGGCTGGTCACGTGGCCCTTGTTGTTGCGGCCGCCGGTCTTGCTCTTGCCTTCGGTCAAAGCCTTGACAGGCTTGCCCTTCCACAGAGCCGACTTGTCGACGAGGACCAGGCCGCGGCGTGCGGGGCTGGTCGGGTTATAGCTCTTGAGTGCCATGGTCTATGCCTTCGCCTCAGATACCGCTGGTGACGTCGATCGACTGGCCCGCGGCCAGGGTCACGACAGCCTTCTTGACGTCGGTGCGCTTGTAGGGCTTGCCCTTCCAGCGCTTGGTCTTCCCCTTCTGGGTCAGCGTGTTCACCTTGGTGACCGTGACATTGAAGAGGGCTTCCACCGCCGCCTTGATCTCCGGCTTGGTCGCCTTTTCGGCAACCTTGAAGACCACGGCATTGTTTTCGCTCAGCAGCGTCGCCTTTTCGGTGATGTGGGGAGCCACGATCACGTCATAGTGACGCGTGTCGATTGCGTCCTTAGCCATTGAAACGCGCCTCCAGCTTCTCGACCGCGGCGCGCGTCAGCACCAGCGTATCATGCTTCAGGATGTCGTAGACGTTGGCGCCGATGGCGGGGAGCACGTTGACGCCGACGATGTTGCGGGCCGCGCGGGCAAAGCCCTCGTTGACCTGCTCACCATCCACGACGAGCACCTTCTTGCCGAAGCCGGCCTTGGCCAGCGTACCGGCCAGCGCCTTGGTCTTGGCGTCGGTCAGTTCCAGGCTGTCGATCACGACCAGGCCGTTCTGGGCCTTGGACGAGAGCGCCATCTTGAGACCGAGAGCGCGCACCTTCTTGTTCAGCGAAACGCTGAAGTCACGAACGCGCGGACCATGGGCCTTGCCACCGCCGATGAAGATCGGGGCCTTGCGGTCGCCGTGACGAGCGGTACCACCACCCTTCTGACGGCCGAACTTCTTGCCGGTGCGGGCAACGTCCGAACGCTCGCGAGCGCCACGGGCCGTGCCACGACGGTTTTCCAGCTGCCAGGTCACAACGCGGTGCAGGATGTCGGCGCGCGGTTCGAGACCGAACACGTCATCTGCGAGTTCCACGTCGCCGGCGGCCGAACCGTCCAGATTGAGGACTTGAACCTTCACGACTTAGCCCTCCTGGCCATCGGCGGCTTCGGGAGCGGCCTGTTCGTTGGTGTTGGCGGCCTTGAGACCAGCGGGATAAGGCGCCTGCGCGTGGCGATCGACCTTGACCGCGTCACGAACGAGCAGCCAGCCGTTCTTCGCGCCAGGGACCGAGCCCTTGACGAAGATCAGGCCGCGCGCATCGTCGGTGCGAACGATTTCGAGGTTCTGCTGGGTGCGCTGACGGTCGCCCATGTGGCCGGCCATCTTCTTGTTCTTGAAGACGCGACCCGGATCCTGGCGGTTACCGGTCGAACCGTGGGCACGGTGCGAGATCGACACGCCGTGCGTGGCGCGCATACCGCCGAAGCCCCAACGCTTCATGGCGCCGGCAAAGCCCTTGCCCTGGGTGTGGCCGGTGATGTCCACGTACTGGCCAGCAACGAAGTGCGAAGCGGCGATGCTGGCACCGACATCGAGCAGCGCGTCATCAGCGACGCGGAACTCGGCGACCTGCATCTTCAGCGGCACTTCTGCCTTGGCGAAGTGCTCGCGCTGCGGCTTGGCAACGTTCTTCTGCTTGGCTTCGCCAGCACCCAGCTGAAGCGCGACGTAACCGTCACGTTCGGCAGTGCGGACCGAAACCACCTGGCAATCTTCAAGCGAAAGGACGGTGACCGGCACGTGCCGACCATCTTCCTGGAACAGGCGGGTCATACCCACCTTCTTCGCGATCACGCCGGTGCGCATGATCTCATACTCCTCACAGAGGCCTTCGAGGGCCCATCCCCCAAAGGCGTGTTCAGCCCGTATAAGAAGCATGCCCCGTCCGGGCTGAGTGCCCCTGCCTGAACAGGAGCGAACGGGGGACGCTTTCCCGACCCTTGGCGCCGCGCCCGAAGGCAGCGGCAGGAGGCCGGAGGTATCCCTTTTGTCGCGGCAGAACGAATTTTCCGCCAAGCCAGCCTCAGGGCCGGAAGAGATGATGGATCACAAGTGACCCAAAACTGGAAACCGATGAGGCTCGGTCAAGCCGCCCTGCCCGCCACGCATGTGGGGGCGGGGCCAGGGCGCTGGCATCAGGCCAGCTTGATCTCGACGTTCACGCCGGCAGCGAGGTCCAGCTTCATCAGCGCGTCGACAGTGGCAGCGTTGGGCTGCACGATGTCAAGCAGGCGCTTGTAGGTGCGGACTTCAAACTGTTCGCGCGACTTCTTGTCGATGTGCGGACCGCGGTTGACGCAGAACTTCTCGATGCGGGTCGGCAGCGGAATGGGACCACGAATCAGGGCGCCGGTGCGGCGGGCGGTGTCCGCGATTTCACCAGTGGCCTGGTCCAGTACGCGATGATCGAAGGCCTTGAGGCGAATGCGGATGTTCTGGGCTTCCATGTCCGTTTACCGATGCGAAAGAGCGAAAACAAAAACCAGCCGCCCTACCCTCTGATCCCCTCCCGATGGATGGGGAGAAAGCGGGGCGACTGATCAAAAAGACCGTCCGGCGGGAGAGCGAATCTCCCGCCGGTCCGGCGCCTATATTACTTCGTGATCTTGCTGACAACCCCCGAACCGACGGTCCGGCCGCCTTCGCGAATGGCGAAGCGAAGACCTTCGTCCATGGCGATCGGCGCGATCAGCTTGACCGACAGGGTGAGGTTGTCGCCCGGCATCACCATTTCGGTGCCTTCGGGGAGAACCACTTCACCGGTGACGTCGGTGGTGCGGAAGTAGAACTGCGGGCGGTAGTTGGCGAAGAACGGCGTGTGACGGCCACCTTCGTCCTTCGACAGCACGTAGACTTCGGCGGCGAATTCGGTGTGCGGCGTCACCGAACCCGGCTTGGCGAGAACCTGGCCACGCTCGACTTCTTCACGCTTGATGCCACGGATCAGGGCGCCGACGTTGTCGCCAGCTTCACCCTGGTCGAGCAGCTTGCGGAACATTTCCACGCCGGTGACGGTGGTCTTCTGGGTGTCCTTGAGGCCGATGATTTCGACTTCTTCACCCACCTTGACGATGCCGGTTTCGATACGACCGGTCACCACGGTGCCGCGACCCGAGATCGAGAACACGTCTTCGACGGGCATCAGGAAGGGCTTGTCGGTCGGACGCGGCGGCTGCGGGATGTAGCTGTCGACAGCGGCCATCAGCTCGGTGATCGAGTTCTTGCCGATGTTGTCGTCGCGGCCTTCGAGAGCGGCGAGAGCCGAACCCTTGACGATCGGAATATCGTCGCCCGGGAAGTCGTACGACGAGAGCAGTTCACGAACTTCCAGTTCGACGAGTTCGAGGATTTCCTCGTCGTCAACCTGGTCGACCTTGTTCATGTACACGACCAGAGCCGGCACGCCGACCTGGCGGGCGAGCAGGATGTGCTCGCGGGTCTGCGGCATCGGGCCGTCAGCAGCGTTCACGACCAGGATCGCGCCGTCCATCTGGGCGGCACCGGTGATCATGTTCTTCACATAGTCAGCGTGACCCGGGCAGTCGACGTGCGCGTAGTGACGGTTGGCAGTTTCATACTCGACGTGTGCAGTCGAGATGGTGATGCCGCGTTCGCGCTCTTCAGGAGCCTTGTCGATGTTCGCGTAGTCCGTGAACGTCGCGCCGCCGGTTTCGGCGAGGACCTTGGTGATCGCTGCGGTCAGCGTGGTCTTGCCATGGTCAACGTGACCGATGGTGCCGATGTTGCAGTGCGGCTTGTTCCGCTCAAACTTAGCCTTGGCCATTGTTCAAACCTTCTATTCGCTTGTCTGTGAATTCTGCGGGGTACGGCACCCGACGGAATCAGGCGCCGCCCCTAGCCTGATCAGAGTGATCAGGCAAGCTTCTCCTTGACCTCAGCCGCGACATTCGCCGGAACTTCGTCATAGTGAGAGAACTGCATGGTGTACTGCGCGCGACCCTGCGTGAAAGAACGCAGCTGGTTCACGTAGCCGAACATGTTCGCGAGCGGCACCATGGCGTCGACGACCTGGGCGTTGCCCCGGCTGTCGGTACCCTGGATCTGGCCACGACGCGAGTTCAAGTCGCCGATCACGTCACCCATGAATTCCTCAGGGGTCACGACCTCGACGCTCATGATCGGCTCGAGCAGCTTGATGCCCGACTTCTGGGCCGCTTCACGCATGGCACCGCGACCGGCGATTTCGAAGGCCAAGGCCGACGAGTCGACGTCGTGGTATGCACCGTCGTAGAGCAAGATTTCGAAGTCGATGATCGGGAAGCCAACCAGCGAACCGGTGGCTGCCGTTTCGCGCATGCCCTTTTCAATCGCGGGGATATATTCCTTGGGAATATTACCGCCCTTGATTTCATCCTTGAAGATGATGCCCGAACCGCGTTCGCCCGGCGTGATCTTGACCTTCACGCGGCCGAACTGACCGGTACCACCCGACTGCTTCTTGTGCGTGTAGTCGAGGTCCACCGGCTTGGCGAGGTATTCGCGGTAGGCCACCTGGGGCGCGCCCACGTTGGCTTCCACCTTGAATTCGCGACGCATGCGATCGACGATGATGTCGAGGTGCAGTTCGCCCATGCCCTTGATGATCGTCTGACCCGATTCGTGATCGGTCGAGACGCGGAACGAGGGATCTTCGGCAGACAGGCGATTGAGCGCGATGCCCATCTTTTCCTGGTCGGCCTTGGTCTTGGGCTCCACCGACAGTTCGATAACCGGCTCGGGGAATTCCATGCGTTCGAGCACGATCGGCGCGCGTTCGGCGCAGAGCGTGTCGCCCGTGGTGGTTTCCTTCATGCCGGCCAGCGCGATGATGTCGCCAGCGAACGCTTCGTCGACGTCCTTACGGTCGTTGGCATGCATTTCGAGCATGCGGCCGACCTTTTCCTTCTTCTGCTTCACCGAGTTCAGGTAGGTGCCCTTGGTGAGCGTACCCGAATAGATGCGGATGAAGGTGAGCGAGCCGACGAACGGGTCGTTCATGACCTTGAACGCCAGCGCCGAGAACGGCGCGTCGTCCTTGGGCGGACGGCTGTCCTTCTCGTCGCTGTCGACCTTGACGCCCTGGACGTCTTCAATGTCGAGCGGCGAAGGCAGGTAGTCGACCACGGCGTCGAGCAGGGGCTGCACGCCCTTGTTCTTGAACGCCGAGCCGCAGCACACCGGCACGAACGAGTGGTTCAGCGTACCCTTGCGGATCAGCTTCTTGAGCGTTTCGGCGTCGGGCTCGTTGCCTTCGAGATAGGCTTCCATCGCCTCGTCGTCCTGTTCGACGGCGAGTTCGATCAGTTCCGAACGGTAGATCGCGGCTTCATCAGCCAGGTCAGCCGGGATTTCTTCGTAGAAGAATTCGGCGCCGAGCGATTCGTCCTTCCAGATGATCGCGCGGTTGTTGACCAGGTCGACCAGGCCCTTCAGATCGGCTTCGAGACCGATCGGAATGTAGAGCACGGCAGGCTTGGCACCGAGACGGTCGATGATCGACTGCACGCAGTACTTGAAGTTGGCGCCGGTGCGGTCGAGCTTGTTGATGAAGCACATGCGCGGCACGCCGTACTTGTCGGCCTGGCGCCACACGGTTTCCGACTGCGGCTCAACGCCGGCAACGCCGTCGAAGCACGCAACCGCACCGTCGAGCACGCGCAGCGAACGTTCGACTTCGATGGTGAAGTCGACGTGGCCGGGGGTGTCGATGATGTTGATGCGGTGGTCGTTCCAGAAGCAGGTCGTCGCGGCCGACGTGATCGTGATGCCGCGTTCCTGTTCCTGTTCCATCCAGTCCATCGTCGCAGCGCCGTCGTGCACTTCGCCGATCTTGTAGGACTTGCCGGTGTAGTAAAGGATGCGCTCGGTCGTCGTCGTCTTGCCGGCGTCGATGTGCGCCATGATACCGATGTTGCGGTAACGCTCGAGCGGATGGCTGCGGGCCATGGTGTGTTCCTTGGGTTCGGGAAGGGCCGGATTGCTCCAGCCCACCCCATATGGTTACTGCTGTGACCGTTTGAAGACGGCCACGTGACCAGTTTTTCGGAAGCTTACCAGCGGTAGTGGCTGAACGCGCGGTTGGCGTCGGCCATGCGGTGGGTGTCTTCGCGCTTCTTCACGGCGTTGCCACGGTTGTTGGCGGCATCCAGCAGTTCAGCCGACAGGCGGGCCGACATGGTGGTTTCCGAACGGTTGCGGGCGGCCGTGATCAGCCAGCGAATCGCCAGGGCCTGGGCGCGCTCGGGGCGCACTTCCACGGGAACCTGGTAGGTGGCACCACCAACGCGGCGCGAACGCACTTCGATGTGCGGCTTCACGTTGTTCAGCGCATCGTGGAACAGCTGAACCGGGTCAGCCTTGGCACGGGTCTGCATGGTGTCGAGAGCGCCATAGACGATGCTTTCGGCAACCGACTTCTTACCATCGAGCATGAGGTTGTTCATGAACTTCGACAGAACCTGATCACCGAACTTCGGATCGGGCAGGATGACCCGCTTTTCCGGACGACGACGACGTGACATGTTGAATTCCTTCTGATCGGGCCAGCTTCAAGGCCAGCCGCTCATTCCGGCAAGGCAGCCTGGCGGAGCATCACCTGCCCCCACCAGCCGCGCTTGCGGCCACCATTACTTCGGACGCTTGGCGCCGTACTTCGAACGGCTCTGCTTGCGGTCCTTAACGCCCTGCGTGTCGAGCACGCCGCGCAGCACGTGGTAGCGCACGCCGGGAAGGTCGCGCACACGGCCGCCGCGGATCAGCACCACGGAGTGTTCCTGCAGGTTGTGGCCTTCGCCGGGAATGTACGAAATGACTTCGCGGCTGTTGGTCAGACGGATCTTGGCGACCTTGCGGAGAGCCGAGTTCGGCTTCTTCGGGGTGGTCGTGTAGACGCGGGTGCAAACGCCGCGCTTCTGCGGGTTCTGCTCCATCGCAGGGACCTTGCTCTTGGCCTTCTGCGGGACGCGACCCTTGCGGATCAGCTGGTTGATCGTAGGCATGAAGTACTCTTCACCTTGGTTATGGCAACGCCGGAACAGGTGAAGGAAAGACGCCTCATGCAATGGGTCGGCACTGCGCAGCACGAGGCCGCAGCGCATGACGCATCGAATGAGCCGAAAACACTCCACCCAGGCCAACGGCACCGGGTTACTTTGACGGCTGGCATCCCGGCAGGCGCCCTTGCCGATTCGGCAAGATCCAACCCAAAGGGAAAAGGGCCACCCATGGCGGATTACCGCCACTTGCAGCCCCATGCGCACCGGCAATGTTCAGCTCTTTAACTGGCCGGCAGCACGCAAATGCATACCGGAACGAGTGCGCCCCTACGCCAAAGGGCCGATCCGGTCAAGGCAGGCGCCACGACACAATTACTACCAACGCGGTTGAGATTTCACTTTGTCACGACGAGGCATGTGATACCATCACCCTTGCAACGCCCGCCCCACGCGCTTGGAGCGCGCAAGCGTTGCCCGGCAGGCACAATCAGGCCGCCGGTACATGGCTGAGAGGAGAAACGCATGGCTTACGTCGATCAGACTGCCCGTCGTCCTTCGCTGCGCATCGGCCTTGCGGTCGGCCTGCTCCATCTGGGGGTGGGCGCCGCACTCCTCACCACGTTCGCGGGCGGCGCGATCACGGCCGTGATCCACCACACCCTGCAGGGGAACAACTGGACCTATGTACCACCCCCGCCGCCCAAACCAACCACGACGCCCGTGCGCAAGCCGCCGCCAACCGCGCCCACGCATATCGACACCACGCCGCCGGTCATCGACAAGCTGGCCCCGGCCAATCCGCTGCCCCAAACTGGCCCGAGTACGCTGCCGCAGATCGACGACGGACCCGTGGTGATCCGGCCAACCGAGCCCTTCTTCCCGCCGCCGCCCGAACCGCAGCCCCAGGCCACCCCACAGCGCGCCACACCCAAGGGCAATCCCGGCGACTGGGTCACGCGCAACGATTATCCTGGCCAGGCGGTGCGCGAGGGCTGGACCGGCGTGACCCGGTTTCGGCTAACGATCGGCCGCGACGGCCGCGTCGCCGATTGCGCGATCACCGCCAGCAGCGGGCACGACCTGCTGGACGCTACGGCCTGCGCACGCATCGCCAGCCGGGCGCGGTTCGCCGTCGCTACCGATGCTAGTGGCGCGGCCACCACGGGCATCTACCTCGGCTCGATCCGCTGGGAGCTGGATGAATAGGGCCTAGCGCTGAGACAGCAAAGCCCGGCTGCACGCAGCCGGGCTTTGATACACGCCTGCCAGACTGGCCTTCAGTCAGCAGTCATTTCAAAGGAAAAGGCCGGCGCCGGGCGTGGCTGGTCAGTTGCGAGCGTGGACTGCGCGACTGCACCCATCGCTGCCTGCCAGTTGAGCATGAGATCGGTCATCGCCGCCAGGCCGCGCGCGGTCAGGCACACGAACGTGCGCCGGCCATCGCGACCATCGTCCTCGCGCTCCACCAGGCCGCGCGCTTCCAGGATGCGCAGCCAGCGCAGCGCCGTGGTGGGCGGAACGTTGGCGCCGATACAGGCGCTGGTCGTGGGCACGCGGCGCGCCTCTGCCGCGGCGATGAACAGGTCGAGCAGGATATCCCAGGTTGGCTCGCCAAACAGGTCTGCCGCCAGGAACCGTTCGCGCCGCCGCCGCGCGGCATAGACTTCGCGAGCCATCGCCAGCGCTGGCGCCGGGATGGCCGGGCGCGGCACACCGGCAGTGGGTGCTGCTGCCATGATCTGCTCGTTTCGAAAGGTCATGCCCTGCACTCCATCACTTCGGCGCGCGGCGGCTCGCATCGATCGCACCGTCATGCCGCCCTCCCCGCTGGAGTCAGCATGGCTGCAGCGATCAGGTCAGCCGCCAGCCATGATAGTCGCCCAGCCGGCGCGCGCGGTGCATGTGCGCGGCCGTGCCAAAGATCAGCAACAGCAGTTGCAACGAGAAGGGAACCTGCGTCATCACCCAGTACGCCTTGCGCACCATGGCCAGCTCCCACAACTTGGCGGCGTGGCCGAGCACGACCAGCGCCTGCGCCGCGCTGACGGCCAATGGCCAGGCGCGGTTGGCGCGCAAGGCCACCCACAGCAGGACGATGAACGCCCAAAGATCGATCACCAGGTGACCGGGATTGACCGCAAACCATGCGGGATCTCCGAAGATTGCGTGGTTGGCAACGTCGAGCGCGAATGTCGCGAGCAGGATCGCCGCCACCGACTGTTCAGGTTCGCCGCCCTTGCGGGCGGCGAACAGAACGGCGCAGGCCAGGAGAATGCGAGGTAGCCAGAGCGAGAGCATCGGCCGTCACATCCTCCATACCCATGCCGGAGACAAGGTCAGGCTGCGTGCGCCAGGGGCGCCATCACCCCACCGGACGCATCGGCCGGATCGACCAGCGTCGCGGTCTTGGGGCATTCGTCATTGCCGCCCATGGTTTCGGCCGCAATGGCACTGAGCCGGCCGTGCACGCGCGCCAATTCGCCACCCGCATCGACCATCGCCTGCTGGCTCTTGAGCAGGCGCATCAGCGCATCCTGCCCGAGGAACGGCGGCAGCCCCGCCTCACGCCGCGCAGACACCATCGACGAAAGCAGGTTGGCCTGGCGGATCAGCGCCTCGTCCAGCGCCGCTTCCGCCTCGTGCAGATCGCGGGTTACGCGCAGTTGCGCCACCGCGGGCGTCATCGCGCCAGCCACCGCGGCCCGAACCGTATTGTTGTGCTTGGTATTGGTCATCGTCATCTGCCTCCACACGACACCACCGGTGCCGTCCCCATGTTGATGCGGAGGAGATCCGACAGGTTAACGATCCACGATCCTGGACAACTGCGAGAACATCGTCAGCCCACCCAGGACGGTGAGGATCAGGACCATCGCGATAAGGGCCGTTGCCCCCAGTCGCATCAGCGTCCCGTAAGGTCCGTCGAACATCTCCGGAAGGACACGATGATACCCTTGGTCCATGGTGGCGGACGCTTGCGTGGTGGGATGATCCCCATCATCGCCACCTTCGTCTACCGGGGCTTCGGGCTCGTCTTGTCCTTCGCTGTCCTTGTGCGTCGGAATGATGACCTTGGCGACATCCTGCGAACCATATACGGGTTTTACGGATACCCCGGCAGACCCGGTTTCTTCCAGCAAAAGCCTATATGCCTGAGCCACTTCGCTGCGCGAGGTGACGCCCAGCTTGCCCCGTGCCAGCAGAATGCGCTGATCGACCGTATAGGGCGAGATACCCAGTATCCGGGATATCTCCTTCGAGGTCTTGTGCTGGATCAGAAGGTTCAGCACCTCGCGCTGCTTGGCCGTCAACGCATCAAGCGGCGAGGAAGAGGAAGGCGATCCGGTCATGACTTGCCTCCCATCCTATCCGCAGCGCCAAGTGCATGCCAGCCCGCATCCCACAGGATGCGAATCAGCGCCGCGTCAGGTCGGCGCCCCGTATCGGTATTCATGAACCGGCAAGCATGGTCGATGGCATAGCCCCCTGTAACAATGGTTAACGTAAAAGCCCACCCGCCGGGAGCGCAATCCGATTGCATATCCGCACAGGGCGCCACATATCTTTTCCCATAGGGAGGCCGCAGGCTTGGAGATCCGTCACATGTATGCGCGGCGCAGCGGCAAGGTATTGGCGTTGTGCCGGCTGACGATGGCCGCGATGTTCATGGCGGGTATCGTGTTCGCTCCCGATGTGGCGCTGCGCAATCCCGGCATCACCCGGATACTGGCTGGTGGCTATGTCTTCTGGGTCATCGTCCTCGCCTGCGCGGCCTGGACGGATTGGTGGTATGATTGCCGCCTGGCCCCGGCCGCGCAGGTGATCGATTTCGTGGCATTTGCCGGCGCGATCTATTTTACCGAGCGCCCGCAAGGCGTGCTGACCGGGCCGTTTCTGGTGTTCGGCACGTTTCTGCTGCTGGTTGCCCTGGTGCGCTGGGGCACGATCGGCGTGGCGACGACCGGCATGGGCCTGTTCTTTGCCGCGATCGTGCCGGCCGGGATGCTGACGCTTGGCGGGGCCGCCCCCGATCCGCTGCGCTTCGTGCGTGGGCTGATCTGCATGGTCGTGGTGTCGATGCTGATGCTGTGGCTGGCCAGCCGCCAGCGCGGGCGGCGCGTGGTGACTCTGCCCGAACCAGCCGGCCCGCCCGGCGCGCGCCGCAACCGCGTGTTGGCCAGCGCCTTGCGCCAGGCCTGCCTCACCATGGGGGCACGCGGCGCGGCTCTTGCGGTGGCCTGGGGTGACGAGCCCTGGATCGATCTGCTGATCGAGGACGATGGCCGCGTTACGAGCGAGCGCCAGGGCCCGAGCGCCCTGTCCACGGCCCTGGCCATGCCTGCCCCGCCCACCCTGTTCGATCGCCAGCGCGCGCGCCGCATCGGCCTGCCGGCGGAGCACCAGTTGGTGATCGAGCGCAGCACTGCCGCCATTCCGCTGGCCGAGATCTGCGGCGTCAACGAAGGCATTCTTGCCACGTTCAGTTCTGTTTCCAGCCAGGGGCAGCTGCTGGTCTGGGGCATTCCCGCCATGGCGGTGGACGACCTGCCGTGGATGAGCGCCCTGGTGCGCGAGATCGGCCTGGCGCTCGACCGCGAGGAAATGGCCACCCTGGCCAAGAGCTCGGCCGTGGCCGAAGTGCGCAATGCCCTGGCGCGCGACCTTCACGACAGCGTCGTACAGTTCCTGGCCGGCACGATGTTCCGGCTCGAGGCGCTGCGTCGCCGCCTGCGCGACGGCAAGGACCCTGAGGGCGAAATCGTGGCGATGAAGGAAGCGCTGCGCCGCGAGCAGGCGCAGTTGCGCGTAATGATCGACCGGCTGCGCCGCGGCGAGGACGGTGATCGCGCTGCCGACGTGACCGAGGAATTGCGCAGCCTGGTCGAGGAAATGTCGGCCCACTGGCGCGTCCAGATCCGCTTTGACGGACAGACCGGCCCGCTGCCGGTGCCGATCCATCTTGCCTATGAGTTGCGACAAATGGTGCGCGAGGCTGTTGCCAATGCCGCTCGACATGGCCAGTGCAGCGAAGTGATGATTTCGCTCCACCACGACGGGTCCACCCTGACCGTTACGATTGCAGACGACGGGGTTGGCTTTCCAGGGGCGGGCCAGTTGTGCCAGCCGCGCTCGATCACCGAGCGCGTGGCGGCACTGGGTGGCCGCGTGCGCATCGCCGAACATTCCAACAACCATCTGCGCCCGGGCGCCCGCCTCGATATCGAAGTGCCCACCCGCATCAATGCATGACAGGCCTGAAGGCATGACCACGATCCTTGTTGCTGACGACCACGGCTTTATCCGCGCCGGCGTTGCCGCCGTGCTGCGCGACAGCCGCTTCAAAGTGGTCGCCGCCACGGCCAGCGGCGAGGAAACGCTGGACGCGATCGCCACCCACGATCCCGAAATCGTCGTGCTGGATATCAACATGCCCGGCATGAACGGGGTCCAGGTGCTCGAAACGCTGCGGGCCCGGGGCGATCGGCGGCGGGTCGTGCTGCTGACTGCCGAGCTGACCGATCGCAATCTGCTGGCGGTGATGCGCGCGGGCGTCGAGGGCATCGTCTCCAAGGATGGCGCCGGCGATGAACTGATCGATGTGCTGGCCAAGGTGGAGGAAGGCGAACGGGCCATTTCGGCAGACCTTCTGCAGCGCGCGCTTGACCTGTCGCTTCATCCCGAGGGCACCGGGCCGCTCGATCGCCTGAACCCACGCGAGCGGCGCATCGCCCGCCTGGTGGCGCGCGGCATGCGCAATCGCGATATCGGCGCGGAACTGAATATCGGCGAAGGCACCGTGAAGGTTTACCTTCACGCCATGTACCAGAAGCTGGGCATCGACAACCGCACCGAGCTGGCCCTGATGGCCGTCAACGACATGGCAGACTAAGGCCGTAGACCACCGCGAGGGCTTCCAAAGAGAACCGGCGCGCCCTCCCCCCCAGGAAGACGCGCCGGCCTATCGGCCCGTATGCCACGGGCACGGGCCAAACCTGCCAAGCTGTCAGGTCGGGGTCAACACCAGCGTTGCTGCGGCCGTATTGCTGATCGGGATGTGATAATTCCGCGTCACTTCGGCATGCGGCCCCTGGCCCAGCGCGCCACGCGCAGCGATCCAGTTGACGATCTCCACCCCTTGCGTGCCGGCAATCGCGGCAACCTCTTCCGTCGAATGGCGCAACAGCGCCTCGGGATCGTTGGCCAGGTGATCGAGGCAGAAGCGGTCATAGTCGGCATTGATGAACCCAGCGCGCGCGCCATCCAGCTGATGCGACAGGCCGCCCGATCCGATCACCACCACGCGTGTATCATCCTGCCAGGATTGCAACGCGCGGTGCACGGCACGGCCCAGATCATAGCAGCGCTGCGGCGAGGGTAGCGGGTATTGCACGGTGTTTATCGCAATCGGCACGATCTTCACCGGCCAGGCCGCCACGTCGGGATAGGCGAGCTCGAACGGGATCGACAGGGCATGGTCGACCTTCATCTTCTGGCACATCGTGATGTCGAACCCGCTGCCGACCAGTTCCTCGATAATGTGCCAGGAAAGCCCGGGATCGCCTTGGAAAGTCTTGTAAACCGGCAGGCCCCAGCCTTCATCCTCGTTGGGATAGGCCGCCGCTGCGCCCACCGCGAACGTGGGCATGGCATCGAGGAAGAAGTTGAGCCCATGATCGTTGTAGAACACAATGGCCACGTCCGGGCGCGCCTGCGCCAGCCACGTGCGCACCGGTGGATAGCCATCGAAGAACGGCTTCCAATAGGGCTCTGCCTGGGCGCCGCGCGCAATCGCGCCGCCGATGCCGGGAACGTGGCTGCTGAAATAGCCACCGATGATCTGCGCGCTCATGCCGCCACTCCCACGTCATTGCTGGCCGGGGCGCAGCCCGCGGCCTCGCCCTGGTCAAGCAGGTATTGCTTGAATTCGGCCACGCTCATGCCGGTTTGCAAGGCGCCGAGATCTTGCACGTTGAGGCCAAAAATGCCCGCCAGCTTGGCCAGGTAATAGACATTGCCACCTGCCTCGATCATCGCCAGCACATCGCGCCGCGCCACCGCATCGCGCTGTTCGGGCGTAAGGTTATAGCGCCGGCAGTAGGCGTCTTCGTCGGCCAGGAATGCGGCGCGATTGGCCGTGTCGTTGAATGAAAAGCACATGGCATTCAGTTCGAAACCGCGGCTGGCGAGTTCACCATCGAACAGCAGCGTGCCGGCGATCCCACGCCGCAGTGCCATACTTTCAGGATTGGTCATCGCTGCATCCTCCATGCCCATCCGCCCTGGTCCGGTGACGGATCGGGCCACCTGTGCAAGATAGCCCAGCCGCGCGCCGCCTCCTTGACGCATGTCAAAAGCGGCAAAAGCGCGGGATAGTGGGTGCAGGAGCCATCGATAGGGATGGTTACGCAAGGGGCTGACCGGGCTTTTCAAGCCTTGCCAAACCCCGTCTAGGCAGGGTCATGGCCCTGACCAATGCCGAACGGCAACGCCGCTATCGCCAGAAACTCAAAGCCCGCGCATCGGGAGAGGCGGCAGGCGATCTGGTGCGCGCTATGGTGGACCGCGCGGTTGCCGTCCTGTGGCGCCTGCGCGCCGCCGCCGCCCCCGAAGACGCCTTGATCGTTCCGGCCGGGCTGCCAGCAGATCTGCCTACCGCGCCGCCCTCGTTGGACGCATTCCGCGCCACGCTCGCGCGGCATCCCGCCAGCCTGCTCGCACTGTGCCGCACCACGCTGCAACGCAGCCAGGCGCTTGGCCTGGAAGAGCGCGCCTTGCTCTGCAGCCTGCTGGAGATCGAGGCCGCATTAAGGCTGTCCCGCCCCCGCCAGCCCTAGTTATTTGGGCCAATTGGCCCGGCGCAAACGGAAAAAGGGCTGCGGTTCGCCGGCAATGGCGTTAACACTGTTTTACAAAGACCCGCCGCAGGGATTCGCCTGGCGCGGCCAGGGTCAAAGGGGCGCAGATGAAAGTTCTGACCGGGGTTTCCGGCATGATGCGCGCCGCGCTGATCCGGCAGCGCAGCGCACTGCAACAGGCGATCCTGTGCGCCCTTCTGGTGTTCGTGCCGTCGCTCCTGCGCCTGGTGATAGAGCCGCAACCTGCGGTGATGCCGTTCCTCGCGTTCTGGCCCACGGTGCTGATCGCCGCGCTGCTGCTGGAACAGGGTTTTGCCATGCTGGCCGTGTTCGGCTCGTTTGCCGTGGCGCAGTGGCTGTTTGCCGGATCGATCATGGGCATCGCCTGGCACGGTCGGCCGCTCGTGTCGCTGCTGGTGGGCGCCGCCTGCGTGGTCCTGGTCATGGGCATGGCGATAGTGGCGCGCACCACGGTGCGCGAACTTGACGCCGTCAACCGCCAGCAGGACACCTTCAACCGCGAATTGCGCCACCGTTGCCGCAACCTGCTGTCGATAATCCAGGCCCTGTCGGCGCGTGGGCCACGTGCCGAAAACCCGCTCGATTTCTTCCGCGAGTTTTCCCACCGCCTGGACAGCCTGGCCAAGGCCAGCGACCTGCTGCGCATCGGCACCGAAGCCGAAGGGCATCTTCCCGAACTGATCGAGCGCACTATCGGCCCCTTCGGCCAGGGATCACGCATCCGCCTGAGCGGCACTCCCTGCACAGTGCCCGAGCCAAGCTGCATTCCGCTGATCATGGCGGTGCACGAGCTGTGCACCAATGCGATCAAGCACGGCGCGCTGTCCGATCCCGCCGGCTGGGTCGATCTGCGCTGGTTCCTGGCACCCGATGGTGACCGGCTCTACCTGCTGTGGAAGGAATCGGGTGGGCCCCTGGTCAGCCCACCCGCCCACCAGGGCACGGGATCGCACCTGCTGCGCGCGCAGCCGGGGCTCGAAGCGGTCGATCTCATGTTCGATCCGCGCGGGGTCTGGTGTGAGATGCTGATCGTTGGCGCCCGCGCCTGCACGGCGGCAGAAGCCGCCTGAAACGCCACGTAACGGGCCTGATCACAGCGTTATAGTTCCGAGCCGGAAGCATCTGCCGGAATGGCCTGATGCCACACTGCTATACCCGCAAGGCAACAAGGGCCTTGTGGGGGTGTTACAACGTGGATCGGCAAATGCTGCGCCTGTTCCTGCGCAGATATCGCGGAAATCTTGGATTGGTCGCCGTGGCCAGCCTGCTGTTGAACGTCCTGGTCTTTGCCGGGTCGGGCTACATGATGCTGGTTTACGATTCGGTTCTGCCCAGCCGAAGCATTCCCACCTTGGTGGGGCTGTTTGTCATGCTGGTGCTGATCTACGTATTTCAAGCGGTTTTCGAGGCAATTCGGGCAGAGGCGCTGCTGGGCGTTGCCAATGGCGTGCACGATGATCTGTTCGGTGCTGTCCACTATGCCACGGTCGCCCGCCCGCTGCGCGCGGGGCCGGACAAGGGCGATGGCCTGCAGTTTGCCCGCGACCTGGACGCGGTGCACACGTTTCTGGCTGGCGCCGGCCCGGTTGCGCTGATCGACCTGCCCTGGGTGGTGATGTTCCTGGTGGTGCTGGCCGCACTGCACTGGTGGCTGGGGCTGACCGCGCTGGCCGGCGTCATGGTGATGGCGGTGCTGGCGCTGCTGTCCAACCGCCGCACGCAAACCGCCTCGCGCGAGTTGGCGATGATCACCGGGCAGCGCAGCGCCGCCACGCTGTCCGAAATCCGCTTTGCCGAATCCGCCTTTGCCATGGGCATGCAGGATCGCCTCGTGTCGCGCACCTCTGGTTGGGAAAGCCAGTTCATTGCCGCGCAATCGGCACTGGCGCGCACCGTTTCGCGCCTGGGTGGGGCCAGCCGCACGTTCCGCATGCTGCTGCAATCGATCATCCTGACCGTGGGCGCGCTGTTGGTCATCGATGACAAGGCCAGCGGTGGCGTGATCCTGGCATCCTCGGTACTCTCGGGGCGCGCCCTGGCGCCGGTCGATTCCGCGATTGCCAACTGGAAAGGGCTGGTGGCCGCACGCAGCGGTTGGGGCCGGATCGTCCAGGCGATCACCACGTTCCGCAGTCCGCCCGAACGCCAGGTGACACTCGATCGCCCGCACGGGGAACTGGCCCTGCGCGATCTGTGGGTAGCGCCACCGGGAACGCAACGCTTCACCGTGCAGGGCGTGTCGCTGTCGCTGCAACCGGGGCAGGCCCTGGCCGTGATCGGGCCGAGCGCCGCGGGCAAGACGACGCTGGTGCGTGGCATCCTGGGCATCTGGAAACCGCAGCGTGGTGAGGTGCGGCTGGATGGCGCCACGCCCGACCAGTGGGATGCCGAAGCGCTGGGCAGTGCCTTTGGCTATGTGCCGCAAACGGTCGATCTGATCGATGGCACGGTGGGCCAGAACATCGCCCGGTTCGATCCGGCCGCAACGTCCGACGGGGTGATGGCCGCGGCGCGCGCTGCCAGCCTGCACGAGGCGATCCTGGCGCTTCCCGATGGCTATGACACCCAGGTTTCCGCCGGGGGCAGCGAGCTATCCGCCGGGCAGCGCCAGCGGGTGGGCCTGGCCCGCGCGCTCTATGGCAATCCCCATCTGCTGATCCTGGACGAGGCGAATTCCAACCTTGATGCCGTGGGTGATGCCGCGCTCAACCGCGCAGTGATGGACATGCGCCAGCGGGGTGGCATCGTGATCATGATCACCCACCGCCCGGCCACGCTCGGCCCGATCAGCCATGTCGCCGTGATGCAGAATGGCCGCCTTGTCGATTTTGGCGAACGCGACGCCGTGATGCAGCGCACCTTGCCAGCCAACGAAACCACCGCCGCGCCGCCGGCCGCCGGCCACCTGGCGAAGGAGGCCGCGCGATGAACGCCCCACTCTCTCCCGACGCTGTCAGGCAGTTGCTGCCAACGCTGTGGATCGACCAACCCACCACGCCGCGCCCCCACGCGCCGCGCCTGCTGGTACGGCTGGTCTTCGCCTTGGCCGGGCTGATGGCCCTGCTGTTTGCCTTGGCCGCGATCGTGCCGATCGGTGGCGCGGTGATCGGCGGTGGCCAGGTGGGTGTGGAAAGCAGGGTCAAGCGCATTGCCCATCCCACCGGCGGCGTCATCACCACGATCGCGGTGATCAATGGCCAGCATGTGCGCCAGGGTGAACTGCTGATGCGGCTGGATGACCGCGTGACCGGCGCCGATGCCACTTATTCCAACCTCACCGTGGAACAGCTGCTGGCGCAGAAAGCCAGGCTGGAAGCAGAGCGGCTGGGCCTGGGCCAGGTGGTCTTTCCGGCCGACCTGTTGCGAGCGGGCAACCCCAGTGCGGCCAAGGCCATGGCCGACGAACAGCACCTGTTCGCCATGCGCCAGACCGAAGAAGGTCAGTTGCGCGCCCAGCTCGCCGCGCGCGTGGCGCAATACAACCAGCAGATCACCGGGCTTCAGGCGCAGATCGATGCCCTGCGCCAGCAACGCCACCTGATCGAGCCCGAACGCCAGGGCGTGCGCGACCTGTGGGACAAGCAACTGGTCACGATCAACCGCCTGAACCAGCTGGAACGCACGGCCGTGGATATTGACGGGCAAGTGGCGCAGTTGCAGGCGCAGATCGCCCAGACCCGCGCCCGCATTACCGAAGCGCAGGAGCAATCGATCCAGACGGTGCAGACCCGCCGCGTCCAGGCCGGCACCGATCTGGCCCAGGTCAATACCGCGCTCAACCAGCAGCAGCTGCGCAAGGTCAGCGCATCGGACCAGAAGGACCGCAGCGAAATCCGCGCGCCCTATTCCGGCACGATCGAAAAGATTGCCTTTGCCGCGATCGGCGATGTCGTACGGCCAGCCGAGCCGATCATGGAAATCGTGCCCGATCACGATGTCATGGTCGTCGAAGCTTCGGTCAGCCCCACCGATATCGACCAGGTGCGCGTGGGCCAGGCGGCGCGGGTGCGGTTTTCCGCGTTCAACCGCGCCGCGACCCCGGAAATTCCCGGCCGGGTGATCTATGTCGCCACCGATCGGACAGACAACCAGGAAACGCGCCAGGCCTATTACACCGTGCGCATTGCGGTGGACCAGGCGGCCGTGGCGCGTGAGGGGCTGGCGCTGCGCAGCGGGATGCCCGCCGAAACCTATATCGAGACCGGCAACCGGTCGCTGCTGTCCTATGTCACCAAGCCGCTGCGTGACCAGTTCATGCGCGCTTTCCGCGACAATTGAGGGGGATTTCCGCCATTTGCTCTGCCCTGCGCCATCTGCGCCCCGTCTGCGTGCGCCGGTCACGCCTGCACCTAAACCTGCACTGGGCCTGCGCCACGGCCGCGCTGGCCCTGCTTATGCCCACCGCTCGGGCGGAGGAGGCGGTCGATATCGATCGCAGCGCCGGCCTGCCGCCCGAAACCCCAGCAGACATCGCCGAAGGCGCGCTGTCAGGCCGGCCGGTTTCCACGCTGACCGATGCCCTGCGCTATGCCTATTGGACATCGCCGGCCCTGCTGGCCCAGCGCAGCAGCACGCAGAGCAGCGCCTGGGGCGTGGCACAGGCACGCGCCGCCTATGGCCCCAAGCTGGACTATGCCCTGACCTATGGCTGGACGCGCGACCGGTTCGAAATTGCCAAGGGCGTGTTTCTGGGCCGCAGCGGTTGGACATCTACCGCCACGGCCGTGTTGACCCAACCCTTGTTCAGCTTTGGCCGGTCGTTTGCCAACGAACGCGGCGCACGCGCCCAGGCCGCCTATCAGCAGGCCGTGCTGCAATCGGCTGAACAGCAGGCCCTGCTCGATGCGGCCGATGCCTTTGTCGGCCTGCGCCGCACCCGCACGGCCGTGGCCATCGCTGCAGACAACCTGGCCGCGCTGACCCGCGAATTGACCGACAATCGCGCGCGCCTGGCCGCGCACGAGGTGACGGCCACCGATATCCAGCAGGTAGAAACCAGGGTGGAACTGGGCCGCGTGCAATTGCTTGCCGCGCAGCGCGACGCCGGCACGGCCGAGGCTGCATTCCTGCGCATGATCGGCACGCGGCCGGGCGACCTGGCCGCGCCACCGCCGCTGCAATTGCCGGTGGCCGATCTGGAAGAAGCCTATGCCTATGCCGAAACGCATAACCCGCTGATCCACGCCGCGCAGGAACGCGAACGCGCCTCGCGCGCCAGCGTGGAAGCGGCCAGAGCGGAGCGCCGCCCGCGCGTCGATTTCCAGGGGACGGCAGCCCTGCTGCCCTACTCGGCCGGCTTTTCCAACTATTCCGATACCTTGCGCCAGACCGAGATCAAGGGCGTGGTCACGCTGTCTGGCCCTCTGTTTGACAGTGGCGAGCGCGTCGCGCGCGTGCACGCCGCGCAAGCGGCCAATGATGCCGATTGGCGCCTGATGGACGCCACCTTGCGCGAAAATCGCGCGGCCCTTGCCGGCGCATGGAACGATTGGCAGGCCCAGACCGCCGCGATCGACACTCTCGCCAAGGCGGTGGCCTCTGCGCAAAACGCCTATGATGGCGCCGTGCTGCAAGAGCGGGCGGGCATGTTCACCACGCTCGACGTGCTCCAACTGGCACGCGAACTGCTTCAGGCGCGCAGCGCCTACAACGATGGGGTGGCCGGCGCCTATCTTGCCAAGGTGCAGGTACTGGCCGCGCTAGGCGCACTCGATGCCGCCTGGCTCCTGCCCGATGGCCCGCGTCGCGATGCGCAGGGCGATGCCTGGCGCGTGGCCGGCAAGGCCGATGTGCCGCTCGTAACCGACGCCGTGCGCGCGCTTGACGGCCTGGTGGAAGGCAGCGCACCTCCCCGCTCTGCGCGCGATCCGGCGATGCGTACGCTGACGCCGGCGGCAGAGCTGTCGCGTGGCGTAGACTGAAGGATGCCGCTGCTGGCGTTGAAGCCGCTCAAAATTCGGACCAGTCATCCTCCGCCACAGCCGCATTGCCGGAACTGCGTGGGGCAGCCGATGGCCGCGGCCGGGGCGCGGGCGCGGGGACTGGCGCAGGCGGCACTGATGGCACTGATGCAACCGCCGCCGCAGCCGGCGCCAGCCGGGGTTTTGCTTCCGTTGCCGCCGGTCGAAGCGCAACTGCCGGACGCGGCGCGGGCGTGGCGCGGGCCGTGGCCTGGTTACCGGCAAAGCGGAACTTGGCCAGTTCGCGTGCCATCACGTTGGCCTGGTCGGCCAGATTGCGGGCTGTGGCCGTGGCCTCCTCGGCCATGGCGGCGTTCTGCTGGGTGATCGAATCGACATCGCGCACGGTGGCATTGATCTGACCCAGGGTTGTCGCCTGGTTGCTCGACGTGCCGTTGATCCGCTGCATCACGTCGTTGATTTCGCCGACGCTGGCCGCAATCCGCTCCAGCGCGTCACCCGTGGCGGTGACGAGCGCGACGCCGTTGGAAACCTGTTCGGTGGAGCTGCCGATGCGGGCGCGGATATCGCGCGCGGCATCGCCCGCCCGCTGCGCCAGGGCGCGCACCTCGCTCGCCACCACGGCAAAGCCCTTGCCGGCATCGCCGGCACGCGCCGCCTCGACCCCGGCGTTGAGCGCCAACAGGTTGGTCTGGAACGCAATCGCATCGATCACGCCCACGATCTCGGCAATTTCCTGGGACGATTTCTCAATCGTCGCCATCGCCTCGATCGCGCGGCCCACCACGTCGCCCGATTGGCGGGCCTCATCCAGCGTCGTTTGCACCATGGTGCTGGCGTTGCCCGCCTCTTGCACCGATTTCTGCACGCTTTCGTTGATCTGGCGCAGCGCGGCGGCGGCCTCTTCCACGGCGGCGGCCTGCTGTTCGGTACGGGTGGAAAGATCTTCGGACCCGGCGAGAATTTCGGCCGAGCCATTGGCCACCTGTTCGGCAATCCCGCCGACCGAGCGCATGGCCCCGGCCATCGCATCGACCGCCGAATTGAACGCGGTGCGCAGGCATTCGTAATCGTGGCGGAACGCGCGGGTCAGCCGGCAATCGAGATCGCCACCGGCCAGCCGCTCCAGCCCCTCACGCAGGGCATCGACCACGGCAGAAGTTTCGGCCTGGCTTTGCACCTGGATCATCAAGGCATCGCCGCCATCGATGATCAATGGCGTCAGCGTCACCAGCATGCGCAACGGCTGGCCATTGCCGTCGAGGTTGAGCCACTCGAAGCGAGCAAAGCCGTTGCGCTGCGCCTCGGCAATCCGTTCCACCACGTGCTCGGCCGTGGGGCGGCCATCCATCTGGCAGGGCGCGGCCAGCATGTCGGGCGAGGCGCCGATGATATCGTGCCGGGGGCGCTGATAGACGCGCTCCGCGGCAGCGTTGCACAGGGTAAACCGGCCATTCTGCATCAGCAGGAAGCCATCGGCCGCCTGCTCGAACACCGCCTGCGCGAAACGGGTTTCGAGTGGAACGACAACGCGCCTTTTGAACATGCAATCTTTCCCCGGTCCTGGTGGCGGAATTGACCGGGACAGGCGCTATCATCGGCGTGCTCAAATGGCGTTTAAGCCGGGGCCACGTAAACCTGCGTGGGGGTGGTGCAGGTTCGGGTTAGCCGCGCGCCAGATCGAGGCGATAGCCGATGCCTGGTTTGTTGCGCAGCGCCGAGTGGCCGGGCGGGCGATCGCTTTCCAATTTGCGCCGGATGCCGCGCGCCGCCACGCGCAGATATTCCACGTCTGTCTCGTGCCCCGGCCCCCAGATCGTGCGCAGCAATTGCGCATGCGTCACCACGCGGCCGGCGTTGCCTGCCAGTTCGGCCAGGAACGCATATTCCTTGGGGGCAAGGTGCACCTCTGCCCCGGCCTTGCGCACCTGCCGCGCGGCGAGGTCGATCTCCACATCGGCAAAGCGCAAGACCGCCTGCCCGCCCGGTACGCCAGCCAGCCGCGCGCGATGGCGCAGCGCGGTGCGCACGCGCGCCAGGATTTCTTCGGGATCGAATGGCTTGGTGACATAATCGCTGGCGCCCAGATCGAGCGCGGCAACCTTTTCCGCGGTGGCATCGCGCGCGGACAGCACCACCACGGCAAGGCCCGCCGCCACCAGTTGCGGCAGGATTTCCAGGCCATCGCGATCGGGCAGCCCGAGATCGAGCAGCGCCAGATCGGGCGCCTGTGCGGCGCGCTGGGCCAGGGCCTGGGTCGCCGTGGCGGCCTCGCTTACGCCATAACCGGCTTGGGCCAGCGTCTGGCGCAACAGCGCGCGGATCGCCGGATCATCATCGACGATGAGCACGCCGGGGCCAGCCGGTTCTGTCGTGCCGCTCACGCCGGAACGGCCACAGGCCGCACCAGCGCGGGCGGCACATGCAGGGCGAAGCGCGCACCGCCGCCCGGGCGATTGGCGGCCGTCACGGAAAGGCCCATCGCCTCGGCAAAGCCCTTGACGATGGCAAGGCCCAGCCCCGTGCCGCCTTGCCGGTCTGATCCTTCAAGCCGCGTGAACATGCCGAAAATGCGCTCCTCTTCGCCCGGCGGCAGGCCGGGCCCACGATCGCAGACCGCCAGTTCCACCCCGCCCTGCGGATCAGCCAGCGCCTCTATCCGAATGCCGCCGTTGCCGCCATGGCGCACGGCATTGTCGATCAGGTTGATCAGGCAATGGTGCAGCAGGCGTGGATCGGCCAAGACCAGCGGCAGGTCTTCGGGCACGACCAGTTCCAGCGGGCCGACCAGGCCGCCTGGCGCGAGATGATCGAGTGCCGCGTCACACGCCTCGGCCAGGTCAACCGGTTCAGGATCGCGCTGCAAGGCGCCGATTTCCAGGCGCACCATCTCGATCAGGTTGGCGACGAACCGGTCGAGCCGCTCTGCCTCGCCGCGCGCGCTGGCCAAGGCGGCCGCCTGCTCTGGGGTCAGTGGGCGCAGCGCGCGCAGCGTGCCCAGCACGGTGGTGAGCGGGGTGCGCAGATCGTGGCCGATCGACGACAGCAGGGCACTGCGCAGCCGCTCGCGCTCTTGCACGCGGCCCAGGGCCAGCTTTTCCTCTTCCAGGGCAATCCGCGCCAAGGCAAGACCGGCCTGGGCCAAGAGGCTTTCCAGCAGCGGAGTCTGCCCGCCGTGCAGCGGCAGCTCGCCATCGGGATTGCCCACCCCGACGACGGCCAGCGGGCCCTGGCCGCCCGGCACCGGCAGGAACAACCACTCCGACGCGGTGGGCACTTGTCCGCCCGGCCCGGCCGAGCGCCCGCTGTCGAGGCACCATTGCGCGGCAGCCGCCTCCAGCAGGTCGAGGCGATCGTGCGCGGGGTGCGCGGCCACCAGCGTGGCGATGCCCTGGGCATCGGCTGCCGCCACCAGCACGCGCAGGCCAAACTGGCGGGCCACTTCTTCGGCCAGCAAGGCCCACAGCGCGTCGCGCCGCGTCACCCCCATCAAGCGCCCGGCAAACCCGGCCAACAGCGCGTCGCGCCCGGCCTGCGCCTGCGCCAGCGAAGCCTGGTGACGCAGGCGCGCCGCCATGTGGCTGCCCACCAGCGCCACGCCCAGCAGGATGACCAGCGTGATGAGGTGCGAGGGATCGGCCACCGCCAGCGTGAAACGCGGCGGAATAAAGAAATAGTTATAACACAGCGACGAAAGCAGCCCCGCCGCGAGCCCCGGCCGCAGACCGAGGCGGATCGCGGCAAACATGACCGGCACCAGATAGAGCAGGCCGATATCAGCCACATCCCCCCGCGCCAGCAGCGTCATGCCGACCAGGCTGGCCAGCCCGATCAGCGCCGCGGTGGCCAGCAGGCCGGCGACCAGCCCACCGTCCCCGTCAGCGCCGGGCGCAGGTGCGATACGATGGGCAAGGGCCAGTGTCATGCCACCCGGATGCCGCAGCAGGGCCCCCTCTGTCGAGAGCCAAGGCTGTCGCACCGTGTCATGCCGGCGCGACGAGATGGGCGGGTGGTCGCGTAAAGAATGCATAAATTTCGTCGCATCGGGATATTGCCGGGCGTAGCGGCGCCGGCATGACCGCCATGTCCTATCCGGGCGCGCCCGAATCCACGCCTGCCGCTGCCGCTGCTGACGCTTCCCCCGCCGCTGACACCGCCGGAGTCGATCATCATGAGGGCCACGAGGCGCAGGGCCTTGTGCCCCTCGCCGTGGGCGCGATCGGCGTGGTGTTTGGCGATATCGGCACCTCGCCGCTCTATTCGCTGAAGGAAAGCTTCATCGGCCACCACCGTTTGGCGGTGGATGCCGATCATATCTTTGGCGTGCTCTCGCTGATGTTCTGGACGATGACGCTGATCGTCACGGTCAAGTACGTCTTCGTGATCCTGCGGGCCGACAACAAGGGCGAAGGCGGCAGCCTGGCGCTGCTCGCGCTGATCGGGCGCCAGCTCAAGCCGGGGCGATGGACCGCCTTCACCGTGGTGCTGGGCATCGTGGCGACGGCGCTGTTCTATGGCGACGCGATCATCACGCCGGCGGTGTCGGTGCTGTCGGCAGTCGAAGGGCTGACCGTGGTGCACCCGGCCTTTGCCGAGGTGGTGCTGCCGATCTCGATTGCGATCCTCATCGGCCTGTTTGCCATCCAGTCGCGCGGGACGGCGGCGGTGGGCAAGCTGTTTGGCCCGGTGATGCTGGTCTATTTCCTGGTCATCGCGCTGCTCGGCCTGAACGGCATTGCCCGCGCGCCGGAAATCCTGCTGGCAGCCAATCCCTGGTACGCCGTCAAGTTCTTCACGCTCGATCCGCTGCTGGCATTCCTGGCGCTGGGTTCTGTCGTGCTGGCTGTGACCGGGGCAGAGGCGCTCTATGCCGATATGGGCCATTTCGGCCGCCGCGCGATCATGGTGGCGTGGCTGTGGGTGGCGTTTCCGTGCCTGCTCATCAACTATGCCGGGCAATCGGCGCTGTTGCTGCGCAACCCGGCCCTGGTGGAGAATCCGTTCTTCCTGATGGCGCCGGATTGGGCGCGCCTGCCGCTGGTCATCCTGGCGACGCTGGCCACGGTGATCGCCAGCCAGGCGGTGATCTCGGGCGCGTTTTCGGTCTCGCAGCAGGCGGTGCAACTGGGCTTCCTGCCGCGCATCCGCATTCTGCATACGAGCGCCAGCGCGGCCGGCCAGGTCTATGTGCCGTTCGTCAACTGGGTCTTGCTGGTCATGGTCATCCTGCTGGTGCTGGCGTTCCGCACGTCGAGCAACCTGGCTTCGGCCTATGGCATCGCGGTGACCGGGACGATGTTCATTACCGCCTGCATGCTGGGCGTGCTGACCTTTGCCGTGTGGAAATGGCATCCGCTGGTGGCCGGGATCGTTACCGGCACGTTCCTGGTGATCGATGGCGCCTATTTCGCATCGAACGCCACCAAGATCCCCGATGGCGGCTGGTTCCCGCTGATGGTCGCGGCGATCACGTTCACCGCGCTCACCACCTGGGCCACCGGCCGGCGCATCGTGCGCGAACGCCTCGCCGAAGATGCCATGCCGTTCGAGCTGTTCCTGGGTTCGGTGTGCGAACGCGTGCGCCGGGTCAAGGGCACGGCGGTGTTCATGGCCTCTACCGTTGAAGGCATTCCGCCGGCGCTGCTGCACAATCTCAAGCACAACCACATCCTGCACGAACGCGTCGTGGTTCTGACCGTGATGACCGCCGGGGTGCCGCACGTGCCCGATCACAAGCGGCGCGAGGTGGAAGACATGGGCCATGGCTTCTACCGCATGATCATCCGCACCGGCTTTATGGACGAGGCCGACATTCCCGCCGAACTCGCCGCCGAAACGCGCGCGGCCGGTCCATTCAAGCCGATGGAAACCAGCTATTTCCTGGCGCGGCAGACGCTGATCGCGTCCAAGCGGCCGGGCATGGCGATCTGGCGGGAAAAGCTGTTTGCCTGGATGGTGCGCAATTCGGAAAGCCCGATGCAGTTCTTCCGCCTGCCCACCAACCGCGTGATCGAACTGGGCAGCCAGCTGGAAATCTAGCCTTTTGATTTGCCGCATTTTCCGAGTCGGCAGGTGATTCCACCTGCCTTGAAAATGCTCTAGATTTCCACGACCGCATCGGCCAGCCGTGCCACCTCGTCCTGCTGGTGCGATACCAGCAGGACCGGCAGGGCAAAGGCATCGCGGATGCGGGCGATCAGCGCGATCACGCCCTCGCGCCGCGCCGGATCGAGCGCGGTCAGCGGCTCGTCCATCAAGAGAAAGCGCGGGCCCGACAGCAGCGCGCGGCCGATCGCCACGCGCTGCGCCTCGCCGCCCGAAAGCGTGTGCGGCCGGCGCGCCAGCAAGGGCGTGATATCTAGAAAACCGGCCACTTCGTCCAGCGCCAGCGTGCGTCGTTCGGGCGCGGCCTGGCGCCAGCCGAACAGCAGGTTGTCCGCCACGCTCAGGTGCGGAAACAGGCGCAGATCCTGAAACACATAGCCGGCCGCGCGCCGTTCGGGCGGCAGGTCTATTCCCCGCGCTGCATCGAACAGCACTGTGCCGCCCACCGCGATATGGCCCGAAAGCGGGCGCAGCAGGCCGGCCACGGCATCGAGCGTGCTGGTCTTGCCCTGCCCCGATGGCCCGACAAGCGCGGTGATGCCGCCGCCACCTGCCACCCGCACGGGAAATTCGCGCTGCCCCCGCGCCAGCACCACGTCGATGTCAAAGGATGGGGCCGGGTCAAAGGACATGCGCGCCCTTTCCCCCCTGCCGACGCGCGAGCAGTTCCGAGGCGACCAGTGCCAGGACCGACAGTAGCACCGCCACCCCGGCCAGGCGCCAGACCGTGGCATCGCTGCCGGGCACCTGCAACGCGGCATAGATCGCCAGCGGCAGCGTCTGGGTTTCGCCGGGGATGTTGGACACAAAGGTGATGGTCGCGCCGAATTCGCCCAGCGAGCGGGCAAAGCCCAACACCGCGCCGGCCACTATGCCCGGCGCGCACAGCGGCAGCGTCACGCGCCAGAACGTGGCCCATGGCCCGGCGCCGAGTGCGCGCGCGGCCTGTTCCAGGCGGGGATCGACCGCCTCGAGCGACAGGCGGATCGCCCGCACCATCAGCGGCAGCGCCATGATCGCGGCAGCCAGCGCCGCGCCGGTCCAGCGGAACAGCAGCGTCACGCCAAACAGGCGCCACAGCCAAGCACCCATCGGGCCGGCCGGGGCGAACGCCACCAGCAGCATCCAGCCGATGACCACCGGCGGCAGCACCAGGGGCAGATGCACCAGCGCATCAAGCAGCACACGCCCGCGAAACCGCCCCCGTGCCAGCGCCCAGGCCAGCGCGAACGCCAGCGGCAGCACGCCCAGGATCGCCACCCCGCTCACCTTGGCCGATAGCGCGACCACGCCCCATTCTTGCGCGGAAAGCAGCACGCGCGGCTCAGTGCGCGACAAAGCCGAAGCGGCGGAAGATCGCCTTGCCTTCGGCGGAGAGCAGGAAGCGGCGGAATGCTTCGGCGTCGGGATGGGTGGACGCGGTCAGCCGCGCCACCGGATAAGTGATCGGCGCGTGGCTGCCGGCCGGGAACACGCCGACTACTTTCACCCCCGGTTCGGCGCGGGCATCAGTGGCATAGACCACGCCCAGCGGCGCGGCGCCATGGGCGACCAGCGCCAGGGCCGCCCGCACATTTTCCGCGCGCGCCACCTGGCCCTGCACCTGGTTCCACACGCCCAACCGCTCCAGCGCGGCCTTGCCATAGCGGCCAGCCGGCACGGCAGCAGGATCGCCCATCGCCAGTTTTCCACCGGCCAGCGCCTGCATCAGCGCAAAGCCGGGCGCCGGATAAAGCCGCAGCGGGCTGCCGGCCGGCGCCACGATAACCAGGGCATTGGTCACCAGCCGCGCGCGCGTGCGCGGGGCGACAAGACCGGCACGGGCGACATCATCCATCCAGTCTTCATCGGCCGACACGAACAGGTCTGCCGGGGCGTGCGCCTCGATCTGGCGGGCCAGGGCCGAAGAGGCCGCGAACGACAGCACCGGGCGCGGATGGCCCAGCGCTGCCCAGCGGTCGGCCGCCGCATTCATCGATTCCTGCAGGCTGGCCGCTGCCAGCACCAGCGGCCCGCGGCCACCGGAATTTTCCGCGGCCGGCGCTGCAGCCGGCAGGAAGGCGGCCGCAACAAGGCAACACAGGGCAAGAAGACGAAGCACAAGGCGGGCCATGGCAACTCCGCAGCCCGCAGGCTGTATTTGGCGGGATATATTCAGCTGCCCTACAGCCAGCCGCCGCGAAATGCAAAGCGTGCACTGCCCGCACGGCAAGGCTTGCCGCCCGCACCGGATTGCGCAACAGCACGGCCAAAGTTTGCAAAGGACAAGGAACAGGAATGCGCGCACAGTTCTGGGCGATCGCCCTGGCGGCAACGATCACGGCCTCTGCCCCCCTGCTGGCCGCGCCGGCCATGGCGCAGGCCGCCGTGCAGACACCCGATATTCCCGCGCCGTGGCGCACCGTGCCCGATGTGGGCGCGCTGCTGGCGCAGGACCGCTTGGCCGGGCCGGCGCAGGCGCCGATCAGCGTGGTGGTCTGGTCCGATCCGGAATGCCCCTATTGCAAGCAGTTTGCCGGCGTGCCCGATGCCGCGATCGAACGCGCCAAGGGCAAGGCCAACCTGGCGATCCGCATGCTGCCCCTGCCCTTCCACGGCGCACCGGCGGTGCTGGGCAGCATGGCCGCGCTGTGCGTGGCCGACCAGGGCGGCGCGGCCGCATTCTATCGCTTTCTCAACGATTACTTTGCCCGCACCGGCGGCAATGGCCGCGGCCTGGAAGGTGGGCGCCCGGCCGTGGTTGCCCTGGCCAAGCAGGATGGCGCGGCCGATGGCGCCAAACTTGATGCCTGCCTGCGCAGCGATGAAACCTTGGGCCGCGTCGCCGCCGAAGGCGATGCGGCCGAACGCGCCACTGTGCAGGGCACGCCGGCCGTGGCCGTGCGCAACAACCTGACGGGCGAGACGATCATGGTCGATGGCGCGATCGATGGTGAAACGCTCGACCAGGCGATCACCCTGATAGCATCGCGCAGCAAGCGGCACGGTGCGCCGCCAGCGGATTATTCGCTTTGATCCGAAACGAGCCAAGGCTTCCCGCGAATCTGGCTTTATCCGCGAAGATTTTGCGCTAGACGGCGTTGATGGACCGCATAGATCGCAAGCTGCTGGCCGCGTTGCAGGCAGATTCGCAAAGTTCGCTGGCACAACTGGCCGATCGGGTGGGGCTTTCCAGCTCTGCCTGCCACCGCCGCATGCGCGCGCTGGAAGAGAGCGGTGCGATCACCGGCTATGGCGCGCGGGTCGATGCCAGCAAGATCGGCCTCAATCTGCATGCCCTGATCGACATCACGCTGGAAAGCCAGAGCCGCGAAGCGATGGAGCGGTTCGAACGGGCCACGCTCGATTCCACCGAAATCCTCGAATGCTATCTGATCTCGGGCGTGGCGGATTACCGCCTGCGCATCGCCGCGCATGACATGGCCGATTACGATCGCCTGCACCGCGATTGCCTGGCCCGCCTGCCCGGCGTCAGCACCATGCACACCAGCTTTGTCATCCGCCCGATCAAGGCGTGGAACGGCTATGCCCTGGGGTAACCGCGCGCGGTTCGGTCCGGCCTTGGCGGCGCAATGATCGTGACGCGGCGCGGGGTGATCGGGCTTTTGGCTGGACTTGCCTGGTCAAGCCGCGCCCTGGCCGCTGCGCCTGCTTTTCCCCGCAGCACGGATGCCGCCGCGCGCCTGCGCCGCCGGCTGGATGTGCCGGCCCTGGCAGCGGGCTGGCGGGAAACGCTGGCTGACAGTGGAGAGGCCTGCGCCGGGCGTCGCATGCTGGGCAACGATGTGCCGGTGGCGCCTGGCGACAGCTGGCACTGGGGGTCCATCACCAAGCCGGTTACGGCCACGCTGATCGCACTGGCGGTGGAAGCGGGCGAGCTGGCCTGGGACGAGCAACTCGTGGCGCGGCTGGGCCTGGCCGATGCCGCCGCAGCGCCGTGGCGCGGAGTTACTCTGCTGCACCTGCTGTCGCACACCAGCGGCTTTGCCCGGCTTGACGTTGATACCGAGATGGACGCCTTTCCGGCCGAGGAAGCCGATCCCCGCGCCAGCCGCCTCGCGCTGACGCGCATGACCATGGCGCGCGCGCCAGAGGCACCGCCGGGCGCCCGGTTCATCTATTCCAACCGCAATTATGTGGCCGCCGCCGCCATGCTGGAGGCGGCGTGCGGCGCGCCGTGGGAAGCGCTGTTGCTGCAGCGCCTGCTCGGGCCGCTTGGCATGGCTGGCGCCGGCTTTGGCGCGCCGGGAACGCCGGGCTTGCTCGACCAGCCGGTGGGCCACGCGTGGTGGCCAGGAGAACACGGCGTACCCCATCCGCCAGGCGTGCCGCCAACTGACAATCCCGCCGTGGCCGGGCCCGCCGCACGGCTGCATGCGCCGATCGCTGCCATGCTGGCGTTTCTCGATGCGCACCGCACCCGCGCCGTCATGCTACGCAGCGAAACCTGGGAGCGTCTGCACACCCCGCCGTTTGGCGGCAGCTATGCGCTGGGCTGGGTCGTGCGGGCAGACGGCAGCCTGTGGCACGATGGCAGCAACAACCTGTGGACCGCCCAGGTGCTGGTGCGGCCCGAGGGCGTCAGGGCGCTGGCGACCAACTGGGGCGATCACCAGCGCCTGGCGGCCCCGCTCGAGGCCGCACTGCGCGCCTGATCAGTCTTCTTCCACGCGGGCCATGGCGATCACTGCGCCGGCCATGACCACCGCCGCCACCAGCATCGTCCACTTGGGCTGATCGGGGAAAAAGCTGCGCATCACCCCGCCCATGGCCGTGGCCACGATCAGTTGCGGGATCACGATGAACAGGTTGAACAGGCCGATGTAGATGCCGAACTTGCGTGGCGGCAACACCCGCGTCAGGATCACGTAAGGCATCCCCAGGATCGAGGCCCAGGCCACGCCGACCAGCGCCATCGGCAGCAGCAACAGGTGCGCATCGCGGATCACCAGCAGCAGCAGGAATGCCAGCGCCCCTGCCCCCAGGCCGACCATATGCGTGCGCACGTTGCCAATCCGCCGCGCCAGCACCGGCAGGGCAAACGCTGCCAGCGCGGCCACCCCGTTGTAGAACGCAAACATCACGCCCACCCAGTCGGCCCCGGCATTATAGGCCGCACCGCTGGTATCGGTGGCGTGGAACACCTCGCGCGTGACGACCGGCGTGGTGTAGATCCACAGGATGAACAGCGCCACCCAGGTGAAGAACTGCGCCAGGGCCAATTGCCGCATGGCACGCGGCATCTGCGCCAGATCACTAATCACCTGGGCCAGCGTGCCGGTGCTGGCCCGCGCCCGCACGACGACCTGCAACAGGCCGAACGCCACCAGGCCGCCACCCAGCACCAGCAACTGCTTGTCCAGCCCCAGTGCCAGGACCAGGCCCAGCAGCGCCGCGCCGCCCAGCATCCACAAGGGTCCGCGCGCCGGATAGACCAGCGGCTCGTGCTCGGCTGCTGCTTCCGGCTCGTCGGCAAAGGCGGCCATCTCCGCGGGGCTGTATTCGCGCACGCGCAGCGCCGTCCAGGCCACGGCCGCCACCATCGCGAATGCGCCCAGGTAAAAGCTGTAGCGCACCGAGGGCGGGATCACCCCTTCGGGCGCGGTATTGGCAATGCCCAGGGCGTTGAAGGCCGCCGGGGCCAGGCTGCCCAGCACCGCGCCAGCCCCGATGAACCAGGTTTGCAGGGCAAACCCCTGCGCGCGCTGGTGCGGCGGGGTCATGTCTCCCACAAAGGCGCGGAATGGCTCCATCGCCACATTGAGCGAGGCATCGAGCAGCCAGAGGAACAGCGCCGCCGCGATCAGCAGCGGGGTATTGGGCAGGCCCAGCAGTGCCAGCGCCGCCAGCACCGCCCCGGCCACGAAATAGGGCCGGCGCCGGCCAAAACGGCCCCAGGTGCGATCGGACCAATGCCCGATCAGCGGCTGCACCACCAGGCCGGTTACCGGCCCGGCGATCCACAGGAACGCCAGGTCGTCCACCTTGCTGCCCAGCGCCTGGAAAATGCGGCTGACATTGGCATTCTGCAGCGCAAAGGCCAGCTGGATGCCGAAAAAGCCAAAGCTCGTGTTCCACAGCCCCCAGAACGTCTGCGCGGGCTTTTGCGGCGTGTTCATGGCGTCCTCTCTCTATTTTCTAGACAGGCGCGATGCGCCAGAGTTGGCGGCGGGGCGAGATGCATACGAATGCTATGCGTTGATGGCTTTGCTCAAGGCTTCCACCACCCCCAACCCCCTCCTCTAAAGAGGATGGGGCTTTTCGACGCGTTCTACCCATCCTCTTTAGAGGAGGGGGTCGGTGGGTGGTGCCGGACCTTGACCAAGCCTATCCCCCCGTGCTCGCCCGCACCACCAGCCGGGTGGGCAGGATCGCAGGCGGGGGAATGCGTTCTTCGATCTGGGCCAGCACGGATTCCACCAGCGCCTCGCCCGCCAGGCGGATATCCTGCACCACGGTGGTGAGCGGGGGATTGGCAAAACCGGCGGCGGGAATGTCGTCAAAGCCGACCAGCGCCACGTCGCCAGGCACCGCCAGCCCGGCATCGGCGAGCACGCGCTGCGCGCCGATCGCGATCAGGTCGCTTGCGGCAAAGATCGCATCGAACGGCACCCCGCGTGACAGCAGCACGCGTGCCGCGCCATGGCCGGATTCCTCGGAACTGATGGCATCGACCACCAATTCCGGATCTTGCGATAGCCCGGCGGCGGCCAGCGCGCGCAGCAGGCCGGCGTGGCGCTGCTCGAATTCGGGATAATGGCTGTCTGCCTGGCCCAGGAAGGCAATGCGCCGCCGGCCGCGCGCAATCAGATGCTCGCCCGCCAGGCGCCCAGCGCCGAAATTGTCCGATCCCACCGTGGCACCGATCGTGCCTTGATCGACCGATCCCCAGCGCACGAAATGCGTGCCCGCCTTGACCAACTGGCGCAGGCGGCTTTCATACAGGGTGTAGTCGCCATAACCGAGCAAGATCAGCCCGTCGGCCCTGTGGCTTTCCTGATAGCGGCGGTGCCAGTCATCCTCCAGCTTCTGGAACGATACCAGCAGATCCAGCCCCTTGGCCGCGCAATGCCGCGTGATCGATCCCAGCATCGACAGGAAGAACGGGTTGATGTTGGATTCATCGGGCGTCGGGTCTTCGAAGAACAGCAGCGCCAGCGTGTTGGAGCGCTGCGTGCGCAGCGAAGAGGCGTTCTTGTCGACCGTGTAGTTCAACTGCCGGGCGATCGCCTCGATCTTTTCGCGCGTGGCCTTGCTGACGGACTTGCTGCCACGCAAGGCACGGCTGACCGTGGGCTGCGACACCCCGGCAAGATAGGCAATTTCAAAGCTGGTGGGCTTGTTGGATGGCTTGCGCCCCATGGCCGACTCTCCCCTTCAGCCGAGATTCGCGACTGCATTATCGCTACCATTCTTATGCATAAGAACAAAATTATGCAACGATCCCGGATAAAATGCCTATCCAAATGCATGATGCATTGGCCTATACATATGTAATACAATGGATTTTTCCGCATTCGCGAAGACATACACAATGCATGGTATACGTATGCCATATTCGCTCGCGGCCCGCTTCGGCGTAATTTGAAACCAAGCGAGATCCGGTGGAACCAGGTGTCACATCCCCGCATGACGGGATGACGCACCTGGCGGGTGTCGCGCATTCAGCCGATCGCCGCCTTGGCGATGGGCACGCCAACAAGGTTCGTAGCCGGCTGCAGGCCGGCTGGGGGAGTGGAAGGTATCATGGCACATCACGCAGTTTCTGCGGGCGGCTTGCGCTGCTCGCTGGTCGCGCTGGCGACCGTTCTGGCCGGCAGCAGCCCGGCCCTCGCCCAGGAAACCCCGGCACCGCAGGCTCCTCAGGCCGCTGCCGATGCCACGCCCGAACAGGGCGCCATCGTGGTTTCGGGCATCCGCGCCTCGCTCAATGCCTCGGCCTCGATCAAGCGCAACTCCATCGCCATCGTCGAAGCGGTTTCGGCCGAAGACATCGGCAAGCTGCCCGACGTGTCGATCGCGGATTCGCTGGCCCGCCTGCCCGGCGTGACCGCACAGCGCCTCGAAGGGCGCGACCAGCGCCTGTCGATCCGCGGCCTTGGCCCGGATTTCTCGACCACGCTGCTCAACGGCCGCGAGCAGGTCACCGTGGGTGACAACCGCGGCGTCGAATATGACCAGTATCCGTCGGAATTCTTCAAGAACGTGGTGGTTCACAAGGCCGCCGATCCCTCGCTGATCGCGGCGGGCATTTCCGGCACGGTCGACCTGCGCATGCTGCGCCCGCTCGCCCAGGCCAACCGCGTCATCGCGGTCCAGCTGCGCGGCCAGATGAACGGCATGCAGAAGCTCAACCCGGACGGCAAGCGCTACGGCTATCGCGCCTCGGCCACCTACGTCGACAAGTTTGCCGATGACACCTTTGGCATCGCCATCGGCGTTTCGGCCACCTCGGCCCCGTCGCAGGATGAACGCTACAACGCCTGGGGCTTCCCCACCCTGGCCGATGGCAAGACCCTGATGCTGGGCGGTGCCAAGCCCTATGTGCAGTCCAACATGCTGGACCGCTATGGCGCGGTTGCCACGCTGGAATACCAGCCGAACGACAACTGGCATTCGACGCTCGACGTGCTCTATTCGCACTTCAAGGAAACGCAGCACCTGCGCGGCATCGAATTCCCGATCTTCCCCGATTGGTCGGGCCTGGGCGGTGGTGACACCACGGTGATCCAGCCGGGCTACAAGGTGAACAACGGCTTCGTCACCGACGCGACGATCAGCAATGTCAAGGCCGTGATGCGCAACGATTACAACCAGCGCAAGGCAGACAACCTGTCGATCGGCTGGAACAACGTGATCGGCCTGGGCGACACGATGCACCTGACGGTGGATGCCAGCTACAGCCACGCCAAGCGCACCGACTTCCTGCTCGAAAACTATTCGGGCACCGGCTACATCAACGCCGGCGCGCGCGACACGCTGCACATCTCGCAGAACGGCAACGGCACGTTCGATATCGTGCCCACGCTCGACTATGGCAATGCCGCCAACTTCGGCATCACCGATCCGCGCGGCTGGGGCTACAACGGCACCACGGCCGTGGTGCAGGCCGGCTTCCTCAACAAGCCCAGCTTCAAGGACGATCTCGCCTCGCTGCGCGCCAGCCTTGATGGCGAATTCGCCCAAGGCGGCCTGCTCAAGGGCTGGGAAGTGGGCGCCAACTACAGCTATCGCAAGAAGACCTCGGCGTTCACGTCGTACTTCCTGTGCCCCAAGGGCGGCGGCACCGGCTGCACCCCGGGCAGCGGCACCACCACTTTTGCCCCGATCCCGCAGGCCGCGATCATCGGCACCGTTCCGCTCGCCTACCTCGGCGTGCCGCGCATGCTCGCGCTCGATCCGATGTACCTGTACAACAACGCGTACAACTCGGTGTATGACAACCGTCCGGTCTCGCTGGTGCGCGACAACTCGGTGACCGAAAAGGTCTGGACCGGCTATGCCATGGTCAACCTGGATGGCAACGTGGGCGGCAAGCGCCTGACCGGCACCGTGGGCGTCCAGGGTATCTATACCGATCAAAGCTCGACCGGTTCGCTCTCGAACTTCGACAGCACGACCGGCGCCGTGATCGTGACCCCGGCAACGGGCGGCGCGAAGTATTGGAACGTGCTGCCCAGCGCCGCTTTCGCCCTGGAAGTGGCCCCGGCCACCTACCTCAAGCTCGCCGGCTCGCTCACCATGGTGCGCCCGCGTCTTGACCAGGAACGCGTCAACCAGGAATTCTCGGTCAACACGGCCAATCTGGGCTCGACCGATCCCACCCGCCCGCTGTTCAGCTCCAACGGCGGCAACGCGGCGCTGCGCCCCTACAAGTCGGCCAACCTCGATCTTTCGGCCGAGCATTACTTCGCCAAGGGTGGCTATGTTTCGGCAGCGCTCTATTACAAGCGCCTGACCGATTTCGTCGATCCCAACAACTCCTATCCCTATGACTTCAAGGCGGTTGTCGCCAATCTGCCGGCCAGCATCCGCGATCAGATCGGCACCACCATCGGCCCGGTCGCCTCGCCCGGCAACACCGGCAAGGGTTCGGTCAAGGGTGCGGAAGTCACCGCGTCGCTGCCGTTCGGCATGTTCTCCTCAGCGCTCGATGGCTTCGGCATCTTCGCTTCGGCCAGCTATACCGACAGCCGCATCGTGTTTGCCAAGGCCCCGGATGCGCCGATCACCCTGCCCGGCCTGTCGGATTGGGTGGCCAACGGTTCGGTCTATTATGAAAAGGCCGGTTTCCAGGCGCGCGCCAACTACCGCTTCCGCTCCAGCTTCCTGGCTGAAGTGGCTGGCCTCTCGGCCAACCCGACCTACCGCACCGCCAAGTCGGAAGGCATTCTCGACGCACAGATCGGGTATGAATTCCAGCCTGGTTCGCGCTTTGCCGGTCTGGCCGTGATGTTCCAGGCCAAGAACCTGACCGATCGTCCGTTCATCACCTACCAGAACAATGATCCGCGCCAGGTGATCGACTACCAGCGCTATGGTCGCGATTTCTACCTGACGCTGAGCTACAAGCTGTAAGTTCCCTCAGGCGGCAGGCGGTCCAGGCTGGACCGTCTGCCGCCGCCATGACACGATTGCATTGGATTGCAGGGCGCTGTTTGCGCGCCCGATCCTTTCCTGCGGGGGGCACAGGGCCATGGACAGCCAAGTAGCACGTTCGATCACCATTGTTGGCGGTGGCACGGCAGGCTGGATGTGTGCGGCCGCATTGGGCCATTTCCTGGGCGAGAACACCCGCATTACCCTGGTGGAAAGCGACGCGATCGGCACGATCGGCGTGGGCGAGGCCACCATTCCCCAGATCCGCATGTTCAACCAGGCGTTGGGCATCGACGAAACCGATTTCATTCGCGCCACCGGCGCCACGTTCAAGCTGGGCATCGAATTTGCCGGCTGGCTGCGCCCCGGGCACAGTTATCTTCACGCCTTTGGCGATGTCGGCCGCGATATTGGCCTGGGCGCCTTCCGCCATTTCTGGTCGCGCGCGCATCGCCTTGGCCTGGCCCGTCCACTGGGCGATTACAGCGTCAACGATCTGGCCGCCCGCGCGGGCAAGATGCACGATGGCGCACCGCTGACCAACCGCAACGTGCCGCAGATGCCGCACGCCTTCCATTTCGATGCCGGCCTCTATGCCGCCTATCTGCGCCGCTATGCCCAGGCCAAGGGCGTGATCCGCGAGGAAGGCCTGATCGTGGCGGTTGATCGTGACGGCGCCAGCGGCGATGTCACGGCCGTGCGCCTGGCCGATGGCCGCATGATCGCTGGCGATCTGTTCATCGATTGCTCGGGCCTGCGCGCCTTGCTCATCGGCGACACGCTGGGCGTGGGGTTCGATGATTGGTCGCACCTGTTGCCGGCCAACCGCGCCGTGGCCGTGCCCTGCGCCAGCGCTGCGCCGCTCACCCCCTATACCCGCTCCACCGCCCACGGCGTGGGCTGGCAATGGCGCATCCCGTTGCAGCACCGCACCGGCAATGGCCGCGTCTATTGCGATGCGTTCCTGTCAGACGATGAAGCGACGGCTGGCCTGCTTGCCAATCTCGATGGCGCGCCGCTGGCTGAGCCGCGCGTGATCCGCTTCACCACGGGCTGCCGCCAGCAAGCCTGGTCGCACAATGTCATTGCCATGGGGCTGGCCAGTGGGTTCCTCGAACCGCTGGAATCCACCTCGATCCATCTGATCCAGTCGATGATCGCCCGGATCATGACGTTCGGCCCGACCTGCCGCCCCGCTGCCGCCGTGCGCGACACGTTCAACCGCCAGTTTGCCGACGAGATGGCGCGCATCCGCGATTTCATCGTGCTGCATTACTGGGCCAACCAGCGTGAAGAGCCGTTCTGGCAGGCCTGTCGCAACCTGCCCCTGCCCGCCAGCCTGGCAGAAAAGATCGCCCTGTTCCAAAGCGCGGGCCACCTCTTCCGCGATCAGTCAGACCTGTTCAGCGAAGTGGGCTGGCTCCAGGTCTTGGTCGGCCAGGGCATCATCCCGGCCACCAGCCATGCCCTCGCCGAGGCGGTTTCCGAAGCGGACCTGGCCGGCTGGCTCGATACGCTGCACGCGCTGTTTTCCCGCGAGGTGGCGGCCTATCCCACCCACGCCGACTATATCGCCCGCCATTGCGCGGCGCCTTCCCCCAAAGGACTTGTCGCATGAAAGCCCGCCTTGCCAGTGCCCTTGCCGCGGCCCTGGTCACCACCGCACTCGCCCCGGCCATGGCCGCCCCAGCCCCCGTTCCAGCCGCTGTTCCGACGGCGTCGGCCGTGGCGGCACGGCCCGCAGCAGGGGAATCGATCTATTTCGTGCTGCCCGATCGCTTTGCCAATGGCGACACCGCCAACGACGCCGGCGGCATTGCCGGCGGGCGCCTGCAGTCGGGCTTCGATCCGGCGGACAAGGGCTTCTACCATGGTGGCGACATCAAGGGCCTGATCGCCAAGCTCGACTATATCAAGGGCATGGGCTTTACCGCGCTGTGGGTTGGCCCGATCTTCAAGAACAAGGCCGTCCAGGGCGCGCCGGGGCAGGAAAGCGCAGGCTATCACGGCTATTGGATCACCGATTTCACCCAGGTTGATCCGCACTTCGGCACCAATGCCGAATTTGCCGCGCTGGTGAATGCGGCGCACGCGCGCGGCCTCAAGGTCTATATGGATATCGTCGTCAACCACACCGCCGACGTGATCCAGTATCGCGAAGTGCCGGCTGGCGCGGCCGCCCCCTATCGCGACAAGGCCAACTATCCCTACAGCCGCAAGGGCGGTTTGGCTGGCCCGGCGATCAATCCCGGCTTTGCCGGTGACAGCGATTCCAGCCCCGCCAATTTCAAGGCGTTGACCGATCCATCCTATGCCTACACCCCGTTCATTCCCAAGGGGGAAGAACATGTGAAGGTGCCCGACTGGCTCAACGATCCGATCTATTACCACAATCGCGGTGACAGCACGTTCAGCGGCGAAAATAGCCGGTTCGGCGATTTCGGGGGGCTTGACGATGTGTTCACCGAAAATCCGCGCGTGCGCGCCGGGATGATCGCCATCTATGGTGATTGGATCCGCAAGTTCCACGTCGACGGCTATCGCATCGATACCGCGCGCCATGTCGATCCCGGCTTCTGGCAGGTGTTCATTCCGGCAATGGAAGCGGTCGCACGGGGCGAAGGCATTCCCAACTTTACCATTTTTGGCGAAGTGGCGCGGGAAAACCCTGACAACGGCTATATCGCCCGTTTCACCCGGCGCGACGGCTATCCCCACGTGCTCGACTTTGCCTTCCACGCTGCCGTGCGTGCGGTGCTGGCGCAGGACAAGGGCACCGATGTCCTGGCCGACCTGTTCGACGGCGACGTGCTCTATCAAGGCGGTGACAAGGCGGCACTGGCCCAGCCGACCTTCATCGACAACCACGATATCGGCCGCTTTGCCTGGCTGGTCGAGCATGATCGCCCCGGCATCGGCCAGGACGAACTGCTGGCCCGCACCGCGCTGGCCCATACCATGCTTCTGACCCTGCGCGGCAGCCCGGTGGTCTATTATGGCGACGAACAGGGCATGATCGGCCACGGCAACGACCAGGCCGCCCGCCAGGATATGTTCGCCAGCAAGGTGGCCAGCTACAACGACCAGCCATTGCTGGGCACCACGCGCACCACGGCGCAGGACAATTTCAACCCCGCACATCCGCTCTACACGCTGATCGCCCGGCTCAACGCGCTGCGCGCCGCGCACCCGGCGCTGGCGCGGGGGGCGCAGCTGACGCGCAGCTATGGCGAAAAGCCCGGCCTGTTCAGCGTATCACGGTTCGATCCTGTAACGGGCGCCGAATATCTCATCGCATTCAACACCTCTGGCCAGCCGATCAAGGCGGCCAGCACGATCGGCACCAGTGCCCGGCGGCTGGAAAGCCTGCTTGGCCAATGCCCGGCCATGGTGGCCGCGCCCGGCTCGATCGTGCTTGACTTGCCCGCATACGGCAGCGCTGTCTGCCGCGTCCTTTCCTCTTCTTCTCCCAAGCAAGGCCAATGACCCAGCATACGCCCCCGTCTTCCGCCCAAGACCTGCCCTGGTGGCACGGTGCGGCGATCTACCAGATCTATCCGCGCAGCTTTGCCGATTCCAATGGCGATGGGGTGGGCGATCTGGCCGGCATCACCGCCCGGCTCGAGCACGTCGCGCGGCTGGGCGCCGATGCCATCTGGATCTCGCCGTTCTTCAAGTCACCGATGCGCGATTTCGGCTATGACGTGTCGGACTATTGCGATGTCGATCCGGTGTTCGGCACGCTCGACGATTTCGATGCCCTGGTGGCACGCGCGCACGAACTGGGCCTCAAGGTCACGATCGACCAGGTCTATGCCCACACGTCTGACCTGCACCCGTGGTTTGTGGAAAGCCGCCAGAGCCGCGACAATCCGCACGCCGATTGGTATGTCTGGGCCGATCCCAAGCCCGATGGCTCGCCGCCGTCGAACTGGCAGTCGGTGTTCGGCGGCCCGGCCTGGCGCTGGGACGCACGGCGTTGCCAGTATTACCTGCACAATTTCCTGGCCGAGCAGCCGCAGATCAACGCGCACAATCCTGCCGTGCAGGAAGCGCTGCTGGGGGTGATGAAGTTCTGGCTCGATCGCGGGGTTGATGGCTTCCGCATCGATGCGCTCAACTTCCTGATGCACGACCCCACGCTGCGCGACAATCCGCCCGCGCCCGAGGATGGCCGCCGCCGCACCCGCCCGTTCGATTACCAGCTCAAGATCTACAACCAGTCGCACCCCGGCATCATCACGTTCATCGAGCGGCTGCGCAGCCTGTGCGACAGCTATGGCGCGGTGTTCACCGTGGCAGAAGTGGGCGGCGATCTCGCCGAAACCGAGATGAAGGAATATACCGCCGGCGCGGCGCGTCTCAACAGCGCCTATGGCTTTGATTTCCTCTATGCCCCGCAGATCACGCCGGTGATGGTGCGCGATGTGCTGGCCAAGTGGCCGGACGAACCGGGCATCGGCTGGCCGAGCTGGGCCTTTGAAAACCACGATGCGCCGCGCGCGCTGTCGCGCTGGGCCACGCCCGAGGCGCGCGATGCCTATGCCCGGATGAAGGCCGTGCTGTTTGCCGCCCTGCGCGGCAACATCATCGTCTATCAGGGCGAGGAACTGGGCCTCACGCAAGTGGATATCCCGTTCGAGCAGTTGCAAGACCCCGAAGCGATCGCCAACTGGCCGCTGACGCTGTCGCGCGATGGCGCCCGCACCCCGCTGCCCTGGCAGGCGCAAAGCGCGATGGGCGGGTTTACCGCCGGCCCTGCCCCCTGGCTGCCTCTGGGCGAGGAGAACCTCGCGCGCGCAGTCGATCGGCAAGAAGCTGATCCGGCATCGCTGCTGGCGCTTACCACCCGCCTGCTGCACCTGCGGCGCGATACCCCGGCGCTGCGCCACGGCAGCTTTGCCGTGCTGCACGCCGATGCCAGCCTGCTTGTGGCGCGGCGCCAGTTTGCCAGCCAGTCGCTGCTGGTGGTGATCAACATGGGCAACCAGCCCGTCGCCTGGCCGCAGGATGTGGCCCAGGATGGCATGGTGCTGGTCGCCGAAAACGATGCGAGCCTGGGCTATCTGCCCGGCTTTGCCGCCCTGATTATCGAAGAGAGGATCTGACCCCCCAATGTCCGTTCTCACCCGTCTCGCAGCGCCGCTGGCGCTGACCCTCGCGTGCGCCCCGCTTCCGGCGCTGGCCCAGATCGCCACTGTCCCCGGCGCGGTCAACGATGGCCCGATCACCGCCGCCTCGCCCGATGGCAGCCTGGTGCTGACCGTGGCGATCGATGGCGATGGCCGCCCCACCTACAGCCTGTCGCGCAAGGGCAAGCTCCTGATCGGCGCGTCCTCGCTCGGCTTCATCCTGACCGACGGCCCCACCATGGTGCGCGGCAACCACATCATCGGCAGCGAAGCCAGCAAGCCCGCGCCCAGCACCTGGGAACAGCCCTGGGGCGAGCGCCGCTACGTGACCGACAACCACACCGAGCTGCTGGTCAAGTTCAAGCAGGTGCCCGAATGGGGCGGCCGCGAAATGAACGTGCGCTTCCGCCTGTTCAACGATGGCTTCGGCCTGCGCTATGAACTGCCCAGCCAGGCCGCGATGACGACGATGAAGATCGCCGACGAGCTGACCGAGTTCAACCTGGCGCAGAACGGCGCGGCCTGGTGGATTCCCGGTGGCGAGTGGAATCGCTATGAGCAGGTCTATCAAAAGACCCCGATCGATGGCGTTTCGACTGCGCACACGCCGATCACCATGAAGCTGGCCGATGGCACGCACCTGGCGTTCCACGAAGCCGCGCTGGTCGATTATTCGGCGATGTGGTTCAAGCGGATCGACGGCACCAGCTTCCGCTCCACCCTTTCGCCCAATCCGGGCGGCCCCAAGGTGACGCGTGACCTGCCGTTCAACACCCCCTGGCGCACGATCCGCATTGCCGACAACGCCGCCGGCCTGGTCGAAAACGATCTGGAGCTGAACCTCAACGAACCCAACAAGCTGGGCGATGTCAGCTGGGTCAAGCCGATGAAGTACATCGGCATCTGGTGGGGCATGATCCGCGGCGACTGGACCTGGGCGGAAGGGCCCAACCATGGCGCCACCACGGCCCGCACCAAGCAATACATCGATTTCGCCGCCAAGAACGGCTTTGGCGGCGTGCTGGTCGAAGGCTGGGACAAGGGTTGGAACGGCAACTGGTTCGGCAATGGCAAGGATTTCAGCTATACCCAGGCGACGCCCGATTTCGATATCAAGGCGGTTACCGACTATGCCCGCAAGAAGGGCGTGGAACTGATCGGCCATCACGAAACCGGCGGCAACATCGCCAATTACGAAGCCCAGCTTGACGATGCGATGAAGATGTATGCCGCGCTCGGCGTGCATTCGGTCAAGACCGGCTATGTGGCCGACGCCGGCGGTATCCGCGCCCCGGGCGCCACCCCCGATACTTATGCCATGGCCTATCACGATGGCCAGCGGCAGGTGGAACACCATCTCAAAGTGGTGGAAACCGCGGCCAAGTATCACATCGCGATCGATGCCCACGAACCGGTCAAGGATACCGGCCTGCGCCGCACCTATCCCAACTGGATCGACCGCGAAGGCGCGCGCGGCATGGAATACAACGCCTGGGGCCAGTTCGCCAACGGGCCGAGCCATGAGCCGACGCTGGTCTATACCCGCATGCTCTCAGGCCCGATGGACTTCACGCCGGGCGTACTGAGCCTGGAAGGCGCCAAGCATGCGCCGCTGGCGTCCACCCTGGCCAAGCAGCTTGGCCTGTACCTGGCGATCTATTCGCCGATCCAGATGGCGGCCGATTTCATCGAAACGCTGGCCGCCCATCCCAAGGAACTGGCCTTCATCCGCCAGGTGCCGGCCGATTGGTCGGAAAGCCACCTGATCGCAGGCGAAGTGGGCGAATACGCGATCTTTGCGCGCAAGGACCGCAAGAGCGACGACTGGTACGCCGGCGGCGTCAACGATGCCACCGCGCGCACCGTGACGCTGCATTTCGACATGCTCGATCCGGGCAAGACCTACACCGCCACGATCTACAAGGACGGCGAAGGCGCGACCTATGAAACCGACGCGCGCCACAAGATCGCCTATGACACCAAGACCGTGAAAAAGGGCGACACCCTCGACCTGTGGCTGGCGCCGGGCGGCGGCGCCGCCATCCGCCTGCATCCCGGCAAGTAAACGCCGCACAAAAAGCCCTCTCCCTTTCGGGGGAGAGGGTTGGGTGCCGAGGATGCTGTGCATTTTTCCACACGAAGCCACGAAGGCACGAAGAAGGTATGACAAAAACTCCTTCGTGCGTTCGTGGCTTCGTATGCGATTACCTTCCCGCCATCATGAGCAGCATGCCATCCTCGTCACCCTGAAGTTCAGGGTGACGAGTAAAATGGGTCAGCGCGCCTGAGACCGCAGATAGGCAATCACGTCTGCCCGGTTGAGCGGGTCGGAAATGCCACCGAACATCATCGCGGTGTGCGGCACCACCGCCTGCGGGTTCTTCAGCCAGGCATCGAGCGTGGCATCGTCCCACTTGCCGCCGGCATCGCGCAACGCGGCGGAATAGCCAAAGCTGGGGCGGTTTCGGCCCATTTGCTGGCCATAGACGCCATGCAGGTTGGGCCCGGCCATGTCCGGCGCGCCGGCATCAAATGTATGGCAGGCCTTGCACGCAGCGGCCTTGCGATCCCCGATCTGCGGATCGGCCACGTTCATCAGCGCGGCCAGCGATGGGTTGGGGCCTGCCTTGGCCAGGCGTGCATCGTGGGTCTTGTCCCCGCCGCAGGCAGAAACGGCAAGCGCAGCAAGCGCGACGGCAACAAGGCGGGTGCGGATCATGGCGATCGTCTAATCGGCCCAGGTGCACGGCACGATATGGCAATTTGTCCCGCGTCGGGCAGTTGCACAAATTGCATTGCGCGCGGCGACGCCGCAAAAAAATTGCACAAGGCAGCGTCCACCGCACACAAAATGGCCAGCGCAACGCGGCGGAACTGCGTTCGACAGCGACGCGAGACGTGATTCGTCAGTGGCGCAGCGACAGGCCGACTCGCTCCATTCGGCGATAGAACGTGGCGCGGCCGATGCCGAGCAGGCGCGCGGCGCTGCTCACGTTGCCGCCGGCCCGTGCCAGCGCCTGGCGCAGCACCGCGCGATCGCCATCGTCAAAGCTGGCGGGCTGGCCATCGCCGAGGAACTCACCCAGGGGACGCGGGCAGATCGCCGTGCCCGAGCCCAGGCGGAAATGCTGCCGCGCCGCGCGCGTGGCACCGATCACCAGATCGTCGCGGTCCACCGCCAGCAGGGCATGCCCGCGGGCGGCCGGATCGGTGCCGGCCAGCACGATGCGGGCAGCGGCATAGCGGCGACAGAACAGGTCACGCTCGATATGCCGGGCGGCGTCCTGCACCAGCGCGGCGATCAGCGCGGCCATCGCGCGATCATGGTCGCCGCGCGCCGATGAGATGTCTAGCGCGGCGATAAGCCGCCCCTCGGCATCGAAAATCGGCGCATCCATGCAGCTTACGCCCACGTTGCGGCTGGCAAAATGCTCGTCACGGTGGATCGTCACGGCGCGGCCTTCCACCAGGCAGGTGCCGATGCCATTGGTGCCCTGGGCGGCCTCGGCCCACGATGCCCCGGGCGCCAGGCCCAGTTCCTCGAACCGGCTGGCGTCAGCATCACCCGCCCGCCAATCCAGCACCACGCCGCCGGTATCGGCAATCAGCACACAGGCGCCCGCCAGGCCCACGCTGCCAAACAGCCGATCGAGCACCGGCGCCGCTACCGCCAGCAATTCGCCATTGCCGGCGCGCAGGGCCTTGAGTTCGGCCCCGCCCAACCGCTCTGCCACGCTGCGCGGCGCAGCCGGATCAAGCCCATGGTGCAGCGCCGATCGGCACCACGATGCCGCCACCGCCGAAACCGCCGCGCGCGAGGATTGCACCGCATTCAACACCCGTGCGGCGTGATCGGGATCGGGATCGAGACTGGGTTGCAAAACGGCCATGGCCTGTGCCTCTCCATCGGCTGTGGCGCCGCATCGTGGTGCGCCTGCTGCAGACGCGGGCCGGCGCCGGCGTTTGTGCGGCATGGCTCCTCGTGCGGCGGTTTTATCTGGCTCCATTGCTTCCATTTGCAAGGCATTTTGGCCCTTGCCCATTGGCCATTCGGCCGATGAAAAATCCTCATGTGCATTTGCGCAATTCATCGGCAAGAAGGCGCAAGCCGCAACGAATGGAGCAATCCCTTGCAAACCCGCAAACTTGGCACGACCGGCCTTGATGTCAGCCTGATCTGCCTGGGCACGATGACCTATGGGTCGCAGAACACGGAAGCAGAGGCGCACGCGCAGCTCGATTACGCGATCGACCACGGCGTCAATTTCGTCGACACGGCCGAGGCCTATCCGGTCACGCCGTTCCACAACGACACGATCGGCCGCACCGAGGAATATATCGGCACCTGGCTGGCCCAGCCCGGCAAGCGTGAGAAGGTGACCCTGGCCACCAAGGTGGCCGGCCCGGCGCGCGACATGGTGCGCAAGTTCCGTGGCGGCGACAACAAGCTCGATCGCCGCAATATCCTCTCGGCGATCGACGGCAGCCTGGCACGCCTGCGCACCGACCATATCGATCTCTACCAGGTCCACTGGCCCGAACGCCATGTGCCGATGTTCGGCGCGCGCGGGCTGGCGCAGGTGGAGGACCGAGAGGATCTCACCCCGCTGGAGGAAACGCTCGATACGCTGGGCGAACTGGTCAAGGCCGGCAAAGTGCGCCACATCGGTGTGTCGAACGAAACGGCATGGGGTGTGGGTGAGTATCTTCGTCTCTCGCGCGACAAGGGCCTGCCGCGCGTGGCCTCGATCCAGAATGCCTACAACCTGGTCAATCGCCTGTTCGAAGGCAGCCTGGCCGAAGTGGCGCTGCGCGAAAACGTGCCGCTGCTGGCCTATTCGCCGCTGGCAGCGGGCAATCTCACCGGCAAGTATCTGGGCGGGGTGATTCCCCCTGGATCGCGGCGCGACGTGGCCAACCAGTTCACCCGCTACGACACGCTCAATGCCAACGCTGCGATCGCGCGCTATGTCGCCATCGCCCATGCCTTTGGCCTCGATCCCGCCACCCTGGCGCTGGCCTATGTCAACAGCCGCCCGTTCGTGGCAGCGAACATCATTGGCGCCACCACGCCGGAACAGCTGGCGCTGGCCGTGGCCAGTGCCGATGTGACGCTGCCGCCCGAAGCACTGGCCGCGATCGAGGCGGTGCACGCCGTGCTGCCCGATCCCTGCCCGTGACACAAAAAGAAAGGGGGGCGTTTCCGCCCCCCTTTCCCTCTACCGTGGATGGTCTGCGCCCCGATCGCTGGCGACCGTCGCAGACCTGGGGACCGCCCCGGCCGCCGCATCGGCGTGGCCCGGGCGATCGCGCCAGGATCAAGCCTTAGAGCTTGCCGTCCGAAGCGTTGTTCATGTCGTTCGACACGAGGTTGAAAGTGTTGCCAAGCGAGTTGCCCAGCGCGCCCATGGCGGTGATGGCGGCAACAGCGATGAGAGCAGCGATCAGGCCGTATTCGATGGCGGTGGCGCCTTCGGTGTCCTTGATGAGCTTGCGGAAGAAGGTCATGTCCAAGTCTCCTGTTTGAGTAACCCCGCTGCTCTTTTGGCAAACTCCCCCTAACCAATGGTAAATGGCCTACGCATTTTTGCGTAGCTGAACCGGCCGAAACACTAACTTTCGGTCAGTAATAGCCTTAATTTTTTGAAAAGGGGTTGCCGGCCACGCAGGCAGCACAGCCTGTGCACGGTTACCCCAAACCGTGCACAGGCCTGGCCCGGCCGATCACGGCCGTTCCGCTGGCGCCTTAGAGGTGACCGTCAGAGGCGTTGTTCATGTCGTTCGACACGAAATTGAACGTGTTGGACAGCGAGTTGCCGAGCGTCCCCATGGCGGTGATCGCGGCAACGGAGATGAGGGCGGCAATCAGGCCATATTCGATGGCGGTGGCGCCTTCGGTGTCGGTAATCAGCTGGCGGAAAAAGGTCATATCCAAGTCTCCTGTTTCCGGCCCCCTGCCGCGTTTTTGGCAAAAGCATCCTAAGCAATGGTAAATGATGGTCGCAACCTGCTGTATCCGTGCGGATAAAACCACTTCAACCTGACATCTTGATGGTTAACGGGTCCCGCGCGTGACAGTCATGCAAAACAAAAGGGGCCGAATCGCCCCTTTTGCGTCCATCCGTGGCAAGGCGCCTGTGTCTTCAGCCGCGCCCGCGATAGCCCGGCACGCCCTGGTCGGGCAGCCACAGGGCTGCGGGCGGCGGGCCGGATTGCCAGAACACATCGATCGGAATGCCGCCGCGCGGATACCAGTAACCGCCGATGCGCAGCCACTGCGGCTTCATCTCGTCGAACAGGCGCTGGCCAATGCCCACGGTCACGTCTTCATGAAAGCCGTTATGGTTGCGGAACGCACCGAGGAAAAGCTTGAGCGACTTGGATTCGACGATGGTTTCGCCCGGCGCATAGTCGATCACCAGGTGGGCAAAATCGGGCTGGCCGGTGACCGGGCACAGCGAGGTGAATTCCGGCGCGGCAAACCGCACGAGATAGAGCGTGCCGGCACGCGGATTGGGCACATAGTCCAGCACCGCTTCCTCGGGCGATGCCGGCAGGGCGCTGGTCTGGCCCAGGTGCAGCGGGGCCGGATGGCCGGAAGCCGGACGATGGGGATCTGACATGGCGGGAAAATCCTTTCTGTTGCGCGCGCCATGCACCGAAACCCGGCGATGACGCAACCCGGCGGCTTGCGCCCTCCCGTTCAGGCACTATTCAACGCCATCCGGCCGTATCCGGCCAGTGCGACACATCATGAAACGAGGCAGTTCAGGCCAGGCCATGCGCGGCATTTTCCTCTCACGTTCATCGGCAACCGGATCACCGCGCGCCGCCCTGCTGGCGTCGGCCCTATCGGCATCGGCCCTGCTCATCGCGGCACCGGCTGCTTTGGTCCCGGCACAGGCCCAGGCCCAAACGGCGGCGGCTACGGGCCAACCGGCCACCACCCAGCCGATTACCCCGGCCGTGCCCGCGCCCACGCTGCCCACGCTCAATTCTCCCAGCCCTGCCCCGGTGATCAAGCCGGCGGCCCCGGCGGGATCGAACCTGCTGCCCACAGCGCCAACCACCGCGCCCACAGTCATCACCTTGCCACAGGCCAAGCCCAGCCGCGCCGCGGCCACGCCCACGCGCCGGCCTGCCACACGCGCAGAAACCCCCGCGGCAGCGGCAGCGCCAGCACCAGCCCCCCGCCTCGTCCCCCTGCCGCAGGACACCGCAACGCCCAGTGCCACGCCGTCTCCCGCAGCCAGCCCGACGCCCGATCTACCGCCAGCAACCCCGCTGCCCGATGCCAGCACCACCAGCGAACCGACGCCGCTTGCCAGCGACACCCCCGCACCGGACACCGGCGCAAGCAGCAGCGAAAACGCCTGGTGGCCCTGGGCCGCCGGGATCGCCGCGCTGGCTGTGGTAATCGTGCTGTTTGCCCGGCGCCGTCGTCGCGCAGCGGACACAACGGCGCCCGAACCGGTAATCGATGCACCAGTGCCGGTTGCGCCGCCGCCCGCGCCCTATCGCCCAGCGCCGCGTCCCGCGCCGGTGCCGCCGGTCGAAACGCCGCCCGGCGATCTTCCCCCGCCGGGTCTGCCGCGCGGGCTGGATGTGGCGTTGCACGCTGACCGCCTCAGCGCCACGCTGGTCAACGCCACGCTCTCGTGCCGACTGGTGCTGACCAACCATGCCCCCCACGCGCTGACCGATCTGGCCCTGTCGGGCGACATGACCTCGGCCCATGCCTCGCGCCCGATGGACGAGCAACTGGGCCTGGCCGGGCCGGAACTGCCGCCGCTGCGCACGATTGCCCGGCTGGAGCCGGGCCAGAGCGTGACGGTGCCGGCCGAAATGCGCCTGCCGCTGTCCACCATCCTGACGATTCGCGCCGGCGCCGCGCAGTTGTTCGTGCCGATCGTGCGCGCTGGCGTCTGGGCCACGCGCGAGGACGATGGCGGCGCGGCCCATGCCCATGCCGCGTTCCTGGTCGGCCAGCCGGCCGCGCCGGGCGATCCGGCCGCGCGGCTGCAACCCTTTCGCCTCGATCAGGGGCCACGCGTATTCGAAACGCTCGATCAGCGGCCCATGCCCCTGCCTGCACTGTGAGAGGCTGCGGCGAAAAGTGAAACGAAACGGGGCGTCGATTGGCTATTTTTGCAATCGACGCCATCGCCCCGCAGGATTAAGTTCAGCGTCCAAAATCAACCCGCGCCAGACGGGTCGCACGCAGGCAGGAGAAATTCATGGAACCGCTGGTCTCCACCCAATGGCTCGCCAACGAGATGGGTGCGAGCGATCTGCGCATCGTCGATGCCAGTTGCTTTTTGCCCGAACACAAGCGCGATGCCGCGCTGGAGTATGAGGCGTGCCACATTCCTGGCACTGTCTTCATGGATCTGGGCAACCTGGTGGACAACGCCACCGGCCTGCCCAACACGCTGCCCCCGGCGGAAAAGTTCGCCAGCCGCATGCAAAGCCTGGGCCTGGGCGATGGCAGCCGCATCGTGCTTTACGATGACAGCCCGATCAAATCGTCCACCCGTGCCTGGTTCCTGCTGACGCTGTTCGGCGCGCAGAACGTGGCGCTGCTCGATGGCGGGATCGCCAAGTGGAAGGCCGAAGGGCGCCCCTGCGCCCAAGGGCGCGAAACCCTGCGCCACCGTCATTTCACCGCGTGGAGCGACCTGAGCGCGCTGCGTTCTAAGGCGCAAGTGCTCGACAACCTGTCCAGCCATGCCGAACAGCTGGTCGATGCGCGCGGCGCCGGCCGCTTTACCGGCGATGTCAAGGAAACCAACCCGGCGCTGGCCAGCGGCCACATTCCCGGCGCGCGCAACGTGCCCTATGCCAGCCTGTTCGCTGCTGATGGCACCTGGAAAAAGCCCGATGGCCTGCGCGCCGCCTTTGCCGACGCCGGAGTCGATCTCGATCGCCCGGTCATCGCCAGCTGCGGTTCGGGGATGACGGCCAATGTCGTGATCTTTGCCCTGCACCTGCTCGGCAAGACCGACGTGGCGCTATATGATGGCAGCTGGAGCGAATGGGGCGCCGATCCCGCCACGCCCAAGGAAACCGGCCCGGCCACCTGCCTGGTAGATTGACCGGCGTAGATTGATCGCGTTGCATTGATCTGCCGGGCGCGGCGCATCTGTTTGCAGGCTTTCGGAATGGGCGCATCTGTGCTTTGCACGCGGGCATGACTGCCCCTTCCGACAAGCCGCTCAAGACCGCCACCCGTATCGTTGCCGCCGGGCGCCGGCCGGAATGGACCGGCACGCCCGGCCAGCCCGGCGCGGTGGTCAACCCGCCGGTGTGGCGCGCCAGCACGCACCTCTATCCCGATATGGCTGCCCTGCGCGGCCACCCCGGCAACGCCGACGGGCATTTCTATTACGGCCGGCGCGGTGCGCCCACGCAATGGGCCCTGGCCGAAGCATTGACCGGGCTGGAACCGGGCGCAGAGGGCGGCGGCACCGTGCTTTATCCCTCGGGCGTCAGCGCGATCTGCGGCGCGCTGCTCACCGTGCTGCGGCCGGGCGACACGCTGCTGCTCACCGACAATGCCTATGAGCCCAGCCGCGCCATGGCGCGCGGCCTGCTGGCCGATTTCGGCGTGAAGACGATCTGGTTCGATCCCATGGACACCGCCGCCTTTGCCGCGCTGTGTCCTGGCGCCAAGGCCGTGCTGCTGGAAGCGCCAGGCAGCCTGACCATGGAAGTGCCCGACATGCCCGCGCTGATCGCTGCGGCCAAGGCGCAGGGGCTAGCTGTGCTGGTGGACAATACCTGGGCCTCTCCCTTGGGCTTTGCCCCGCTGACCCATGGCGCAGATATCAGCATCACGTCGCTGACCAAGCATGTCAGCGGCCATTCCGACGTGGTGATGGGCAGCGCCACGGCTGGCGCGCACTGGTATGGCAAGCTGCGCCTGCGCTGCCAGAACCTGGGCCTGGTCGTTTCGCCAGACGATGCCGCGATCATGCTGCGCGGCCTGCGCACCATGGCGCTGCGCCTCGATGCCGCCACCGCTGCCGCGCTGCGCGTGGCACAGTGGCTCGATACCCGGCCCGAAGTGGCGCGCGTGCTGTGCCCGATGCTGCCGGGCTCGCCGGGCCATGATCATTGGCGCCGCGATTTCACCGGCGGCTGCGGGCTGTTCAGCTTCGTGCTCAAGGGCGGCACGGCCAAGGCACGCGATGCCTTGATCGATGCGCTGGCTCTGTTCGGCATCGGCTACAGCTTTGGCGGTTTTGAAAGCCTGGCCACGCCCGTCGATCCCGCCGCGATCCGCACCGCCAGCCCCTGGCCCCGGCCCGACATGGACGCGGCCGATCGCTTTGCCGTGCGCCTGGCCATCGGCCTGGAAGATGCCGACGATCTGATTGCCGATCTGGAACAGGCGCTGGCTGCCTGGGCGGCGGCACGATGAGCAGCTGGGTCAGCCACAAGACGCACCGCCAGGTCGGCGATTTCCTCCAGTCGCTCGACGATCTCGGGTTTGACGTGGGGCACTACCACATCTCGGTGTTCAACGCCGGCAAGATGGTGCTGGTGGTCTTTGCCATGTTCATGCTGGCCCGGCTGGGCAGCCGGCTGGCCCGCTATTTCTTTGCCCGCGCCACCAGTCTCGATCCGGTGCAGCAGGTCTTGGGCGAAAAGATCGTCTCGCTCATGGTCTGGGCGCTGGCGTTCTTCATGGGCATTGACCTTCTCGGGATCAACTTCACCGCGCTGACGGTGTTTTCCGGTGCCTTTGGCCTGGCCATCGGCTTTGGCCTGCAGAAGACCTTCGGCAACCTGATTGCCGGGCTAATCCTGCTGATGGATCGGTCGATCAAGCCCGGAGACGTCATCGCGATCAACGATGGCAAGGGCAGCACCGTGGGCCAGGTGCGCAAGATCGGCATCCGCGCCGTGTCGGTGGCCACGCGTGACAACCGCGAATACCTGATTCCCAACGAAATCCTCATGACCACCCAGGTCGAAAACTGGTCCTATTCCAACACCCAGATCGTGCTGACCATCCCGGTCAGCGTGGCCTATGGCACCGATATCGACATGGCGGAAAAGCTGATGCTGCAGGCCGCCCGCGCCGCGCCGCGCGTGCTGAGCGATCCGGGGCCATCGGTGGCGATGACCGCGCTGGGTGCCAGCGGCATCGACATGGCGATCTATGTGACGATCGAAGACCCGCAGGATGGCACCGGCAACGTGCGCAGCCAGGTGCTGCGCGCGCTGTGGCAGCTGTTCCAGGAACACGGCGTGGAAGTGCCCTATCCGCAGCAGGAAGTGCGCCTGCGCGATACCGCCGGCCTGCGCGCGGTGCTGGGCGCCGGCCCGGCGTCAGAGCCAGACGTGCCGCACCGCCCGCAGTGATGCCCCGCCGCTGCGGCGCGGCCACTTGGGCCGGGCGATCCGCTGCGACAGATAGATGCCGCCATGGCCCGAGGCGAGATAGCCCGCCACACACGCCACGATCAGCGCAGGGGCGGCATCGACCCCGAACAGTTCCAGGCCCATCACCGCGCAGGCCACCGGCGTGTTGGCCGCCGCGCCGAACAGCGCCACCATGCCCACTGCGGCGGCGAGCGGCACCGGCAGGCCCAGCACAAGCGACAGCGCACTGCCCAGACCGGCGCCGATGAAGAACAGCGGGGTCACTTCCCCACCCTTGAACCCGGCGCTGAGCGTGGCAACGGTGAACACCAGCTTGATCAGCCAGCTCCACCGATCAGGGCCAGCCACGAAAAAGCCCGGCAGCGTGGGCGCGCCGGGATGGGCCGACAGCACACCCAACCCGAGATAGTCCTGCGTGCCGAACGCAAACGTCAAGCCGATGACCAGCACGCCGCCGATCACCGGCCGCGCCAGCGGAATGGCAACAAAACGCTTGTAGAGATCGGCAACGCCATGGTTCGCCTCGGCAAACAGGCGCGCCACCACGCCGCTGGCAAGGCCGAGCAGCGCGGCCTTGGCGAGGAGGACGGCAAAACCGGCGGGATCGGTCTGTGGCAGGCTGATGTGGGGATAGAGCGTGTGGTGCGCACCCCACAGCCGGCAGCCGAAATCACCCACCAGCGCCGCCACCAGGCACGGCACCAGGGCAGCCAGGTCGAGCCCGCCCAGCGCCAGCACCTCGATCGCGAAGACCGCACCGGCCAGCGGCGTGCCGAACACCGCGCCAAAGCCGGCCGCCACCCCGCCCATCAGCAGCAGGCGCCGGGCCTTGCCGGTCAGGCCCAGGCGATCGACCAGGCCATGCGCCAGGCTGCCGCCCAGCTGCACTGCGGTGCCTTCACGCCCGGCCGATCCGCCGAACAGATGCGTGGCCACCGTGCCGATCAGCACGAGCGGCGCCATGGCCAGCGGCACCCCGCCGCCGGGTTCGTGAATTTCATCGAGGATCAAATTGTTGCCGCCCTCTGCCCGCGCGCCAAAGCGGCGATACAGCCAGGCCACCGCAAGGCCACACAGCGGCAGGCCATAAAGCAGCCAGGGCGCGGCAAAGCGCAGCCGCGTGACCGCATCAAGCGACCAGAGAAAGCCGGCACAGGCCGTGCCCACGGCAAGCGCCATGGCCAGGAGCGCCAGCACAAAGCGGATGCGGGCCGGCGTAACGAACGAACGGGTGAAAAAAGCGCGCACGATTCCTCCTGTTGCATGTGCCCGGTCGGGCAGCTTGGTTTCAGGTAGGAATCATCAGCCCTGGCGCCGTTTGGCGCGGCAGGCGGTTCGGCAAAATGCCCGGCGGAAATCCATCGCCTTGGCCGCGCCTATGCCGTGCGCGGCGAGTTCCGTCAAGATTGCGGAATTACGCCCCGCCCACGGCGCCGCGCACGTCGACCTGGCCGCCGTTGTTGATGATGCGGCCGCCGACCAGGCCCTTGACCGTCACCCGGGCTCCCTGCTCCACGATCAGGTCTCCGCCGATCATACCGGCAACGGTGACATCGGCGCCAGCCGCGACAGTAGCATTGCCGCCGATCATGCCGCGAAACGTGCGTTTGCCTTCCAGGCGATAATCGCCGCCAATGGTGGTCCCGTTCGCCGCTGCATCGGGCGTGCCATCATGGTGGCATCCGGCCAGCGCGCCGCCCATGGCTATCAGCAAAGCCAGCGGCAGGGCATGGCGGGGAACGAGCATCGGCGTGGCTTCCTTGAGTCGGGCGTAAAGGATCGCTGTGCCCGGCCGGTCCGATCGACACACCGGGCGTTCGATCAACCGCTGCCCTCGCCCGATAGACGCCGCAGCCGGGGCAAGAGGTAGTCGGCAGGGGCCATCAAGGCCCCTGCCGCGATCATCACCAGCGGTGACCCCAGCCACGATGCCAGTAATGGTGGTATCCCCAATAGGGACGACCACCCCAATAGCCATGGCCGTAATAGCCGCCAAAGACCGGGCGTTCGACCACGACCGTGCGCCCCATGGGATAGCAGCGGCCATCATAGGCGCGATACCATCCGCCACCACAACCATCGCGCGCCATCGCCGGCGCCGCAGTGGCGAGTGCAGCCGTGGCGATCGCCACGCTCAGCAGGATCTTTTTCATATCGACCTCACTTATCGTTGCTGCAGGCTGTTCATCGTTGCCTGACATTACTTGAACGATGGCGGCCGATGTTTCCGTCTGTCGGTTCGTCGCAAATTTAGACCAACAAGCCAGTCATTGGCCGTGGCGCGCCGGCCAGCGGAAACAGGCGCCGCGCCACTTGCGCCGGATCGAGGGCGAGGCTTTCGGCGGCAACACCGGCCAGCAGCGCGTCAAGCTGGCTGGTGGGTGCCAGATCGCGCCCTTCATAGAGCTGGCCATTGCCCAGCCCCGGCCAATCGGCCACCACGCGCCCGCCTTTGACGCCGCCGCCCAGCACCCAGGCGACCGAGGCCGTGCCATGGTCGGTGCCGCCCGTGCCATTGGCCGCTGCGGTGCGGCCAAATTCGGTGGCAACCAGCACGGTGGTTTGCGCCCAGGCCGGGCCCATCCCGTCGCGCAGCGCCGCCAGCAGCGTATCGAGCCCGCGCAGCTGCGTGGCCAAGCGGCCGTCCTGCCCGCTGTGGGTATCCCATCCTTCGGTTTCCAGCATGGCGATGCGCGGCCCGTGCGGCTTGGTCAGGAACGTGGCGGTCAGCTTGCCCAGCGAAGCGGGATCTTGCCGCGCACCGCTGCCTTGGGCGAGCTTGCGCGTATCGAGCGCCGCGCTCCAAGCTGCCTGCAATTGGCGGTCTGGCGCATAGAGCGCGCCCACCCGCGTCATCAGGTCATCGGTCGGACCGGGCAGCCCGGACGGCGCATAAGAGGTTACCTGCACCGGCCCGCGCAGCGCCGGCGGCACAGTGGACGCAATCGCGATCGCCGAATCGCTCGCGCGGGGCAGCATGGCCACCAGGCGGTTGAGCCAGCCATCGCGCGCCTGATAGGGCTGGCTGCCCCCGGTTTCGAGCACGTTCTGCCCATCGAAATGCGAGCGGTCGCGATAGGGCGAGGCCACCGCATGCACGAACAGCGCCTGGCCACGGGCATACATCGCCGCCGTTTCCTTGAGCGCGGGATGCAGGGCAAAGGTGCCGTCCAGCCGCGTCGCCGCCGCCGGATCGATCGCCAGCGCGCCACGCAGCCGGGCATAGCCGGGATCGGCATAGGGCACGACGATGTTGAGGCCATCGGCCGCACCACGCTGGATCACGAAGACAAAGCGGCGTTCGGTCTCGGCTGCAGCCAGGACCATGCCCGGTGCCACGAGCAGGCTGCCGGCAGCACCGCCGGCAAGGTGAAGAAAGTTTCGGCGATGGAGCATGGTTACCTCCGCAGGAAATCGGGCGAGACGAGCATCAGCGCCAGCGCGCTGGCCGGGCTTTCGGCATGGGCGATCTGTTCGGCCGTTGCCGCAGACAGCCCGCCGGGCAGCACTTGCGGCGCACGCTGGCGGGCATCGATCTGCGCGGCGCGGGGGCCAGCCAAGCGCTGGGCAAATTCCACCCGCCGCATCAGCGCATCAGGCGCGATCCAGCTGGCGGCCGTATCGTCCCACCCGGCGGGAGAGCCCGGCTTCCACACCGGCTGGCCCAGTTGCTGGGTGATCGTGGCCACCTGCAGCGTGCCGATGTCTCCCACCCCCAGCGCGCGCAACGACGATATCGTCCACTCCCACGGGGTCTTGGCCTTGAGCGGGCGCGGCTCCCACGGTTCGGGGCTGGCCACCAGCGCGCGATAGAGCGTGGGCAGATCGCCCCGGCTGCGGGCAAAGGCATCGGCCAACCGATCGACCAGCGCCTGGGGCGGCACGTCGCCGGCAAAGTGACGGGCCAACTTGGTGGCGACGTGGCTGGCCGTGGCCGGCGCATGGGCCAGATCGACCAGCACGGCCCGCGCCTGGTCCACCCCGGTCTGGGCATAGGTCTTGCCCACGATCGTGCGGGTGCCGGGTTCGTGCTGTTGGGGATGGAACGCGAAATCGCCCGGCGCATCATCGTTGATCCCGCCCACGGTCCACCCCGTCAGCGTGCGGGCAAATTCGGTGACGTCAGCCTGGCTATAACCGCTGCGCACGCCCAGGGTATGCAGTTCCATGATCTCGCGTGCCAGGTTCTCATTGAGGCCGCGCTGGCGATCGGCGCCACCCTTGGCGCGCGCCCGCAGCGCCGCCGGGCTGTTGGGCCCGATCGACTGGTTCTGGTTGAGATAGAGCAGCATCGCCGGGTGGCGCTCTACCGCCAGCAGCATGTCTTCAAAGCGGCCCAGCACATGGGGGCGGATGGCGTCCCGTTCAAACGAGGCGGCCAGCGCGGTGACCGGCAGGTTGTCGACCGACACGCAGAAATGGTTGGACCAGAAATGCACCAGCCGCTCCACGAACGGCGCCTGCGTTTCCAGCGCGCTTTGCGCCCGCGCCTGCACGCCCTGGCGATAGAGCGCATGGATATCTTCGCCCAGATCGCGGCGGGCCTGCTTCTGCTCTGGCGTGCGCGCCGGCTTTCCCGCCATCGGCACCGTGGCAGCGATGACCGGGCCAGCCGGCAGCGGGGTTGTGGCTACAGGAACTGGTGCTGGGGCCGGCGCTGCGGCACGGGCCTGGCGCAAGGCCCGCTGCTGTTCCTGATAGGCAGAAAGCAGCGCGCGGGCGTCGGCCAGCGCGGCCCAGGCCGGCGGCGTGACATCGAAGTGATCGAACTGCGCGATCAACCAGCCGTGCGGATCGGCGAGCGCCGCCGCGCTTGCGGCATCGGGCGTAGCGCCCAAGCCAAAGCGGTTGAGCGCAATTGCGGCAGGAGACAGGGGTTGTTCCGAGACCATGGCAAAGCCCTTTGAAACGGAAACCCTTTTTTCCGTTCCTTCGTCGCGGGCTTGAACGCAGCGACCGGCCGATTCCGTCGCTGGCGATGTAACGCAGCTTATTTCCCGCTCTTGGGCTCCAGCCGATCGGCGATACGGTTGCGATCGGCCTGCGGCAGGCCGGCCACATAGGGCACCACCTGCATTTCCACGTGGGCGCGCACCATGGCATCGCCCGCGCGCAGGCGTTCAAGCTGGGCCAGCAGCGCCGGCTGATCCACCACCGGCGCGCGCAGCAGCGCGGCGATCTGGCGGCGCAGCGCGCGGTTGCCATCCACCTGCGGGCGCACCTCTGCGCGCGCCTGGCGCACCACCTGGCGCAGGCCACGGCGCTGTTCGGGCGCGAGTTCCGCCCCCGGCACGCGCAAGGCGCCCATGCCGATCGCCGGATGCTGGTTGTGCATGCTCCACCAAGCCGCGCCCGCGCCCGCCAGCAAAAAGGCGTTGAGCAGGATCGAGCCGGCCAGCAGCACACGCAGGCGCGGGGATGCCTTCATCCTTCTTCCCCCGCGCTTTCAAACACGCTGGCATCCAGGCGCGGCGCCACGCGGTCTGGCCCAATCACCACCGCAGCGCCGAGCCCGGCCACGGCCCCGGCCAGCACCGTGCCCACGCCGATCGCCGACCACCACAGCCGCGCCCGCACGATCCAGCCGCGCCGCCGCCGTGCCACCATGCGCTGGCGCAAGGCCGGCGTGGGTGGCGCCACCGTCCAGGCAGCCAGTTTAAAGTCCAGCGCCTCGGCCTGGGCCAGCGCTTGCGCACAAGCGGGATCGGCTGCAGCCAGGTGCCAGCCCGCGGTACGCAGCTCTGCGGGCCAGCGGTCGATCCCGCCATAGGCCTGCGCCAGCGCGGCAAAGCGCTCCGGGCTCATCGGTTCAGTCATGATCGGCCCCTTCCTCTTGCGCAAAGCGCTGCCGCAATGCGCGGCGGCCGCGCGACAGCAGACTTTCCAATGCCTCCACGCTCACCCCCAGCACGGCGGCCGCCTCGATATTGCCCAGTTCCTGGTAATGGACCAGCACGATCGCCTCGCGCTGCCGTTCGGGCAAGGCCGCCACCGCATCGGCCACCGCGCGCGCCTGGGCTTGGGCGGCCAGTGCCGCATCGGCCAGCGGCGCGGTGTCGGCCTGCTCGGGCGGCTCTGCCACCACCACGCCGCGCCGCCGCCGCATCCGATCGCGACACAGGTTGAGCGTGACGAGATGCAGCCAGGTATCGAACCGCGCCTGCCCCGGGCGCCACCGCCCTGCCTGTCGCCAGGCCCGCACGAACACTTCCTGCGCCACGTCCTCGGCCTCGTGCCGATCGTGCAGCAGGCGGCTCGCCAGGGCCAGCAGGCGCGGCAGCTTGGCCCCGACGAACTGGCGCACCGCGCCATCCTCGCCCTGGGCCATCCGCGCCAGCAATGCGGCGTCGGGATCTGCCTCGCTCAAGCCAGGGCCTCGCAGGCCGGTGTCCCGAAGATGGTGGGCACGGCGGCATCAGCCTCAGGACGGGTTTTGCTGCCCGTCACCCTGCATGCCGTGGTCGCCCATGCCTTCCTGGCCACCGGCACCACCGCGCATGCCGCCACCCCGCATGCCTTCACCGGGCCGCATGCGCTCGTCCGGCGTCAACACGCCATCGCCATTGCGGTCCATGCGGTTGAAGCGCTCGGTCAGGGCAGCGGTGATTTCCGCCTTGTCGAGATAGCCATCGCCATTGCTGTCCATGCGCGTGAACTGCCGGTCGGGGTCGCCCCGGCCGGCCATCATCGCGGTCAGTTCCGCCTTGCTCACGCGGCCATCGCCATCGGTATCGGCGGCCATGATCCGCCCCATCTGCCGCGCGACAAAGGCATCGCGGGTCACGCCCTGGCCAGCAGGTGGCGGGGATTGGGTGGTGTCCTGCGCCAAGGCCGGCATCGCCGGGGTGAGCGCCAGGAACAGGGATGCCAAGCCAAGTGTTTTCATAAGACCTCCATCGAGCCTGGCCCTTTAACGGGGCATGACGCGAATTCCGTCGCACCCCGCTGCAAATGCCGAAGAGGAAGCAAGAATGTTCGCGCTAAAGCTGACCTAGCCCCCGCCCAATCGATTCTCGCTGGCACGATGGCGCCGCTGCGCCCACATGCCCCAGCATGAGTCATGCCCCCCTCCCCGGAACCGTGTTTCTGGTCGGCGCCGGCCCCGGTGATCCCGACCTGCTCACGCTGCGCGCCGCGCGCCTGCTGATGAAGGCCAAGGTCGTGGTGCACGATGGCCTGGTCGATCCGGCCGTGCTGGCCATGGCCCCGCGCGGCGCCCGCTTCGTGTCGGTGGCCAAGCAGCGCGCGCGCCACACCATGCGGCAGGAAGACATCAACGCCCTGCTGGTGGCAGAGGCACTGGCCGGGCACGATGTCGTGCGCCTCAAGGGCGGCGATCCGTTCATTTTCGGACGCGGCGGGGAAGAGGCAGAGGCCTGCCACGCCGCCGGCGTGCCGGTGCAGGTGGTGCCTGGGGTCAGCGCCGCACTGGGCGCAGCCGCTTCGGCACAGATCCCGCTGACCCATCGCGAGAATGCCTCGATCGTCTCGTTCGTGGCCGGGCAGTGCAAGGGCCTGTCGGATCAGAACTGGGCGGGCCTGGCTGGCGTTGGCCGCACCCTGGTGATCTACATGGGCGTGGCCACAGCCGCCGCCATCGCCGAAAAGCTGATGGCCGATGGCCTGGCCCCGACGATGCCGGTGGCGGTGATCGAAAATGCCTCGCGCCCGCAGATGCGCGTGGTAAGGGGCGCGCTGGCGGGGCTGGCCGACCTGGTCGAGCGCGAACGCATCAAGAGTCCGGCACTGATCGTCATCGGCGAAGTGACCGCACGGGGAGACATCATGGAATTGCAAGCGGTTGTGGAGGCAGCCCGATGAGCGAGAAGATCAAGATCATCACGGGCAACGACTTGCGCACGGGTGACGTGATCTGGTGGACCGGCGAAGGCTGGTCGCGCCATGTCGACAATGCCGTGGCGGTAACCCACGATGCCGACGCGATCATCGCCCGCGAAAACGCCAAGCAGGTGGTGACCGACACGCACGTGATCGATGCAGTGGCCGCCGACGGCGCGGTACGCCCGGCCCACATCAAGGACCGCATCCGCGCGCTGGGGCCCACCGTGCGCCTCGATCTTTCGCTCAAGCCTGCCGATCCGCAGGCCGGCAGCTGGGTAATCTGACCATGTATCAATACGATCAACACGACCAGGCGATGGTCGATGCGCGCGTGGCCGAATTTCGCGGCCAGGTGGCACGCCGCCTGTCGGGTGAACTGACCGAAGACCAGTTCAAGCCGCTGCGCCTCAAGAACGGGCTCTACCTCCAGCTGCACGCCTATATGCTGCGCGTGGCGGTGCCCTATGGCACGCTCAATTCCACGCAGATGCGCGTGCTGGGCGACATTGCCGATAAGTATGACCGTGGCTATGGCCACTTCACCACGCGGCAGAACATCCAGTACAACTGGATCAAGCTGGCCGATGCGCCCGATATCCTGGCCGATCTGGCCAAGGTGCAGCTGCACGCGATCCAGACCAGCGGCAACTGCATCCGCAACACCACGGCCGATCACTTTGCCGGCGCCGCCGCCGATGAAGTGGCCGATCCGCGCCCCTATGCCGAACTGCTGCGCCAGTGGTCGACGTTCCACCCGGAATTCGATTACCTGCCGCGCAAGTTCAAGGTGGCGATCATCGCCAGCGAGACCGACCGCGCCGCGATGCGCCTGCACGATATCGGCATCCAGATCGTCAAGAACGAGGCCGGCGAAATCGGCTGCAAGTTCTTTGCCGGCGGCGGCATGGGCCGCACCCCAATGATCGCGCCGTGCATCGCCGAATTCGTGCCCGCGCTGCAGATGATCAGCTTCCTCGAAGCGGCGCTGCGCGTCTACAACCGTCACGGCCGGCGCGACAACAAGTACAAGGCGCGGATCAAGATCCTGGTCCACGAAATCGGCGTCGCCGAATACAGCCGCCAGGTGCAGGAAGAATTCGCCCACATCCTTACCCTGGGCCTCGAACCGCCGCCGGCCGAGCTGGAGCGGATCAAGGCGATGTTCGCCGATCCCGGTCTTGAAAGCGGGCTGTCTGACGATCTCGATCGCAGCGATCCCGATTTCGCGCTGTGGGTCGATCAGAACGTGCACACCCACAAGCAGGCGGGCTATGCGATCGTCACGATCAGCCTCAAGCCGGTGGGCGGCATTCCGGGCGATGCCACGGCCGACCAGATCCGCCTGATGGCCGATCTCGCGCGTGATTACAGCCTCGATGAACTGCGCGTCAGCCACGCGCAGAACATCGTGCTGCCGCATGTGAAGAAGGCCGATCTCTATCGCGTGTGGCAGGCGCTGGATGCGGCGGGCCTGGCCACGCCCAACCTCGATCTCATCACCGACATCATCGCCTGCCCCGGCCTCGATTACTGCGCGCTGGCCAATGCCCGCTCGCTGCCGCTGGCGCAGAAGATCACCGATCGCTTTGCCGATATCGGCCGCCAGCGGACCTTGGGTGAACTCAAGCTCAAGATTTCAGGCTGCATCAATGCCTGCGGGCACCACCACGCCGGCCACATCGGCATCCTGGGGGTGGATCGCAAGGGCGTGGAAAACTACCAGCTGCTGCTCGGTGGGGCTGAAAGCGCCGACACCTCGCTCGGCACGATCACCGGCCCGGGCTTTTCCGAAGACGGCGTGGTCGATGCCATCGAAAAGGTGACGGACGTCTATCTCGCCCGCCGCGAGGGGGCGGAGCGCTTCCTCGATACCTATCGCCGCATCGGCATGGCCCCGTTCAAGGAGGCGATCTATGGTTGAGACCGTGCTGCGCTATCGCACCGACGAGCCCGTGGGTGACCCCGCCGTGACGGTGGATGCCTTTGCCGCGCAGAGCAATGCCACCGCCGTGCGCATCGAGCCGGGCGACGATGCCCTGGCGCTGTTGCCGCACCTGGAGCGCATTGCCCTGATCGAGGTGAATTTCCCCTCGTTCGCCGATGGCCGGGGCTATTCCGCCGCGCGGTCGTTGCGCGAACGCGGCTATACCGGCGAACTGCGCGCGGTGGGCGATGTGCTGATCGATCAGCTTTCGCACATGCGCCGCTGCGGGTTCGATTCCTTTGCCCCTGACAAGCCGATCAGTGCCGAGGCGGCCGAAGCCGCCTTTGCCACCTGGCCGGAAGTCTATCAGCAGACCGTCGATGGCCGCGCCCCGATCTGGGCCGCGCGCCACCCGGCCGCGAAAGCCTGAAGCCATGGCCAGCCCCGCCCGCACCCCCGACACGCTCGACCTTGGCCCGCGCTTTACCGCGGCTGAGGTAGCCGCGCTCAACGCGCGGTTCGCTGACGCCTCCACGCAGGATATGCTGGCGGCCGTGCTGGGCGAAGGGCTGGCGGGGCGCGTGGCCGTGGTCTCCAGCTTTGGCGCGGAAAGCGCCGTGCTGCTGCATCTGGTGGCGCAGGTCGATCCGGCAACCCCGGTGCTGTTCCTCGACACGCATAAGCATTTTCCCGAAACGCTGGCCTATCGCGATGCCCTGGTAGCGCAACTCGGGCTGACCAACCTGGTCGTGCTGGAACCCGATGCCGCCACGGTGGCCAAGAAGGACGAAGCGGGCCTGCGCTGGTCGTGGGACCCGGATGGCTGCTGCGAAATCCGCAAGGTGATCCCGCTGGCCAAGGCCATGGCGGGCCTGGATGCCACGATCACCGGGCGCAAGGGCTTCCAGTCGTCCACCCGCGCTGGCCTGCCCCGCTTCGAGCTGGACAGCAGCGACGCAGTTGGCCGCCTCAAGATCAATCCGCTCGCCAGCTGGACCAAGGACGCGCTGGACGCCTATTTCACCGTCCATGGCCTGCCGCATCACCCACTGGTGGCGCAAGGCTATCCCTCGATCGGCTGCGCCCCCTGCACCAGCAAGGTGGCACCGGGTGAAGACCCGCGCTCGGGCCGCTGGAAGGGGTGGGACAAGACCGAATGCGGCATCCATGTGCCTGGCAGCACGGATGACGGCGACGGCAGCGAGCTGCCCCCCGGCTACGAACCGGTGTTCTGACCCGCGCCCAAGCCTGCGGTTTCCTTATGGTTCCGTGCAAAATTTGATCGGTCCTGCAGGGTTGATCCGGGCGCGCGCTTTCGTCAAGGCAGGCCAGTCCCGCTTGCCCGGAAAGCCCTGCCCTTGACTGACGAGATCGCCCCGATCACCCCGCTGCGCCGCCGCCTGATCATGTGGCTGGTCACCGGCGCGCTGTTCATGGAAATCCTCGACGGGACGATCCTCACCACCGCGCTGCCCTCGATGGCGCGCACCTTCGGTACATCGGCCGTCGCGCTCGACATCGGCATTTCGGCCTACATGCTCGCACTCGGCGTGCTGATCCCCGCGAGCAGCTGGCTGGCCGATCGCTTTGGCTCGCGCCGTATCTTCGTGACCGCGATCGCGATCTTCACGGTGGCATCGGCGCTGTGTGGGCAGGCGCAATCGGTGCCGGAATTCGTGGCCCTGCGCGTGCTCCAGGGGATCGGCGGCGCGATGATGACGCCGGTGGGGCGTCTGGTGGTGATGCGCCACACCCCGCGCGACCAGCTTATCGCCACGCTTTCGGCGCTGATCTGGCCCGCGCTGTTCGCGCCAGTGGTCGGCCCGCCAGTGGGCGGCTTCATTACCGAGCACCTGGGCTGGCGCTGGATCTTCTATTTCAACGTGCCGCTGGGCGTCCTCGCCCTGCTCGCGGCGCTGTGGCTGATCCCCGACGTACGCGGCCCGCGCCGCCGGTTTGACTGGACCGGCTTTGCGCTCACCGCCGTCGGCGTGTTCGCCTTGCAGATCGGCCTGGAGCATAGCGCCCGGCGGATCGATGCTTTGGGCCTGGGCCTGGTGTGTGCCGGGCTTGCGATGCTGACGATCACGATGGCCCACTTGCGCCGCAGCCCGAATCCGCTGCTGGATCTAGGCGCGCTCAAGATCCCATCGTTCCGCGCGGCGGTCAGCGGCGGATCGCTTAGCCGCATGGCGATCGGCGCAGTGCCGTTCCTGTTGCCGCTGATGATGCAGGCCGGTTTCGGCTATGGCGCGGTGCATGCCGGCCTGTTCGTGGTCGCGCTGTTTTCCGGCGACATCACGATGAAGGCCTTGGTCGAACGCATCCTGCGCCGCTTTGGCCATCGCAACGTGCTAACGATCAACGGCGTGATCTGCGCTGCCTCGCTGCTCTCGCTTTCGGCGATCGGCCCGCATTCACCGGCGGTGCTGGTGGCGGCCTTGCTGTTCGTCAACGGCTTGGCCCGCTCGCTCCAGTTTTCGTCGCTTTCCACCCTGGCCTTTGCCGATGTGGACCGCACCGCGATGGGCGATGCCAACGGCCTGTTCAACACCATCCTGCAACTGGGCGCCGCCGCCGGCGTGACCGCGGCAGCGATGAGCGTGCACGCAGGCGATGCTCTCGCCGGCGCGGTTGGGCTGAACGGCCAGGGCGCGGACTATCGCTTCGCGTTCATTGCCATGGCCGTGCTCTCGCTCGGCGGCGTGATCAGCGCGCTGAAACTGCCGCACGAGGCCGGACGAACGCTGACCACGGGATAACGCGCATGGAAGCGCAGCCCTATCGCGCCATCCGCCCGTTCAGGAACAGCGTGACGCAATAGCCAACATGCGCGGCCAAGGCGGCAGGATCGGGCCGTGGCGCGCCATAGAGCAGCCGGCTGACCTGACCGGCCAACGTCAGGTCGAGGAACGCCAGCGCATCGCGCGCCGGGTCTGCCGTGGTGATCAAACCGGCGTGCGCCCAGGCGCTGAGCCGATCGGCCAGCGTAGCCTCGATTGGCTCCACCGCTTCGCGCCGATACAGTTCCGACACCTCGGGAAATTCCGCGCCTTCAGCCACCGCCATGCGACCCACGAAAATATTCTCGTCGCTGGTGATCCACGCCAGCGCCAACAGCCCGAATGCCTGCAGCCAGCCCTGCGGATCATCCGCCGTGATGCCGGCCGGATCAATCGCGCTGCGCCAGCGCGCGGCAATGCGCTGCACCACACCGCCAAACATCGCCCGCTTGGTGGGAAAATACCGGAACATCGTGGGCTTGGACCCGGCAAAGCGCTCCAGAATGCGGTTGGTGCTGGCCGCGGCAAAGCCATGCGCCATGAACTCGGCCTGCGCGGCATCAAGAATGCGCTCGCGCACGGCTTCGGGCTTGCGGCTGCGAATCGGTCGGGCGGCTTGCGTCGTCATCGTCCTTGCCATAAAGAAACCAACAGGTTTGTTTAATTCGATAGCGGGAGAGCTTGGCCATGTCTGATTACGTGCGCAACCTCTGGTATATGGCGGCTTGGGAAAACGAGGTGCCCGATGATGGCGTGCTCGCCCGCCGCCTGCTCGATGCCCCTTGGGCGATCTATCGTCTGGGCGATGGCAGCTATGCCATGCTGGCCGATCGCTGCCCGCATCGCTTCGTGCCGCTCAGCCGGGGCAAGCGCGTGGGCGACATGCTGCAATGCGGTTATCACGGCCTGGGCTTTGACGCCGACGGCCGCTGCGCGCATACGCCCTTTGCCACCGCCGTCCCCGATGCCCAGGTGGCCACGCGCCCGATCGTGGCGCGGCACGGTGCCTTGTGGTTCTGGCCGGGCGATGCGGCGCTCGCCGACCCTGCGCTCATTCCCGATTTTTCTTTCGTGACCGACGGGGCGGAGGTGGTGTGTGAAAGCCTGCTGATGGATGCAGGCTATCAATTCATCACCGATAACCTGATGGACCTGAGCCACGCAGAATTCCTGCATGTCGAAACCTTCGGCGTGAATGGCTCGCTGTTCGGCGGCAAGCACAGCGTCGAAACCGATGATACCGGCGGCATCTGGAACAAGTGGGACATGGTCGATGCCAAGGCGCCGGAATGGGCCAAGCCCATGCTGCCGCCCGGCACCAATACCGACCAGAAGATGCACATCCGCTGGCACGCGCCGGCATCCATGGCGCTGTTCATCGAACTCACACGCGGCGACACCGGCCAGCCGCTGGTCCCGCCGATGGCCAACCCGCACATCATCACGCCGGCAACGGCCACTACCTCGCACTATTTCTATACCCGCGAACCGGGCGATGCCGCCAAGGCCATGGCACTCAAGGTCTTCCTCGAAGAGGATGAGCCGATGATCCAGGCTGCCGAAGCCGGCCTCGATGGACAGGAGTTCTGGGCGGCGCGGCCGCTGATCCTGGCGTCTGATGCCGGCGCGGTGCGGGTGCGCCGCCGCATGATGCAGTTGCGCAAGCGCGAGGCAGCCGAACCTGCCCTACAGCCCGCATAACGCAACCGGACCGGCGTCTTACAGCCAGCCCTCTTCCTTGTACCATGCGGCCGTTGCGTGGAGACCCAGCGTGGTTTCCACCTGCGGCTCCCACAGGCTGGCGGGCGGGCGGGCGCCATCGCTCACCGTCCAGTCGGGGTGGCACATATAGCCCACGCGATCGAGCGTGAGCTTGGCCTTGTCCTTGCGGGCCCAGCGATCGGCCTTGGCCGCCCATTCCAGCACGCCGCGCGGCAGCGGCAGCGGCTTGACCCGCTTGCCCATGGCGAGGCCAATGGCGCGGGCCAGGTCGGTATGGCTCCACCCGCCAGGCGTGCCATCGTCTGGCTCGAACGTCTGGCTGGTGACGTCCTCGCCACCGGGCACCAGCGCGATCAGCAGGCGCGCCAGGTCGTTCACATGGATGATCGAGGCGCGGCCTTCGGGCGGCAGCGGCACGATGCCCTTGCGCGCCAGCTTGAACAGCTCGAACATCTCGGTGTCGCGCGGGCCATAGACCGCCGGCGGGCGCACCACGGTCCAATCCAGGCTCGAGGCGCGCACGATCATCTCGCCCTTGCGCTTGCTGGCGCCATAGACGGACAGCTGCGGCTCGCGCGCAGAGAGCGACGAGACGTGGACGAAGCGTTCCACCCCGCCCGCCAGTGCAGCGTTGACGACGTTGAGCGTGCCAGTGACGTTGCCGGTGTGAAACCCGGCCTCGTCCGGCGCGTTCACCACCCCGGCAATGTGCAGCACCACCCCGGCACGATGCACCAGCCGCTTGAGCGCGGCGGTATCGTGCAGATCGCCCTGGACCCATTCGATGCCCTCGCGGGCGGGTTGCGGGCGGCGCGTCAGCGCGCGCACATCCATCCCGGCGCGCGCCGCCTGCTCCAGCAGGGCCTGGCCGACGAACCCGGTGGCACCGGTCACCGCCAGCAATTCCCCCGGTCTTTGGCGAAGCGCCATCATGCGCCGATCCTCGACACCGGCAACCTCACAACAGCACCATCTGGTCCCGGTGGATCAACGCGGAGCGCGGCGCGTAGCCCAGGATCGCCTCGTGCGCGGACGAGGGATGGCCCAGCAGCCGCGCCGCCTCTGCCGCGTCGTATTCCGCCAGGCCACGCGCCAGGGTCTGCCCATCCGGGCCAATCACGGCAACGGCATCGCCCCGCGCGAAATCGCCGTCGATCGCGGTGACGCCGGCAGCGAGCAGGCTGGACCCGCGCGCCAGGGCCGCCGCTGCGCCGGCATCGACCGTCACCGTGCCGCGCATGCGCAGGCGCCCGCCCAGCCAGGCCTTGCGCGCGGTGTGGCGGCGGCGCGGCACGAACAGCGTGCCACGCGTGGCGCCAAAGGCCGCAGCGATCGGCGAAACCGGCTGGCCATCGATGATCGCCAGGGCCATGCCGGCCATTTCGGCAATCTCGGCCGCCTGCAGCTTCGATGTCATGCCGCCCGATCCCAGGCCGGACGACGATCCGCCCGTGGCCATGGCATGGATTTCCGGCGTGACACCCTGCACCACCGGAATGCGCACCGCATCGGGCAAGCGCGGATCGCGGTCATACAGCCCGTCGATATCCGACAAGAGCAGCACGCCTTGCGCCGCAGCTGCCTGGCCCACACGCGCGGCGAGGCGATCGTTGTCACCAAAGCGGATTTCCTGCGTGGCGACCGAATCGTTTTCATTGATCACCGGCACCGCGCCAGCCGCCAGCAGCCGCCCCAGCGTGGCCGTGACATTGAGATAGCGGCGGCGATCTTCCAGGTCTTCCAGCGTCAGCAGGATCTGCGCCGCCGTGATCCCATGGCTGGCCAAGAGTTCGGCCCACAGGCCCGCCAGCGCGATCTGCCCGACAGAGGCGCTGGCCTGGGCATCGGCCAGGCTGCCGCGCCCGCCCTTGGCCAGGCCCAGCTTGCGCGCACCCAGCGCAATCGCGCCCGAAGACACCACGATCACCTGCTGCCCGGCAGCGCGGGCGGCAGCGATTTCGGCCACCAGCGCCGTCAGCCAGGCGCGGCGCGGCTGTCCGTCCTTACCCACCAGCAGCGCCGAGCCGACCTTGATGACAAGGCGCGGGCACACGGCAGGATCGGCGAGGTGAGACAGCTGGGCAATGCGCATAATCGGCGCGGCTTAGGCCAAATGATCGGGCAGGTGAAGGGCGCTTGAAGGAATTGTGACACGCTTTGGCGCGGGGGTGTTTTCCGCCAGGATGCGCATGGCATCGCAGCACCCCCAACCCCCTCCTCTAAAGAGGATGGGGAGAAGTAAGATGGAAAGCCCCATCCTCTTTAGAGGAGGGGGTTTGGGGGTGGTGGAACCCTAAAGCAACTGATGAAAAGCTGCAAAAACAAGCCTCAAATCGGCGACCACGGCTTGGCGTCGGCCTCGTCTTCCACTTCGCCGGTCGGCCGCTCTGTGGTGGTAGCGGCCGGCAGGTAATCGAGCACGGCATCGAGCAGATCATCCATGCCGCTGCCCGTTGCGCCCGAAATCGGGAACACGCGCGCGGCGCCCGCCTCGATCAGCTCGCGCGAAAAGGCGCGGACCAGTTCGGCATCGACCAGGTCGATCTTGTTGAGCGCCACCACGCGGGGCTTGTCTTCCAACCCGGCGCCATAGGCAGCCAGTTCCTCTTCGACGATCGCCAGCGCCTCGGCCGGATCGGTGCCGTGAATGTCGATCAGGTGGATCAGCACGCGGCAGCGCTCGATATGGCCCAGGAAGCGATCGCCAATGCCCGCGCCTTCTGCTGCACCCGCGATCAGGCCAGGAATATCGGCCAGCACGAATTCGCGCGCGCGGTGCCGCACCACGCCCAACTGCGGCCGCGTGGTGGTAAAGGCATAATCGCCTACCTTGGCCTTGGTATTGGTGATCTGGTTGATGAAGGTAGACTTGCCGGCATTGGGCAGGCCCACCAGCCCGGCATCGGCCAGCAGCTTGAGCCGCAGCCAGACATACATCTCGTCACCCGGCCAGCCCGGCCCGCACTGGCGCGGCGCGCGGTTGGTCGAGGATTTGAACGACAGGTTGCCGCGCCCGCCGTCGCCGCCGCGCAGCAGGACAACGCGCTGGCCCACTTCGGTCAGGTCGGCCAGCACGGTTTCGCGGTCATCGTCCAGCACCTGGGTACCGAGCGGCACCTTGATCACCAGATCGTTGCCACCCGCGCCCGTGCGGTTCTTGCCGGCGCCGCCGTGGCCGCGCTGGGCCTTGAAGTGCTGGGTATAGCGGAAATCGATCAGGGTATTGAGGCCGGTCACCGCCTCGAAAATGATGTCGCCACCCTTGCCGCCATCGCCGCCATCGGGGCCGCCGTATTCGACATACTTCTCGCGCCGGAAGCTGACCGCGCCGGGGCCACCCTGCCCTGAGCGGATGAAGATCTTGGCCTGATCGAGAAAGTGCATGGCGTTGGCGTCCGGCAGTCCTGAATGGGCGCAGCCGGCGCCTTTGCAGCAAACGCCGATTGCGCCAAGGCCCGCTTTGCCCACCCGGCCCGTCGGCTGATGGCGCGTCGGAATTCAGGCTGGCAGCAGGCTGGCGAGCATGGGGACCGGAAATGGAACCGATCCGTTCAATTTTATACTGGTGGAGCCGAGGGGGATCGAACCCCTGACCTCGTCATTGCGAACGACGCGCTCTCCCAGCTGAGCTACGGCCCCGTTCCAGTATCGTCCAAAGCAGGGCCACCAAGGCGCCCCGTGCTTCGGGAGCGCCGCCATTAGCGCAGAGCCATGGCGGCGCCAAGAGCAAAAGTGATATTTTTTAGAGCGCGCCCGTTGCCTGCGTAGTTGGTGTCCCGCTGGTCGAGTTGTCGCTGGCAACGGTTGGAATCACGATAGTGGAGCCAGGCTGGGCACCACCATATTGTGCCTGCCAGATAGCCAGATCGGTACGATACTGGTCATATCGGCGATAGAACGCATCGAACACGATTTCGATGTTGGGCAGGCTGCGCACCGCAAAGGCTTCGAGTTCGGCAGCGGGCACAGCGGCGCCATCGCGCGCCACCGCCAGCGTTGCATCGCAAAAATCACCCATCGTCGCCGGAAGGGCGTAATGATTGTAAACTGCGGTCATGTACTGCTCGCGCGGGGCGATGAACTTGCTGCCGAACTTGGCCTTGAATTCCTGGTCGACAGTGCGATTGGCCTTGTCGAGGCCCTTGGCCTGCGACTTTAGGAACGTGCGATAGAGCGGCAACAGCTCGACATGGCGCGGGCCAGTGCAGTTGAGCGCGGCAACGTTGTAGGCCGAGCGCAGGTTCCACACCATCTGCGCGGGCGTGATGTTGCGATTCACCGATTCCCGCAGGCCGGTGGCGGCCAGCGGCGGCACCGTCAGGTTGGCGCTGGCGCCATTGGGCGGCATCGGCCGCGCCGGCACGATCACGACCTTGGGAGGCGGTGGCGGGGGCGGCGGTGGGGGTGGCGGCGGGGCCTTGGCCGCACACCCAGCAAGGACCAGGCCGAGCGCGGCAGTCAATACATAGGCAAGCGCCCGCGTGGGCCGCGCAGAGTGGCGCGCATGCGACATGGCCATATCCCCCTCATGAATTTTCGAAACGTTATTGGCGCTGGCGCGCGGCATTCCCACCATGGATAGACCCCGGATCACGTGCGTGGCGCCCTTTGGTGGAGCGCCAAACCTTTCTGAAAGCTGACTGAAATTGGTAACCTGCTTTCCCGGAAAGGAAAATGCCCGACAACCAAAAAGGTTGCCGGGCACGCAATCTACCGTATTCCCCGCCGGGCAGGCAATGGGGTGATCAGCGACGATCGCCCATCAGTTGCAAAAGCGAGGTGAACATGTTGATGAAGTCGAGGTAGAGCGTCAGCGCGCCCATCACCACGACCTTTTCGGCCATGGCCGTACCCGCCACATAGGCATACTGCTCCTTGAGGCGCTGCGTGTCATACGCCGTCAGACCGGCAAAGATCAGCACGCCGAGGAAGCTGATGCCCCAGGCCAGGCCCGGCGAGGCCAGGAACAGATTGATCACCGAGGCGATGATCAGGCCGAACAGGCCCATGATCAGGAACGTGCCCATGCCTGACAGGCTCTTGCGCGTGGTGTAGCCAAACAGGCTCAGACCCGCAAAAGCGCCGGCGGTGGCAAAGAACGTGGCCGCGATCGATGCGCCAGTATAGACGAAGAAGATCGACGACAGCGACAGACCCATGGTCACGCTGAACGCCCAGAACAGCGCCTTGAGCGTCCCGGTGGAAATCTTGTTGATGCCAAAGCTCATGACCATGACGAACGCGAGCGGCGCCAGTGCGACAACCCAGCGCAGCGGGGTGCCGAACACGGCGGCGGCCATGCCGCTGGTGGCGAACACCAGTGCGACGATGCCCGACAGCAAGACGCCCGAGGCCATGTAGTTGTAGATCGAAAGCATGTAGCGGCGCAGGCCGGCGTCAAACACGTCGCCACGGCCATAGGCGCCCGACAGGCTCGGAGACGCGCCGAAGCCCGTCTGCGAGGGCCGAGGATCGTTCCAGTTTGCCATGTGCTTGCACTTTCTCCATTGCGGGCAAAAATCGCCCATGCCGGCAATATCGGCCTTCCGCGCCCCGCTTTCAAGCGAAACCGGTGCCCGGAAAATGTGACAAAATGTATTCCCGGGCAGTGCCCGCCGATCAGCCGGCGGCGCGGGCTTCCTCGGTCATTTCCGCGCTGCGATCGCGGGCCGCGCGCAGCGTATCGCGCATCAGGCTGGCAAGCCGATCATCGGCATCGAGCACGTCGAGCCCCTTTTGCGTGGTGCCACCCGGACTGGCAACGCGGCGGGCCAGTTCGCCCGGGCCATGCTCCGACGCAGCGGCCAGCGCCGCGGCGCCATCGACCATGGCCAATGCCAGGCGATCGGCCTGCGCACGCGGCAGGCCGAGATCGGCAGCACCGGCCGCCAGGGCATCGATGACGCGATAGATGAACGCCGGGCCCGAACCAGCCAGCGCGGTAACCAGGTCCATCTCCGCCTCGTCAGAAAGCCATTCGGCGGTGCCGAGCGGGGCCATCAGCTGCGTGACTTCGGCATTGATCGCCGCGTCGCCATCACCCACCAGCGCGATGGGCGACTTGCCCAGGGCCGCCGCCAGGTTGGGCATGACCCGCACCACGGCCCCAGCCTGCGGAAACCGCGCGCGCAAAGTGGCGAGGTCGACGCCCGCCAGGATCGACAGCACGATCGTGCCCTGCCCCACCAGCGGCGTGATCGCCGGCGTGGCGGCGGCAAGGCCCTGCGGCTTGAAGCCCAGCAGCACGAAACGGGGCGGCGCTTCGCCGGTCGGCGCGGTGCGCAGCAGGCGCACGCCAGCCGGCGCCTGGGGCAGATGCGGATCGACCACGGTAAAGGCCGCCGGGGCAATGCCGCTGGCGAGCCAGCCGGTCAGCATCGCGCCGCCCATGTTGCCACAGCCGAACTGGAGGAAGGAATAGGTCATCAGCAAATGGCTCCGAATTCAGGCTTCGCCGGCGGCATCGACCAGCGCGCTGGCCAGCGCATCGGCCGGGCTCTTGTCACCCCACAGGATGAACTGGAAGGCGGGATAGAAACGATCGCATTCGTCCACCGCCGCTTCGATCGCCACCTGCGCCTGGTGCAGGCTGAGCAGGCCATCGTCGCCCAGCATCAGCCCGTGGCGGTAAAGCAGCACGCTGCCGTTGGACCAGATATCGAAATGCCCCAGCCAGACCTGCTCGTTGATCAGCGCCATGACCTCGAACATCGCGCCACGCTTGTCATCGGGCACGCGGATATCGGGCAGCGAGAGGATTTGCAGCACATGGTCTTCGGGGCGCCAGATGCAGCGCAACTGGTACGTGGCCCAGGAGCCCTGCACTTCGCCATGGATCTCGTCGTCCGACACGAATTCGCAGGGCCAGCCGCGCGCTTCGAACAGCGAGGCGAGCATGTCTACCGGCGCGGCGTCGTCGCGGTCGCTGTCGTCGTGGCCGGTTCGCATCATCACGCCCCCTCACACGGTGCCCATGCCAGCGAGAATGCCAGCGCCTTAACCAGCGACCGTGGTTTCCATTCGTTCCATCGCGGAGCGATTGGCCGCCGACAATCGACCGTTAGCCCAGCCTTGGGCAAAACTCGACAACGCTGTGCAAAACTTGTGGACAAGCGCCGCCACGCCCACCCCGGCATCACGATCCGGGGCAGGCGCGGCAGAATCACTTGGCCGAAACGCTGTCCATGGCCTGGCCGGCGGGGCTGTCGAACTGGAACGCGCCGACGCCCTTGGCCTTGAGCTTGGCCACGAATTCCTGCGCGGCGGCATCGCTCGGGAACGGCCCGGTGACCAGGCGATAGACCCGGTTCCACGATGTGACGTATGCCTTGCGCCCGTGCAGTTCGGGCGCCTTGGCCTGAAGCCCGGCCCATTCCTTGCCCATCTTGGCGCGGTTGCCGCCGGTCAGGACCTGCACCCAGGTGCGTGCCGGATTGGCAGCGAGGCGCTTGGCCTCTTCCTTGGCCTTGCGCGCTTCCTCGGCCTTCTTGGCATCGGCCAGCTTCTTTTCAGCGGCCGCCTTCTTTTCGGCAGCGGCCTTCCTGGCGTCGGCCAGCTTCTTGGCCTCGGCCGCCTTGCGCGCCTCGATCGCGGCGCGTTCGGCCGCCGCACGTTCGTTGGCCGCCTGGATCGCGGCGATATCGACCGCCACGGTGGGGCGCTGCTGTTCTTCGGCGGGGGCGGTAAAGCCGGCAAAGAGCGTGGCAAAGCCATCGGGCGAAGGCGCCGCGCCAGCCGGCACTGGCTGCGGCGCGGGAGTAGGCGCCAGTTGGGCCGGTGCTGGCGAGGTCGGCTGGGGCTGCGGTTGCGCTTGCGCCAGGGTTTGCGGCGCGGGCAGCGGCGATGCGGCGGGCTGCGCCATGGCCGTCTGCACCGGTGCGGGCGGGGTATAGGCCGGTGCGCTGGGCACGGGCCGGGCCGCGGGAACCGGCGGCAGGACAATGGCCGGTGTGGGCGCAGGCGCCGGCGAATAGCTGGGCGTGGGCGCTGGCGGATAGCTGGGCGCCGGGGCTGGCGCAGATGTCACCGGCGCGGCGGCAGGGCGGGTCGCCGTGGGAATGCTCGGCAAGGGCTGCGCCACGCTGTTCTGCGCCAGTTGGGTCGGCGCCGAAGTGCTTGGCGCAGGTGTCGGGATAATGCGTCCGCGACGATCACGGCGGATCACCGGCGTGGCGGCTGCCGGCGCGGCCGGGGCGGCCTGGGCCAGCAAGACCGGCGCCTGGCGCGGATGGCTCTGCGCGTATTGCACGATCTGCGGGTCATCGCGGCCGATATCGGCTGCACGCGGGAAGCGCCCGAAATTGGCGGCGGCGGCCTGCTGCGCCGGGGTCAGCCGCGTCAGATAGCGCAGATAGGGGGCGATGCCGGCGGCCAGTTGCGGCGGCATGGAGGCATTGGCCACCGTCACGGCCTCGTCAGGCTGGCCGGCAATGGCGAGGATGAACGTGCGCACACGCCAGGCGGCGCGATCGGACTGCGCGATCTGGGGCGCCAGCACCCGCTCGGCACCGGCGCGATCCCCACCGATCGCCAGGCTCAAGGCTAGGCGGCGGGTAACTTCGGCATCCGGCGCGCGCGCCAGGGCCTGCTGGTAATAGCGCTGCGCCATGGCGTTATCGCCCACCAGATCGTGCGCCAGGCCGCGATCGCCGGCCATGGCGGCCTGATCGGCCCCGGCCCGCTCTGCATCATCAAAGGCGCGGATCGCGGCAACGGGATCGTTGTGGCGCAGCATTGCCTTGCCGATCTGCGCCTTAATGCGGCCATTGCCCGGTGAAACCTCGTCAGCGCGGCGCAGGAAGCCGAGCGCCGCATCCACGTCACCCAGCGCCATCGCGGCATTGCCGGCATCGAGCAGCGCATCGGCGTTGCGCGGATCGCGCGCCAGGCGGGCGAGCGCGGCATCAAGCGTCTGCCCGTCGCCGGTTGGCAGCGGCTGCACCACCGGGCGCGACACGCTGCCGGTCTCGACCGGGGCGGCTCTGGTGGTGGGCAGCGGTTGCACCACCGGGCTCGATACCATTGGCAGCGGCGCCACCGGGCGCGCGACCGGGCGGGCAGTGCGGCTGGCCGGCGTATCGAGCACCGATTGCTGCGGCATCTGCGAAAGATCCTGCGCCAGCACTGGCGCGGTTGCGCCGACCAGCAGGGCAAGCGCCAGGGCGGTGCGCGCGGCGCCGCGAAGCTGATTCGGGCGAGCGGGGAAAGTCTGGAATGTCATCGTGGCGCCGCCTTAGTCTATTGCGTCTTAAGCCAGAACAACAAGCCGCCACTCTCGCTGGGGAAAGTGGCGGCCTGATGACGGCATCGGGAAGATGGCATCGTGAAAATGGCAGGGCAGCGAACGGTCATCACCGACGACCGCCCGCGCCGATCACTGGTTGTTCTGGCGACCCAGGAAGCGCGGGATGCTGAGCGAGGCGGAATCCTCGCTCTCTTCCGCGTCTTCCGTGCGGGCCGCTCCGCGCGAGAGATTGGCCATGCGTTCGAACAACGTGCTGCCACCTGCCCCACCGCCAACGCGCGGGGTCGGGCGTTCCGGCTCGGCCCCGGCGCCAAGGCCAAGGCGCGGCGTGGGCTCAGCCGGCGCCGGATCGATGGTATAGTCCTGGGCCGGATCGGCACCGAGATCGAACGTCAGGTCCAGCGGATCATCAGCCGGCGGCGTTGCTTCCGGCTCGGGCGCCCAGGCCTGGGCCGGGGCAGCCGGCGGCGTGGCCGGGGCTGCGGGCGGCGGCGTGGCGGCGGCAGGTGCCTGCGGCGCGGTGGGCATGGCGATCGCCGGACGCGGCGCGGCGGCCGGGGTAAAGGCCGGGCCACGCGTGCCGCCGGGCAGATTCACCGGGCGGGCAGCCTGTTCGGCCTGCTCCATGCTCTGTTCGATGCCGGTGGCCACCACCGAAACGCGGATCTTGCCGTTGAGATCGGGATTGAACGCCGAACCCCAGATGATGTTGGCATTGGGATCGACCAGTTCGCGGATGTGGTTGGCCGCTTCGTCCACTTCCAGCAGCTTCATGTCGTCGCCGCCGATGATCGAAATGATCACGCCCTTGGCGCCCTGCATCGACACGCCATCGAGCAGCGGATTGGCAATGGCGCGTTCGGCCGCTTCGAGCGCGCGGTTGGGGCCTTCGCCCTCACCCGTGCCCATCATCGCCTTGCCCATTTCCCCCATGACCGAGCGCACGTCGGCAAAGTCGAGGTTGATCAGGCCAGGCATGATCATCAGGTCGGTGATCGAGCGCACGCCCTGCTGGAGCACTTCGTCGGCCAGCTGGAACGCTTCCTTGAAGGTCGTTTCCGCCTTGGCGACCAGGAACAGGTTCTGGTTGGGAATGACGATCAGCGTATCGACGTGCTTTTGCAGTTCCTCGATGCCGGTTTCGGCCGAGCGCATGCGGCGCGTGCCTTCGAACAGGAACGGCTTGCTGACCACGCCCACGGTGAGCACGCCCTTGCGGCGCGCTGCCTCGGCAATCACCGGCGCAGCGCCAGTGCCGGTGCCGCCGCCCATGCCGGCAGCGATGAACACCATGTGCACGCCATCGAGAATGCGCTCAAGCTCGGGCAGGGTTTCTTCGGCGGCGGCGCGGCCCACTTCGGGGCGGGCGCCGGCACCGAGGCCCTGCGTAATCGCCGGCCCAAGCTGGATGCGGTTTTCCGCGATCGAGTTGTTCAGCGCCTGCGCATCGGTGTTGCACACGACGAAGTCGACGCCTTCGATATTGGCACCGATCATGTTGGCGATGGCGTTGCCGCCTGCGCCGCCCACCCCGATCACCGTGATACGGGGCCGAAGCTCGTCGATGGCCGGCGGTCCGATGTTGATGCTCATGTCGGTCTCCCTTACGGGTTGGCCCTTGCGGGTCGGGCGGTTGGGACGGGTCGGAGGCCGGAACGGCCGAAATGCGGATTTTCCAGCTTTGGCACGGAACGTTTCATCGAATCAAAGGCGATCGGCGCTTTTCCACAAGATCGATCGCCTATTTCGCGCCGAAATCAGCCGATCCGGTTGCTTCGTGCGACGAAAGGCCGGGATCGGTGCCATAACCGTTAAAAATATTCCTTGAGCGCGCGCACGATCCGCCGCCCCCAGCCCCACAACGTGGCCGAGCCGCCGCCTTGCGCTGCCATCGTCAACTTGCGGATATCGATCGGATCGGACGCTGCGTGCAGCACCAGGCCCACCAGCGTGGAGGAACTGGGCGTGGCATGGCCCTGCGGCAGGCCCAGCATGGCCGGCGGCGCGCCGATGCGCACCGGCCGCCCCAGCGCCGACTGGGCATAGTCGGCCAGGCCCGGCAACTGTGCACCCCCACCGGTGAGCACCACCTGCTGTCCGCGCGTGCCGGTAAAGCCCATGGCCTTGAGGCAGCGACCCAGTTCGTCAGTGAAGTGGCCAAGTTGCTGGGTGATCACCGAAATCAGCTCGGCACGGGGAATCCGGTTCTTGTCATCGGCATGGCGCGCCACTGGCCCTGCCCCTTCCGGATCGCCGGGGGCATTGACGGGAATCATCTCGCGATGGTCGGCCGGGCTGGCAATGGCCGAACCCGACATGCACTTGAGGCGCTCTGCCTGATAACGGCGAATGCCAAAGGCCGAGGCGACGGCATCGGTGATGTCGCCCGAGCCGAACGGGAGCACCTGCATGCCCAGCAGCATGCCCCCGGCATGGACCGACACGGTGGTCACCTCGGCACCGAAATCGACGAGAGCCACGCCCAGATCACGCTCTTCCGGCATCAGGCAGGCAAGCCCGGCCGCGACCGGCGCTGCCACCACGCCATCCACCTTGAGGTGCGCGTTCTCCACCGTTTCGCGGATGTTGCGGATCGGCGCGCCATCGGCGAGCATGACGTGGATATCCACCGCCAGGCGATCGGCATGCAACCCTTTGGGATTGGGCACGCCATGCGCGCCATCGAGCGTATAATGCGCCGGCTGGGCATGCAGCACGGTGCGGCCATCGGGCTGGATCACATCACGCGCGGCCACCAGCAGGTGCTGGATGTCATCATCCTCGATCCGCCGGCCGCCGATCTCCACCTCGACCTGCGCGGTGGAACTGGCCAAGCCCGCGCCGGCACAGCCGACCAATACCTGGGTGACCGAAGTATTGGCCATCTTTTCGGCGCGCTCGATCGCGTCGCGCACCGAATGGGTCGCGGCCAGCATATCGACCACATAGCCGCGCTTGATCCCTTGCGAGGCGCGGTGGCCCGAGCCGAGCACGACCAGTTCGCCCGCTTCGGACAGGCCAGCGATCATCGCCGAGGTGCGGAACGAGCCAAGATTGACGGCGGCAAAGACCTTGGTGATGCGGGGTGCAGCCACGGGCGGTTCAGTCCTTCGCCTTGGCGGCGGCCTTGGCCTTGGCCTTGTCGCGCTGTTCCTGGGCCAGCTCGTCAGCATGGCCGGGCACCAGCAGATAGGTGCGGTCCTTGGCGCGCATGTCAAAGCTCGCCACCTTGCCTCCGAGCAGGCGATTGACCCCGTCCATGCGCGCAAATTCGAGCAGCGCGGCGGCCGATTCGTCGGCGCCTTCGGGCAGGGCCAGCACCTGGCCGGTCTTGAACGTCAGGTTCCAGCGGCGGTTGCCGATCCATTCGGCCTCGGCCACCTGTGGCTTGAGCGCGGGCGCGGCATCGAGCAGGTGGTTGAGATCGGGCACCCGCGCGGCGGCGCCATCGCCCGACAGCACGAACATGCCCTTGGCGCGGGCCGGGCTCACCGGCTCAAGTTCGTGGCCGGTTTCGTCGATCAGCATCAACTGGTCGCCCTTGCGCAGCACACCGTGCGGGGTGCGCTCCACCACGTCGACCACCAGGGTATCGGGCAACTGGCGCGATACGCGCGCATCCTTGACCCACGGCAGGCCGAGCAGCGTTTCGCGCAGGGCCGCCACGTCCACCCGCGACATCGCCTGGTCGCGCTGGCCCAGCACCTTTTCATAGATGGTCAGCTCGTTCATGCGCTTGACCCCGCGCACTTCCACCCGCTTCACATCAAAACCCGCGCCATGGGACAGGCGCGCCACTTCGCTTTCCATCAGGGCGGGAACCCCGGCGATATTGGCCACGGTCCACACCGCGACGGCCGCGGTGCCCAGGATCACGGTCAACAAGATCCGGTGCAGCGTTTCCTCGCTGAACGGCTGCACGCGCATGACATGGCCGATGGCAGAGCCGGTCTGCTTGCGCGCCGTCTGCACCTTGGCCTTGGCCCCGCGCTGCGCGGCCACCCGCCGCACGCCCTTGCCACCACGCCGGATCGTCTGCGCCATGGTCAGCCAGCCCCCTTTCTGGTCTTGGCCGCGGCCGCATCCTTGATCGCCTCGGCCAGGATCGCCTCGACCAGGTCGGGATAGTCCATGCCCAGGTGGCGCGCCTGTTCGGGCACGAGGCTGAGCGGAGTCATACCCGGCTGGGTGTTCACCTCCAGCAGGAACAGCCCCTCTACCCCGCGCTCATCGTCCCAGCGGAAATCGGAACGGCTGGTGCCCTTGCAACCCAGCAGCTTGTGCGCGCGCAAGGCAATGTCCTTGCACGCCTGGGCGATATCATCGGGGATTTCGGCGGGGCAGACATGCTCGGTCAACCCGTCGGTATACTTGGCGTCGAAATCGTAGAAGCCGGTCTTGGGCTTGAGCTCGGTGACCATCAGCGCCTGGTCGCCCAGCACCGCCGTGGTCAGTTCGCGGCCACGGATGAACGGCTCGGCCAGCAGTTCATCGAACTCCTGCCAGGGGCCGCGCGCATCCGGGCTAATCGGATTGCCATAGTTGCCTTCGGCGGTGACGATCGCCACGCCGACCGACGATCCTTCGTTGACCGGCTTCAACACATAGGGCCGGGGCAGCGGATCGTGGCTGTAGAGTTCTGCGGTCTTGACCACGCGGCCGCCGGGCATGGGAATGCCGTGGGGCACAAGGGCCTGCTTGGTCAGTTCCTTGTCGATGGCGATGACCGAGGTGGCCAAGCCCGAATGGGTATAGGTCAGCCCCATCAGGTCCATCATGCCCTGCACCGTGCCATCTTCACCGGGCGTGCCGTGCAGCGCGTTGAACACCACGTCGGGCGCAGCCTCGGCCAGGCGCAGCGCCACGTCGCGGCCCATGTCGATCCGCGTAACGGTGTGCCCGCGCGCCTCAAGCGCACCGGCCACGCCTTCGCCGCTGGTCAACGAGACGGGCCGCTCGCTCGACCAGCCGCCCATCAGCACCGCCACATTAAGCCGGGGCAGATCACTCATGGCAGATTCTCGTGCTTGATTCGGCCCACCCGCTTGATTTCCCACTGCAACTCCACGCCTTGTGTCTGTTTCACACGGGCCCGCACATCTTCACCCAGCGCCTCGATCTCGGCGCTGGTGGCGGTACCGGTGTTGATCAGGAAGTTGGTGTGCTTTTCGCTCACCTGTGCGCCGCCCAGGGTCAGGCCACGGCACCCGGCGGCATCGACCAGCGCCCAGGCCTTATGCCCATCGGGGTTCTTGAACGTGGACCCGCCGGTCTTGCTGCGCAGCGGCTGGCTTGCCTCGCGCGCGGCGGAAATGCGGTCCATCTCGGCCTGGATCGCCTCGGGCTCGCCCGGCTGCCCGCGAAAACGCGCCGAAACCACAATGTTGCCATCGGTCAGCTCGGAATGGCGATAGGCATAGCCCAGCTCTGCCACCGGCAGACGCGCCAGTTCGCCAGTGCGCATCACCACGTCGCAATCGACCAGGATGTCCTTGACCTCGCGGCCATAGGCGCCACCGTTCATCCGCACGAAGCCGCCAACCGTGCCGGGGATCGAGCGCAGGAATTCAAGGCCGGCAATCCCCGCATCACGCGCGGTGGACGATACCAGGATGCCCGAGGCGCCGCCCCCGCAATCGAGCGTGACAGCATCGATCGCCATGACTTTGGCAAAGGGCTTGCCCAGGCGCACCACCACGCCCGGCACCCCACCATCGCGCACGATGAGGTTGGAACCCAGGCCCAGCGCCATGACCGGCACTTGCGGATCGAGTGCCGCCAGGAACGCCTGCAGATCGGCCACGTCCTTGGGCTCAAAGAGCCAGTCGGCGGTGCCGCCAGACTTGAACCACACCAGCGGGGCGAGCGGGGCGTTTGGGGTGAGCTTGCCGCGAAGCTCGGGTGTGGCTTCCACCACTCCCCGGCCCTCTCCTCTGAAGAGGAGGGGGGGATTGGCATTGGAAGCCCCCTCCTCTTCAGAGGAGGGGGTTTGGGGGTGGTGAGAGGCCTTGCCCGCCATCACCCCTCACCCCGCAACGCCACGATCGCCGGCGCCAGGCCGGCCGCCCACTTGGTGATATCGCCAGCCCCCAGGCACACGACCATGTCGCCAGCCTGAAGCTGCGGCGCCAGTTCGGCGGCCAAGGCTTCCGGCCCGGCGATCAGATGCGCGCTGCGGTGGCCGCGCGCCTTGACGCCTTCGACCATGGCGGCGCTGTCCACGCCCTCGATCGGCTGTTCGCCGGCGGGATAGACAGGCGCCGCATAGACCACGTCGGCATCGTTGAACGCGCCCTGGAAATCTTCCATGTGGTCACGCAGGCGGGTGAAGCGGTGCGGCTGGACCACGGCGATCACACGCCCGCGCACGCCTTCACGCGCGGCAGCCAGCACGGCGCGGATTTCCACCGGGTGATGGCCATAGTCATCGATCACCGCCACCTCGCCACCGGGCACGGCAACCTCGCCCACCTTGGTAAAGCGGCGCTTGACCCCGCCAAACTTGGCAAAGCCGGTGCGCACCAGATCGTGCGGCACGCCCATTTCCACCGCCACGGCAATCGCGGCCAGCGCGTTCTGCACATTGTGGCGGCCGGGCATCGGCAGGTGAATGTCTTCGATCCGCTGGAACGAGCCATCGCGCTGGCGCAGCACGGCGGTGAAGCGGTTGCCGCCCGGTTCGGGCGTCACGCCTTCGCCGCGCACGTCGGCCTGGGCGGAAAAGCCATAGGTCACCACGCGGCGATCGCGCACCTGCGGGATGATCGCCTGCACTTCGGGATGGTCGATGCACAGCATCGCCGCGCCATAGAACGGCACGTTCTCGATGAATTCGACAAAGGCACGCTTGACCTTCTCGAACGAGCCATAGTGATCGAGATGCTCGGGATCGATGTTGGTGACCACCGCGATCGTGCCATCGAGCCGCAAGAACGAGCCATCGCTCTCGTCGGCCTCCACCACCATCCAGTCGCTGTCACCCAGGCGGGCGTTGGAGCCGTAGGAGTTGATGATGCCGCCGTTGATCACCGTGGGATCGACGCCGCCAGCATCGAGCAGGCAGGCCACCAGCGACGTAGTCGTGGTCTTGCCATGCGTGCCCGCCACCGCGACGGTGTTTTTCAGGCGCATCAGTTCAGCCAGCATTTCCGCGCGGCGCACCACGGGAATGCGCGCTTCCAGCGCGGCCACCACTTCGGGATTGTCGCGCTTCACCGCAGTGGAGGTCACCACCACCTGGGCATTGGCGACGTTTTCCGTGCACTGGCCGATCATCACCGGGATGCCGCGCGCGCGCAGTCCTTCGACGACATAGCTTTCCGCCATGTCTGACCCCTGCACGGCATAGCCCATGTTGTGCATCACTTCGGCAATGCCCGACATGCCGATGCCGCCGATGCCGACGAAATGGATCGTGCCGATTTCGACGCCGACACCCTTCATGCTTCATTCTCCAAAGCCAGCGCTTCGCCGCCAGCCGTTGCCGGGGCGGCCGCCTTGCCGTCAACCCGGATCACATCCATCAGCGGCGCCCCGCCAAACCCTTCGACCAGATCAGCGAGGTCTTCCACCGCGCGCGGCAAGCCGCAGTTCCACGCGGCATGGGCAGCGTTGGCCAGCCCCACAGGGTTCATCGCCATGGCCTGGATCTGCTTGGCCAGCTCCTTGGGCGTGAAGCCCGGCTGGCGGATCGCGCGGGCACCGCCGGCCTTGACCATTTCGCGGGTGTTGGCGGCCTGGTGATCGTCCGTGGCGATCGGCAGCGGCACCAGGATCGCCGGGCGGCCCACGGCGGTAAGCTCGGCAATGGTCGATGCGCCAGCGCGGCCGACGAACAGGTGGGCGCCGGCGAGCCGGCTCGCCATGTCTTCGAAATAGGTGCCCAGTTCGGCGGGAATTTCATGCGCGGCATAGCGCGCGCGCACGGCTTCCAGGTCTTCGGGGCGGCACTGCTGCGTCACTTGCAGGCGGTGGCGCAGCGCGGGCGGCAGCATGGCCAGGCCATCGGGCACGACCTGAGCCAGCACCGACGCGCCCTGGCTGCCCCCGGTCACCAGCACGCGGAACAGGCTGTCTTCCGAAAATTCCGGGAACGGCTCGCCGCGCAGAGCCAGCACTTCCGGGCGCACCGGATTGCCCACCAGGTGTACCTTACCCCACCAGCGCGGATCGAGGCGATCCACCTCGGGATAGGCGGTGGCGATGGCATCGACGCCCTTGGCCAAGTAGCGGTTAACCCGGCCCAGCACGGCGTTCTGTTCGTGGATCACCGTGGGAATGCGCGCCGCACGCGCCGCCAGCAGGGCGGGCAGCGCCGGGTAGCCGCCAAAGCCGATCACGCACGACGGCGCAAAGCTTTCGAACAAGCGCAGCGCCATCGAGCGGCCCTGCCAGATCGCGCGCAGGCCCTTGAGCAGGGCAACCGGGTTCTTGCCCAGGCGCCCGGCGGGCAGCACATGGGCGGTAAGGAAATCGGGCTTGCCGGGAATCTTGGCGCCGCGCGCATCGGTGATCAGCGCCACGTGATGGCCACGCGCATGCAGTTCGGTAGCCAGGGCAAAGGCGGGAATCAGGTGGCCGCCCGTGCCGCCAGCGGCCAGCACGAAGTGGCGCGATGCGCCGGGTTGAGGTTGTGCAGTCATTTGCGCGTCAATTCGCCCAGATGGAAGGTTTCGCGCGTCAGATAGGGGTTGCGGCGCGTGATGGCGAGCAGGAAACCGACACCCAGCAACAGCGCGATGGTGGACGAACCGCCATAGCTGATCAGTGGCAGCGTCATCCCCTTGGACGGGAACAGTTGCAGGTTGACCAGGATGTTGATGAACGCCTGCCCCGCCAATTGCGCGGTCAGGCCGGTGGCTGCCAGCACGGTGAACAGGTCTTCCTCGTCCACCAGGCGCAGCAGCACCCGCAGCACGATGGCGCAATAGAGGATCACCACGATGGCGCAGGAGATCAGGCCGAACTCTTCCCCAATCACCGAAAAGATATAGTCGGTGTGCGCCTCGGGCAGCGCGTTCTTGCGCGCACCCAGCCACAGGCCAGTGCCGCTCCACCCGCCGGCCACCAGCGTGCGCATGGCCAGGTCCACCTGGTCGAACTCTGCCCCGCCCGACAGGAAGTTGTCGATGCGGTGCGTGGCGTTGGGATAGAAGAGATAGGCCAGGATCACCGCCACGATTGCCCCGCCCATCGCCCAGCCCACCCGCGCCAGCGGTAGGCCCGACAGCAGCACGAGCACGAACCACACCCCGGCAAACAGCACGGTAGAGCCGAAATCGGGCTGCGCCATCAGCAGCACCGCCACCACCAGCATCGGCACCATCGACAGGCGGATCACCGGCATGTGCGGATCGCGCACTTTCCACGACAGGATCCACGCGACGGCAATGGCAAAGCCAGGCTTGAGGAATTCGGATGGCTGGATGCCCAGCACCCAGCGTTTGGCGCCCTTTACCTCGGTGCCCATGATCGGCACCAGGATAAGGGCCACGACCATCACGCCCGCGAGCATGATCGCCGCGCGCCGCGCGGTATCCTTGGGCAGCAGCGACACTGCAAACATGCCAAGCAGGCCAAGCCCCTGCATTTCCAGCTGGCGCCAGAAGAAATAGAGATCGCCCAGTGCCTTTTGATGAGTGGAGAGGCGATGCGCGCTGGCCGGAGAGGCCGCGGCCACGGCAATCGCGCCCACGATCATCAAGACCAGGATCAGGCCCAGCAGCACGCGATCGATCTCGCGCCACCAGATCACCAGTTCGCTGCGCCGCGTGCGCCGGAAGCGCTGCATCGCCGAGGCCGAAGCCGCCGTGGCGGCAGGCGCGGTGCCCGATGCCGGGGGCAGGACGGGGCCGCCGGAAGCCATGCCGGTCAGTTCCCTGCCGTGAGAGCGGCGACGATCTGGCGGAAGCATTCGCCGCGCGCCTCGAAATCGCGGAACTGGTCGAAACTGGCACAGGCCGGCGAGAGCATGATCACATCGCCCGGCACGGCCTGGGCCATGGCGGCGCGCACGGCATCGCCCAGCATTTCGGCCCGCGTCACCGGCAAGACCGGCTCCAGGATTTCGGCAAAGCGCGGGCCCGCCTCGCCAATGGTATAGGCGCGCACGACATGGCTGAAATGCGGCGCGCATTCGTCCAGGTCATCGCCCTTGGGCAGGCCGCCGACGATCCAGTGGATGCGCGGGAACGCGGCCAGCGCCGGCGCGGTGGAAGCCGGATTGGTGGCCTTGCTGTCGTTCACGAACAGCACGCCATCCTTTTGCGCCACGCGTTCCATGCGGTGGGGCAAACCGACAAAGCTGGCGAGGCCCGCCTCGATCGTCGGCTCGTCCAGCCCGAGATAGCGCGCCGCGCCCACCGCAGCGGCGGCATTGGCGCGGTTGTGCGGGCCTTGCAGCGATGGCCACTGCGCCGGATCGCCGGGCAGATCGATCGCGTTGATGAATGTGAAGTTGGCGCCTTCCGGGGCAAAGCGCAGCACGTCGTCGTCAAGCTCTGCCCGCATGTCCACCAGCGCGAGGTGGCCCGGCGCCTGCATGCCAAACAGCCGCGCCTTGGACGCGACATAGCCATCATAGCCGTCGTAACGATCGAGGTGATCGGGGCTGAGATTGAGCAGGATCGCGACATCGGCATCAAGCCGCTGCGTCAGGTCGATCTGATAGCTCGACAGTTCCAGCACATAGACGCCGCCAGCGGGCAGCGGCTGCTGTTCCAGGATCGGCTTGCCGATATTCCCGCCCATCAGCGTAGGTACGCCAGCCTGCTGCAACAGATGATGGGTCAGCGCCGTGGTGGTGGATTTGCCGTTGGTGCCGGTGATCGCCACAACACGGTGCGGCGGCAGATCGCCGCGCGCCTGGGCAAACAGTTCGATATCGCCGATTACTGGCACGCCAGCGGCGCGGGCATGGGCGGCGATCGGATGGCGGTTGAGCGGCACGCCGGGCGAAACCACGATCCCGGCAAAACCAGCCAGGTCGATCGCCAGCGGATCGGCCAAGGTCACGCGCCCTTCCAGCGCGGCGCGCGGTTCCTCGCGCGCGTCCCACGCGGTGACCAGTGCGCCGCTGGCCAGCAGGCATTCCACCGTGGCCATGCCCGAGCGCGCCAGGCCGAGCACGGCATACTTTTTTCCAGCAAAGGCAGGCGAGACGATCATCGCACCTTCAGTGTGGCAAGGCCAAGCAGCGCCAGCACGATCGAGACGATCCAGAAGCGGATCACCACAGTCGATTCCTTCCAGCCCAGCTGCTCGAAATGGTGGTGGATCGGGGCCATGCGGAACACGCGCTTGCCTGTGCGCTTGTAGACGAAGACCTGCACGATCACCGAAACGGCTTCCATCACGAACAGCCCGCCGACTATCGCCAGCACGATTTCATGGTGCGCAGCCACCGCGATTACGCCCAGCGTGCCGCCCAGCGCCAGGCTGCCGGTATCGCCCATGAACACCGCGGCCGGCGGCGCATTGAACCACAGGAACGCCAGGCCCGCGCCCATGACGGCGGCGCAATAGATCGCCAGTTCGCCCGCGCCCGGCACATGGGGAATGCCCAGGTAATGGGCATAGTCGGCGCGGCCAGCCAGATAGGCAATGATTGCAAAGGTGCCGCAGGCGATGATCACCGGCATGATCGCCAGCCCATCGAGCCCGTCGGTCAGGTTCACAGCATTGCCCGCGCCCACGATGACAAACGCGGCGAACACGAAATAGAACGGCCCAAGCGGGATATAGAGGTTGCTGAACACCGGCACGTAGAGATTGGTTTCGGTCACGACCAACCATGCGGCGATCCCGGCGATCACGAATTCCAGCAGCAGGCGCACTTTGGCCGGCACGCCCTGGTGGGCATATTTGGTGACCTTGTCGTAATCGTCCATGAAGCCGATCAGGCCAAAACCGAGCGTGACGATCAGACAGGCCCAGACATAGCGGCTCGACAGGTCCATCCACAGCAGCAGACCCAGCACCAGCGCCGTCACGATCATCAGCCCGCCCATGGTCGGCGTGCCGCGCTTGGCCAGGTGGCTTTGCGGCCCATCCTCGCGGATCGGCTGGCCCTTGCCCTGGCGCATGCGCAGCATGTTGATGAAGCGCGGCCCGATCATCAGCCCGATCAACAGCGCGGTCAGCAGCGACGCCCCGGCCCGGAACGACTGATAGCGAAAGAGATTGGTCAGGCCTTCATAATGCAGCCAGTGAGCCAGGAGATAGAGCATTCACCGTTCCTTGTCAGGCCAGCGCCCTGACCCCAACAGGTCAACCAGCGCGCCCAGACCAACCGAATTCGAACCTTTTACGAGGATGGCGTCCCCGCCCGCAATGCCGATCCGCGCCAGCACGTCTGCTGCCTCGGCACTCGTTTGCACATGATCGACTTGCAGGGGCGCTGCAAGCGCGGCTCCCTCGCTTTTCCCCAATGCGGCGGCCAATGCCGCCATTTCGGGGCCAACCAGCACGGCATGGGCAATGCCGGCGGCCAGCACAGGCCCAGCCAGCTCGGCGTGATAGCGATCTTCATCGGCGCCCAATTCACGCATCGCGCCCAGCACAGCGATGCGCCGCGCCGCAGGCGTGGCGCCCAGGCCCGCGAGCGTTACGGCCATCGAGGCAGGATTGGCATTATAGCTTTCGTCGATCACCAGCGCGGTGCCGCTGCCATCGCCGCCATCGGCAGCCACCTGATGGCGTGCGCCGCGCCCGGCAAGCCCGGCCATTTCCGCCAGCGCCAGGCCGGCCGCACCCAGGTCTCCACCGACGGCGCGCACGGCGGCCATCACGGCCAGCGAATTGATCACCCAGTGATCGCCCGGCTGCGCCACGGTATAGCACAACTTGCCACCGCCTTCGCCGAAACCACCCAGGTCGGCCGTGACGAGCGAGCCACCGCCAGGCGCCGGCACCACATCGAGCAGGCGCACATCGGCATGGGCCGCACGGCCGAAGGCGATGATCACGCCGGCATGCTGGGCCGCCTTGGCGCGCAGGCGTTCATAATGCGGGCTGTCGGCCGGGATGATGGCGATACCGCCCGGCGCCAGCCCTTCGAAGATTTCGCCCTTGGCATCGGCGATGGCTTCCTCGCCGCTAAAGTGGCCGATATGCGCGGGCGCGATGGTGGTGACGATGGCAACGTGCGGCCGCACCAGCTGCGTCAGCGCCGAAAGCTCTCCGGCATGGTTCATGCCCATCTCGAACACGCCGAACTGGGTGCGCGCCGGCATGCGCGCCAGGCTGAGCGGCACGCCGACGTGGTTGTTGTAGCTTTTGACCGAGCGATGCGCCCGCCCCCGGCTGCCGCGATCGAGCGCGGCAAACAGCGCTTCCTTGACCGAGGTCTTGCCGGCCGATCCGGTCACCCCGATCACCCGCGCTTCGGGCGCCAGACGCGCACGCGCCGCACGGCCCAGGGCATCGAGCGCGGCGGTGGTATCGTCAACCAGCACATGCGGATGCAGCACCGAATGCTCCACCACCGCAGCGGCAGCACCCTTGCCGAATGCGCCGGTGACAAAGCGGTGGCCATCGGCGCTTTCGCCGCGCAGCGCGAGGAACAGGTCGCCCTCCATCACCTCGCGGCTGTCAAACGCCACGCCGCCCACGGCAAACGCGACAGAGGCCTTGCCGCCGGTTGCCGCCGCGATCTCCTGCGCTGTCCACAGGGCCAGCGGGGTGTCGTCCTCGGCCTCAAGCGGCCAATCGATCAGGGCGGCGGCTGCGGTCATCCGGTTATCTCTCCCACGCATTCACGGGCCACCTGCACGTCATCGAACGGCAGCACCCGCATGGCTTCACCACGCCCCACGATCTGTCCCTGTTCGTGGCCCTTGCCGGCCACCAGCACGATATCCCCCTTGCCCGCCTGGCCCACGGCATGGGCAATCGCGGCGCGGCGATCAGCCACTTCCACGGCGCGGCCATCGCACCCGGCCATCACGGCGGCGCGGATCGCGGCGGGATCTTCGCCACGGGGATTGTCATCGGTCACGATCACCAGATCAGACCCGGCGCAGGCCGCCGCGCCCATCGGCGCGCGCTTGCCGGTATCGCGATCGCCGCCCGCACCGATCACGGTAATCAGCCGCGCGCCGACATGCGGGCGCAGCGCGGCAATCGCCGCCTCGATCGCGTCGGGGGTGTGGGCATAGTCGATATAGACCGGCGCCCCGGCGCGGTTGATCGCCGCGCGTTCCAGCCGGCCGCGCACCGGCTGCAGGCGCGCCAGCGCATCGAGCGTTGCCGCCGCCGCCCCGCCGCTGGCGATGACCAGCCCGGCCGCCACCAGCGCGTTGGCTGCCTGATAGGCGCCGATCAGCGGCAGCGTGACCTTGCGCGCGGCGCCATCGTGCACCAGTTCCAGCACCTGGCCCAGCTGCGTCGGCGTGCGGCCAGCCAGGCGGATCGCCTCGCCTTTTTCGCCCACGGTCAGCGCCTTGAGGCCGCGCGCGGCGACATGGGCCAGGGCCTTGTCGCTCCAGGTATCGTCGGCCCAGACCACCGCCGTGCCGCCATCGGCCACCACTTCGTCGAACAGGCGCATCTTGGCCGCGAAATAGGCGTCCATGGTCTCGTGGTAATCGAGATGGTCGCGGCTCAGGTTGGTAAAGCCGCCCGCCACCACGCGCAGCCCTTCGTTGCGGAACTGCGACAGGCCATGGCTCGACGCCTCATAGGCAACGTGGCTCACCCCTTCGCGGGCCAGGCCATGCATGTTGGCGAGGAACGTGACGATATCGGGCGTGGTCAGTCCGGTAGAGACGCTTTCATCGGCGGTGGTGACGCCCAGCGTGCCGATCGAGGCGGCCGGATGGCCGGCCATGCGCCACAGCTGGCGCGTCATTTCCACGGTCGAGGTCTTGCCGTTGGTGCCGGTGACGGCCACCACGGTTTCGGGTACCGGGGCAAAGAACGGCGCGGCGAGATGCGCAAACAAGCGGCGCGGGTTGGCATCGGCGATGTGCACGGCGCCTTCGACGCGCGCCTCTGGCCGGGCGACCACCGCGACGGCGCCAGCGGCGATGGCGGCGGGAATGAAGTCTTCGCCATTCACCTGCGCGCCGGCAAAGGCGCCAAACACCGTGCCCGGCGCCACCTTGCGGTTGTCGATGGCAAAGCCGGTTACGTTGATGTCAGCGGCTGCCTCGGGCAGCGCCACGCCGGCAGACCGTGCCAGCACACCCAGCTTCATTCACCTTCTCCACTGCCGATCAACGGCGAAAGATCCGAAATATCCACGTCGCGGCTGCCGTCGGGCACCACGCCCAGCAGCGGCCCAATGCGCGGCACCACGCGGCCCACGATCGGCGCCGCGTTCCAGGCTGCGGTGCGCTGGCCCGAGGTGGCCGCCGTGCCCTGCGGTTCATCGAGCATGGCGATGACCACATAGCGCGGCTTGTCCATCGGGAACGCGGCCGCAAAGGTCGCGACCAGCGAGGTCTTGCGATAGCCGCCATTGCCGGGCTTTTCGGCCGAGCCGGTCTTGCCGCCCACGCGGAAGCCCGAGGCATCGGCCTTGCGGCCCGTGCCATCGGCCACGATCATGCGCAGCAACTGGCGGATGCGCGCGCTGGTCGATGCCTTGAACACGCGGGTGCCGGCGGGAATGTGCGCCGGATCGACCTTGAACAACGTGGCCGGGCGCCAGATGCCGCCATTGACCAGCGCGGCATAGGCGCAGGCCAAGTGCAGCGGCGTGACGGCGATGCCGTGGCCATAGCTGACCGTCATGGTGGTGATCCGGCTCCAGTCGCCAGCCTTGTTTTCGCCGTGCGGCCACAGCGGGAAACCGCGCGCCGGCAGCTCGATCGTGGGGCGCTGGTTCATGTGCAGCGCCATCATCGTCTGCCTCAGCAGCGGGCCGCCCAGCTTGTCGGCCACTTGCGCGGTCACGATGTTCGACGAGTGGATCAGCGCCTCGGGCACGTTTAGCGAGGCGCCGAAGTTGTGGCTGTCGTGGATGGTGCGCCCGGCAATGTGCAGCGGCGCGGTCGGATAACGCACCGACAGGTCGGTGACGACGCCGGCATCGATCGCTGCGGCAATCGTGATCGGCTTGAACGTAGAGCCAAGCTCGTACACCTGGTTCGACACGCGGTTGAACACCAGGTCGTTGAATGCGCGGTCTGACCGATTGGGGTTGAACGAAGGCAGCGAGGCGAGCGCGATCACTTCGCCGCTATCGACGTCTAGCACGATGCCGGCCGCGCCCTTGGCATTGCTTTCCTGCATGCCGCGCAGCAGCTCGTCTTCCAGCGCGCCCTGGGCGCGCGAATCGAGCGAGAGTTCCACCGGGGTGCCGCGCTGCGCCGGATCGAGCAGGCGGGGTTCGAGCACCTGCTCCATCCCGACGTGGCCCTTGCCCTCTTCATCGACATAGCCCAGCACGTTGGCCGCGAGCGAGCCTTGCGGATAATACCGCTGGTTCTCGCGCGGGAATTCCAGCGCCGGTTCGCCCAGCGCGAACACACGGTTGGCTTCCTCGGGCAGTACGCGCTTGCGCAGATAGCTGCCCTTGCCCGATTTCAGCCGCGCCACCAGATCCTTGTAATCGGCATCGGGAAAGATCTGCATCAAGGCGCGGGCCACTTCCTCGGGCGTCTTGACCAGGGGATTGCCCTTTTCGCCCAGCGCCTTGGGATTGAACCACAGCGAATAGGACGGGAACGCGCGGGCCAGCGGCACGCCGTTGCGATCGGTGATCTCGCCACGCGGGGGCAGCAGCGCCTCGGCCAGCGAGCGGCGATCGGGCGCCTGTTCGAACAGGCCCAGCTGCGTCAGGCGCACCAGCGCCGTCAGCGTCAGGAAGACAAAGCCCACCGCGACCACCAGGACGCGAACCTTGGCAGTGACCAGCGAACGCTGGCGCACGCTGGCCAGCTGGACGCGGCCGGTGGCGATGGCGGCCGAGGCGGTAAGCTGGTTCACCGGCTCGTCTTCACTCCTGTCTTGCGATCCCCGCGGGCACTCTTTTGCGCAGTCTTGACCGGCGGCTTGGCCTTGGCCTTCGCCTTGTCCTTGCCGCCTTTACCATCCCTGGCGTCTGCCCGGGCAGACTTGGTGCCAGCCTTAGTCCGCGCGGCGGCCTCGCGGGAAGCCTTGGACGCGGTCTTCTCCACACCTGCCGTGTGCTTGGCGGTGGTCTTGTCGTGCTTTTCGCGCTTTTCGTCGCGCGCCGCCACCGTATGGGTGCTGGCCGCATGCAGCGTACCGAGCTTTTCGGCCAGCGTGGCGGTTGCCTGGGCATGGTCGAGCGGGCGGCTGCGCGGCTTGCCGGCGCCAGCATCATCGCTTTCCGCCTCGTGCGTTTCCGACAGCGGCCGCACCGTCGGATGATCGCCCGACAGCGCCGGGAACGCGGCAGCGGCAATCACGCTGTCATCCACCGTGGCCACGCGAATCGGGGCGGGTGCATCAGGTTCGGCAGGCTTGCTCAACACTGCCAGCTGGCGTTCGTTTTCCAGATACTGCCCGGCGACCGGGGCGACATAGCCGAATTCAAGATCGTTCCACGCCTTGAGCTGCTGCTGGTTGGCGCGCGTTTCGAACTCGGTTTCCAGGTACATCTTCTGCTGCTTGAGCGCCACGATCTGGCCCTCGGCCCGATGCACCTGGCTGCGCAGGGCATTGACCCGGAACGACAGGATCATGACCAGCGCGCCGCACACTGCAAGCAGGGCGAGCCAACCGATCGAACGCAGGCGTTGAGCAGACAGGATCATGCCGACAGGTTCCCCGCAAGCGCGCGCGCCGGGGCAGCGGTTCGCACCGCCCAGCGCAAGGTGGCAGACCTGGCGCGCGGATTGCGCGCCTCTTCTTCCGGGCCAGGGCGGATCGCCGCCGATGGCTTTTCGAACACGGCCGCAAAGGCTTGCGCCTGGGGCGGCAGATGGCGCGAGCCCGCAGGCGTGGCGCCCGCCGCCTCGCGCAGGAACTGTTTGACGATGCGGTCTTCCAGGCTGTGGAAGCTGACCACGGCCAGCCGCCCGCCCGGCGCCAGCAGGCGCTCTGCCGCATCGAGCGCGGCGCGCAACTCATCCAGTTCGCCGTTCACGTGAATGCGCACCGCCTGGAAGCTGCGCGTGGCCGGATCCTTGGCCGCCCCCGGGCGATACCCCAGCGCCTTGCGCACCACGGCGGCAAACTGCCCGGTGGTGGTCAGCGGGCGCGCCGCGACCACGGCGCGGGCGACGCGGCGCGATTGCCGCTCTTCGCCGTAGATATAAAGCACATCGGCGATCTCGGCCTCGTCGGCCTCGTTCAGGAAATCGGCCGCGCTCATCCCGTCCTGCGACATGCGCATATCGAGCGGGCCATCGCTGGAAAAGGCAAAGCCACGCTCGCGCTGGTCAAGCTGCATCGAGCTGACCCCGATATCGAGCACCACGCCCTGCACCTGGCCCACCCCGGCTTCGGCCAGGGCGGTGGCCATTTCCGAAAACCGGCGCGGATGGAGCACGAGGGTGGGCGCGGCGCCCTGGGTTTCGGGCCATAGGCGGCCAGCGGTGATCGCATCGGGATCGCGATCAAAGGCGTGGACCGTAGCGCCCTGAGCCAGGATCGCGCGGGTATAGCCGCCCGCACCGAACGTGCCGTCGACGATCACCTCGCCCGGCCGCGGCGCCAGCGCGGCGATCACTTCATCGAGCAGCACGGGAATGTGCGGGGCCTGCGCGGGCACAGCTGCCGAGGGCGGCAGGTCGGTGGGCAACTGCGCGCTCACTTGCGCTTCGCCTTTTGCGCGGCTTCGGCCATCAGCGCGCGGCAGGTCGCCTTGGCGCTGTCCCAGCCGCTGTCCATCGTGAACAGCACCTCGGGTGCCCAGATGGTGAAAAATTCCCCGCCGCCATGGAAATAGAGCGCGTCGTTCACGCTGGCCTGCTCCCCCAGGTGATCGGGCAGGATGAAACGACCGGATTCGTCAAAGCTGGCACGCAGGAAACCATAAAGCTGGGCGGCACGGGTGTCAGGGTCAAAGTCGTCGCCGCGCTTGAAGGCCATTTCCTCTTCCCGGGCAATGCGGGCGGGAAAGGTTTCCACGCGGGACAGCCCGAAACCGGTGAGGCAGGGGAACTTGTGATGGCGATCGAGGCAAAGCAGGCGCTGGCCCTGCGAAGCGTCTTTCACGGTGGCGCGGAAGTCTGCGGGCAGGACGAAGCGGTTCTTCTCGCCACGCGGCGAGAAGCCCTGCCCCCAATAGTTTGACGGTGCTCCCGCCACGTCCCGTCACCACCTTGCCCGCCGGACAAAAGCTCCCCGTCGACGGCTGATGTGCGCACACCAGCCGAACCATCCCCCACGGATGCGACATGAAAGTTTGTCCCGATGGCGCCATGCTATCGCGGGACGCCCCGGGCGAAAAGGGGAAATTGCGGGAAAGAACGGTCAGAAGCTGATTCGATTGAGGTTTTTTATGGTATTTTACGCTTAACCATAGATATGTTCACTTTATGTTTCACATTGAAGCCCTTGGAATCCCGCCAGTTTCCGAATCACGCCCGTAATGGAGATGGTTTTTCCCGCGCTTTCCCGTGAACGAACGGGAATGATCGGCGGTTTGGCCCGTGCTTTCCCCGAACAGGGCGGATTTGCCACCTGGGGGCAATCCGCAGTGCGGCGGATCAGTGCTGCTGGCTGGGGTTCTGTTGCGCGGGGGCGGCGCCCACCGGCAGTTCGGGGGCCACGCCCATGTCGACCAGCGGGTCGTTGGCGGCCGTGGCGCTCGCTTCCACCGTGGGATCGAGTGCGGCCGCGCGGTTGGCCAGGGTCACCCGCTCCATGACGACATTGGCCAGGCTGATCAGCAGGATGATCCCGCCCAGGCCAAACAGCCCCACTTGCAGGCGATAGACCGCCTGCGCGCGCAGTTCACGGGGCGAAAGCGGGACATGATGCACCGGCGCGATCGGCGCAGCCGATGCGGCCCCGAACGGGGTCAACTTGCGTTCGCGATGCAATCGGAACAGCGCCATCGCGCGGCTATAGCTTATTGCTCAAGCCACGGGAAGATGGGCAGCCCCTTGGCGCGCAGCCATTCGGGATTGTAGAGCGACGAGAGATAGCGGAAGCCGGTATCGCACAGGATCGTGGCTACCCGCGCGCCAGGGCCGAGTTGCTTGGCTAGCGCCACTGCGCCTGCCACGTTGATCCCGCTCGACAGGCCCAGGCACAGCCCTTCCTCGGCCAAGAGGCGCTCGACCCAATAAAGCCCTTCCTGGTCGGAAATGCGGAACTGGGTATCGATCGGCGCGCCTTCCAGGTTCGCGGTGATGCGGCCCTGGCCGATGCCTTCGGCGACAGAAGACCCTTCGGCCTTGAGTTCGCCATGGGCGTAATAGTTGTAGAGCGCAGCGCCGTGGGGATCAGCCAGGCCCACGGTGATCTTTTCGTCAAAGGCCTTGAGGCCCATGCCGGTGCCGGCGATCGTGCCACCGGTGCCCGCCGCGCAGATGAACCCATCGACGCGGCCATCCATCTGCGCCCAGATTTCGGGCGCAGTGCTTTCGATATGGGCGCGGCGGTTGGCAATGTTGTCGAACTGGTTGGCCCAGATCGCGCCTTCGGTTTCCTCGGCAATGCGGCGCGAGGTGTGGACGAAATGGTTGGGATTGGAAAAGGGCGCCGCCGGCACCAGCACAAGCTCGGCCCGCAGCGCGCGCAGCGTATCCATCTTTTCGCGCGACTGCGTCTCGGGCATGACGATCACGCTTTTGTAGCCCAGCGCATTGGCGACCAGCGCCAGGCCGATGCCGGTGTTGCCCGCCGTACCTTCGACGATGGTGCCGCCCGGCTGCAGCGCGCCGCGTTCCTCGGCATCGCGCACGATCCACAACGCGGCGCGATCCTTGACCGAGGCACCGGGGTTGGCAAATTCGCACTTGCCATAGATTTCGGCGCCAGCCGCCTCGCTCGGGCCGGCCAGGCGCACGAGCGGAGTGTTGCCGATCAAGGAGAGGCTGTCAGGGACGATCGCGGAAGCAGTCATGCCTTGCGAGGTAAGGCGCCATGACGCAAACGGCAACCCAATTGCGCTTGGGGCCGGCAAAGCTATTCGCGCGCCGCCCGGATCGCCGCTGCCCCGGCAAACGGCGCCACGGCCAGCGCTACCAGGCTGCACGCCGCCAGCAGGCCGAGCCCGCCCTCACCTCCCGGTTGCAGCGAACCAGCCCCGAAAATCAGCAGCGGCACCGTCAGCGGAATGGCCAGCAGCCCGCCCAGCGCCGCACCGGCGCGCAGGCCGGCAGTGAGCGCGGCGATCGTCACGCCAATCGCCGCAAGCCCCGGCGTGCCGAGCAGCAGACCCCATTCGACCATGGCCAGTTGCCCGGCATCGAGCGAGAGCAGCCCGGCTGCCACGGGCGCTGCCAGGAGCAGCGGCACGCCAAAGCTGATCCAGTGCGCCACGATCCGCACCATCAGCAGCACTTCTTCCGACAGGCCGCGCAACGCCCACTGATCGAACAGCCCGGCTTCGACATCGGGCTCTACCAGCCGATCAAGCGGCAGGATCGCGGCCAGCAGCGCCGCGACCCAGATCACGCCAGCCCCGGTGCGAGCCAGCAGGCGCGCATCCGGCCCCACGGCAAAGGGATAGAGCATCGCCACGGCCAGGAAGAACAGCAGCGGCAGCGCAGCCCCGCCCCGCCCCTGCGCGCCGCGCAGCAGCAGCGCCAGATCACGGCGGAAGATCGGCCAGATGCGCGCGATCATGCCCAGTCTCCATCGCCATCATCGCTTTGTAGCGCGGGCACGTGATCGGCCATGGCCAGGGTCTGCACCCCGGCCAGCGCCAGCGGCTGGTGCGAGGCGATGATCACCAGGCCCCCCGCGGCACGGTGCGCCTCGATCGCGGCTTGGGCCCTGGCCGCCCAGGCCGTGTCGAGGCCATTGAGCGGTTCGTCGAGCAGCCAGATCGGCGCCTGCGCCGCAGCCAGGCGCGCCAGCGCGGCGCGCTTCTTCTGCCCGGTGGAAAGATAGCGCACCGGCACATCGGCCAGATCAGCCAGGCCGAAGGGATCATCCCGCGTGGGCACGGTGCGATCGATCGCATGCCAGAACGCCAGCGCCCGGCCCAGCGGCTGATGCGGATCGAGCGCGAGCCGCTCGTCGACCAGGGCGACGTTGCCAGCGCGCTCCACGCTGCCGGCAAAGGGCCGCATCAGCCCCGCCAGGATGCGGATCAAGCTGGATTTACCGATGCCATTGGCGCCGGCCAGATGCAGCGCCTGTCCCGCTTCCAGCGCAAAGCCCACGCCGCGAAACAACACGCGATCGCCACGCCGACAGGCAAGGTCATGGGCGGCAAGATGGGGCGCGGTCATGTGATCAAGCCGTAGCCGTGCCACCGCCCCGCCGCAACCGGCGGCGCAGCGTGCCCGGCAGCCAGCGCGCGGCAAAGGCCAGGCGCCCCGCCGTGGGGCCGACCAGCATATGCAGGCGCGGCCCATGCACCGCCTGCCACGCCGCCTCAGCCACGGCATCGGGCGTGCCGATCTCCAACCCCTGGCGCACCACTGCGTCTGTGATCGTGCCGGGCGTGGCGGCATTGGGTGCGTGTTCGAGCAGCGGCGTGGCGATGAAGCCAGGCATGAGGCTGCGCACGGCAATCCCATCGCCCGCCCATTCGGCGTCGAGCGCCTCGGTCAGCGCGCGCAGGCCCGCCTTGGTGGCAGCATAGACCGACGTGCCCGGCGTGCCATAGAGCGCAGCCGCGCTGGCGGTGTTGAGCAGGCAGGCGCCCTGCCCCGCGGCCGCCTTGAGCCAGGGATAGGCCGCCCGTGCGCCCAGCGTGGCGCCGGTCAGGTTGATCGCGATCACCCGTTCGATTTCGTCCACCGTGCACTGCGCCAAGGCGCCGCCCAGCGGCACGCCGGCGTTGTTGGCGACGACATGGATCACGCCGCCCCCTGCCGCTGCGGCCAAGCCCAAGGCAATGTCCCACCCAGCGGCATCGCGCACGTCGAGCAGGTGAGCTGACCAGCGCCCGGCCGGCAGCAGCGCACCGGTCTGGGCCATGCCGGCGCTATCGACATCGGCCAGCGCCACAAACCAGCCTTCCCGGGCGAAGCGGATGGCGATGGCCCGGCCGATGCCCGACGCGCCACCGGTGACGAAGATGCATTTCGTCATAGCGCGGGATTGGCATAGCAATGCCAGGTAAACAGCGCGAGGGCGCCGCGATGCGGGCGCCAGGGCTCGGCCAGGGCGCGCGTTTCCTTCTCGCTCGGCCGTTCCGGCAGGCCCAGCAACTTGCCCAGGCCAACCTGCACGGCAAGGTCTCCTGCTGGCCAGATATCGGGCCGTCCTTCGGCAAACAGCAAATAGATTTCGGCAGACCAGCGGCCCACGCCCTTGATCTGCACCAGTTGGGCAATGGCCGCCTCATCATCATCGGGCAAGGCCGCCAGATCGAGCGCGCCCGATACCACCAGTTCGCACAGCGAGCGGGCATAGCCCTGCTTCTGGCGAGACAGGCCACAGCTGCGCAGCGCATCGAAATCGGCCGCGAGCAGATCGGCCGGCGGCATGTCGGGACCCAGCAGCGCTTCGAGCCGCGCCCACACCGATGCGGCTGCCGCCACGCTCACCTGCTGCCCGACGATGGTGCGCAGCAGCGTACGGTAGCCGGTTTCGCGAATGCGCGGTTCGGGATAGCCGACTTTGGCCAAAGCTGCGGCAAAAGCCGGGTTCTGCGTGGCGAGATGATCCAGTCCCGCCGTGATCGCCTGGTTAGAAAGTCCCATTCGGCGCTGCATCCCTTCGCACATGCTCAAATTTTTCTGGCCAATATTTTCCCAGGGCATTAGCAGCCGGGACGAAGGGCGAACAGAGATCGATGCGAATCCCGCCCACCATGAGGAGCTTTAGACAATGCCGAAGCTTGTTGTCGTCGATCGTGCCGGTGCCGAAAAGGCCATCGAAGTGGATAGCGGCCTTACCGTGATGGAAGCCATCCGCGATAACGGCTTTGACGAATTGCTTGCCCTGTGCGGCGGGTGCTGCTCGTGCGCCACGTGCCATGTCTATGTCGATGATGGCGCCGACGCGCTGCCGACGATGAGCGAAGACGAGAACGACCTGCTCGACAGCTCGGACCACCGCACCGCCACGTCGCGCCTGTCGTGCCAGCTGCCGGTCGTCGATGGCCTCAAGGTCACCATCGCGCCGGAAGACTGATCTTTCGCGCGTTGACGCAAAAAAAGGCGCCGGGGCATCGCTCCGGCGCCTTTTTTTGCGGATGAGGATCGCGAATTACAGCGACAGACCCGCGGTTTCCGGTAGGCCTGCCATCAGATTGAGCGTCTGCACCGCCGCGCCGCTGGCGCCCTTGCCCAGATTGTCGAGCTGGGCGACGAGGCGCACCTGGGTGCCATCCTTGCTGCCAATCACGCTCAGCGCGAGGCCGTCCCACGCCTGGGCGCTGCGGCGCATCAGGAACTCGCCCTCGGCCGGCGCGCCGTGCTTGACGCTGACGATCGGGCTGCCGGCATAGAACGCGTCCAGCGCCGCGAACATCGCCTCTGCCGAACCGGCGCCGGGCATCGCTTGCAATGACAGTGGCACTTCCACCACCATGCCGCGCAGCGCCGGCACCACCGCCGGGCTGAACAGCGGAGCGACCGAAAGACCGGCATAGGCAGTCATTTCCGGCACGTGCTTGTGCCCGAAGGCCAGGCCATAGCCGCGCCAGGCAATATCGGTATCGTCTTCGAACCGGGCGATCAGCGCCTTGCCGCCACCCGAATAGCCCGAAACGGCGTGCACCACATAGGGCCAGTTGGCCGGCAGCAGGCCAGCGCGCACCAGCGGCGCGACCAGGGCGATGAAGCCGGTGGGATAACAGCCGGGATTGGACACGCGGCGCGCATTGGCCACGGCATCGCGACCGACCACTTCGGGCAGGCCATAAGTCCAGCCTTCGGCCACGCGGTGCGCGGTGGAGGCATCGATCACGCGCGTGGTATCGTTGGCGACCATCGCCACGGCCGCGCGCGCGGCATCGTCGGGCAGGCACAAGATCACCACGTCGGCGGCGTTGATCGCCTCGGCCCGGGCGCCATCATCCTTGCGGCGGGCTTCGTCCAGCGTGATCAGCGCAAATTCGCTACGCCCGGCGAGCCGCTCGGCAATTTCCAGGCCGGTCGTGCCGGCAGCGCCATCGATGAAAACCTGCGTGGTCATGCTACCAACTCCAGCGCAGAAAGCGGCACATAGCCCACCAGGCCGCCTTCATCCGATGCCTGGCCCCAGGCCCAGCCGCCGGCCATGTCGAGCACGGCAAAGGTTTCGCCCGCCGGCAGTTGCGCGATGGCCTCGGCATCGCTGCGCCCGGCCTTGAGCAGGGCCGTTTCAGCGACCACGCGGTGCGGCATCGGCACGGCATAGTGCGGCACGAAGACGCGGCCAGCCAGGCGGACATGCGCCAGATCGCCACGAACCGGCAGGCGCAGCGGATCGACCTTGGCCGAAGGGCCGGACAGAGCCAGTTCTCCCTCGGGCGCTACGGCCGGGGAAACGACAAGGGCAAGATCGGATTCGGCAGACAAGGCGGGTTCCCGGACATTCGCAAAGGCGCGCGCTTAGCCGCCCTTGCCCCGGGATTCAAGTTTTGCGCCATCCGCGCCGCGTTCAGCCCGCCGCGTAGCGCCCCTGCAGCAGGCCCCAGGCCGCGCGCAGGCCCAGCGCTTCACCACCCTTGGGCCGGCCCGGCTTGCCCACCGGGCGCCAGGCAAAGGTATCGAAATGCAGCCAATCGATCCCCTCGCCGACAAAGCGATCGAGGAACAGCGCCGCCACGCTGGCCCCGGCAAAACCATTGCTGGGCGAATTCTGCAGATCGGCGACATCGGATTTCAGCCACTCGCGATAGGCATCGTGCAGCGGCAACTGCCAGCACGGATCATCGCGCCCGATCCCGGCGGCGAGCAGAGCCTGCGCCGTCTCGTCGCGCCGGGCAAACATCGCCGGCAGATCGGGGCCCAGTGCCACCCGCGCTGCGCCGGTCAGCGTGGCAAAGTCGATCACCAGTTCGGGCTTGGCCTCGCTCGCACGGGTCAGCGCGTCGCCCAGCACCAGGCGCCCTTCGGCATCGGTGTTGGTCACTTCCACGCTCAAGCCCTGGCGCGTGCGCAGAATGTCTCCCGGACGGAAAGCGTTGCCGGAAATGGCATTTTCCACTGCCGGGACCAGCAGATGCAACCGCACCGGCAGGTTTTGCCCCATGATCAGCCCGGCCAGCGCCAGGGCATGGGCCGCGCCGCCCATATCCTTTTTCATCAGCGCCATGCCCGAAGCGGGCTTGATATCGAGGCCGCCGGAATCAAAGCACACGCCCTTGCCCACCACGGCCACGCGGGGATGGCTGGGGTTCCCCCATTCCAGCTCGATCAGGCGCGGGGCGTGGCTGCGCGCGGCGGCGCGGCCCACCGCATGGACCATCGGATAGTCCCGCTCCAGCACGTCGCCGGCAATCACATGGATCGTGGCGTGGTGCGCCTTGGCCAGGGCGCGGGCTTCGGCCTCCAATTGCGCCGGGCCCATGTCTTCGGCGGGGGTATTGACCAGATCACGCACCATGGTGACCGCCGCCGCTTCGGCCAGGGCCAGCGGCAGGGCGCGCACCGCGCTGGTCAGCAGCACGCGCGGGCCGGGCTCGCTGCCCTGGCTGCGATAGCGATCGAACCGGTATTGCGCGGTGACCCACCCATGCAGCGCGGGGGCAGCATCGCCCACGCCGGCCAGGCGATAGGTGCCGGCAGGCAGCCGCTCTGCCGCGCGGGCCAGGCACCAGGTGCCGAGCTTGGCGCGATCGGCGACGCCCGCCACCGCGATCCAGCCATCGCCATCCCCCTCGGGCACGACGGCCACCTCGCCGGCAGCGCCAGCAAAGGCTTGTGCCGTCAGCAGGGCACGCGCCTGGCCGCTGCGGGCGCGCAGCCAATCGGGCAGGCCTGCCTTGTCGACAATGTGCAGGGCAATCGCGCTCTGGTCGCGATCGGGCTGGATCAACGCGTTCTTGTCGGTCATCTTGGACCAGACCTTGGCGCAGGACGGCGCCAAGATCGAGAGGAAAATGCCCCGCGATGCCCCTTATGCCAGCCCCCCGCCACTCTGCCCTGCTGCCTGCCCTGATGACCCTGGCCATGCTTGCCGCCTGCAACCGCCAGCCGGCAACGCCCGCCCCGGCCAGCCAGGCCGCGCCGCCTGACACGACCACGACCACGGCCAGCGCCACCACCAGCCACGCCAGCGCCCAGGCGACGCAATCTTCCACCGCCGGGCATGCGGTGAAGGAAAGCACCGATGCCTATGAATTCAGCTATTCCTGGCCTGCTGCGGCCGATGCCCAGCCCGCCCTGCGCGCCCGCCTGGCGGCAGACGAGGCCGCCCAGCGCGCCACGCTCAAGCACGATGCCGAGCAGGGGCAGAAGGAAGCGGCGCGCGACAAGTATCCGTTCCATGCCTTTGGCCATTGGCAGGAATGGCAGGTTGTCGCCGACTTGCCCGATTGGCTCAGCCTGTCGAGCCTGGTCGGCAACGACAGCGGCGGCGCCCATCCCAACTATGGCTATGCCGCGATCCTGTGGGACAAGCGCGCCGGCCAGGCCCGCAATGCGCTAGACCTGTTCACCGCCCGCGCCGCGCTCACCGGCGCGATCCACGCCGATTTCTGCAAGGCACTGGACGCGCAACGCGCCAAGAAGCGCGGCGGCCATGCCAGCCTGGGCGGCGACAGTGGCTTTGACGCCTGCGTCGATCCCTTGGCGCAGACGGTGATCCTGGGCTCGCGCGGCAAGAAGGCGTTCGACCGCATCGGCTTCCTGATCGCGCCCTATGAAGCCGGGCCTTATGCCGAGGGATCGTATGAAGTGACGCTGCCGGTCACGCCGGCGGTGCTGGCGGCCGTGAAGCCGGAATGGCGCGGGGCTTTTGCTGTGCAGTAAAGTGCGGCTCGCGACTACGGGGTTTGTTGCGCCGACAAAGAAGCTGGACCCCGGATCAAGTCCGGGGTGACGATAGTCTTTATGGTGATTTTTTCTTCGTCACCCCGGACTTGATCCGGGGTCCAGCTATCTGCTTTGCCAGCCTCATGCGATCTTCGCGCACAAAGCCACGTAGCGAAATGCCATCTTCGTGCCTTCGTGTGAAGATATCCTGCCAGCTGGGCAGCCTGCGCCGCACGATCCAACCTCGCAATTTCGCGCGCGCCCCGCTATATCGTGGCGATGACCGAATATGTGACCGTAGACGACACCGAAACCGTCCTGCGCGACGGAACGATCAAGCTCCATGGCCCCGCCGGGTTCGAGGGCATGCGCAAGGCCGGGCGCCTGGCGGCCGAAATCCTTGATGCCGTGGCGCCGCTGGTGCAGCCCGGCGTGACCACTGCCGCCATCGACGATGTCGTGCGGCAGATGACGCTCGACGCCGGCGCGGTGCCGGCGACGCTGGGCTATCGCGGCTATGCGCATTCGTGCTGCATCTCGATAAACCATGTGGTGTGCCACGGCATTCCGTCGGACAAGACCTTCAAGGACGGCGACATCGTCAATATCGACGTGACGCCGCTGCTCGATGGCTGGCACGGCGATACCAGCCGGATGTATCTGGTTGGTGACGTGCCGTTGAAGGCGCGCCGCCTGGTCGACGTGACCTATGAGTGTCTAATGATCGGCATCGAGCAGGCCAAGCCCGGCGCGCGGCTGGGCGATATCGGCGCGGCGATCCAGGCCCATGCCGAAAAGCAGCGCTATGGCGTGGTTCGCGATTTCTGCGGGCACGGCCTGGGCCGCCTGTTCCACGATGCGCCCGAAGTGGTGCACGCCGCGCGCGCCGGCACTGGCCCGGTGCTCAAGCCCGGCATGTTCTTCACGATCGAACCGATGATCAATCTGGGCAAGCCCGCCGTGAAAATCCTCGACGATGGCTGGACGGCCGTGACGCGCGACCGTTCGCTGTCTGCTCAGTTCGAACATTCGATCGGCATCACCGAAGACGGCTGCGAGATTTTCACCACCAGCCCCAAAGGCCTGCACAAGCCGCCCTACGCCGCCTGATCCGCTGCGCTGCACAGGCAGGGGCTGCCCAAAAAACAGGCAACCCCTGCCTTTTATTTAAGCATTTTTCCGTCGCATCTGCGCAACAACCCGCATGATTTTGCACAGGGTTGGGTTGCATTCTTTCTTTCCCCCTGAATTTCCCGCTTTCGCACCGGGCGGCAATGGCCTAGGGCACTGTGCTTAACAGTGGCACGATTCTTGTTAGGATCGGGTCTGCGGACACGAGGAACATGCGCCTGCCCACACTTGCGTGGTGCAGCGCGGCATCAGGTGCAGGGGTCAGGAACCGGTGAAGAAGATCGAAGCGATCATCAAACCCTTCAAGCTCGACGAAGTGAAGGAAGCGCTGCACGAAATCGGCGTTTCGGGCATCACCGTGACCGAAGCCAAGGGTTTCGGCCGCCAGAAGGGCCATACCGAGCTCTATCGCGGCGCGGAATACGTCGTCGATTTCCTGCCCAAGGTGAAGCTCGAGGTCGTCGTGGCCGACGCCCTGGTGGAGCGCGTGGTGGAAGCCGTGGCGGCTGCTGCACAGACCGGCCGCATCGGCGATGGCAAGATCTTCGTGATCCCCATCGAAAGCGCCCTGCGCATCCGCACCGGCGAACGCGACAACGACGCGATCTGAACGAATTTCGCCGCAGCGTGCGCCTGGTCTCCACCCTGGGTGGAGGGCAGACCGGCGGTGCGGCGGGTGAAGCGGGGGTGGCCTTGGGACGGGCGGCCTCCTTTTCCAACCACCCCTGAAGCCCGCGTCTTTATCCAGCGGGCAAACAGAAGGACCAGCGATGGCAAGTGCAAAGGACATCCTCGCCCGTATCAAGGAAGAGGAAATCGAGTGGGTTGATCTCCGCTTCACCGACCCCAAGGGCAAGTGGCAGCACCTCACCATGGTGTCGTCGGTCCTGGGCGAAGACGAACTGGAAGACGGCCTGATGTTCGACGGCTCGTCGATCGAAGGCTGGAAGGCCATCAACGAGTCGGACATGATCCTCAAGCCCGACCTCGACTCGGTCTATGTCGATCCGTTCTCGGCCACGCCGATGCTGATCATCAACTGCGACATCGTCGAACCGTCGACCGGCGAACTCTATTCGCGCGATCCGCGTTCGACCGCCAAGCGCGCCGAAGCCTTCCTCAAGTCGACCGGCATCGGTGACACCGTCTATGTCGGCCCGGAAGCGGAATTCTTCCTGTTCGACGACGTCAAGTTCTATGACGGCTATGACGGCAACGGCTTCAAGATCGACGACATCGAGCTGCCGACCAACTCGAACAAGGACTACGAAGCCGGCAACCTGGCGCACCGTCCGCGTGCCAAGGGTGGCTACTTCCCCGTTGCCCCGGTCGACAGCTGCGTCGACATCCGCGGCGAAATGGTTTCGACCATGCTCGAAATGGGCCTGCCCTGCGACAAGCACCACCACGAAGTGGCCGCCGCGCAGCACGAACTGGGCCTGACCTTCGGCACCCTGGTGCAGACGGCCGACCGCATGCAGATCTACAAGTACGTCGTGCAGCAGGTCGCGCAGGCCTATGGCAAGACGGCCACGTTCATGCCCAAGCCGATCATGAAGGACAACGGCTCGGGCATGCACACCCACATCTCGATCTGGGATTCGGGCAAGCCCCTGTTCGCTGGCAATGGCTATGCCGGCCTGTCGGACATGTGCCTGTACTTCATCGGTGGCGTGATCAAGCACGCCAAGGCGCTGAACGCGTTCACCAACCCCACCACCAACAGCTACAAGCGCCTGGTGCCGGGTTATGAAGCGCCGGTGCTGCTGGCCTATTCGGCCCGCAACCGTTCAGCCTCGTGCCGCATCCCCTATGGCGCCGGCGCCAAGGCCAAGCGCGTGGAATTCCGTTTCCCCGACGCGATGGCCAACCCCTACCTCGCCTATGCCGCGCTGCTGATGGCTGGCCTCGACGGGATCAAGAACAAGATCCACCCGGGCGAAGCCATGGACAAGAACCTCTACGATCTGCCGCCGGCCGAACTCGCCGCCGTGCCGACCGTGTGCGGTTCGCTGCGCGAAGCGCTGGACTCGCTGGCCGCTGACCACGACTTCCTGCTCGATGGCGGCGTGTTCACCAAGGACCAGATCGAAAGCTACATCGAACTCAAGTGGCCCGAAGTGTTCCGTTGGGAAACCACGCCTTCGGCCGTCGAATTCGACATGTACTACAGCTCGTAAGCGAGTTGGCCTTGCCGCAGCGATGCGGCAGGCACGAAAGACAGACGCCCGGACCCAAGCGGTCCGGGCGTTTTTCGTGTCCGCCATGCTGCATTGCAAAAGTTATCCACAGCCAGGATGAATGCAGGATAAACGGCCCGGCGCGAGCGGTGAAGCGTGGGAACCCCCGGTTCCAGAATCCGCCGCAAACCCTAAGGTGCAGGCCATGCTTCGCACCGCACTCACCGCCCTGGCCGCCTTCGCTTCGCTTGCTGCACTGCCGAACGTGGCCCATGCCCGGCTCCAGTGCGTGACCTATGCCCGCCAGGTTTCCGACGTTCAGCTTTCGGGCAATGCGCGCGATTGGTGGGGCAATGCGGCTGGCACTTATGCCCGCGGGCAAGAGCCCAAGGCCGGTGCCGTCCTCGCATTCCGCGCTTCACACTCCATGCCCTATGGCCACGTCGCCGTGGTCAGCAAGGTGGTCGATGCCCGCCACGTGATGATCAACCATGCCAACTGGTCGCGCCCTGGCATGGTCGAACGCGGCGTGATGGCGGTTGACGTGTCGGCCGCTGGTGACTGGTCGGAAGTGCGCGTATGGTACGGCCCGACCCAATCGCTCGGCATGCGCCCCTCGCCCGCCTTCGGCTTCATCTACCCCCACGGCGCCCCCGCCAGCGCCGCCCCGGTTACCCAGACCGCCGCGATCGAACTGGCCATGGTGGACAAGGCGCAGGGCTGAACGCTCCGCGCTACGCCGAAGCAACAAAGCCGCCCGTTTCGGGCGGTTTTTTGTTGGCCGGGGTGTTGGGTGTGGAACGATCAAGCAGCGGAACCCCGGATCAGGCCCAGGGTGACGAAATTCACATAGGCGCTAGACACTTACCGTCACCCCGGACTTGATCCGGGGTCCCGCTATTCTGCGCCAGCCACTGGCCCTTGGCACAGAAAAGCGCATGGTCTGCACTCCCCCTCCGACGGACCTGCGGTCCGCCACCTCCCCCACGGTGTGAGGAAGGATCCGGGGTGTCAGATCGCCTGCTGCATGTGCTGGGCGGCGTTGCGGGCCAAAAGAGCGCAGGCCTGATCGGCCGGCAGCGCGGGCCAGAACAGATGCCCTTGCACGAACTCGCACCCGGCGGCGTGGACCAGGCGGCGTTGCAGCTCGGTTTCCACCCCTTCGGCCACCACTTTCATGCGCAGGGTCTGCCCCAGCGCGACGATTGCCCCCAGGATCGATTGCGCATCGAGGTCGCTTTCGATGTTCTGCACGAACGAGCGATCGATCTTGATGCGGTCGAACTGGAACGAGCGCAGGTAGCTCAGCGAGGAATAGCCGATGCCGAAATCATCGAGCGCGATGCGGAAGCCCATGTCCTGAAGCGTCGTGAGCGTTTGCGCCACATGGTCGCTGCGATCGAGCATTACGCCCTCGGTCACTTCCAGGATCACTCGCTGCGGCGAGATGCCGGTTTCCTGCACCAACGCCGCGATCGTTTCGATAAAGCCCTGGGCCATGATCTGGATCGGCGAAAGATTGATCGAGATATCGGCGGCAGGCCAGTGCCGGCACTGCATGAACACACGGCGCAGCATCCAGGTGCCCAGCGGCACCATCAGCCCGGATTGTTCGGCAATCGGCACGAACACGCCCGGCCCGATATCGCCGCGCTCGGGGTGCGGCCAGCGCAACAGCGCCTCGAACCCTTCGATCTGCCACGTGGCGAGATCGACGATCGGCTGGAAGTGCGCCTCCAGTTCGTCGTTGGCGATGGCGCGGCGCAGTTCCAGCTCCAGTTCGCGCGCCAGCCGCTCGGTGGCGTCCATGCCGTTGGTATAGCAGCGATAGCGCGCGCGGCCGCCCTGCTTGGCCCGATAGAGCGCAATGTCGGCACGGCGCAGCAGTTCGGCGGCATCGTCGGTTTGCCCCGGCCCCCAGCTGATCCCGCATGAGCATGTCACGCCCAGGCTGTGCCCGGCGATGATGAACGGATCGGCCATCAGGCCCACGATCTGCCGCCCCAGCGCATTGGCCGCACCCAGCCCGCCCGTGGTGCGCCGCAGAACCACGAACTCGTCGCCGCCAAACCGTGCGATGAGATCAGTCTGCAGCAATCCGTCGCGCAGGCGCTGCGCCACCTGGGTGACCAGTTCGTCGCCCACATGGTGCCCCATCGTGTCGTTCACGGTCTTGAACGCATCGAGATCGATATAGCCCACGAACACGTCGCCCTGGCCGCCCGCCTGACGCTGGCGGTTGGCATCGGCCAGTTCCTCGCGCAGGCGTTCGGCAAAGTGCAGGCGATTGGCCAGGCCAGACATGGGATCATGCAGTGCGTTGTATTGCGCCTGGGCTTCGCTCAACTGCAGATGCTGCGTGGTGGCGCGCATACGCCGCACGATCATCACGCCACCGGCCAACACCGCCAGGAACAGGAAAATCCAGGTGGCGAGCAGCGGCGCCGTGCCACGCCAGATGGCTGGCCCAGGCAATTGCGGGGTCCACACGAAGAAGCCCACCCGCGTGCCATCGGCGCTGAAGCGCGGCAGGGAATTGACCGTGCTCAGCGGCGGCAGCGTGCGCACGAAGTGAAAATCGGGCAGCAGCAGATCGGCCGCCAGCGCGTGCAGCACGCGATCATCGACCAGGCGCAGCGAAACGAGATAGCGCGGCTCGGTCGTGAGCAAGGCATAGTTCCGATCGGGTACGATGGCCGCGGCGGTCAACAGCATCAGCCGGCCGTCATGCCAAACCAGCGACGACCCCCACCGTGAAAGCGGCGCGCCGCGCGCATCGAACGGCCACAGCGCCCCGCCCACGCGGCGAAACTGCGCCACCTGGCCATAGACGCGGCGGTTGCTGCGCGCCTGGGACAAAACCGATTCCACCTGCCAGCGCGCCTTGGCATAGGGATAGTCGGGCATCACCTGGCCATGCCGCCAGCCGCGCACCAGCGTGCCGTTGGGTTCGACCAGCATGGTCTCTTCGGCGCCCTGGTTGGTCCACGGGAACACGCCCAGTTCGCGGTCCATCCATGGCAGATCAGTGTGCCGCACGGCATGCTGGACCGAATCATCCCACACCAGTTGCCCGGTCTGGCCGATGATTACCGTACGCACCCGCGTATCGAGATAGCGCGCGACCATCTCGCGCTCATCCTTGCGGGTAAAGGCATCGGCCACATGGATGGAATGATTGAGCGCTGCCATTAGCGCGCCCGACAGGGCCAGCAGTGCCGCGAACGTGGCACCGACAATCCAGCCCGTGCGCTGTTCCTCGCTCAACCTCGTGTCCCCCGGCCCGTGGATCTGGCGCGTCACGCACCAACCACTTGGGAAGCGTGGAGGAATATTACCAATAAATGGTTAGCGCCCGCCCCAGACCTACGGTGAATCGCCTATTCCCGGCGATTTTCAAATTCGGGAACCAGCCCTTTGGTGCACCGTTTACCAGCCACACAAGGATGCCAATCCGCGCCACCGCCACAGGCGGGGCGCCACCCGTTCCAGGAGCCCCGCCATGCTTTTGACCATCGCTCTCGTTCTGCTCGTGCTTTGGGCGCTGGGCGTCTTCGCCTTCAAGGTGACCGCCGGCGTCATCCACATTCTGCTGGTGCTCGCCCTGATCATCGGTCTGGTGCAGCTGTTTACCGGCCGCCGAACCGTCTAACGGACGCGCGTTTCGGGTTTCACGCCGTGCACAACCGTTTGGTCGTGCACGGCGCGAAACCCTATCCATTCTGCACAATACCTCCGCTTGCCATCGCCGCCTGCGCTCCCTAAAAGTTAGCTTACCTAACTTATTGATTGGAGAAGCGCGATGCGCGAACGCCTTCAGCATTATATCGATGGCCAATGGGTCAACAGCCAGGGCGGCCGCCGCCACGAGGTGATCAACCCGGCGACGGAAGAACCCTGCGCCGCGATCACGCTCGGCACTGCTGCAGATGTCGACACCGCCGTGGCTGCCGCGCGCCGCGCCTTCAAGACCTTCAGCCGGACGACTCGCGAAGAGCGCCTTGCGCTGCTCGACCGCGTCGTTGCGGAATACAAGAAGCGCATCCCCGATCTGGCCCACGCCATGGCCGAGGAAATGGGCGCGCCGTTGAGCTTTGCCAGCACGGCCCAGGTTGGCGCCGGAATCGGTGGCTTCATGGGGACCATCGCGGCCCTCAAGAACTTCCAGTTCGTGGAAGACAATGGCGCCTTCAAGGTGGCCCACGAGCCGATCGGCGTGGTCGGCCTGATCACCCCATGGAACTGGCCGCTTAACCAGATCGCGCTCAAAGTGGCGCCAGCTCTGGCCGCCGGCAACACCATGGTGCTCAAGCCTTCGGAAGAATGCCCCACCTGCGCCGCCATTCTCGCTGAAATCATGGACGCCGCCGGCGTGCCGGCAGGCGTGTTCAACCTGGTTCAGGGCGATGGCCCCGGTGTGGGCACGGCGATCAGCAGCCATCCCGATATCGACATGGTCAGCTTCACCGGCTCAACCCGCGCCGGCATCATGGTGGCCAAGGCGGCGGCCGACACGGTCAAGCGCGTGCACCAGGAACTGGGTGGCAAGTCGCCCAACCTCGTGCTGCCCGATGCCGATTTTGCCAGCCAGCTGCCGGCGACCGCCTCTGGCCCGCTGGTCAATTCGGGGCAAAGCTGCATCTCCCCCACGCGCATCCTTGTCCCGCGTGAACGCCAGGCCGAGGCCGCCGCGTTCGTCAAGGCAATGTATTCCGCCGCCAAGGTCGGCAACCCACTGGAGGAAGGCAGCCACCTCGGCCCGGTGGTCAACAAGGCGCAGCACGACAAGATCCGCGACCTGATCCAGTCGGCGATCGACGAAGGCGCCACGCTGGAATGCGGCGGCCCTGACCTGCCGGCCGAGGTCAACCGTGGCTATTACATTGCGCCCACGCTGTTTTCCAATGTCACGCCGGACATGCGCATTGCCAAGGAAGAGATCTTTGGCCCGGTGGCCACGATCATCCCCTATGACAGCCTGGACGAGGCGATCGAGATCGCCAACGACACCAGCTATGGCCTTTCGGCCTGCATCACCGGCGATCCGGCCAAGGCGGCAGACGTGGTTCCCGCCCTGCGCGCCGGCATGGTGGCGATCAACAACTGGGGCCCCACCCCCGGCGCCCCGTTCGGCGGATACAAGCAATCGGGCAATGGCCGTGAAGGCGGGCTCTATGGCCTGAAGGACTTCATGGAAATGAAGGCGATCAGCGGCTTGCCTGCGTAATCTGCATTCCGGCCAGAGCCACGCGTGATCGTGCGGCTCTGGCCATGCCAACACCGGCCGGCGATTTCAGGTGGTGGACTTGCGCAGTTCGCTGCCCAGCCGGTCGATCGCCGCCTTCATCTGCTGCAAATCGCCCAAGGGCATGTCGAGCGCGGACAGCACATCGAGCGGCACGCATTCCACCTGGGCCACCACCTCTGCGCCGGCCGGAGCGAGCGCCACGCGAACCACGCGCTCATCCTCCGCGTCACGCCGGCGCACCACCAGCCCGGCAGCCTCCATCCGCTTGAGCAGCGGCGTGAGCGTGTTGGATTCCAGGAACAGGACTTCGCCCAGTTCGCCCACGGTGCGGTCTTCCGCCTGGGCCAGGGCCACCAGCACCAGATATTGCAGATAGGTCAGGCCGTGGGGCGCCAGCAGCTGCTTGTAGAGCCGGTTGAACGCCAGTTGCGCCGCATAGACCGAAAAGCACAGCATGTTGGCAAAGGGTTTGTCAGCCGTGCCGGTGGCCAAGGGTGCTCCGCCGGCCGCCATCTGTGCCGCCAGCTCGGCAGCCGCCTGGGGGCCGGAAAGCGCGGTATCGAGCGGGTCTGACGGGGTCTGTTCCATATCGACAAGATAAATCGCGTGCGATCAAATCGCAAGTGCTTGACCTTTCCGCGCGACTCACCTATTTAAATCGCACACGATTTAATCGTTTTCGATATTAAACCGCGAAAGGAACTCTGTCATGTCGATCAAGCCGCTTTACACCGCCCATGCCAAGGCCACTGGTGGCCGCGATGGCCGCGCCACGATTGCCGAAGACGGCGTGAACAATGGCCTCGACGTTACGCTGGCCACTCCCAAGGAACTGGGTGGCAATGGCGCCGGCAACAACCCCGAACAGCTGTTCGCCGCCGGCTATGCCGCCTGCTTTATCGGCGCGATGAAGTTCGCCGCCAGCCAGGACAAGGCCCTGCCCCGCGTTCCGGCTGACATCGCGGTGGATTCGGCCGTCGGCATCGGCCCGCGCAGCGATGGCGGCTTTGGCCTGACCGTGGCCCTGACCGTGCACCTGCCCGGTGTAGACCGCGCCGCAGCCGAAGCGCTGGTGGCCAAGGCCGATGAAATCTGCCCCTACAGCCACGCCACGCGCGGCAACATCGATGTGACGCTCAGCGTCGCCTGATGTGCACGGCGGCCGGCGGGGTCACCATCCCGCCGGCACGTCGGGATAGCTGTCGAGCACCGGGCCAAGCGCCGCGCGCAGCGGATCGAGCCAGGGCTCGAACCGCTTCCAGTGCTCCACCGCATCGGTATAGATCGGCTGGCGTACCTGCTCCGAACTGGCGGTGCGCACCGCGCGGCGATTTTGCCAGAACGCCAGGCAACCTTCTTCGAACGGCACCCCCACCGCACCCAGCAAGGCCCGCACCTGGCCCGGCGTATCGGCCACCATTGCTTCATAAATCACACGGTGCACCGCGCCGGGTATCGCGCGATCGAACGCAGCCATCTGCCGCACATAGGCGGCGTAATAGTGGCCGATCTCGCTCAGGTCATAGCTGAACACCTGGCCGCGGGCGAAATACTGCTTCCACCCGGAAAAGCAGCAGCCCAGCGGATGGCGCCGCGCATCGATCACCGTCGCATTGGGCAGGATCAGGCGGATCAGCCCCACATGCTGCCAATTGTTGGGCATCTTGTCGACGAAGTAGGGACGATCGGTCTTGCGGTGGATGCGCGTGCGCTCGATATATTCCTCGCCCATCCGGCGGCAATCGTCCGGTCCAAGCGCGGCGAGCAGCGCTGCCATGTCGGCAAACTCGCCCCCTTCGCCGTCATTGGCATCCACCCGTGATTGCAGGCGGTCGGCAATCAGCATCATGTCGGGCAGTTCCATCGTGCCCTCGATCTGCGAATGGCTGGCCAGGATCTGCTCCACCAGCGTCGATCCGCTGCGCGGCAAGCCCACCACGAAGATGGGATCGGCGGCCGGGCAGCCCCAGCCGGCCCGCTCTGCCAAAAAGGCGGGCGTGAACAGGGCGGCATGGCGATCGACCGCGGCGGCGGTGCGCGCTGGATCATAATCCAGCACGCTGCGGCGCAGGGCATTGCCGCGCGCATAATGGGCAAAGGCGCTTTCGGCAGCGGCGGGATCGTCGCGGCTCAGGTCTTCAAAGGCCTTGCCCAGGGCAAAGTGCATCTGCGCCACATCTTCGGCACGCTCATCCCCCACAGCATCGTGAGGCAGGGCCGCGCGCATCGCGGCGATATCGGCCTGTTCCAGTCGCACGGTCTTGAGGTTGGCCAGGCTCCACCACGCCTCTCCCGTTGCCGGATCGAGCGCAGCGGCGCGGCGATAGGCCTCGATCGCGGCGGCCTGGTTGCCGATGGTCTTTTCCACGTGGCCGAGATTGAGCCACACCCGTGGTCGCCCCGGATCGCGCGCCAGGATCGCCCGGTAAAGATCGCGCGCGCCCTCCTGGTCACCGATGCGCACCAGCAAAGAGGCCTTGAGCATGGCATGGCCGCCATGCTCGGGGTCATCGGCCACCAGGCGGCTGGCATGGTCCAGCGCCTCGGCCACATCGGGCCCCATCGCCAGGATGCGCACCAGCAATTCGCGTGCCGCCACGAACGCCGGCGCGCGCGCCACGGCGGCACGCAGCAGCGGCAGCGCCGCCTCGATCTCTCCCTGCCGCCACAGCACCTCGCCCAGCAGGCGCAGCGCCGCCGGATCGGTGGGGATCATCGCCAGACGCGCGCGGACATGGGTTTCCGCCTCGTCCAGCCGCCCTTCTCCCATGGCCAGGGCGGCCCGCAGCAGCACGGGGTCCTTGGCCGCAGCCTCGATACCGGCAACTTCGGCCTGGCCGGCGTCGGCTTCGTCACCGCTGGCGCGCAGCAGCGTGGCGAGCGCCTGCCAGACATGGGCCAGATCAGGCTTGAGCGCCACGGCCCGGCGCAATTGCGCCATCGCTGCGGCGTCTTCGCCCAAGGCAGCAAGCGTCAGCCCCAGTTCGGCCGCCGCAGCTGCCGCGCGCGGCTGGCTCGCCACCAGCGCAGCAAGCACGCTGCGCGCCTCGGCCAGGTGGCCCAGCACGCGCAGGGCCTGGCCTTCGAGCAGGAGGGCGTGAGGGTGGCCCGGCACCGCGCGCAGGATCTCGCGCGCCTGGGCCAGGGCCAGCGCCGGCTGGCGCGCCATCAGGCGGGCCGCATGGCCCAGCGCTGCATCAACCGTTCCGCTGGCCGAACCACCCGCATCAGCAGGTGCGGTTCCCACGCCATGCCGGCCGGCCACGTCATTTGCCATCACAGATCCTGCCTTGCGGTTTTGCCCCGATCACCATGACCGGAAACATGACATGCCCGCGCGATTACGCAACTGCGAACAGCTCCTCCCCCAGGCCGGCTCAATCGCCTGCACAATCTGCGATGCCAGATCGCTGAATTTTGTTGACAGCCGGCGTTTTGCTGGCACTATCCGCAACAAGATAGTGATTGAGACCGCGCCGCATCGCGGCACTATTGTGTAGAATCAACAGCTTGCAATCGCTGCGCTGCAATGCCGCAGATCACTCGCGCTGTTAGCGGCATGGCGCGCCACGGCAATCGGGCGCCACAAGGGTTTGATCGCACCGGTGCGCAAATCGGCACGGCGACTGCACAAAAAGCGGCATAATTACAACACCGCCGCCAAGATCATCACCAAACGACAATCATAAAAACAAGCGTTCGCAGGAAGACGGCAGAAAAAGAACTTCAGGCCATCAGGGGGCATGAACAATGGTGTTTGAACAACGGTCGCAGATGAGGCGTGCACTGGGTATTCTCGGCGCCTCGACCGTCCTTTCCAGCATGGCGCTGCCGGTTGCGGCCTTGGCCCAGTCGGCACCAGCGCCCGCCCCGGCCCCCGATGCGGCCGCTGCAGACAATGGCACCGGCGGCCTTGGCGAAATCGTGGTCACCGCCACGCGCAAGGCCGAAAGCGTGCAGAAGGTGCCGATCTCGATCCAGGCGCTGGGCGCGGAAAAGCTGGAACAGCACCAGGTCAGCACGTTTGCCGATTACGCCAGCATGCTGCCCTCGGTCAGCTTTTCCGGGCTCGGGCCAGGGCAGAGCGAAGTCTATTTCCGCGGCATTGCCGTGGATGGTGGCGCACTGTCGACCAGCGGCACCTATCTCGATGACGTGCCGATTTCGCAGCCGGGGCGGATGCCCGAAGTGCACATCTACGATATCGAGCGGGTCGAGGCGCTGTCGGGCCCGCAAGGGACGCTCTATGGCGCCGGCTCGCTGGCGGGTACGCTGCGCATCATCACCAACAAGGCCAAGATCGGCAAGTTCGAGGCCGGCACCGATGTCCAGGTCGATGCCTATGGCAAGGGCGCGGCCGGCGCGATGGTCGAAGGCTTCGTCAACATCCCGGTGAACGAGCACATCGCCGTGCGCATGATGGGCTTCTACGATCACGAGGGCGGCTACATCGACAACACCCACGGCACGTACACCTATCAGTTGGGCGATGATGATCCCAACACGACCTATACCGTGGACAACGCCACGCTGGTGCAGAAGAACTACAACCCGGTCGATAGCTATGGCGGTCGCGTCAATGCCACGATCGAGGCGGGCGACTGGAAGCTCTATCCTTCCGTCACCTATCAGTATCTCGATGCCAAGGGCTTCTTCAACTATGATCCGCGCGTCGGCGATCTGCAGGTGCACGATTACAGCCCGACCGAGAATATCGACAAGTGGGTCCAGGCCTCGCTGACGATCCAGGGCAAGATCGGCGATTTCGACCTGGTGTCTTCGTCGGGCTATTTCCGCCGCAAGATTCACAATACCAGTGACTATACCTATTACTCGGTCCACTATGACCAGCTTGGTCCGGGCTATGAAAACTATCTCAAGTTCCGTGACAAGAGCGGCAACTTCATCAACCCGACGCAGTCCTATATCGGCCGCCTGACCCAGACCAAGGTGACGCAGGAACTGCGCCTTTCGGTGCCCAAGGAATGGGGTTTCGACCTGACCGTAGGCGGCTTCTTCCAGTTCCAGAAGATGGCCCAGGACGACGATTACCAGATCCCCGGCCTGAGCCAGATCGACCTCGCCACCTCATGCGCCGATGGCTGCCAGTGGAACCCGGCGATCAAACGCGACGCGTTCTACAACCAGGATCTCAACCAGCGATTCCGCGACTATGCGGTGTTTGCCGAAGGCACCGTGCCGATCACCTCGCAGATCAAGGTGACCGGCGGCATCCGCGTGTTCAAGGCCAACAACTCGGTCTATGGATTCAGCGGCGTCGCCAGCCAGGCGCTTAAACTTGGCTGTACCGTGCCGTTCCCGGCCGACCAGCGGTTTTCCTGCGTCAACAACAACAAGCCGGCCTACAACGAGACCGGCGAAACCCATAAGGTGAGCGTGACCTGGCAGGTCACGTCCGACAAGATGGTCTATGCCACCTATTCCACCGGGTTCCGCCCTGGCGGCACCAACCAGTTGCCAGAGATGGGCACTTACAAGGCCGATCGGCTGGCCAATTACGAAGTGGGCGTCAAGACCAGCTGGAACAACAAGCTGCGCTGGAACGCGGCGGTCTATTATGAAAAGTGGACCGGTGTGCAATACACCGTCATCCCGTTGGGATATTTCGGCAACGGCGGCACGGTCAATGCTGGTGCGGCGCGAGTGTTCGGCATCGAATCCGATTTCGATCTCAAGCTCGGGCAGTTCACGATCAGCGGTTCCGGGTCATACAACGATGCCAAGCTGACGCAGGATTTCTGCGTGCTCGACCCTGCCACCCTCACCCCGATCAGCGATTGCACCGGCAAGCCAGACGAGATCGCCGCCGCCAAGGGCACGCGCCTGCCGCGCCAGCCCCGCTTCAAGGGCCAGCTTTCGGCGCGGTATGAAGGCGATCTGGGCTCGCTCAACGATTTCGCGCAAGTGACCATGCACGCCCAGACGCTGTCGACCTCCAACCTCGACACCTACAAGAACAGCCTCTTGGGCAACACGCCGGGCTTCGTCAGCTTCGATTTCTCCACCGGCGTATCGAAGGACAACTGGACGCTGACGGCCTTCATCGAAAACGTGTTCGATCGCCGTGGCGAGCTGTCCAAGAACACGTTCTGCGCGATCGAATACTGCTCGGGCTCTTCGCGCACCATGCCGATCAAGCCTCAGTATTTCGGGCTGAAATATTCCATGCGCTATTGACGCGGCGCTCTCGCCAACCGCCAGAGCACTTTCCACCCTTGCCCCCGTCGCGCCCCGGCGCGGCGGGGGTCGTTTTATCTGCCGGCGCAGCTGCCACGGACAACTGGCCGTTTCGCTCTGCCCGTGGTAGCCTGGCGGGAATGACACCAGCAGACCGTGCCATCACCACCCCGCGTCCCGGTGGCTATGCCCGTGGCGCGGCCACGGCCGAAGCCATCGTCAAGGCCGCGCACAAGGTGCTGATCGAGGAAGGCGCCGCGCAGTTCACCGTGCGCCGTATCGCCGCCGAATGCGGGATGAAGGTGGGCAATGTCAGCTATCATTTCCCGCGCAAGGAAATGCTGGTCCAGCTCATGCTCGACGACATGCTGGAAAGCTATGACAAGGTACTCGATAACGAGGTGCGCCAGCCCGGCCTTACCGCGCAGGAGCGGCTGCGCCGGGTGATCGCGCTGTGCCTGGAAGATATTGCCGGCATGCGCACCACGCGCCTGTTTACCGAACTGTGGGCCATGGCCAACCACAACGCCGTGGTGGCAGAGCGGGTGGCGCAGTTCTATGCCCGCGTCCACGGGGTTATCTGCGAATATGTCAGCGCGCTGAACCCCGCGCTGTCTGCGGCCGAAACCCAGACCGTGGCGCTCTACATCAGCGCCTCGATGGAAGGGGCGACACCCTTTCTCGGCTATCGCAAGCCCTGGGCCGATCGCATGCCGGCGTTCATCGCAATCGCCGGCAAGGCGCTGGTGGAACTGGCCTGTACCATCACCCCGGACGACATTGCCGGGCTGGGCATGCCCACCCGCGATCCATGTGATGCCAGATAGCGAGAAAAGTTTTGCGGCACCTGCGAATGTCGCTTGACTGAAATAGGACATTCGTCAAAACTTGTGATCGCAATGGCATGTGGGGGCATGCCGGACTCGGGCAAACACCCGGTCCTTCGCGCCCTTGCCAATGCCGCGATCACCACGGGCTGTCACATTCGAACAGGGGCCGGCCACGATGACGTTTGCTGCCATCAAGGGGCGTTTTCTCGCAACTGCAACACTGGCCGTGGCGCTGGCCGGCGGCCTGCCTGGGGCGCTGGCGCCGTCGGCCATGGCGGCCCCGGTCGCCGCACCGATCGCGTCGGTGGAACCCGAACAGTCTGACGTGGCGCAGTTGACGCCGCCCAAGACCAGCTGGTTCTTCATCAACGGCGGGTTCACGTCCAATTCCTCGGTCATCTACGATACCGTCAGTGGCAAGCTGATCGGCCACGTCGAAACCCCGCAGTTGACCGACCTGGCGCTCGATCCTGCGGGCAAGTTCTATTACGTGTCGTCCACCTTGTGGACCAAGGGCCTGCGCGGAACGCGGCAGGACTATGTCTCGGTGTTCGACAGCGTCGATCTCAAGCTTCAGGCAGATATTGCCATGCCGGGCCGGCTGCTGGTGGGCGGCCGGATGAACAATTTCGTGGTCAGCCCCGATGGCAAGTTCGGCTATGTCTACAACATGAGCCCGGCCTCGTCGGTCAACGTGATCGATCTGACGGCGCGCAAGTTCGTCAAGACGGTGGAACTGCCCGGCTGCGCCAGCCTGGTTCCGGTGCCCGGCGTGGGCCTGTCGGCGCTGTGCTCCGATGGCTCGCTCGCCACGTTGAGCCTGGCCGGCGGGAAAAGCCAGATCACCCGCAGCGATCCGTTCTTTTCCGCCACCGACGATCCGATCTTCGACAATTTCGAAGTCGATCGCGGGCACAACCAGATCGTGATGCTGAGCTATACCGGCAAGGTCTATACCGCTACGCTGGGGGCCAAGCCGGTGATTGCCGCGCCGTTCTCTTTGCAGGAAGCCGCCGGCGTGCCGGCCGGATCGGCCGCGCCCAACCAGGTCAACTGGTATCCGGGCGGGGTGCAACAGATGGCCCTGCACCGCGCCACCGGCCAGGTCTATATCCTGATGCACATGGGCGAGTTCTGGTCGCACAAAGCCGGCGCGAGCGAAGTGTGGCAGCTCGACCTGGCCAGCCACAAGGTGGTCAAGCGCATGGCCGTGCCCGGCGAACCGCGCATGATTGCCGTGACGCAGGAAGCCGCCCCCCACCTGGTCTTTGCTGGCGAGGACGAGACGGTCTACGTCTATGACCTGGCCACCGGCAAGCAGGCGTGGAAGCTGGATCATGCCGGCAATGGTGTGATCACGGTGGCGCAGCCGCAGTGATCGCGCTCGGCGCCCCGGATGCGGCCTCTGCGGCGATCGGCCTGATGGCCGTGGCGCTGACCGGGCGCATTGCCACGGTGGGCGTGGGGCTGGTGTTCCTTACTGCGGCAGCGGGCAAGCTGCGCCATCGGGTTTTGCTACCCGGCGTGATCGCCAATTACCGCCTCTTGCCGCCGGCCCTGGTGGCGCCTGTGGCCAGCGCCCTACCCGTGGCAGAACTGATCCTGGGCGCTTGGCTGCTGTCTGGCCTGATGACGCCGCCAGCAGCCGCCGTTGCCGCGCTGCTGCTGGGCATTTTCGCCTGGGCCATGGCGGTCAACCTGCGGCGCGGGCGTGGGCATATCGATTGCGGCTGCGGCCATGCCGCGCTGCGCCAGCCGCTGGCCTGGCCGCTGGTCATGCGCAACGTGGTGCTAGCCGCGCTGCTGCTGCCGGCCTTGGCCACGGCGCCACTGCCGGGGCAGGCCTGGCTGCTGGGCGCGGCTGGGGGAATCGTGCTGTTTCTGTTGGTGCAATTGTTCAATGCGATCGTGGCCCTGGCGGGTTCTCCGCTGGCCCCGGCGCGAAAAGGGTAGCGGGCGATGATGACGGCTCTGATCGTTTCACAAGGCATTTCCTGGGTGATCATCGCACTGCTGGTGGTGGCGCTGCTGGCCCTGGCCCGCCAGGTGGGCGTGCTGCACATGCGCGTGGCCCCGGCCGGCGCGCTGACCACGGCGGGCGGCCCGGCGGTGGGTGCGGCCAGCCAGGCCGTGGCCAGCCACACGCTCGATGGCGCGGCGATCAGCGTGGGCGGCGCGGCCCCGGGCACGCCGCTGCGCCTGCTGATGTTCGTTTCGGCCTCTTGCCCGCTGTGCAAGAACCTGATCCCCATGGCCAAGTCCTTCGCCCGCGACGAGCGCGTGGCGCTGACCTTCGTGGGCGACGATACGGTGGACGCTCAGCGCGAGATGATCGCCCGCCATGGCCTGGAAGCCTATCCCTTCGTCAATGGGCCGGAAGTGGGCCAGGCCTTTGCCGTGGGCAAGCTGCCCTTTGCCGTGCTGCTCGATGACCAGGGCGTGGTCCTGTCCAAGGGGCTGGTCAACAGCCGCGAGCACCTCGAAAGCCTGGTGATTGCCCACGAAATGGGGGTTCACTCGGTGCAGGACTATGTCGCCCGCATGCATGGCGCGGTGGCCTGACGCAAACGCTACGAGAAGAGTTCTAGGGGCAACGATCATGATCCATTTCGATGCTGACAGCCTGGGCGAAAAGGTCTTGCGGCGCTTTGCCGGCGGCACGTCGCGCCGGGGCATTCTGGCCCGGCTCGGCACCGCACTGGTAGCCGCGCCGCTATTCCCCGTGCTGCCGGTCAGCCGCGCCAATGCCGCGCCGGCCAAGCCCGATCGCGGGCCAGAGGCGAAGACCACCTTTGCCCGTGGCGCGCAGGTAACTGACAATACCAAGTGCGATTACTGGCGCTATTGCGCGATCGACGGCGCGCTGTGCACCTGCTGCGGCGGCGGGGTACACACCTGCCCGGCCGGGGCCGAACCCTCGCCGGTGTCGTGGGTGGGCACCTGCGTCAATCCCGAAGACGGCAAGTCGTACCTGATCGCCTATCGCGATTGCTGCGGTAAATCCTATTGCAACAAGTGCAATTGCGACAATGCCGACCGCGAAACGCAGATCTATGTGCCGCAGCTCAACAACGATATCATCTGGTGCTTCGGTACGCAGAGCATGGAATACCACTGCTCCACCGCCGTGCTGGTCGGCGCGGCCTGAGCGCAGCGGCCATGAAGATCGCGCGTCTTTCCCTGCTGGCGGCCACGGCATTGCTCAGCGCCAGCCTCGCCACGCGGCTGAGCGCCGCGCACGATGCCGCGCCCGCCCCCGCTCTAGCGCAACCGGTGATGGAAGATCCCAACCAGGCGCGGGTGGATTATATCGAGAATTGCGGCGGCTGCCACGGCGTGAACGGCAGCACGGTGCCGGCGCAACTGCCCGAACTGCTGGGCCGCGTCGGCTGGTTCATGTGCACGCCCGATAGCCGTGCCTATCTGCTGCGCCTGCCCAACGTCGCGCACAGCCGCATCCGCGACAATGCCGAGCTGGCCGATCTGATGAACTATGTGGTCTTCGTGCTGGGCGGGCATAGCGTGCCGGCCGGCACCCGTCCGTTTACCGCCGATGAAGTGGGCCGCGAGCGCCAGCATGCGCTGTCCAACGCCTCGCTCACCGCAGAGCGGCTGCGCCATGCCACGACTGCGGTAAAGCAGTGCCATGCCCCGCAGGATATCAAGCTGCTCTATCCTGGCTACAATCCCGCGACGGCGCACTGACTCGCGCCGATCGGCGCAGGGCCGATGCCCGTCAGCGACGCAGGCGGCTGTCGTAGACCAGCTTGCCACCCACGAACGTCATATCCACCTTGCCCTTGAGCAGGGCTTCGGGTGGCGCGGTCAGCGGATCGAACGGCAGCACGATCATGTCGGCCAGCTTGCCGGGTTCCAGCGTGCCCTTCTGACTTTCTTCCCAAGACAGATAGGCGCCATTGGCGGTGTACATGCGAATCGCCTCGGCACGTGAAACGGCTTCTTCCGCGCCGTGCACCACGCCGCTGGGCCCCTTGCGGGTGATCGCGGCATAGAGGCCGACGAGCGGCCCCACCGGCAGGTTGTCGCTACCAAAGGCCATGAACAGGCCGAATTTCTTTACCGGCGTGGCCACCGCATTGTTATGCGCCAGACGCCAATCGTCCAGCACCTGGGTGTAGCGGTCTTCCAGGTTGTAGAGAAAATTGGGCTGCTGGGCGATCATCACCTTGTCGCGCGCCATAGTCTGCATCGTGGCATCGGGCGGCATGATCGTAAAATGATCGGTGAACCAGCGGTGGTCAGCCGGCATCTTGCCCTGCGCCGCCAGGCGTTTGAGCGCCATGTCATAGGCATTGACGGTCTGCACGATGGCCGCGTCGCCAATGCAGTGGAGGCCCATCTGCCAGCCGGCCGCGGCCGCGGTATCGACCATCTCCTGAAGCTGCGCGTCGGTGAAGCGGCCCTTGCCGCGAAAGCCAGGCTGCCCCTTGTAATCGGCCAGCAGCCACGCGGTGGGGCCGGTAAAGCCGCCGTCCACCGCGTTCTCGCCAATCGCGCCCAGGCGCACATGATTGTCACCATAACCGGTGTGATGCGGGAAGGCCTTGAGCCGCGCGGCGCCGGGATAGCTGATGTACATGGTCACGCGCGGCAGGCGGTCACCCATTTCCGCATAGAGTTCGCGCGCGCGGCGAAAGGTCATTCCCGCGCCCAGCAGGTCCAGCCCCTGCTCGCCGGGCGCCGGGCCGCCCGCACCATAGGGCTCGTCGTCGATCGATCCGCTGGCATCGTGGAAACTGGTTATGCCCAGCGCCAGGATGGAGCGGAGCCAGGTGACCGTTGCCGGCTTCATCACGTCCCAGCCGGGCTGGGGGATCAGGCGCAGCACCGCGCCATAGCTTTCGCGGATGATACCGTTGGGCTCGCCACTGGCATCATGCTCGATCAGCCCACCGGCGGGATCGGGCGTGTTGCGGTCGATCCCTGCCAGCTTCAGCGCCAGGCTGTTGGCCACGGCCGAATGCGATCCGGCGCGCACCAGCAGCACGGGATTGTCAGGCACGGCCGCATCGAGATCGGCACGGGTTATGTTGCGCTTTTCCGCCAGGTTGGCTTCCTGCCAGCCATAGCCGGTGATCCATTGCCCTGGCCCCAGCGCGCGGGCCTTGTCGCGCAGCATGGCCTGCACCTGTGCCATGCTGGTGGCGCTGGCCACGGCAATGTCGCTGGGCTTGATCGGCGCGGGATGCAGATGCGTATCGATGAAGCCGGGCATCAGGGTGCGGCCTTTGAGATCGACCACATCGCGCGCCGCAAAGCGCTTGAGCAGCCCTTCCCCGCCCACCGCAACAATACGATCGCCGCGCACCACCACAGCCGACGCCACGGCAAAACGCTTGTCCACCGTCAGCACCTGGCCATTGTGCAGGATCAGGTCTGCCATCTGGCGCGCCTGCGCCCCACTGGCGCCGCACAGCACCAGTGCCAATCCCGCCACGCCTGCCTGCCAAGCCTTGCGCATTGCCTTGCCCCCCGGTTCGCCTGAAAGAGGCTAGCAAATTGTGATCTCAGTGCAACGGGCTTTGCGTCGGCGCATCGGGTGCCTAAGATCGCTGGATGACCGCGCCTCCGCTGAACCCGCTCTATGCCACCATGCCCACCACGATTTTCGAGGCGATGTCGGCCCTCGCGCGGGAGCATGGCGCGATCAACCTCGGCCAGGGCTTTCCCGATGGCCCGCCGCCGCTCGCCCTGGCGCAAGCCGCCGCGCGGGCCATGGCGGAACGATCGCAGCAATATCCCCCGATGGCCGGCGTGCCCGAACTGCGCGATGCGGTCGCCGCGTTCTATGCCCGGCGGCAGGGCCTGGCCCTGGGCCGCGAGCATGCCATCGTTACGTCGGGCGCGACGGAGGCGGTGGCAGCGGCGATCCTTGCCACTGTCCGCGCCGGAGACCAGGTGCTCGTGCTGGCGCCGGCCTATGACGCCTATGCCCCGCTGGTGCGCCGCGCTGGCGGGGTGCCGGTGTTCGTGGGCCTGGCGCCGCCCGATTGGGCCATGCCGATCGATGCGCTGCGCGCCGCGATCACGCCGCGCACCCGCGCGCTGATCCTCAACGATCCGCTCAATCCCACCGGTACGGTGACCAGCGCGGCAGAGCGGACGGCGCTGGCGCAGCTCTGCGTTTCCGCCAACCTGATCGCCATCTGTGACGAGGTGTGGGAGGTGGTGCGGTTCGATGGCCTGCGCCATGCCTCGCTGATGGCAGAGCCGGGCATGGCCGCGCGCACGATCAAGGTGGGATCGGCCGGCAAGATCTTTGGCGCCACGGGGTGGAAGGTGGGCTGGCTCGTGGCCGATCCGGCACTGGCCACGGTGGTTGCGCGCGCGCACCAGTTCCTGACGTTTACCACGCCGCCGATGCTGCAATGGGCCGTGGCAGAAGGGCTGACCGATGATGCGCTGATCGATGCCCAGGTGGCCGATTGGGCGGCATCGCGCCAGGCGCTGCTGGAAGCGCTGGCCCACCATGGCTTTGCCACCCTGCCCGGCAGCGCCACCTGGTTTTCGTGCATCGATCTGGCGCAGAGCGGCGTGCCCCTGGATGATCGCACCTTCGCCACGCGCGCCGTCGCCGAAGCGGGCGTGGCAACCATTCCGCTTTCCGCGCTGTGGGAAGGCCCGCCCGCGCCGCGCCATATCGTGCGGCTGTGCCACTGCAAGCCGCCGCCCATGCTGCGCGCCGCCGTGGGAAAGCTCGCCGCGTGGCGCGATGGTTTGTGACAGGTTGAACCGCTCGTCCCGCCTGTCAAACCATCCGCAAAATTCCCTCTTGCGCGACTCGAAAGACAGGCGCAGCATCCCTTTATCGACAGGAAAACGTGCCGCCGATCAGCTGGTACAAGCCGATGATTTACGGCGCTATTTTCTTGAAGTGCAAGCCTTTTGCCAAACGGAACACCGGCCATGTCCGCTCGTGCCTTCACGGCATGGTGAGCGGGTGTGACGGCGCCCGCGAGGGGGCTTGCGGCAATGGTTTTGTGCGCAGCAATTCCGCCTTGGCTGGTGTCTGGACACGCGGCCTGGAACTGTTTCGCAACCACCATATGCCTGTCCTTTGCCCCGGCGGGGTCCGTCCCGTGCGTTCATGATCGGCGCGCGTGGGAGCGGTGCTTCGAGGCAAAGGCCACGCCCGTGATGCCGCCCGCAAGCGGCGTTGCGCAGCAGGTCGGGCCTCGCTCTTCCCCGAGCGGGCGATACGGACCACGCACGGGAGCTTTGGCGCCGCCTGGCCTTGCCAGATGCCGCCGACGGCCCAGGGGCTTCGTGCCCTGAACGGCCCCCGCCCGCAGCCCGTTGGCTCTGGCCGAACACAACGCCGAATCAATCGGCCACAGGCGCATTGGGGGCCGGCAGCGATGCCGGCCCCCGTTTTATCTGGCTTGCCGTTTCCTTGGACAGCGGCGCCGCCATGCCCTACCGCGCGGCCATGGCCGAAAAGTTCGAACGTCATCGCCAGCCCTGGACTCCTGCTGAACTCCAGAAGCTTCACACCCTCGCCAAAAAGGGCATGGGCCTCAAATCCATTGCCAAGGCGCTCACCCGCACCGAGGAATCGGTCAAGGACCGGGCCAAGGCCGATGGCCTGAGCATTGCCAAGCTGCGTTGACAAGCTTGGGTTCAGGCAGTCCAATCAATACGGTGGGCCGTCGCAACCGCACCCTGTTTGCAAGGAAACCGTTCATGAATGCACGTGCTGCCAGCGTTATTCTGGGTCTTGGTGCCATGCTGATCGGCATGAGCCAGACGCCCGCTTTGGCCGAGGCTGATCCCGGCAAGAAGGCCTGCGTGCAGGAAGCGCGGCGGCTGTGCCCGGCCGAGATGAAATCGTTGAGCCGCAAGAAGGTGGAAGCCTGCATGATCGCCAAGATCAATGAGACTTCCCCCGTGTGCCACGCCGCGATGCTGCGCATCCGCGCAGAACGCCAGGCGGCCGCTAAGCGCTGATTCCGGCGTTGCCGTAGAGCGCGCTGTTCTCCGCCCTGATCCGCACCGTCAGCATGGCGGCGTTGAGCACGGTAAACAGCAGCGCCACCCACACCAGGCCAAACGTTAACGGCAACACCGCGATTTCGGCGGTCACCACCATATAGTTGGGGTGGCGCACGAAACGGAACGGCCCACGCTTTACCAGCGGTGCGTCACGCGTGACGATAATGCGCGTGGTCCAGCGCGGGCCCAGCGTGGCCAGCACCCACACCCGCATCAGCTGCAGCACGGCAAATACCGCCAGCAGCGGCAGAAAGATCGGGCGGTCACCCACCGTGAACCACAAGACCGCCAGCCATGCGGTGTGCATGGCAACCATCACCGGATAGTGATTGGCGCCCACTTCGCGCGCCCCGGCCGCCATCAGCCGCGCGGTGTTGCGCCGCGCGATCACCAGCTCGCTCAGGCGTTGCAGCGTGACAAAGGCCATGATGGCATAGGCCGCGTTCATGCCGCACACCGCAGCGTGAGCGACGACGCGGTAAACCCCGGCCCCAGCGCGCTCATCACGCAAAGCGGCGGCAGCCCCTCTTGCCGATAGCGATCCAGCACGAACAGCACCGTTGGTGCAGACATATTGCCGTGATCCCGCAAAACCTCGCGCTCCTTGACCAGTGCGCCCTGGTTCAGAGCAAGGGCGCTTTCCAATGCATCGACCACCTTGGCTCCACCGGGATGGCAGATGAAGCGGTCAACGTCCTCGATCCGCAAGCCTTGCGGGGCAAGCATCTCCTCCATCGCCTGGCGCATTTCCTGCCGGGCAAAGGCGGGAATGGCCCGATTGAGCACGACGCCCAGGCCGGTTGGCTCTGCCTGCCAGCCCATGATGTCGAGCGTATCGGGCCAGGTCTTTTCGGCGCTGGCGGTAATCTGCGCAAAGCCGCCCTCGCCGCTGCGCAGCACGCAGGCCGCCGCGCCATCGCCGAACAGCGCGGTCGACACGATATCGGCCTTGTCCGCCCGGTCGGTGCGCAAGGCCATGCTGCACAGTTCCACCGTCACGAACAGCACATGCGATCCCGGCGCGGCGCGGGCCAGCTTGCTGGCCAGGCCCAGCCCGGTGGTGCCCCCGGCGCAGCCCAGGCCGAACACCGGCACGCGCACCACATCGGTGCGGAACGGCACGTGCGCCATGGCCCGCGCCTCAAGGCTGGGCGTGGCGATGCCGGTGGACGATACCGTCACGATCGTATCCACCTGGTCGGCACGCAGATCGGCCTCGGCCAAGGCCCGTTCGGCCGCCGCGACCCACAGATCGAGCGCCACCTCGAGATAGACCGCGCTGCGTTCGGCAAAGCTGCGTTCCTGGCGATACCAGGCCACCGGCCGCGCCAGTTGGCGGGTGTGGACGCCAGCGTTGGTATAGACCGCAGCCAGCCGCTCGAAATCGGCGAAATGCCCGCCAATGAGCGTACGCGCCGTGGCGATCGCCTCTTCCTGGGGCAGGATATTCGGGGGAGTTTGGGTGGCAAGCGAGAGAATTGAAACGGGCAGCATCTACGGTATCGCCTGCAAGACCGGCGAACCGGTGAAAAAGGTGCAGCCCGAAACGATTTTGACGAGAGCGAGTTCCTTGCCTGCGATAGGACAAGGGCGATTTCGCACAGGAGAATCGATGGCTGGACGCATGGTTGGCACGGACGCCCCGAGCCTAGGCGAAAGAGACGGCGCAAGCTATCGCGAATGGATAGGCTTTATCCTGATGTGCCTGGGCATGTTCATGGCCATCCTCGATATTCAGATCGTCGCCACTTCGCTGCCCGCCATCCAGGCGGCGATCGGCATCGCGCCCGATCGCATGGTGTGGGTGCAGACCGCCTATCTCACCGCCGAAATCGTCGCGATCCCGTTGACCGGGTTTCTTACCGCGCGGCTCGGCATGCGCTGGCTGTTCGTGGCAGCGGCCTGCCTGTTCACACTGGCATCGGCAGGGTGCGCGGCCAGTAGCGGCTTTGCCCAGCTGATCGCCTGGCGCGTGGTCCAGGGTTTTGCCGGGGGAACGCTGATCCCGGCGGTGTTCGCCGCCGTGTTCCTGCTGTTTCCGCCGCGCAGCCAGGGCCTTGCCACCACGATCGCCGGCGTGGCGGCGGTGCTGGCGCCCACCATCGGCCCGATCGTGGGCGGGTGGATCACCCAGTCCTATTCCTGGCACTGGCTGTTTCGCGTCAACATCGTGCCCGGCATCGTTGCCAGCCTGGGGGTGTTGCTGTTCCTGCGCGGCAAGCAGACCGGCCGCCAGGCTGGCCGGCCGATAGACGCGCTGGCGCTGGTGCTGCTCGCCGCCGCGCTGGTGGCGCTGCAACTCGGCCTCAAGGACGCGCCGTCGCGCGGCTGGGCAGACCTGCGCGTGGTCGCGCTGCTTTGCGCGTCGGGCATCAGCGCGATCGGCTTTGTCTGGCGCACGGTGACATCCTCTGCCCCGCTGGTGGAACTGCGCTGCTTTGCCGATCGCAACTTCACCATCGGCTGCCTGCTCAGCTTCGTGCTCGGCTTCGGGCTGTTCGGCTCCACCTATCTCATGCCCTTCTTCCTCGGCCTGGTGCGCGAACACGGCCCGCTGCGCATTGGCGAGATCATGCTGGTAACCGGCTGCACCCAGCTGCTGGTCGCGCCGATCGCCGTCTATGCCGAACGCCGGATGGACCCGCGCCTGCTCACCGGTTTCGGCTTCGTGCTGTTCGCCATCGGCCTGCTGCTCAGCACCAGGCAGACTGAGCAGACCGATTTTCAGGCGATGATTCTGCCCCAGATCGTGCGTGGCGCCGCCATCATGTTCTGCCTGCTGCCGCCAACCCGCATGGCATTGGGGCGGCTGCCCGATCGGCTCGTGGCCGATGCCAGTGGGCTGTTCAACATGATGCGCAATCTGGGCGGTGCGGTTGGCCTGGCGTTGATCGACACCACGATCTTCAGCCGCGCCGCCACCGCCGGCAACCACATCGCCGACCAGTTGCGCGCCGGCGACGTAGCCACCGCCGTGCGCATCGGCATTCCGCGCGACGCTTTCCTGGAACAGCGCGGCCAACCGCTCGACGATTTCACCACCGAGATGGTGCGGCCCCTGGTGGAAAAGGCCGCGCTCGTTCCCGCCGTCAATGCCGCGTGGCTGCTATGCGGCGTGCTGGTCGCGCTCGCGGTCCTGGCGCTGTGGTTCGTGCGCCGGGACGCGGCGCTGCGCGACTGACACGGCTGGTCTGGTGAAGAGTGACGTCGCAGGCTAAGGGCGCTGTCGCAGCGGTGCGGCCAGGGCGTGCCAGCCCGCGTGCCCGCATCTCGGCAGACCGTCAGGATTTTGAAGCAGCATGAATTACCGCCATTCCTTCCATGCGGGCAACAGCGCCGATGTCGTCAAGCATGCCCTGCTGATCGCGCTGGTGCGGGCCTTGCAGCAAAAAGACGGCGCGCTGACCCTGATCGACACCCATGCCGGCTGCGGGATTTACGACCTGCGCGGCGATGCGGCCCAGCGCACCGGCGAAGCGACGCAGGGTGTGATGCGGGCCTTTGCCGACCAGAACCCCCTGCTGGACGACTATCGCGCCGCCGTGCAGGCCGTGAACGAGGGCGCCGAGCCACAGCTCTATCCCGGTTCGCCACGGTTTCTGGCGCAGCTACTGCGGCCGCAGGATCTGCTGATCCTGAACGAAAAACACCCCGACGATGCCTATGCCCTGCGCGGCGCAATGCGCGATACGCCCGCCGCCGTGCATCAGCGTGATGCCTATGAGCTATGGCTGGCGATGGTGCCGCCACGCACGGCGCGTGGGCTGGTGGTGGTCGATCCGCCCTATGAACAGACCGACGAACGCGCGCGGATCGTCACGACGCTTGCCGCAGCCCATCGCAAATGGGCCCATGGCGTGACGGTGATCTGGTACCCGCTCAAGGACCGCGCCGCGCATGTCCGGTGGAAAGAACAGCTGCGCAAGCTGCGCATCCCGAAACTGCTGACCATCGAACATTGGCTCTATGATGCCGACCAGCCGGGCATCTACAACGGCGCCGGGCTGTTCATCGTCAACCCGCCCTACGCCTTTACCCAGGCACTGCCGCCCATGCTCGAAGCGCTGCGCGCCGCGCTGGCGCCAGAGGGGCACCGGGGCGAGCTTGCCACCGCCTGGCTGGGCGCGTGATCGGGCGGCCTGCGGCGTAGCCCCTCCCCGCACGGCGGCGAGGGGCTTGGCGCTCATCGCTTGAGCAACGGCGCCAGATAGTGGCCGGTGAAGCTCGCCTTGTTCTTGGCGACCTGTTCCGGCGTGCCCACGGCCACCACTTCGCCGCCGCGCACGCCGCCTTCGGGGCCCATGTCGATGATCCAGTCGGCGGTCTTGATCACATCCAGATTGTGTTCGATCACCACCACGCTGTTGCCCTGCTCCACCAGGCGGTGGAGCACTTCCAGCAGCTTGCGCACGTCTTCGAAGTGCAGGCCCGTGGTGGGCTCATCGAGGATGTAGAGCGTCTTGCCGGTGGAGCGGCGGGCCAGTTCCTTGGCCAGCTTCACGCGCTGCGCTTCGCCGCCCGATAGCGTGGTGGCCTGCTGCCCCACCTTGACATAGCCCAGGCCCACTTCGCCCAGCATAGCCATGCGATCGCGAATCGGGGGCACGGCCTTGAAGAACTCCACCGCGTCTTCGATCGTCATGTCGAGCACGTCGGCGATCGAGTGGCCCTTGAACTTCACCTCCAGCGTCTCGCGGTTGTAGCGCTTGCCGCCGCATTCCTCGCACGTCACGTAAACGTCGGGCAGGAAGTGCATCTCGATCTTGATCAGGCCATCGCCCTGGCACGCCTCGCAGCGTCCGCCCTTGACGTTGAAGCTGAACCGCCCGGCCTTGTAGCCGCGCGCCTGCGCTTCGGGCAGGCCGGCAAACCAGTCACGGATCAGGGTGAACGAACCGGTATAGGTCGCCGGGTTGGAACGCGGGGTGCGGCCGATCGGCGACTGGTCGATCTCGATCACCTTGTCGCAATGTTCCAGGCCCTTGATGGCGTCATGCGCGCCGGCCACCACGCGCGCGCCATTGAGTACGCGCGAGGCGCCCGCTTGCAGCGTATCGATGGTCAGGCTGGACTTGCCCGAGCCCGACACGCCGGTGACGCAGCAGAACGTGCCGAGCGGAATCTTGGCCGTCACGTTCTTGAGATTGTTGGCCCGCGCGCCTTCCACCACCAGGGACAGGCCATTGCCCTTGCGGCGCTTCTTGGGCACCTCGATCCGGCGTGCGCCGGTCAGGTATTGCCCGGTCAGGCTGTCGGGATTGGCGAGGATATCGTCGAGCGTGCCCTGGGCAACGATCTCGCCGCCGTGGACACCCGCGCCGGGCCCGAGATCGACGACATAGTCCGCCGCGCGGATCGCGTCCTCGTCATGCTCCACCACGATCACCGTGTTGCCCAGGTCGCGCAGCCGCTTCAAGGTTTCGAGCAGGCGGTCGTTGTCGCGCTGGTGCAGGCCGATCGAGGGTTCGTCGAGCACGTAGAGCACACCCGACAGGCCCGAACCAATCTGGCTGGCCAGGCGAATACGCTGCGATTCCCCGCCCGACAGCGTGCCCGAGGTGCGATCGAGGTTGAGGTAATCGAGCCCGACATTGTTGAGGAAGCCGAGGCGTTCGTTGATTTCCTTGAGGATCGCCTTGGCAATCTGGCTCTGCTGGCTGGTCAGCTTGCCATCGAGCGTGGCGAACCATTCCAGTGCATCGCTGACCGACAGGCGCGTGCTGGCGGAAATGTCGTTGCCCGCTACCTTCACGCTCAACGCCTCGGGCTTCAACCGCGCGCCGTTGCAGGTTTCGCAGGGTTGCGCGGTCTGGAACTTGCCCAGTTCCTCGCGCATCCAGGCGCTTTCGGTTTGCAACATGCGGCGATTGAGATTGCCGATCACGCCTTCGAACGCCTTGGAAACGGTGTAGCTCTTCTTGCCGTCGATGAAGGTCAGCGGCACGGCCTTGCCCGCCGTGCCATGCAGGATCACGATCTTCACCTCGCCGGGCAGCTTGTCCCACGGGGTATCGAGGTTGAAGCCGAAATGATCAGCCAGGCTGGCCAGCACCTGCATGTAATAGGGGCTGGGCGGGTTGGACTTGGCCCAGGGCACGATCGCGCCCTGCTTGAGGCTCAAATGCTCGTTGGGCACCACCAGTTGCGGGTCGAACAGCAGCTTTTCGCCCAGCCCGTCGCAGGCCGGGCACGCCCCCTGCGGCGCGTTGAACGAGAACAGCCGAGGTTCGAGCGCATCGAGCGTGAAGCCCGAGACCGGGCAGGCAAACTTTTCCGACAGGACAATGCGGTTGTCGGGCAAGCCGGCGCCCTTGAGCTGGCCTTTAGCTGTGCCCTTCTTGGCCTTTTCCGGCGCCGCCTCGCCATTCAATTCAGCCACGGTCGTATCGGCCAGGTCGATGAAGACCAGCCCGTCAGCCAGCTTGAGCGCCTGCTCGAAACTGTCGGCCAGGCGTGTCTGGATGCCGTCCTTCACCGCGATGCGATCGACCACCACCTCGATATCGTGCTTGTACTTCTTGTCGAGCGCGGGGGCGTCTTCGATCGCGTAAAGCTCACCATCGATGCGCACGCGGGTATAGCCCGCCTTCTGCCACTCGGCGAGTTCCTTGCGGTATTCGCCCTTGCGGCCGCGCACCACCGGCGCCAGCAGATAGGCGCGCGTGCCCTCGGGCAGGGCCATCACGCGATCGACCATCTGGCTGACGGTCTGCGCGCTGATCGGCAGGCCGGTGGCCGGCGAATAGGGCACGCCGATCCGCGCCCAGAGCAGGCGCATATAGTCATAGATTTCGGTGACCGTCGCCACGGTGGAGCGGGGGTTGCGGCTGGTGGTCTTCTGCTCGATCGAAATGGCCGGCGAGAGGCCGTCGATGTGCTCCACATCGGGCTTCTGCATCATTTCCAGGAACTGGCGCGCATAGGCCGACAGCGATTCGACATAGCGCCGCTGCCCTTCGGCATAGATCGTGTCGAACGCCAGGCTGGACTTGCCCGAACCGGACAGGCCGGTGATCACCACCAGGCTGTCACGCGGCAGATCGACATCGATCCCCTTCAGGTTGTGCTCGCGCGCGCCGCGCACGGAAAGGGTGGTCAGCGCGGAGCGAGCGGCACCGGGCGCACGTGTGGGGGCGGTCGACATGAAGGGCAATGTTCCAGATTTGTTCGATTCACGCAAGCCTGTCGCAGCGCAGCAAGAACTGCGCAAGATGGCTCGGTGGGCAAGGGCGATTGACCCCTGATGTGGGGAGCCGATCAGCCGATCGCAAGCGCGCGGGTGCGCCCATCGCCCACCCAGCGTGCCTTGACGCCCCAGACCCCGGCTAGCACGCCTTCGGCCAGCGCCAGGTGCGGCGCGCCATTGGCGGCCACGGTGCCACGGTCGAGCACGATGACGTGATCGGCATGGTTCATCGCCAGGGCCAGATCGTGCAGCACGACCACCACGCCCACGCCTTGCCCCGCCAGACGGCGAAAATGGGCGAGCAGCGCCTGCTGGTGCGCCAGGTCGAGCGCAGCCAGCGGCTCGTCCGCCAGAATCCAGCGCGGCTGCCCGGCCAGGACCCGCGCCAGCAGCGCGCGTGCCCGCTCCCCGCCCGACAGCGTGCCCACCTCGCGCCCGGCAAGGCCGGTAAGGTCAAGCGCCTGCAAGGCTGCCATGGTTGCGGCCGCGTCGATCCGCAGCGGTGTGCGGTGCGGCAGGCGGCCGAGCCGCACCAGCGTTTCCACCGTCACGTTCCACGCCACCTCGCCCGCTTGCGGCAGATAGCCGATGGCAATGGCGCGTTCGCGCGCCGTCAGTTCGGCCAGGCGATGCTGCCCCAAAGACACGTGCCCGCCATCGGGCTCTTCCAGGCCAGCAAGCGCCGAAAGCAGCGTGGACTTGCCTGCTCCGTTCGGCCCGCAAATCGCGGTCAGGCGTCCTGGCGACAGCCCCACGCGCACATCGCGCAGGCGGCCCACCATGGTGACGGCATCGGTAACAAGATCCATGGCCCCGGTGCCTCTCAAGCCAGGCCGCGCCGCAGGCGCAGCAGAAGATGCAGGAAGAACGGCGCGCCCAGCAGGCTGAGCGCGATGCCCAGGCGCAGCTCACCCCCCGCCAGCGGCAGGCAGCGGCACAGCGTATCGGCGAGCAGCAGCAACAGCGCCCCCGCCAACGCGCTGGGCAGCAGCAGGCTGGATGGGCGGCGATCGGTGAACGGGCGCACGATATGCGGCACCATCAGCCCGACAAAGCCGATGACCCCGGCCGCCGAAACCCCGGCCCCCACCACCAGGCCCACGCCTACCACCATCAATCCGCGCAAGGCCGCCGGATCGAGGCCCATCGAGCGGGCCGCCAGCTCGCCCAGGGTCAAGGCATCGAGCGCCGGCCCGGCACGCCACAGCAGCACCAGCCCCAGCGCGGTGAGCGGCGCGGCCAGCGCCACATCGTGCCAGCTGCGATCGGTCAGCGCGCCCATCAGCCAGGTGACAATCTCGGTCAGGGCAAAGGGATTGGGCGCCAGGCTGATCGCCAGGCTGGTCAATGCGCCAGCCAGGCTGGACAGCATCATGCCGGCCAGCGTGAACAGCGCCACGCCCCCGGCCAGGCCCGTGCGCGGTCCCGACGCGATCAGTGCCAGCAGCACCATGCCCCCAGCGGCGCCCGCCAGGGCCATCGCCGGCAGCGCGAAAGGCTGCACCGCAAAGCCGGTAAACAGCGACAGCACCGCACCTAGCGCGGCGAGCGGCGCCACCCCGAACAGGCCGGGATCGGCCAGGGGATTGCGCAGATAGCCCTGCATCGCCGCACCCGCCGCGCCCAGTCCGGCCCCGACGATCACCGCCAGCACCGCGCGCGGCAGGCGCAGTTGCGCCAGGATCACCGTGGCATTGGCACCGGCCGGATCGAACGGATTGATCCACACCTGCCCGGCCAGCAGGCACAGCGGAAACAGCACGAGCAGCAAGCCACCCAGCACCAGGGGCAAGGCAGCACGGTTCATGGCATCGCTTCCAGCTCTTGGCGCACCGCCACCATGCGGTTCAGGAACCGGGGAATGGTTGGGCCGCCGCAATAGATCAGGTTGGGGGAAATCGGCACGCGCGCGGTGTGGCGCAGCGCCGCCAGCGCGGGATGGAACAGCAGGCGGTCTTCCTGCGGCGCGGCCTGATCGGCCAGGGTGCCGCGCGGGGTGCCCACGGCCATGATCACGCGCGGCGGATCGGCCAGCATGCGCTCCAGCGACAGGCGTTCGGATTGGCCCAGGCCGCGTTGCGCACTGAAATTGGCAAAGCCGGCACGCATCATCAGGTCTGATGCCAGGGTATTCTGGCCCGGCACCAGGCCGCCCGGTTCCCACAGCACGGCCGTGATCGGCGCCGTGCCCGGCGGCGGCGCCGCGGCGGCGACTGCGCGGTCGATCCGCGCGATCAGCGCGGCGCCGCGCGCCGGCTGCCCGGCCCAGCCGGCCAGGCTGCGCACCTGGGCGCGCGCGGCATCGAGCGATTCGGCAATGCCCACCGTTTCCACGCGCAGGCCCAGCCCGCGCAACGCCGCCAGCGTGGCCGGATCGGCATAAGTGCTGGTCACCACCAGATCGGGATGCAGCGCCAGCACGCTTTCTACCGCGCCATCGGTGGTGGCAAAGCGCATGGCCTGCGCCACGTCCATCGAGGTTTGTGCCGGATCGCGGCTGTAGGAAGACAGCGCCAGGATCTGCGCGGGATCGGCCACTTCTGCCAGGATCGCATCGCTGCAAGGGTTGAGCGACACGATCCGGGGCAGACGATCGGTGGCCTGCGGATCGGCGGGAGCCACCTGCGCGCACCCGCCCAGCATCAGCGCCAGCACCACGGCACCGCGCCCCATGCGCCGGCAGAGCAAGGCAAAGTCAGGCACGATGCGGCCGCTCACGGCAAAGCCATTCCTCCAACCGGCGCAACGCCATCAGTACCGCAGGCGAACGCCACCGAACACGGAACGACCCAGCGCGCCATAGCCCGCTGCCGTCACCAGCGGCCGATCGAACACGTTTTCCACCCGGCCGAAAAGTTCGGCCTGATGAAGGATCGGCAAACTGGCGCGCACGGTGGTGACGCTACCGCCCGCCAACTTGATCGAATTGGCCGCGTTGTCAAAACTTTCCGACTGGAAGCGCAGGTCTGCGGCCAGGGCCAGGCCGGCCCAGGGCGTGGTCCAATCGAGCGAGGTGGTCAGCGCGTGGCGCGGGCGGCGCGCCAGGTCGTTGCCGAACGTGGCGGCGCCAGGCGTGCGGTCGGTCGCCTCGGTATAGGCATAGGCGATCGTGCCCTTGACCTGGCTGCTGAGCGCGGCGCCCACATCGAGCTCGACGCCTTGCGCGCGCGCCTTGCCGACGTTGTCATAGACGCCATAGGTATGGCCCTGGCACAGCGCGGTTTGCGCCATGAAGCACGAGACATAGGCGATGAGGTTGCGGGTATCGCGGCGGAACAGCGTGACGCCGGCATGGAAGCCGCCATCCTGGCTGGCATAGACCACGCCCAGGTCATAGCTGCGGCTGCGTTCGGGAGCGAGCGCGGCATTGCCGTAATCGGGCGAGAGCAGCTGATAGAGCGTGGGCGCGCGGAAGCCTTCGCCATAGCTGGCATTGAGGCGCAGCCCGCGCACCACTTCCACCGTGCCGTTGGCCCCCAGGCTGACATTGCTGCCGAACTGGCTCTGTTCGTCATAGCGCACGCCGGCGGCCAGGCTCGCCTTGGCGGTGTACCAGCCGAGCATGGCATGGCCGCTGGTCAGATGCGCGTTCTGGCGCGTGTCATAGGTGCTGTCGAACCGGGTCCATTCGCGATCCGCCCCGAAATCGATCGCGAAATCAGCAGGCAGGCTATAGCGGCCGTTCAATTCCACCCGCTCGCTGCGGCCGTTGTAGCCATATTCGAACGCGTTGTCGGCCCCGCCGGTGTAATAGCGGCGGCGCGTGTCGGACAGGGCATAGCCGGCATCGAGCGTCAGCGGACCGCCGGCATAGTGCAGCCCGGCGCGGCCGAAGAACTGCCGCGTGGTGGTGTATTCCGGGGTATCGGCAAAGACATAATCGGGCGCGGGATAGCCATCGATCTGGGTCTTGCCATCGGCATAGCGGGCATTGGCGACCAGCGACAGCGTTTCGGTGAGGTTGACCCGCGCCTTGCCGCCCACGCGCCACTGGTCATAGCCATCGCGCTCGGTCCCGCTGGCAGCGGCCGAAACTCCATCGGTGGTGGCATAGCCACCATCGATCGAGAAGGCATAGCGGTCGCGCTTCACGCCGGCGACAGCATCGGCATCATAGCTGCGGCGCGAGCCGGCCTCGGCCGAGGCTTCGACGCCGTCGATCTCGCGCGTGGTAACCGCGATCACCCCGCCAATGGCAGAGCTGCCCCAGACCACCGAGTTGGAGCCGCGCAGCACTTCGATCCGCTCGATCCCGCCGCTCGTCAGCGTGCCGAAGTCAAACCCGCCCGATGGCGCCGAGGGATCTTCCACGCGCACGCCATCGACCAGCACCAGGGTGTGCTGCCCTTCCCCGCCGCGCAGGCGCACGGCGGTTTGCGCACCCAGACCCCCGGTGCGCGACCAGGTCAGGCCCGGCACGCGATCGAGCACGCGGGTCAGGTCAACGCCCTGCACCGCCTCGATCGTCTGCAACGGCAACACGGTGATGGCCTGGCCGGTCTGGTCGAGCGACAGGTCGTTGCCGGTGGCCAATACAGTGATCTGCGCGCCATCGCTGGCGGGGGCTTCATCGGCATAGGCAGGGGTGGCCAGCATCACGGCGGTGGCCAGTGCAACAAGCGATGTCTTCACGGTTCTTTTCCTCCCGGCCCATGGACAGTCTTGCCGTCCATGGCGCGAGGGTCCGCCGGGCCCTGGCGGAAGACTCGTCACGCTTGCGCCCGGTACACCCCGCCCGGCCGCGGAACGACCACACACCGGCAGGTTTCCTGGCTCATCCGAAGTCAACGCGACACGCCGGCCTTCCCAGCCCGCCAAGGGGCCAGTGGCGCGCAAGGGCGCGGCGCTCGTCCGGAAACAGTTGCGGGGGCAGCGCCGGCTGGTTCCGGCTTCCCTCTTAGCCCGCGTGGTTGCGGGCACCGGTGGCGTCAGCCCGGGCGGATAGCGACACCTGCACCAAGGGGCAAGCCCGCAGCCATGATTAACCAACCCGTAGCAGCCTGTGCCTTATCGGGACGAGGACGATTCCTGCCGTGCATGGTTGCAGTGCAACGCGTAACGCACCATGGCGCAGACCAAGCCTGCCCTGTTTCACGCCCTATGCCAGACCCGATTCCCTTCACCGGCGCCACGCCCACCCTTCCGCCCGAGGCGCTGATGCCGCCGCCGGGGCCGGAAGAGCGCGTCGCCCTAGCCGGGCAGCGGCAGGCCGATGGCGCGCTGATCGCGGCGCTTACGCTGCCGCCGGTGCGCCCCCGCGATTTTGCCGCACGCATCCGCCGCCGCGACATGACCTCGTGGCGCCACCAGCATCGCGCGCCCTCGCGCCTGGCCGAGCGGGCCGCCGGTATTGCCGCGATCGGCGCGCTAGGCCTGGTGCTCGGCGCGATCGGCTGGGGTTCGCCCGGCAGCGATGCCGCCGCAGCGCAGGATCGCAACGGCGGGCTGCAACCTTTCGAGCGGGCGGGCGAAAGCTTTCCCGGCTCGGCGTTCTACTATGTTTCGGCGCAAGACAGCGGCCTGCTTGCCCCGCAGGACGCCGCCCGTGCCTGGGACCGGCAGGTGGCCGCAATCCGCAGCGATGCCGATGATGGCACCACCACCGCGCCCTGGTCTGCCAATCCAGCAGCGCGGCCACTGTTTGCCACCGGCAGCGGCGAAGACCGCTGGCGCGCGCTGCAATGCCTGACCACCGCGATCTATTACGAAGCCGCGTCCGAACCCGATGCCGGGCAGCGCGCAGTGGCGCAGGTCGTGCTCAACCGCGTGGCGCATCCCGCCTTTCCCAAGACCGTGTGCGGCGTGGTGTTCCAGGGCTCGGAACGCGCCGGTTGCCAGTTCAGCTTTGCCTGCGACGGCGCGATGGCGCGCCGCCCGGTGCAACAGTTCTGGGACCGCGCCCGGCGCGTGGCAGCCGATGCCCTGGCGGGCAACGTGTTTGCCCCGGTGGGCCTGGCGACGCATTACCATACCAGCGCGGTCCATCCGCTATGGTCAGACAAGCTGGCCTTCATCGGCACGATCGGGGCGCATCGCTTCTATCGCTGGGCCGGATCGGCCGGCCAGCCCGCCGCCTTCAACGCCAGCTATCGCGGTGGCGAGCCGCTGGCCGCGCCCCATCCGCGCAGCTGGGTGCCGGCCGCGGCCGACGTGGCCGATCCGGTGACGCTGGAAAAGGCCTTCGAAGACGGCCGCATCAGCGCGCTGGAACACACCGGCGCGCCGGCCCTGGGCGCCACGGTGAGCATCATGGACGGCCCCAGCCAGGCGCCGCAGCGGCCGATCTCGGCCAGCGCCGCACCGCAACTGGCAGCGCCCCTGCCCGGCGCGCCCAATCCGCAGGTTCGCCCCGAAGCGCGGGAAACCTATGAAAACGCCGGAAAATGGATTGCCCAGCCGCATGGCTAAAGGCTGATTGAACCCGGCCAGGCGCTGCATCGGCACGCTTGGCCGCGTCTGCGGGAACATCAATGTCCCGTTTACCGTCTCATCTCACGCCCTGTTAGCGCAACGCCCCGTAGAAGGACGGCAGAGCCGCCAGGAAGTTTACCCCGAAAACGGCTTTGAACACGAAAAAAGCCGAACTTTCGGTGTCGCGATGAAGAACGGAGACCACCCGCGCATGCTGCGTTTCGCCCCTCGCTATGGCATGATCTCGCCCTGTCTCCGTCGGCCCGCCGGCCGCGTGCCGCGCCCTGCCAACGACAATCCGGCCTGGTCGCTCCAGGCAGCCCAGGACTATCCCTCGCCAGTGCGCGCCATGGCCGGGCGCCTCGCTGATCGGCTGGCCGAAGACGCCCTGCTGGCCGAAGCACTGCGCCTGTTTGCCAGTCATGGCCATGCCGCTGCCGGGCAAGCTGCCCGCGCAGCCACCCGCGCGGCGATGGCGGGGGACGCGGAACAGGCGGATTGGTGGGCGCAGGTGTGCCACACGCTCGATCGCCGCAAGGCCATTGCCCTGCGCCGGGAACTTGCCGGGCTCGGATGAATTTCACGCAGCGAGCCAAGATGGCTTCGTCAAACGCTGCCCGGTTCGTCGCGCCATCGTGCCGAGCCAGTTGCGGCTGCGCCCATCGCCGGCACGCCTGAAAAACCCGGCGGCCGCACCGTTCTGAAACGAGGCAAAGGGCTTGCCTGTCGCATTCGTATGAACGGTAGATTTACCACTTAACGCTATTGCGAACTGATATCAAAGAAACCCGCAGATGCGGGGTTTTTTGCGGTTGCAATCCCTCTCGGGCAGGCCTACGTGCCCCTCCACTTGCCGGCAACCCTTCCCGTCTCGCGGGCGCGGGGGGACCTCCATCCGGGGGCTTGAGTCGGCAACGCTTGAACGCTTGTCCCGCGACGACTCCGGGAAAGGACCGTAAAGCACATGGCACGCAAGAAGATCGCGCTCATCGGCGCGGGTAACATCGGTGGCACTCTGGCGCATCTGGCCGCGCAGAAGGAACTGGGCGACATCGTCCTGTTCGACGTGGTGGAAGGCGTTCCGCAGGGCAAGGCCCTCGATCTCTCGCAGTGCGGCCCGGTCGAAGGCTTTGACGCCAAGATCATCGGCACCAACGATTACAAGGACATCGCTGGCGCAGACGTCATCATCGTGACGGCTGGCGTGGCGCGTAAGCCCGGCATGAGCCGCGATGACCTGCTCGGCATCAACCTCAAGGTGATGAAGTCGGTCGGCGAAGGCATCCGCGACAACGCGCCCGACGCCTTCGTGATCTGCATCACCAACCCGCTCGACGCGATGGTCTGGGCGCTGCGCGAATTCTCCGGCCTGCCCGCCAACAAGGTGGTCGGCATGGCTGGCGTGCTCGACTCGGCGCGCTTCAGCACGTTCCTCGCCTGGGAATTCGGCGTTTCGGTGCGCGACGTGAACTCGTTCGTGCTCGGCGGCCACGGCGACACCATGGTTCCGGTCGTGGAATATTCCACCGTCGCCGGCATCCCCGTCACCGACCTGATCAAGATGGGCGCTTCCACCCAGGAAAAGATCGACGCGATCGTGGCCCGCACCCGTTCGGGCGGCGGCGAAATCGTCGGCCTGCTCAAGACCGGTTCGGCGTTCTATGCCCCGGCCGCCTCGGGCATCGCCATGGCCGAAGCGTACCTCAACGACCAGAAGCGCATCCTGCCCTGCGCCGCCCATGTCGACGGCGCCTATGGCGTTGACGGCCTCTATGTTGGCGTGCCGGTGGTAATCGGCGCTGGCGGCGTGGAAAAGGTCATCGAAATCAACCTCGATGAAACCGCCAAGGCCAACCTCCAGGTCTCGGTCGACGCAGTCAAGGAACTGCTGGTGGCGTGCAAGGGCATCGATCCCTCGCTCGCCTGATGGCAGCATGGTTCGCGGCCGTCCTTTCCGGGGCGGCCGCGGCACCTTCTACCGGGCTGTTTTTCAGGCCGGCAAAAGCGATAAGACCCTTTGCGAAGGGCGCTGACCAGACGCCATTAAGGATACCTGGCCCATTGCGCGCAAGGCATGCGCAGGGCGGCCGGTCCGGCCATGGCGGCGGGAAAGCGATGACAGTCACAGGCAGGCTGCGCCGGTATGCACTCTGCCCACAACCTTTTTCCGAAGCCCCTCCCCTCCCCGGGGGCACAGGAGTGAATTGACCATGGCACAGGACGTGCACGAGTACGAAGTTGATCCTTCACAGGATGCGCCGCAGCAGGGTCCGTCCTGGCAGTCCAAGCGCTGGCCGATTACCGACGCACTCGCCGGCGATGATCTGACCCGTGCGCTCGATCCCATGACCATCAAGGTCGAGGTCGCCAAGGCCGCCAAGAAGGCCGGCGCCGCGCTGGACGAAGCCGCGCTGGAACAGGCGGCCAACGACAGCCTGCGCGTGATGCTGCTGGTGCGCACCTATCGCGTGCGCGGCCACCTGGCGGCAGACCTTGATCCGCTGGGCCTGTCCAAGCAGTACCTGCCGGCCGACCTCAGCCCCGAATACCACGGCTTCCTGCCCAAGGACATGGATCGCAAGATCTATCTGGGCGGCACGCTGGGCCTGCAATGGGGCACCGTGCGCGAAGTGGTCGAGATTCTGCGCAAGAACTATTGCGGCAAGGTCGGCCTGGAATACATGCACATCTCCGACGTGGAGGAGCGCAAGTTCCTGCAGGACCGCATCGAAGGCGGCGACAAGTCGATCGACTTCACGCCCGAGGGCAAGAAGGCGATCCTTTCGGCCGTGGTGCGCGGCGAGCAGTACGAGAAGTTCCTCGGCAAGAAGTATGTCGGCACCAAGCGCTTCGGCCTGGACGGCGGCGAGTCGATGATCCCCGCGCTCGAAGCGGTGATCAAGTACGGCGGCCAGCGCGGGGTGAAGGAAATCATCTATGGCATGGCCCACCGCGGCCGCCTGAACATCCTCGCCAACGTGATGGCCAAGCCCTATCGCGTGATCTTCCACGAATTCTCGGGCGGCAGCGCCAACCCCGAAGACGTGGGCGGCTCGGGCGACGTGAAGTATCACCTGGGCACCAGCACCGACCGCGAGTTCGACGGCACCAAGGTGCACATGAGCCTGCTGCCCAACCCGTCGCACCTGGAAACGGTGGACCCCATCGTGCTGGGCAAGACGCTGGCCCAGCAGCAGTTCCGCGATGACGTGGGCCCGGGCAAGCACAAGCAGGTGCTGCCGGTGCTGATCCACGGCGACGCCGCCTTTGCCGGCCAGGGCATTGTCTGGGAATGCTTCGGCTTTTCCGGCGTGCAGGGCTACAACACCGGCGGTTGCATCCACTTCATCATCAACAACCAGATCGGCTTCACCACCAGCCCGCAGTTCTCGCGCGGCTCGCCCTACCCCTCTGACGTGGCCAAGGGCGTCCAGGCGCCGATCATCCACGTCAACGGCGATGATCCCGAAGCGGTGACCTTCGCGTGCAAGCTGGCGATCGACTATCGCCAGCAGTTCGGCCGCGACATCGTGATCGACATGTGGTGCTACCGCCGCTTCGGCCACAACGAAGGCGACGAGCCCTCGTTCACGCAGCCGCTGATGTACGCCAAGATCAAGAAGCATCCGGCCGTCTCGACGCTCTATGCCGAGCGCCTGGCCGCCGAGGGCGTGATCGACAAGGGCTGGAAGGGTGACGTGGAAGACCACTTCACCGCCACGCTTGAAAACGAGTTCGAAGCCGCCAAGAGCTACAAGGCCAACGAGGCCGACTGGTTCGGCGGACGCTGGGCAGGCCTCAACAAGCCGGCCGACCCGGTGACGGCGCGCCGCAATGTGGCCACCGGCATCGAACAGAAGCTGTTCGACAGCCTGGGCCGTACGCTGACCTCGGTTCCCGAAAGCCTGACCGTCCACAAGACGCTGGGCCGCGTGCTCGACGCCAAGCGCGAGATGTTCAACACCGGCAACGGGTTTGACTGGGCCACGGCCGAAGCACTCGCCTATGGCAGCCTGGTCACCGAAGGCTACAACGTACGCCTCTCGGGCCAGGATTGCGGCCGCGGCACGTTCAGCCAGCGCCACGCGGTGTGGGTCGACCAGACCGACGAGCACAAGTATGTGCCGCTGGCGACGCTGCCCCACGGCCGCTTCGAAGTGCTCGACAGCCCGCTGTCAGAATATGGCGTGCTCGGCTTCGAATACGGCTATGCCAGTGCCGATCCCAAGACGCTGGTGCTGTGGGAAGCGCAGTTCGGTGACTTTGCCAACGGCGCCCAGATCGTGATCGACCAGTACGTCGCCGCATCGGAAGCCAAGTGGCTGCGTGCCAACGGCCTCGTCATGCTGCTGCCGCACGGCTATGAAGGCCAGGGTCCGGAACACTCTTCGGCCCGTCTCGAGCGCTATCTCCAGCTCTGCGCGGAAGACAACCTGCAGGTGTGCAACATCACCAGCCCGGCCAACTACTTCCACGTGCTGCGCCGGCAGATGCACCGCTCGTTCCGCAAGCCGCTGATCATCATGACGCCCAAGTCGCTGCTTCGCCACCCGCTGGCCAAGTCGACCGCGGCCGATTTCCTGGGCGAAGCGCAGTTCAAGCGCATCCTGTCCGATCCTTCGGCACCGGAAGACCGCGACACCCGCCGCGTGGTGCTGTGCTCGGGCAAGGTCGCCTATGACCTGATCGAGGCACGCGATGCGGCCGGCATCACCGATACCCAGATCATTCGGATCGAGCAGCTCTACCCCTTCCCGGGTGAGCCGCTGGCCCTGCGCCTGTCGCGCATGACCAATCTGGAAGACGTGGTGTGGTGCCAGGAAGAGCCGAAGAACAACGGTTCGTGGTTCTTTGCCGAGCCGCTGATCGAGGAATCGCTCAAGGCTGCCAAGGGCAAGGTCACGCGCCCCCGCTATGCCGGCCGTTCCGCCTCGGCTTCGCCCGCCACGGGCCTGGCCAAGCGCCACAATGCCGAGCAGGCCGCCTTGGTGGCCGATGCGCTGGCGCTGTCGGTGCGCGAGGAAATCCGCCGCAAGAAGAAGGCCTGACCGGCCGTTTCGTCCACCTGAATTCTCCCCAAGGAACACCAAGTCATGTCCATCGAAGTCAAGGTTCCGACGCTCGGTGAAAGCGTCAGCGAAGCGACGGTCGGCCAGTGGCTGAAGAAGCCCGGCGAAGCGGTGGCTCTGGACGAGCCTATCGTCAGCCTCGAAACCGACAAGGTTGCCGTCGAAGTGCCCTCGCCCGTTGCCGGCGTGCTGGGCCAGATCCTGGTTGCCGAAGGCGAAACCGTCACGGTTGGCGCGCTGCTCGGCACCGTGGAAGACGGCGTTGCCGCAGCCGGCAACGTGCCGGTTGCCCCGCGCGAGGAAAAGCCCGTGCCGCCCGCGTCCGACACAGTGGCTCCGGCCGCCGCGCCGGCCCCGGCTGCTGCTGCGGCTGTCCCTGCTTCGGCCCCTGCTGGTGACGATGCCGGCGCTGCCGCGCTGTCGCCGGCGGTGCGCCGCGCGGTGCTGGAGCACGGCATCGATCCTTCCACCGTCAAGGGCACCGGCAAGGACGGCCGCCTGACCAAGGAAGACGTGCTCGCCGCAGCCCAGGCCAAGGCAGCCTCGCCGGCGCCGGCCGCCACGGCTGCCGTGCCTGCGGCCGTTGCTGCTCCCGGCCGCAACGAGGAACGCGTCAAGATGACGCGCCTGCGCCAGACCATCGCCAAGCGCCTCAAGAGCGCGCAGGAAAACGCTGCCCTGCTCACCACGTTCAACGACGTGGACATGTCGGCGGTGATGGCCGCGCGCGAGAAGTACAAGGACGTGTTCGAGAAGAAGCACGGCGTGAAGCTGGGCTTCATGTCTTTCTTCGCCAAGGCTTCGTGCCTGGCGCTCAAGGACATTCCGGCCGTCAACGCCCAGATCCAGGGCGATGAAATCGTCTATCACGACTATGTCGATATCTCGGTGGCCGTCTCGGCGCCGAACGGCCTGGTCGTTCCGGTGGTGCGCGACGCTGACAAGCTCTCGTTCGCCGGCATCGAAAAGGCGATCGGCGATTTCGGCAAGAAGGCCCGCGAAGGCGCGCTGACCATGGAAGACATGAAGGGCGGCACCTTCACGATTTCCAACGGCGGCGTGTTTGGTGGCCTGATGTCCACCCCGATCATCAACCCGCCGCAGTCGGCCGTGCTGGGCCTGCACCGCATCGAGGACCGCCCCGTGGTCCGCAACGGCGAGATCGTGATCCGCCCGATGATGTACATCGCCCTGTCGTATGACCACCGCATCATCGACGGTCGCGAGGCGGTTACCGCCCTCAAGACCATCAAGGAAGCGATCGAAGATCCCACCCGCCTGCTGATCGATCTCTGATCGGCACTGCACGGCGCGCCCGGTGACCACCGCCGGGCGCGCCAGCGTGCATCCACGCGAACTTGTGTGATAAGTCGCGCCAGTCCCGCCACCGTTTTCGGGAACGCGCGAACAGGAGGCCGCAATGGCTGAATATGATTATGATGTCCTGGTGATCGGCGCTGGCCCGGGCGGCTATGTCGCGGCGATCCGCGCGGCCCATCTGGGCCTCAAGACTGCGTGCGCCGAAGGGCGCGAAACGCTGGGCGGCACCTGCCTCAACGTGGGCTGCATCCCGTCGAAGGCGCTGCTGCACGGTTCGGAAAAGTACGACGAAGCCGTCAACGGCACCTTTGCCAACTATGGCATCAAGACCGGCCCGGTGGAACTGGACCTCTCTGCCATGCAGGCGCAGAAGCTCGACTCGGTCAAGGGCCTGACCGGCGGCATCGAATTCCTGTTCAAGAAGAACAAGATCACCTGGCTCAAGGGCTATGCCACGTTCGAAGACGCGCACAGCGTCACCGTGGCCGGGCAAAAGATTTCGGCCAAGCACATCGTCATCGCCACCGGTTCGTCGGTCACCCCGCTGCCGGGCGTGACCGTGGACAATGACGCCGGCGTGGTGGTCGATTCGACCGGTGCCCTCGCGCTCGACCGCGTGCCCGAACACCTGGTGGTGATCGGTGGCGGCGTGATCGGCCTGGAACTGGGTTCGGTCTGGCGCCGCCTGGGTGCCAAGGTCACTGTGGTGGAATACCTTGACCAGCTGCTGCCCGGCATGGACGGCGACGTGCGCAAGGAAGCCGCCAAGATCTTCAAGAAGCAGGGCATGGCGCTCAAGCTCTCGACCAAGGTCACCGGCGTGGCCGTGGAAGGCAGCAAGGCGACGCTCACGGTCGAGCCTTCGGCCGGCGGCGCTGCCGAAACGATCGAAGCCGATTGCGTGCTGGTGGCCATCGGCCGCAAGCCTAACACCGATGGCCTCGGGCTCGACAAGATCGGCCTGGAACTGAACGGTCGCGGCCAGATCGAAACCGACCACGATTTCCGCACCAAGGTGGACGGCGTGTGGGCCATCGGTGACGTGATCCCCGGCCCGATGCTGGCGCACAAGGCCGAGGACGAAGGCATTGCCGTGGCCGAAAACATCGCGGGCCTGACGGGGATCGTCAACCACGACGTGATCCCCGGCGTGGTCTATACCTTCCCCGAATTTGCCGGCGTGGGCCTGACCCAGGAAGCCGCGCTGGAAAAGGCCGGCGGCGACCAGTCGAAGATCAAGGTCAGCAAGTTCCCCATGCTGGCCAACAGCCGCGCCAAGACCAACCACGAGCCCGATGGCTTCGTGAAGGTCATTGCCGATGCGCAGACCGACCGCGTGCTGGGCGTGTGGGCGATTGCCTCGGTGGCCGGCACGATGATCGCCGAAGCCGCGCTGGCGCTGGAATTTGGCGCTACCTCGGAAGACATCGCCTATACCTGCCACGCGCACCCGACCCATTCGGAAGCGCTCAAGGAAGCGGCAATGGGTATCCGCGAAAAGCCGATCCACATCTGATCGCCTTTTGGCACAACCGATGAAACAAGGCCGCGCCGGGGCAACCGGGCGCGGCCTTTTTCATGGGCGAACGGGCGCCATCATGGCGCCGGGAACTTTGCCCGGTCTTGGTGCGTAGTGCGCCCAAACGGGGCAACAGCACATGACACTCTCGCGTAAGGTCGGCAGCGCAGCGGCGCTGACCGCATCGATCCTGCTGGCCGGCTGCCACCACAGCCCGGTGACAGAGGCGCCGCCGCGCGCCAACGATGCCATCGCCGTGCCGCCCCAGGCCTCGACTATCGCCGTGCCGATCGTCGCCCGGCTGGACGAACTGAGCGCCGCGCTCGAACGCGAGGTGCCGCGCCAGTTGTGGTCGATCGACAAGCCCGGGCAGGATTGCCTGGCCTCGCAGCGAGTCAAGGTGCTGGGGGTCAAGCTCAAGACACCGCGCGTGGAATGCCGCATCGTGGGCGATGTGGTGCGCGGGCCGATCACGCTGGCGGGCCAGGGCCAGGATCTGGTGGTCACGCTGCCGCTGCATGCCACGCTGCGCGCCAAGGATATTGCCGGCGTGTTCAAGCAGGAAACCGCCACTGGCGATGCCGTGGTGCACGCCCATGTGCGGCTGTCGCTGGCCAACGACTGGAAACCGCGCGCCACGCTCGATATCCACTATGACTGGACCAAAGCCCCCGGCATCGATTTCCTGGGCCAGCGTATCACCTTTACCGACAAGGCTGATGCCAAGCTCAAGGACGTGGTCGCGCGGCTGGAGCGCACGCTACCACAGGAATTGGACAAGCTGCATCTCGACCGCGAGATTGGCAAGGCCTGGGCCAGCGCGTTCACCTCGCTGGAACTCAACCACGCCAATCCCCCGGTGTGGATGCGGGTCACGCCGCATGACTTGCGCTATGGCGGCTATGCTGTGGAAGGGCGGCGCCTGGTGCTGCGCCTGGGCATGCATGCGCAGACCGAAACCTTTGTCGGCAACCGGCCGCCCGATCCGGCCGTCACGCCGCTGCCGCCCGTGCGCAAGCTGGAAACCACGCCGGGGCGGATGCTGTTCGTCATTCCGGTGATTGCCGATTACCGCGAACTGGAGCCGGTGATCGCCCGCGCGCTGGTCAAGCGATCGGCCCGACCGTTCGATGTGCCGGGCCTCGGCCCGATCACCGCCCGCTTTGGCAAAGTGACGTGCTATGGCACGCGCGGCGGCAAGGTGGCGGTGGGCGTGCAGTTTGCCGTCGATGCTGCGCCCCACACGGCGCATGGCACCGTGTGGCTGACCGGCACCCCGGTCAACGCGCCCAATTCGCGCAAGGTCGGCTTTGCCGATCTGGCGGTTTCCGGCGTGACCGACAGCACCGGCACCGATGTCCTGCTGGGCCTCGCCAATGCGCCGGGCCTTTCCGAAACGATCGCGGCAGCGCTCGCCCAGAATTTCGAGAACGACTATGCCAAGCTGATGGGCAAGATCGACCGCGCGCTGACCGAAAAGCGCACCGGCGATTTCATCATCCGCGCGCGGATCGAGGATGTGCGCACTGGCCAGCTCAAGGCAGCCGGCCAGGGGCTGTATCTGCCGGTCGAAGGCACCGGAACCGCCACGGTCAGCCTCGACATGCACTGATCGCCAAGGCAAGGGTAGTGCCATGCCCCTGGTTCCTCCCCTGCCCACCTCGCTGCCCCATGCGGTGGCGCCCGCTCTGCCCGCCGTGATTGGCCTGGCCGATCTGGCCGGCATCGCCGTGTTTGCGCTGTCGGGCGCACTGGTGGCCGCGCGCATGCGGCAGACCCTGGTGACCATGTGCTTTTTCGCGGTGATCACCGGGGTGGGCGGCGGTTCGGTGCGCGATCTGCTGATCGGTGCGCCGGTGTTCTGGGTGCATGATCGCTGGGTCGCGCTGGTATGCCTGGGCATGGCAGTGCTGTGCTGGCTCACCCCGCACCGCTGGTGGCGCGGCGCCGCGCTGGAATGGGCCGATGCGGTGGGCCTGGGCGCCTATGCCGTCTTGGGCACGACCAAGGCGCTGGCCTATGGCATTCCGCCGGTGCCGGCCTTCATGATGGGGGTGATCACCGGCTGCGTGGGCGGCGTGATCCGCGATTGCGTGGCCGGGCGCCCGTCGATCATCATGCGCCCCGAGCTCTATGTCACCGCCGCCGCGCTGGCCGCCGCGCTGTGTTCGGCGGGGCAGGCGCTGCACCTGCCCAAGGGCTGGGTCTGGGCGGTATCGGCGCTGGCCGGCTTTGCCCTGCGCGCTGCGGCGATCCGCTGGAAATTGGCGATCCCGGCCTATGGTGGGGGCAAGAAGGCTGACCTCGGTGAGCAGCTTCCACCACCCCTCGCCCCCCTCCTCTGAAGAGGAGGGGCTGGGGGTGGTGCGAGGCTACGCGCGCCGTTCGATTGTGCGTTGCAGCGCAGCATGAATTGGGGCAACCTCCACAGCCATGATCAAGGCGGGCCTCCATCACCTCACGCGCTATTCCTATGCCAAGCCGGTTCGATTGGGGCCGCAGGTGATCCGATTGCGGCCGGCGGCGCATAGCCGCACCGCAGTGCCCAATTACTCCTTGAAGATCAGCCCGGCCAATCACTTCATCAACTGGCAGCAAGACCCCTACGGCAACTGGCTGGCCCGGATCGTTTTTCCCGATCCGATCGATCATTTCGAGATTGCCGTCGATCTTTTGGCCGATCTGGTCGTGATCAATCCGTTCGACTTCTTTGTTGAAGACTATGCCGAAACCTATCCCTTTGCCTATGCAGAGGAATTGCAGGCAGATCTGGCCGCCTACCGCGAAACCGAGACGCAGGGCCCGCTGTTCGAGGAAATCCTCACCCAGTTCACCGGGTACGAGGGCCGCACCATCGACTTCCTGGTGGCGATCAACCAGGCGGTAAACCAGCGCATCGGCTATGTCATCCGCATGGAACCGGGGGTGCAGGCGCCGGAAGAAACCCTGGACGTGGGCACTGGATCGTGCCGCGATTCCGCCTGGCTGCTGGTGCAGCTGCTGCGCCGCCTGGGCTTTGCCGCGCGCTTTGTCTCGGGCTATTCGATCCAGCTGACGCCTGATGTCGCGGCGGTGGATGGCCCGGCCGGCGTGCCACAGGACGTGTGCGATCTGCATGCCTGGACCGAAGTCTATCTGCCCGGTGCGGGCTGGATCGGGCTGGATGCCACCTGGGGGCTTTTTGCTGGCGAAGGGCACATTCCGCTGTGCGCCACGCCGCATTATCGCACCGCCGCCCCGATCGAGGGCGTGGTGCTGGAGCCGGTCCATTCCGATTTCCATTTCGAGATGGAGGTTTCCCGCCTGGCCGAGGCGGTGCGCATAACCAAGCCGTTCACCGAGGCGCGCTGGGACGCGCTCGACGCGCTCGGCCAACAGGTCGATGCCGATCTCGCCGCGCAAGACGTGCGCCTGACCATCGGTGGTGAGCCAACCTTCGTGGCCGACGGCGATTTCGAGGCGCCGGAATGGAACAGCAGCGCGGTGGGGCCGACCAAGGCCTGGTATGCCGACCAGCTGATCCGCAAGCTGCGTGGCCATTTCGCGCCGGGATCGCTGCTGCACCATGGCCAGGGCAAGTGGTATCCGGGGGAAAGCCTGCCGCGCTGGGGCTATTCGATCTATTGGCGCAAGGATGGCGTGCCGATCTGGCGCGATGAGAACCTGATCGCACCCGACCGGCCGACGCCCGATGCCATCGCCACAGTTGACGCCGATGACGCCGCGCTGTTCCTGCGCGAAACCGCGACTGTGCTTGGCGTGGCGCCGGAAAACGTCGCCCCGGTTTATGAAGACGCGCTCGAATGGATCGTGCGCGAGGCCGAACTGCCCGAAAATACCGAGCCCACCGATCCCAAGCTGGACGATCCCGAAGTGCGCCAGCGCTTTGTCCGCACGTTCCAGCGCGGCTTGACCAAGCCGGTGGGCCATGTTCTGCCAATCCAGCGCCAGCAACCGTGGCAGGCCCGCCGTGCCCATGGGCTGCGGCAGTGGTATTCGGAAAAGTGGAAGCTGCGCCGCGGCGCCCTGTTTGCCGTGCCCGGCGACAGCGCGCTGGGCTATCGCCTGCCGCTCAATTCGCTGCCGCACGTGCCGCCGGCCGCTTATCCCTATATCCACCCGCGCGACACGGCCGAGCCGCGCGAACCCCTGGCCGATTTTCGGGCCCAGGCGATCGAACGGGCGGTGCAAACGCGCGATGCGGCAACGCCAGACACCATGTCGCACGAGGACCGCAGCCGCGAGGCGCGCGCCCAGGGCCATGACCTGCACAGCGCCAGCCCGGGCCGGCAGACCCGCGTGGAACAGACCATCGCCATCGAAGGCGCGGTGCGCACGGCGATCTCGGTAGAGCCCAAGGGCGATCACCTGTGCGTGTTCATCCCGCCGGTCGAAACGCTGGAAGACTATCTCGACCTGATCGCCAGCGTCGAGGCGGTGGCCGAGGAAACGCGCCTGCCGGTGCGCATCGAAGGCTATCCGCCGCCGCCCGACCCGCGCCTGATGGTGCTCAAGGTCACGCCCGATCCCGGCGTGATCGAGGTGAATATCCAGCCCGCCGCGTCATGGGCCGAATCGGTGGAGATCACCGAAACACTTTACCAATGCGCACGCGAGGTGGGGCTGACCGCCGACAAGTTCATGGTTGACGGGCGCGCCATCGGCACCGGCGGGGGCAATCACATCGTGCTGGGTGGCCCCACCCTGCTCGACAGCCCATTCATCCGCCGGCCCGACCTGCTCAAGTCTTTCGTGATCTATTGGCAGCGGCATCCCAGCCTCAGCTATCTGTTTTCGGGCATGTTCATCGGCCCCACCTGCCAGGCGCCGCGCATCGACGAGGCGCGGCACGACGGGCTCTATGAACTGGAAATCGCGCTGGCCCAGGTGCCCGGCCCCGATCAGCCGCAACCGCTGGCCTGGGTGGTCGATCGCCTGTTCCGCAACCTGCTGGTCGATGTGACCGGCAACACCCACCGCACCGAAATCTGCATCGACAAGCTGTTTTCGCCCGATGGCCCCACCGGGCGGCTGGGCCTGGTGGAATTTCGCGGGTTCGAGATGCCGCCAGACGCGCGCATGTCGCTGGCCCAGCAACTGCTGCTGCGCGCGCTATGCGCGTGGTTCTGGCGCCAACCCATTGATGGCCCGCTGGTGCGCTGGGGCACGCAGTTGCATGACAAGTTCATGCTGCCCCACTTCGTCTGGGCCGATTTCCTCGATGTGCTGGCTGATCTGCGCGGCGCGGGCTATGATTTCGATCCCGTGTGGTTCGAGGCGCAGCGCCAGTTCCGCTTTCCCGTGCACGGCGAAGTGGAAGGCGGGGGCGTGCACCTGGAAGTGAGCCACGCGCTGGAGCCATGGAACGTGCTGGGTGAAACCGGCGCGATCGGCGGCACTGTGCGCTATGTCGACAGTTCGACCGAGCGGTTGCAGGTGCGCGCCAGCGGCCTGGTGCCAGGGCGCCATGTCATCACCTGCAATGGCCGCCGCGTGCCGCTGAACTTTACCGGCACGCCGGGAGAGGCCGTGGGCGGCGTGCGCTACAAGGCCTGGCTGCCGGCCAACTGCCTGCATCCGATGCTGCCGCCCCATGCCCCGCTAACCTTCGATATCTTCGATAGCTGGAACCAGCGCTCGCTGGGCGGCTGCGTCTATCATGTGGCCCATCCGGGCGGGCGCAATTACGATTCGGTACCGGTCAACGGCTATGAAGCCCAGGCGCGGCGCAAGGCGCGGTTCCAGGATCATGGCCATTCGCCTGGCCACCTGCCCGTGCCGCCGGCGGAAATGCCCGGGGAGTTTCCCATGACGCTCGATCTGCGCCGCCCCGCCGGGCTGGCCTGAACCCGATGGCAGCCCAGACCATGGCGGCCAAACCTGATCCGGCCGCGGCGCCGGGCCTGGCCGCCTATCCGGTGGATGTGGGGGCGGGCGATCTCTATCGCGATGCCGCGCCCGATGTGGCCCAGACCTGGCAACGCGCGGCGCAAAGCCTGCTGGCGCTGCGCGAAGAGGCTGGCGTAGCCGTGCAGGAACTGGTCGGGCGCCAGATCCTGGACCTGGGCATGTCGTTCCGCCTGACGGGTGAGGATGACGAGCGCGACTGGCCGCTGTCGCCCATGCCACTGATCGTCGGCGCGCAGGAATGGGCCGAGGTAGAGCGCGGCCTGGTGCAGCGTGCGCGCCTGCTCGAAGCAGTGGTCGATGATATCTATGGCGAAGGGCGCTTGGTGGCCGATGGCCATCTGCCCGCTGCACTGATTGCCGGCAGCCGCTATTTTGCACGTTCGATGGTGGGTGTGGCGCCGCGCAGCGGGCCGCATATCCACGTCTATGCGGTCGATCTGGCGCGCGGGCCGCGCGGGCAGTGGCGCGTGCTGGGCGATCGGCTGCGGCTGGCCAACGGCATCGGCTATGCCCTGGAAAACCGCCTGGCGCTCTCGCGCGTCACCGGCGGATTGTTGACCGACATGCGCGCGCGCCGCCTGGCGCAGTTCTTTTCCGATCTGCGCGGCGGCATTGCCCGCGAATGCCAGCGCGAAAACCCGCGCATCGCCCTGCTCACCCCCGGCCGCTTCAACCAGTCCTATCCCGAACAGGCACACCTGGCGCGCTACCTCGGCTTTCCGCTGGTGGAAGGGCGCGACCTGACGGTCAGCGATGATCGCGTCTATGTGCGCACCATTGCCGGGCCCAAGCGGGTGGATGCGGTGTGGCGCTGGATCGATACCAATGCGCTCGATCCGCTGCGCTTTGATGCGCGATCCGAGATCGGCGTGCCCGACCTGTTCGAGGCGCTGGACCGCGGCGGGTTGACGCTGGCCAATTGGCCCGGCGCCGAAGTGCTGGAAGCACCGGCCTTTGCCGCGTTCATGCCGCGCCTGTTCTCGGTGCTGCTGGGTGAAGCGCCGATCCTGCCCAATGTCGCCACCTGGTGGTGCGGCCAGCCGCGCGAGGCGCAGGACGTGGCCGCGCGCCTCGACCAGTTGATGATCACCCCCGCGTTCGGCGCCGGGGTGGAAGGCCTGCCCCATGGCCGCGCCGTAGCCGGGCGCAGCCTCGACAAGGCGCAGCGCGGCGCCCTGCTGGCGGCCATGGCACGCCGGCCGGTGGACTATTGCGGCCAGGAAATCGTCACCCTGTCGACCACGCCGGCGCTAATCGGCGAGGCATTCGTGCCGCGCGCCTTTACCGTCCGCGCGTTCGTGGCGCGCAATGCGGCGGGCGAGTGGACAGTGATGCCCGGCGGCTTTGCCCGGCTCTCCTCCTCGGGCGAAATGGTCAACACGATGATGGGCGAAGGCGATATTTCCGCCGATGTCTGCGTGGTGGATACCAAGGCCGATGCCGCTGCCGTCAACGCCACGCCCTCGGCGCTGGGCGCGCCGCCCCCGGTGCGGCGCGGCGGTGGTATCCTGGCAAGCCAGGCGGCCGACAACCTGTTCTGGTTCGGCCGCTATGTCGAGCGCGCAGAAGCGACAGTGCGGATCATCCGCGCGGTGCTGGGCAATTCGATCGAGGTGGATGCCGCCGCCGGCCACAGCCCCGAGGTGATCGCGCGGCTGGTTGATCTGATGGTAACCTGGGGCGCCCTCTCGCGCGAAGAGGCCGATTTGCCGATGCCCCAGGCCTGCGCCGCGGCGCTGTCAGACACGGCGATGAACGGCTCTGTCGGCGCGTTGTTTGCCGCGATCCGTGCCACGGCCCTCACCCTGCGCGATCGCTTCACCACCGATTTCTGGCGCATTGCCAGCCGCCCCCTGCCGCCGGTGGACGGCCATCGCGCCGGCGCGTTGCTGCGCACCGCGCGCGAGTTGATCGAGCGGCTTTCGGCGCTGTCGGGCCTGCTGGCGGAAAACTTCACGCTTGGCCCCTCGCGCCATTTCCTCGACATGGGCCGCCGCCTGGAACGCGCTGTGGCGCTGTGCCAGACGCTGCGCGCGCTGTCAGCCCGGATAGAAACGCCAGAGGCCTTGGGCGTGCTGCTCGATCTGTCAGACAGCCAGATCACCTATCGCGCGCGCTATCTGGCCGCGCCGAGCACGGCGCCGGTGCTCGATCTGCTGCTGCTCGATCCCACCAACCCGCGCTCCCTGGCGTTTCAGGCGCAGGCCCTGGTCAGCCATATCGAGGCGCTGCCCGCGCTGCGCGAAGACAACCTGCCCGAAGCCCCGCTTCTGGAAGCGCGTGCGATCCTGGCGCCGCTGTCGAGCCTGCCGGTGGAAGCGTGGAACCTGGCGCGGCTGGCCGAGGCGGAACAGCGCCTGCTGACGCTGTCCGACACCATCTCCACCCGCTACTTCCTGCAGTTCGAAAAGGCTGGCGGTGGCGCCAGCAGCAGCTTGCTCGCATGATCTACGATATCCGCCACAAGACCCGCGTGGATTATGCCGCCCCAGTGCGGCTCGCCCGGTTCAACCTGCGCCTGCGCCCCGCGCCCTGGCCCACGCAATCCGTCAGCGATTTCCGCCTGGCGGTAGCGCCCGTGCCGTGGTCGATGGAGGAAGAAGCCGGGCCGTTCCTGGTCAACCGCAGCCGCCTGTTCATTCGCGAGCCGCTCGATGCGCTGGAAGTGGAAAGCAGCTTCCGCGTGGAAGTGCGCGCCCCCGATCCCGAACTGGCGTTGGCCAAGACACCCAGCGTGGCCGAAATCGGCGCGCGGGCGGCCGCCCATCGCGATCTTTCCGCGCTGGGCCCGGCAAGCTACATCTATCCCTCGTCGATGACCCCGCTTTCGCCCGAGATCGTGGGCTGGGCCGGCCCGATCCTGGCCGGCGCGCGCAGCGTGATGGATGCGGGGCTGGCCCTGATGCACGCCATCCACGATGAATTCACCTATGATGGCAGCGCCACCACGGCCGAAACCCCGCCGCTCGACGCGTTCCGCGCGCGCCATGGGGTGTGCCAGGATTTTGCCCATGTGATGATCGTGGCGGCGCGGGGCCACGGGCTGCCCGCGGCCTATGTCAGTGGCTATCTGCGCACCCTGCCCCCACCGGGCCAGCCGCGCCTGGTGGGCGCGGATGCCACCCACGCCTGGGCCGCGCTGTGGTGTGGGGACGCGCTGGGCTGGGTGGGGTTTGATCCCACCAACGCGATGCTGGCCTCAACCGACCACGTGTTTACCGCGATGGGCCGCGACTATGCCGATGTCGCGCCGATGGACGGCGTGTTCCACGGCGGCGGCGGGCAGACCGTGGCCGTATCGGTGGACGTGGCGCCGGTGACAGAGCCGGTCGGCTGACGGCCTCGATCAGGCCGGAACGCCGGTGCCCTGTGCCAGGAACGGCCGCGCCTCGGCCACCTGGCCTTCGAATGCGCCGATCGCGTCGCTGCGCGCCAAGGTCAGGCCCACTTCATCCAGCCCGTTGATCAGGCAGTGCTTGCGAAACGCGTCGATCTCGAACGTGAAGCGGTCCTGGAACGGCGTGGTCACGGACTGCGCCTCAAGATCGATCGCGATCGGATCGGTCTGCGCCACTTCGAGCAGGCGATCGACCTGTTCCTGCGGCATCACCACGGTGAGGATGCCGTTCTTGAACGCGTTGCCCGAAAAGATATCGGAAAACGACGGCGCGATGACCGCCTTGATGCCCAGGTCGAGCAGGGCCCAAGCGGCATGTTCACGGCTGGAACCACAGCCAAAGTTGTCGCCCGCGATGAGGATCGGCGCGCCTTTGAACGTTTCGCTGTCGAACAGGTTGTCAGGGTCTGCGCGCAGCGTTTCGAACGCGCCACGGCCGAGCCCCTCGCGACTGATCGTCTTGAGCCACTTGGCCGGGATGATCACGTCGGTGTCGATGTTCTTGCGGCCGAACGGAATGGCGCGGCCTTCGATGTGGTTTACCGGTTCCATGCCCCCGCTATAGCCGCCGCCGCGCCCTGCGCAACGGCGGAAATAGCCTGTGCAGGCAGGAAACGATCAGCCCCGCCTGCTGTCGTTCGGTCTTGGGGCCTCAATCGGTTTCGGGGGCATCGCCCAGCGGGGTCTTGTCGGCCACCTTCTGGGCGCGTTCCTTGCGGCGGTTGGTATAGAGCAGCGCCGCCGCCAGTGCAGCAGACCCGACGGCCGCCGCTCCTGCCAGGACAGCCGTTCCGGCCCAGTTTTCCTTCTTGGACACGCCTTCCTCCTTCTTATGGGCTGCAAGAATTGGCCCGCTTGCCGCACAATGCAACGCTCAATCGAGGAATTTCCGCAGAGAATTCCATTCCAGCTGCTTTTGCGCGAGTGTCACCGCACAATAGGCCGGGCTGCTTGACGGCAGTTGAATGAATGAAATTTCAGCAAGATCGGCCATTTGCGCGCGGCCATGGCGCGCCGCGGTCGCCCCGTTGAAGCCGATCGCGCGCAAGGCCGGCAGGCGGGCGGCCAGTTGTGCCAGGGGTGCCAGTTGCGCCGCCTTGATCGCGGTATCGAGGCTGCCCCGGCGCGTGGCGCTGGCGACGGTGTCCCACAGGCCGATGCCCGTGCTGCGCAGCACATCCAGCCGCTCGGGATAATCGAGCGTGACCAGATCGCGCCCGATCACCCCACCCACCAGCCGCCAGAACTGGTTCTTGGGATGCGCGTAATACCGGCCAGCGGCCAGCGACGCCTCTCCCGGCAGGCTGCCGCAGACCAGCACGCGGGTCTGCGCATCGACTACCGGGGCAAAGGCGGATTTGCGCGAGTCGTTCAAACCGGTGCGGTCACACCAGCTCGCGCACGTCAGTCAACCGGCCGGTCACCGCTGCCGCAGCGGCCATGGCCGGGCTGACCAGATGGGTGCGCGCGCCGGGGCCCTGGCGACCGACGAAATTGCGGTTCGAGGTAGAGGCGCAGCGCTCGCCAGCCGGCACCTTGTCGGGGTTCATGCCCAGGCACGCCGAGCAGCCCGGCTCGCGCCATTCAAGGCCCGCGTCCTTGAAGATCACGTCCAGCCCTTCGTCTTCGGCCATGGCCTTGACCAGGCCCGAACCGGGCACGACGATCGCCCAGCGCACGGTGTCGGCCTTCTTGCGGCCCTTGAGGATCGCGGCGGCGGCGCGCAGGTCTTCGATCCGGCTGTTGGTGCAGCTGCCGATGAACACGTTCTGGATTTCCACCGTGTTGAGCGCCGTGCCCGGCGCCAGGCCCATGTATTCCAAAGACTTGCGCGCAGCATCCTGCTTCGACGGATCGGCAAAGCTTTCCGGCGCGGGCACCGTGGCGGTGATCGGCAGCACGTCTTCGGGGCTGGTGCCCCAGGTGACCGACGGCGCGATATCGGCCGCATCGATCACCACGATCTTGTCATACTGCGCGCCGGCATCGGTCGCCAGGCTCTTCCACCAGGCCACGGCCTTGTCCCAATCGGCGCCCTTGGGCGCATAGGGGCGGCCCTTCACATAGGCGAAGGTCTTGTCATCAGGCGCGATCAGGCCGGCGCGGGCGCCATGCTCGATCGCCATGTTCGAAACCGTCAGGCGGCCCTCGATCGACAGGTCACGGATAACCTGGCCGGTATATTCGATGACGTAGCCCGTGCCACCTGCCGCACCGAGCACGCCGGTGATGTGCAGCACCACGTCCTTGGCCGAAACGCCCGGCGTGAGCGTACCCTCGACACGCACTTCCATGGTCTTGCTGCGCTTGAGCAGCAGGGTCTGCGTGGCGAGCACATGCTCCACTTCCGACGTGCCGATGCCGAAGGCCAAGGCCCCCAGGCCACCGTGGCAGGCGGTGTGGCTGTCACCGCACACGATCGTGGCGCCGGGCAGGGAAAAACCCTGCTCTGGCCCAACGACATGGACGATGCCCTGCGCCGCGTCGGCATCGCCGATATAGCGGATGCCAAACTCGGGCGCATTGCGCTCCAGCGCGGCAAGTTGCTGCGCGCTTTCGGGATCGGCGATGGGAATGCGATGGCCAGCCGCATCGCGGCGCGCGGTGGTGGGCAGGTTGTGATCGGGCACCGCCAACGTCAGATCGGGGCGGCGCACCTTGCGCCCGGCCATGCGAAGCGCCTCGAACGCCTGCGGGCTCGTCACTTCGTGAACGAGATGGCGGTCGATATAGATCAGGCTGGTGCCATCCTCGCGGTTTTCCACGACGTGGGCATCCCAGATCTTTTCGTAGAGCGTCTTGCCGGTGCTGGTCATGCAGTGCGGTTAAGCATCGCCCCCGCGCATTTCAAGCACCAAACGGCAAGAACACGCGGGGGCATGCGTCATTTTCTGTCCCGGCGCTGCCTTGGCACGCCTCAAACCGGGGTTCAGGCGATGCCAGGGCGAGCCTGACTGGCACCGATCACCAGCGATCGCGATCCCAGTCTGCGCGTTCCATGCGCAGCTGCTGGCGGATCTGGTTCACCCGGCTGGCCAACCAGCGCACTTCGTCGCGGCTCAGGCCATCGCGGGCATACATCTTGTACTGGCGCTGCACGACCATGGCCTGGCGGCGCAACGGCGCTGCTTCGCGCGGAGAGATGGTGCGGTTGCGCACAGCGCGGTCGATGGCAAAGCGCAGCTGGCCGATATCCTGGCGGATCGCAGCGTCACGGCGCGGCGTCATCCAGCCGCCCATCGCCGGGCCAGGGCCGTGGTGCCAGCCACCGGGCGGCGGCGGCGCAGGCTGTGCCAAGGCCGGGGCAGCCAGGCCCACCGTGGCCGGAATCAGCGCGGCGAGAATGAGCTTTTTCATGGGCTTTACTCCTTGCTTGTCAGCGACGCCTGGCGATTGAGCGCCGGCGCCGTTTGATGATCATGGTGTGGCAAAGTGATCCTGAACCAAACGCGATCCGCGCGTTCGGGTTTCAGCAAGGATGGCGGGGTGCGCTTGATAACTCGCCCAACGCCCCCAGCCCTGCCCGATAAAACGCATCGCCGCCGCGCGCGCATTGCGCTATGGGCGCTGGCCATGGATATCCTGCTTGCCATCATGATCGTGCTGGGCGCTGCTGCCACCATGGAACTGGTCGCCTGGTCCAGCCACAAATACATCATGCACGGCTTTGGCTGGGCGTGGCACCGTGATCACCACGAACCGCACGATGGTTTCCTGGAAAAGAACGATCTCTATGCCGTGGTCGGCGCGGCCATTTCGATTTCGATGTTCGCGGTTGGCAGCCCCGTGGTGCTGGGCGCGCATGCCTGGTGGCCGGGCACCTGGATCGGCATGGGCGTGCTGGTCTATGGCCTGATCTATACCTTCATCCACGATGGCCTGGTGCACCAGCGCTGGTTCCGCTGGGTGCCCAAGCGTGGCTATGCCAAGCGACTGGTCCAGGCGCACAAGCTGCACCATGCCACGATCGGCAAGGAAGGCGGAGTCAGCTTCGGCTTTGTCGTCGCGCGCGATCCCGTGGTGCTCAAGCGCGAATTGCGCGAACAGCGCGCCGCCGGCATCGCCGTGCTGCGCGAAGCGGTCGAGTAAAAGATCCTCCCCGCATGGCGGGGAGGTGGCAGGCCGCAGGCCTGACGGAGGGGCGTTCAGCCCAGCTCCACCCCATCCCCCACGGCCAGATCGGCCGCGCCATCGGGAATGGCATTCATGCCAAACACCGGCTGGCGCTGCCACAGCCGCCCCATGCGACGCAGCGTGGCCAGCGGCTCGCGGTCATGGCTTTCCCCCGTCTGCGGGTCTTGCGTGGTAATCACGCAGCGCGTGCAGGGCTTGACCAGCCGCAGCGTGAGCGCGCCGATGCGCAAGCTGTTCCAGCCCTCTTCGGCAAAGGCCGCAGGCGCGCCGGTGATCACCAGGTTGGGGCGGAAGCGCGCCATGGTGATCGGCGCGGGCAACTGCGCATTGAGCGCGTCGAGCGATTCCTGCGTGGTGACGAGCAGCGGAAAGCCATCGGCAAAGCCCACGGCATCACCCGGCTGGCCATAGCGCGGATCGACCGGACGGATCACGTCATCGCCCATGTGCACCAGGTGAACCGGCTGGCCCAGCCGCGCTGAAAGCCAGGCGTCGGCCTCGGCGCCAGCGGGGGTGGCGGCCAGGCTGTCTCCCCACACCTTGACCGCGCGGCGCTCGGCCGTGGTCGGCACCGCCACCTTTACCGATGGCGCAGCCGCATGGTGCAGTGTCACGCCGCCATCGGCATGCGGCACGGCGCGCAGCAGGGCCATCGCCGGCAGTTCGCGGCGGGTGAGAAAGCGACCTTGCGGATTGACGACCATCCAGCGCCGATCACCCGCCACGCCCTGCGCGGTGATCGTGGCGCGCTCCATCGCTTCTCCCCCCAGGGACTTGACCGGATAGCGATGGATGGCGGCAAGCTGCATGCGACGTCCTATTCCGCGCGGGTCCAGATCCAGGTGCCGCTCAAGGCCATGACCGCCGCCGGGATCAGCACCCAGGGCCAGCCGGCAGTGAACGCGGTTACCCCCACGCTCAGCGCCATGGTCGCCAGTGCCGCCTTCTTGGCACGGCGGGGGATGGCGCGCCGGGTGCGCCATTCGCGCAAGGGCGGCCCCCACTTGGGATGATCGAGCAGGCGCTGCTCCCACGCGGGGTTGCCGCGCGCAAAGCAGAACACCGCCAGCAGCAGGAACGGCACCGTGGGCAGCAGTGGCAGGAACGCGCCCACCGTGCCCAGCCCGACAAAGAACAGGCCCGCAGCCGTCCAGAGATGGCGGCGGACCATGCCCGCCGTCAGCCCGCCGCAGCCAGGCGCGCGGCGTGTTCGCGCACCAGCGCAATCATGTTGGGCAGGCCCTGCGTGCGGTTGGATGAAAGCTGGTTCTTGAGATTGAACGGCGCCAGCGCCTCGGCAATGTCCATGCCTGCCACCTCAGCAGCGGGCCGGTCCTGCACGGCGGCCAGGACCAGGGCAATGATGCCCTTGGTGATCGCTGCGTTGCTATCGGCCAGGAAATGCAGGGCGCCGCCCTCCCCCTCAGTGGGATAGACCCATACCGCTGCCGAGCAGCCACGCACCAGCGTGGCATCGGTTTTCAGCGCATCGGGCATCGGCTCAAGCTCTCGCCCAAGGTCGATCAGCAAGCGATAGCGTTCATCGCCATCGCTGAACTCGTACTCTTCGAGAATGTCGGCAAGGGTGCGCATAGGCTGGGCCTTAGGCGGCGTGGACAAATTCCGCAATGCCACGGTTGCCCTGCAAGAGGCCCTGGCGAGGCGCGAGGCCGCAGGAAGAGTGGGCCTCTTTCAAGGCGGAGCAACGCTGCCAGGGCCTCTTGCAGGGCAACCCCTCCGGGGCTGGACCAAAAACCGCCATTTCCGCGTCGGCTCGTCGCGCAATATTCCCGATATTCCGCTTCCTCGCCTCCTTGAACTGGCGGTTTTTGCTTCCAGCCGTGGCACTGCGGAATTTGTCCACGCCGCCTAATGCGGGAACCAGCCCACCTCAACCCTCAACGATCGCGCAGGGATTCGATTTCACGGGCAAGGTCGGTCGATCCACGCTGGTCGGTCAGGATGCGCTCCAGCACCTCAACCCGGCTGCGCAGCGCAGCCACTTCGCGCGCGAGGGCGGCATTTTCCGCCGCATCGGCGATGGGATAGGTATCCTGTTGGGCGCTGTGGCGGCGATGGCGCAGGCTGGCCCAGGCCAGGATCGCGACGATGGCAACAAGAGTGGCTCCAAAGCTCACGGGTAGGAAATCCTTGGCTGGACCGGGTAAATCGGGCGGGGGGAAAAGAAAGGGCGGGTAAACGCGGTCAGTTGAACTGGGGCATGGCCGAAGCCTCGCGCCCCTGCATCATGCCTTCCAGCACGCGCACGCGCTGCTCCAGCCGGGCGGTCTGGGCGGCATATTGCGCGGCCTGCTCAGCCGTGGCGCGGGTGGTGGCGATGATTTCCCGCTCGCGCTGATCCATCCGGCGCGACCAGGCCTGCGCCGCCATTGCCAGGCCGACCAGCAAAGTGGCCAGGGTGGCAAATGCCAGCAGGACGATGGCACCGGCGGCAGTCATTGCAGCTTGCCCGAAACCGGGGCGCGGGCGGCGCCGTCGTGCTGGCTGCCTTCGATGCGGTTGACATCGCGCAGGGCCTCGATCTGCAGCGCCACGTCATAGCCACCATCGGTGACAATGCGTTCCAATACGCGCACGCGATCTTCCAGCGCCTGGTTCTGGACGGCATATTGGGCGGCCTTTTCGGCCGTGGCGTTGGCCTGGATTTCCGCCATCCGCCGGCTGTGCCGGGTCCAGATCGCAAGGCCTGCGATCATGAACGGGGCAAGCGGGATAAGCAGGGCAAGTGTTCCGTGATCCATGGCAGCAGTCCCCTTCGAAGTGCCGGGATGGGATGGAATGGTGGCTTAGCGCAGGCTTTCGATTTCCTGGGCGAGGCGCGGATTGCTCGAGACATAGAAGTGTTCGACTTCGGCCAAGCGGCGATCGATGTCGCGCAACGAGGCGCGCACTTCGCGGGCCGAACGGGCCGGCGATTGGCGCACGCCCTGCCAGAACTTCTGCTCCTGCCGATCGGCATAGAGCGAGGCCGGCTTCTTTTCAGCCAGGAAGCCCAGCGCGAGATAGATGATCGGCAAGAAGCCGAGCCCGCAGCAGGTGCCGACGATCAGCGCCAGCCGCACCCACAGCACATCAACCCCGGTGTAGTCGGCAATCCCGGCGCACACGCCCATGAACTTGCCGTTGACCTTGTCGCGATAGAAACGGGTACGGGCAGCGCTCATTTCACGGTCCCCTTGGTTTGCGTCATCAGCCGATCGAGTTCAGACAGGTCGGCCTGGTGGTTGGTGCGCTCGGCCGCCAGGCTGGCCGGGCGGAATTGCGGGTTTTCGCTGGCAACCAGGCGCTCCACCGTGTCCATCCGCTCTTCCAGGCGGCGCGCGACGCGATAAAGCTCTTCCAGCAGTTGCTCATCGCCGCTGGTCAGGGTTGCGGCGGTCTTCCACTTGGTCATGTAGTGCAGCACGATCCATGGCAGCGCGACGAACAGCGTTACCAGGGCAAAGAACGGCGTCAGGTCCATATCGCCCATGGTGATCAGCCCTCCTTGCCCATGGCGCGCTTCATCGCGGCCAGTTCCTCGTCGATCTTGTCCTGCCCGGCGAGGGCGGCAATCTCATCGGCCAGGCTGGGCGTCCCGCTTTCGGCGATGCTCAGCGCATCGGCGCGGCCTTCGGCATAATCGACGCGGCGTTCGAGCTGGTCGAACCGCGACAGCGCTTCGTCCACGCGCTCGCTGGTCATCAGGGCGCGCAGGCGCACGCGGTTTTCCGCGCTCTCCAGGCGGGCGGCGATGGCAGTCTGGCGGCTGCGGGCCTCGCGCAGGCGGGTCTGCAGCTTTTCGATGTCCTGCTCATAGGCGCGCATCGAATCGTCGAGCACCGCCACTTCGCTGCGCAGCTGGTCGGCCATGTCGGCCGCCTTCTTGCGCTCCATCAGGGCAGCACGGGCCAGATCCTCGCGGTCCTTCGACAGGGCGAGCTGCGCCTTGTCGGCCCAATCGGCCTGCAGGCGGTCAAGCTTGGCCACGTGGCGCAGCATTTCCTTCTGGTCGGCAATGGTCCGCGCGGCAGAGGCACGCACCTCAACCAGCGTCTCTTCCATTTCCAGGATGATCATGCGGATCATCTTGGCCGGATCGTCGGCCTTGTCCAACAGATCGTTGAAATTGGCGGCAATGATATCGCGCGTGCGCGAAAAGATGCCCATCAGGTTTGCTCCGTTGAAAAAAGGCCTTGCGGCGTTCGTATCACTTTGGCCGGTCCCCGACGAGGGCCGCATCCGCGCGGCCCGCAGCGCATCGTCAAAGCGCGAGGAGCCACCGGAAGACTGCGGGCCTGCCGGCACGGGTTCGAGAATGGAATTCATGCCAGGCCCCCGGTGATGGCCGCGACCGAGCGGGTGATGCCGGTGTGGCTAGCCGACGCGGCGTGGACGCTGTGGCCCAGGCCAGGCAGTTCTGGCATGTGGTTGGCCAGGACCACGGCGTTCATCGCCAGCATCGCGGCAATGCTGACCAGGGCGGCGCGGCCAAGACGGGTGGAGAAGAACGGGGCGGTGGTCATCGGGGTTACTCCAAAGCGGTTGTTCTGTATTCAGCAAGGCTCGTGCCAAATTTGAAAAGTGGCTGATTTGCGCCGTTTTCTGAAAATTCTCCACCCCGTAGAATGGCGCATCTTGCCCGCACTTGGGAAAATATGCCAAATGTTAGGCCATGGATCGCGAAGTTCAGTTCATCGGCCAATCCAGCGCCTTTCTCGACGCGGTCGAGCGGGCCAGCCGCGCCGCGCCGATGCGCCGCCCGGTGCTGGTGATCGGTGAACGCGGCACTGGCAAGGAACTGATCGCCGAACGCCTGCACCGCTTGTCCACACGCTGGCAGGAACCGCTGGTGACGATGAACTGCGCCGCCCTGCCCGAAACCCTGATCGAGGCGGAGCTCTTCGGGCACGAGGCCGGCGCCTTTACCGGCGCCACCCGCGCGCGCGTCGGCCGCTTTGAAGAGGCGGACAAAGGCACGCTGTTCCTGGACGAGTTGGGAACGCTGTCGATGGGCGCGCAGGAACGCCTGCTGCGCGCGGTGGAGTATGGCGAGGTGACGCGCATCGGCGCCAGCCGGCCGATCCGCGTGGACGTGCGCATCGTCGCTGCCACCAACGAGGATCTGCCGAAGATGGCCGCGCAAGGCCGCTTTCGCCCCGACCTGCTCGATCGCCTCAGCTTCGAGGTGATCACCCTGCCCCCGCTGCGCGTGCGCGAAGGCGACGTGGCCGTGCTGGCCGAGTATTTCGGCCGGCGCATGGCGGCCGAACTGCAATGGGATGCCTGGCCCGGCTTTGCCCCCCATGCCCAGCAGCAGCTGGAAACCCACGCCTGGCCCGGCAACGTGCGCGAACTGCGCAACGTGGTGGAGCGCGCGGTCTATCGCTGGGACGATCCCGACCGCCCGATCGCGCATGTACAGTTCGATCCGTTTGAAAGCCCGTGGAAACCCGCCGCCTTGATGACCCCGGCCACCGATGCCTGCACCACGGTGATGCAACATGCGACCAGTGCCGCGGATTTCGATACGATCCAGGATCTGCGCGCCGCAGTCGACTCCCACGAGCGCGCCATCCTGGAGCATCACCTGGGCCGCAACCGCTATAACCAGCGGCAGACCGCCAAGGCGCTGGGCGTGACCTATGACCAGTTGCGCCACTGCCTGAAAAAGCACGGGTTGCTGGAGCGTGGGCAAGGGTGATGTCTGCAGGTGTTGTTTCAGGTTTCCACCACCCCCAACCCCCTCCTCTAAAGAAGAGGGGGCTTTTTGATGCGGTTCTCCCCCTCCTCTTCAGAGGAGGGGGTCAGGGGGTGGTGGAAGCCGCACACTTCCAGCAAACCCCATGGCACTAACCCGCCTGACCCTGCGCGATTTTCGCAACCATGCGGCCACCCGGCTTGATGGCATGGCGCGCTTCAACGTGCTGGTGGGGGAAAACGGCGCGGGCAAGACCAATGTGCTCGAAGCGCTGTCGCTGCTGGCGCCGGGCCGGGGCCTGCGCCGCGCCCAGCCGGCCGAAATGGCCGCGCGCCATGGTGATGGCAGCTTCGCCGTAGCAGCCGAGATGGAAGCGGGCGAACTTGTGCTGGGCACCCACACCCAGCCCGCCGCGCCCGGCCGGCGCCTGGTCAAGGTCAACGGCGCACAGGCACCGGCGGCGCGGTTGGCGGAATGGCTCTCGCTCACCTGGCTGACCCCGGCGATGGACCGGCTGTTTGCCGAAAGCGCGGGCAACCGCCGCCGTTTCCTCGATCGGCTGGTGCTGGCCCGCCTGCCCGGCCATGCCCAGACCAGCGCCCGCTATGAAAACGGTCTTCGCGAACGCAACCGCCTGCTGGCAGACGACCGCGAACCCGATCCCGCCTGGCTCGACGCGCTGGAAACACAACTCGCGCAGACCGGCGCGGCGATCGTCGCGGCGCGCGCCGACCTGGTGGCCGATCTTGGCGCCGTGCTGGAAACCGTTCCCGAACAGCCTTTTGCCCGGCCGTCGCTGGCCTATGCCAGCGAAACCCCGGCCGATGAAGAGGCTCTGCGCAGCGCCTTGCGCCAGGGCCGCCGCCGCGATCGCGCGGCCGGGCGCACGCTGATCGGCCCGCACCGCGATGATCTGGCCGTGCGCCTGGCCACCAAGGATGCCCCGGCAGCCGATTGCTCCACCGGGGAGCAGAAGGCGATGCTGATCGCCATCGTGCTGGCCCATGCCGAACTCACCGCCGGCCCGCGCCCGCGCCTGCTGCTCCTCGATGAAATCGCCGCCCACCTCGATCCGCTGCGCCGCGCCGCGCTCTATGAACGGCTCGCTGCCTCGGGCGCGCAAGTGTGGATGACCGGCACCGAAGCGGCGCCCTTTGCCGAAATCGCCGGCGAAGCGGCGATGTGGCATGTGCACGATGGAGCGGCAGTGCGGGATTGATCCCAACCAGCAATACCCACGTCACCCCGGGCTTGACCCGGGGTCCCACTTTTCCTTGGTGCGTCACGAAAACAGCGGGACCCCGGGTCAAGCCCGGGGTGACGGGTAATTTTGGTGCAAGGCCAGGGCCAGGGCCAGGGCCACGGCTGGCTGGGTTGCCGCAACGATCGCATCCACTCCTCGCGCATTGGGGTGCATGTGATCGGGCAATTGCAGCGCCGGCCGGGCAATGATCGGTTGCAGTAAGAACGGCACCAGCGCGGCATCATACTTTTTCGCCAGGGCCGGCCAGATCGGGTTGAACGCCGCCACGTAATCCGCCCCCATGTTCGGCGCGGCGAGCATGCCGGTGAGCATCACGGGAATGCCGCGCCGCTTGAGTTCCGCGAGGATCGCATCGAGGTTGGCGCGGGTCTGTGCCGGCGGCAGGCCGCGCAGCATGTCGTTGCCGCCCAGGCCGACCATCACCAGCGTCGGCTTGCGCGGCTGGTTATCCAGCGTGAAGGCCAGCCGCTGCCGCGCCGCCGCCGTGGTATCGCCCGAAACGCCGGCATTGATCACGCGCGCCTTGACCCCCGCGGCATTGAGCGCCGCCTGCAGCCGGGCCGGATAGCTTTGCCCCTGGTCCAGCTGGTATCCGGCATAGAGGCTGTCCCCAAACGCCAGGATCACCGGCGCATCTGCCGGCACGGCGGCGGGCGCTGCTGCGCCAGCGGCGGTCGTCGCATCCCGCGTTTCCAGCGCATCGGGCGCCTTGTCGCGCGAACAGCCGGCGAGCGGCAGCAAGGCCAGGGCAGCAAGAACCGGAACAGCATAAACAGGCGCGCGCATCGGGTTTCCCATAAAGACAGGTGCTGCCCCCATGTCGTTGGTGGAATGGCCGGTTGCAAGATGCTTGCGGTCTATGCCACTCCCGCGCGGTGACCAGCCCTGCCCCGCTCATTTCCGCCCGCGCACTCACCCTTTCCCTTGGCCGTGACGCCGCCCGTGTCGATATTCTCAAGGGTCTGGACCTTGCCGTGATGGCCGGGGAAACCGTGGCCCTGCTGGGGCCATCGGGCTCGGGCAAGTCATCCCTGCTGGCCGTGCTTGCGGGGTTAGAACGCGCCAGCGGCGGCGTACTGTCTGTGGCCGGCGCGGATTTTTCCACGCTCGATGAAGATGGCCTTGCCACCGCGCGGCGTGGGCGCATCGGCATCGTGCTCCAGGCGTTTCACCTGCTGCCAACGATGACCGCGCGCGAGAATGTCGCCACGCCGATGGAACTGGCCGGCATGGCCGATGCCATGCCGCGGGCCGAAGCGGAACTGGCCGCCGTGGGCCTGGCCCACCGGCTCGATCACTATCCCGGCCAGCTTTCAGGCGGAGAACAGCAGCGCGTGGCGATTGCCCGTGCGCTCGCCCCGCGCCCGGCACTGCTGTTTGCCGATGAACCGACCGGCAACCTCGATACCGCGACCGGCACCGCCGTGGCCGATCTGCTGTTCGATCGCGCGCGCCAGGCCGGGGCAACCTTGCTGATGGTCACGCACGATGAAGCGCTGGCCCAGCGCTGTGGTCGCATCCTGCGCCTGGCCGATGGCCGCATCGTGGCGGACGAAACCCGATGACCGCCACGGCGCTGGCCGGCGACACCCAAAAGCGAGGCCTGGGCTGGGGCACCGCCTGGACATTGGCCCGGCGCGGACTGGACTGGAAATTCCGGGGCTTGCGCCTGCTGGTCGTCTGCCTGGTGCTGGGCGTGGCGGCACTGGCCGCGATCGGCACGCTGACCGATGCCGTGCGCGGCGAACTCGATCAACGCGGCCAGGCGATGCTGGGCGGCGATGTGGAAGTGGAACTGGCCGGGCGCCAGGCCTTTGCCCCGGAACAGGCGGCCTTTGCCCGCGCCGGCACGCTCTCGATCGGGGCGCGCATGCGGGCCATGGCCACCGTGCCCGACAGCGATGGCACTGCCGTGCCGATCGAACTCAAGGCAGTGGACGGCGCCTGGCCGCTCTATGGCCGTTTCACCCTGGCCGATGGCCGCGCGGTGGGCGCGCCCGACGCCACAACCGCTTGGATCGCGCCGGGCGTGGCGCAGCGGCTGGGCGTGTCCACTGGCCAGCCCTTGAAGATCGGCAGCGCCACATTCCGCATCGGCGGGGTGATCGCGGACGAGCCTGACCGCCTGGGCGAGGGTTTTGGCCTGGGCCCCACGGTAATCATCAGCCGCGCCGGGCTCGATGCCACCGATCTTGTTCAGCCCGGCGCCATGGCGCGCTGGAAATACCGCCTGCGCCTTCCCCCCACCGCCCAGCCGCAGGCCGTAGCCGACGCCCTCACCCGCCAGTTCCCCAATGCCGGGCTGGAACTGCGCACGCGTGACAAGGCCTCGCCCGGGCTCGATCGCTTTGTTTCGCGAATGGGGCAATTCCTGGCGCTGGTGGCGCTGGCCGCCTTGCTGATTGCCGGCATCGGCATTGGCAATGGCGTGGCCTCCTACCTTGAGGCGCGGCGCGGGGCGATCGCCACGCTCAAGATCCTGGGCGCCGCCGGGGCTGACATTGCACGGATCTATCTTCTGCAACTGGGCCTGGCCACGCTGCTGGCAATCGGCCTTGGCCTGGCGCTGGGGGTGGCGGCCACCCCGCTGATCGGCCTGGCGCTGAAAGATCTTTTGCCGATCCCCGCCGGCCTGGTACTGGCGCCCGGTGCGCTCGCCCTGGCCGCGCTGCAGGGCGCGCTGATTGCCGCCACCTTTGCCGCGCCGCCGCTGCTGCGCGCCCGTGCCGTGCCGGCCATGGCGCTGATGCGCGGCCGCCTGGTGCCCCCGCGCGACGGCTGGCGTAGCCGCGCGCTCGCCATGGGCATTGGCCTCGCCACGATTGCCGCCATTGCGGTGGCTGGGGCAGAGCAGCCCTGGCTGGCCGCCGGTTTCCTGGCGGCGGCGGGCGGCGTGTTGGCCCTGCTGGCGGCGCTGGGCTGGGCATTGGTGTGGCTCGCCGCCCGCCTGCCGCGTCCGCGCCACCCGATCGCGCGGATGGCTCTGGCCAACCTGCACCGCCCCGGCGCGCAGACCGGGGCACTGGTCACCGCGCTGGGCTTTGGCATGGCGGCGTTCGTGCTGCTCGCCGGGGTGCAGACCAGCCTTGACGCCAACATCGCCGCCCGCGTGCCGCAACAGGCGCCCGACTATTTCGTGCTCGACGTGCCGCCCGCCGGCCTGCCCGCTTTTGAACGCGTGGTGCGCGGCGCGGCGCCTGCTGCGCGCATCCGCACCGTGCCGGCGATGCGCGGCACGATCGTGGCGTTCGGCCCGGCCGATCACATGATCCGCGTTGCCGATCTGGTGCGCATTCCCGATGATGCCTGGGCGCTGCGCGGTGATCGCGGGCTGACCTTTGCCGATGCCCTGCCCGAGGGCAACGTCCTGACCGCCGGGCGTTGGTGGCCGGCCGGCTATCGCGGCGAACCGCTGGTATCAGTGGATGAAAAGCTGGCGCAGGCCATCCACCTCAAGCTGGGGGACAGGATCACGGTGTCGCTGCTGGGGGTGGAACGCAGCGCGCGCGTCGCCTCGTTCCGGCGGATCGACTGGGACAGCTATGGCTTCAACTATGTCCTGGTGTTCAGCACCAATGCCTTGGCCGATGCCCCCTATAATCTTGCCGCCACGATCGAACTGGGCAAGGCGCAGGGCAATCCGGCCGTGTCGCGCGCGATCCTGTCAGGCCTGGTGCGCGCCCTGCCGTCCAGCTCGGTGATAGAGGTGGGCCCGGTGCTGGCGCAGGCGCGCAGCCTGTTGGGGCAGATGGCCGTGGCGATCTTTGCCGCCGCCAGCGTGGCGATCCTGGCTGGGATGGCGGTGCTGGCCGGCGCCATCGCTGCCGCGCGGGCGCAACGGCACTATGACGCGGTGGTGCTGCGCGTGCTGGGCGCCGGATCGGGCCAGTTGCTGGTGCTGGTGCTGGCCGAACAGGCCTTGCTGGCCGTGCTGCTGGCCGGTGTCGCGCTGGGGCTCGGCACCGCAGGCGCCTGGGCGGTGGTGACGCAGCTGTTCGATTTTGCCTGGCTGCCCGGCTGGGGCACCATCCTGGCCGTGCTCGGCGGCGCGCTCGCGGTGGTGATGGCCATGGCGCTGGGCGGGTCGCTCGGCGTGTTGCGCACGCGGCCCGCCCAGGCGCTCAGGGAATTGTAATCACTGGAAAACGTCGGCTTCGTAGGGGTTCTTGGGGTCAGAGCCATAGCGGTTGGAGCCGCGCGTGCCGTCCAGGCACATGAACACCAGCAGCGCGAACCAGCCCAGGATCGGCAGGAAGATCAACAGAAACCACCAGCCCGAACGATCGATATCGTGCAGGCGCCGCACCGACACCGCCAGGCTGGGGATGAAGTTGAACAGCGCGAACAGCCCAGACAAGGCATCACCCACGCCGTTGAGCTGGGTGCTGACCCCGGTATACCAGCCCATTGTGGTATAGGTGGTGCGGCCGAAAACGATGGTCAGCGCCAGGTTCACCAGCAGGCCAAACAGCGTGAACATCCAGTATTCCTTGCGGCGCGATCGGCCAGCGAACTGGAAATAGCGGCGATAGGGCAACAGCATCCAATTCATGCGCAGTTCTCCTGGCGGTTTCAGCCAAACACGTCGGTCAGATCGCGGTTCTTGGGATCGGCACCATAGCGGTTGGGCCCGGGCGTGCCGGGCAGGAACATCATCACGAACACGATCAGCCCGCCAACGTAAGGCACGAAGCTGATCAGGTAGAGCCACCCCGTGCGGTCCTGGTCATGAAAGCGGCGAATACACACCGCCATATGCGCCCACGCCCAGACCAGCACCAGGATCGCCATCCCGGAGATGGCAACGATATCCCAGCGGTTTGTTTCCGGTGCAGCGGCTTTGTCCCAAAGATGCACCGGCATGAACACGCTGAAGAAAAGCAGGAACACTGCGATCCCCGACAGCACCAGCGAGAAGAACTCCCGCCGTCGCGAGCGCCCGCGAAACTCGAACATGCGCCTGTAGGGCAGGATCAGCCAGTACACGAACACCCCCATCGCTCACCGGCCGATGCCGGTTGGTCGCCATGGGCAAACAGCCAGAAAAATATCGACATGACAAGAAAAAGGGGGCCGCCAGGCAGCCCCCTTGCAAGTCTTGCGCTTCGCGTCCGGGTTAGAAGCGATAACGCACCGATGCACCATAGGTGCGCGGCTGGTTGGTGTAACCCGAAATTGCCAGAGGCTGGGCCACCGAATCGAAAACCTTGGTCAGTGTGCGGTTGTTGGTCAGGTTGCGCGCCCACAGCGTAAATTCGGTGCGGGCGCGGGGGGCCAGGCCCAGCGCGGCATTCACTTCGTCGATGCGCCGCTTGTATTGCGCCGACGCGGCGATCGCGGCGGCCGTGCCCAGATCAAGGAAACCGGGCAGCCCCTCTTCCGTGATCACCGGGCTTTCATGATGGAAATCCGCCCGCAAGAACAGGCGCGCGGTGCGGCCCAGGCGGTGCTCGTATTGCCCCGCCAGGGTGAACGACAGGGCGGGAATGCCGGCCGGCCGCCGTCCGGACAGATCGCCCACCGCCGACATCGTGAAATCATGGTACAGCGGATCGAGCCAGGTGGCGCTGCCCGAAAGCGTCAGGCCTGGCGCCGGGCGCAGCACGGTTTCCACTTCCACCCCGCGCACGCGCTCCTTGCCGGCGTTGACCAGTGCGAAACCAATGCCGGTAAAGACGTTGGACTGAAAGCCGCTGATGGTCTGGTCGAACACCGCGATATTGGCCGTGGCCAGCCCCCACTGCGCCTTGAGGCCCAGCTCATAGACGGTGGTACGCTCTGGCCCGGCAAAGCGGGTGGCATAGGTCTGGTTGACCTGGGCCAGGCCGGCGGCCTCCAACGCGGCCTGGTCGGCCGGAAACGGGCGGCTGTCGCGCGACAGGTTGATCGAGCTGGCCTTGAACCCGGTGGCGACGCTGGCATAGGCGTGCACGCGCCGGTTGAGCATGACTGTTGCACGTGCTGTCCAGGTCAGCCGCTGGTCATGCGTGCGGCCCGGTTCCACCGCATTGGGCACGTCAACATAGGGCGGGAAAAGCTGCAGCCGGCGCAGGGCGCCAAGCGGATTGGCCGCCGGGTTGTTGGCATTGGCCGCAGCGCGCCCCAACACGGCGGCATAGCCCTGGGGATCGGCCTGGGCAAAGGCCGCGATCGCCGCCGGGCTCTGCGGGTTGACGCCACGCGCGCGAAAACCGGCGGCGGCCAGCAGTTGCTGCCGGAACGGGGCATAGGCGCGACCGTCAAGGTCCACGCCGGCAAAAGCGTCGGTGGTTTCGCCGACGATCGCATAGCGCTTGGTATCGCTGGTAAAGGCAGCACCCGCCGTCAGCGTGAGCGCGCCACCGAGCTTGAGATCGCCTTGGAAAAATGCCGAGAACGCCTCGTTACGCAGGCGATAGCGTTCGTTGGAACCCTGCCCGCTGGCAAAGAAGCGGCCGGCATAGCGGGCGGGATCGCCGTCCAGGCCGCCCAGCACCTGCTCCAGCAACGGCACGCTCAATGCTCCGGCACTCGCCCCCTGCACCAGCAGGTTGGCATAGGCGCGCATGTCCCGGCCAAAGGCGATGGCATTGCGCTGGTCCAGCGCCTCGTTGAAGTAATAGACCCCGGCGAGCGCGTTGAACGGCCCGGGCAGGTCGGTCGCCAGGCGCAGTTCCTCGGTAAAGGTCGACAGCGTCAGGTCTTGGGCATTGCGCGCCAGCATCTGACCGCTGGTGAAATCGGAATCCTGGTTGGTGGCCGAGGTCAGCCGCCGCCACGCCGAAATCGCCGTCAGCTTGAACCGGCTGGCCTTATAGTCGAGCTGACCGGAAAAGCCGTAGTTGGCGATGCGGTTGGTCGAATCGAAATTCCACCAGGCCTGATCGGCATAGATCGCATCGGGCGCATTGACCTTGCCGCCGATCGCCAAGACCGCCTGGGTCGCGGCAGAGGACTGGACATTGACCGGCGCGCAGCACACCTCGTCGATCAGGCCGTAATCGCCGATCACCCGCAGCGACAGATCATCGCCGGGCTGCCACAGCGCCTGGCCGCGCACGAACCAGCGGTTGCGGCCGTTGCTGCGCTGGCCGCTATCGGGATCGACGATAAAGCCGTCGCGCCGGTTGCGCCCGGCCGCCACGCTCACCGCCAGGGTATCGGTCAAGGGACCAGTGACCAAACCCTTGAACACCTGGGCGTTATAGTTGCCATAGCTCGCCTCGAAATCCGCGCCGGGCGTGAACTGCGGCAGGCGCGTAATGATCGAGATGACCCCGGCCGACGCGTTTTTGCCGAACAGCGTGGATTGCGGGCCGCGCAAGACTTCCACCTGCTCCACATCGGGCAGATCGGCAATCTGCGCTGCCGTGCGCGAGCGATAGACGCCATCGACGAATACCCCGACCGAGGGTTCGATTCCGCTGTTGTTGGCGCCGTTGCCAAAGCCACGGATGTAGATGTTGACGTTGGCCGGGCTCTGCAACTGCTGCATCGACAGCGAGGGCACCAGGCTGGTCAGGTCTTTCAGATCGCGGATCTGTGCCCGCGCGATGGCCTCGCCGCTGGCCACGCTGACCGCCACCGGCACGTCTTCCAGGCTGGCCGCACGCTTGGTCGCGGTGACGACGATAGTGCCATCTGCCCCCTCGCCGCTTGCGGCCACCTCGGCCGGGCCATCGCCGGCAGCATGGGCGGTGGGCGCGATGGCTAGGCCAAGCGGCAGCCAAGCGGCCGTAATCAGCAGCTTGCGGTTTACCGCAAGCCGGCGCCGCCGTGCATCATCGCTGTGTTCGCCCCGACCCTGCATGTCTTGTGGTATGCGCGCCCTGTTGACCGCGTGGCTGGCAACACCCCCCGTGTTGGCCGGCCACGCCGCGCCTTTCTGCTAGCGCGGTTACATTCGGCCATAAACCGCAATCCGTGTCATTTCCGGGCATTTCGGCCGGATTTGGCGGCGTTTTGGCGGTACTGTTGCGCCTGCGCCACATCATCGCGGCAGGCTCTTTTGCCAGTCGCCCTTGTGGCAACGCACAATAACGAGTAAGCGCGCGCCCAAGTGCGGCCAGAACCGAGATGACGGGATCTTCCCGACACAGCGCCTGCTGCAAGCTCCAGTATCCCGGCCGCACGTTACGGTCTGTCGAAGAAAGCCTTTCATGTCACTGCCCTTGCGCAATATTGCGATCATCGCCCACGTCGACCACGGCAAGACCACGCTGGTTGACCAGCTGTTCCGCCAATCCGGCACGTTCCGCGACAACCAGCGCGTGGAAGAACGCGCGATGGATTCCAACGACCTGGAAAAGGAACGTGGGATCACCATTCTGGCCAAGTGCACCTCGGTGGAATGGACCAATCCGGCCACCAACGAGACGACGCGAATCAACATCGTCGACACCCCCGGCCACGCCGACTTCGGCGGCGAAGTGGAACGCATCCTCTCGATGGTCGATGGCGTGATCCTGCTGGTCGACAGCTCGGAAGGCGCGATGCCGCAGACCAAGTTCGTCACCGGCAAGGCGCTGGCCCTTGGCCTCAAGCCGATCGTGGTGGTCAACAAGATCGACCGCCCCGATGGCCGCCCGCAGGAAGTGCTCGACGAAGTGTTCGATCTCTTCGTCAGCCTCGATGCCAACGACGAACAGCTTGAATTCCCCGTGCTCTATGCTTCGGGCCGCAACGGCTATGCCGGCAACGACGAAACCGTGCGCGAAGGCAACCTGCTGCCGCTGTTCGAAAAGATCGTCAGCCACGTGCCGGCCCCGTCGCTCGACGTCGATGGTCCGTTCAGCTTCCTGGCCACCCTGCTCGATCGTGACAACTTCATGGGCCGCGTGCTGACCGGCCGCGTGCAGTCGGGCACGATCAAGCTCAACCAGCCGATCCACGCGATCGATCGCGATGGCAAGGTGCTGGAAGTGGGCCGCGCCTCTAAGATTCTGTCGTTCCGCGGCCTGGAACGCGTGCCGGTGGAAGAAGCCCGCGCTGGCGACATCATCGCGCTCGCCGGCCTCGAAAAGGCGACCGTGGCCAACACCGTGGCCGATCCTTCGGTCTCGACCCCGATTGCCGCCCAGCCGATCGATCCGCCGACGCTGGCGATGCGCTTTTCGGTGAACGACAGCCCGTTTGCCGGCCGCGAAGGCGACAAGGTGACGAGCCGCATGATCCGCGACCGCCTGATGCGCGAAGCGGAAACCAACGTGGCCATCCGCGTCACCGAAAGCGCCGACAAGGACAGCTTCGAAGTGGCCGGCCGCGGCGAACTGCAGCTGGGCGTGCTGATCGAAACGATGCGCCGCGAAGGCTTTGAACTGGGCATCAGCCGCCCGCGCGTGCTGTTCGGCACCGACGAAAACGGCCGCACCGAGCCGTATGAAACCGTGCTGATCGACGTGGACGACGAATTCTCCGGCACGGTCGTCGAAAAGATGCAGCGCCGCAAGGCCGAGCTGACCGACATGCGTCCCTCGGGCGCCGGCAAGACCCGCATCACTTTCTCGGCTCCGTCGCGCGGGCTGATCGGCTACCACGGCGAATTCCTGTCCGACACGCGCGGCACCGGGATCATGAACCGCCTGTTCGAAAAGTATGGCCCGCACAAGGGCGCGATCGAAGGCCGCCAGAACGGCGTGCTGATCTCGAACGCGACCGGCGAAGCGGTGGCCTATGCCCTCAACAGCCTGGAAGACCGCGGCGTGCTGTTCGTGCGCCCGCAGGACAAGGTCTATGAAGGCATGATCATTGGCGAAAACGCCAAGCCCGACGATCTCGAAGTCAACCCGATGAAGTCCAAGCAGCTGACGAACTTCCGTTCGACCGGCAAGGACGACGCGATTCGCCTCACCCCCCCGCGCATCATGACGCTGGAGCAGGCCATCGCTTATATCGACGACGATGAAATGGTCGAAGTGACCCCCCAGACGGTGCGTCTGCGCAAGGCGATCCTTGATCCCAACGAGCGCAAGAAGGCCAGCCGCAAGAAGGAAAACGCCTGATTTTGCGGCCCTTTGCGGGCCAGGCTTGATCAGCGAAAAGGGGCGCTCCGGCAACGGGGCGCCTTTTTTCATGTCTGTCATTGCCTGAACAAAGGTTTCATCGCCGGTTCAGCGCGTGTTGCATAAGGTTGCTGCAACGAACCCCGCTGCGAGCATGAGGCTCTTTTGGACAAGGCAGCGGGTTGGAGACGAGCCATGAAGCTTTTGAGCAAGGTTCTGCTGGCCGGCGCCCTGGGCGCCACCGTGATGGCCACTGCCGCCCCGGCAGAGGCCCATGGCTGGCATCGTGGTGGCGGTGGCGCCGGTCTGGCGATTGGCGCCGGTATCCTGGGCCTGGCCGTGGGTGCTGCGATCGCGTCGGACCATCCGCACCGCGGCTATGTGGTGGAAGAAGGCTATGCCCCGCCGCCCCCGCCGCCGAGCTATTACTATGAAGGCCCGGCCTATTATGGCGGCTATTATGCCCCGCCGCCGCCGCCCCCGCGGACCTATGTCTATCGCGAAGTCTATCGCAGCGGCCCGGCCTATTACGGTTATGGCGGTTATCCGCGCTGGCATCGCGGCTGGTAAACCCGCCGCCAGCATAGCGTGAAACCCTGACAGGCGCGCCCGTCGGACCAGTCCGGCGGGCGCGTTGCCATTTGGCGCCTTGGCATTTGTCGCGCCGGCCTCTCGCCATCCCGCCCCGCGCCCGCTATGGCGCCGCCATGACGAGTTCCCACCCCGTGAACCAGACCACACCTGATCCTCAGGCACTTGATCTTCGTACCATGACGGCCACTGGTCGGCTCGACGGGCTGCGCATCGCGCTGTTCAGCGGCAACTACAACTATGTCCGCGATGGCGCCAACCAGGCACTCAATCGCCTGGTCGGGCATCTTATGCGCCAGGGTGCACAAGTGCGGGTCTATTCGCCCAAGGTGGAACATCCGGCGTTCGAGCCCACCGGCACGCTGATCGGCATTCCTGCCCTGGCCGTGCCGGGCCGCGCCGAATATCGCGTGCCGATCGCGCTGTCGGGCCGGGTGCGGCGCGATCTGGCGGCGTTTGATCCGCATGTCGTCCATGTCTCGTCGCCCGATGTTGCCGCCCACCGCGTGGTCACCTGGGCGCGCCGGCACAGCCTGCCGGTGCTGGCCTCGGTGCACACCCGGTTCGAAACCTATTTCCGCTATTACAACATGGCCTGGCTGGAACCGGTGATCGAGGCCATGCTTCGCCGGTTCTATCGCCGCTGCGATGCGCTGGTTGCCCCGTCGGAATCCATGGCCCAGGTGCTGCGCGAGCAGCGCATGAACTATGATATCGGCATCTGGTCACGTGGGGTCGATCGCGACATCTTCACGCCCGAGCGGCGCAGCATGGAATGGCGCCGATCGCTGGGCCTGGCCGATGACGATGTGGTGATCGGCATTTTCAGCCGCCTGGTGATGGAAAAGGGGCTCGACGTCTTTTCCGACGCGATCGACGAATTGAAGCGACGCGGCGCCAAGTTCCGCGTGCTGGTGATCGGCGAAGGTCCGGCGCGCGAATGGCTGGAAACCCGCCTGCCCGACGCGGTATTCGCCGGGTTCATGTCTGGCGCCGATCTCGGCCGGGGCGTGGCCAGCATGGACGTGCTGTTTTTCCCTTCCGTCACCGAGACGTTCGGCAATGTCACGCTCGAGGCAATGGCCTGCGCCCTGCCCGTGGTGGCTTCAGCCGCCACCGGCAGCCAGAGCCTCGTCGACGATCATGTCTCCGGCCGCCTGATCACGCCGGGCGCAGTGCACCAGTTTGCCGAAGCGCTGCGCGCCTACGTGGAAAATCCGCAACTGCGTGCGCAGCATGGCGCGGCGGGCGAACTGCGCGCCCAGGAATTCAGCTGGGACCGCATCAACCAGGCCGTGGCCGATACCTATGTTCGCCTGGTACGGCAGAAGCGCACACGCAAATAGCCGCCAGTGCGCGTTCAGCGCACAATGCCATAGAGCATCGCGCGTTCAGCGCACGATGCGATAGAGCACGCTGCCGGGCGTGCGCCGCACCGGCATCGCGCCGGCCACCGGACGCACGGCAGCCGTATCGATGATCCAGATGTAATCGAACGCCGCGCGCGGCAGCTGCGCCAGGCGCCGGCTGATCGTGTTGGGCTTGGCGCAGTCATCGGGCTTGGCGAATTCGGAATCGTCGGTGGCAAATGCCCCAGCCAATGGCGCCTTTACCTGGAGCAGATGGCCGCCGGGCACCATCCATTGCTCGTTGGAAAAGGCATGGCGCCGCGCGATGGCATAGCCACCCAGATGCGTGCGCCGCTCCCGCTGCCATGGCAGGATCGATACGTTGCAGCTTTCCAGCACCAGCGACGCAACGCGGCTGCCGCGCGGCACCGCATCAAGCGCCACCAGGTCTGACGCCATGGTTTGCCCGGCCAGCCATAGACTAAGGACATTGCCCAGCAGGCGGGCAACGGCAAATCCCGCCCCCAGCCATGCCAGACTTGCCCAGCGCAGCCAGCCGGAATCCGGGTAGCGTGGCGAAGCCGCAACCAGCGCCACCATCAGCATAATGGGTACAAGCCGCATGTCGACCAGGCTGGCACCGATCAACGTGGCGGGCAGCAGGACATAGGCCAGGGCCAGAACGGCGCACCCCCACCACAAACCCATGGTGCCCACACGCCTGGCGCGGTCCCCACCTGTGCGGCGCAGCCCCCACCACACCAGTCCCAACAGCAACATGGCGCCCGCCACGTCCCACACGAGCCAGCGATCGCGCAGCGGCATCAACGGGTAGGTGAGCTTGAGCGCGGGGTTGAAGAAATCCTCGGTCGGCCCATGTCCGCTGGGTGGCAGCGGCCAGACGATCCGCAAGATCAGCGGCGCAGCCAGGCAACTGGCCGCCAGCCCAGCATCCCAGCCAGCCCGGCACAGCGCGCGCCACCTGCCCTTGCGCGATGCATCGGGCTGCCAGCGCCGGGCAAGTTCATCCATGCCGGCAAACACACACAGCAAAACCCAGGCCACCAAGTGGCACGTCCACAGCAATGCGGAAACCGGGATGAACAGCGCCCAGCGCGCCGCAATCCAGCCGCGCCGCCCCATGGCAATCCACAGCGCCAGGGCGAGGGTTGCAAGCGCCTGGCCCAAGGCAAAGTTGAGGAAGCCGAACTGCAATGGATAGCTATAGGCCAAAGGCAGCGCAAACAGCACGAGCGGCGTGATCCGGCCATGCAGGCTGCGCGCCAGGCAGAAAATCCCCAGAACCTGCAACACCGGAATGGCGACGGCCACCGCCCGCAAGGCGGGCTCAAGGCCCAGCCACGGCGCCAGCACTTCCATGACGAGATCGACCCCAAGATTGGGGATAAGGTTCCAGTGAAAGCTGTACCATCGGCTGAGGTCGGCCGAGCGACCGTGATCGACCTGCACCGCATAGTGCCCGAGATGGCCCGCCAGGTCGGTCAGCGGCACCACGGGCGGCAGGGCCAGCGGCAATGCGGCCAGCAGCATCGCGACCAGCCAGAGCCACTTGGCCTGGAGCCATTGCGTGGTGATCAGTTCATTGGAAGGAAACGCCGCGATCTCGGCCGCGTGCAACCGGGCAATGGGTTCATCGGTTACAGGCATCACTGGCAGGATCACGTACTTTCAAGTCTGCCCCGGACTTAAAGCGACGCAAACTGTCTGGCAATTCCAATCGTGTCCCCCACCAAGGCGCCGGAGCGGCCTGTTGGCCACTCCGGCGTGGTGTCGTCACAGCCGCTCGATCTTACGCGCGGCCTCATCCAGGATATCGGCCACCGCGAGCGCCGTGTCGTTGTCGAACGAACCGCCCGCCACGCGTTGCCGCAACGCCAACGCCAGGTTGGCAAAGGCGCGGCGCACCGGCGGGCTGGCCTCGCGGGCGCCGGCCTGGGCCAAGCTGGTCAGCCGATCGACGATGACCTTGAGTTCCTCGGTCTTGCCCGCCAGTTCGGCGCGGCCGGCCTCGGTCGCGGTAAACGCCTTGCGCGTGCCTTCACCCGCTGCTTCGGCAATCAGGCCTTCGTCCACCAGCAGGGCCAGGGTGGGATAGACCACGCCCGGGCTCGGGGCATATTGCCCGCCGGTGAGGTCTTCCACGGCCTTGATCAGTTCATAGCCGTGGCGGTCCTGCTCGGCCACCAGGCTCAGCAGCAAGAGGCGCAATTCGCCAGCGGCGAACATGCGCCCACGGCCACCCCGGCCACGGCCGAACGGCCCGCCGCCGCCGCGCCCGCCCCGACCGCCACCAAACGGGCCGCCGCCGAAGGGGCCACCATCAAAGGGGCCTCCACCGAAAGGACCACCTTCATCGTCAAAACGGCCGGCAAACTTGCGCGCCAGGCGCTCGCCGAACCGGCCGCCGCCACAGTGGCCACCATGGCCTTCGCCAGCGCTTCCGCGCCAGCCACCGAATTTGCCCCGTCCGGGGCGTTCACTATCAAATCGCATCGTTATTCCTTTCATCACGATGCAGCTAAGATATATCTTAATAGCATCTGCGCAAGACCCCGGTTAAAATTTTTCGAGAAATTTTCGCGCGCAGGCCCTATCTCGGTGCCGCATGGCCGATCTGTTTGCCCCGCCACCCCAGGAAACCCCGCGATCCCAGCCGCTTGACCACGGCCCGCTGGCCGACAGGCTACGCCCGCGCGCGCTCGACCAGGTGATCGGCCAGGGCCACCTCACCGGCGCGGAAGGCGCGATCGGCCGCATGGTTGCTGCCGGCAAGCTCTCGTCGATGATCCTGTGGGGGCCGCCGGGCACCGGCAAGACCTCGATCGCGCGCCTGCTGGCCGATGCCGTGGGCATGCGCTTCATCGCGATCAGCGCGATCTTTTCGGGCGTGGCCGATCTGAAAAAGCTGTTTGCCGAGGCCGAAGCCATGGCGCTGGCCGGGCGGCGCACGCTGCTGTTTGTTGACGAGATTCACCGCTTCAACCGCGCGCAGCAGGATGGCTTCCTGCCGGTGGTGGAAAACGGCACGATCACCCTGGTCGGTGCCACCACCGAGAACCCCAGCTTTGCGCTCAACGCCGCGCTGCTCAGCCGCGCGCAGGTGCTGATCCTGCACCGCCTCGATGCTGCCGCGCTGGAAGAGCTGCTGCGCCGCGCGGAAGAGGAAACCGGGCTTGCCCTGCCGCTGACGCCCCCCGCGCGCGAGGCGCTGGTCGCCTCGGCCGATGGCGATGGGCGCTTCCTGCTCAACCAGGTCGAAACGCTGCTCGATGTCGATCTGCCCGCGCCGCTCGATCCCGAAGGCCTGTCTGCCTTCCTGATGCGGCGCATGGCGGTGTACGACAAGGACCGCGACGGGCACTACAACCTCATTTCCGCCCTGCACAAATCGTTGCGCGGGTCCGATCCGCAGGCAGCGCTCTATTGGATGGCGCGCATGCTGGTCGCGGGCGAAGACCCGATGTACGTGCTGCGCCGCCTGGTCCGCTTTGCCAGCGAAGACATTGGCCTGGCTGATCCCCAGGCGCTGACCCAGTGCCTGGCCGCCAAGGATGCCTACACTTTCCTCGGCTCGCCCGAGGGGGAACTGGCGATCGTCCAGGCCTGCCTCTATTGCGCCACCGCGCCCAAATCCAACGCCGCCTATGGCGCGATGAAGGCGGCATGGAAAGCCGCGCGCGAGACCGGATCGCTCAGCCCGCCGGCGCATATCCTCAACGCCCCGACCAAGCTGATGAAGGACATCGGCTATGGCAAGGGCTATGCCTATGACCACGATGCCGCCGATGGCTTTTCCGGCGCCGATTATTGGCCCGAAGAGATGGCCGCGCAGGCTTTCTATCGCCCGGTCGAGCGCGGGTTCGAGCGCGAGATCGTCAAGCGGCTGGACTGGTGGGACCGCAAGCGGCGCGAGCGGCGAGGCGAAACGCCGATCGAGGACGAATGAGCCGCTTTGCCCATTTCGTGGCGGTCGACTGGTCAGGCGCGGCGGGAGAGCGCCACAAGGGCATCGCTCTCGCCCACTGCACAACGGGTGACGCAGCCCCAGTGCTGGTGCGCCCCGGCCATCGCTGGTCGCGGCAAGAGGTGCTCGACTGGCTGCTGCACCACCTGCCGTCCGATAGCCTGGTGGGCATGGACCTGGGCCAGTCGCTGCCCTTTGCCGATTGCGGCGCGTTCTTTCCCGGCTGGGACGCCAGCCCGGCCGACGCGCGCGCACTGTGGGCCATGGTCGATACGCTATGCGCGGATGAGCCGCATCTGGGCGTCAACCGCTTCGTCGATGCCACAGAGCCGTCGCACCATTTCCGCCGCCACGGCGGCCGCTGCGGCGATCGCTTTCCGGCCGGCCGCGGCCGCCTGCGCGTGACCGAGCGCGCGCAAGAGGCGATGGGCTGCAAGCCATACAGCAACTTCAACCTGGTGGGCGCGGCGCAAGTGGGCAAGTCCAGCCTCTCGGGCATGCGCGTGCTGCACCGCCTGGATGGGCAGATCAGCGTCTGGCCGATCGATCCCCTGCCCGCGCGCGGCAGCGTGGTCTGCGAAATCTATACCACCATCGCCGCCATGGCGGCCGGCCGCCCTGCCAGCCGCTCCAAGATCCGCGACGGCGCCAGCCTTGACCACGCCCTCGCCACGCTGGGCAGTGCCCCCTTTGGGCACGCCGGCGCGATCGACGATCACCAGAGCGACGCCCTGATCACCGCCGCGTGGCTGCGCACCGTGGCGCACACGCCCGCCCTGTGGCACCCCGCAGCCCTCACCCCCGAAATTGCCCGCACCGAGGGCTGGACGTTCGGGGCCACTTGAGGCTATGCGCGAAACCCACGCACCGATGCCGGCTTAGCTCAGTTGGTAGAGCACCTGCTTTGTAACCAGGGGGTCAGGGGTTCGATTCCTCTAGCCGGCACCATTTTTGCACCCACGACATCCACCGCGTCACGCATGCCATCGTCACCCAAGAAATTTGGGATGGACGCTGTGGGGCACCTGTGGTGAGCAAGGGGCATGGCAGCCCCGGAACCTGCACCCGTCTCGCTTGCGGCTTTGAATGACAAGGAACGCGAGATCCTGCGCCTGTTGACGGCGGGGCACACGGTCAAATCCATCGCGCTGCAACTGGGCCGGTCGGAAGCCTCGATCAACGAGCGGCTGCGCGATGCGCGGCGCAAGACCGGGGTGGGCAGCAGCCGCGAGTTGGCGCGCATGCTGGCGGCCCAAAAAAGTTGGGACAGAAATCCTGAGCTTACCGGCCCGGGCAAGGCGCCCGATACGGCAGGGGCGCCCCGCATCGTCGGGCGCCGATGGTCGAAAGGATTGCTTGCCATGCTTACCGCACTTTCGCTTGCCGCCGCAGGCCTGCTGGTTTCCACCGGACAGGTGCTGCCGCCCCGCACCGGGGCCGCCCTACCCGCTCCAACGGCGCAGGCGACGCCCGCCAAGGCCATGCCGCTGCTCGGCCGCTGGTCGCTCGATGTGACGCGGATTCCCGCCGAGGAGCGGCCGCAGAAGGTCACCATTGCCTTCGCCAAGGCCGCCGACGGCCGCTGGACAACCATGGTCGACATGATCGGTCCTGATGGCACCGCCCACAAGGCGGAATCGACGGCGGCGCTCGATGGCGTGCCCGCGCCGGTGACGGGAACGATGGATTTCATCGACACGGTATCGCTGCGCCAGCCTGCGCCCAACACGCTGGTGATGACCCTGGGCAAGAACGGCGCCCCGGTTTCTACGCGCGTCTATGCGGTCGCCAAAGACCAGCGATCGATGACTGAAACGATCATCTGGCCCGGCAATGCCATTCCCGGCCTTGAAACCACCACGTTCCACCGCGTGGAGTGATCGCCCGCAACGCGCCGCCGTTCCCGGCCGCCTTGTTGCCGCGGCTTGCCCACGATGGGTTGACGCGGGCGGCAGGGAAGGCGAGGCAGGAGGCATGAACCAGCCCCCCTCGATGCTTCACGATGGTTTTCTGCTGCTTGGCTTTGCCATGGTCTTCGTGCTGGTGTTCCGCCGGCTGGGCCTGGGGGCCACGCTGGGCTACCTGCTGGCGGGTGCCGTGGTCGGGCCGCAGGTGCTGGGCCTGGTGGGCGAGGCCGAGCAGAAGCTGGGCATTGCCGAACTCGGCATCACGCTGCTGCTGTTCCTGGTCGGGCTGGAGCTGAACCCGTCGCGGCTGTGGCGGATGAAGCGCGATATCCTCGGCCTGGGGCTGTTGCAGGTGGTCCTGTGCGGCGCGGCGATCACGGCAGTGATCAACTTCGGCACCGATTTCAGCCTGACGGCCGCCATCGCGCTGGGCCTGCCGCTGGCGCTCTCGTCCACCGCGCAGGTCCTGCCGATGCTCCAGGCCTCGGGCCGGTTGCGCACGCCGTTTGGCGAGCGGACCTTTGCCATCCTGCTGTTCCAGGACCTTTCGATCATCCCCATGATCACGCTGATCTCTGCGCTCAGCCGCAATCCGGCCGATGCCAATGGCCCGCCGGGCTGGCAACTGGGGCTTTATACCGTGCTGGCGATCGCCGGGCTGATCCTGGCCGGGCGCTATCTGATCCGGCCGCTGTTCCGCCTGATCGGCAACCTGGGCGAGCGCGAGATGTTCGTGGTCGCCGCGCTGTTCACGGTCATGGCCTCAGCCGCGGTGATGGAGGCGCTGGGCCTGTCGACCGCGCTCGGCGCGTTCATCGCCGGGGTCATGCTGGCCGACAGCCCCTATCGCCACGAACTGGAAGCCGATGTCGAGCCGTTCCGCTCCATCCTGCTCGGGCTGTTCTTCCTGGCCGTGGGCATGATGCTCGATCTTCATGCCATTGCCGAGCGGCCGCTGTTCGTGATTGCCATGGCGCTGGCGCTGGTGGCGGTGAAGGCAGCGATGATCATGGGCATCGGCCTTGCCTTCCGCATGCCGTGGCGCGGCGCACTGGCGCTGGGCCTGCTGCTGAGCCAAGGCGGCGAATTTGGCTTTGTGCTGTTTGCCCAGGCGCAGCATGCCCAGCTGATCGCGCCCGAGGCGGCCAGCCTGTTTGGCGCGATCGTGACCCTGTCGATGGCCACCACGCCGTTCCTGATGGCGTTGACCAAGCCCTTGCGCAACGATCCGCGCGCGGTGAAGGGCGAACGCCAAGGGCCCACCGGCGACGCCGCCAATGCGCTGATCGTGGGCTATGGCCGCTTTGGCCAGACCGTGGCGCAGATGCTCAATGCCAGCGGCCTGACGGTTACGCTGATCGATACCGACGTGGAAATGATCGACGTGGCCAGCAATTTCGGGGCCAAGGTCTATTTCGGTGATGGCACCCGGCTCGACCTGCTGCGCCAGGCTGGTGCGGACGAGGCCGCGCTGATCCTGTTCTGCATGGATGGCGACCAGATGGATGCCGCCGCGCTGGAAGCGGTGCAGCAGGCCTTTCCCCAGGCAGCCATCTTCGTGCGCGCGTTCGATCGGCGCGCGGTGGTGCGGCTGCGCGGCTCGCCGGCCAAGTGGGTGATCCGCGAGGTGATGGAATCCGCGGTGAAGATGGCGCGCCTGGCCTTGGCCGAAACCGGGGTTAGCGAGGAAATCATCACCCGCGCCGAAGACATGTACCGCGCGCGCGACAAGGAGCGGCTCAAGATCCAGATCGAAGGCGGCGACCTGCGCGCTGCGCGCGAACGGATCATTACCGAGCCACAGGCGCAGGAAAGCTGATTTTGCTCAGCTCTTTCGCGTCGCCTCGAACGCGTTGCGGGTCTTGAGGCTGGGATCTTCGGTCCACGGCTGTTCGGGCCAGCGATGGCGGGGATAGCGGCCCTTCATGTCCTTCACCACATCGCGCCACGATCCGCGCCAGAACGCGGGCAGATCGGCCGTGGTCTGGATCGGCCGGCCGGCGGGCGAGGTGAGCGAGAGCAGCAACGGGCGCGGCGGCTGGCCGATCGTGGGATGGCGATCGAGGCCGAACAATGCCTGCACCCGCAGTTCCACCGCCGGGCCGCCTTCGTGGGCATAGTCGATGGCATGGCTAGTCCCCGCCGGAGAGCGATAGTGCGGCGGCGCCAGCCGGTCGAGCGTCTGCCGCTCGTTCCAGTCCAGCCGGTTTTCCAGCGCCTCGTGCAGCTTGCCTGCCGCGATGGCCAGATCGCGCCGCCCGGCCAGCAAGGGGGCCAGCCATTCCTCCAGATCGGCGAGCAGGGTCGCTTCGTCGAGCGCGGCCAGCCCGGCATAGCGGGCGCGGGTCAGCAGCGCTTGCGCCGCAGCGCCCAGCGGCAGCGCCGCCAGCCCTTCGCGTCGCACCACATCAAGCAGCAGCGCCGTAACCGCTGCCGGCTGTGGCGACGGATCGGGCACGCGCGCCAGCACGATCGCGCCCAGCCGCCGCTCCAGCCGGGCTTCCACCCGGCCCTCGCCGGCGTTCCATGTCAGGGTGTGGCGCTGGTCCATGCGGTGGGCCAGCCAGGTGGTGACGTCGTCCTCGTCAAGCGCCAGCGCGCTCATGATGCGGGCGCCCTTGGCCTCTCCCTGCGCATCGCCGATCACCAGCCAGCGCGCCGTGGCCAGCGGAGAGGCGGGATCAAGGCGATAGCCGCGCCCACCGGCCGAAAGCCATTCCTCTCCGCTGGCGCCGCGCGCGCGGGCGATGCGATCGGGAAAGCCTTCGGCGAGCAGCACGGCTAGCGGCGGCCTTGCGGCGTTGCGCTGGCGCCCTTCGACGGGCTCAGGGCGAACGGAACCTTGGGACATGCCCTCCCCCCCGTTCGGGCTGCGCTTGTCGAAGCCCCCCCGCGCCGCCCGTTCCGCCATATTGGCCCAGCGCGCGGCCAGCTTGCGCGAAGCATCGGCCCGCGCCCCGCGATCGCCCTGCCAGCGATCGAACCGGCGGGCGAGATCATCGCCGCAGCCGCCAAGGCCGCGTTCCTGCAAAAGCAGCGCCAGCCGTGCCGCATCCTGCGCCGCGCCATGGCGGGCGGCAAACAGCAGCATGTGCGCCAGCGCCGGCTCCATCGGCAGGCTGGCCATGGCGCGGCCGTGGGCAGTGATGCGCCCTTCCCCATCCAGCGCGCCCAAGGCGGCGAGGCTGGCCTGCGCGGCGGCCATCGCCGCAGCCGGCGGCGGATCGATCCAGGCCATCGCCGCCGGATCGCCCGCGCCCCATTGCGCCAGAGTCAGCGCCAGGGGGGCCAGATCGGCATTGAGGATTTCGGGCGGATCGAACGGCGCACGCCCGGCGTGGGCGGCTTCTTCCCACAGGCGATAGGCCACGCCCGGCCCCTGGCGCGCGGCACGCCCGGCGCGCTGCGCGGCGGCGGCCTGGCTGGCGCGGGTGGTGACCAGGCGGGTCACCCCTGCCACCTTGTCGAACTCTGCCCGGCGCGAAAGTCCCGCATCGACCACCACTGCCACGCCATCAAGCGTCAACGAGGTTTCGGCAATCGCCGTCGCCAGCACGATCCGGCGCCGGCCCTCGCGATCGCGGCGGATCGCGGCACGCTGACCTGCCGGATCGACCTGCCCGTGCAGCGGCAGCACCAGCGCGTGGGGCAGACGCTGCGCGAGGATTTCGGCCGTGCGATCGATGTCGCGCACGCCGGGCAGGAACGCCAGAATGTCGCCTGTCTCTTCGCCCCAGGCCAGGGCAATGGCATTGGCCACGGCCTGCTCGGTGCGTAACTGCGGACTGCTGCCCAGCCAGCGAATGCGCAAGGGATGGGCCTTGCCGGCGCTTTCGATCACCGCCGCGCCATGCGTTGAACCGGCACCCATCAGCCCGGCAAAGCGCGTGCCGTCGAGCGTGGCCGACATCACCACCACGCGCAGATCCTCGCGCAGCACGCCTTGCGCTTCCAGCGCGAGCGCCAGGCCAAGGTCGGAATCGAGATGCCGTTCGTGCGCTTCGTCAAACAGCACGGCCGAAACGCCGGTCAGTTCGGGATCGGCCAGGATCGTGGCGACAAAGATCGCCTCGGTCATCACCAGCACGCGGGTGCGTGCCGATCGCTTGCTGTCGAGCCGGGTGAGATAGCCGACCGTCTCGCCCGGCGCCTCGCCCAGCAGGTCGGCCATGCGCTCGGCCGCAGCGCGCGCCGCCACGCGGCGGGGCGACAACAGGATCACCGTGCCGGTACACCACGCCTCGCCCAGCAAGGCCGTGGCCACCGTGGTCGTCTTGCCCGCGCCCGGCGGCGCGATGAGCACGGCATTGGGGCTGGCGGCCAGGGCAGCCAGCAGATCGGGCAAGACGGCGTGGATGGGCAGATCGGTCACCCGCCTGCCCTTATCGCCTTGGCCCGGCCTTGGCGAGGGCCGGCACAGCGGCGCGCCAAGGCCCCGCTACATCACCCTTGCGCGCGCAGCTTTTCCAGTTCCTGCTGCTCGGCAAAGGCCTCGCGCAGGCGGCGAAACGGCCCGGCCATGACATATTGATAGAACGGCGCCGTCGCGGGATCGAGCCCGACCTTTTGCGCATAGAGCGCGACGATGGCATCGGAATCGGCGATGAAGCGGCCCGGCTCCACTTCCAGCGTGGGAAAGGTCACGTTGTCGAGATGCGGCGCCAGAGCCGCACGGATCGGCGCTTCGTCCTCGTCACCGGGCCAGAAGGCCCGCAGGTCCACGCTGTCGAGCTGCCCGGCCTCGGCCAGGAAGGCGACCGCCTTGAGGCAGAACGGGCACGAACGCTTGAGATAGAGGACGGGACGGAACGGGGTCGCAGTCATGAACCATGCCTTTATGCGTTGGGAAACAAGCCAGTAGCGCCGAATCGGGCCAAACTTCCCATGAGGACCGATGCGACGCGGTCAGAACCATGATACCACAATGGGCAACGGTGCCCGATCGCGGCACGACCTGCCCCGAGAGGACCCATGTTTCTTGACCTGAAAGATCCGTGGCCGCCAGCCCCACCCAATCGCCAGCCCGAACCGGCGCCCAGGCTCACCCCGCGCCGGCAGCGCATCGTGGTGGTGCTCGTGGCGATCAACCTGGTGATGATGCTGATCGGCCCGCTGGCCGGCTCATCGGTGATCGAAGGACTGGTGCACGTGTTCCGCTGAAACGGCGCAGCACCAGGCTTCGTCACGCCCTGATCAATACCGCCGCGCGACGGCGAATTCGGCGGCCTCGCCCATCGCCGCCTTGGCCGCGCTGGCGGGGAAGCCGGCAATGGCGTCAATCGCGCGCTGGGCATAATGGCGCGCCCGCTCGCGCGTGGCATTCACCGCATCATGCTTGCGAATCAAGGTGATGGCATGGGCCAGATCAGCGTCGCTGTTGCGATTGCCGGCGATGGCATCGCGCCAGAACCCGCGCTCTTCCTCGTTGCCGCGCGCATAGGCCAGGATCACCGGCAGCGTCATCTTGCCCTCGCGGAAATCGTCGCCCTGGTCTTTGCCCATTTCCGACGCGTCGGAATCATAGTCGATCGCATCGTCCGCCAGCTGGAACGCAATGCCCAGGTTGCGGCCATAGGCGTCGAGCGCCAGTTCGTCTGCCTCGTCCCGCTCAGCCACCACGGCGGCAATGCGGCAGGCAGCGGCGAACAGGGCCGCGGTCTTGGCGTTGATGATCGAGAGATAGCGTTCTTCGCTGGTTTCCACCTGGCGCTGCGCCACCAGCTGGTCGACCTCGCCCTCGGCAATCACGGCCGATGCGCCCGACAGGATGCGCAGCACCTTGATCGAGCCATCCTCGACCATCAGTTCAAAGCTGCGCGAGAACAGGAAATCGCCCACCAGCACCGTGGCCGGATTGCCATAGATGATGTTGGCGGCCTTCTTGCCGCGGCGCATGTCCGATCCATCGACCACGTCGTCGTGCAGCAGGGTGGCAGTGTGGATGAACTCCACCGCTGCGGCCAGCTTGAAATGGCGGCTGCCGCCATAACCCAGCAGCGCCGCCCCGGCGAGCGTGAGCATGGGGCGCATGCGCTTGCCACCGCCGGCGATGAGATGGCCGGCCAGCGCCGGGATCAACGGGATACGCGATTGCATGCGATCGAGAATCACGGCGTTGACGCTGTTCATGCCGTCGGCCACCAGCGCCATCAGCGGCGCCAGCGAGGGTTCGGCCTTGCGGGGGAGCGTATGGAGGGTAGCAGTCATTGCTGCCCGCTTGGCGCGTGGTGCACGGCTTGGCAAGTCGCAAGTTGCACGGTAGCGGCAGAGCGACACTTTTGCATACCCCACTGACAAAGGCCCGAAAGCACATGAGCGCATCCGCCGAAGGCACCGATCCGGTTCTGGCCGGCTATCGCCAGAGCATCGACAACATCGATGCCGCGATGATCCACATCCTGGCCGAACGCTTTCGCATCACCCAGGCCGTGGGCGCCTACAAGGCCGAAAAAGCCTTGCCCGCCAGCGATCCTGGCCGCGAGGAGCGCCAGATCGCGCGCCTGCGCAAGCTGGCCGAGGATGCCCGGCTCGATCCGGAATTTTCCGAAAAATTCCTGCGCTTCGTAATCGAGGAAGTGATCCGCCACCACAAGCAGGCCAAGGCCGCGCAGTAACCCGCGCGGCGGCTCCCTGCCCTAAAGGGCGCCCGCCACCACTCTCCCCTCCTCTAAAGAGGATGGGGAGTTAAGGCCCGCTTCACTCGGTGAATGGAACGCCCGGCACCTGCTTGGCGGTGCGAATGGTAAGCGAGGTCTTGACGCTGGCCACATTGGGCGCGGGCGTCAGCTTGCTGGTCAGGAATTCCTGGAAGCTTTGCAGATCGCGGCTGACGATCTTGAGGATGAAGTCGATCTCGCCATTGAGCATGTGGCATTCGCGCACTTCGGGCAGCGTGCGCATATGCTCTTCGAACTGGCGCAGCGATTCCTCGGCCTGGCTTTTCAGGCTGACGAGCGCAAAGACCGTGATCGCGAAACCCAGCTTGGCCGGATCGAGATCGGCGTGATAGCCGCGGATGACGCCGGCCTCTTCCAGCGCGCGCACGCGGCGCAGGCAGGGCGGCGCCGTGAGGCCCACGCGCTGGGCCAGTTCCACGTTGGTTACGCGGCCCTCATCCTGAAGCTCGGCCAGCAGCCGCCTGTCAATTCCGTCCAATGTCGCCATGTTCGTGTTCTTTAGCCGCTCGACCCGCAAGATTGTGCGTCACCGCTGGCAGTGAAGCTAATATTATTAGCTCATATCGCAATTGTCCTGCAATGCAACGCACCATCACCAAAGCCGGTGCATAGTGTGGAAAAACCCGCTCCACGATGAACGGATCACCATTCACCGCATGGCAGGCGGGTTCGCCACACTTTCTTAAAAACCTGACCGATAAAGGCACAAGGATGAGTTCCGAAACGGTCCGTAACCGGCTTGCCTCTCGCCAGGCATTGCCCCATGGCAGAAGACCGCACAACAGGATGCCTTGGCGCCAGAGCGATGCCTGCCGATCTTGATCCTTCCCTGATGCCTGCGCATGCCGCAACGGCTGGCGCCGCCCTGGTGGTGGACGATCGGCTGGAAACCGTGCTGCGCACCCGCGTCGCCGGGCCGGCGGGCATGCGGGTGCAGTTCCGGCAGCTGGCCGATCTGCTTGGCCGCGTGGCGCCCGATGCCTGGGCCGCGCCGCACGATGCCGCCCTTGCCCGGCTCGATGCGCTGTTCCACGAAATCGCCACGGCGCCCGGCGGCCATGAGGGCGCCGCCGCACTGCTCGCCGGCACGCCGCTCGGCCATCCCCGCCTGGTCAGCCATTTTGCCGCGCAGGCGCCGCGCCTGGCGCTGGCCGCGATCCGCGCCGCCCGGCTTGCCGAGGCAGACTGGCTCGCGCTCGTGCCGCGCCTGCCGATCCACGCGCGCGGCTTCCTGCGCCACCGCCGCGACCTGAGCCCTGCGGTCGATGCCTTGCTCGCGCGGCTGGGTATTGATGACTTTGCGCTGTCCGCGCCGGTTGATCAGATGGCTAAGGTCGATCCGATCGTGGCGCAGGCGCCGCCAGCAGAGCCGATAGAGGCCGTTCTGCCCGAATCGCCCGCCCCGTTGCTTTCTGCCAGCGCGAGCGAGGGCATCGGCGCGATCGTGCGGCGGATCGAGGCGTTCCGCCGCGACCGTGAGGCGCGCCCCACCGGTGCCGCCAGCCCCGGCGCTCCTGCCCTGGCCACTGCGGCTGATCCGCACCCGCGCCTGCCTTTTGCCGACGAGCCACCGGCCACCGCACTGCGCCCGGAAAGCATCGCCATCGCGATCGATGCGCTCGGCACGGTGGTTGCCGCCGATGCCGATTGGGCGCCGATGCTGGTCGGCCATCGCCCCTTCACCGCGCAGCCGCATGCGCCCGCGCGGCTCGATGCACGCAGCACCCGCGCCTTTGCCGCGCGGCTGCCGATCACCGCCGGGCTGCTCATGCTCGACGGTGCGCCGGCCGTGGCGGGCGCCTGGCAATGCGATGCCGTGCCGGTGTTCACCCGCGCTGGCGGCGCCTTTGCCGGCTATCGCGCCTGCCTGCGCCGCCCGGCCGCAAGCCTGGCCAGCGCCCCGGCTGCTGCTGAGGCGCCGGTGGCCCAGGGCGCCGATCGCCTGCGCCAGACGCTGCACGAGTTGCGCACCCCGATCAATGCGATCCAGGGCTTTGCCGAAATGATCCAGCAGCAGGTGTTTGGCGCCACGCCGCACCAATACCGCAGCCTGGCCGCCAGCATCGCGGCCGATGCCGCCCGCATGCTGGCCGGGTTTGAAGACCTGGAGCGGCTGGCCCGGCTGGAAACCGGCGCTGCCGAGATGCCCGCGCCCGACAGCGGCATCGATCTGGCCGCGCTGGTCAGCCGGCAGTTGGCCCAGCTCGATCCGGTGATCGGCCCACGCGAAGTGCGCCTGCGCTGGCAGCCCCCGGCAGAACCGGTACGGGTTGCAGCCCCTGCGGCCGAGCTCGAACATGCGATATGGCGCCTGCTCGCCGTAATCGCCAGCACGGCAGCACCGGGGGAGCGCCTGGCCATCGCACTCGCCGCGCCCGTTGCCGGCGACAGCGCGCCAGCAGCCGTGCGCCTCGACCTGCCATTGCCGGCAACGCTCGCCATGCGCGATGATGCCACGCTGTTTGCCGCCGATGGCGCCCGCAGCCAGGGCGGTGGCCAGCAGGCCGGCGGCCTGGGCCCTGGCGGCATGATGGGCAATGGCTTTGCCCTGCGCCTGGCGGCGGCGGAATTGCGTGCCATGGGCGGCGGCTTGCGCCGCGAAGGGGCGCGGCTGCTCGCACAGTTGCCCGCTGCTGTCTCGCCGCACGATCTTGTCGGCGGCGATAGCGCCACCCCGGCGCAGGCGGGCTGACCACGGTGCCATCGCGGCTTGGGGGCGAAGGCGAGCGCCAGGGCGCACCGGCGCGGATCACCCGCCCGCCCCCGCCCGATGCCCGCGTGCACTTTGCCCCCGAATTCGGGCAGCGTTTCGTCGTTACCGTCGACACCGAAGAGGAATTCGACTGGGCCAAGCCGTTCGAGCGAACCGGCCACGGCCTGAGCCATGTGCCGCGCCTCGCCAAGTTCCAGCAGTTTTGCGAGGGGTTCGGTGTCGCCCCGATCTATCTGATCGACTATCCCATCGCCAGCGATCCGGCCGTGGGCATGGCGCTGGGCGATGCCGTTCGCCATGGCCGCGCCGAAATCGGGGTGCAGCTGCATCCCTGGGTCAATCCGCCGCACCAGGAACAGCTGAACGTATTCAACAGCTTTGCCGGCAATTTGCCACCGGCGCTGGAACGCGCCAAGCTGGTCAAGCTGCGCGACACGATCTCGGCCGCGTTTGGCCAAGCGCCCCGCATCTATCGCGCCGGGCGCTATGGCGTAGGGGCGGCCACGGCGCAGATCCTGGCGGAATCGGGCATCGCGATCGATACCTCGGTACGCAGCCATTTCGATTATTCCAGCCAGGGCGGCCCCGATTTCACCGCGCTGCCGCTGCATCCCTGGTGGGTCGATCGCCAGGGCGGGCTGATGGAATTGCCGCTGACCACGGTATTTTCCGGGGTGTTGCGGCGTCAGGGGCCATGGCTGTTTCCGCGCCTATGGCGGGTGCCACGCCTGCGCGGGGCGATGGCCCGCGCAGGCTTGATGAACCGCGTGCCCTTCACGCCCGAAGGCGTCACTGCGGCCGAGGCCATCCGCTGCATCGATCTGACGCTGGCCGATGGCCTGCCGATCCTGGTGTTTTCGTTCCACAGCCCGTCGCTGCGCCCCGGGCACACACCTTATGTGCGCGATGCCCGCCAGCTTGACCAGCTCTATGACTGGTGGCGCGTGGTGTTCACGCACCTGGCCTGCTGCGGCATCAAGCCTGCCAGTGTGTCTGACATCATGCAGGCCGCCCTGATCTGAAACCGCCATCGCGCTGCGCCGCATACGCTTTCTTGCCAAGTGCGCGGCAGCGCTTTAACGGCATGGGGCGCAACGGGGGCCCGTAGCTCAGTGGTTAGAGCTGGCCGCTCATAACGGCTAGGTCGCGGGTTCAAATCCTGCCGGGCCTACCACCACCCCGCGAGCATGGCGGCGCTGCATTTGCGGCGCTGCAATTACGACAGGCGCGCGACACGCGTGCCACAAGTGACCCACGATCATCATCATTCTGCAAAACCGGCGTCATGCCCATGCGCTATCGCGTTCCGAACGGAGGGCGCATTCGATGGGCGAAGTGATCGGGATGGACAAGCGGCAGCGGCGTCTGGCCGTGCGGTTGGCGCGCGACGGCGCTGATCTCATGGCAGTGCAGAAGCTGCGCTGGCAGGTCTTTTTCGATGAAATGGGCGCCCAGGCGCACGGCTTGCTCAGCCAGCTTGACGCTGATCCCTATGATGCGCTGTGCGATCATCTTCTGGTGATCGATGAAGACCAGCCCGGCACCATTGTGGCCGATGGCCAGGTCGTCGGCACCTATCGCCTGCTGCGCGAAAGCGTGGCGCGGGCGGCGGACGGGTTTTACAGCGCCGGCGAATTCGATCTTGGCCCGTTGATCGCTGGTGAAGGCCGTGTCGGCGGCGAACTGCTGGAACTGGGCCGCTCCTGCGTGCTGCCCGACTTCCGCACCAGCGCCACGATTTCCCTGCTCTGGCGCGGCATTGCCGACTATATCGCCGCCCACGATATCGGCCTGATGTTCGGCTGCGCCTCGTTTTCCGGCATCGATCCCGATGCCCATGCCGCCGCGCTCTCGTTGCTGGCCCACACCTGCCTGGCCCCGGCAGAACAGCGCCCGCAGGTGCGGCCCAATGCCCGCTGCGCCGTGCCGCTCGAACGCCTGCCGCGCGGCAGCTATGACGAGCGCCGCGCGATGCTGGCGCTGCCCCCGCTGATCAAGGGCTATCTGCGTTGCGGCGCGCGCTTTGGCGATGGCGCGTTCATCGATCACGCGTTCAACACCGTCGATGTCTGCGTCGTCCTGCCGGTGGAACAGATCAGCCAGCGCTACGCCACCCGCTTCAGCGTGGCAGCATAATCCCCGTCTGCAACTTCGCGCTTGCACGCAACGCCCTGCAAACCTAAGGGCATGCTCGTGTCGGGGAGTAGCGCAGCCTGGTAGCGCATCTGCTTTGGGAGCAGAGGGTCGCAGGTTCGAATCCTGTCTCCCCGACCATTTCCATCATCTGACATCGCCAAGCCATACCGCCCCACGCCAGGGGCGGTAGCGGCGAGCATTCTTGCGTGAGGCGCACCGGCGCCATCGCGCCACGCCACGCCGCGCAAAACAGTACCAATCAACAACTGGTTCTTATTCACACCGCCAGCGCCGCCCAGCGCTGATTCGCGGTGCCATCGGCGTTTGCGCGTTTCACCCGCCGGAATGACAGCGCCGTCCATCATTTTGGGCACCAATTTTTATATATAAATTTCATTCTCATAGAGAAAATATGAAACATATTGAAGACATTTCCAATTTTTTCCTGGATTCTCGAAGTGTGACATATAACATATGCATAACCAAATGGGGGTTTGGTAACAAAATGGGCCTCATCCCCAGACGGGAAAAGTTACGTGGCCGAACCGGGCTTCGGCGAGGGATCAGCGCGGTGCGCTGAAAAACTGGGGGAATGGGAATGAACGTGCGGCGCTTCCTTTTGATCGCCACAACCGCGATGGTCGCGATGCCGATTGCGGCGCAGGCGCAGACCGCTGCGGAAGGACCGGGCGAAACCGCTTCCAGCAGTTCGGGCGATGGTTCGGGCATCGTTGTCACCGGCATCCGCGCCAGCTTGCGCAACGCCATCGAGATCAAGCGCAACGCCAACTCGATCGTCGACGTGATCAGCGCCGAAGACGTGGGCAAGTTCCCGGATAGCAACGTGGCGGAATCGCTCTCGCGTCTGCCGGGCATCACGGTCGACCGCCAGTTCGGCGAAGGCGAGCAGCTGTCCATCGCCGGCGTGGAGCCCGCGCTCAACCGCCTGACGATCGACGGCCACTCGGTCGCCTCGGCCGACTGGGGCGGCAACCCGTCCGACCGTTCGAGCCGCAGCTTCAACTACTCGCTGCTTTCGCCGGCGATCATCAGCCAGGCCGTCGTCTACAAGACTCCCGAGGCGCGCCTGCAGGAAGGCGCCATCGGCGCCACCGTCGATGTCGTCACGCGCAAGCCACTCGATCTGGCTGCCAACACCATCCGCTTCAACGGCGGCTATGAATACAACGACCGCGCCAAGCGTGGCAGCTTCCGCGGCGGCGGCCTGTACAGCTGGAAGAACGATGACGAAACCATCGGCATCCTGGCAGCGGTGAACTACGACAAGGAGCAGCTCAGCCGCGCCGGCGTGGCCGTGTACTGGTATCGTACCGGTCAGGCCCTGCTCGATAACGCGCCCGCCACCGCCACGGTCAACGGCAAGCCGATCTCGGCCCTGTCGGCCACCGAACGCGCCGATTTCTCCGACGCCCGCTTTGCCTCGTTCCTGGCGCGCGAATTCTTCAAGCAGGATCGCGAACGCCTGGGCTTCAACGGCGCGATCCAGCTCAAGCCGGCCGACAACCTCGTGCTGACCGCCACGGGCCTGGTCATTCGCGGCAACTACGACAACGTGTCGAATTCGATGTATACCTACGGGTATGAAGGCTCGCGCCTGATTTCGGCCAAGTATGGCAACGGCCTGGTCACCGAAGCGACGTTCTCGGGCATTCCGGCTGGCCAGACCGGCGCCACCGGCCAGCTCGATACGCTCTATCGCCGCACCCGCATCAAAAACGACACCTACTCGCTGGCCTATGACTGGAAGCCGGAAGGCTGGGCGATCACCGGCAATGTCGGCTACACCCGCGCCTCGGGCGGCAAGGATCCCGAATACCTGCTCGATTTCCGCACCCAGCAGGGCTTCACCTCGGGCGCCAATGGCCGCAACACGATCGTCAACTGGGACCGCCCGGCCACCGATCCCACCAAGTGGCTGAGCAACTACACTGCGCTGGGCGGCGAAAACGTCACGGCCACCGATGGCCGCAAGTTCTTCGGCCGGCAGATCGGCGGCATTCCCACCCAGTCAGGCTTCACGGTCGACAAGGAATGGTACGGCGAAGCCAACTTCGTGCGCGACATCAACGTCGGCCCGTTCAACAAGCTGCTGTTCGGTGGCCGCTACAGCTCGCACCAGAACAGCAATACCACCTACAGCAACGCGATCTTCACCAACCAGAACTACACGCTGGCCGATCTTGACTACAACGTGCTGAACTCGGGCCTTTACAATGGCCTGGGCACCTCGGGCAACGGGGCGCCCTATGTCGGCATGGACAAGGACGGGATCATCGCCACGCTGAAGAAGTATGGCAACTTCACCGACGATCGCGGCCTGTCCAAGGGCGATTACTGGCTGGTCAACGAGCGCATCAAGGCAGCCTATATCCAGGCCAACTTCGAAAGCGGCAAGCTGCGCGGCAACATCGGTGGCCGTTTCGTCAGCACCAGCGTGGAATCCAACTTCTACGCCCAGAGCGGTTCGACCGTGAACCTGGTGCAGTACAACAAGACCGACAACCGCTTCCTGCCTGCCCTCAACGTGATCTACAATGCCGGGCAGAGCGTGGTGCTGCGCGGTGCGGTCGCCAAGGTCATGGCGCGTCCGCGCTACTCCGACCTTGCCGGCTATCTCTCGCTCGATGACAGCACGCTGAGCGGCGGCGGCGGCAACCCCGACCTCAAGCCCTATCTCGCGACCAACTTCGGTCTTTCGGCCGAGTGGTACTTCGCCCCGTCCAGCTTCCTCTCGGGCGAAGTGTTCTACCGCGATATCAGCAACTACGTTGGCAACGAAACCCTCGACACCACGCTGACCAACCCGATCACCGGCCAGACCCGCACCTATGCGATCTCGCGCCCGGTCAACGGCGGCAAGGCAACCGTCACCGGTTTCTCGCTCTCGGGCAATACCAACCTGATCTGGGGCTTCGGCATCCAGGCCGCCTACACGTTTGCCGATGCAGACACGCAGGCGTCCACCGGCCTGCCGTTCCTGTCGCGCAACACGATCCAGATCTCGCCCTACTATGAAAACGGGCCGTTCCAGGCGCGGGTCAGCTACAACCGTCGCTCGAAGTACTTCTACCGCTTCGGCCGCCAGCAGTCGCAGGACTATACCGACGCCTATCGCCAGCTCGATGCGCAGATCTCGTATACCATCAACGATCACGTGCAGGTGACGGCGACCGCCTCCAACCTGCTGGACGAAACCTATTACCAGTACAGCTCCGATCCCAAGGCGCCCACGTCGGTCTACAAGAACGGCCGCGTGTTCTCCGCCAGCGTGACCGGGCGCTTCTAAGACCCTGAAAGCCACAACCCTTGCGTGGTATGGCCCGCTTCCTGAAAGGGAAGCGGGCCTTTTTTCTGCAAGATGTGCTGGGCGCCGATCAGCCGGCGTTCAATTCCGCGACCACGTCATAGGCATCGCCCCGGTAATAGGACTGGGTATATTCCACCGCGCGTCCATCGCCCAGGAACCCGCGCCGCTCGATCAGCAGGCCAGCGTGGCCGGTTTCCACCCCCAGGCGCCGCGCCTGCTCCCCGGGGAACGGCATGGCCCGCAGCCGTTGCAGCGCGCGCACCGGGCGGTTGCCCTCGGCTTCCAGCGCGGCATAGAGCGAATCCTTGACGGCATCGATCCCCGCCAGGCAATCGGCGGCAATGGTCGAGGTTTCGAACGCCATCGGCACGTCATCGGCAAAGCGCAGGCGTTGGAAGCGATAGACCTGCCGCCCCGGCGACAGTCCCAATGAAAGCGATTCCTCGGGCGTGACCAGCCCCGCCGAGCGCGACAGCCATTCGCTGCTCGGCTTGCGGCCCCGCGCCAGCATGTCTTCGGAAAATGACGAGAGCTTGGAAAAGCTCTTTTCCACGCGCGCGGCCACATAGGTGCCCGAGCCGCGCCGGCGCACCACCAGGCCTTCCTGCGCCAGTCCATCAATGGCCTTGCGCACGGTAATGCGCGACACGCCATATTCGAGAGCCAGATCCCGTTCGGCCGGGATCATGTCATCCTGGGTCAAGACCTTGGTCTCGATCGCCTGGCGCACCAATTGCTGAAGCTGCAAATAGAGTGGCGCGCGCAGGTCTTCGCGCAATCGACCAACTCTCTGCACGAAGGACATCATGTTCGCCTCGAAACCACGCGCTCGTATTATTCGGCCAGACTAGAGTACCGACCCTTTCGAGACAACTGGCATCATAGGTTACATATTGGGCCGTACCGCCACGCAAAAGCCGCGCCAGGCGCAAAGGCCCGGCGCGGCTTGCATGCTGCGCATAATTGAAGCGCCAGCCCGGTTCAGGGCGCGGCGACGACCACCTGGCGCTGGGTGCCAAGCTTTTCGATGCCCAGTTCCACCACATCGCCCACGTCGAGGAAGACCTGTGGGTTGAGGCCCAGGCCCACGCCGGCGGGCGTGCCGGTGGTGATGATGTCGCCCGGCTGGAAGCTCATGAACTGCGACATGTAGCTGAGCAGGAAGGCCGGCTTGTACACCATGGTGCGGGTCGATCCGTCCTGGTAGCGCTTGCCGTTGACTTCCAGCCACATCGCCAGTTCGCCAGGATCGCCCACTTCATCAGCGGTCACCAGCCAGGGGCCGATCGGGCCAAAGCTGTCGCAGCCCTTGCCTTTCATCCACTGGCCGTAGCGCTCGATCTGAAATGCCCGCTCCGACACGTCGTGGCACACAAAATAGCCGGCGATCGCGGCGCGCGCGGTTTCCTCGTCGGCATAGCTGACATGGCTGCCCACCACGAACGCCAGTTCCACTTCCCAATCGAGCTTGGTGCTGCCGCGCGGCTTGATCACCGGATCGTTCGGCCCGCAGATGGCGCTGGTGGCCTTCATGAATGCGACCGGCTCGGGCGGCACGGTAGCGCCGGTTTCGGCAGCATGGTCGGAATAGTTGAGGCCGATGCACACGAACTTGCCCACGCCGGCCACGCACGGCCCCAGGCGGCCAGGCTGCTCCACCGCCGGCAGCGTGGCGGGATCGATCGCGCGCAACTGGTCGAGCACGGCGGGCGAGAGCGTATCGCCGGCAATGTCGGCGACTACGCCGGACAGGTCACGCACCACTCCCTGGGCATCGAGCAGGCCGGGGCGTTCTGCCCCGGGGTTTCCAAAACGCAGCAGCTTCATGCTTGGTCCTTTGTGTCTAAATGATCGGCCAGATTGAAAATGCGATGGGCCGCCAACCATTTCACCCCTGGCGGGGCGGCGTCCAGCGGCTTTTGCAGTGGGTCCATAGTGCGCTCCCACGCATGTGAGTCAGCGCTGGCTACGCGATCTGCGGCGGGGGCATCGCCGGTGGTTTCGGTAATCATCACCAGGCGATCGGCCACGCGATAGATTTCCATCACGCGCACGCCCGATCCGACAATGTCGGCAAGCACGCCAGCCGGCACGCGGCCCGGCTGGTGCCAGGCATCATAGGCGGCGGCCACACCCGCGTCTGCCAGGTCGAGCAGGAAAACCTCGCGCATGTCAGCCTCTTTCCTGTGCCACGGCGCGGGCCGCCTGCGTGCCAAACCATGCCACCACCAGGAAGCTGGCCAGTGGCACGACCATGCCGGTCTTGAGCGAATGGAGATGATCGCCAATCAGCCCGACCAGCGGCGGGAACACCGCCCCGCCAATGATCGCCATGATCAACAGCGAGGAACCCAGCTTGGTCTTGCTGCCCAGGCCCGAGACGCCCAAGGCAAAGATCGTCGGGAACATGATCGACATGAAGAAGCTCGACAGCCCCAGCGCGATCACCGCCGTCCACCCGCTCGCCATGATGGCAACGGCACACAGCCCGGCCGCGATCACCGCAAACAGCGTGAGCAGCCGCACCGGTGGCACCCGCTTCATCAGCGCGGTGCCGGCAAAGCGCCCGGCCATGAACGCCATCAGGCTATAGCCCAGCAGATGCGCCGCGCGCATTTCACCGATGCGCGTGGCATCCTGGGCAAAGTTGATGAAATAGCTCCAGATCGAAACCTGCGCGCCGACATAGAAGAACTGCGCGATCACCGCCCTGCGCAGCAAGGGCGCGGCGGCAAGGCTGCCGCCCTCCCCCTGCGCCGGCTCGTCCACGGCGGGAAACCGCGTCAGCCGCACGACCAGCGCCAGGAACAGCACCAGCAGGCCAAGGCCAAGATAGGGCAGTTGCACCGCCAGCGCTTCCTGCGTGCGATAGGCCGCCACTTGCGCCGGGGCCATTGCCGCCAGCTGCGCCGGCGTACGCTCCACCCCGGAAAAGATCAGCGCCCCGCCCACGAACGGCGCCACGAAGGCCCCCAGCCCGTTGAAACTTTGCGCGAGGTTGAGCCGCCGTGCCGCCGTGCTGGCCGGCCCCATCACCGTGATCAGCGGATTGGCCGCCGTTTCCAGGAAAGCCAGGCCCGCCGCGATGATGTAGAGCGCCCCCAGGAAAAAGCCGAACGCCTGGACATGCGCGGCCGGCCAGAACAGCAGCGCGCCCACGGCATAGAGCACCAGCCCGATCAACAGCCCGTTGCGATAGCCCACGCGGTTCATCACCCAGCCGGCCGGCAGGGCAAAAGTGAAATAGCCGAAATAGAATGCGGTCTGCACCAGGCCTGACTGCATCCGCGTGAGATCGAGCGCCTTTTGAAACTGCTTGATCAGAATATCGTTGAAATTGTTGGCCAGGGCCCAGAGGAAAAACATCGAGCAGACCACGGCAAAGGCCACCCGTGCGCCGCGTGCCACCAGGGGCAGTGCGCGCTGGGGATCATCGGGCGCGCGGCCGGCTGGGCCACTGTGTTCCTGGTCGCTCAAGCCGATGGAGATCGGGGCCATGGAAACCTCTCGTTGGATTATGTTCTGGTTACAGGTGGCGGCTTGGCCGCCGTCATGATCAGCTGTTGGCCCAGCCGCCATCGATGATGTGGCACTGGCCGGTGGTAAAGGCGGCGGCATCGCTGGCGAGGTAGAGCGCCAGCGCGGCGATTTCCGCCGGATCGCCGATGCGTCCCATCGGCTGGCGCGCCTTGAAAGCGGCCATGGCCGCATCGAAATCACCGGTGGCGGCCAGGCGCTGTTCCAGCGAAGGAGAGTGCACGGTGCCGGGGCAAATCGCGTTGCAGCGGATGCCCTGCTGCACGAAATCGGCCGCCACCGCCTTGGTCAGCCCGACCACCGCCGCCTTGCTGGCGCCATAGGCGAAGCGATTGGGCACGCCGATCACCGATCCGGCGACAGAGGCCATGTTGATGATCGACCCGCCGCCCCGCGCGATCATGCCAGGCAGCAGCGCACGGATCAGGCGGAACATCGCCGTGACGTTGAGATCAAAGGCAAAGGCCCAGTCATCGTCGCTGCAGTCCAGGATCGTGCCGCCGTGCACCACGCCGGCGCAGTTGAACACGATGTCAAAACCATCCTCTTGCGCGGCAAGCGCGGTGATGGCGGCGGCATCGGTCACGTCGAGCACAGCGGTGCGACAGCCGGGCAGCTCTTCGAGCGCGGCAGGATTGCGATCGAGTGCCAACACATCGGCCCCGGCATCGCGAAAGGCTTCGGCACTGGCGCGGCCGATCCCCTGGCCTGCGCCAGTCACGATCGCGCGCTTGCCGGTAAGGTCGAACGGGTGATGCGTCATGTCAGGGCTCCTGCACGGTGGGCCAGCGGCAGGCATCCCGGACCGCTCGGCTCGAATTGCTTGTAGGTGAGAATGAATTCCTGGTGGCCCAGCGCTTCTGATCGGGTCTGCGCCCCGGCAGCGACGGCCACCACCTGATCAAAGATCTCGGTGCCCACCTCGTCCAGCGTGGCCTTGCCATGCAGGATGCGCCCGGCGTCCACGTCCATGTCTTCGGCCAGGCGGGCATAGGTTTCGGGATTGGCGCAAACCTTGATCACCGGGGAAACCGCCGATCCCACCACCGAACCGCGCCCGGTGGTGAACAGGATCAGGTGGCAGCCCGAGGCGATCATCTCGACGATTTCGGCATTGTCGGAAATGTTGGGAAAGCCAAAGCGCACCTCGCCATCGGGCACAACGTCCATAAGGTAAAGCCCCGGCCCGCCGGTCCGCTCGCCCGGGCGGATCAGCCCGGAAATGGGCGAGGCGCCCGACTTGGAATAGGCGCCGAGCGACTTTTCCTCCTGGGTGGTCAGCCCGCCATCGGCATTGCCGGGGGCAAAGCTGCCATAGCCCAGCGTGGCATAATAGCGGGCGGCCTTGGCCACGCAGGCCTCGATCTCGTCACCCAGTTCCGGCGTCACCGCGCGCGCGGCCATGACCTGCTCGCAGCCGATCAGCTCGCCGGTTTCCTCGAAGATGCAGGTGGCACCCTCGGCCACCAGCATATCGAAACAGCGGCCTACCGCCGGATTGGCAGTGATGCCGCTGGTGCCGTCAGACCCGCCGCAGATCGTGCCGACCACCAGTTCCGACACGGCCATCGGCACGCGCGGGGCCTGTTCGGCCGCGGCGCGCAGGCGGGCGACCGCTTCCCGGCCGGCATCGATCGTGGCGCGGGTCCCGCCGGCCTGCTGGATCACCACGGTTTCCACCGGCCGGCCGCTGGCCGCGACCTGCGCAGCCAGGGTCTGGCGGTCAAAGCCTTCGCAGCCCAGCGAAATCACCAGCACCCCGCCCACATTGGGATGGGTGGCGATCGCCGCCATCATCTGCGCGGCATAGCTGTTGGGATAGCAGCCGGGAAAGCCGGCCAGCTGCACATCGGGATCGTCGATCGCGCTGACGATGCGGCGCGCCACATGGTGCGCGCATTCCACCAGATAGGCGACCAGCACCACATTGCGCACGCCCTTGCGCCCATCGGCACGCAGGAAACCCTGGATGGGGTGATGCTGCATCACTTGCTGCCTTTCGTGCTGGCATCGCGGCCATGGGCGGGAATGTAATCGCTCGCCAGGTTGTGGGAATGAACGTGGCCGCCGCGCGGCGTGGCTGCCTTCATGCTGCCGATCGGCGCGCCATAGCGCAGCACCTTGTCGCCCACGGCCAGGTCATGGCGGGCAATCTTGTGGCCCAGCGGCACGGCCTGGGGCAACGGCATGGCCACGCCATCGATCGTCACGATCTCGCCGAGCGCGGCATCGCGAATACACACCAGCACATTGTCTGCCGGGTCCAGCAGCAGGAACGCCTCCTGCGCCGGCTCAACTTGTGGCGAGACCATAAAACCCAACCCCGTTGTGCAGGAAAACCTGCGCCTGTTCCGTTTCATTGAAACCCGAAAGCAGCCGGCGGCACTGCGCCAGCCAGTCGTGATAGTCCCCGGCCAGATGCAGCACCGGCCAGTCGCTGCCCCAGATCACGCGATCCGGGCCAAAGCAGGCCAGGATGTGATCGACATAGAGCGCGATCGTGGCGTCGTCGGTCTGGCCACCCGCCTCGGTCCACAGGCCAGACAGCTTGCACCAGACATTGCCATGGCCAGACAGCGCGGCCAGATCATTGGCCCAGGCAGCATAGCCATGGCTGGCAATATCGGGCTTGCCCGCATGATCGAGCGCGATGCGCAAAGCAGGATGGCACGCGGCCAGCTCGGCAATCACCGGCAGTTGCGGCGCCCGCACCAGCGCATCGAGGCACAGCCCATGCCGGGCCATGGCATCGAGGCCATCGCCCACCTCGCCCCGCAAGATCCAGCGTGGATCGTCGAGCCCCTGCAACATCGGGCGTAAACCCTTGAGCAGTGGCTCCTGCGCCAAGGCGGCAATCTGCGCAGGCGCATCGGGCGCAGCAAGATCGGCCCAGCCGACCACGCCACGCACCAGCGGATGATCCTGTGCCAGGCGCAGCAGCCACGCAGTTTCGGCGCGATCGGGCGCGGCTTGCACAAGTATCGTGCCCCAAACCGCTGCGTCTGCGGGAAAATCGGCCGGCAGAAAATCGCGATGGATCGGCGCGAGATCGGCCGTGGGCCAATCCGTGAATGGATTGGCCAGTGCCCAGAAATGCTGGTGGCCGTCCAGGATCATGCCAGAGCGCCCTGCCCGCGTTCGGCAACGGGCACTGGTGCTGCGGGATCGAGCAGCCCTTGCGCCACCAGCTCGGCCCACAGCGCCAGCGGGATCGGCGTTGCCGCCAGGGCAAGGGCGCTGTGCACCTCGGCCGCGCTGGCCAGGCCCGGCAGCACGGCGGCCACCGCCGGATGCGCCTGGGGAAAGGCCAGCGCGGCAGCGGCCAGGCTCACCCCGTGAGCCTCACAGACCGCCTCGATCCGCGCCACGCGGTCCACCACGGCGGCCGGCGCGGGGGCATAGTTGTAATAGAACGGGCCAGGGCCGCGCGTGCCGCTGGCCAGGATGCCGCTGTTGAATACCCCGCCCAGCAGCACTTTGGCGCCATGATCCAGGCATTGCGGCAGGAACGCGTGCAGCGCCTCCTGCTCCAGCAAGGTATAGCGGCCGGCCAGCAGGAAACGGTCCCAGCGCCCGATCGCCATGGCCGCCAGGCACACGTCCCACTCGTTCACGCCCAGCCCGATCGCACCCACGACGCCCGCCTCGCGCAGCTGCGCCAGCGCGCGATAGCCGCCCTCGGCTAGATCGCGAAAGTGGCGGGCGGCGTCCTTGCCGTGAGTGACTTCGCCAATATCGTGGACCAGTAGGATATCGATGCGGTCCAGCCCCAGCCGATCAAGGCTGCTTTCAAAGGCGCGCATCACCCCGTCATAGGAATAATCGAACCGCACGCGATAGGGCAGCGGGTCGGCAAAGCCATGGCGTTCGGCCGCGCCTTCCAGCGTGGCATCGTATTCCAGCAGGCGGCCGACCTTGGTGGAAATCACATAGTCGGCGCGCGGCTTGCCGCGCAGAAACCCGCCAAGCCGCTGTTCGGAAAGCCCCAGGCCATAATAGGGCGCCGTGTCGAACAGGCGGATGCCGCCGTCCCACGCGGCGGCCAGCGTCGCCTGCGCCTGATCATCGGGGATGGCGCGATAGAGATTGCCCAGCGCTGCGCCGCCAAATCCCAGCATCCCGCCCAAACTCCCACCGCCGCGCCATGGTGGCCAGCTCGTTCCTCTCACATACAAAAATAGCTTTCATATTTGCAAGGCCGATATTCACCGCCCGCCGTGCGTTCACACCCGGCTGTCAGCCGTGGACAGCAGCTCGGATATCTGCCGCGCGGTTTCCACCAGGTGGCCGGTCGCCTCGTCCATGGTCTTTTGCAGGTTGCCATGATGGATGAACGGCACAGTCAGCGCCGCCGCCGCGCGATCACCCCGCATGATCGGGGCGGAAATGTCGCTGATGCCGTTCACGAACGTGCTTTGCGCCTGGGCGTGCCCTTGCGCGGCGGCAGCCTTGGCGGCCTTGACGAACGCGGCAATCTCGCCGCGATCGGTTGTGGGGGAAAGCTGCGCCAGCCAGGCCTGCTGGATATCGGCCGGCTGGTGGCCGAACAGCACCACGCCCGATACCGACCGGTGCAGCGCCAGGCGGTGGCCGATGCGCACCGAAAAGCCGATCTGCTCGTTCGATTCCATGCGCGCCACCACCACGATCTCACCCCGGGTGTGGAACACCAGATGGCACGACTGGCCAATATCCATCGCCAGCTGGCGCATGCGCGGCAGCGCCACTTCCACCAGGTTCTGCGTGGGCGGCTGGCGCATCGCCATGGTGAACAACAGGTCGGTCAGGTAATAGCCGTCGTTGGCGCCGTCCTGCTCGACAAAGCCGCGCGCCTGCAGCACCTGCACCATGCGGAACATTTCCCCCTGCGAGCGGCCCAGGCGCTGGCAGATTTCGGTCATGGTCATCGCCCGGCCAGAATTGACCAGCAACTCGATCACGTCGAGCCCCTTTTCCAGCGCCGGCGCGCGATAGCGGTTGCCGGTGCCACGGCCTTCATCGTCGCCCTGCGGCATGCCCGGAATGTCGTTCAACTGGAAAGATCCTCAACCCTGTTGCGGTATCATGCGATGCTATCGCCTGGCGGCACGGCTCGGCAAGGGGCGCAGCCACACTCAGGCGTCGGCGTCGCCGCTGCCTTCGCCATGGCATGCCGGGCACGACACGCCCGCACGATAAAGTGGCGATTGCTGGCCCGCCGCATCGACCGGCCGGCCGCACGGCCCGCACAGCACATGGCTGCCCGGCTTGAGGCCATGGCCGATCGCCACGCGCTCGTCGAACACGAAGCATTCGCCCTGCCACAGGCTTTCTGTCTCGGGCACCTGTTCCAGGTAATTGAGGATGCCGCCCTTCAGGTGATAGACCGCATCCACTCCCTCGCTCTTGAGAAAGGCAGTGGATTTCTCGCAGCGGATCCCGCCGGTGCAGAACATCGCCACGCGCGGCTGGCGCCCTTCACCCAGCAAGGAGTCGCGCTGTTGGCGGAACCAGGCGGGAAACTCGCGGAAACTGCGCGTTTGCGGGTCGATTGCCCCGGCAAAGGTGCCCACGGCCACTTCGTAATCGTTGCGCGTGTCGATCACGATGGTGTCGGGATCGCTGATCAGCGCGTTCCAGTCGTGCGGATCGATATAGGTGCCGACGCTGGCCAGCGGATCAATCCCATCGACGCCCATGGTCACGATCTCGCGCTTGAGGCGCACCTTCATGCGGGCAAACGGCATCGTCGCGGCGGTGGAATACTTCACGTCGAGCCCGGCGCAGTGGGGCAGGCTGCGCACATGCGCCACCACGGCGGCGATCCCCGCCGCGCTGCCGGCGATAGTGCCATTGACCCCCTCGCCCGCCAGCAGCAGCGTGCCTTTGACGCCGTGTTCCGCGCACAGTTGCAGCAGCGGCGCGCGCAGGGCGGCCGGATCGGCAAAGGGGGCAAACTGATAGAGCGCGGCAACAGTGATCGGGTCCATGGCGCGGCCCCCATAAACCCTTAAGCAGGGCGCTGGCTATCCCGCACTTGCCCTGGCCCCGCCTGGTGTGAAAGGGAGGCAGGCAAAGGGAGATTGCCATGCCCGACCTGGGCGCCATCGTGCACGAGATTGCCGCCGAAATGCGCAACCACCCCGAAAAGGGCACGGTGGCCGACTATATCCCGGCGCTGGCGACGGTTCCGGCCGATCGCTTCGGCATCGCCGTGGTCATGGCCGATGGCACCTGCCACATGGCCGGCGACGCGCAGGAAGCCTTTTCGATCCAGAGCATTTCCAAGGTCTTTGCCCTGACCATGGCGCTGGGCGCGGTGGGCGATGCACTGTGGCAGCGGGTGGGGCGCGAGCCTTCGGGCAGCGCGTTCAACTCAATCGTCCAGCTTGAAAGCGAGCACGGCATCCCGCGCAACCCGTTCATCAATGCCGGCGCCATCGTAGTCAGCGATATCCTGCTCGGCCGCTATGAACCGCGCGAGGCAATCGGCGAGATGCTGCGCTTCGTGCGCGCGCTCGCCGGGGATGACAGCATCGTGGTGGATGAAGAGGTGGCGCGCGGCGAGCAGGAAACCGGCTATCGCAACATGGCCCTGGCCAACTACATGCGCGCGTTCGGCAACATCCACCACCCGGTGGAAAAGGTGCTGGGCCTCTATTTCCACCAGTGCGCCCTGGCGATGAACTGCCGCCAACTGGCCATGGCCGGTCGCTATCTCATGGCGCGGGGCCGCAATCCCGATACCGGGCGCAGCGTGGTGTCACCCCAGCGCGCGCGGCGCATCAATGCCCTGATGCTTACATGTGGGCACTATGACGGATCGGGCGAATTCGCATTCCGCACCGGATTGCCCGGCAAATCCGGCGTGGGCGGCGGCATCCTGGCGATCGCGCCGGGGGTGGCGAGCATTGCCGTCTGGTCGCCCGGTCTCAACGCGCGGGGCAATTCGCTGGCCGGCACCCTGGCGCTGGAGCGGCTGGTGCAGCACACCGGCTGGTCGGTCTTCGAACCCGGCCTTGGCCAGGATCAAAGCCAGAGCCAGGGCAGCACTTCAGAATGAAAAGCGCAGGCCCGCCGCGCCATAGTGCTCGCCGCCCTGCAGGGTCAGCTTGAACTTGGGCAGGATGGGAAAGGCCGCCAGGGCATAGGCCCGCACCTTTTCATGCGCCAGGCGCGCGCCCAGCCCCAGTTCGGCCACGGCCGGAATGGTGAAGGTTGCCTCACCCTTGGCATAGATCGAGGTGCTGGCGCCGTCTTGCGTGGGAATGAATGCCCCCACCACCGGCCGCACGGTAAACGGGCCAAAGCCCATGCTGTAGCTCGCGCCCAGTTCGGCGCCCCATTGCCCATCGGCCTTGCCGCCGGTCGCCTCGACCCCCAGCCCCTTGGCCTGTGCCAGTGCCGGGCATGCCAGCAGCGCCAAAGCCAGCGCCGCACCCATTCCATATCGCGTCATCGCAACCCCATGCTCTTGCGCCCCCGCGCTATCCCTGTGCGCCGCAGACTCGGCGGTAATAGCACCAGCTGTCAATCACTTGGCCCGACGCTTTGCCGCACGGGGGCACCGCCCGGCAGAAGGTTGCGATTCATCTCGCCCAACTGCGGTGACGGGCGCGGGGTGGCCAATGCAGAGCGGGAAAAGCGGATCGGCAGGGCAACGCCGGGTACCACATCGCCCTCGCCCCGCGGCATGGCCAGTTCCAGCCCGCGATGGCGCACCTGCGGATCGGCAAAGGCCTGCGCCACGGTGTTGATCGGCCCGGCCGGCACGCCTTCGCGCTCCAGGGCGGCCAGCAGATCATCGCGCGCCCACGTGACTGTCGCCGCCTCGATCGCGGCGGTGAGCGCAGGCCGATCGGCCAGCCGGCCAGGGTTGCTGGCCCAGCCCAGCTGCATGGCCAGGCCCAGCACCGCGCAGAGGCGGGTAAACTGCCCATCGTTGCCCACCGCCAGGATCAGCCAGCCATCGGCGGCCGGAAAGACCGCATAGGGCACGATGTTGGGATGGGCATTGCCCATGCGCACCGGCGCCACGCCCGAGGCCAGATAATTCATCGCCTGGTTGGCCAGAACCCCGGTCATCACGTCCATCAGCGCCATGTCGATCATCTGCCCGCGCCCGGATCGCGCGCGCTCTGCCAGCGCGGCCTGGATGGCGATCACGGCATAAAGGCCGGTCATGATATCGGCAAACGCCACGCCGATCTTCTGCGGCGGGCCATCAGGCGCGCCGGTCAGGTCCATGATCCCGCTCATGCCCTGGACGATAAAGTCATAGCCGGCGCGCGCGGCATAGGGCCCGTCCTGGCCAAACCCGGTGATCGCGCAATAGACCAGCCCCGGATTGTGCGCGGCCAGGCTGGGATAGTCCAGCCCGAACCGCGCCATGCCGCCCAGCTTGAAATTCTCGATCACCACATCAGCATCGGCCACCAGCGCGCGGGCCTGCGCCTGCCCCGCCGCGGTGGCAAGGTCCAGCACCAGCGAACGCTTGCCGCGGTTGGTGGCGTGGAAATAGGCCGCATCCTGGCTGCCATCGGGATTGGCGATGAACGGCGGCCCCCAGGCGCGGGTATCATCGCCGCCCGCGCTTTCCACCTTGATCACCTCTGCCCCCAGGTCTGCCAGGATTTGCCCCGCCCAGGGCCCGGCCAGCACGCGCGCAAATTCGATCACGCGCAGGCCAGCGAGCGGCGGCGCCGCAGCGGCCGCGCCGGTCAAAACGCCGCGATTCCGGTAATCGCCCGGCCCAGGATCAGCGCATGCACATCGTGCGTGCCTTCATAGGTGTTCACGGTTTCCAGGTTCACCATGTGGCGGATCACCTGGTATTCCCCGGAAATGCCGTTGCCGCCGTGCATGTCGCGCGCCATGCGGGCAATGTCGAGCGCCTTGCCCACATTGTTGCGCTTGAGGATGGAGATCACCTCGGGCGCAGCGCCGTCTTCATCCAGCATGCGGCCAAGCCGCAGCACGGCCTGAACACCCAGGGTGATTTCGGTGAGCATGTCGGCCAGCTTCTTCTGGTAAAGCTGCGTCGCGGCCAGCGGGCGGCCGAACTGGTGCCGGTCCAGCCCATATTGCCGCGCGGCGGCAAAGCAGAACTCGGCCGCGCCCATCGCCCCCCAGGCAATGCCATAGCGCGCGCGGTTGAGGCAGCCGAACGGGCCTTTCAGCCCCTCCACCCCCGGCAGCAACGCCTCTTCGGGCACCAAGACCTGGTCCATCACCACTTGCCCGGTGACCGAGGCGCGCAGCGACAGCTTGCCGCCGATCTTGGGCGCGGAAAGGCCGGGCATGCCCTTTTCCAGCACGAAACCGCGAATGGCGCCGCCGTGGGCATCGCTCTTGGCCCAGATCACAAAGACGTCGGCAATCGGCGCGTTTGAAATCCACGTCTTGGTGCCGCTCAGCAGATAGCCACCATCGACCTTCTGCGCGCGGGTGCGCATGCCGGCCGGGTCTGATCCGGCATCGGGCTCGGTCAGGCCAAAACAGCCGATGGCCGCGCCGCTGGCCAGCCGAGGCAGATACTTTTCCCGTTGCGCGTCAGAGCCATAGGCATGGATCGGGTGGATCACCAGGCTCGACTGCACGCTCATCATCGAACGATAGCCGGAATCGACCCGCTCCACTTCGCGCGCGGCCAGGCCGTAGGCGACATACGAGGCCCCCGCCCCGCCAAACCGTTCGGGCAGCGTCACGCCCAACAGGCCCTGCGCGCCCATTTCGGCAAAGATCTCTGGATCGGTGGTTTCAGCGGCAAAGGCATCGATCACACGCGGCTGCAGCCGGTCCTGGGCAAAGGCGCGCGCGGCATCGCGCACCATCCGCTCATCTGTGGTCAGCTGGCTGTCCAGCCCCAGGGCATCTTCCCAATCGAAACGAACCTTGGCCATGCGCACTCTCCTTGCGCGCAAGGTTGACAGGGCCGGCCGATCGCATCAACAGCCCTTGATGCGGTTTTTGATCGCGTTTAGGAATGAACGCTGATGCTCGATCCTGAGGCCCTTGCCGTGTTCGTGGCCGTGGCGGATCACGGCCATTTCCAGCGCGCCGCCGATACGCTCGGCATTGCCCAGTCGGTGGCCAGCAAGCGATTGCAACGGCTGGAGCACGCGCTCGGCACCCGGCTGATCGAACGCGGCAGCCGCACCGCCGTGGTCCCCACCCGCGCCGGGGCGCTGTTCCTGCCGCAGGCGCGCGCCGCCCTCGAAACCCTGGCGCGCACCGGCCGCATCGGCATGGCCCTGGCGCGGGGAGAAGCCGGGCCACTCACCGTCGGCTATGTCTTTTCCGCGGCCATGGCCGGTGTCCTGCCGCGGCTGATCACCACCCTGGCCCAGGCGCTGCCGGGCATTGAGGTGATGCCCACGCTGATGGAAACCCCCGATCAGCTCAAGGCCCTGGCCGATGGGCGGATCGACCTGGCCATCGTGCGCCCGCGCCCCGCCTGGCCGGCCGATTGCCAGGAACTCGCGCGCCATCGCGAAGGGCTGTTGGTGGCGATGAGCGCAGCAAGCCCGCTTGCCAGCACTGCCCCACTGCACGCGGCCGACCTGGCCGGACAAACCTTTCTCACCCCGCAATTCCATGAAGAAGTGGGCCTGGCGCAAACCGTGACGGCACTGGCCAAGGCGGCACGCCTGCCCGCCCCGCTGATCCGCCGCACCGCCGATTTCATCACCGCCGCAAGCCTGGCTGCCGCGGGTCAAGGCGTTATCCTGGCCCCGGCAAGCCTCGCGCGGCTCAACCTCGAAGGGTTGGTGTTCCGCCCGCTGGCCGATCATGCCGGCACGGTCGATCTCGTCACCCTGGCGGGCGCGCATGTCCCACCGCAGGTCGTTGCCGCGCTGAAGCGGGACCCCGGGTCGAGCCCGGGGTGACGAAAAATATCACTGATCTAATTACTTGTCGTCACCCCGGACTTGATCCGGGGTCCCGCTAATTTACCGCCACCTAGATTCCCGAGCCCTTCCACGTGCGGCGCTCTTCGGCGGCGCGCAGCACTTCGTAGGCGAGTTGCAGCTTCTGGAATTCCTCGGCAGCTTTCGCGTCGTCCGGGCGCACATCGGGGTGCACTTCCTTGGCGCGGGTGCGCCAGGCCTTGCGCACGTCTTCGAACGCGGCATCGGGATCGAGGCCCAAGGCTTCCAGGGCGCGCAGTTCGTCGCGGCTGCGGCTGCCATCGCCAGGGCCGGCCCAGGCTTTCCACGACGAATCGCTATAGCCTTCGTTGGTGCGGCGCTCTGCCTGCTCGCGCGCAGCGGCTTCTTCCTTGTCGAGCCCCGCGAAATAGTCCCAGCCGGCATTGTATTCGGCGGCGTGCTTTTCGCAGAAATACCAGCGGTCAGGGCTGTTGGGCGATTTCGGCGCCGGGCAATTGCCAGGCTCGTTGCAGCCGGCGCGATCGCACAGGCGCACGTTCACGGCCTCGCGCGCGCTGCCATAGCCGCGCCAGCGGGGAAAACCCCAGTCGCTTGATCGCCCTTGCCGTGCCATCGGCCTTGCCACTTTCTCCTGACGCGGATGGGGCGCCATGCACGGCCATTGCCGCACAAGGCGCCCCCTCTAAGACGGATTCGCTCTTAACCACCGGCGGCCCCCCGGCGCAAGCTGTCCCTTACTGTACGGTGACAGTCACCGCGCGGCGGTTCTGTGCCCAGGCGGCTTCGTCAGAGCCGAGGGCGATCGGGCGTTCCTTGCCATAGCTGACCGTGCTGATGCGGCTGGCATCCACGCCCAGGCTGACCAGGTAGTTCTTGGCCGCATTGGCGCGGCGTTCGCCCAGGGCGATGTTGTAATCACGGGTACCGCGTTCGTCGCAGTGCCCTTCGATGGTGACACGCTTCATCGGATAGCGGGCCAGCCACTGCGCCTGGCTCTGCAGGATCGTCTGGCTCTGCGCATCGACGTTGTAACGGTCGGTGTCGAAGTGGATCGTGTCAGACTGCACCGAGGCCACGAAATCGGCCTGGCTGCCAGCAGCCGGGCCGCTCGGCGGCGGCGGCGGGGTGGTGGTGGTCGACGAAGCCGGTGGCGGCGGCAGTTCGGCGGCCGTGCGATTCTTCGCCGAGTTCGACGAACAGGCGGCCAGCGAAATGCTGCCAGCCAAAAGCGTTACGGTAAGAAGCGTGCGTTTCATCATATTCTCCTCAGGGCGGATGAGAAAGTTTTGCACTGCACAAAACGTCGGGGGGCTGAGAAATGGTGCAGCCACCAGGCTGCACCGGTTACGGCAAGACAGGACCCCAAGCCGGGTCAGAAGCATCGACCGGGGTATTGAGCTTGCGTTCGTTGAGGCCGGTCAGATCGACCTGCCAAATGGAGGTATGGCCCGTGTTCTTTTCCGTGCGGAAGAACTGCACGATACGGCCATTGGGAGACCAGGTGGGCGCTTCATCCTGCCAGCTGTTGGTCAGGAAGCGCATGTCGCCACCGCTCGGGTTCATCACGGCCACGCGCAGGTTGCCGCAGATGCAAGTAAACGCGATCTGGTCGCCGCGCGGGCTCCATTCCGGCGTGGCCGCGCGGCCGCCGAAGAAGCTGATGCGCTTCTGGTCGGTGCCATCGGCGTTCATCACATAGACCTGCTGGCTGCCCGAACGATCGCTTTCAAACACGATGCGCTTGCCATCGGGGCTGTAGGAACCACCCACGTTGATGCCCGGCGCATTGGTCAGCCGCACCGGTTCACCGCCGGTTGCGGGGATGCGATAGATATCGGTGTTGCCGCCAATCGCCATGGAGAACAGCAAAGACTTGCCATCGGGCGACCAGCGCGGCGCGAACGTGGGGTTGCGGCTTTGCAGCACGAGATGCTGCGTGCCCGATCCGATATCATAGACATAGATGCGCGGATTGCCGTTGAGATACGACAGATAGGCAATCTGCTGGTAATCGGGCGAATAGCGCGGGGTCAGCGCGGTGGCCTGGCCATTGGTGATGAAGCGGTGGTTGGCGCCATCGGAATCCATGATGGCCAGCTGCTTGCGCCGGTGATCCTTGGGCCCGGTTTCGGCGATATAGGCGATCTTGCTGTCAAAGAACGGGCTCTCGCCCGACAGACGCGAATAGACCATGTCGGCGCACTTGTGCGCGGCGCGGCGCCAATCGCCGGGCTGCACGACATAGCCCTGGCGCGCCAGTTCGCTGCCCAGCCCCACGTCATAGAGATAGCAGCCTACCGTCAGCCGGCCATCGGCAGCGGCGCGCACAAAGCCCTGCACCAGCATTTCGGCAGAGCGCGCACGCCAGCCGCTGAAATTGGGGGCAGCCACTTCCTGATAGCCGATGCCCGGCAGCGCATCAGGGCCGGTCGGCTTGAACAGGCCATTGTTCTTGAGGTCATTATAGACCACCCGCGCCAGGTTCTTGCCCAGTGCCGCCGTATTGCCACCATCGGCCGCCGTTGGCACGGCGTTGTCGGTGGGGAACGCCGGAATGGCCACGCCCAAATCCTGCCAGGCGCCCTCGCCGGTGACAGAGCCGGTCAAGCCGCCATCATCAGGCGCGGCGGTGGTGGGCGCTGCCTGCGGCGCGTTTGAGGCTGGCAGGGTTTGTTGCTGGGCGATAGCGGAGCCGGCACCCAGGCCAGCCAGCAAGACACCAAGAAGAGCGGATGAAATACGCTTCATTGTGACAGCTTCCAGTCAAAGCGAAACGCGGAAACGCGCTTCCAGCTGTTGTAGTACTGCGGCGGCAAATTGAACGGCGCGGCCAGTTCCACCGCACGGATCGCCAGTTCGGCATGGCGATGGGCCTGGGCACGATTGGCGTCGGTAATCCCGCTTTGCGATACGATCACCGGCTTTCCAGCCAACGACCCGTCAGGATTGAGGTTCCAGGCCACCACGGTGACGAGCTTGTCCACCTCGACGCCAGACGGCCCTTGCCAATGCGGCTTGATCTGCCGCGACAGCGCCATGCCCAGTGACGCGCGCACGTCGGGTCCGGCGGTCTGCGCAGGGGGATTGCGCGAGGCACCGGGGTTGCTGTTGCTGGGCACGCCAGCGAGGAAATCCTTGCCGATGCGATCGCCACCCTGGGGCGCCTTGCGCGGCGGGGTGGGCGCTGGCTTGTCCCGCCCTGGGGCATGCTCGGCCTGGCGCGGCGCCGGCTTTGCCGGGGAATGCTCAGGAGCCGGACGAACTGGAGCCGGACGGGGTGGCGCCGGGCGTGGAGGTGCTGGACGGGCCGGCGCGGGCTTGGGCGGTGGCGGCGCGGGCCGGGGCTGCGGGCGCGGTTCCGGCCGCGGCTCATGCCGCACCACCGGCTGCGGCTTGGGCTGGGGCTTGGGTGGCGCAGGCCGGGGCGGCTCGGGCCTGGGCTGCGGCCGTTCCACCGGCGCGGGCGGCGGAGGGGCAGGCTGGACCTTTTCCACCGGCGCGGGCGGTGCCGTTTCCGGCTCGGCGGCTTGCTGCTGCTCGCCCAGCGCGGGGGCCACGTCGGGCGCGGTCTGGGCGTTGGGTTCGGGTGAGGTGGCCTTATCGGCCACGTCGTCGGCGATTGTCACCACCATGCGCTGGGGCGGCGGCTTGATCGACTTGCCCGGCGGCGAGAGCGTCAGCGCGGCAATCAGCGCCGCGTGGGCCACCACCGCCACGCCCAGTGCCAGCTTCTCTTCCCGGCGCAAACCAGCCGGAGATTGGTCAAGAGGATCGCGCGTGGCCATGGGCGTCAGGGCTGGCCTTGTGCCGCTGCGGCGGCGGCTGGCTCTGGAGCCGGAGCGGCGGGTTCACCGCCACCGCCCACGCCATTGCTGACCAGCGAAATCTGCTTGAAACCAGCGGCATTCAATTCGCCCATCACCGCGATCACGCGGCCATAATCGAGCGCCTTGTCGGCCCGCAGCGTCACCAGCGGCGCCTCGCCATTGGGGCGCTGCACGGCGGCCAGCCGGTCGGCCAGTTCACCTGGGGCCAGTTCCTGGTCATCCAGGAACAGGCGGCCCTGGCCGTCCATGCTCACCGTGATTTCGTTCTTCTTTTCCTGCAGCGCCTCAGCCTTGCTGTCTGGCAGGTCAATCGGCACGCCGGCGGTCAACATGGGCGCGGTGACCATGAAGATGATCAACAGCACCAGCATCACGTCGACCAGCGGCGTCACGTTGATTTCGGCCATCGGAGCCCCACGCGACCGGCGCCGCCGCCCCCCGCCTCCGCCGCTGCTCTGGCCCAGGTTCATGGCCATGGCTTACTGCTCCAGTTCGCGGCTCAAGGTGGCGTGGAACCGGTCGGCAAAGCGGAACAGGCGCGCTTCAAAGCGGTTCACCGTGTTGCTGAAGCGGTTGTAGGCGATGACCGAGGGGATCGCCGCCACCAGGCCGATCGCCGTGGCAAACAGCGCTTCGGAAATACCCGGCGCCACCACCGCGAGCGAGGAATTGGCCTGCGCCCCGATGTTGAAGAAGCTGTCCATGATGCCCCACACCGTGCCGAACAGACCCACGAACGGCGCGACCGAACCGACCGTGGCAAGGAAGTTCAAGCGGCCCGACAGGCGGTCGGTCTCGGCCGCCACGGCGCTGTCCATGGCCACTTGCAGGCGCTGGCGCGTGCCTTCGCGGTCGACATTCTTGCCGGCGGTGGAGCGGCGCCATTCGGCCAGCGCGGCGGTCACCACGCGGGCGGCGGGCACGTCGCCCTTGCCGTTTTCCTTGTGATAAGCATCGATATCGCGCGCTTCCCAGAAACCCTGCTCGTAGCGGGTGGAGCGACGCGACGCGCCGGCCATGCGCAGGCTGAATGACACGATGATCATCCACACCCACACGCTGGCGAGAACCAGCGCGCTCATCACGATCTGCACGACGATATCGGCATGCAGGAACAGGGCAACAGGATTAAGCCGGGTAGGAGCGCCGGCAGTCACGCTTGCTGCGGCGGCTAGAAGGGCCAAAGTCATGGGAAGGCTTTCTCAAGGTCCATTGCTGGATCGATCAGGGCGGCAAAGGCATCGCGCCAGGACGGCGGCAGACGGCGTGGTCGTCCGCCTGGCGTGACAAAGGCGACGCGAACCCGCGCGGCGCACAAAAGGCTCTGGTGCCTGAACGCCTGCTGAAGCAGCGTGCAGCTGGCACCTTGCAGTGCAGAAAGGCGCGATTCGATCACGATGCCATCGTCCAGGCGGGCCGGGCTGGCATAGCGCAGGGCCATGTCGGCCACGGCAAAGGCGCCCTCGCCCGCTTCGTGGGCGGCGCGCTGATCAATGCCGATCAGGCGCAACAGATCGGATCGCGCGCGTTCGAACCAGCGCAAGTAATTGGCATGATAGACAACGCCGGAAAGGTCGGTGTCTTCGTAATAGACCCGCACGCCCAGGCGATGGACCGTGCCGTTAAGACAACCAGAGGGAATTTCCGGGCCGATCATAGGCGAAACGTGCCTGCCTTGCGACGGAATGACACGATTGTGTTACCCTATCTTGCTGCGGTGCGAAAGGATTAACGCGCCAGCATCGGGCCAAGCGGCGCACCGCCGAACAGATGCACGTGCAGATGCGGCACTTCCTGCCCGCCGTGCCCGCCGACATTGCCCAGCAGGCGATAGCCTGGCTCGACCAGGCCCAGATCGCGCGCCACCTTGCCCACCGCGCGCACGAAGCCGGCGATCAGATCGGCCGGGGCATGGGCGGAAAAATCGTCCCAGCTGACATAGGGGCCCTTGGGAATGACCAGCACGTGCACCGGCGCCTGGGGCGCAATATCATGGAATGCCAGGGCAAAATCGTCTTCATAGACCTTCTTCGACGGGATTTCCCCGCGCAGGATCTTCGCAAAGACGTTCTGATCATCATAGGGCAGCGTGGCATCGATCGGCATGGGACAGTGCTTTCGATAAGGGGCTGGGAATCAAGGCCTTCACGCTGGTGAAAAGTTCACAGCAGCGAAGCGGCCCTCAATCGCGCGGACGCGCGGCCTTTTCCGCGAGGCCCGACAGGCCTTCGCGGCGGTCAAGCTCGGCCAGCACGCGGGCCAGCGGCACGTCGCGCGCGCCAAGCAGGACCATGAGGTGGAACAAGAGGTCGGCTGCCTCGCCCACCAGTTCATCGGCGCTGCCCGAAAGCGCGGCGATCACCGTTTCCACGCCTTCTTCGCCCACTTTCTGCGCGATCTTGCCCAGCCCCTTGGCATGGAGGCGCGCAACATAGCTGGCATCGGGATCGGCGCTGCGGCGGGCGGCGATGGTCGCCTCGAGGCGGGCAAGCGTGCTCTGGTCCATGGCACGCGGCATGGAACGGCGCGGGCCGAGGGTCAAGCCTCTTGCCCCGCCCCTCCACCAGCCTGCGGCTGGTCCCCCTCCCCATGCCATGGGGAGGATCAGATCCTCCCCGCCTGGCGGAGGGGCAGAGGTGCTCAGCCCCGCGCGGGCAATCCCGCAGCACGCAACGCGGCGTGGGCCTGGGCGATGGAATAAGTGCCGAAGTGGAAGATCGAAGCGGCCAGGACCGCGCTGGCATGGCCCTTGGTCACGCCATCCACCAGGTGATCGAGCGTGCCCACCCCGCCGCTGGCAATCACCGGAACCGGTACGGCATCGGCAATCGCGCGGGTCAATTCCAGGTCATAGCCGGCCTTGGTGCCATCCCCGTCCATCGAGGTGACGAGCAGTTCGCCTGCCCCCAGGCTGGCCAGCCGCTCGGCATGGACCAGGGCATCAATGCCCGTGCCCTTGCGCCCACCATGGGTGAAGATTTCCCACTTGCCTGGGCCCACGCGCCGCGCATCGACCGAGCCGACCACGCATTGCGCGCCGAATTTCTCGGCAATCTCGCGCACCAGTTCGGGCCGGGCCACCGCCGCGCTGTTGACCGCCACCTTGTCGGCGCCGGCCAGCAACAGCGCGCGGGCATCCTCCACCGCGCGCACGCCGCCGCCCACGGTCAAGGGCATGAAGCACACCTCGGCCGTGCGGGCGACCACATCGAGCAGCGTGCCGCGCCCTTCGTGCGTGGCGGAAATATCAAGGAAGCACAGCTCGTCAGCACCGGCCGCGTCATAGGCGCGGGCCTGTTCCACCGGGTCGCCGGCATCGCGCAGGTCGACGAAGTTGACGCCCTTGACCACGCGGCCTTCGGCCACATCGAGGCAGGGAATGACACGGACGCGGACGGTCATGACACAGGCGCCTTTCGTTAGTGCAAATCTTTAGCGTTCCGCGATCTGGATCGCGGCGGCCAGATCGAGCCGCCCGTCATAGAGCGCGCGGCCGGTGATCACGCCTTCGATGCCATCGGCTTCATGCACCTTGAGCATGGCGATGTCATCGATGCCTTTCACGCCGCCGCTAGCGATCACCGGCAGCCGCGTGGCGCGCGCCAGGTTGACCGTCGCCTCGATGTTGCAACCCTTGAGCAGGCCATCGCGGCCCACGTCGGTAAACAGGAGCGAGGCGACGCCGGCATCCTCGAACCGGCGGGCCATGTCGGTGATCGACACGTCGGACACATCGGCCCAGCCAGCCGTGGCCACCATGCCATCGCGCGCGTCCACCGCCACGACGATGCCGCCGGGATAGGCCTTGGCCATATCCTTGACGAACTGCGGATCCTTGAGTGCGGCGGTGCCGATCACCACGCGCGACACGCCCAGATCGAACCACCCGTCGACCGCGCGGGCATTGCGGATGCCACCGCCCAGCTGGACATGGCCGGGAAAGGCCTTGAGAATGCTTTCCACCGCGCGGGCATTGCGCGCCTCGCCCGCAAAGGCGCCATCGAGATCGACCACATGCAGGTATTGCGAACCCGCCTGGGCAAACAGCCCGGCCTGGTGCGCGGGATCATCGCCATAGACAGTGGCACGATCCATATCGCCTTCTGCAAGGCGGACGACCTGACCTCCCTTGAGGTCGATGGCGGGAAATACGATCATGGCCGCGCGCCTAGCATCGCACGCGGCCATGTCCAACGGGTTTTGCGTGGCTCACGCTTGGTGCCCTTCGACAAGCTCAGGGCGAACGGGGGCAAGACCGATTTCCGTGAAGTTCGTTCGGGCTGAGCCTGTCGAAGCCCCTGTGTTACCCTACCCCAACGCATCCTTGGGCACATGGGTGATGCGGCATGCCAGATCCGCCTCGCCCGAGGCGATGATGAAGCGATCGCCCTGGTCGATCACCCCGGTGGTGAAGACCACGTCGCGCAGATAGAGCAGGTCTTCGAGCGGTTGGGTCAGCGCCGGCTCGGGTTCCAGCAGCGGCACCTCTCCTTCGGCCAGGATGCGGGTGGGATTGGCTTCGTCGAGCAAGCTCCAGAACGTGCGGTAGATGCCGACGATTTCCTTGGGCTCCACCCCGTGCCACAGGCTGAGCCAGCCACGCTGGCCCGCCACCTCCGTCAGGATCGGCGGCGCGCCGCCCCCCATCCGGGCCGTGGCCGGGCGATCGACGCGCGGGCGGATGTGCGGCGAAAGATGCGGCTTCCAGTGCCGGCCATCGGGCGATGTTGCCAGGTTGATCGACGGGCCGGCGCGGAACGGGCTGCCCGGCGGATAGGCAAACCACAGATCGCCCAGGGGCCGCGTCTGGGCCCAATAGGCCCCATCGACCAGGCCTTCGAAAATCAGCATGTCCTTGTTCTGGTGATCGAGCACCAGACCCTCGAACGTCCAGTCCAGGCCATTGGCAGAGCTGTAAAGCGTGGTGGAATGACGTTCGGGACTGACCGAGCAGGTGGTCATCAGATATTGCTCGTCGGCCACGCGGGAAATGCGGGCGTCTTCCACGCCATAACAGGCCCACGGCCCGGCCGGCGCGATCGCCTTGTCATAGTGGATCGCCACGATTTCCATGGCATCGGGCGTCATTTCCACCGGCAGCAGCCATGATAGCGAGGTGAGCGCCATGACTTTCCAGCCGCCGCCGGGCACCATGAACTTGCGCGGATCGCGGGTATCGGCCAGTTCCAGTGGCCAGGCATCGAGCACGAAGCGCCCGAACGGCTGACCGCCGACAAGCCGGCCATCGCCATCCCAGCGGATCGCGTGCACCTTGCCATCGCGGATCGGCTCGCGCAGCGCCTCGGCCACGCGCACCATGAGGAGGACGTTGCCATTGGGCAGCGTGGTCATGCCGGGGTTGAACGCCCCGAGCACAAAGGTTTCCGCATCGAAATGGCCCGCCAGCGGCGAGCGCGACAGATCAATGACGTGGGGGGTGATGACCAGTCGGTCGTGGGGAAATTTCATTCTTCGTTGACCCTGGGAACAATGACCATCTGCTGCACCACGGTGCGGCGCGGCTGGGTGAGGAAATAATGGATGCCGACGGCGATATCTTCGGCGCGCAGCATCTTTTCGTCGGCGATCATCGCGCGCTGCTTGTCTGCGGGGATATCGGGATATTGGAAATCGGTGCCGACCAGGCCCGGCTCGACCAAGCCGACCCGCACGCCCTTGCCGCCCAATTCGCGGCGCAACGCCTCGGCAAAACCGGCGATGCCGGCTTTCATCCCGGCATAGACGGTGGAATGGCCACCAAGCACGTGCGCGCTCATCGAGCCGACCAGCACGATGTCGCCATCCTTGCCAGAGAGGGCTGCGGCTGCCCGCCAGGCCGAGACGAGATAGGCGGTGAAATCGGCCGCGATGGCATAGCGCAATCCGGCCTCGTCCATTTCGGTCAACCCCGAGGCCGGCACCGCCGCGTTGATGACCGCAACGTCAATCCCGCCCATTGCCTGCTCGGCGGCGCCGAAAAAGCGATCGACCGCGCCTTCATGCGCCAGATCCAGCGCCAAGCCGTCAATCGTGCCGCCAGCATCGCGCACGGCGGCGAGGCAATCGCCCAGGTGCTCAGGATCGCGTCCGCAGGTGAAGATCTGCGCGCCTTCGCCCGCCAGCAAAAGCGCCGTGGCGCGCCCAATGCCGGTGGTGCCGCCGGTGATGGCGATGCGCCGTCCGGTCAACGGGGTTTGCGCGGTATGCCCCGCTGCCCCGCCGGTTGCCGCGTAACCTATTGCCATGATGCGTCCTTTTCCTGCCGGTGTCAGGAAAGGGAAAGCCTCGCGGCGCGGCTGGTTCCGCGCCCTGCCCCTTTGGCGGGGCCGTGCGCCTCAGGCTGGGTGGCTCAGGCTGGGCGCCTCAGGGCTGCCAGCCGAGGAAGCGCGACAACAGGCCAAGGCCATAGGCCTGGCTCTTTTCCGGGTGGAACTGCACGCCCAGGATATTGTCGCGCGCCACGGCCGCCACCAGGCCGCCGCCATGGTCGGTCATGGCCGCCACGTCCGCGCCGTCATCAGCGGCGAAGTGGTAGGAGTGCAGGAAATAGGCTTCTCCGCCGCGGATCAGGCTGGCGCCATCGCCGTGGTGCATGGGCGACACATCGTTCCAGCCCATGTGCGGCACCTTGATCGCCGGATCGGTCCGCTCGATCAGGCGCACCTCGCCCGCGATCCAGTCCAGCCCCTCGGTCACGCCATGCTCCACCCCGCGCGAGGCGAGCAGTTGCATGCCCACGCAAATGCCCAGGAACGGCACGGCATCGGCCAGCACGCGTTCTTCCAGCGCATCGATCATGCCAGTCACGCCGCGCAGCGCCGTGGCACAGGCGCGATAGGCACCCACACCGGGCAAGACGATGCGATCGGCGCGGCGCACCACATCGGGATCGGCAGTGACGATGACATTGTCGGCGCCAGCCACTTTCAGCGCATTGGCGACAGAGCGCAGGTTGCCGGCGCCATAGTCGATCAGGGCCAGCCGTTCAGCCACCGAGCATGCCCTTGGTCGAGGGCACGGCATCGGCCTTGCGCGGATCGATGGCGATTGCCTGGGCCATGGCACGGGCAAAGCCCTTGTAGATGCCCTCGATGATGTGGTGGTTGTTGGTGCCATAGAGGCACTCGATGTGCAGTGTGATGCCGGCGGCCTGCGAGATCGACTGGAACCAGTGCTCGAACATCTCGGTGTCCATCGTGCCCAGGCGCGGCTGGCTGAACGCGGCCTTCCACACCAGGATCGGGCGGCCGGAAATGTCGAGCGCGACACGGGCCAGCGCCTCGTCCATCGGGGCATAGGTCGAACCGTAGCGGGCGATGCCCTTCTTGTCGCCCAGCGCCTGGCCGATCGCCTGGCCCAGCGCGATCGCGCTGTCTTCCACGGTGTGATGCTCGTCCACGTGAAGATCGCCCTTCACGAACAGCGTCACATCGATCAGCGAATGGCGCGAGAACTGCTCGATCATGTGATCGAGAAAGCCGATCCCGGTGTTCACGTCATAGACCCCGGAGCCATCCAGGTTGACGCTGACCTTGATATCGGTTTCGGCGGTGGTGCGGGTGATCGATCCGGTGCGCATGGGCCATGCCTATACGCCCGGATATGCGAGAATCAATCACTCCCTCTTGACCCGCGCCCGTGCCAGCGCCAGTTGTGCTGCATATGAGCGAAACGCCCGACAGCCTGATCCCCTATGACGAAATCGTGCAGGAAGCCCTGCGCGCCGTGGTAGGCCGCGTCCTGGGCCAGGTGGAGGCATCCGGCGGGATGCTTCCCGGCCAGCACCATTTCTACATCACGTTCCGCACCGGGGCGCCGGGGGTTTCCATCCCCAACCGCCTGAAAGAACGCTTTCCCGACGAGATGACCATCGTGCTCCAGAACAAGTTCTGGGACCTCAAGGTGGAGGAAGATACCTTCTCGGTCGGGTTGAGCTTCAACCAGGTGCCGTCAACGCTGGTCATCCCGTTCCGCGCGATCACGGCCTTTGTCGATCCCGCGGTGGATTTCGGCCTGCAGTTCCAGGCGGCCGACGAGATGGACGATGACATCCACGAGGACGCGGAAAACGATTCTTCCGCAAACCCCGGGGAAACTTCCGACAAGCCCGCCGTTGAACGCAGCGACGACGGCTCGAATGTCGTCACGGTCGATTTCGGCCGCAAGAAGTAACCGCCTGCGCCAGACCTGATCCCGGCCCAGTCCGATCGCGTTTGCCGCAGGCCATCAAGGTACACGGGGCACCCGCACATGGTTTCCAAGGGCAAAGCGGCGAAGTCGGAACAGGATATTAACGAGGACGGCACCCACGCCGTGCCGGCCAAGGCAGAACCGGCCAAGGCTGCGCCGACCCAGGCTGCGCCGGCCAAGGACGATCAGCCGCTAAACAGCCCGCTGACCACCCTGATCCTCACCGACATCGCGATGAGCGCGGGCAGCGCCCTGCTGGCCCGCGGCGTTGCCGGCAAGGGCCTGGCTGGCCGCGTGCTGGGCAAGGCATTGCCGGTGCGCACGCCCGGCGGGCTGATCCGCGGCCCCTCGCTGGTGGGCAGCCTGGTTGGCACCGCGATCGCCCGCGTCGCCACGCGTTCGGTGCCCGGCGCGATCGTGGTGGGCGGCGGCCTGGTTGCCAAGGCGCTTTACGATCGCCGCAAGATCCGCCGCGCCCGCGCCGCGGTGAAAGCCAAGCCGCGTTGATCCCGCAGCGCCTGCCCCTTTGCGGCAGAGCCTGGCAAACCTTCCCGGTGCCACAAACTGCGGCTTGACCGGCAGGGCGGCCATGGTCCATCTGCGACCATGGCCGACAGCGCATTGCCCCCCACCCTGCCCGTTTCCCGTGCCGATGCACTGCATCGTCGCGGTCTCATGCTCATCCTCTCTTCGCCATCGGGCGCGGGCAAGACGACGATCGCCAAGCGCCTGCTGGCGCACGATTCGCAGATCGAGGCATCGGTTTCGGCCACCACGCGCCCGATCCGCCCCGGCGAGGTGGATGGCAAGGATTACCACTTCGTCGACCGCGCCACGTTCGATGCCATGGTCGAAGCCAACGAATTCTATGAATGGGCCGAAGTCTTCGGTAATTGCTATGGCACGCCCAAGGCCCATATCCGCGCCCGCCTCAAGGAAGGCGGCGACACCCTGTTCGATATAGACTGGCAGGGCACGCAGCAGCTTTATCAAAAGGCCGAGGCCGACGTGGTGCGCGTGTTCATCCTGCCGCCGAGCATCGAGGAACTGCGCCGCCGCCTGACCGGGCGGGGCACCGACAGCGCCGAGGTGATCGCCGCGCGCATGGCCCGCGCCCAGGCCGAAATCAGCCACTGGGACGGCTATGACTATGTCGTGGTCAACGACGATATCGATGCCTGCTATACCCAGATCTGCCAGATCCTGGCGGCCGAACGCCTCAAGCGTGCGCGCCAGACCGGGCTGATCGGCTTTGTCCGCGAATTGACCCGGCACTGATCGCGTGGCGGCCGTGGAGATCGAGCCATCGCCGCCAAGCCAGCGCCGGTTGTGGTGGGCCTGGACGCTCCTTGCCCTGATCCTGGCTGGCGCAGCGCTGCTGGCTTGGGGCTATTGGGTGGAAACCTGGCCGCCGCTGGTGCGCCGCGCGGTGATCGTGTTCGATACTCCGGCCATGGCCGGCCGCAAGATCGATGTGGCGCTGGTTTCCGATATCCATGTCGGCAGCCACGGGATGAGCGCCGCCCGGCTGGACCGGGTGGTGGACCAGATCATGGCGCAGCACGCCGATGCCATCCTGCTGGCTGGCGATTTCGTCAACGGGGACCGGCGCAACGATCCGGCAGTGCATCTGGATTTGCTGCCCGAGGCACTGGCGCGCCTGCATGCCCCGCTGGGCGTCTATGCCGTGCTGGGCAATCATGACGAATGGACTGATCCGCACGCGGTTACCGCGCTGCTGCGCCGCGCCGGGATCACCGTGCTCAACAACCAGAGCCAGGGCGTGGGGCCGATCACGCTGCTGGGCCTGGCCGATACGCCCCGTGCCCGGCTGATCGCCGCGCCGCTGCTGCCGGCGGCGCGCGCCGCGGGCAAGCCGGTGATCGTGGTGGAGCATGTGCCGCGCGTAATCCCCGGCGTGCCGCTGATCCTGGCCGGCCACACCCATTGCGGCCAGATTCACCTGCCCGGCATCAGCATCGCCGGCAACCCCATCACCGGCAATCGCTATTACGACGCGCGATTTCGCTGTGGCATCGTGCGCTGGCAGGACCAGATCGTGCTGATCGGCAGCGGCGTGGGATCGGGCAGCTTTCCCTTGCGCATCGGCACGCGACCCGATTTCTGGATGATCACCCTTACCGGGCGTTGACCGGCCGCGCATTTGCGCGAATGGACCAGCGCAGCCGCGACGCGATCCGCCGGCGCCACGAAGAGGACCACCGATGAAAGCTGCCGTTCTCGAACAAGCGGGCCAGCCGCTGACCCTGGCCGATCTGGTGGTTGACCGGCCCGGCCCGCATGAGGTGCTGATCCGCACGGTGGCTTGCGGCCTGTGCCATTCCGACCTGCACTTCATCGACGGCGCCTATCCCCACGCGCTGCCCGCCGTGCCGGGGCACGAGGCCGCCGGCATTGTCGAGGCCGTGGGCGAGGAAGTGCGGCGGGTGAAGAAGGGTGATCGCGTGGTCACCTGCCTTTCGGCCTTTTGCGGCACCTGCGAATTCTGCCTGTCGGGCCGCATGGCGCTGTGCCTGGGCAGCGGCACCCGCCGCCCGCGCGGCGCGGCGCCGCGCCTCGCCCGGCCAGACGGCACACCGGTGCAGCAGATGCTCAACCTGTCGGCGCTGGCCGAAATGATGCTGGTGCACGAAAACGCCTGCGTCGCCATCCGGCCCGACATGCCGCTCGATCGCGCCGCGCTGTTGGGCTGCGCGGTCACCACCGGGGCTGGTGCGGTGTTCAATGCCTGCAAGCCAACGCCGGGTGACAGCGTGGCGGTGATCGGCTGCGGCGGCGTGGGTCTGGCGGCGGTGAACGCCGCGCGCATTGCCGGGGCCGGCCGCATCATCGCCGCCGATCCTTCACCCGAAAAGCGCGCGCTGGCGCAGGAAATGGGCGCGACCGACACGATCGACCCCAGTGCCGACGATGCCGCCGGCACGATCATGGAACTGACGCGCGGCGGCGTGGAGCATGCGATCGAGGCCGTGGGCCGCCCGGCTTCGGCCGATCTGGCGGTGCAGGTCTTGCGCCGGGGTGGCACGGCCACGATCCTGGGCATGATGCCGCTTGATCACAAGGTCGGCCTTTCGGCGATGGACCTGCTGTCGGGCAAGACGCTGCAAGGCGGGCTGATGGGCATGAACCGCTTTCCGATCGACCTGCCGCGCCTGGTCGATTTCTACCTCGGTGGGCAGCTCAAGCTCGACACCATGCTGACCGCGCGGATCACGCTTGATCAGGTCAACGATGGCTTTGCCGCGCTGCGCCGTGGCGATGGCGCCCGCGCTGTGGTGCTGTTCGACGGCGCGTAGTTCCGCTTAAGGCCGCTTTCACGCCGGCTTGGCGGGCGCGGCGCTAATCCCGGTGGCATCGCCATGCCACGAGGGAAACCGCCGATGCCCGCCCTTTGCCACCGCGCCCGCCTGCCGGGCGCTGCGCTGCTTGCCGCCACGGCCCTGGCAGCCGCCCCGCCGGCCTTGGCGGGAGAGGCACCGCCGGCCGATGGCCTGGCCATCTCTGGCCAGATTCGCCTGCGTTATGAAGTGATCGATGGCCAGGCGCGGCCCAACGCCAACCGCACCGACCAGCTGATCAACACCCGCGCCACGATCAAGGCAGCGTGGACCAAGGGCCCGTGGCAGGTGGTGGGCGAATTGTGGGACGCGCGCGTGTTCAACGACAATCCCGGCACGCCGATCACCACCGGAGAGGTAAATGCCATTGAACTGGTGCAAGGCTATGTCGGGCTGGACCTGCCCGGCCACCTCGGCAAGGGCAGCAAGCTCAACGTCAGGCTGGGGCGCGAAACGCTCAACATCGGATCGCGCCGCCTGATCGCGGCCGACGATTATCGCAACACCATCAACAGCTATACCGGCCTTCATGCCGAGGCCCAATGGCCCAGCGGATGGCGTGCGTCACTCGTCTTCACCCTGCCCGACCAGCGCCTGCCGCTGGACCGGCGCGGCATGCATGTCCACCGCTTTGCCTGGGACCATGAAGGCTTTGACCTGATGCTGTGGGGCGGCTTTGTCGGCAAGGTGATCTCGGCCAAGGGCGCGCCGGTCACGTTGGTAGAGGCCGGACTGCTGCACCTTGGCGAACGCGACCGGCCCGATACCCCGACGCGCGACCGCTCGCTCAACACCTCCAGCCTGCGCCTGGCGGCAGAGCCCGCGCCGGCGCACCTGGATTACGAACTGGAAGGCAATTACCAGTGGGGCGAGGAAGCCACGGTCATGGCGCCCAATGCGCCGCTGCTGCCCGTCAGCGCCGGCAACCTGCACGTACGCGTGGGCTATACCTTTGCCGACAAGGCCAAAACGCATCTGACGGCAGAGCTGGACTATGCCACCGGCGATACGCCCGGCGGCACGATCACCCGCTATGATCCGCTCTATGCCACGCGACGCAACGATTTCGCCCCGGCCGGGCTCTATAACGTGCCCTACCGCGCCAATATCATCGCCCCCGGACTGCGGCTGGAAGGCGCGCCGTCCAAGCGGTTTGACTATCTGCTGACGTGGCACCCGATGTGGCTGGCCAATGCGCACGATATGTTTGGCAGTTCGGGCGTGCGCGATGCGGCGGGCACCAGCGGCACCTTTGCCGGGCACCAGTTCGATTCCCGGCTGCGCTATTGGGCGGTGCCCCGCCGGCTGCGCCTGGAATTCGATGGGGTCTATCTGGCCAAAGGTGGCTTCATGCAGACCGCGCCCAATGCGCAGCCGGGGCAATCCACCACCTATGGTTCGTTCAACGTGACCGCGTTCTATTGAACGGGATCAGTGCTTGCCGCTGTTGCGGGCGATGAAGGCCGCCGTGGCATCGTGGAAGCCCTTGAGCGAGGCTTCGTTGGCATAGACCATGTGGCCCGACGGGTAATAGGCAAAGCTGATGTTGCCCTGCAGCGATTGCGGCATGGGCAGGTGGCGTGTTTCGAACAGCCCTTCGAAATAGGGCGTGGCGAGATCGTAATAGCCGCCGGCCAGCAGCACCTTGAGCTGCGGGTTCTGCTTCATCGCGTTGGCCAGGTCTGGCATCACGTTGAGCGGGCCGCTTTCCGACCGGCTGCCATCGGGCAGGCGGTGGGTCATGTCCCATTCGGTCAGCCCGGCAAACGGCTTGTAGGTCGCCTGCGTGGCATAGTGCAGGCTGTCCCGCGCATAGGCGTTGAACGCCGAGATATAGGCCGAGCTGATCGCCGCGCTCTGCGGGTCATAGCCGGCTTCCTTGGCCGTGGGATCGAGCGTCGGGCCCGAAAAGCGCGAATCGAGGCGGCCGGTCGTCAGGCCCTGCTCTTCCTGCAAGTGCTGCATCACCTGGCCCACGTTGAGCCGCAGGTTGGAGCGCAGCCAGTATTCGGCCGGAATGCCGGTATAGCCAGCCAGGCGCTTGGCCATGTCCTGGCGCTGGGCATCGGGCAGTGTGCTGCCCTGCATCAGGGCCATGGCATAGTCGGTGGTGGCAAAGTGCTCCACCTCGCGCAGGAAGGTTTCCAGGTCGGCCGGGCGCGTGCCGGGCAGGCGGTTATGATACCACGCCGTCGCCGCCACGGTGGGCAGGCTCACCACATAGGCGCTGTCCACGCCCGGGTTGTGTTCCGGGCCATCAGCCGAAAGATCGAAGTTGAGGATCGCCGAAAGCAGGACAACCCCGTTGAAATCGACCGAATCGTCTGATTGCAGCGCGTTGACCAGGGCCGAGGCGCGTGGCGTGCCATAGCTTTCGCCCAGCAGGAACTTGGGCGAATTCCAGCGGCCATGGTCAGACAGGAACGCCTTGATGAATTCGCGGAAGGCATGGACATCCTGGTCCACGCCCCAGAACGCCTTTTCCTTGTTCTTGCCGGCAATGCGCGACCAGCCAGCGCCCGGTGCATCGATGAACACCAGGTCCGATGCGTCGAGCAGGCTATAGGCGTTGTCCACCAGGTTATAAGGCGCGGGCGGAGTGTGGCTGTCGTTGGCAGTGATCACCCGGCGCGGGCCGAATGCGCCCATGTGCAGCCAGACCGTGGCCGAACCGGGGCCGCCATTGAACAGGAACGTGATCGGCCGATCGGCCGAGGGCGCGCCCTTCTTGAAATAGGCGGTGTAGAACATCGAGGCTTCGGCCGGCGCGTCCTTGGCATCGTCCTTGGTCTTGCCGGCTGCGGCGGTCTCGCGCCAATCGGTATCGTCCCAATCGGCCTGGTGCACCACCACGGTGCCCGCTTCGGCGGTGTAGTCGATCTTCTGACCGCCCACGGTCACCATGCCGGACGAGAGCACCTTGCGCGGCTTGAAGAAGCGCGTGGTGGTGGCGTTATCGGGATCGGGCACGCCATCGGGATCGTTGCGCGCCGCATCAGACCTGGCGTCCTTGTCAGCCTTGTCCGCCTTGGCGGCGTCATCAGGCTTGGCCAGGGCCAGCGCGGGGTTAAGAGCAAGCAGGGATACGGCAGCGGCAAGCGACAGGGCGGAGCGCAAGGGTGAATTCCTTTACAGGCGAAACCGGTTTGGCGGCCGCATCGAACGCGCGCGGGCGCGATGGTGTCAAGCAAAGGTTCCCAACCGTTCGACGAACGACCAACCCGCGCCGATCAGCGTTATACTATATCCGCCAGGCCGCCTTGGGCGCAGACTGCGGTGGGTTTCAGCCCCTGCCGATCTGCGCGTTGGTCAGGTTGGCAGTAAAGGCCGGCGAAATGCGCCGCTCCATCGCGCGGCAGGCGTCCGCATGGGCGATCAAGGCCTTGCTCGCCCGCTCCAGCACGCGCGGATGCAATGGCTCCGCGCCCGAAAGCAGCGCGGCCATGCCCAGTTCGCTTTCCCCGATCGCCTGGCCAGCGGCCTTGATCCCGCCGAGCAGGTCCACCGCCCTGGCAAACAGCGCGCGTTGGGCAAGCGGGTCCATGGGCTTTTGGGCGTTGGGCTGGCTCATGCCCGCCACTGTGCGCGATGGCGTGCGCGGGGGGAAGTGGCGACGTGCGGTTGTGCCCGGAAATGTGTGCTCATCAGCAAGCGGGACCCCGGATCAAGTCCGGGGTGACGAACGCGATAGCATCAATTTACAACGTCACCCCGGGCTTGACCCGGGGTCCCGCTTTTCCTTGGGAAACAGTCACACCAGAAACCGAAACAGATCGTCCCACCCTGGATTGGCCGTTTCAACCAGCGCAAACTTCCAGTCCCGGCGCCAGCGCTTCAACCGCTTTTCATGGGCGATGCAGGCGTCGATCGGCTCTCCGCGCTCGGCCCAAACCAGCCGATGCAAACCGTAGCGCGCGCAGAAGTCTGATCCGGCGCCCTTGCGATGCTGATCGATCCGTTTTGCGAGGTCCGCTGTCACGCCAATGTAGAGCGTGCCGCGATAGCGATCGGCCATCATATAGACCCAGCCGCCATAGGTTTCGCGATCCATGGGCGGATCGTCGCGCAGACACATGCGGAGCGTCAACGCACGTTGCGGCCGATTTCGAAGGAAAGCCGGACCCCGGATCAAGTCCGGGGTGACGTTAAACTGACGTTACATGGTTCGTCACCCCGGACTTGATCCGGGGTCCCGCTTGTTCGGGATTTAGCGCGCGGCTTTGCACCACCCCCAACCCCCTCCTCTGAAGAGGAGGGGGCTTTTTGCTAGTCTCAGGCCGCTTCGGCTTTCTTGTCGGCGTGTTCCAAGTTGAGCATTTCGGCCAGGAGGAACGCCAGTTCGATCGACTGCGCGGCGTTGAGGCGCGGGTCGCAGTGGGTGTGGTAGCGGTCCGCCAGGCTTTCCTGGGTGATCGCCACGGCGCCGCCGGTGCATTCGGTCACGTCGCGGCCGGTCATCTCGATATGGATGCCGCCCGCATGCGTGCCTTCCGCGCGGTGCACGGCGAAGAAGCCCTTCACTTCGGCCAGGATACGGTCGAACGGCCGCGTCTTGTAGCCGTTGTCGGCCTTGATCACGTTGCCGTGCATCGGGTCGCAGCTCCACACCACCGGGTGCCCTTCGCGCTTCACCGCGCGCACCAGCGCGGGCAGGCCGGCTTCCACCTTGTCGTGGCCATAGCGGCTGATCAGGGTGATACGGCCGGCTTCGCGCGCGGGGTTGAGCGTGTCGAGCATGCGCAGCAGCGCGTCGGGCGTCAGGCTGGGGCCGCACTTCATGCCGATCGGATTGCCCACGCCGCGCAGGAATTCGACATGGGCCGAACCTTCGAAGCGGGTGCGATCGCCGATCCACAGCATGTGCGCGCTGGTATCGTACCAGTCACCGGTCAGCGAATCCTGCCGCGTCATCGCCTCTTCATACTGCAGCAGCAGCGCTTCGTGGCTGGTATAGAAGCTGGTGCCCTGCAGCTGCGGGACGTTCGACGGGTTGACGCCGCACGCTTCCATGAAGTCCAGCGCTTCGCCGATCTTGTCGGCCATTTCGCCAAACTTGGTGGCCCAGGGGCTCTTGGCGATATGGTCGAGCGTCCAGCCGTGCACCTGGCGCAGGTTGGCATAGCCGCCGCCGGCAAAGGCGCGCAGCAGGTTGAGCGTTGCGGCCGCCTGGCTATAGGCGCGCAGCATGCGGTCGGGATCGGGGATACGCTGTTCGGGCGTGAAATCGATGCCGTTGATGTTGTCACCCAGATAGCTGGGCAGTTCCACATCACCCTGGCGTTCCACCGGCGACGAGCGCGGCTTGGCGAACTGGCCGGCCATGCGGCCAACCTTCACCACCGGCTGCTTGCTGGCAAAGGTGAGGACCACGGCCATCTGCAACAGCACCCGGAACGTGTCGCGGATGTTGTTGGGATGAAATTCGGCAAAGCTTTCGGCGCAGTCCCCGCCCTGGAGCAGAAAACCCTTGCCCGCCGCCACCTGGGCCAGATCGGCCTTGAGCGCGCGTGCCTCGCCGGCAAAGACCAGCGGCGGAAAGCTGCCAAGGGTGCCTTCCACCGCGTTCAGCTTGTCCGCGTCGGGATAGACCGGCAGATGCCGCGCCTCTTGATCCCGCCAGCTCTTTGCATTCCAGTTCTGTGCCACTGTCCTCATTCCTTTCAAGACCGGCGGACATAGGCGCACGCGCGCAGGATTGCAAAGAAAGCCTTTCGCATAGTGTGATCGACATTTTGTTGCGTGGGGGGAAGAAAAACACCCCCTCCGGCGGCCTGCGGCCGCCACCTCCCCCCGCTTTGCGGAGGGAGGATCCTGCACGTTATTTCTTAGCTTCGGGGACCACTTCGACGCGCCACGAGCGATCGTGCTGGAGATAGCGGGCGGCGAGCGCCTGCATCGCCTGGGGCGTGGTCTTGCTGTAATCGACCAGGATCGAGCGGATATCGTCGAACTTGCCCGGCTCCTGCGCTCCGCCTTCCAGCAGCGACATATAGAAGGCGTTGCCGGTGCTGGCGCGGGTGATCAGCTGCTTGAGCGGCTCGGTCACGCGCTCGATTTCATCGGGCGTGGGCGGCGCGGCCACCAGATCGGCGGCGATCTTGTCCGTCGCGGTAAAGAACGCGGGGAGATCCTGCGGCCGCAGTTGCACTGTCGCGCCGAGATAACCGCCCGAGGGCAGATCCATCGGCCAGACCGATTCAACCTGCGGGGCATAGGACGCGCCGATCTTTTCGCGCATCTCGTCGAACAGGCGGTTGTTGACGATCTGCGCCAGGATTTCGAGCTGGCGCGATTCGTGCACGCCGGTGCGCCCGCCGCCGGTGGGCCAGGCCACCATGGCTGCTGCCGTATTCGGATCGCCCGTGTGGGTCAGCACCACCGGGGTTTCATTGTGCGCGGGCAAATGCGGATCGAGCGGCGGCGGGTTGGCCGCAGTGCGGGCCGGCAGCGCACCGAACGTGGCGTTGAGCGCATCGAGCGCCTGCTGCCGCGTGAAATCGCCGAACATGTCCACCTCGATCGGGCCCTGCGCCAGCAGGGGTTCCCACACGCGGCGGAAATCGGCAGGCGTCACAGTGTCGAGCGCGGCCGGATCGGGCACCTTGTAGCGCGGGTCCTTGTCCTTGAGCAGCCAGCCCATGTCCCGCTGCAACACTGCCTGGGGCGAAGAGCCACTGGCGGCATATTGCAGCTTGGCCGCTGCCACCGCGCGCAGGATCGGGTTGGTATCCCAGCGCGGCGCGGCCAGCTTGGCGGCGAAGAGGTAGAGCTGGTCCTTGAGATCGGACGGGCGGGTATCGGCCGAAAACTCGAACACGGTATCGTCGAGCTTGAAGTTGAGGTTGAACTTGCGGCCCGTGGCCAGCTCGTCCAGCGCGTTGCGGTCCACCTTGCCAAAGCCGGTTTCCATCAGCGCCATGTCACCAAGTGAAGCATAGACCGCATCCTTGGGCGCGATCGCGGCCAGGCCACCGCCAAAGCGGATGCGGATGATGATCCGCCCCGGTTCGGCATCATTGGCCCAGAGCAGCGCCTTGACCCCGTTCGACAGGGTCAGCCGCTCGATCCCGAGCACGCCGGTGGGCTGCGCCTGGGCGACGGTGCCCGGCGTGCCGATCGGCGGCAACTGGGCAAAGGTCAGCTTGTCGGTCGGCAGGCGGACACTGCCGGTTGGCACCGGCTTGGCAATCAGCGCGGCGCGCACATCGGCCGCCGTCGCGCCGATATCGCGCGGCGTGGTCAGCATGCCGCGCACGACCGTGCCCTTGAACAGCGCGCGGGTATGCGCCAGCACGGCCTGCGGGGTGAACAGCGGCACTGACTTCTTGAAGATGGTATAGACCGTCTCGGGGTTGGCCACCGTCTCGCGGATATCGACCGCCTGGGTGATATCGTCGGCCAGGTCCGATCCGGCCTGGGTACGCTGGGTTTCCACCGGCACCTTGAACGACAGGTCGAACTCGGCCACCTCGCGATCGATATCGGCCTGCGAGGGCGGCGAGGCCAGCGCATCGTCGATCACCGAACGCACATCGGCCACGGCGGCCTTCCAGTCATCACCCAGCGGCGTGACCGAAACCAGCGTGGTATCGGCCGAACGGGCATAGTTCTGCTGATCGATCGAGGCCGACAGGAAACTGCCACCGGCGCGCGCGCGGACGGCCAGGCGGCGGTTGATCAGCGCCATGGCCAAGCGGTCGATCATCAGCCCCTGGTTATAGGCGATGGTATCGGCATGGCGCTTCCACGGCCGCACCACGGCATAGTTGAACTGCATCGGCACGCTGGGTTCGACCAGCACGCGGGCACCATCGACGGGATTGGCGGGATTGGCCCCCTTGGGCGCCACCGGCTTGCCGAAATCGACCGGTGCGGGCTTGGGGCCATTGCCGGTCCACGGGCCGAACCACTTGGTGATCTGCGCCAGCATCGCCTGGGGATCGGCATCACCGGCCACCACGATAATCGTGTTGTCGGGGCGATACCACTTGTCGTGGAAGGCCTTGATGCTCTCGGGCGTGGCCGCCTGCAGCGTTTCGACCTTGCCGATCGGCGAGCGCGTGGCGGCCGGCTGGCCGGCAAAGAACAACTCGCGCGTGGCGTCCATCACGCGGGTCTGCGGACCGGAACGCTCGCGCATTTCCGCCAGCACGATCGGCACCTCGGTTTTCACCCCCTGCGGCGTGAAGATCGGTGCGGCGATCATGCCCGACAGCAGCTTGAAGGTTTCATCCAGCTTGGCCGGCGTGGCATCGGGCAGGTCGAGCTTGTAAACGGTTTGGGTGCCGCTGGTTTCGGCATTGGTATCGCTGCCGAACGTGGCGCCCAGGCGCTGCCAGGTGGGGATCGCCTCACCCGACTTGAGATACTTGGAATCGCGGAACGTGAGGTGTTCGATCAGGTGGGCAAAGCCCTGCTGGGCATCGGTTTCATAAAACGATCCGGCATCGACCAGCACGCGCACCGAAACCTGATCGGGCGGCACGCCATTGTGGCGCACGGCATAGCGCAAGCCATTGGGCAGGCGGCCAAAGATCCATTCCTTGTCCTGCGGCACGTCGCTGCCGACGTAGAGCCAGTTCTGCGCCGTGTTGTCCACGGCCGTCGCCGCCGGGGCGGCTCTGGCCTGCGCCGCTGCCGGAATGCCGGCGGGCGCCGTGGTGGCGAGCAGGGAAAGAACGAGAAAAGCGAAGCGCCGCGAGCGCCAGGTGTTCGATCGCATTTCCCATCTATAGGGAGGGGGTTTGTGAAGGGCCAGTGAATAGACCGGCCCTTCACCACGTTCATATCGCTTAATTACGCCATTACGGCTTGGGCGTGGTGGCGGGGGCCGGCGTGGCAGGCTGCCCATCGGCGCCCGGCTGGCCTGCAGCGGCGGCAGCCGCGCGCATCTTTTCGACGTCGGCGGCGGTCTTGTAATCGACCAGCTCCACCTGGAATACGAGATCGGCATTGGCCGGGATGGTCTCGCCCGCGCCTTGCGCGCCATAGCCCAGCGTGGCCGGCACGCAGAACCGCCAGGTGCTGCCCTTGGCCATCAGCTGCAGGCCTTCGGAAAAGCCGGGGATCACCCCTTCGACCGGAAAGGCAGCGGCGGTGTTCTGGTCGAACACGCGGCCATCGGCGGCAAGATAGCCGATATAGTTGACCAGCACATAATCGCCCTTGGCCGGATGGGCGGCATCGGCCGACGGCTTGAGCGTCAGCGTGCCCAGGCCCGAAGCGGTCTTGGCGCTGCACTGGCGCTGGCCAGCGGGCACCACCGGCATCAGCGGCACCGGCAGGATGGCGGTGGACAGCGCGGCTGCAGCCGGGCGAGCAGCCGGTGCCGCCGCCCGCTTGACCGGGGCAGCGGCAACCGGTGCAGCGAGGGCCGAGGCGGCGAGCACGGCAGACGAAACAAGCGTGGCGAAGCGCGCAGCGCGCGAAGGAGCAGTCATCATGGCCCGGTTCATAGCAGCCAGGCAGGCCCATTCCAGCGAAATACATGGCCCACGCTGGCCAGCCAGCCCTTCTCGCCCCTTGACCCCTGCCCCCCCAGTCCTAAATGCAACAATCATGTTCATCGAAACCGAAACCACGCCGAATCCGGCCACGCTCAAGTTCCTGCCGGGCGAACGAGTCATGACCAGCGGCACGCGGTCGTTCACCTCGCCCGAAGAGGCAGAGGTCTCGCCGCTGGCGCAGGCGCTGTTTTCGCTGGGCGATGTAACCGAAGTTCTGTTCGGCCAGGAATTCGTCGCAGTGACGATTGCGCCGGGCGCGCAATGGGCCGATGCCAAGCCGCAGGTGCTGGCAATCCTGCTCGATCATTTCGTGTCGCAGGCGCCGCTGTTTGCCGCCGGCAGCGCGGCAGGGATCATGGTGCCCGACGAGGACGAGGATTTCGGCGATGATCCGGCCGACGCCGATATCGTCGACCAGATCAAGGACCTGATCGAAACCCGCGTGCGCCCAGCCGTGGCCAACGATGGCGGCGACATTATCTACAGGGGCTTTCGCGAAGGCGTGGTCTATCTCAAGATGCAGGGCGCCTGCTCGGGCTGTCCTTCGTCGACCGCCACGCTCAAGCACGGCATCGAAAGCCTGCTCAAGCACTATGTGCCCGAAGTGACCGAAGTGCGCGCGGCCTGATCGGAACGGGACTCGTCGTGCCCCAGGCTGCCCCTTTTTCCCGCCGCCGCCTGGTGATCGATAGCGCCACGGAAAGCTGTTCGGTCGCCCTCTACGAAGACGACGCGCTGATCGCGGGCGAATGCCTGATGCTCGGCCGTGGCCATGCCGAACGGCTGGTGCCGATGATTGCCGCGCTGCCCGACAAGGGGCGCGCCGCCACGATCCTGGTCGACAGCGGGCCAGGTAGCTTTACCGGCATTCGCGTGGGGCTGGCCGCGGCGCGTGCCCTGGCGCTTGCCTGGAATGCCCATGTGCTGGGCTATCAGAGCCTGGAACTGGTGGCAGCCATGGCGCGCGCGCAGCAGGGCGGGCCGGCGCCGCAACCGGTCGACGTGGTGATGACCGGCGGCCACGGGGAATGGTTCTTCCGCCCGTTCGATGCGGCCGGCCGGCCCACCGCGCCGCTTGCCTCGCTGTCACCCGACCTGGCGCTGGCGCGACTGACCGCGCCGCTGGTGGCCGGCAGCCAGGCCGCTGCCTGCGCCGCCGCGCGGCCAGATGGGCACGCCCCCGTGCAGGTCTGCCCGCTGTGGCCCGATGCCCGCAGCGCCCATCTGCTCGATTCATCAGCCCTTACCGATGGCGCCGCGCCTGCCTATGGCCGCGCGCCGGACGCCCGGTTGCCAGGCGGCGCCTTGCCGGCGTGATGGAGCAGATCGAGGATCTCGACCGCATCATGGCCGTGATGACCACGGCCTTTCCGCCCGACTATGGCGAAGCCTGGAACCGCCGCCAGGTGGGCGACGCGCTGCTGATCGGGCGCACCCGCTATGGCCTGATCGGTGCCGATGGCGGCGAGCATCCCCAAGACCTCGCCTCGACTGCCGGATTCTTCTTGTCGCGCAGTATATTCGACGAAGAAGAACTGCTGCTCTTCGCTGTTGCACCGCAATATCGGCGGCAGGGTCTGGGCGACTCGCTGCTGGCACGATTCATCGCCCAGGCGCGCAGTTTGGGCATGGCGCGGTTGTTTCTGGAGATGCGCGAAGGCAATCCTGCCGGGAACCTCTACCGCAAACACGGATTCCAACCCATTGGAATTAGGCCCGGTTACTATCGCAGCACCACTGGCGAAAGGATTGCGGCAATTAGCCAGGAACTTAAACTGTGATTTGAAATTTCGGCAAATCAGCTGTTTATGAAATTTCGGTCATTTTATCGAATACCGCATCTTCCCGCGGTTGTTTATCGAATATAAAAGCGTATAGACAACCGACGCTCCCGACAAAGCGGGATGTCGTCTAAAAACGTGTCGCACAGCAACATAGAACGAAAGCCGGATCGCAATGAGTGATATCGAAAACGATATGCGTGAAACCCTGATCACGCTGACGTCGGACATCGTGGCCGCCCACGTGAGCAACAACAGCGTTGCGGTGGGTGACCTTCCGGTGCTCATTTCCAATGTCTATTCGGCGCTCGCCGGGCTCAAGCCGTCTGAACCGGTCGCTGAACCCGCGCCCGAACCGGCAGTATCGATCCGCGCTTCGGTCAAGAATGACCACATCGTTTGCCTGGAAGACGGCAAGAAGCTCAAGATGCTCAAGCGCCATCTTGCCACCCGCTACAACATGACGCCCGAACAGTATCGCGCACGCTGGAACCTGCCGGCCGACTATCCAATGGTCGCCCCGGCCTATGCCGAAAAGCGCCGTGAACTGGCCAAGAAGATTGGCCTGGGCCGCAAGCCCGCCGCTGCCCCCGCCAAGCGCGGTCGCGGCAAGGCTGCCGCATCGGCCTGATCAGGCGCGCTGGCGCATAGGGAGCAATCCCGGCGCGCCGCACCTGCATATTCGGCCCGGCAGGCGCTATGCTTGCCGGGCCTTTGCATGCCCGATCGGCGTGATGCCGTGGGCCTTGGCCCGGTCATCCACAGCGCCGTAGCCTCCCTGTGGTTTCGCCGCGTCTGGCCGGTTAACAAGCCACGCCAATTCGCCTATATTGGGCACTGACCTTTCCAGAATGACGAGAACAGCGTGCACCGAGTGATCGATCTCGAAGCCCTTTGCGCCGAACGCGGCCTGCGTATTACCGACCAGCGCCGCGTGATTGCGCAAGTGCTGTCGGAAAGTACCGACCACCCGGACGTGGAAAAGCTGCACGAACGCGCCGCGGCGCGCGATCCGCGCATCTCGATTGCCACGGTCTATCGCACCGTGCGCCTGTTCGAAGAGGCCGGCATTCTCGATCGCCACGATTTCGGCGATGGCCGCGCCCGCTATGAAGCCACGCCCGAGGCGCACCACGACCATCTGATCGACGTGGAAACGGGCCGGGTGATCGAATTCGTCGATCCCGAACTCGAACAGTTGCAGCGCCAGATTGCGGAAAAGCTGGGCTATCGCCTGGTCGATCACCGCATGGAACTCTACGGCGTCAAGCTCGGCCGGGAAAGCTGAGCACCACCATGGTCCGCCAGCGCAGCGTCGGCCCCGAGCGCGATGCCCCGATCAGCCTGCTGGGCAAGTTTCGCGTGTTCTGGCGCGCGGTGGGCATTCTGCTCGCCCTGCTGATCTGCGTGCCGCTGCACTATGTGTGGCGCACGGTGCACTATGGCTCGCCGCTGCCGCGCGTGTTCCTTTACCTGGCGGCGCGCCTGTGTGGCGCGCGCGTGCGGGTTCACGGCACGCCGCTGCGTCGCGACGTGTTCTACATCAGCAACCACTTGTCGTGGGTGGATATTCTGGCCCTTGGCGGCGCCAGCGGCACGGCCTTTGTGTCCAAGTCTGAAATCGGCCAGGCGCCGGTGGTGGGCTGGCTGTCCCGGCTCAACCGCACGGTCTTCGTCAGCCGCGAAGATCGGCTGGGCGTGGCCGACCAGATCAACCGCCTGCGCGAGGCATTGGCCGACAACTGGGCCATCACCGTCTTTCCCGAAGGCACCACCACCGACGGTCAGTCGTTGCTGCCGTTCAAGACATCGATGCTGCGCGTGCTGGAGCCGCCGCCACCGGGCGTGCTGGTGCAGCCGGTCGTGCTCGATTACGGCCCCGTGGCGGAATGGATCGGCTGGATCGGCACCGAGGGCGGCATCGCCAATGCCTTGCGCATCCTGGCGCGGCGCGGTTCTTTCCGGCTCGACATCCACTTCCTCGATCCGTTCGACCCGCGCGATTGCCCTGGCCGCAAGGCCATCGCCGCGCAGGCCCGCAACCGCATCGTGCCGGCGATGGAACGCAACCTCGGCAAGCCGCTGCGCCCCTTCCACCTCGACGTGCCGCAAGTGGGCTATACCCGCAGCAAGGAAGACCGCGCCGCCTAGGGCGCTACTATCACCCGTACGTCCACGCTCACGCCGCCTTCGGGCAATGGCCCAAGCGTGACCTGCTGCACGATCAGGCGCTGCTGGCGCAGGGATTCCAGCCAGGCGAGCACCGCACCGCTCGATCCCTGGCCAACCAGCCGCACCGATGCCCCCTGCGCCTCTGCCGGGGCGAGTCTGACCCCACCCTGGCCCGCCAATGCCACCAGGCGGCCAGGATCGATCTTGGTTGGCGCGCCCGCGCTGTCGTCCAGATCGGCAAGCCGGCGCAGCAGGTGCGCGCTGCGTTGCGCGGCTGCCTGATGCTGCGCGCGGGCCGCCTGCCAGGCTTGGGCCAGTGGTACCAGCACGCCCTGCGCCAGGGCGAGAGCCATGGCCAGGCCAACCGCCAGGCTGACCATGCCGCGTTCACGCGCGGTCAGTGTGGCGAGCCACGCCTGCACCCGCGCCATCATGGTGCCCGCATCGTGATAGTGGCGACAATGCCTGCGCCATCGCGTACCGGCGCCGGTGGCTGGGCCAAGCGCCAGCCATCGCGCTGCAAGGCCAGCAGCACCGCATCGACCGGCGCGGTCTCCCGCGCCGCGAGGGTGAACCGCAAGCTACCCTGCGCCGTGTGCTGCAGGCCGGCGAGGCGCACTCCCGGCGCTGCCCGCAGCGCCTGCCACAACGCAGCAGTGGGCGGCGCCCAGCCATCGGCGCCGGCCTGCGCCCGCAGGCGCGCCGCATTGACCGCCTGTTCTGCGCTGGCCAGATCGGTGACGGCGGGAAAGCGCGCGCGCACTTGTGCCACGCTGGCCGCCGCGATCCGCGCCGCATCCACGCGCCAGCGCACGATCTGCGCCACGGGCACCGCCAGCGCCAGCACGCTGACGAGCACTGCCAGGCGCGCCAGCCGGCGCACTGGCCAGGCGGCCTGCCCCGCCGCGCCACCCTGCATGTCGAGCCAGGGCGCTGCATGTGCCTGCAGCAAGCGCGGGCCGAGGTCTCGCTCTGCCCAATCCACCACCCGGGCGCCATCGGGCACGAGCGCCTGCCACAGCGGCGCTTCGGCAACAAAGGCCGCCTGGTCGGTGCGCGCCAGCACCATTCCGCGCCCCAGGCTGGCGCGGTGGACCGTGCCCGCTGGCGGCGGCGGCAGCAGCAATCCGGCTGGCAGCAATGCATCGGCATCGCGGCCAGTCAACGCTACAACCTGCGCCTGCCAGGCGGCCAGGATCTGCTGCGCAACCAGCGTGGCCACGACCTGCCCATCGTCCCGGCCCGCAACCGCCGTGCTGCCGGGCGCCAGGGCATGATCCTGCGCTGCCAGCCGCGCCACGGCCAAGGCCTGGTCGGCGGTGGCGGTTTCCTGCGCCCCAAGGGCCAGCACGGGTGCCTGCGCGGCGGGCACCAGCGCGGTGATGCGGCCGCGCCAGCCGGCCAGGTCTTGCCCAGGCGACAGAGCGTCGATGCGCCCATCGGCCACGCACCATGCGGCAACCGGCGGCCCGCCGGTTTCGGCCAGCAACAGGATCAGGCCTTGATCGGGCATGTCAGCCGCCCTGCCCCTGCGCCATGATATCGGCATTGGCGCCACTGCCGCCCGGCTGGCCATCGGCACCCAGCGACATCAGCACAAACGGCGCGCCATCGCGGCCAGGCACACGATAGAGATAGGGCCGGCCCCAGGGGTCTTTGGGCAAGCGCTGGATATAGCCCCCCTTGCGCCAGGTTTCCGGCACGGCGAGATCGGGCGGCGCCTCACGCAGCGCAGCCAGCCCTTGCGCCTGGCTGGGATAGCTGCCCTGGTCCAGCCGGAACATTTCCAGCGCCTGCTCCAGCGTGGCGATATCGCTTTGCGCCTTCACCGCCATGGCGCGATCCTGGCTGGGCATCACGTTGATCAGCACCACCGTGGTCAGCAGGCCAAGGATGAAGATCACCACCATCAGTTCCACCAGGCTGAACCCGTTGGGCGCGGGGCGACGGGAACGGGCATGCACGACAGCCATGGGTCAATTTCCAACAAGGGTTTGCAATTGCAGGATCGGCAGCAGGATCGCGAGGATGATCAGCGCCACGATCGCGCCCATCACCACAATGATCGCTGGCTCCAGCAGAGCGAGCGCGGTGGCCGCCGTGGCCTCGAACGCGCGATCCAGCGCTTCGGCCGCGCTTTCCAGCAGGGGGCCAAGCTGGCCCGATGCCTCGCCACTAGCGGCCATGGCTATGAGCAGCGGCGGAAACAGCCCGGCCTGGCTGAGCCCTGCGGCGAGCGAGCCGCCCTCGCGCACGCCTTGCGCCACCTGTGCCAGGGCACGGGCGTGGCTGTGATTGGCCGCCGTACGCGCAGACAGGCGCAAGCCTTCGAGCAGCGGCAGGCGCGCCGCGATCATCGTCGCCAGCGTGCGCGCCAAGGCAGCGGCCTGAGCATCGCGCCACAGCGGCCCGAGCACGGGCAGGCGCAACAGCGCATGATCCACCCGCGCGCGAAACGGCAGCCATGCCAGCGCGCGGACAAACGCCAGCCCGCCCAGCACGATCGCCAGCAGCATGGCCCAGCCCCAGGTGGCAAGAAAGCCCGACACCGCGATGACCGCGCGCGTCAGCCATGGCAGTTGCCGGCTGGCCGCGTCGAACTGCTCCACCACGCGCGGCACCACGGCTACCATCAGGCCGGTAACCACCGCCACGGCCACCGCTGCCAACGCCAGGGGATAGGCCAGCGCACCCGCCAGGCGCGCGCGCACCTGCGCCTGCCGCTCGGCCAGATCGGCCAGGCGCGTGGCGATCTGCGGCAGGCGGCCAGCGCTTTCCCCCGCGCCGATCATCGCGCGATAGACCGGCGGAAACGCGCGCGGCGCGCGGCCCATCGCCTCGGCCAGGCCCAGCCCCTCGCACACTCCGGCGTGGACTGCGCCGATCACCGCACCTTCCCGCGTGGCGCCGGCCTGGCGCAGCATGGTGCGCAGCGCCTCTTCCACCGGGCTGACAGCCACGAGCGCAGCCAGTTGCCGAGTGAGCAGCGCGCGCCGGGCCAGGCCCAGCCGCAGCCGGGCAACCGGCCGCACGTCGCGCGGTTGTGCAGGATCGACGCGCAGCACATGCCAGCCGCGCGCCGCCAGGTTCTGCCGCGCCGCCGCCGGATCGGGCGCGGCCAGGCGGCCCTGCCGCTCGCGCCCCTTGCGATCGAGCGCGCGATAGGTGAACGCCGTGCGGCTCATCCCTGGTCCTGCCGCAGAATGCGCGCCGCCTCTGCCGCGCCGACCGTGCCGGCCACGACCAAGGCGCGCGCAGCATCGGCCAGGCGCGGGCTGGTAGCAAAGGCATGGGCCAGCAGCGCATCTTCGCCCGCGTCATCGTGGATCATCCGGCGCAGACCATCATCGGCCCACAGCGCCTCGAACACGCCGACGCGGCCTTGATGCCCGCTGTCGCCACAAGCCGCGCAGCCCGGCGCATCGCTGACCATGGTATCCACGGGCAGGCCCAGCGCCGTGGCAAGGCGCGGCGGCACGGGCACCGAAACCCGGCACTGCGGGCACAGCCTCCGCACCAGCCGCTGTGCCAGCACGGCGCGCAGCGTGGCCGCCAGCAGGAACGGCTCCACCCCCATGTCGCGCAGGCGAGTCACCGCCCCAACCGCATCGTTGGTATGCACCGTTGCCAGCACGAGATGCCCGGTCAGCGCAGCCTGCACGGCAATCTGCGCGGTTTCGGCGTCGCGAATTTCGCCCACCATCACCACGTCAGGGTCTTGCCGCAAGATCGCGCGCAACCCGGCCGCGAAGGTGAGGCCCAGGCGCGAATTGACCTGGGTTTGCCCCACGCCATCGACGGCATATTCCACCGGGTCTTCGACCGTGAGGATATTGCGCGCGTCATCGCGCAGCAGGCCAAGCGCGGCATAGAGCGTGGTGGTCTTGCCCGAACCGGTTGGCCCGGTGACCAGCACGATGCCATTGGGCTGGGTCAACGCCCGGCGCAGCACGGCATCGGCCGCCGTATCCAGCCCGAGCGCCGCCAGATCGATGCCGGCGCGCGCCTTGTCGAGCAGGCGCAGCACGACCCGCTCTCCCGCGCGCGAGGGCAGCGTGGACACGCGCACGTCAACCAGCCTACCGGCGAGATCGAGCGCCATGCGCCCGTCCTGCGGCAGGCGCCGTTCGGCGATGTCGAGCCGCGCCATGACCTTGATGCGGCTGGCGAGAAGCGGCGCGACATGCGCGGGCAGGCGCAGCATTTCGGCGAGTTGCCCATCACGGCGGAGGCGCACGACCAGCGCCTGCTCATAGGGTTCCAGATGGATATCCGACGCCCCCTGGCGCAGCCCTTCGGCCAAAAGGCCATTGATCAGGCGGATCACCGGGGCATCATCGGTGCTGCCCAACAGATCTTCCGCGCTGGGCAGATCGAGCGCGGCGGGTGCTGTATCATCGCGTGCCAGCGCATCGGCGGCGGCCATGGCACCATCGGCATAGACCTGCGCCAGCAGCGCCTCGAACGCGGGGGGCGGCACGCGGCGCCAGCTGGCGATCGGCCCGCCCAGCCGCCGCACGTCGAGCAGCGTCAGCGCGCTGGCTCCTTCGCGCAAGACCACGGCCAGCCCGCCTGGCTCGCGCCCCTCCACCAGCAGGCCCATGGTGCGGGCCGCAGCGTAATCGGGGCGCCAGGTGGCGGTGTCCTCCACCGGCATCACGGCTGCACCCCGGTTTGGGCTACCGCCGGACCGGGCGGACGGATCACCGTGTCGCTGGCCCCGCTTGCTGCTGGCCGTGCCGTTCCCAGGTAATCGCGGACCAGTTCATCGATCGACGGTTCCTGCCCCGGGGCATAGGCCACCTGCGCGCCGCGCACGGCATCCATACGCCGCGCCGTCAGCGCCGTCCGGCCTGCCCCGTCGCGCAGGATGGTGGGGCGAATGAACACCATCAGGTTGGTTTTCACATGGCTTTTGCTGCGAGAGCGGAACAGTTCGCCCAGCAGCGGCACATCGCCCAGCAGCGGCACCTTTTCCAGCGTGCGCCGCTCGGCATCGTCGAGCAGGCCGCCCAGCGCGATGATCTCGCCATCGCCAATAGTGACGGTGGTTCGGATCTCCCGCTTGTTGACCACCAGTTCGCTGTTGGTGGACGAGACCGGCCCCGCCACCGAACTGACCTGCTGCCGCAGATCGAGCCGCACGGCATTGCCGGCGTTGATCTGCGGCGTCACGTCCAGCTCTATCCCCACGTTCTGGCGCTGGATCGTACGGAATGCGCCGGTCAGCGAATTGGACAGCGCCTCTCCCGTCGCCACCGGGATTTCCTTGCCAAACAGAATGGAGGCCGGGACGTTGTTGTTGGTGACGATATGCGGGGTGGACAGCACGTTGGACTTGCTGTCGGCCCGCACGGCATCGATCAGGGTGCCGAAAAAGCCCGATCCGCCCAGGCTGGTCGCCCAGCCGGCAATGCCGCCGCGCGCGGCAAGCGCAGCCTGCGCGGCATTCTGGCGCAAGAGATCAGCCGTGGCGCCAGAGGTGCTGGTGGTGACAGTGGCGCCATTGATCACCGTGGTCGTCTGATCCAGCCGATCGGCATAGAGGCCGCCGGCTAGATCGAGGATATTGGCCGCGCCGTTGGAAAAGCTGGTGACGGCAAAGGGCGCATCCTTGCCGCCGACAAGCAGTTGCACACCCAGTTTTTGCGCCACATCGTCAGACACTTCGACGATGATCGCCTCGACCAGCACCTGCTGCTGCGGCAGATCGAGGGCATGGACCAGATCGGCCAGGCGGCGCTGTTCATCGGCCGGGGCGGCAATGATCACGGCATTGGCACCGGGATAGCGGGTGATCGTCGCCGTGCCGCGCCCGCCATCGAGGCGGATGGGGCCATTGCCCAGGCCGCCGGTGGTACCGCCGGAGGGATTGGCCGGCACGCTCGCCTCCTGGCCCGGCGCACTGGCGCTGCCCGCAGCGGCGCTGGCCCCAGCGCTACCCATATTGCCCAGCGACACCGGCGCGGCCGATCCGGCGCTGGCCTCTCCGCCGCTGCCGCCCACCAGCCGTTCGAGCACGGGCACGAGCAGCGCGGCATCGGCATGGTCGAGCCAGATCACGCGGATCGCCCCGCCCTGCCCGGCGCGCGCATCCAGCCGCCGCGCCACATCGGCCAGCCGCGCCAGGGTAGCGGGGTCACCGCGCAGCACCACGGCATTGGCGCTGTCCACGGCCACGACGCTCGCCGCGCTGCGCCCGCCTTCGCCCGCAGCCACCAGTTGGGCCAGGGCGCTTGCCACCTCACGCGCGCCGGCATGGGCCAGATCGAGCGTCAGCACGGTGGCCCGGTCCTGGTCGATCTGGCGTACCAAGGCGCGAATGCGAGCGAGGTTGTCGGCATAATCGACCACGACCAGCGAATTGGCCGCCTTGTTGGCCGTGAGCGCGCCATCCTTGCTGACCAGCGGGCGCAGCGTGTCGAGTGCCTGGACCGCATCGGCAGCGCGCAGGCGCACGATTTCGGTGACCATCTGGTTGCGCGCCGCCATGCCGCGCCCGGCGGGTGCGGCGGTGGGCTGGCTGGCTGCGCCCTCCACCGGCTGGATGCGAAAGGCGCCGTTGCCGGTGGGGACGGCGACGAGGCCGTTGGCACGCAGCGTGGCCAAAAACACCTCGAAATATTCGCTGGCGCTCAAGGTCCGCTCGCTCGCCACGCTGACTTTGCCGGCAACCCGCGCGTCGACGATGAACGTGCGGCCAGTCACTTCGGCGGCATCGGCGATGAAGGCGCGCATATCCGCCTCGCGCACGTTGAGGCGAAACTGCGCCTGTGCTGCCAGCGGCCAAGCCAGCGCGAGCGCCAGTGCGGCAAGCCTGGCCAAGCCCTCACACTTCAAAAGCCGCCCCATCATTGTCCCCCGCCGGCCGGGCCAAGCGAGAGCGCCAGATCGTGCCCGGCGCGGTGCACCGTTACCGCAACGGCCTGACCGGCCGCCAGCATGGCTTCGATCTGCCGGGCATCGCGCGCGTCGCGCACGGGCTTGCCACGCAGCGCCACGATCCGGTCTCCCGGCAAAAGGCCCAGGAACTGCGCCTCGCCCACTGCGCCAGACACGATCAATCCTGGCGCGCCGTGCTCGGCATCGGCAAGGCGGAAGCGGGGCGCCGGTGGCTTGCCGCCGGTGCTGTCAGCCGGTCGGCCATCCTGCGCGGCGAGGCGCAGCACCAGCGTGCCCCCGGCGCGCTGCAGCACCACATGATCGAACGCCACCTGCACCAGCCGCACGCCAGGCGCGATGTCCGCCCCCTGCGGCACCGCGCGCTGCACCCCGTCGGCGTCGGCCAGAATCGCGCCGCCGCCCTGCCCATCGGCTGTGGATCGCGTGCCGAGCAGAGTGAACGGCAGCGCCGCGCCCCCCTCACCGCCAGCGCCCCCGCCATCTGGCACATCGCGCGCAAATGGATCGAATTGGGCAAAAAGCGCGGCGCGTGCCGGGGCATCAAGCACCACCAGGCCCACGCTATCGCCCACTGTCGCCGGCGCGAGCGGCGCCAAAAGTACCCAGCCGAGCATGGCAAGCAGCGCCGCCACACTGCCCAAGAGCGCTACTTCGGCAAGGAGCGCGGCCAGCGGGGATTTGCCAAAGCGCGGTGAGGCCATGCGCCAGCGCCAGTCTGGCCAGCGCCACAAGGCCTGCCCCGCCAACGATGCCGATCCCGCCATGCCCTGCGCCTGCTTGCCCATTGTCTGCCCCACCCATTGCCGCAGCCAGGGTAAGCCACAGGCCCGCGCGCAGGATGCGCGAAAGGCTCGATTTCGGTGGCTCTAGCCGCTAGGCCAAGGGCATGCCCGCCTGGTTTCCATCTTCCTGGCACCGCGCCCTGCTGCGGCTGGCCCATCGGCTGCGCGTGGCCTGGTGGCGCTGGCGCCGCGTGCCGGTGCCCGGCTGCATGGTCGTGGCGCGCGATGCGCAAGGCCGCGTGCTGCTGGTGCGGCACAGCTATCACCACAGCCATGCCTGGATGCTGCCCGGCGGAGGCCTGGCGCGCGGGGAAAGCCCGGTGGCAACCGCCGCGCGCGAACTGGCCGAGGAAACCGGCTGCACGCTGCACGATGCGGTGCATTTTACCGATCACCTGCGCGATCGCGGCGGCTGGCTCAACCAGATCGCGCTGGTGGCGGGAACCGCGCTGGGCAGCCCGCGCGCCGATGGACGCGAACTGCTCGACGCCGCATTCTTTCCCGTCGCGGCTTTGCCCGAGACCACCAGCCCCGCCACGCGCGAGATGATCGCCTTGTGGCAGGATTACGCGCGCCAGCAGCAGCAATAGGCGTCAAAAAGGGAGCTGCGCCTGCCCCGGCGGCGCGGCGACAGCGGCTGGCTGGCCCGGCTCGTCCAGTGCCGAGAGCGTTACCCCCATCAGCCGCACCGGCTGTGGCAGCGGCAAGACCTGGTCGAGCAGGCCGCGTGCCACATCGGCTAGGGCATCGCGGCTCGCCACCGGGGTTGCCAGCGAACGGGCGCGGCTCATCGCCGTAAAATCCTTGAACTTGAGCTTGAGCGTCACAGTGCGACCAGTCACGTCGGCCCGCGCCACGCGATCCCACGCCAGGTCGATGATCGTTTCCAGCGTTTCGCGCAGGACTGGGCCCGACGACAGGTCTCGATCAAACGTGCGCTCTGCCCCCACAGACTTGCGCGGACGATCGGCGGTTACCACGCGCAGATCGATTCCCCGCGCGGCGCGATAGAGATAATCGGCCTGGGCACCAAAATGCTGGCGCAAGGTGGCCAGGCTTTGCGCGCGCAGGTCTGCCCCGGTGGCAATGCCCAGCGCCGCCATCTTTTCCGCGCCGCGCGGCCCCACCCCATGAAAGCGCGCTACCGGCAGGCCGGCGACGAAGGCCGCCCCCTCACCCGGGCGGATCACGCACAGGCCATCGGGCTTGTTCTGGTCACTCGCCAGCTTGGCCAGGAACTTGTTGTAGGACACCCCGGCGCTGGCGGTCAGCCCGGTCTGCGCGCGGATGCGCTGCCGGATCAGTTCGGCGATGCGCGTCGCCGATCCGATCCCGCGCAAGTCACGCGTGACATCGAGATAGGCCTCGTCGAGCGACAGCGGCTCCACATCGGGGGTGTAATCCAGAAAGATCGCGCGGATCTGTTGCGACACCGTGCGATAGACATCGAAGCGCGGCCGGCGGAAGATCAGATCAGGGCACAGTTGCACCGCCCGCGCCGAGGGCATGGCCGAACGCACGCCGAACTTGCGCGCCTCATAGCTGGCCGCAGCCACCACCCCGCGCGCGGCATTGCCACCCACGGCCACAGGCTTGCCGCGCAGCTCGGGCGCGTCGCGCTGCTCCACGCTGGCATAGAAGGCATCCATGTCGACATGGATGATCTTGCGCAGGCCCGGCGCCTCATCGGCATCGGGCACGGGAAAAGGGGGCGAAGGCGGGGATTCGGACATCGGCATGAATGCGGCGTCCGTCATGCCACAAACAACGGTCAAGGGCTGCAACAAAACCTTGGATTGCCGCGCCCTGCCTGCCATAGGATCGTTATGCAACCTGACTATCCAGCCCGACGGCGCCCGATCAAGGCGCTGGGTGGGCGCGAATTCATTGCCATGATGGCGCTGCTCATGGCGCTTCAGGCGCTGGCCATCGATGCCATGCTGCCTGGGCTCGGGCAGATCGCCGCAGACCTGGGCGTCAGCGATCCCAATCGCCGCCAGCTGGTGGTGGGGATATTCCTGGTTTCGGCCGGCGTGGGCGCGCTGGTGCCTGGCGCGCTGGCCGATCGCCATGGCCGGCGCCCGGTGCTGCTGGTCACGATCGTGCTCTATGTCGCGCTGGCCCTGGGCTGCGCCATGGCGCCTGATTTCGATACCCTGCTGGTGCTGCGCGCGCTGCATGCGGTGTCGAGTGCCGGCGTGGCGGTGCTGCCGGCCGCGATCGTGCGCGATCGCTTTGCCGGAGACCAGATGGCACGCACCCTCTCGACCGTCTCCACCGTGTTCATGGTCGTGCCGATGCTGGCGCCCAGTGTGGGGCAATTCGTGCTGCTGTTTGCCGGCTGGCGCTGGATCTTCGGGGTGCTGGCGGTGCTGGCAACGATCATGGGCGTGTGGGTGTTCATGCGCCTGCCCGAAACGCTCGACCCGGCCAACCGCCAGCCGATCATGCCGATGACCATCGCGCGCAACATGGCCCATTCGGCGATCGAGCGGTCTTCGGCCGGCTACGTCCTGGGGGCAGCGCTCGTTTTCGGGGCGATGTTCGGATACATCAACTGCTCGCAGCAGCTGGTGGCCGAACACTTTGGCGCGGGGCACTATTTTCCGCTGATCTTTGGCGCCACGGCCCTGTCCCTGTCGTTCTCCAATTTCTTCAACGCCCGCATCGTCGAACGCTTTGGCGCGCGGCGCGTGTCGCAGACGGCGCTGCTGGCATGCATCTGCCTCAGCCTGTTGCAGGTGCATTTCGCCTTCAGCCCGCACCAGACGCTGCTGCGCTTCATGCCGGTGATGGCCGCCAACATTTGCGCCATGGGCTTTATCGGCGCCAATTTCAGCTCGATCGCGCTGCAGCCCTTTGCCCGCACCGCAGGCGCGGCCAGTTCGATGCAGATGTTCATGCGCACGCTGATCGGCTCGCTGATCGGCATCGCCATCGGCCAGGTCTATGACGGCACGGCGCGGCCCTTGTCGCTGGCATTCGTCACCTGCGGGCTGCTATCGCTGTGCCTCGTGCTCTATTCCGAGCGCGGCCGCCTGTTCCGCCGCCTGATTCCGCCGGGCGGGGAGCGGGTGCTGGTAGACGTGCACTGACCGGCGCTTAGGCGACGGCGCGGCCCATCGCAGCCAGGGCCACGTCGGCACGTTCCGGCCGGGCAAAGTGATAACCCTGCATCAGGCGGATGCCGAGCGCGCGGGCCGTGGCGACCTGCGCTTCATCCTCCACGCCTTCGATCATGCACTCGATGCCCAACTGCCAGGCAAACGAGACGATCGTGCCCACGATCGCCCGCGCGCCCGGATCGCTGGACAGCGCGGCGGCCAGCCCGCGATCGATCTTGACCATGTCGAGCGGCAGATCGCGCAATTGCGACAGGCTTGACCAGCCCGCCCCGAAATCATCGAGCGCGAGGCGGAAACCCGCCGCCCGGAACGCCTCGAGCTGGGCGTGGGCGCGGCGCGGATCGGCGATCAGCGCCGCTTCGGTCACTTCCAGCATGAAGCGCGCCGGATCGGCACCGGCATCGCGCACCAGCCGGGCAAGGGAGTCGACCGCGCCCTCGCGCGTTACATCGCGCGGGGTCAGGTTGATCGCCACCGTCAGCCCCTGGCGCCAGGCATCGCATTCCGCCAGCGTCCGGCCCATCACCGCCTGGGTCAGTTCGCCGGTGCGGCCGGTCGCCGCGGCCAGATCGATGAACTCGCCCGGTGCCAGCCAGGTCTGCCCATCGGGCGACCAGCGGGCAAAGGCCTCGAACCCGACGACCGCCAGGCTGTCCACATCATAATAGGGCTGGTAGAGCAGGCGCAGCCGATCATCCAACAGGCAATCGTTGAACTGGCGAGTCATCGCGCTGCGCTGCTGCAGGGCGGTTTCGTCGTCCGGGCCAAATAGCACGATGGCGCCCTCGCCCCGCTTCTTGGCCTTGTAGAGCGCGGCGTCGGCGCGTTCCAGGCAGGCGCCCACGCTGGGCCCGCGCACGCGATGAAGGCCGGTGGAAGCGTGCAGGCGCAGGCTGACCCCGTTGTGGAGCACCGGCGCGCGCACCGACTGCGCCAGGTCTTGCGCGGCAGCGGTAACGCCGGTGGCGTCGAGCCGGCCATCGAACAGGATCGCGAATTCGTCGCCGCCCAGGCGCCCATGCGCGAGGACGCCGGAAATCGCACCGATGCGCGTGGCCACCGCGCGCAGCACATCATCACCGGCGGCATGGCCATAGGTGTCGTTGACGTGCTTGAACCCGTCGAGATCGAGCAGGGCCAGCCACGGGGCTGCCAATTCATGCCGGGCCACTTCATGCCGGGCCACATCCTGATCCAACCGCGCCAGGATTGCCCGGCGGTTGAGGGCCCCGGTCAGGGCATCGCGCGAGGCCTGTTCGAAATTCCTTTCCGCCAGCCGCGCCGCCAGGCGTTCGCGCCGCGCCAATTGCTGGCGTGACAGTTCCAGCCGCACGAAATCGGCATGGAAGCCGAATGTCATGGCCAGCACGGTGAGATTGGCCATGACCAGCAGCAGGACCACCGGCCACAGGTGCGCGCCATCCACCACGAGATAGACGGTGCAAGCCGGCACGGTGGAGGCAAAGACCAGCCGCAGCGCCGCCGCCGGCGCATGCGCCAGCCCGAGCACCCCTGCCACGGAAATTACCGAGAGCAACACGCAGAGCAATGCGCGCTGCGCCTCGCCGCCGACACAATAGAGATAGAGCGCCCACAGCACCGCAAACAGCACCGAAAGGCCCACGCTGGTTGGCAGCGCATCGAGATCCTTGCGCCGCAGCGCCAGAGGCCGGCGCTCCACTTGCACAGGCAGCCAGTGCCAGCCGCGCTCTGCCACGAACACCATCATGACAACGCCCGGCACCAGCACCGGCCACGGCACGGTGCCGGCCACCCGCATGATCACCAGCCCGACCGCCAGCAACGCCAGCAACGACAGCAGCGGCAGGCGGCGGGAGAGATTGTGCGTATAGGCCGCGACCATCGCCTCGCCGCGGTACGCGCGCCGGTGGGCCCCATCCATGATCGCGCCCAGCAGCGCCCCTATCACCCGGCTGCGGGCGCGCAGGCGCGGACGCAGCGGCAAGGATTCGGCCGCGATGGCAGCGACCATCCCAACCTGTTCCGCCTGAGGGTTTCCACTAAGGGGTTCCATCTCGCGGGCATAGGACCCAGGCGGTTAACAGGTGGTATGCGTGGCCGTTTCAACGGTTTTTTACAGCAGGTTGTCTGCCAACGCTGTCACGCCGGGATCGCGCGGATTCAGGCCTCCGCCAAGGCCGCAACCAGGGCCTTGACCTTTTTTTGGCGCCACTGCGGCAAGGGAGCGACCAGCCAATAGCCGCGCCGGCTGTTCTCCACCTCACCCAGGGCGACGACGCGGCCGGTCGAGAGCGCATATTCGGCCAGGAGCAGCGGCACGCGCGCCTTGCCCAGGCCCGCCGCAGCGGCGCTGATCGCAGTGCCGGCGTCGCCCACGGAAAACGCCACTTCGCGCCCCTCACCCGCTGGCACCGGATCACCGGGCCAGCCGATCCAGGCGCCATCGCCGTTTTCGCCGCTCACGTCGGCAAAGCCGGGCGCGGCGACGATCACGGTTTGCGGCGCGCCGAGCGGAATGCCTTCGAGTTCGCCCGGCCCTTCGGCCCAGCGCACGGCCAGATCGAGATTGGCCTCGGTAAAATCGATATCGCCATCGCCGCCGACCAGCGAAAAGCGCAATGCCGGGTTTTCGGCACGAAACGCGGCCAGCCGCTGGCTGAACCAGGCGGCAAAGAAATCACGCGGGCAGGCAATGGTATAGACGTGGCTGGATTGCCCCGCCTGCATCGCCTGCACGCCTTCTTCAAAGCGCAGGAAGCCCTCGCGGATGGCATCGAGGCCGGCCGCAGCCTCGTCGGTCAGTTCCAGCCCCTTGGATGTGCGGCGAAACAGCACGACGCCGAGCAGGTCTTCCAGCGCGCGGATCTGCTGGCCCACGGCGGCGGGCGTCACCGCCAACTCGTCGGCCGCGCGGGTGAACGACAGGTGGCGTGCGGCCGCGTCGAGCACGCGCAGCCCGTTGAGCGGGAGATGGGTCCGCTTCATTGGTGGTATCGCCCTTCGCTTGGCGGTCAGTTGGCCGTGGCCGGGGCGGCCAGCGGAAAGAACGGAATGGCCACGTCGAACACGCTGCCATCGTCACGGCGCATGGTATAGTGCCCCTCCATGCTGCCGGTGGGCGTGCCGAGCGGGCAGCCCGAGACATAGTCATGCGCCTGCCCCGGCAGCAGGCGGGGCTGTTCGCCCACCACGCCTTCGCCATCGACAAAGCTGACATGGCCGCGCCCATCGGTGATGCGCCAATGCCGGGTGATCAACTGGGCCGGCTCGGCCGAATCGTTCTCGATGCGGATATGATAGACCCAGAACCACTTGCCGGCCGCCACGCGCGATTGCTCCGGCAGAAAATTGACCGCCACCCGGACGGTCATTCCCTGCGTGATCGCGGCATGCTGGAATAGCTGCTTCATCCTTGGCAACCTAACGCACTTGCGCCTTTGTTCCAATGCCCGAAATGGACTTTCCCGGCAGGACGCTTGCCCTGGGCGACGCCACGCGGCACAGGCAGGCAGGTGATGGATGACGCAACGCCGCCTTCGCTTCCCGATGCCGGGCCAGTGCCGCAGATCGTCTGCGCAGTGCTGGCGCATGGCGAAACCGGCGCGGTGGTGCGCCTGCTGGGCAGCGAGACGGGCCTGGTTGCGGCCTATGTTGCCGGCGCGCGCGGCCGCACGCTGCGGCCCGTGCTGATCCCGGGCAACCTTGTGGCGGCAGACCTGGTGCGGCGCAGCGAAAGCCGCCTGCCAAACGCGCGGGTGGAACTGGTCACCAGCCGTGGCCCCTGGCTGGGCGAACCGCTGGCCAGCGCGGGCATCGCCTGGGCCTGCGCGCTGACCGCCGCCGCCCTGCCCGAAGGCCTGCCCCTGCCCGCGATCCACGGCGCATTGGCCGCGCTGCTCGATGCCATCTGCCTGGCGCCGTCGGCGCGCGGCTGGGCGCGGGCGCTGGCCGGCTATGAAGCGCTGCTGCTGCGCGAGGCGGGCCATGGCCTGGCCCCGACGCGCGCCGCCACGGGCGGTTGGCCCGGGCTGCTCGCCCTGCTCGATGCCCAGGGGCCGGCGATCGCAAGCCAACTGCTTGCCGAACGGCGGCGCGATGTTATGGCGGCCCGCGCGATTCTGCTCGACAGGCTGAAGCGCATCGGATCGGATTGAAAAGGCCCATACCATGAAAATTGCGGTTTTGCCCGGTGACGGCATCGGCCCCGAAGTGACGCGTGAAGCGGTCCGCGTGATCGAGGCCCTCGACCTTGGCATCGCGATGGACGAAGCGCTGGTGGGCGGCTGCGCCTACAAGGCCAAGGGCCACCCGCTGCCGGCCGAAACGCTCGACCTGGCGCGCGCGTCCGACGCCATCCTGTTTGGCGCCGTGGGCGATCCCGATTGCGATGCGCTGGAACGCCACCTGCGCCCCGAACAGGCGATCCTGGGCCTGCGCAAGGAACTGACCCTGTTTGCCAACCTGCGCCCGGCCAAGGTCTTTGCCGGCCTGGAAAGCCATTCAGCGCTGCGCCCGGAAGTGGCCGGTGCGATCGACCTGCTGATCGTGCGGGAATTGAACGGCGACGTCTATTTTGGCGAAAAGGGCTTTCGCCAGAACGCCAAGGGCGAGCGCGAAGGCTATGACATCATGTCGTACAGCGAAAGCGAAGTGCGCCGCATCGCCCACGTCGCGTTCCGCGCCGCGATGGGCCGGGGCAAGCGCCTGTGCTCGGTGGACAAGGCCAACGTGCTGGAAACCTCGCAGCTGTGGCGCGACGTGATCGTGGACGTGGCCAAGGACTATCCGCAGGTCGAACTCGAACACATGTATGTCGACAATGCCGCGATGCAGCTGGTGCGCGCGCCCGGCAAGTTCGACGTGGTGGTTACCGGCAACCTCTTTGGCGATATCCTGTCTGACCAGGCGAGCATGTGCGTGGGCTCGATCGGCCTGCTCGCCTCGGCCTCGCTGGGTGAACGCCAGACCGCGCACGGTACGTTCGGCCTGTATGAGCCGATCCACGGTTCGGCGCCCGACATCGCCGGCAAGGGGCTGGCCAACCCGATGGCGACGATCCTGTCGGCCGCCATGCTGCTGCGCCATTCGCTGGGCCTGGCCCAGGCGGCAGACCGGATCGAGGCGGCCGTGGCAGCCGTACTGGCCGATGGCGTGCTGGGCGGAGACCTGGGCGGAACGGCCGGGACTGCGGAAATTGGTGACGCGGTGCTCGCAAAGCTGTAAGCGCGCGCCCCATGTTGCAACTGGCAGTCATTCTCCCGACCTACAACGAGAGCAAGAACATTGCCTCGATGGTCGAACGGCTCGACAAGGCGCTTGCCGGCATCGCCTGGGAAGCGATCTTCGTCGATGATAACAGCCCCGATGGCACCGCCAATGTGGCGCGGGCCATCGGCCGCACCGATCCGCGCATCCGGGTGATCGAACGGATCGGGCGCCGGGGCCTGGCCTCTGCCGCGATCGAGGGGATGTGCGCCAGCGCCGCCCCCATCGTCGCGGTGATGGACAGCGACCACCAGCACGATCCGGCGCTGCTGCCGCAGATGCTGGCGGCGATCACCAGCGGCGAATGCGATGTGGCCTATGCCTCGCGCTTTGCCGAAGGGGCCAGCACCGAGGCCTGGGGCCGGCCCGACCGGGTCAAGGCATCGGGCCTGGCCAATGCCATCGCCCGCAAGGTGACGGGCGTGCAGTTGTCTGACCCGATGAGCGGGTTCTTCATGCTGCCGGCCGCCACCCTGCGCGCCGATGCGCATCGCCTGTCGGGCGTGGGCTTCAAGATCCTGCTCGACATTCTCGCCACGGTTGACGCGCCTTTGCGGGTAAAGGAATTTCCGCTGAACTTCGCCGCACGGGCCGAAGGCGAATCGAAACTGGATCGGACCGTCGTGTTTGAATTTCTCATCGGCCTTTACGACAAGTGGCTTGGCCGCATCATTCCCACCCGCTTTGCCCTGTTCGGCACGGTGGGGGCGCTGGGTGCACTGGTCCACCTCGCCGTGCTCTATGTGGTGCTACACCTGTTCGGCCGGGAATTGGCGCTGAGCCACTATCCCAAGGAAACCGCGTTCATCGTTGGCCAGACCCTGGCGGCGATCACGGCGATGACCTTCAATTTCGTGCTCAACAACGAACTCACCTATGCCGACAAGCGCCTGCGCGGCTTCTTCCCGCTGGCGCGCGGCTGGCTCAAGTTTGCCGCGACCTGCGCGTTCGGCATGCTTGCCAATATCGGCGTATCCACCGCCCTTGTGCGCGTGGGCTTCCACCCGATCTCGGCCGCGCTGGTCGGCATCGTGCTGGCATCGGTGTGGAACTTCGCGCTGTCGAACAAGTTCGTCTGGGGCAAGTATGGCTGATGAAACCGGTGCCCGTGTGCTGCCCCGCTTGCAGATTGCGATCGTGGCGGCAACGGGCATCTGGACCATCTATTGCCTGCTGACTTCGCCCTATCCTTATTATGCGCCGCTGCAGAATGGCCCGACACTGGCCATTCTGGGCGGCGTTTTCATGTGGGCGTGGCGACGCCCGCAGCCGACATCGGCCCTGGCGTGCCTTTGCGGCTTTCTCGCGCTGCATGCACTGGGCGGCAAATACATCTATTCCCACGTGCCCTATGAACACTGGGCGCAGGGTCTGGGCCTGCCTAGCCCCAACCACCTGCTCGGCCTGCCGCGCAATTCCTATGATCGGCTGGTGCACTTTTCGTTCGGCCTGCTGATGGTCCACCCCATTCGCCAGGCGCTGATGCGGCAAGGCGGCGTTGGGCCGCGCCTGTCGCTCTATGTCGCGGTGGAGTTTGTGATGGCCGGAAGCTGTCTTTACGAGATTTTCGAATGGCTGCTCACCGTGTTCCTCGCTGGCCAGGACGCCGACGCCTATAACGGGCAGCAGGGCGATCTGTGGGACTCGCAAAAGGACATGGCCTGCGCCTGCGTGGGGGCGATTGTGGCGGCCGCGCTCATCGCCGCGCGGCGCCTGGCATCGAAGCCCCGTGCCGTCAGGACACAACGCCCATCATGACTTCCACACCGGCAGCCAGGTGAACAGCCGGAACGACTTGACGCCGGGCAGTGGCAGGGCGGCCAGGATCGGGAAGAAATAGACGAAGCCGACCAGCGTCAGCGCCACGCTGGCCCAGGTCGGCCAGCGCAATCCGCGCCGCCACAACTGCGCCAGCACCAGGGCGAGAGCGGCATCGAGGAACACCGCGGCGAGCTGGTAGTGGTAATAGAACTGCACCGGCTTGCCATTGATCGCCCAGAAGAACAGCGCGCCGACATAAAGCAGCGCCGCCATGCCCGAGAGCGCGGAGAGCCGGTCGCGCCCGGTGGGCCACCACCGCCCCGGCAGGGCCAGGCCGCGCCGCAGCAGCGCCTGCACCCCATCGGCCGCGCACCACAGCAGCGCGGGCAGGCCCGCCCACATGCTGTAGGGATTGCCGATCATCAGCACACCGCGCTGCGCGCCGTCCCACTTTTCATAGAAGAACCAGATCGGCCGCGCGTTGAACATCCACTGGTACCAGTGGCTCATATAACGGTGTGGCTTCACCACGCTGTCCTGCAGTTTCAGCATGGTCTGCTGCCATTCGACCAGGTGCCACGGGCTGAGCGGGTTGACCTGGTAGAACATCGCCGGGATGAAGGTGGCGAAATAGACCAGCACCGGCCAGATCCCCAGCCACACCGCCGCCTCTGCCAAGCACACGCCCGGCACTGGCCCGCCCTGGCGCCCGATCAGCCAGGCCAGGCCCCGCCGCAGACCGGTGACGTCGGCGCTCGCCTGCCAGCGGGCCCAGGCATACCACAGGCCGGGAAAGACCATCAGCGGCACGCCAGTCCACTTGCCGCCCATCGACAGGCCCATGAACAGGCCGGCCAAGACCAGGTGCACGCGCGCCCCGCGCCGCGCCGCCAGTGCCCACTGCCAGAACGCCAGCGCCAGCGAAGCGGCCATCGCCATGTCCAGGATGGCAATGCGCGCCAGCACGAACCAGATGAAGTTGGTGGCCATGAACAGGGCAAACAGCACGGTGCCGCGCGCCGACAGGCTGGCCCACCAGAACGCGCGGATCGCGGCATAAAGCCCGATCACGCCATAAAGCGCGTTGAAGAACCGCCAGCCAAAGGGGTTGTCACCCCAGGTCATCATGCCCAGCGCGATCAGTTCCTTGCCCAGGAGGGGGTGTTCGGGATTGAGCCGGCTGGACAGGGCGATGAGATGGCGGGCTGCCGGCAGGTAATGCACTTCATCGAACATGATCTTGGACGGCGTGCCCAGGCGCCAGAACACCAGCACGGCAAAACAGGCCACGATCGCCAGCACGGCGCGGATCGGATCGGGTTCGGATGCGCGCGGGGGCAGCGGAATGGGCTGGGTCATTGACCGGGCGCGATACGCTAAATGCCCCCGCCGGTGCAATGGCCCCTGCCCCTGCAACGCCTTGCATGGTCGGGCCTGCCAAACTAAGGCTGCGGGCCATGAAACGCACCACCGGACAAGACCGCTCGATCACCCAATCCTGGCGCCCGGCCACCAAGGCCGTGCGCGGTGGCACCTGGCGTTCGGAAATGGGCGAAACGTCCGAGGCGCTGTTCCTCACCTCGGGCTATGCCTATGACGACGCGGCCACCGTGGCCGCGCGCTTTGCCGGTGAACAACCGGGCATGACCTATTCCCGCCTGCAGAACCCCACGGTGGCGATGCTGGAAGAGCGCATTGCCCTGATGGAAGGGGCGCAGGCCTGCCGCACCCAGGCCAGCGGCATGGCCGCGATGACCACGGCCCTGCTCTGCCAGCTTTCCGCCGGGGACCATATCGTGGCGGCCAAGGCCGCGTTCGGTTCGTGCCGCTGGCTGGTGGAAAGCCTGCTGCCGCGCTTTGGCGTGGAAGGCACCCTGATCGACGCGACTGACAATGCCGCGTGGGAAGCGGCGATCCGGCCCAACACCAAGGTGTTCTTTTTCGAAAGCCCGGCCAACCCGACCATGGGCATCGTCGACATGGGCTATGTCTGCACGCTGGCCAAGGCCCACGGCATCACCACGGTGGTGGACAATGCCTTTGCCACCTATGCCCTGCAGCGCCCGATGGAATTCGGCGCCGACGTGGTGGCCTATTCAGCCACCAAGATGATGGACGGCCAGGGCCGCGTGCTGGCCGGCGCGGTGTGCGGCAGCCAGGATTTCATCGACAACGTGCTCTTGCCGTTCCAGCGCAACACCGGCCCCAACTGCGCCCCGTTCAACGCCTGGGTCGTGCTCAAGGGCCTGGAAACGCTGGACCTGCGCATCCAGCGGCAGAGCCAGAATGCCCAGAAGGTGGCCGAATTCGTCGAAGCGCGCGTGCCGACGATCCTTTACCCCGGCCTCAAGAGCCATCCCCAGCATGACCTGGCGATGCGCCAGATGAGCGCGGGCGGCACGATCTTCTCGATCGTGCTGGATGGCGGCCGCAGCCAGGCCCATGGCCTGCTCGACGCGCTCAAGCTGATCGATATCTCCAACAACATCGGGGATTCGCGCTCGCTGATGTGCCACCCCGCCACCACCACCCACCACGGCGTGGGCCCCGAAGGCCGCGCCGACATGGGCGTGGGCGAAGGCATGCTGCGCCTCAACGTCGGCCTGGAAGACCCGGACGACCTGATCGAGGATCTCGACCAGGCGCTCAGGGCGGTGGGGCTGTGATCAACCCTTTTTTCCCTGTCCCATCGGCCGTTTGACATGCTGACGTTGCCGCCTAAGGTGCCCGCCAACGGGGCTTTGGACCGGAGCGAAAACGTGCTGGCGGAAGCCCACCTTTCTGCCATCGTGCAATCATCGAACGATGCCATCATCAGCAAGGCGCTGGATGGCACCGTTCTCACGTGGAACCCGGCGGCCACCCGCATCTTCGGGTTTAGCGAAGCAGAGATGGTGGGCCAGTCGATACGCCGCGTGATCCCGGCCGATCGCCAGGCCGAAGAAGACGACATCATCGCCCGAATCGCGCGGGGCGAACAGGTGCAAAGCTTCGAAACCATCCGCCAGCGCAAGGACGGCAGCCAGTTCCACGTCTCGCTGACCGTGTCGCCGATCCTGGCCGCCGATGGCGCGGTGGTGGGCGCCAGCAAGATCGCCCGCGACGTGACCCGGCGCCACGCTGCGCTTACTGCCCTGGCCGAGCGCGAACACCGTCTGCAGATGCTGGCCGACAACATCTCGCAGTTGACCTGGGTCACCGATCCGCACGGCACCCTGCTGTGGTTCAACAAGCGCTGGTACGATTACACCGGGCTGAGCGAGGACCAGTGCGTGGGGCAGCGCCGGCTTTCGGTGCACCATCCCGATCATCTGGAACGCGTCGTCTCGAAATTCTACGGCGATATCGCTGCCGGCCGCGAATGGGAGGATACCTATCCCTTGCGCGGGCGCGATGGCAGCTATCGCTGGTTCCTCTCGCGGGCCAAGCCCATTCGCGACGAGACCGGCCGTATCGTCAACTGGTTCGGCACCAACACCGACGTGACCGAGATGCTGGAGAAGGAAGAGCAGATCCGCCTTCTCCTCATGGAAGTGAACCACCGGTCCAAGAACATGCTGGCGGTGGTCCAGGCGCTGGCGCGCCGCTCGGGCGGGGGTGATCCTGAATTCCTGCGCCGCTTTGAAAACCGCCTGTCGAGCCTGTCGGCCAATCAGGACTTGCTGGTGAAGCGCGGCTGGCAGCACATTCCCATGGCCGAGCTGGTCGACGCGCAACTGGCGATCCTCGATCGCGACAGCCGCGCGCTGGTCAAGGTCTGTGGGCCAGACATGCTGCTTTCGCCGCGCACGGCCGAGATCATCGGCATGGCGCTGCACGAGTTGGCGACCAATGCGCTCAAATATGGCGCGCTGTCACAGCCCGGTGGGCAGGTGTGGCTCTATTGGGAGGATCGCGCCGACCGGTTCGTGGTCGAATGGCGCGAACGCGGCGGGCCACGGGTGACTCCGCCGGAAAATTCAGGGTTTGGTACCACGTTGATCCGGCATATCCCGTCGCGCAGCCTCAAAGCAGACGTGACGCTGGATTACGCGCCCGATGGCCTGGCCTGGCACCTGGATTGCGACGCGACGCTGGCGCGCACCCTGACGTCCTGATCCAGCCCTTACCTGTCTGGCGTGGCAGTGGCACACTGGGCGCGCCACTGCCTTGCGCGGTCAGGCCTGGTCGGCGCTGCCGGCCAGGCGCGCTTCGAGCGCGGCGATGCGGGCCTTGAGTGCTTCTGCCTCTTCACGGGCGGTGGCGGCCATTTCCTTGACCGCGGCAAATTCCTCGCGGGTGACATAGTCAAAGCCGCCAAACACTTCACGCGCCTTTTCCCGGGCGGTTTCGCCCGCTTCGCGGCCCAGCCCGGCCAGCGTACCGGCGGCGCTGTTCAGCACCTTGACGAAATCGGCGATCATCGGGTTTTCGGTCTGCATGGCGGCCCATCCTGGGGTTGAACGTCTTGCCGCCTACATGGTGTGGGCGCCGACGAACCGCAAGCGCCCAATGCAGTTATCCCTGCTGGAAATCGATGTGCACGGCGGCCGGTGCTGGCGCCATTGCCCCATCGGCACCAGGATTGGCCTGGATGAACTGGAAATTGAGAAACGCGGCAAAGCATACCCAGGCAAGATAGGGCGCCAAAAGCCACCCCGCCGCAGGCCGCACCCGCCAGAACAGATAGAGCGTGAGCGCCACCAGCGGGATCAGCGCCAGGATGATCCCCTGCGCCACGACCATGCGATGCAGCGCAAAGAACACCGGGCTCCACGACAGGTTGAGCAGCAGTTGCACGATGAACGCCACCACCGCCACCGGCCGCCCCGGCGCGCCACGCGCGGCCAGGACCATGGCCAAGGCCAGCCCCATGGCGAGGTACAGCACGCTCCACACGATGCCGAACGTGACCGGCGGCGGAAAGATCGCCGGCTTGACCAGCGCGGCAAACCACGGGTTGTCAGGCCCGCTGCCAGCCGAGCGGCCGGACAGGAAACCCAGCCCCAGCACCAGGGGAATGGTGAACAGCGACCAGCGCACGAGGCTGGCGCGAAGCTGCGCGGGTGAAGCAAGGTAACGCATGGTGTGGTTTTACGTCTGCCTCAAGCAAATGGTTCCGGAAGATGCCCGGCCCCGTGAACGGTATGGCAAGTGTCGTCGCTCTAGGCAATTGGCGAGGGAATCTCATTCCGAAACGCATTTATAAGGAATTCTACGTTGCCCTCTGGCCCGGTTATCGGGCTTTCGACGATGCCCTCCACGGTCCATCCGCCGCTTTCCAGCCAATCGCGCACCTCGGCACAGACGCGGGCATGCAGCGCGGGATCGCGCACCACCCCGCCCTTGCCCACTTCGGCCCGGCCCACTTCGAATTGCGGCTTGATCAGCGCAACCAGCCGGGTGGGCCGCGCCGCCAGCGCCAGTGGCACTTCCAGCACCTTGGCGAGAGCAATGAAGCTGGCATCGCACACCACCCAGGTGGCGGGCCGGTCGATATGCGCGGGTGTCAGGATACGCGCGCTGGTTTGCTCCAGAACGGTGACACGCGGGTCCTGGCGCAGCTTCCAGGCCAGCTGGTTGGTGCCTGAATCCACCGCAAAGACATGCGCCGCGCCCTTTTGCAGGAGCACATCGGTAAAGCCGCCGGTGGAACTGCCGATGTCCATCGCGATGACCCCGGCGGGATCAAGGCCGAAATGGTCGATCGCGTGGGCCAGCTTGATTCCGCCGCGCGACACCCAGGGATGATCGCGGCCGCGCACCTCGATCTGGGCATCGGCGGGCACGGCCTGCCCGGCCTTGGCCACCTTGGCCTGGCCGAGATAGACCAGGCCAGCCAGGATCAGGGCCTGGGCGCGGGCGCGGCTTTCCGCCAGGCCGCGTTCGACCAGCAACTGGTCGATACGCTGCTTGGACGCAGGTTTGGCACGCGGTGCCGGATCGGGCGAGGGCGTTCGGGTTGTGGTCACGCCCGCTTCCTTCCATAAGCCGGGCATGAAGATCAACCGCGCCGCCCGGCATGGGCGCAATTCTCCGCCGCGAAATTCCCCTTGGGCCGGGCTTGGCGCCGCCACGCTGGCGCTGCTGGCCGCCGGCTGCGCCTCGCAGGCGGTGATCCCGCCTGCGCCGGTGCGCCCTGCCCCGGCGCCGCCGCCGTCCTATGCCCCGCCGCCCATGGCCAGTGCGCCCACCGATTGGCGCGATCTGCCGCAAACGCCGGGTACCTGGCGCTATGCCAATGGCCTCGCGCAGTTCGGCCAGCCCGGCGTGGGCGCGGTCTTTGCCATGGAATGCCGCCAGGGCCAGGTCACCCTTCGCATTGCCGGCGCCGCCAGCCAGCCGGTGCCCGCCACGATCACCACCACCAGCCAGCAGCGCGCGATGAGCGCAGTGCCGCTCGATACGCAGACCCTGGCGATCACCCTGCCCGCGCGCGACAACCTGCTCGATGCCATGGCGTTCAGCCGGGGGCGGTTCATGGTCGATGTCAACGGCCTGCCCGCCCTGGTATTGCCCGCATGGGCAGAAGTGGGCCGGGTGATCGAGGATTGCCGCTGAAACCCCGCAAAACCTGGGGTTTGACGCCTATCCTGGCCGTCTCGACGCAGGCGCGAAGCGACGATTTTGACGGCAAAATAAATGAATGCAAGTCTTGTTGTTTGTCCCCCGATTGCGCACATAGATCACAAGGTTGGTGAGCGGACCTGAAACCCTCCCGGCCCAGCTGTTCGGAACGCCCCGGGCAGCGACTTTGGCTCAACAGCGCGAAAGGAGGTGATCCGATGTCTCATGGTTCAGCAGAGAGGTCGGCATTCCGCAGCGCGAGGCATTATCGCTGATTTCCAGCACAGCGATAAAGGCTTCGTGAGCGGCACTTCCGGCCGCTGACCATGCGAAGGGCCGCTTCGGATTGCCGAGGCGGCCCTTCACATTTATTTCTTTTTCCTTGCGTTAAACGCAACAATCGTTCAACGGGCGAATCACCGATTCCCTATCTTCAAGGATGATTGTGCCATGGCGACCACCGCCGCGCCTGCGTTGCGCTTTACCCGCGTTCCCCATCCCGCACCCGCTGCGGCCGATGTGCGCGCGCAGGTACTGGCCAATCCCGGCTTTGGCACCAAGTTTTCCGATCACATGGTCTCGATCGACTGGTCGGAAAGCGAAGGCTGGCACAACGCGCAGATCCTGCCCTATGGCCCGATCGCGCTCGATCCGGCGGCCGCCGTGCTGCACTATGCCCAGGAAATCTTTGAAGGCTTGAAGGCCTATCGCCTGGCCGATGGCGGTATCGCCCTGTTCCGCCCGGAAGCCAACGCCGCGCGCTTCAATGCCTCGGCGCGCCGCCTGGCCATGGCCGAAATCCCCGAAGACCTGTTCATCGCCGCAGTTGAGCAACTGGTGCTGACCGACCAAGACTGGTTCCCCACGGTCGAAGGCGGCTCGCTCTACCTGCGCCCGTTCATGTTCGCGTCCGAAGCATTCCTGGGCGTGCGCCCGGCCAAGGCCTATCGCTTCATGGTGATCGCCAGCCCCGCCGGCAACTATTTCAAGTCGGGCTCGCCCGCCGTGTCGATCTGGGTCAGCGACTATACCCGCGCCGCGCCTGGTGGCACGGGCGCGGCCAAGTGCGGCGGCAACTATGCCGCCAGCCTGGTGCCCACCGCCGAAGCCTTTGCCCGCGGCCATGACCAGGTGCTGTTCCTTGATGCGGCCGAGCACAAGTGGATCGAGGAACTGGGCGGCATGAACCTGTTCTTCGCGTTCGACGATGGCTCGATCGTCACCCCGCCGCTGGGCGGCACGATCCTGCCCGGCATCACCCGCGAAAGCCTGATCGCCCTGGCGCGCGAGGAAGGCCTGACGGTGCGCGAGGAACGCTATAGCCTCGACCAGTGGCGCGCCGATGCCGCATCGGGCAAGCTGGTGGAAACCTTTGCCTGTGGCACAGCCGCGGTGGTGACCCCGGTGGGCAAAGTGGCCGATCACAACGGCGAATTCACCATCGGTTCGGGCGGCCCCGGCCAGCTGACGCAAAAGCTGCGCCAGCGCCTGGTCTCGATCCAGCGCGGCGAAGCGGCCGATACCCACGGCTGGGTCAAGAAGATCGCCTGATCGCGCTTGCCGCCGCGCCAGCCCCCGCTTATCCCCCAGGGAAACGGCGGGGGATGCGCGTGGCGAAATTGACACTGGAACAAGGGCTTTTCCGGCTCAACCGGCTGACGGCCGTGCTATCCTGGCTGTTGCCGGTGAGCGGCGTGATGATGGCCATTGCCCTGGTTGGCACCAGCACCATCGACGGCATGCGCACCCTCCCCTCGGTCATGGCCCCGGCCGCCATCCTGGGAGTGATCGCCGCGCTGCTCGCCATCATCCTTTCCAGCATGTGGCTGTCGCGCGCCAATGCCAACCTGCGCGCGGCGGGCCGCAACCTGAAGCACGGCGCCGTCATGGCCTGGCTGTGGACCTTCGTGCCGGTGGCCGGGCTGTTCAAGCCCTATGACGTGATGCGTGAGATCTGGCGCGAAAGCGTGCTGCACGATGGCCAGATCACCGGGCAGGATACCGCCACGCTGCCGCAATGGTGGGGCGCCTGGCTGGTGGCGATGATCGGCATGAACCTGAGCAACCGCGCCGGGATCGAAGCCACCGAGTTCGGCCGTTTCGTGCTGGTGCCGGTGGTGGCCGTGGCGGGTCTCGCGGCGTGCATCTTGCTGCGCAGCCTGGTGCGCACGGTGAACCACGCGCAGGCTGGCCTGACGCAGGCGGCCGTCTTTGCCTGACCACGCCTGCCGCACCTACTGAACTAAGGGACGGCTCGCCCACATCGGCAATCGCGCCGATAGGCTGGACATGGCCGATCCCTCCATCTTCCCCGTCACACGCGCCGCAGCACTCGGACGCCTGGCGCAGTTCGTGCCGCATGCCGGGGTGGACTATGCCAGGCGGCGCAATTTCGACCAGGGACCAGGCCATCACGACGCCGTCTCGCGCTTGTCGGCCGCGCTGCGCCGCCGCGTGCTGAGCGAGGCGGACGTGGTCGACGCGGTGGTGGCGGCCCATGGCCCCGATGCGGCGGCCAGCTTCATCAGCGAGGTGTTCTGGCGCACCTATTGGAAAGGCTGGCTGGAACAGCGCCCGGCGATCTGGACACGCTATCTGGCCGGGCGTGATGCGGCACGGCAGGCGCTGCGCCGCGATACCGATCTGGCTGAGCGCCATGGCGATGCCGTGGCCGGCCATACCGGCATCGACGCATTCGACCATTGGATGGGCGAACTGGCGCAGACCGGGTACCTGCACAACTGGGCGCGCATGCAGGTCGCCTCGACCTGGATCTTTACCCTGGGCCTGCCGTGGGAACTGGGCGCGGCGCATTTCCTCGACCAGTTAGGCGATGGCGATCCGGCATCCAACACATTGTCGTGGCGCTGGGTGGCGGGCCTGCACACGGCCGGCAAGGCCTATCTGGCCGATGCCGAACGCATTGCCGCAATGACCGGCGGCCGCTTTGCCCCCAAGGGCCTGGCCAGCACAGCCACGATCCCGGCCGAAGCGCCGCCGCCCGCCGCGGCGCCCTGGCGCGCGCCGCTTGCTCCCCATTCGGGCAGAGCGACGCTGGTGTGGATCACGCCCGAAGATGCGGGGCTTGAGCAGGAACCGGCGCTATCGCGCCTGCCGGTGCGCGGCGTGGTCGCCTGCCGCAGCCATGCCGGCGACGCTGCCGACGCCACCGCGCTCGACGATGCTTTGGCGCGCGCGGCGGCGCACTGGCAGGTGCCGGCGCAATGGATCGAGAGCCCGGCCGATCTGGCCGATGCCGCGCGCGCTGCTGGAACCAGCCAGATCGTGACCGGTTTCGTCCCTGTCGGCCCGCTGGCCGATGCCCTGCCCGTCATCCGCGCGCTGGTCGAAAGCGAGGGCCTGGCCCTGGCCGAACATCTGCGCACCTGGGACAACACCGTATGGCCGCACTGCCGGCGCGGTTTCTTTGCCCTGAAACAGGAGATTCCCGCCTTGCTGCCTCTGTTGCTGAAAGAACCGGCGTGAGCGATTCGGCAGGGCGCAAGGTGCCAAGCGGGCGCTTGTCACGGCTGGCCGCCTTTGGCCAACTGGCTGGGGGCCTGGCTGGCGGGGTTGTGGCCGAAGGCGCACGGCGTCTGGCGCGCGGAGAGCGCCCGCAATTGAGCGACCTGGTGCTGACCCCGGCCAATGCCATGCGCGTGACCGAGCAACTCTCGCGCCTACGCGGCGCGGCGATGAAGCTGGGCCAGATGCTTTCGCTCGATGCCGGAGACATGCTGCCGGCCGAATTGACCGCGATCCTCGCGCGGTTGCGCGATTCGGCGCACCACATGCCACCGGCGCAGCTGCAACAGGTGCTCAACGCAGAATGGGGGCCGGACTGGCGCCGCCGCTTTGTCCATTTCGATCCGCGCCCGCTGGCCGCCGCCTCGATCGGGCAAGTGCACCGCGCACGCCTGCCCGATGGACGCGAACTGGCGATCAAGGTGCAATATCCCGGCGTGGCCGCCAGCATCGATGCCGATGTTGACAACGTGGCGACGCTGCTGCGCCTGTCCAACCTCCTGCCCAGCTCGCTCGACATCGCGCCGCTGCTGGAAGAGGCCAAGCGCCAGCTGCACGAAGAGGCCGACTATGTGCGCGAGGCCGCGCAGATGCGCCACTATCGCGATCTGCTCGCTGGCGACCCGCAGTTCCTGGTGCCCGCCCCGGTCGATGCGCTGACCACCACCCGCGTGCTGGCGATGGACTATGTGGCCGGGCGCGCGATCGATACCTTGGCGCAGGCGCCGCAGGAACAGCGCGACGCGATGCTGACCGCACTGCTCAACCTGACGCTGCACGAGCTGTTCGTGTTCGGCTACATGCAGACCGACCCGAACTTTGCCAATTATCGCTGGCAGCCGGAAACCGGCAAATTGGTGCTACTCGATTTCGGGGCGGCGCGGCCGGTGCCGGCGGAAACCGCAGCCGCCTATCGCGCCGTGCTGGCGGCGGGCCTGGCCGAAGATTCCCAGGCGCTGCGCGATGCGATCCTGGCGGTAGGGTTCGTTTCCCCCACCCTGCTGCAGCGGCATGGCGAGCGCATCGATGCGATGATCGCCGTGCTGATGGCGCATCTTTCGCGCCCCGGCCCGCTCGATTTTTCCGATCGCGCCTTTGTCGAAGACCTGCGCCGCATCGGCCGGCCGATTGCGGAAGACCGCTCTGCCTGGCATGTGCCGCCGGTGCAAACCCTGCTGGTGCAGCGCAAGGTCAGCGGCACGGCGCTGCTGGCGGTGCGCATGCGCGCGCGTGTGCCGATCCGCGACCTGGCGGCAGAAGCCATCGGCGCGCAACCCGACGCGAACTAAATGCAGCTATGTCGGGCACACGCCCGGCGTGGCCCCGGAAAGCTGCATGGTGCGGGTGCGGGCCGCTGCTTCGGTCGGAGATATCTGCCGGGCTGCCCCGCTTTGCCCGTCGATCAGCAGGGCGGCGTGGCATTCGTCTGCCGGCATGGCGTGGCCATCGCGCGGGAAAGTCAGCAGCATGCTGTCATGCCCATCGCGGTAGAGGACACGCATCACCGGGGTTTCATGGTGGTTGGCGGCGCGGTGGGCCGGGGCATCGGTGCAGGCCGGCAACCACAGCAGCGGTCCCAGGACCAGAACAAGGCGCACTGGCCGCGCGATGCGGTTAATCTTCCACCACCTTGAGCAGGCGGCGTTCGAGCGGCGAAAGCACGCCGGCCAGTTCGTGCCCGCGCTTGAGCACCTGGCCCCGCCTCACCATACAGCGCCCACATGCCCTGGCGACCACGCAGCGCGGGACGCTTTTCGATCCGCGCCGTGGGTCGCTCTGCCGTGCGGCGGAAGACCGAGAAACTGGCCGCTTCCCGGCCGAAATCCATGGCATAGTCGCGCCACAGGCCAGCCGCCACCATGCGGCCATAGAGATCGAGGATGCGCAGCAGTTCGAGCCGATCGAACGCCACCTGCGGCACCGGGCGCGCAGCCAGCGGCACCACGGGCACCAGCGGCACCACGTTGCCGGGCAGATCGCCCGGTCCTTTGCCTGGCGCGCTCAGAGCTTCACCGCGCGATCGGCAAGCAGTTCGGCAACCTGCGCCTTGAGCGCGGCAACCTCGGCCTCCAGCGCTTCGACGCGCGCGACATCGGCCGCATCGCAAGGCTCATCGCACGGCGTGCCATAGGGCACGAAATCGCGCAGCCAGGTTTCCATCGAGACGTGGGTGGGCCGTGACTTGATGCCGACCATGGTGACACCGGCGGGCACGTCTTCGGTGACCACGGCATTGGCGCCCACGCGCGCGCCGGGGCCCACGGTGATTGGCCCCAGGATCTGCGCGCCCGAGCCGACGATCACGCCATCGGCCAGGGTGGGATGGCGCTTGCCGGCAATGCCATTGGCCGGGTTGGTGCCACCCAGCGTGACGCATTGGTAGATCGTGACGTCGTCACCGATCTGCGCGGTTTCACCGATCACGGTAAAGCCATGGTCGATGAACAGATGACGGCCGATGGTGGCGCCGGGGTGAATGTCGATCGCGGTAAGGAAGCGCGACAGGTGATTGACCAGCCGGGCGGCAAAGAACATCCGCCCTTCGAACAGCCAGTGCGCCACGCGGTGCAGCCCCACGGCCAAAAGGCCGGGATAGAGCAGGATTTCCCACCGCGAGCGCGGTGCCGGGTCGCGGGCGCGGATGGAATCCAGGTATGCGATCAGGCCTGAAACCATCACCTCTTATCCCTTATCCCGACAGGATCGGTCAATCCGCTCCCTGCACCTGCGCCAGGGCATCGCGCACCAGCGATATGGTGACGGGCGCCTTGCGCTCAAGGCTGAGCCGGTCGATTGTTTCCACCAGCGTCTCGGCGGCAGCGTGGCTACGCTCGATCCGCGGCAGCAGGAACGTCAGCGCGGCATCGCCCAGCGCCAGCCCACGCCGCGCGGCATGCTCTTCCAGCAGCTGGATCAGCAATTCCTCGTCCGGCGGGGGGATCGTCAGCGCCATCGATCCGCCCAGGCGCGAACCGAGATCGGGCAGCGTCACCCGCCACTGGCCCGGTCCGGCATCGTTGATCAACAGCAGCGGGCGGCCGCTGGCCTGGGCGCGGTTCCAGGCGTGGAACACCTCGTCCTCGGGCAGGCGATCAGCGCCATCGAGCGCATCACCCAGGTCCGAGGCCACAAACCAGCGCGCCAGCAGGCTTTTGCCCGAGCGCGCGGGGCCCGACAGGATGCAGCTGCGATAGGGCCAGTCATGGCCGGCCATCAGGCCATCGATCACCGGCTGCAGCGAAGGGCCGACCACGATGTTTTCGGCGCCGTTAGCTGGCGAAAGCGGAAGGGCAATCTGGCTTGTCATGGCGGTCATATAGGGAGGCGGGAACGGGAAGGGAACGGCAAGAGCGCCCCCCGCCACGCGAAACAGGCGCGAATCTGGGGGTTACCCTGTGGATCGCGGTGCCGCAGGTGGGGATAAACGGCTATTTCCGAATCGATAGCGCGTTAGCGCCACTGGTTACCTTCCACCCTTGCGCGCGCAGGGCTGCCGCCAGCGCATCGAGATCGCCGGCATACGTGACGCGCAGGACAGAGGTGCCGCCCATCGCCACGCTGCTGGTGGCAACCCCCTGCACGCCAGCCACGCCGCGCACCGCCGCCATGCCCGCGTCGAGCGCGGCGGCATCGGCCGTGGCAACCTGCACCGTGACCGTGGCGGCCGGGGCTGCCGGGGCCGCGCCGACCGCTGCCGGGGCGCCGGGCTGTGCCACCGTACCGGGCGCAGACTGCTGCACCGGCCCCAGCGAATCGAGAATCTGGTTGATCAGCTTGGCATCGAACTGCGGCGCCATGTTGAGCGAGGGATCGGGCGCAAGCTGGTCCTGCTGCAACGCGCCGGTATAGAGCGCATCCAGGCGGTGCACCGCATCGGCCAGCATCAGCGGCAGCTGTTCATCGCTCGGCGCGGTCAGTTCGAACTGGCCGATGAAGCGGTTGTCAGGCCCATGGCGCGCGGTGAAGGTGCCGTGGATCGGCCCGCCGGGAAATTCGCGGGTGAGCCGCGCGATCGGCATGATCACGTCGGCCGCGCCAAATTCATCGAGCACCAGGCGCCACCAGTTGCGGCTGCGCCGGGATAGCTGGCCCTCGGTGAGCAGCAGCGAATCGGCGCCGCCGCCATTGGGGCGCACGTAATCGATCGCGCTTTCGCCGGTGTGAAATTCGGCCCAGGCGCGCTGCCACGGCGTGCGCGTTTCATAGACCGAGGCCACGCCGCCCTCGTACAGCACGGGAATGATCAGCAGCGGCGCCGACCGCGCGACCTGGCCATGCATGCCGAGATAGCCGCCGGTGCGGGCGCGATCGAACGTCACGCCCAGCCGCGCGATATAGCGGTGCGGGCCGATCTGTTCCTGTTCCACCACCACGGCCGCGACCATCGCATCGAGCGTGCCGGCATCAAGCGCGGGCGCGGTGCCACCACCAAGCCCGTTGGTTTTCCAAAGCTTTTGCCAGGCAAGCTTTTCCGCTTCCTGCCAGCCCTTGGCGCGGGCATCGGCGGCAGAGCTGCCCGATACGTTGACCTCGATCCCGCTCACCTCGAAATCGCCAGTGCTGGCGATTGGCGCGATGCCGCGATCGCCCTCGATCTGGGCCATGATCGCCGGCCCGGCCAGGACACCGGCCACGGCCAGCGCCGCAGCCCCGGCGCCAAATGCCAGCCACGAGCGGGAAAAACGGGTCGAACGGGACAGGCGCAGAACGGCCAAGGGAACTCCGGACAAAGGGTGCCGGGCGCTTTTGCCCAAAGGCAAGTGGAAATCCAAGCCGGAAACGGCTAGGCGCCGATCATCATGGCCAACGACACCTCCAAGCCCCAGAGCTATTCCTACGAACAGGCAGGCGTGAACATCGCCGCCGGCAACGCATTGGTGAAGGCCATCGGCCCGCTCGCCAAGGCCACCGCACGCCCCGGCGCAGACGCCGAACTGGGCGGATTCGGCGGCTTTTTCGATCTCAAGGCGGCAGGATACAAAGACCCGCTGCTGGTGGCCGGCAACGATGGCGTGGGCACCAAGGTCAAGCTGGCGATCGACCATGACCGCCACGACGCGATCGGCATCGACCTGGTCGCGATGTGCGTCAACGATCTGATCGTGCAGGGCGCCGAGCCGCTGTTCTTCCTCGATTACTTCGCCACCGGCCGGCTCGACAACGGCGTGGCGCAGCGAGTCGTGGCGGGCATTGCCGATGGCTGCAAGCTGGCTGGCTGCGCGCTGATCGGTGGCGAAACCGCCGAAATGCCCGGCATGTATGCCGATGGCGACTATGACCTTGCGGGCTTCTGCGTGGGCGCGGTGGAGCGCGGCGAACAGCTGACCGGCGACAAGGTGGCCGCGGGCAACGTGCTGCTCGGCCTGGCCTCGTCGGGCGTGCACTCCAACGGCTATTCGCTGGTGCGGCGCCTGGCCGCCGACAAGGGCTGGAAGCTCGATCGCCCTGCCCTGTTCGACAATGAGCGCCTGCTGATCGACGTGCTGATCGAGCCGACGCGCATCTATGTAAAGACGCTGCTGCCGTTCATCCGTTCGGGCCGGATCAATGCCCTGGCGCACATCACCGGCGGCGGCCTCCTCGAAAACGTGCCGCGCGTTCTGCCCAAGGGGCTGCATGCGCGGATCGACGCCGATAGCTGGGAACAGCCGCGCCTGATGGCATTCCTGCAGGCACAGGGCCACATCGAGCCGGGCGAAATGGCGCGCACGTTCAACTGCGGCATCGGCATGGTGCTGGCGGTGGAAGCCAGCGAGGCGGCAAGCCTGGCCGCCGACCTTTCTGCGGCAGGCGAAACCGTGTTCACCATCGGCACGGTGGTGGAAGGCGACAAGGGCTGCACCGTGTTCGGCAGCGCCGAGGCATGGTCTGCGCGCGAACCATGGGAAGCGGTGCATATCGGCTGAGGCTTCGGGCTGTGCGGGGCTTCGACAAGCTCAGCCCGAACGGGGTAGATGTCGTTCTCCCCTACCCCACACTCCGTTCGGCCTGAGCTTGTCGAAGGCCGCAGCGCCAACTCAGCGTGCCAAGGAATGAGCAAAGTGGCCAAGGCAAAGGTAGCGGTCTTCATTTCGGGCAGCGGCACCAACATGGCCGCCCTGCTCTATGCCAGCCGCGCCCAGGATTGCCCGTACGAGATCGTGCTGGTGCTATCCAATGATCCGGCGGCCAAGGGCCTGGCCCTGGCTGCGGCCGAGGGCGTTGCCACCTTTGCCCTGCCGCACAAGGGCATCCCCCGCGCCGAACACGACGCGCTGATGGAAGCGCAAGTGCTGGCCGCCGGCGCGCGCTATATCGCGCTGGCGGGTTACATGCGCATCCTCTCACCCGAATTCGTGGCGCGGTGGGAGGGGCGCATGCTCAATATCCACCCCTCGCTGCTGCCGCTTTACAAGGGCCTGCACACGCACGACCGCGCGATCGCGGCCGGCGACAGCCATGGCGGCTGCACCGTGCACCTGGTTACGCCCGAACTGGACAATGGGCCGATCCTGGGCCAGACGCCGGTGGCGATCCTGCCCGGTGACACGCCCGAAGCCCTGGCCGCGCGCGTGCTGTTTGCCGAGCACCAGCTCTATTCCCGCTGCCTGGAACGCCTGGTGACGCGCGAGACCAGCCCCGAATGGCTGACGGCGCAAGTGCGTGCCCGCGCCATGGCCCTGCCCGAGGCCGATGAAGTGAGCAGCCATGGCATGGCCTGCTTTGGCGTGACCAAGGGCAAGAAGTTTGCCTATGTCAGCGCCGATCACCATGGCGACGGGCGCGTGGCGCTGCTGGTCAAGATCAGCGGGATCGAGGAACAGGCGCAACTGATCGAGAACGATCCCGACCGGTTTTACCGCCCGGCCTATTTCGGCGATGGCTGGATCGCCATCCGCCTCGATACCGGCGCAGTGGATTGGGACGATATCGCCGCCTGGCTGCAGCGCAGCTGGATGGCCATCGCGCCGCGCCGGCTGGCGGCCATGCTGGAGTTTTGAGACCGATGGCCGCCGATCCCATGCGCCGGGTCTATATCCACGTCGGCCTGCAATCGTTTGTCGAATCGAGCGGCGGGCTGTTCATTGCCGGCTTCCTGGTCAGCCAGGGCTTTTCCAACGGCATGGCCCTGGCCGCTTTTGCCGGCACGCTGCTGGCGCGCTTTGCCCTGCGCGGGCTGGTCCTGCCGCTGGCGTGGCGAGCAGGCCTGCGCACCGTGGTGCTGGCAGGCGTGCTGGTGCGGGTGGTCAGCTTCCTGCTGCTGCCGCTGGTGCCCGGCGTTGGGCCGGTGCCAGCGGCCGGCATGCTGGCGCTGTTCATCCTCGTGACGGGCCTGGGCAGCGTGCTCTATTGGACCGGCTGGCACAGCTTTGTCTCGGCGCTGGCCGATAGCGACCGCGGCGGCCGGCAGGTCTCGATCCAGCAGGCCACCACCGCTGTGGTCGGCATCGTCGCCCCCCTGGTGGGCGGCGTGCTGGTCGACCGCGCCGGGCCGATGATCGGTTTTGGCACGATCGCGCTGGTGCAGCTCGCGGCCGTGCTGCCGCTGATCGGCGCGCCCAATCCGCATGTCGCGCGCGAGGCGATGCTGGATCGCCAACTCACCGCCTTTGCCCGCCGGCTCTACCTGTCGGAAGGGTTTCACGCCGGCTGCGCCACGGTGATCTGGAATCTGGCGCTGTTCGTCACGCTGGGCCAGCACTTCGATGCCTTTGGCGGGGCGATTGCCGTGGCCGGCGTTGCGGCGGCGGCCGGCAGCCTGCTGATCGGCCACCTGATCGACGGCGGACGGCCGCTCCATTCGCTGGCGCTGGCCTATGGCGCGGCAATCCTGGCGCTGGTGGCCAAGGCGCTGGCCTTTGCCACGCCGCTCGCCGCAGTGGGCGCCACGGCGCTGGGCGCGCTGGTCACGCCGATGGCGGCCACCGCCATGCTTGCCCCGCTCTATGCCATGGCACGGGCCTCGTCGTGCACTTTGCGCTTCAACATGGCCACCGAGGGTGGCTGGGACCTGGGCTGCTCGCTCGCCTGCCTGATCGCGGCGGGACTGCTGGAAGCAGGTGCGGGCTTTCGCCTGCCCATCCTGCTGGGCCTGATCGCGGTGGCGGCGATCTGGCGCATGCTGGCGCTGTGGTATGGCCGCCAGGGCGTAACCGCCTGATCGTGCAGCGCCGGCGCTGGACAAACCCGCGTCGGGGTGGAACGTAGGCGGCGCATGACCGCGTACCACTGGATATTCCTGGCCCTTGCCACCGTGGCAGAAGTGGTCACGCTCTTGCGGGTGATCCTGCGGCCCCACCGCGATCCGGCCGCGCGCCTCGCGTGGCTGGTCGCGGTCATGGTGCTGCCGGGCCTGGGCATTCCTGCCTATATCCTGTGGGGCGATACGCGCCTGATCCGCCGCCGCCGGCTGCACGGCCTGGCGATCGAGGCGGCCCTGCCCCGCCCGCCGGTCGATCCCGGCGGCGCGGCCATGGTCGCGGCCAGCCCGTGGCAGCCGCCCTTCGCGCTGGCCGCGGCGATCAACGGCCTTGCCCCCACCACCGGCAACCGCGCCACGATCGCGCCGGATAACCGCGCCGCGATTGCCGGCATGATCGCCGATATCAATGCCGCCCAGGCCAGCGTGCACCTGTGCTTTTACATCTGGCTTGATGATGACAGCGGCGTCGCGCTGGCCCAGGCGCTGATCCGCGCGGCCCAGCGCGGCGTGGCAGTGCGCGTGCTGGCCGATGCACTGGGGTCGCGCCGCTTCCTGCGCTCGGCCCATTGGGCGGCGATGCGCCAGGCCGGCGTCGATGCGCGCGAGGCGCTGCCGGTAGGCAACCTGGTGTGGACGATGATCCGCGGCCGGGTGGACCTGCGCAACCATCGCAAGGCGATGATCGTGGACAACGCCATCGCCTGGTGCGGCAGCCAGAACGCCGCCGATCCCGAATTCCGCATCAAGCCACGCTTTGCCCCATGGGTTGACGTGATGACCCGCTGGAACGGCCCGATCGCCCGCCACTGGCAATTCCTGTTCGCGGCCGACTGGATGGCCGAAGGCGGCGACGATCTGTCTGCGCTGCTCACCGCCCCGCTACCGTTGTGCGGCGAAGGGGTGGTGGCGCAGGGCATCGGCACCGGGCCGACCGTGGCCTATGGCGCGATGAACGCCTGCTTTGCCGCGCTGATCCACGCCGCCCGCCGCAGCCTGACGATCACCACGCCCTATTTCGTGCCGGGCGAACAAGTCTTGACCGCGCTGGTCAGCGCCGCCCGGCGCGGCGTTGCCGTGACGCTGATCGTGCCACGCCGCAACGACAGCCGGTTCGTGGCCGCCGCCAGCCGCAGCTATTATCCATCGCTGCTGGAAGCGGGCGTGGAAATCTTCGAATTCCTTCCGGGCCTGCTGCACGCCAAGACCATGGTGGCTGACGACAATGCCGGCATCATCGGTTCGGCCAATCTCGACCGCCGCAGCTTCGAGCTGAATTTCGAGAACAACATCCTCTTCGCCGATGCCACCCTGGCACGCGACCTTGCCGCGCGGCAGCAGCAATGGCTGGAACAGTGCCTGGCGATCACCCCGGCAATGGCGGCGCGCACCACGCTGATCAAGCGACTGTGGCGCAACACCCTGGCAATGATGAGCCCGCTGTTGTGAAGCCCATGAAAAAGGGCCGGAAAGCGCGCTGCTTTCCGGCCCTTTTCAAGCGGTGATCCGGTGGGATCAGCCGACGATTTCTTCGGGCTTGAAGAAGAAGGCGATTTCGATCGCGGCGTTTTCTTCCGAGTCCGAACCATGGACGGTGTTGGCTTCGATCGATTCGGCCAGTTCCTTGCGGATCGTGCCAGCATCGGCGTTGGCCGGGTTGGTGGCGCCCATGATGTCGCGGTTGCGCTTCACGGCGTCTTCGCCTTCGAGCACCTGCACCACGACCGGGCCGCTGGTCATGAACGAGACCAGGTCACCGAAGAAGGGGCGTTCGCGGTGCACGCCGTAAAAGCCTTCGGCCTGTTCCTTGGTCATCTGGATGCGCTTGGAAGCAACGACGCGCAGGCCGGCTTCTTCCAGCATCTTGGTGACCGCGCCGGTCAGATTGCGGCGGGTGGCGTCGGGCTTGATGATCGAGAAGGTGCGGGTAACCGCCATGATGCGTTCCTTAGCGAAAGAAGAATGCTGGTTTTGTTGGGCGCGCCCCTAGCGGGAAAGGGGCGCAACCGCAAGGCACGCCGGCAATCTTACGGGCCTTCACGCCATTTCCCGCCATCCTGGCGCCAATATTTGCGCTCCACGCCTTCGCGCTGGCCCAAAAGGCGCCAGGTGGCGCGCGCGTCGTCGATGCGATCGGGCGGGAACAGCAGGAACACGCGGGCCGCCTCGCTCTCGCGCCAGCCGCCATCGGCCAGTGCCAGGAACTGCGCGCCATTGGCCGGCGCGACCGTGGTGGACAGGAGAATGGGCTGGCGCGCATCGTGCGGTCCGCCGGCCTGGCCATTGGCCAGGAAGGTATCGGGCAGCCGCGTCCACAGCGCCTCGCCAATGCGATCAAGCTGGCCCTTGTCTTCGGACACCACCAGCAGGCGCTCGCCCGCACCCAGCGTGTTGCGCGCGATCAGCGGCAAGACCAGTTCGGCCGGATCGCGGGACAGCTGGTAGAAATCGACGCGCATGGGGTTCCTTCTTGGCTTGCGCTTGGCTTCGCACCACCCCCCGACCCCCTCCTCTGAAGAGGAGGGGGCTAAGAGAAGCGCTGTTCTCCCCCTCCTCTTCAGAGGAGGGGGTCGGGGGGTGGTGGAGGCCTAAGCCGCCCCAGCCCCACCCTTGCCGCGCCGGCAGCGGTCGGAACAATACTTCACATTGTCCCAGTCCCGCTCCCATTTCTTGCGCCAGGTGAACGGCAGGCCACATGCGGCGCAGGTCTTGCTTGGCAGGTCAGACTTGCGCCGCATCTTGGGCATGGCTCTTAGCCTTCCAGCACGTCGCGCACGTAGCGGTCGAGCAGGCGCACGCCAAAGCCGGTGGCGCCCTTGTCGTGGGTGGCGCCGGCCTTGTCGATCCACACCGTGCCGGCGATGTCGAGGTGGGCCCAGGCCACGCCCTTGTCGATGAAGCGGGCCAGGAACTGCGCCGCCGTGATCGAACCACCACCGCGCGGGCCAACATTCTTCATGTCGGCAATCGGGCTGTCGATCAGCTTGTCGTAGGCCGGGCCGATCGGCATGCGCCACAGCATGTCACCCACCGCCTTGCCGGCCGCGTCGAGCTGGCTGGCGAGGAGATCATCGTTGGCAAACATGCCGGCATGCTCGTGGCCCAGCGAAATGATGATGGCGCCGGTCAGCGTCGCCAGATCGACGATCGTGGCGGGCTGATATTCCTTTTGCACCCAGGTGAGCGCATCGCACAGCACCAGGCGGCCTTCGGCATCGGTGTTGATCACCTCGATGGTCTGGCCATTCATGCTCTTGACCACGTCGCCGGGACGCTGGGCATTGCCGTCAGGCATGTTTTCGACCAGGCCGCACACGCCGATCACGTCGGCTGCGGCATTGCGCCGCGCCAGCGTGAGCATGGTGCCGGCAACGGTGGCCGCGCCGCCCATGTCCCACTTCATGTCTTCCATGCCGGCGGCCGGCTTGATGCTGATCCCGCCTGTGTCAAAGCACACGCCCTTGCCGACGAAGGCGGTGGGCTTGGTACCGGCCTTGCCCTTCCAGCGCATGGCGAGCAGGCGCGGCGTCTTGACCGAGCCCTGCGCCACGCCGAGCAGCGCGCCCATGCCGAGTTCGGCCATCTGCTTTTCATCAAGCACGACGATTTCGACGCCGGTGCCGGCCAGGCGTTCCTGACAGCGGGCGACGAAGCTTTCGGGATAGATCACGTTGGCCGGCTCGGTCACCAGCTCGCGGGTGAATTCCACGCCTTCGGCCACGGCGCTTTCCACCGCCCACACGGCCTCGGTACCTTCGGGCGCGGAAATCGCCACGATGGTCTTGAGCGAGGGCTTCTGCTCGTCCTTGAGGCGGGTGCGATAGACCAGGTACTGCCAGGCGCGCAGCCGGGCGGCCAGCAGGACAGCAGCCGCTTCATTGGCGGAAAGGCCGCTGTCGGCAAAATCGATCGCCAGGGCTTCTTCGCCCGAGGTGAGATACTTGGCCACCAGCGCGCCGGCGGCACGCTCCAGCGCGGCGCGGCGATCGGCCGGCGCGGCGCCGTCGGCAAGGTCACCCGCGCCGGCAAAGGCGAGGCGCGCCAGGCCTGCGGGGCCATCGACAAAGGCTTCGAACGTCTGCCCCACCTTGCCCGCAAAGCGGGCTGCCGCGGCGCCTTGCGCCACCAGGGCGGGCGTGCCTTCAGGCAGCGGCCCTTCGCCCACGATCCGGCCCACCAGGCGCGGCAGATCGGTTCGGCCCGGGGCAAATACGATGTTCATCAGCAAACTCCTGTCCGAAAGCGGCAACACGTTGCCCACAAGGGAAACCGCGCCGCAATTGTGGGTTTGCAGTTACGACCGACCAGTGCGATAGGCAACCGCATGTCCCCCGTTACGCCGCTTTCCGCCGCCTTCTCCGCTCGAAATCGGCGCCAGTTTTCCCATTGCCTGTCGCTGGGCAGCGCCCGGCATGCCCTGTTGACCGGGGCCATGGGCCTTGGCGCGAGTGTCTGGGCCATGCCGGCCCTGGCACAAGATGCCCCTGTGGGCATGGCACCGGTGACGGAAAAGGCGCCCGCGCCGGTAACCCCGCCCAATGCCGTGGCCGAAGACACCAACGCCGGCAGCGTGATCGCCACCCCTGCTGGTACGGCCACGGGCAGCGATGCCGCGCAGGGTGATGCGACGAAAACCGACGCCGCCCAGAGCGACCAGGTGCGGTTCGAGGCCGACAAGCTGCAATATGCCAGCGATCCCGACGTGGTCACCGCCACCGGCAATGTCGTGCTGCGGCGCGATGAGCAGACCGTGCGCGCCGATGCCGTGACGTGGAATCGCAAGACCGGCAAGATCGAGGCCACGGGCAATATCCGTGCGGTCGATGAAGGCGGCAACGTGCTCTATACCGACAAGGTAGAGCTGACCGACGAGCTGAAGGCCGGCGCCATGCAGGATCTGCTGGTGGTGCTGCGCGAAGGTGGGCGATTGGCCGCGCGCGAGGGCACGCGCGATGCCAATGGCAACCTTACCCTGCACGATGCCGCCTTTTCCGGCTGCGCCGTGGAAAACGAGGATGGCTGTCCCAAGAAGCCGAGCTGGGAAGTTACCGCCGTCAAGGTAACGTGGAACCAGACCACCAAGAAGGTCCATTATTCCGGCGCCACCTTGCGCGTCTTTGGCATTCCGCTGCTGCCGTTGCCGGGGCTGACCCACACCAGCGATTTTCGCGCCGAAACCGGCCTGTTGATCCCCGATATCCGGTCCACCGCGGCCAACGGCGTGGAATTTGCCGATACGTTCTATTGGCGCCTGGGCGACAACAAGGACCTGGAGATCGCCGGCCACCTCTATACCGGTGCGCTGCCGATGATCTCGGGCACCTATCGCCAGCTTACCAGCTTGGGCGCGTTCCAGATCACCGGCTACCTCACGCGCTCTTCGGCCATTCCGGTCTATTCGGCGATCGATGCCGGTTCGGGCGTGGGCACCAGCCAGTGGCGCGGCTATCTCGAGGCCAACGGCAAGCTGCAGTTCGACGAGAACTGGAGCCTGACCGCCTATGGCCGCTATGCCAGCGACCGCACGTTCCTGCGTCGTTACGACATCAGCCGCGATGACCGGCTGCGCTCGTCGATCAACCTCGAACGCATTGGCGACGACAGCTATTTCAGCCTGGCCGGCTGGGCGGTACAGACGCTGCGCGTGGGTGACAACCAGGGCCAGGTGCCGCTCGCCCTGCCCGCGCTTGACTGGCGCTATCGCATCGCCACGCCGGGCATTGGCGGGCACCTGGAACTGGAAGCCAATACCCTGGCGATCAGCCGCTCTGCCGGGCAGGATACCCAGCGCGCCTTTGCCCGCGCGCAGTGGGATCTGCGCACGGTAACAGGGCTTGGCCAGGAAGTGACATTTACCGCGATGATGCGCGGCGACGTGTATCACAGCGATGCCAACGCGCTGACCACGGTGGATATCTATCGCGGCGTGTCGGGCTGGCAGGCGCGCGGCATCGCCACGGCGGCGGTGGACGTGAAGTGGCCGCTGGTCGGCGCGCTGTTCGGCGGCACGCAGGTGCTGACCCCGCGGGTGCAGCTGGTGGCCACGCCGCACGTGCGCAACACCTCGATCCCCAACGAGGATTCGCGCGCCGCAGACCTGGATGATTCCAACCTCTTCTCGCTCAACCGCTTCAACGGCTATGACCGTTATGAAGACGGCGTGCGCGTGACCTATGGCTTTGACTGGCAGTTGACGCGGCCGGGCTGGCGCATTTCCTCCACCGTGGGGCAAAGCTATCGCCTGTCGGACGAGCAGAGCCTGCTGCCGCCGGGCACCGGGTTGACCGATCGCTTTTCCGATATCGTCGGGCGTACCGACTTGCGGATCAAGGACATCATCCAGTTCACCCACCGCTATCGCCTGGACAAGGACAGCTTCGTCCTGCGCCGCAACGAAATCGATGCGACGATCGGCGATCACCGGACCTATGCCGAGATCGGCTATCTGCGCCTCAACCGCGATATCCCGATCACGTTCGAAGACCTGCGTGATCGCGAGGAACTGCGCGCCGCGGCGCGGGTGGGCTTTGCCCACTATTTCTCGGTCTTCGCCTCGGGCGTGGTCAACCTGACGACCAAGGCCAGCGATCCGGTCTATGGTTCAGACGGGTTCCAGATGCTGCGCCACCGCCTGGGCGTGGCCTATACCGACGATTGCTTTGACCTGTCGATCACCTGGAAGCGCGACTACGTGACGACCGGTGACGCCACGGCCGGTAACTCGTTCCTGTTCAGCGTGTCGCTGCGCGGGCTGGGTTCACGCTAAAATTAAAGGCAGATTTCCATCACCAAAAGCTCCCCTCCTCTTCAGAGGAGGGGTTGGGGGTGGTGGAAACCTTAAGCCGTCACCGCACAGACGCCTCAACGCCGCGCGTTGTATTCCAGCTGCGCGTTGGTCAGCTGGAAGCCGATCAGATGCTCGAACGTGGCCGAGGCGATGGCCTTCTTCACTTCGGGCAGCGAAAGCGGATCGATCGCGGCATCGGCCTGGCCGGCGCGGCGCTTGCGCGACAGGCGGGCGCGTACATCGGCGGGCAGGCTGGCGGCGGCGCGATCGACGCTGGCACCGGCCTTGGCATGGCCAGTGGCGCGATCCTGGCCATCGGCAAAATCGATCGCCACCGTGCCAAGGCGCTTGGCCACCACGGCCGTGCCACCACGCATCACCACCGAGAAATAGGGCAGTTCGACATGGCGCGCCCCGCGCGTGTCGGTGCGGCGCGCCTCGACATCGAAGGTCGCCTCGCTGGTGACGGGATCGGCCGCCTCGGCGCAGGTGGAACGCAGGTTGGTGATCGCGGCCACCAGATCGATCGCCTGCGAATCGGTGCGGGCCGGATCGGTGAACACGGTCACGTCGCCGGTCATTTCAGGGATTTCCACCGTCGGGCATGCCGTGCGCAGCGCAGTCACGCCCACGCCATCTTCCACCACCAGTTCGCCCTTGTTCTTGGCACAGCCCGTCAGGGCACCGGCCAGCAGCCCGGCCAGCAACGGTGTGCCGATCACGGCCTTGGCAAGCGAGAGACGGCGGCTCTTGGCGATCATCAGGGCAACTTCCTTAAGGCGCAAACAGGGGCAGCACAGGCGCCGCCCGATCTGAAACAGCAGCGGATGCAGCGCATCCTCTACCCACCCCTTGGCGCTTGGGCAATGGCGCTGCCTGGGCGACGGCGATGTTTTGCTGCATCTTTTAAACGCGGCGTTGTTTTACGAGTGGGCCCTGCGCTGCTAAGGACAGGCCCATGAACGCCAGCTTTCCGGATTCCGCCGCCAGCGCCACCCTGCCCGAAACGGGCCTGCCGCCGCTGCACCTTCTGATTGCCGCCCCGCGCGGCTTCTGCGCCGGGGTGGACCGTGCGATCGAGATCGTGGAGCGGGCGATTGAACGCTATGGCGCGCCGGTCTATGTGCGCCACGAAATCGTCCACAACCGCTTCGTCGTTGACACACTCAAGGCCAAGGGCGCGGTGTTCGTGGAAGAGCTGGACGAAGTGCCCGATGGCAAGCCGGTGGTGTTTTCCGCCCATGGCGTGCCCAAGGTGGTGCCGATGGCCGCGACCGAGCGCGGGCTCGACTGGCTGGACGCGACCTGCCCGCTGGTGAGCAAGGTGCACCGCCAGGCCGAACGCAAGGTGGAAGCCGGGCGCCACATCCTGTTCGTGGGCCACAAGGGCCATCCCGAGGTAATCGGCACGATGGGCCAGGTGCCCGAAGGCGCGATGACCCTGGTCGAAACGGTGGAAGACGTGGCCCGGCTGGATTTCCCGGCCGACCAGCGCCTGGCGTTCCTGACGCAGACCACCCTGTCGGTGGACGATACGGCCGAGATCATCGCCGCGCTCAAGGCGCGCTTTCCCAGCATCGTCGGCCCCCGCGCCGAAGACATCTGCTATGCCACGTCCAACCGCCAGGCGGCGGTCAAGGCCATCGCGCCGCGCTGCCAGCTGGTGCTGGTGATCGGCGCGCCCAACAGCTCGAACTCGCTGCGCCTGGTCGAGGTGGCCGAACGCGAGGGTTCCAAGGCCCGCCTGATCCAGCGCGCCACCGAAATCGATCCGGCCTGGCTGGAAGGGGTCACCTCGCTGGGGCTGACGGCCGGCGCTTCGGCCCCCGAAGTGCTGGTGCGCGAAGTGGTGGCCAAGCTTGGCACCTGGCGCCAGGTTCACGAAGAGCCGGTGACCACCACGGAAGAACACATGGTGTTCAAGCTGCCCCGCCAGTTGATGAGCTGAAAGACCCCATCATGGCTGTCTATACCCACCTCGGCGCGGAGGACATGGCCGCGCTGCTCGCTCCCTATCACCTGGGCGATCTGGTTTCCGCCAAGGGCATTGCCGAAGGCGTTTCCAACAGCAACTGGCTGATCGAAACCGCGCAAGAGCCTGGCAAGGCCACGCGCTTCATTCTCACCATGTATGAATTCCGCATCGAGATCGCCGACCTGCCCTATTTCCTCGGGCTGCTTGATCACCTCGCGGCCAAGGGTTGCCCGGTGCCGCGCTCGATCCACGATGGCGCGGGCAATCTCTATCGCGTGGTCGATACCCCGCGTGGGGAACGCGCGCTGGCACTGATCGAGTTCCTGCCCGGCGTTTCGCTGCACGAACCCACGCCCGGCCAGGCGCGCGCAGTGGGCGCGGCGCTGGCCACGCTGCACGGCGCAGCGGCCGATTACCCGGCCACGCGCGCCAATGGCATGGGCCTGGCCGAATGGCAGCGGCTCGCCGATGCCTGCGGGCCGCAGGGCCTGGCCAGCATCGATCCCGTGCTGGCCAGCCTGGTGGCGCAGCACCTGCCTCGCCTGGCCGCGCAATGGCCGCAAGACCTGCCCACCGGCGTGATCCATGCCGATCTCTTTCCCGACAACGTGTTGATGCAGGGGGAAACGGTCACTGGCCTGATCGACTTCTATTTCGCCTGCAACGACGTGATCGCCTATGATCTGGCGGTGACGCATGCCGCCTGGTGTTTCGATGCGGCGGGCCTGGCGTTCCGCGCCGATCTTTCGGCGGCGCTGCTTGAAGGCTATGCCAGTGTGCGCACCCTGTCTGGGGCAGAACGGGCGGCGCTGCCGATGCTGGCGCAAGGGGCGGCGATGCGCTTTGCCATGAGCCGCGCCTATGACTGGCTCAACACCCCGGCCGATGCCCTGGTGACGCGGAAAGACCCGATGGCCTTTGCCCGACGGCTGCAATTCTATGCCGATCCGGCGAATGGTGGAGTGTTCGCGCTGTGAAGCAGGTCGATATCTTCACCGACGGCGCCTGCAAGGGCAATCCCGGCAAGGGTGGCTGGGGCGCGCTGCTGCGCATGGGCGAGCATGAAAAGGAACTGGTCGGTTCCGAGCGCGAGACGACCAACAACCGCATGGAAATGATGGGCGCCATCCGCGCGCTGGAGGCACTGACCCAGCCCTGCCAGGTGACCCTGCACACCGACAGCAAGTATGTGCTCGACGGCATCACCAAGTGGATCTTTGGCTGGCAGAAGCGGGGTTGGAAAACCGCCGACAACAAGCCGGTAAAAAACGAAGACCTGTGGCGCGCACTGGTGGCCGCCGCCCGTCCGCACAAGATCGAGTGGGTGTGGGTCAAGGGACATGACGGCCACCCGGAAAACGAGCGGGTGGACAAACTCGCCAGCGACGCGGCCAAGGCCGCCTGATTCATCGCGAGTTGATCCATTCCGGGACTCAGCTGCGGTCCATCCGGTTTGGCGGCATGTCGCTTCATGGTAAACTGCCGCGTACAGGCAGCCTTGGCGCCGGCCGATCGCGGGGGATGTTCGATGGTGTGCCAGTTCACGGTCAACCGTGCGGGGTGGTTGCTGGCGGCTGCCAGCCTGATGGCGGCGGCAGCATCACCAGCCGTGGCGCGGCACCAACCACCGCCACCGGTCACCACGCCGGCAACGCCCTCCGCGATGGTTCCCTATGGCCCAGGGCCAGGCCCGTGCAGCGTGCCCGGCATCGATGACGGCGAACCGCAACGGCACGGCTGGCCGCCACCATGCGAGGCGATGCCTGCCCCGGCCTATCCCGGCCCTGGCTATTATGCACCGGGCTATCCACCCCGGGCCTATTCCGCGCCAGGCTATGCCGGGCAAGTGCCGGTCTATACCGGCAGCTGGATCGCGCCGCCGGGTTATTACGTGGCAGGGGTGGTCATGGTGCCAGTGCCGCTGCCCCGTACCGGGAGCTGCCAGCCTTGTGGCGAAACCCGCACCGTGACCACCACGCGCACGGTGGATGTGGCCGTTCGCCCAGCGCGCCGGGTGCCGCCACGGCATCCCCCGCTGCGCGACAAGCGGGTGAGGGAAAAGCGCATCAAGGAATAAAGCGCAAACGCCGGGTTAACTGCGTGGCATAACCATGACAGTCCGATGCCTCGTCTCAAACGAGAGCAAGACCAGCGGGCGACAAGCGCCCCGGGGCATAGCGCGCCGGATCGAGCCGTTCGGTCATCGCATCGGCCGACTGGCCCAGCAATTGCTGCGCGGCCAGGCGCGCGGCGGCCGGCGCGGTCTGGATGCCAAAGCCGCCCTGCCCGGCAAACCAGAACAGCCCCGGCACGGCAGGATCAAAGCCATAGACGGGCGCGCGATCGGGGGCAAAGCTGCGCAGCCCGGCCCAGCGCCGCTCCACAGCAGCGATGCGCCAATCCACCACATGTTCCAGGCGATCGATCGCCAGCGCTACGTCGATTTCCTCGGGCGCGACATCGTGCGCTACGTCGGGCGTTTCATCGTGCGGCGAAAGCCACAGCCGATCGCCCGATGGCTTGAAATAGAAGTCTCCGGCCAGCCCGAAGGTAAGCGGCAGTGTGGCCGGCACGGGCGGATCCACGCGCAGTTGCGTGATCGTGCGGCGCAGCGGCGCGATGCCCAGAGGGGCCGCCCCGGCGAGCCTGGCGACCTCGTCGGCCCAGGCGCCGGCGGCATTGACCACCACGCCCGCGCGGGCCTGCCCATCGCGCCACGCCAGGCGCCAGCCGGCCCCCTCATGTACCAGCGAATCGATACGCGCACGCAGGCGGACGACGGTTCCGGTGCGGCGCGCCAGGGCCAGGTAGTGCTGGTGCAGCCCGGCCACGTCGATATCGGCGCAGCCCGGCTGCCAGGCCCCCAGGCACCATTGCTCGCGCAGGCCTGGCACCAGCGCGATCATGCCGGCGCGATCGATCATGTCCACCGTAGCGCCGAGCGCGCCATAGTCGGCCACGAAGGTTTCCAGCGCGGCGCGATCCTCTGTCCGCCCGATCACCAGGGAGCCGCGCGGCTGCAGAAAGCCGTGCTGTGCCAGGTAATCGCCCGAGGCGAGGGTGAGCGGCACCACCGCCGGCCCGCCATAGATCTCGTCCCAGAACGCGGCAGAGCGGCCGGTGGTGTGGTAGCCTGGGCTGTCCTCCGCCTCGACCAGCAGGACGCGGGCATGGGGCGCGCATTCGGCGGCGAGACTGGCCCCGGCCATGCCGGCGCCGATGATCGCGATGTCGAACTCGTCCATGGTCGCGCCCCTGACTGCCTTATTCCGCCATGGCGGCCGTGTCTTGCCGCTGTGCGGCTTCCCGTTCGAGGAAATCATCGATCGAGGCAAGCACCCGATCGCGCACGGCGTCACATTCGCGCAGCAGTTCGTGCCGCGCCTCACGCCCCCAGGCCACCAGTTGGGCCTTGGGCAGGCGCTGCGCGGCGCGGGCGATGGCTGGCCACGACACCAGCGCATCGTGACGCGTGGCGAGCAACAGCAACGGGGTGGTCACCGCCTCCAGCACGCCGGGCGCATCGAGGCGGTCAAACGATTCGCTGCTTTTCTGCAGCCAGCGCCAACTCGCCGGCCCCAGCGCCAGCCAGGGCCGCTGTGCCCGCCACCATTGTTCGTCGGCATAGCGGGTTTCATCGTGCGTCAGGAGGTTGGCACGCAGCGCGGCCCGCGCGCCGGGCTTCTCGCTGCTTTTCCACGCCGGGCGCGCCGGGTCGCCCAGGCGAACCATCAGCGCGGCATAAATGCGCTGCACCGCGCGCGGCAGCACGGTGGCGAATCCGAGCATCGGCGCGCTCAATACCACGGCCTCGGGGCCGATTCGCTGCTCGGCCAATGTGCGCAACACCAGATGCCCACCCATCGAATGGCCGATCACCACATGCGGCCCCGGCGTTTGCACGCGCCAGATTTGGTAAAGATGGGCAAGGTCATCCACCCAGACCGAAAAATCGGCGATGTCACCCACCGGTGGCCCGCTTTGTGGCCCGGCAGAGCCAGCCTGCCCGCGCCAGTCAGCCGCAGTTACGCACCAGCCCTTAGACGCCCAGTAATCGAACGTTTCCAAATACTTTTCATAAAAGTCCCCGCGCCCGGGCAGGAACAGGATCGATCCCCTGGGCGGGCCATCGCCGCGCCGCCAGTCGATCCGGCGGATGGCGGTGCCATCGCTGGCGGACCAGGTCGATTCGCTCGCACCAGCAGGGATCTCGCGCCCACCGATGCCCTTCCAGACATGCTTAACCATTGCTTGCGACGCCCTGTTTCACGCCCGATCCCGCCGCTTGGCTTGGTTACCGTTTGGTAAGTGATTTTCCGGTATCCCCACATCATCGAGGGGGATTTCCATGGTTTACGGATTGGCCGGAGTGTTGGCAATCGCGCTGCTGATCGCAGCCTTTACCGACCTGCGCCGCAGACAGATCGACAACTGGCTCAACGCCGCGATCGCGGCGCTGGCCCCGGTCTATTGGTGGGCCTGCGGGCTGCACCTGTGGCCCGATGTCGTGCTGCAACTGGGCGTGGCGCTGGCCGCTTTCGTGGTGCTGGCGGGGCTGTTTGCCCTGCGCATGATGGGTGGCGGCGATGTCAAGCTGCTCACCGCGCTGGCGCTGTGGCTGCGGCCGGTGCTGTTTGCCAAGCTTCTGCTGATCATGGCCCTGGTGGGCGGCCTGCTCACCGTGGGGATGGGCATGTGGCACCTGATGCGGCGCCGCAAGGACCGGCTGAAGATTCCCTATGGCGTGGCGATCGCCACGGCGGGGCTGTGTGTTCTTGGCACCACTTATGGCGCGGGCATTCACGCGCTCGCTGCGGGCTAAGGCCAACTTAACCAATTTGTCGGATGGCTGCGCGCTATTCTGTAAGGGCGGGATAAACTGGCGATGGACAAGAAGAAGCTACTGTTGTTGGGGGCCTCGCTGGTGCTGGGCATTCCATCGGCCTTGTTCGGCCTTGGCCTCATTCGTGGCTCGGGTTCGCCCCAGGCGATCGCTGCCGCCAAGGTGGAAATGGGTTCCAAGGTCCTGGTGGCCCAGCGCGCCCTGCCCGTCGGCACGATCATCACCGCCGATTCGATTGGCTTCAAGGCCTGGCCCAAGGAAATGGTGCAGGACGCCTATTTCGTGGAAGGCGAGGCCGACATGCAGAAGATGCTCGGCACCGTGGTGCGCAACCCGATCACCGCCGGCGAACCGATTACGCAGGGTTCGCTGGTGGCACCGGGCGATCGCGGCTTCCTCGCCGCCGCGCTTGGGCCTGGCATGCGCGCCGTCACCATTCCGGTTTCCGCCCGCACCGGTGTGGCCGGCTTCGTCTTTCCCGGCGACCATATCGACCTGGTGCTGACTCAGACCGTCAAGGGCAACGATCCGCAGCCGCTCAAGGCATCGGAAACCATCATCCGCAACCTGCGCGTGCTCGCCACCGACCAGTCCGCCACGCAGGAACAGATCGAGGGCAAGACCAAGGTCAAGGCGTTCAGCACGGTCACCGTGGAAGTGACGCCCAAGATCGCGGAAAAGATCGCCGTGGCCCAGACCATCGGCACGCTCAGCCTCTCGCTGCGCTCGCTGGCCGACAATTCGGCCGAGTTGGAGCAGGCGATCGCCTCGGGCGATGTCAAGGTTCCGGCCGGGGCCACCCCGCAGGACGAGGAAAAGCTGCTCAAGCAGGCGCTGGCCCACCCGCTCGACGGTGGCACCAGCTTTGCCACGGGTGGCGATGTCTCGCGCTTCCAGCGCAAGTCGATGCCGCCGATGGGTGGCGCTGGCGGTGGCGGCGGCTTTACCGCGCCGCCCGCCCCAGCACCCGTGGCCGCCATGGCCGGCCCGGCCGTGCCGCCACGCCCGCGTGGTCCGGTCGTCAACATCACGCGCGGCAAGGACACTGTCACCGTCAGCGTGGGAGCGCAGTGAGATGAGCACGACTGCCACGATCTGCCCGCCCATTCCCTTCCGGCATCGCGCCAAAGGCCAAGCCATGTCCCACCGCTTCGTTTCCGCGCTGCGCACCGCCATGATCGTGGCCGCGCCGCTTGCCGCGCCCCTTGCTGTCGCTGCCTTGGCCCCTGCGGCCCAGGCGCAGAGCGTCACCAGCCCGGCCCGCGCCATCGCGGTGGGCCTCGGCCGGGGTGAACTGATCACCCTGCCCTCGCGCATGGCCGATGTGTTTGTCGCCGATGAAAAGATCGCCGACGTGCAGGTGAAATCGACCAACCAGCTCTATGTCTTCGGCAAGGGCCCGGGCGAAACCACCGTCTATGCCAGCGACGCCAAGGGCAACGTGATCTGGTCAGCCAACGTGCGCGTAGGCACGAATATCGACAGCATCGACCAGATGCTCCACCTCGCCATGCCCGACGCCAAGGTGCAGACTGCCACGATGAACAACACCGTGCTGCTGACCGGCACGGTGGGAGCCCCCGAAGATGCGGCCGAGGCCGAGCGCCTGGTCAAGGCCTTCGTGGGCGACAAGATGCAGGTGATCAGCCGCCTCAAGATGGCCACGCCCCTGCAGGTCATGCTCCAGGTGCGCATTGCCGAAGTCAGCCGCACGCTGACCCGCGCGATCGGCATGAACTGGGCAACGGCCGATGCCACCAGCGGCTTCAAGTTCGGCGTGGGCCAGGGCAACGCGTTCACCCAGTATGTCGCGGGCGGGCCGCTACTGGCTGGCGGCAACGTGGCGATGAATGCCACGACCACGGTGGTCAACTCGGCCACGACAGGCACCCGCCTGGTCGGCAACGGCAAGCTGTTTGGCATGGATGTGCTGGGCGCGCTGGATCTGGGCGAAACGATCGGCCTGTCCAACACCCTGGCCGAGCCGAACCTTACCGCGCTGTCGGGCGAAACGGCCGAATTCCTGGCCGGCGGCGAATTTCCCATCCCGCTTTCGCAGGGCCTGGGCACCACCAGCATCGAATACAAGAAGTATGGTGTGAGCCTGTCCTACACGCCCACCGTCCTGGCCAATGGCCGCATCTCGCTGCGCGTGCGGCCGGAAGTCTCCGAACTCACCACCGACGGCGCGATCACGCTCAGCGGCTTTTCCATCCCGGCACTCAAGGTGCGCCGCGCCGAAACCACGGTGGAACTGGGATCGGGACAAAGCTTCATGATCGCCGGGCTGCTGAGCAATTCGGCCCAGAACACCATCACCAAGCTGCCGGGCGCTGGCGACCTGCCGATCCTGGGCTCGCTGTTCCGCTCCACCTCGTTCAAGAAGGGCGAGACCGAACTGGTGATCGTGGTTACCCCGTATCTGGTCAACCCGGTGGATGCCAAGGATATCAAGCTGCCCACCGATGGCTTCCGCGCCGCCGATGCCGTGCAACAGTTGCTGGGCAACCAGGAAACCGCACCATCCAAGGGCGAAACCCGCCCGATGCCAACCGAACGCGAAGGTACCGTGCAAGGCGGCCCGGCGCCGAAGGTAGGCGACGCCAGCAGCGCCCAGCCCGAAAAGAACAAGCAGGCCAAGGCCGATACCAAGCCCGGCTTCAACCTGTGACCGCCTACGCGACAAGGAACCAGACCATGTCCACCACGCGCAATCGCATCGGCCCTGTGGCCCTGGCCCTCGCCCTCACCACGGCACTCGCCGGCTGCGTCGGCGGCCAGCCGACCAACCGCTCGCTCAACAGCGTGCACCAGCCGGTGGTCGAACGCACCAGCTACACGCTGGACATCAATACGTTGCCCGGTGGCGGCGTTTCGGTCAGCGAACAGCGCCGCATGGCCGGATGGTTCGACTCGCTTGATCTTGGCTATGGCGACAAAGTGGCGCTGGATGATCCCGCCCGCGATCCGGCCACGCACGATGCCGTGCAGGCGGTGCTTGCCGGCCACGGCATGAGCCTGGCCGAAGGCGCGCCGATTACGGCTGGCAGCGTGGCGCCGGGCATCGCGCGCCTGGTAATCATGCGCACCACCGCTGCCGTGCCGGGTTGCCCGGATTGGTCCACCCACAACGATGGCAATGGCAACAACGCCACCTCGACCAACTATGGCTGCGCGGTCAACTCCAACCTGGCCGCGATGGTGGCCAACAAGGAAGACTTGGTGCACGGCCAGTCTGACGACGGCCGCACCACGGTGATGACCTCGAACAAGGCGATCCAGGCCTACCGCGACAATGCACCCTCCGGCATGGGGGGCGCCACCGTCAAGAAGGTCACCACCTCCACTTCAGCGGCGAGCAACTGACATGAGCGCACCCTGGAAATCCGGCAATCGCGACCTGTTCGCAGCATTCCTGTGCGACGATGCGGCGCTCGACGTGGCGCGCGCCGTGGCAGCCGACATGGGCTGGGCGCCGGAAAAGTGCGCGCGCGGCGGCCTGCGCAATGCCGTGCAATCGCTCTCGATCACCGCCAGCCCGGCCATCCTGATGGTCGATCTGTCGGAAAGCGGCGATCCCCTCAACGATATCAACGCCCTGGCCGAAGTGTGCGAACCCGGCACGGTGGTCATCGCCGTGGGCCAGGTCAACGATGTGCGGCTCTATCGCGATCTGATCGCTTCGGGCATCCAGGATTACCTGCTCAAGCCGCTGTCAGTCGCCCAGGTGCGCGACGCGCTGAGCCAGGCGCAGGCGATCTTCAATGCGCCCAAGAACCAGGATGGCAGCGCGGCCAAGCGCCACGTGACCACTGCGGTTGTCGGCACCCGCGGCGGGGCCGGCGCCTCCACCATCGCCACTTCGCTGGCCTGGTCGTTTGGCGCCGATTTCAAGCTGTCGACCGCGCTGCTCGATCTTGACGTGCACTTCGGCACCGGCGCACTCACGCTCGATCTCGAGCCCGGTCGTGGCCTGACCGACGCGATCGACAGCCCCAGCCGCATCGACGGGCTGTTCATCGAACGCGCGATGATCCGGGCCAACGACAACCTGGCGATCCTTTCGGCCGAAGCGCCGATCACCGCGCCGCTGATGACCGATGGCAGCGCCTTCGTGCAGTTGCAGGAGGAATTCCGCCAGGCGTTCGAGATGACCGTGATCGACATGCCGCGCAACATGCTGATCAACTTCCCGCACTTGCTGGCCGATGTGAACGCGGTGGCATTGGTCACCGAATTGACCCTGGCCGGCGCGCGCGATGCGATCCGCCTGCTGGCCTGGCTCAAGTCCAACGCCAGCCACGCCCATGTCTATGTCGTGGCCAACAAGGTGCACCAGGGCGTGGGCGAAATCAGCCGGGCCGATTTCGAATCCTCGATCGAGCGCAAGCTGGGTTTCCAGGTGCCGTTCGATGCCAAGGCGGCGGCCAATGCCGCCAAGCTGGGGCAGACGTTCATCGGCGCCAACCGCTCGACCAAGGCGGCGCTGGCGATCAAGGACGTGGCGCAGGCCATCTCCAGCCTTGCCGCCGATACCGACGCCAGCCCGGCGGACAAGCCCAAGGCCAAGTCCACCTCGCTCCTGGGCAAGTTCGATCTCAAGAAGATGTTGCCGGCAAAGGGCAAGGCCAAGACCGGCGCCCCAGTCTAAAGCTGGCCAGGTCTGACGCTTTACGCCCCGTGCCACGCCGTCACCGCGCGATGCAGTTTACGGTTTCCTTCAGGTAGGCAGGTTCCCCGATGCTCAATCCCCAGCTGATCTTGCTCTTTGGCGGGCTTGGTATCGCGCTGCTGCTGGCCGTGGCGGCGTTCAGCGGGCCGAGCGCCGGCAAGGAAGGCGCACGCCGCCTGCAACAGGTGCGCTTCCGCCATTCGGATAGCGCGGTCGACAAGGTGGAGGCGCAGTATCGCAAGGCGATCGCCTCGCGCACGCCCCGCGCCTATCGCGTTGCCGGCTCTGCCTCGCGCACAGAGGCGCTGGCCCTGCGCCTGCACCGCACCGGCAAGGGGTGGACCCTCTCGCAATATCTCTATGCCTCGCTTGGCCTGGGGCTGGGTATCGCCGCGCTGATCTTCCTCAAGTCCGGCTCGCTGCTTCTCGCGATACCGGCCGGCGTTCTGGTCGGCGCGGGGCTGCCGCACATGGTGGTGAACCGCGCGATCACCAAGCGCGCCAACGCCTTTGTCACCCGCTTTCCCGATGCGCTGGAACTGCTCGTGCGCGGCCTGCGCTCTGGCCTGCCGATCACCGAAACGCTGGGCGTCGTCGCCAGCGAACTGCCCGGCCCGGTGGGGGAAGAATTCAAGCTGGTGACCGATCGCATCAAGGTGGGCAAGACCATGGAAGAGGCGCTGCAGGATACGGCCGATCGCCTCGACATGGCCGAGTTCAGCTTTTTCTGCATTACCCTGGCGATCCAGCGCGAAACCGGCGGCAACCTGGCCGAAACCCTCGCCAACCTGGCTGACGTGCTGCGCAAGCGTGCGCAGATGAAGCTCAAGATCAAGGCGATGAGTTCGGAATCCAAGGCCTCGGCCTATATCGTCGGCGCCCTGCCGTTCATCGTCTTTGCCCTGATCTACTGGATCAACCCGGTCTACATGGGCAAGTTCTTCGTCGACGAGCGCCTGATCATCGCCGGCCTGGGCGGGCTGTGCTGGCTGGGCCTGGGCGCCTTCATCATGGCCAAGATGGTCAGCTTCGAGATCTGAGCCAAGGAACGCGCTGATGCAACCGAACCCCGCACCCACGCTGCTTGGCATCAATGTCGTCCATGCCGGCTCGATCATGCTGATGATCGCGGCCGCGGCGATGATCCTGGCGATCTATGCCGCGATCACCGTGCGCGATCCCATGGCCAAGCGGGTCAAGGCGTTGAGCGAGCGACGCGAGCAGCTCAAGGCCGGGATCATCACCTCGGCCGCGCGCAAGCGCCATTCGATCGTGCGCCGCAACCAGACCACCGACACGATCCGCGGCGTGCTGGAAAAGCTGCGCGTGCTGCAGGACAGCCAGTTGGCCGTGGTGCAGCAAAAGCTGGCCCAGGCCGGCATCCGCAAGAAGGAATGGGCCGTCGCGGTGATCTTTGGCCGCATGATCGGCCCGATCGTGCTGGGCGGCCTCGCTATCCTGTGGATCTACGTGCTGCAGTTCTTTCCCGAATGGGGCGCGTTCAAGCGCTTCATGGGTTTCGCGGTCATGGTCATCTTCGGCTACAAAACCCCCGATATCTGGATCGCCAACCTGGTGTCCAAGCGCACCCATGCCATCCGCAAGGGCCTGCCCGATGCGCTGGACCTGCTGGTGATCTGCGCCGAGGCTGGCCTTACCGTGGACGCTGCCTTTGGCCGCGTGGCGCGCGAGCTAGGCCGCGCCTATCCCGAACTGGGCGATGAATTCGCACTCACCGCGATCGAGCTGTCGTTCCTTACCGAACGGCGCCAGGCCTTTGAAAACCTGGCCTATCGCGTGAACCTCGATTCGGTGAAGGGCGTGACCACCACCATGGTCCAGACCGAACGCTATGGTACGCCGCTGGCCTCCGCCCTGCGCGTGCTGTCGGCCGAATTCCGCAACGAACGCATGATGCGCGCCGAGGAAAAGGCCGCCCGCCTGCCCGCGATCATGACCGTGCCGCTGATCCTGTTCATCCTGCCCACGCTGTTCATCGTCATCCTGGGCCCGGCGGCCTGCGCGATCAGCGACCAGTTCATCAACCGCAAGCCCGGGCCGTAAGGCTTTGGGCGGCGGGCTTGGTGCCGGGCTTCGCACCACCCCCAAAACCCCTCCTCTGAAGAGGAGGGGGCTTTTATTGTCAGTGCTTTAATTCCCCATCCTCTTTAGAGGAGGGGGTCGGGGGGTGGTGCTGGGCCTGACACTGTACCGCCAAACCTCAAGCAGGAACGCGCACCGCCTGCTCGATCGCGCCAAACAGGCTGCGCCCGGCGCTGTTGCGGGCTTCGACGCGCAGGGTTTCGCCCGGCCCCAGCGGATCGCCAGGCAGCGGCGCCGACAGGCTGACCAGGGTTCCGGCGGCGAGCGCGCGTTCGGCGGCCAGACCGGCGATGGTATCGCCCAGGGTGGGCGGCAGGATCACGTCCTGGGTGTGGCTGCCCCGCGTCACCTTGAGCGGCACGGCCAACGCGCCATCCACCCACGCTTCCGCCAGAGCCGAGGGCGTAACGAAGACCGGCGAGAAATGCCCCGTGGCCCCTGGCGCGCTCTGCACGGCAACCGCGTGGGCCAGGCCGACCAGGCGCACCCGGCCCAAGGCCTCGGCCGCGCTGGCGCCTTGCGGCACATCGGCCGTCATCGCCACCAGGCCCACCGCCGAAGCACCGGGCCGGCGCAGCGGATCGCGCGCGCCCATCAGCCCGTCGCCAGGCTGGTGGCGCAGGGCATCGGCCGAATCGGTCCAGTGAAACGTACGCGGCAGGGGCGCGGCCGCCTCGCGTTCGTGAAAGCGTTTGCGCGGGATCGCCCCGTGCGCCAGTTCGATGCTCAGGCTTTCGAGAAGATCGGCGTGGCGGTGCCATTCGTCCAGCAGCCGCTGCATCGTCGGCACCACATGATCGGCGTCGGCATACCAGGCGAGATCGTCGGACACCACGATCAGGCGCCCATCGCGCCCCTGCGGCAACGATGCCAGTTTCATGTTCACCTCTCCTGTTTCAGCTGCGACGATATTATCCCGGTTCTATTCTGGTATGGTTTTTGTCTTGTACGTTACTTGGCGCGCGCTTCGAACCGCCGCACCGCGCCCAGCAGCTTGTCGAGCAGGGCACGCAGCTTCTCCGTTTCGCGCGGGGTCAGTGCGGAGAATATTTCCTCATAAATTTCAAGCGCTTGCGGCCAAATCTGGGCATGGATGGCGCGGCCTTCGGCGGTAAGTTCGAGATGGTGGGAGCGTCCATCGGCCACATTCGGGCTGCGCTGCAGCAGGTTGCGATCCTCCAGCACCTTGCACGCGCGGTTGACGGCAACCTTGTCCATCTGGGTGGCGCGCACCAGGTCGCGCTGGGTCAGCGGGCCGGCATCGCCGAGCACCGCCATGACCCGCCATTCCGAGATCTTGAGCCCGAATTGCATACGATATTCGTTGGCAATGGCCTGGCTCACCGCACCAGAGGTGATGGCCATGCGATAAGGCACGAATTCGGCAAGACGGGTCTGGGTTCCGGGCATGGTTTCGTATCTACGGAAACCAGCGGCAATGGCAATAACGATATTTCTCTTTAATCGCTATGAACTCTTGCAATCGTGCAAGACAAGCTATCGCAGCGCAACTTTCGATACGCGCTGCGATGCAACAGGATCACAGACCGCAGCCGCCTGTCGGCTATGCCTTGAGCGCCCTGCCCGCCACCGCACCCAGCCGGGCGACCAGCACGGGATCGCGCTGCGCCGGCGCCGTCATGATCGCGCCGTCGAGCGCGCGGTCGATCGGACTGGGCGTGCGCAGCTGCGGCAAAAGACCGGCCAGCGCCACGACAGTGGCCTTCGCCGTTGCGGCATTGCCGCGCATCACCGACAGCACCTGGGCAACGTCGACATGATCGCCGTCGCGCCAGGCATCGTAATCGGTGACCATGCCGATCAGGGCATAGGGCAGCTCTGCCTCGCGCGCGAGGCGCGCCTCGGGCATGGCGGTCATGCCGATCACGTCGGCACCCCATTGGCGGTAGAGGCGGCTTTCCGCGCGGGTGGAAAACTGCGGCCCCTGCATCGCCAGATAGCAACCACCCCGGTGCACGCTGGCCCCGGCGGCCTGGGCCGCATCGGCAAGAAGGCCCGACAGGCGCGCACAGACCGGATCGGCGAGCGAGACATGGGCCACCAGCCCTTCCCCGAAAAAGCTTTGCGGGCGGCCATGGGTGCGATCGATGAACTGGTCCACCGCCACGAAGCTGCCCGGTGCCAGCTCTTCGCGCAGCGAGCCGATCGCGGAAATGGCGACAAGGTCGGTCACCCCGCAGCGCTTCATCACGTCGATGTTGGCGCGGTGGTTGATGGCTTCGGGGGAAATCCGGTGCCCGGCGCCGTGGCGCGCCAGGAACACGAATTCCTGCCCGCCGATGCGCCCCAGCGTAACCGGCCCGGATGGCGCGCCAAACGGCGATTGCACCGCGATTTCCTGCACATCGTCCAGCACCGAAAGATCATAGATCCCCGAGCCGCCGATCACCCCGATGCGCCAGCGCGCGCCCGGCGCCTGGGTTTCCTGTTCAGTCTGCAAGAATGCCCGCCATGATGAAATCAACCGTGTGTTCGCGATAGCGGTCGCGCAGCTGTTCGGTCAACGAATCCTGGCCAAAGCAGTGGCGCAGCACCAGCCGCGCGGAAAAGAACCGGTCAGCCGCGCCGCTGACGGTGAAATAGAACATCTGCGGATCGATCGGGCGGAACACCCCGCTTTTCACCCCTTCGCCGATCAGCTGGTCATAGGCGCGGCTAAGCGGGCGCAGGTACTTGTCGGCGATACGCCGCGCCTCGGCATCGTCGCTATCGCGCACCAGGCGCATGAGCAGGCGGTTGAGATAGGGATAGCGGTAATAGGTATCGATGCAGCAGGAAATGTGATGGCGCAGCTTGTCCTGCGGGGCCATGTCGCCCTTGGCCACCAGGGCGTCGACCGAGCGGACGATCTCGGCCATGTCGCGATCAAGCAGCGCGGTGAGCAGCCCGGCCTTGTTACCGAAGTAATACTTCACCAGCGCCGAATTGAGGCCCGAGCGCAGCGAGAGTTCGGACAGCGAGATATCGACCAGGTCGCCCTCGCGCATCACCGCAGAGGCCGCCGCCAGTAGCAGATCGCGTGCGCCGCCCGGTGCAGCGGCCGCATCAGGCGGCGGCGCAGCATGGTCATGCGCGGTCTGTGGTCCTGCGTTGGTCATGTCGCCGTGGTCCTCTTCAACCGATCGATTAGGCGGCGCGGCCAGCCAGGGTCAAGCTACTTGCAAACAACGCTTCAGCCACTACCGCAGCACCCATGGACGAAGCAGCCTTCATCACCGCCCTGCGCGCCCTGGCGCCAGACCCTGCCGCGCGCGGGCTGGACGATGACGTGGCGGTGATCGCGCTGGGCGGGGAGCATCTCGTGCTCACCCACGACATGATGGTGGAAGGCGTGCACTGGCTGCCGGGCCAGGACCCGGCCGACGTGGCGTGGAAACTGGTGGCGACCAACCTGTCCGATCTGGCGGCCAAGGGCGCGGCGCCGCTGGGCGTGCTGCTGGGCTATGGCCTGGGTGGCGGCGAAGAGCGGTTCCTGGCCGGGCTGGCGGAGGCGCTGGCGGCGTTTGCCGTGCCGCTGCTGGGCGGAGACACCGTGCGCCGGGTCGGCCCTGCGGCCCATGGCCTTACTGCGCTGGGCCGCGCCACGCATTGCCCCGTGCCCACGCGCAGCGGCGCACAGGTGGGCGACAGGCTGTGGGTCACCGGCAGCCTGGGCGATGCCATGCTGGGGTTCGAGGCGCTGCGTGACGGGCGCGAGGGGCGCACTGGCCGCGATACCACGCGCTTTGCCCGCCCGGTGCCGCGCCTGGCCCAAGGGCGGGCGCTGGCCCCGCTGGTCGGCGCGATGATGGACGTGTCGGACGGGCTGCTGCTCGATGCGACGCGCATGGCCCGTGCCAGCGGCGTGACCCTGGCGATCGACAGCGCCGCCTGCCCCGTGCCGCCAGACCTGCCCCCGTCCCGCCGGCAAGAGGCGCTGTCATGGGGTGATGACTACGAACTGCTGTTCACCCTGCCAGCGGGCACCACGCCCCCTTGCCCTGCCACCTGCATCGGTGAGGCGCTGGCCGCTGGCCCCGTACCCTTGCTGCTCGATGGCGCCTGCCCGCAAGGGCCGCTGGGCTATGAACACTGCGGCTGAAACCTAGGCGGCAAGATTAGCCGAACAACCGTACAATACCGCTTGCGGGCGGCGGCAAATGATTTAGCTTCCCTTTGGTTCCCAGCCAGCGTGCGGGAATACGGTGTACCTGGCACCAAAAGACAAGCCGGGGCACGGGAAGTTAGGGGGATGCCATCGTGAACCTTGTCGTAACCGCCATCGGGTTGGGGTTACTGGCTGTGCTTTATGGCTTCATCACCAGCCGTCAGGTGCTGGGAAGCCCGGCCGGGAACCAGAAAATGCAAGACATTGCCGGCGCCATCCAGGAAGGGGCGCAGGCCTATCTCAAACGCCAGTACGGCACCATCGCCCTGGTGGGCGTGGTCGTGGCCGCGATCGTTTCGATGACGCTGCACCCGCTGCCGGCGCTGGGCTTTGTTATCGGGGCCGTGCTTTCGGGTGTGGCCGGCTTCATCGGCATGAACGTGTCGGTGCGGGCCAATGTGCGCACCGCCGCTGCCGCGCAAAGCGGCCTGCAACAAGGCCTTACCCTGGCGTTCCGCGCCGGGGCGATCACCGGCATGCTGGTGGCGGGCCTGGCGCTGCTCGCGATCGCGGGCTTCTTCGGGTATCTGGTGTTCGTGGCCGGCTATGCCCCGGGCGATCGCACCGTCGTCACCGCGCTCACCACGCTGGCGCTGGGCGCCTCGCTCGTGTCGATCTTTGCCCGGCTGGGTGGCGGCATCTTCACCAAGGCGGCCGACGTGGGCGCCGATCTTGTCGGCAAGGTGGAAGCCGGCATTCCCGAGGATGACCCACGCAACCCGGCCGTGATTGCCGACAACGTGGGCGACAACGTGGGCGATTGCGCCGGCATGGCGGCCGATCTGTTCGAAACCTATGTCGTCACCGTGGGCGCCACGATGGTACTTACGGCACTGCTGATCAAGGGCGTGGGCGATCTGCTGCTGCCGCTCATGTCGCTGCCCCTGCTGATCGGCGGGGTCTGCATTGTCACCTCGATCATCGGCACCTATTTCGTCAAGCTGGGGCGCAGCAACAACATCATGGGCGCCATGTACAAGGGCTTCCTGGTCACCGCGCTGCTTTCGATCCCGGCGATCTGGTTCGCCACGCAGGCCGCGCTGGGCAGCATGGAAGCGCCGATCGGCGACCAGGGCTTTACCGGCCGCACGCTGTTCTATTGCGCGCTGGTCGGCCTGGCGATCACCGGGCTGATCATCTGGATCACCGAATACTACACCGGCACCGGCTATCGCCCGGTGCGATCGATCGCCAAGGCATCGGTCACCGGCCACGGCACCAACGTGATCCAGGGCCTGGCCGTCAGCCTGGAAGCCACGGCCCTGCCCACGCTGGTGATCTGCGCGGGTATCATCGTCGCCTATCAGCTCGCCGGGCTGATCGGCATTGCCTATGCCGCGACGGCAATGCTGGCGCTGGCCGGCATGGTCGTGGCGCTCGACGCCTATGGCCCGGTAACCGATAATGCCGGCGGCATTGCCGAAATGGCCGGCCTGGAAGACACCGTGCGCGAACGCACCGATGCGCTCGACGCGGTGGGCAACACCACCAAGGCGGTCACCAAGGGCTATGCCATCGGTTCGGCCGGGCTTGCCGCGCTGGTGCTGTTTGCCGCCTATACCACTGACCTGCGCGAGTTCTTCCCGGATCTGAATGTCGATTTCAGCCTGGAAAATCCCTATGTCATCGTCGGGCTGCTGCTGGGCGCGCTGCTGCCCTATCTGTTCGGCGCGATGGGGATGACCGCCGTGGGCCGCGCCGCTGGCGACGTGGTGGTGGACGTGCGCGAGCAGTTCGCCGCCGATCCGGGCATCATGGCCGGCACCAGCCGCCCGGACTATGCCCGCACGGTGGACCTGGTCACGCGCGCAGCGATCAAGGAGATGATCCTGCCCTCGCTGCTGCCGGTGCTGGCGCCGATCGCGGTCTATTTCGTGATCATGGCGGTGGCAGGGCAGGCCAATGCCTTTGCCGCGCTGGGCGCGCTGCTGCTGGGCGTGATCGTGGGCGGGCTGTTCGTGGCCCTGTCGATGACATCAGGCGGCGGGGCGTGGGACAACGCCAAGAAGTATATCGAGGATGGCCATTACGGCGGCAAGGGTTCCGACGCGCACAAGGCGGCGGTGACCGGTGACACCGTGGGCGATCCTTACAAGGACACAGCTGGCCCGGCAGTGAACCCGATGATCAAGATCACCAATATCGTTGCCCTGCTGCTGCTGGCCGCCCTGGCCAGCCACGCGGCAGGCTGAACCGGCTTCCGTGGGCTGCCGGCATGCTGGACCGGAGGCCCACGGCAGACACGCGGAAAAGCGGGGAAAACCCCGCCCGCATGGGCCCGAGGTTGGGGAGGAGAAGGACAGGCCCCGTCTGGCCGCAAGGCTGGGCGGGGCCTGTTTCCTGGCCCGGGTGGTTCATCACCTGCCCCTGGTTTCATATTTGTGACGAGCCGCCGCGATGCGTTGACCTTGGCGGAACGCCTGGAATAGGCGCGCGATCATGCTGCACCCGCTCTCTTCCACCCTGATGTCCGATTCCAATGATCCTGCCGCGACGGCCGCCGGCCTTGTCCGGCTGCTGACGGTTCAGCCCGAGGCCGGCGCCGATCTCTTTACCGGGCCGCGCAAGCCCGGCGGCGTGGGACGCGTGTTTGGCGGGCAGATCGTGGCGCAGGCGCTTGCCGCCGCGCAGGCCACCGTCGCCGCCGATCGGCCGGTGCATTCGCTGCATGCCTATTTCCTGCGCCCGGGCAGCGAGGATGCCGACACGCGCTATACCGTGATGCGCGATCTCGATGGCGGCAACTTTGCCAACCGCCGCGTGGTGGCAAGCCAGGGCGACGCGCCGATCTTCACCATGACGGCCTCGTTCCACCGCCGTAGCGAGGCCGGCGAGAGCCTTGCCCTGCAGCACGGCCTGCCGATGCCTTCGGTGCCCAGCCCCGATGACCTGCCGAGCGAGGCAGACCTGCTGACGATCTATGCCGATCGCCTGTCAGAGCAACGCCGCGCGCTGCTGTCGCGGCCGCGCGCGATCGAGATGCGCCCGGCCGAACCGCTCAACTGGCTGCGCGAAACCCCGGCCGAACCGGTGGCGCACACCTGGCTGCGTTGCGTGGCGCCGCTGCCCGATGATCCGGCGCTGCACCGCGCGGTGATCGCCTATGTCAGCGACATGACCTTGCTCGGCACCAGCCTGCTGCCCCACGGCATCAGCGGCAAGGCCGGCAGCGCCCAGGTGGCCAGCCTTGACCATGCGCTGTGGTTCCACGCCGATGGCCGCGCCGATCAATGGCTGCTCTATGCCTGCGACAGCCCTTGGGCCGGGAACATGCGCGGTTTCAGCCGTGGCCGCATCTTTACTCAGGATGGCCGCCTGGTGGCCGAAACCGCGCAAGAAGGCCTGGTGCGCCGCCGCGCCTGAACCGTCGCCGCGCTACTTGCCGGGCCGCGGCGCTGCAGGGCTGGCCATTGCGATGGTCGCCGCGCCGGCAGCGGCCGGCGGGGCGGGCGTGGTGCCAGTCCTGGTAGGCTGGCCGACCAGGGCGCAGGCCATGCGCTCCATTTCCGGGTGGGCTACCATGGCCGTTGCCACAAAGCGCAGCGTGGCGCCGGTGATGTCAGCCGTCACCGTCTTGATCGCCCGGTCGATCGTGGTGCAGGCCTGCAGGTTGGTGGCGCCGCCGCCATAGCGATTGGCCACGAGCGTGGCATAGCTATCAAAGGCGCGCTTGTCGGCAAAGCCGTGGGCCGGGCTGATATAGCCACGGATGGCCTTGTCGGCGGCCGCGAACACGCCCTGGTGCACGATCATCATGCGCGAAAAGCTGGTTTCCACATCCATGCCGTGGCTCTTGCAGCGCAGCGACACGGTCATCATCATCGTCTGGAACTGATGAAACCGCGCGGCTTCGAACGTCGGGCTATCGAGGCACGAGGCCGGTGGCGAGATCGGCGGCGGCGCGGCGGCCTGGGCCAGCGGGGCATGGCACAGCGCAACCAGCATCGCGCCTCGGGTCGCCAGGGCAAAGGGCACGCGTCGCATCATTTGGCCACTCCGCAAGACGTGATCGGAACCGCCATCAGCGCATCGAACTGGCGCACCAGCGCCTGTTGCGCCTGAAAGGCAGCGTCGGCTATCGGCTTGTAATCGCGTGCTTCCTTGGCGAGCGCGTTGCGCATGTCGGCATCGCCTGCGGCCATCGCGTCATAGCGGGCCTGGATCGATTGCAGATAGGCGATGGCCTTGCCGTTGTTGGCCTCGGCTGCTTCGCCGGCCGGGCGATAGGTTTGCGCGTGGAAGGCGTTGCGTTCCTCGGCACTGCAAAAACGGGCGGGCAGGACGACCGCCGGCACCGTTTCCAGATGGGGCCGACCGGCTGTAATGTCCTGCGGTGCCGGGGCGGCAGCCTGGGCTGCAGCAGAGACGGCTGCGGCCGGTGCCGCGGGGGTTTCCTGCGCGGCGGCCAGGCTCGCCAGCAGGCTGGCTGCCGCGGTTTCGTTGGGCCCGGCCTGCGCGGTGGCAGCGACCGCAGCGGTTGGGGCAGCAGCGGGCGGCGGGGTGACTGCGGTCGGCGCGGCGGCAACCGGCACTGGCGCGGCAATCGCCGGCGCAGGCGGCGTAGCCGGCGCTGCCGCCGTGCTACTGGTCGCCCCGCGCCGCAGCGCTGCGGCCTTCACCTTGGCCAGTGGGGCAAAGGTACCGTTGGGAAACTGCTGCAGATAGGCATCGTACATCTCGGGATCGCTGCTGGTCGATACCGAACGCCAGAATTCCAGTTCGAGCGTCTTGTCGGAAACGGCCGCATCCTGCGCCAGGGCCGCCGCAGTGCCCAGCGGCAGCGCCCCCAACGCCAACGCACCCAAGGCCGCCACGCGCAGCACCAGCCGGCCAACCGGCCGCTGCCCCGCACCGCCACCCGGCACCACGACTTGTCCCCACTCCTTACGGTGCGACGCGCCAACCTGCGGCGCGCGCCCAACCCCCTGCTTCATCGTACCCCCCAGGCAGCGACGGACCACCCTGCCGGTCGGTCCTGCTCCACCACGTCCCCTGGTGGGCTGCCGATCCTTGCCACGTTACGCTTACTATCCCTGTCATGCCGCAAGCTATGTGCAGAGACGTTGCCTAACACGGTTATCGAGCATTAAGGGTGTTTTCGTCATCCCCTATTTGAGGGAAACCGCAAATAACCACTGCGGTACTTCACGCTGGCACGCCACCAGCACGACAATTGTCTGATAATTTCCACAAATGCCACTGGGGCAGCTGTTTACGCCCCGGGATGATAGAAATCATAGATGGTTTGCGCCACCGCAGCACTCACCCCAGGCGCCCGCATGAGGTCTTCAAGCGAGGCGGCGCGCACTTTGCCGGCGGTGCCAAAATGCAACAGCAGTGCACGCTTGCGCGCCGGACCGATTCCCGGAATCTCGTCGAGCGGGCTGGCGGTGATCGCCCGGCTGCGCTTGGCGCGGTGCGCACCAATGGCGAAACGGTGCGCCTCGTCGCGCAGTTGCTGCAAGTAGAACAGCACCGGGGAATTGAGCGGCAGCAGCTTTTCGCGCCCATCGGGAAAGTGGAAATGCTCGCGCCCGGCGTTGCGATCCGGCCCCTTGGACACCGCAATCAGCGGCACATCCTCGATGCCCAGTTCCTCCAGCGTCTCGCGCACGGCCGTCATCTGGCCCTTGCCGCCATCGATCAGCACCAGATCGGGCCAGGTGCCGCCCTGGCGATCGGGATCTTCCTCTTGCACGCGGCCAAAGCGGCGCGCCATGACTTCGCGCATCATGGCAAAGTCATCCCCCGGGCGGGTTTCGGCGCGCTTGATGTTGAACTTGCGATACTGGCCCTTCTGGAACCCTTCGGGCCCGGCCACGACCATGCCGCCCAGCGCATTGGTGCCCTGGATATGGCTGTTGTCGTAAACCTCGATGCGCTGCGGCACATCGGGCAGCTCTAGGAATTCGGCCAGTTCGCGCAGAATCTTGGCCTTGGTGCCGGTTTCCGCCAGCCGCCGATCGAGCGCCTCCACCGCATTGCGGCTGGCCTGCTCCATCAGCCGGCGCCGGTCGCCACGCTGCGGCACGGTGATTTCCACCTTGCCGCCCGCACCTTCGTGCAGGGCCTCGGCCAGCAGGTCTGCCTCGGGCAGAATGCGATCGACCATGATCAGGCGCGGCGGCGGCACTTCCTCGTAAAACTGCGCCAGGAAGCTGGTCATGACCTCGGCCTCGTCCAGCCCCTCGGTATGGGTGGGGAAGAACGCGCGGTGGCCCCAGTTCTGCCCGCCCCGGATGAAGAAGGCCTGGATCGCGATCTGCCCGCCCTTGCTGGCCATGGCAAAGACATCGCCATTGCCCACCCCTTCGGCATTGATCGCCTGGCTGCCCTGGATGAACGTGGCCGCGCGCAAGCGGTCGCGCAGCATGGCCGCGCGTTCGAAGTCCAGATTCTCGGCCGCCTCGCTCATCTGGGTTTCGATCTCGCGCTGCACCGCGCCCGATTTGCCGCCGAGGAAATCCTTCGCCTGGCGCACCAGTTCGGCATAGTCCGCCTCGGCAATGCGATCGACGCACGGGGCACTGCAGCGCTTGATCTGATAGAGCAGGCAGGGCCGGTCGCGCCGCGCCATGAAGCCATCGTTGCAGCTGCGTAGCAGGAACAGCTTTTGCAGCGCATTGATCGTGGTGTTGACCGATCCGGCGCTGGCAAAGGGCCCATAGTAATTGCCCTTGGCCTTGCGCGCGCCGCGATGCTTCATGATCCGCGGAAACGCGTGATCGGCCCGCAACAGGATGAAGGGAAACGACTTATCGTCGCGCAGCAGCACGTTGTAGGGCGGGCGATAGCGCTTGATCAGCTGCGCTTCGAGCAGCAGCGCCTCGGCCTCGGAATTGGTCGTCACGATCGTCATCGACCGCGTCTGGCTGACCATGCGGCGCAGGCGGTTGGGCAGCCGATCGACCTGGGTGTAATTGGCCACGCGATTTTTCAGCGCGCGCGCCTTGCCCACATAGAGCACGTCGCCGCGCGCATCGAGCATGCGATAGACGCCAGGCTTGGGCTTGAGCGTGCGGACAACGTCGCGGATGGTGTCCACGCCGCGTTCCAGATCGGGCTGATCGCTGCCACGCATCGTGCTGATCGCGGCGTCTTCGTTGAAGCGCTCGGTATCACGGTCGGGAGGGGAAGATGCGCTCTTGCGGGCCATCCCTGCCAGATAGTGGCTGTTACCCCGTTTGGGGAGAGCCCGAAAGGCTGGCGATCGTGGACAAGTATTATCCGTATATCTACGTATATGATTGCAGATGATACCTTTACCATGCCGGGGTAAACGTGGCAGCCATGGTGAATGCCCCCGTCACCGGTGATAGTGCAACGCGCGGCCGCCGCGCGGATGCACGGGCAAGGCTCAACATTCCCGGGCGCCTGATCTTGCGCCGTGGCGTGTGCCCCTGCCTGGTGGAAGACCTGTCGCGCACCGGGGCGCGCCTGGTCCTGCAATGCCCGCCGGCGCTGGGCGAAACCGGCGTGCTGGAAATCAACCGCCTCGAAGGGTTCGGCGCCGCCGTGTGGATCAGGGGCGGCCATTGCGGCTTTCACTTTGACGAGCCACTGGCGCTGGAACAGGTGATCGCCCTGCGCCAGTTCGCCGATCATTTCAGCGAACACCGCCGCGAACAGGAACGCACCGCGGCGCGGGAATTCGTCCAGGGCCGGCGGTTCGTCTAGGCCCTCAGAACATCTTGCGGAATTCCAGCTTGAACACCCGCCCGGTGGGATCGAGATAGCCAGCCTGATAGCGCAGCGGGATCGCGCCGGTCTGATCGGTCACTTTCTGCTGGGCATCGAACACGTTGTTCACCGCCAGAGACAGTCGGGCATTCTTGAGGAATGGCACGGCCTTGACCACGCCGGGGCGGCGGCCAAGATCGGCAAACAGGCGCAAGTTGAACTTGGCGATGGGGTGGAAATCCAGGCTGGTCGTGCCTGAATCCGCGTGGGCCGATCCGGTGTAGGTGCCGGTCAGGCGCACGCCAAAGCTGCGATAGAAGCCGCCGCCTTCCAGCTCGATACTGTGCCGCGCTACCCCCGTGCTCGACAGCGCGCTGCCGCCCAGCAGATCGTAGACCGTCCCGCCCGGCGTCAGCTGCACCCGGTTCATCAGCATGATCGTGTGGGTCAGCGACAGGTTCCAGCGCCCGCGCCCGTCGAAGCCGCCCGGACCACCGGGGCCACCGGGCCCGCCAGGACCGCCGGGGCCGCCGGGGCCGCCCGGACCACCATGCCCGCCACGTCCACCGCCACCCATGCGTGGCCCACCCGGCCCCATCATGCCCCGCATGCCGCGCTGGCGCACCAGATTGGGATCGGGCGTGCCAAAACTGCCCGCCAGGTTGATGCCATAGCGGAAGCTTTCGCTTTCCTGGCGCGCGTACGTCACCGGGCTTTCGTCGACCGACACGATATCGCCTGCGGCATTGCGCGTGACGCGCCCGGGATAGGCCGCTTCCACCTCGGCCGTCAGCAGGGGGAAGCTGTTGCTGGTGTTGAAACTGCGGTTGTGGAAATATTCCACCACGAAGGTCGAATTGGTCAGGAACGGCAAGGTCCAGTTGCCGGCCAGCTTCACGTCGCGCTGGCGCTCCTTGAGCAGGTCGCGGTTGCCCCCGCTGGTCACCGTAGCCAGCACCGTCTGGCCCTTGATGAAATCATAGATCGCCACGTTCTGGGTGGTGGTCGTTGGCGCGCCCAGTTGCGTCAACGAGGGCGCGGTCTCGGCACCGATGAACGTGCCGGTGAAGCTCAGCTTGTCGGTGGGGCGCCAGGTCAGCCCAGCGCCATAATCATAGAGCGCGCCAAAGTCCGACAGCGTGTGCGCCTCGGCATTCATGTTGAGCGACAGGTTGCCGAGGAAACCCCCGAAGTTCTCGCGCTTGCTGGTGATCGGCACGTCGAGGCTGAAGCCCAGCTGCGCGTCGCCACGCTTGAGATCGATCGCCCCGTTGGCGGTGCGCGTATCGGTGCTGTGGATGCCGGAATAGGCAAAGCCGGTCTTGACTGTAAGCGAGGTTGCCCCGCCCGGCAGGCGGAACGGCTGGCCGTTGGCCGTCGCCAGCGAGGTCAGGCTGTCGGTGCGGCTCAGCGCGCGATCGGCCCCGCCAGCGATGATCGCGCCGCTGGGCAGCGCGCCCGTGGCGCTCAGGCTGCCATCGTCGACCAGCGTTTGCAGGCCCGAAAGATCGGCCGAGCGATCGATCCGCGTATCGGTGGTAACATGGCTGCCGTCGGCCGTCACCGATAGCTGCCAGGCGCCGATGCCGGTGTTGAGCCCGGCGCCGGCCGAGAGCGTGGTGGTATAGGTGCGCGTGGTCAGCGGCTCGGGCGCGGTGGTGGTGCGCGTCACGCTGTTGCCGCTGTCGGGATCGGTCAGCGTCACGGTATTGAGGCCGTTCCAGCTGCGGCTGTAATCACGCTGCGCCAGCGCGTTAAGCGTCAACCCGGTGCCCAGTCCGATCGGCTTGGACCAGGTGGCATTCAACGCGGCGCTATCGGCCTTGGCCTGCAGCGTGCGATAATCGGCCTGGTTGGGGTCGCCCGCCACGGTGCTGTTGCCGCCCGTGCCGGTGCCTGTGGCCGCGCTGGCCTGGCTGATGCCGCGCTCGGCTTCGGTGATCGCGCTTTGCGTCGATACCGTGCCGGTCACGTTGATGCGGGCCTTGTTGGCGATCTTGGCCAGCGTGGCTTCCTCGCTCAACCCGGCATAGCTGCCGTTGCCCGGCACGCTGGCCTCGGTTTCGCTGCTGATGCTCTTGTAGTGGTCTTTGAGGATGAAGTTGACCACGCGCTGATCGGGGCGATAGCCGTATTTCAGCGCCACTTCCTCGGGCAGGACTTCCACCCGGCGGATCGCCTCGGGCGGCAGCCCACGCATTTCGCGGAAGTTGGAAATGCGCATGCCGTTGAGCAGGATCACCGGCCCGTCGCTGCTGCGCCCGCGCCCGGAATCGGTCTGCGGCGCCAGCACGGTCAGCAGATCCTGGATCGAATTGACGCCGTAGGCGGCGATTTCGTCTTCATCCAGCGTCACGATCGGGGGTTGCTGCGCCTGCACCACGCCCTTGATCGGCGCGGCGTTGACCAGGATTTCACCGGTCACGTCGTCCACGCCGTCACCGTTGGCATCCACGCCCAACTGGCCCTGGGTATTGACCATCTGCTGGCCGCTGCCGCCAGCGGTTGCGCCGGTGCTGCCATCGCCCTCAGGGGCAGGAGCGGGCGCCTGCGCAGCCTGGTCTGCGGCCCAGGCCCGCTCACCCCCGCAAACGGCAAGCGCGGAAACGGCACACAGCAAGGCAAGACGAACAGACACGCGCAACAAACCCCATCATGGCTTCGAGGCGATCCTGCTGGCGCGCCTGACAAATTGAAACAACACACAAATCGTATCAATTTGTCGTCCAGCGTGGATGAACATCGGCTGGCCGGGCGCGGTGCCGATGCCCGGATCACCACTGGAACCTGGCTGCAAATGCGGGGCTTTTCTTTTGCCGGCCGGAACGCTATGGGCGCCACGCGCGTCGTTTTATCGCGACCCCCTCGATCATGGCTATGCAGCTTGCGCCACGTCGGTGCCGGTTGTCTTTCCGGCCATTCAAGACAAAAGGCTACTGACCCCGCCGATGGCGAAAGAAGAACTCCTCGAGATGCGCGGCACGGTGGTGGAACTGCTGCCCAATGCCATGTTCCGCGTGCGTCTGGAAAACGATCACGAGATCCTGGGCCACACCGCCGGCAAGATGCGCAAGAACCGCATCCGCGTTCTGGTGGGCGACGAAGTGCTGGTGGAACTCACCCCTTACGATCTGACCAAGGGGCGCATCACCTACCGCTTCATGCCTGGCCGAGGCGGCCCCGGCCAGTACTGATGCCCGGGCCTGTACCGTTGCCGGGCTCGTTCTGATGACTGCGACTGTGCCGCCGCTGGTGCTGGCCTCGGCCAGCCCGCGCCGGCGTGACCTGATCGCGCGCCTGGGGCTAGTGCCCGATCGCATTATCGCCACCGACATCGATGAAAGCCCGCTGCCGGGTGAGACGCCGCGTGTCCACGCCGTGCGCCTGGCTGCGGAAAAGGCCCGCGCGGCGGCGGCACTCGCGCCCGATGGCGCCATCCTTTCGGGCGATACCGTGGTCGGCGCCGGGCGTCGCATCCTGCCCAAGGCCGAGGACGAGGCCACCGCGCGCCACTGCCTGGCGCTGCTGTCGGGCCGCCGCCACCGCGTATTCTCCGCCGTTGCCCTGCTGATGCCCGATGGCACGCTGCGCGAAGCGTTGAGCGAAACCATCGTACGCTTCAAGCGCCTCTCCGAAGCTGAGATAGACGCCTATATCGCCGGCGGCGAATGGCACGGCAAGGCCGGCGGCTATGCCATCCAGGGCAGCGCCGAAGGCTTCTGCGCCTGGCTGGCCGGCAGCCATTCGGGCGTGATCGGCCTGCCCCTGTTCGAAACCCGGCGCCTGCTGGTGGCCGCCGGCCTGCTGGCCTGAGCACGCCATGACCGCCACCTGGCTGGTGGAAGAAGGCATTGGCGAAACCCGCGCCGCCCTGGTCGATGGTGCGCAGATCCTGGCTGCGCGCCTTGCATGGCCGGGCGGGCTTGCCGTGGGCCTGGTAGCGCCCGCGCGTGTCGCCAGCCGCCTTGCCGGCACGCGGCGCGGCACGGTCCAGTTTGCCGACGGCGCCGTTGCCCTGGTCGATGGCCTGACGCCCGACCTGCCCGAGGGCGCCAGCGGCCTGTTCCGCGTCACGCGCGCCGCCATTGCCGAAAAGGGCCGCACCAAGCTGCCGATGGCGCGCCCTGCTGCCCCTGGTGAAGAGGCCTGCCCTGCCCCCACCCTGGCGCAGCAACTGGCCGCCACCGGCCAGCCCGTGCGCCTGATCCACGCCACCGATCCCGCGCTCGACCAGGCCGGCTGGGATGACCTGGTGGACGAGGCGATGAGCGGCGAGATCGCCTTCCCGCGCGGCGCCCTGTGCATCAGCCCGACCCCGGCGATGACCCTGATCGATGTCGATGGCAGCCCGCCCCTGCCGGCGCTGGCGCTGGCCTCCGTGCCGGCCATTGCCGCCGCGATCATGCGCATGGATATCGGCGGCTCGATCGGCATCGATTTCCCCACGCTGGGTGAAAAGCGCGATCGCCAGGCGGTGGATGCGGCACTGGCACAGGAACTGGCAGTCCGTGGCGCCCAGACCGGTTGGCGTGGTGAGCGCACGGCGATGAACGGCTATGGCTTCGTCCAGCTGGTTAGCCGGCTGGAGCGCCCGTCGCTGCCCGCGCTGTTTGCCCGCCACCCCTTGGGCGCAGCGGCACGGCAGTTGCTGCGCCGCGCGGAAAAGGTGCGCGATCCCGGCGCCCTGCTGCTGACCTGCCACCCTGCCCTCGCACGTGCCGTGCTGCCCGCCTGGCAAGACGAACTGGCCCGCCGCACCGGCCGCCTGCTGCACTGGTCCCTCGACGAAACCCTTGCGCCCACCGCCGGATTTGCCCAGGCGATCACCCCATGACCACCCCCCCCAAGCGCTGCCCCATCTGCGGCAAACCGCGCAGCGATGCGCACAAGCCATTCTGCTCTGCCCGCTGCCGCGACCGCGACCTGATGCGCTGGCTGGAAGACGGCTATGCCCTGCCCGGCCCGCCCGCCGACGCCGAAGAGAAAGGCCCGGATTGAAGCGCCCGCGGCCAAAGCCAAAAAGCCCATTGTGGAAAAATAGATGCAATTGAGGGCTGGACAACCTTCGGCCACCTCGCCATAGGGCGCTTCACCAAACGCAAGGCGCCGGCCAAACGGCCCGCCAGCGCGGCAAGCCCGGGTAGCTCAGTTGGTAGAGCACGTGACTGAAAATCACGGTGTCGGCGGTTCGATTCCGTCCCCGGGCACCATTTCCCTGTCCAGACATATCCACTGACATCCAAAATTGTCCGGAAAACCCTAGTGTTTTCGGCGTTTGACGCGCTTTGCGCGTCCTGAATCGTCCGTTGACGTTGCCCCACAGCCGGATTATTTGTGTGGGAAAATTGTGGGAAGAGCCCATATGTCGAACTCGCAGCGGCTCACGGCGATAAAAATCAGCCACTTGACCCAGCCTGGCCGCTACGGCGACGGCAAGGGCCTGATGTTGCTGGTTCAGGCCTCGGGCCACAAGTCCTGGGTGCTTCGCCTCACTTCCAACGGCAAACGCCGCGATTTCGGGCTGGGCGGTTACCCCGGCACCTCGCTTGCCAAGGCCCGCGAACTCGCGGAGCAATATCGCAAGGACATCCGCGAAGGCCGCGATCCACTGGCCTTCAAGATCCAGAAACCCGAGCGCACCTTGTTTCGCGACGCGGCCAAGGCGGCGATGGAAGGCCTGGCCGGCTCAAAGCTGGGCGCAGCAACCATCGCCACGATGCAGAAGCGCCTGTCCACCTACGCATATCCCAGGATTGGCCATCTCGAGGTCCAGACGATCGATGCCACGGTGCTGGCCGACCTCCTCCGCCCGATCTGGACAAGCAAGCCGGAAACCGCGCTCCGCGTCCGCCAGGCCATCATCCGGGTCCTGCGCTTCTCGCGCCCGGATGGGCACCTGCTGGAAAACTCTCTCGCCAAGGCCGTGTCAGACCGGCTTCCCAAGCAGCCCGACAGTCAGCATCATGCAGCAATGCCCCATGCCGAGTTGCCCGCCTTCTGGCGCAAGCTCGCCGCAAAGGAGACCAAGGGCGCGCTGGCCCTGCAATTCACGATCCTGACCGCCGCTCGCTCTGGCGAGACGCGCGGCGCCCGCTGGAGCGAAATCGACGAGAAAGCGGCGGAATGGAACATCCCGGCCACCAGGATGAAGATGAAGAAGGCGCATCGCGTGCCGCTGTCGGCTGCCGCATTGGCTATCCTAAAGAAGGCTGCCGCCTACAAGCGCCGCGACGTCGACCTGATCTTTCCCTCCGACGCGGGCACGCCGCTTTCCGACATGACCCTGACCAAGGTCTTGCGCGACATGAAGCAGGATTGCCGCGTCCACGGATTTCGCAGCACTTTTGCCGACTGGCGCGGCGATGAAACCGATTATCCCGAAGAGATCGCCGAAGCGGCACTGGCCCATGAAGTGCCCGACGAGGTCAAGCGGGCCTACCGGCGAACGGATTTCTTCACCAAGCGCCGGGCGCTGATGGATGATTGGGGGGCGTTCTGCACGAAGGACAGCGGTCGGTGACCCGCCCTGGCATGACCCGATTCGCCTCAGGGGCGCTGGACCTGCGTTGCAAATCGAACACATACCAGGTTCGATGCTCTTGGCGTTTAAGCGCCATGTCCAACGGCATTGGGTGAGCACCTAAACTCCAATCGCCGCGCTCTCTGCCCATGCGCTGAGCCACACTGGAGGTACAGAAGCTCGACGCGAGAGCAACGTAGCGCGCAAGGTTGGACACGCGGTCCGTCGCAACGCCCTAGGCGGCCCGGCCCGCGCTGTGGCAGGGCGCAGCCCACGCGAATCTCCCTGCTGCTTCCGTGCCTTGCCGCCCTTGCCCTGCCCCCCGCCCCGGCGCTTGCCTGGGGCAGCGAGGGGCACCAGGTCGTCGCGCTGATCGCGCGCCAGTATCTCAAGCCCGAGGCGCGGCGTCGCGTCGATGCGATCCTCGCCTCCGACCAGGACACGCTGACTGCCCCGGCCATGGCCGCGCGTGCCACCTGGGCGGATGCCTGGCGCCGCGAGCACAAGGACACCGAGAGCTGGCACTTCGCCGACATCGAGCTCGACGATGGCGACCTGGCCAAGGCGTGCCCCGAAAGCCCACCCAGCGACGCGCCGGCCAGCGCCGGCCCGGCTACCGAGTGCATCGTGACCAAGCTCGAGCAGTTCACCCGCGAACTGGCCGCGCCGGCCACCAGCCCGCAGGAGCGCCTGCTGGCGCTCAAGTTCGTGCTGCATTTCGTGGGTGATCTGCACCAGCCCCTGCATGCGTCGGACAATCACGACCGGGGCGGCAACTGCGTGGCCCTGGCCCTGGGCGGCCCGCGCACGGTCAACCTCCACAGCTATTGGGACACCGTGGTGGTGGGCGAGATCGATCCCGACGCGAAAGCCCTGGCCAAGCAGCTGGGCAAGCGGATCTCGCAGCAGGAGATGGCGGCCTGGTCAACCGGCACGCCCGAAGATTGGGCGCACGAATCGTTCGGGCTTGCCAAGCAGGCTGTCTACACCGTGCATTCCCAGCCCGGTTGCGACGAGACGCGAGCGCCGATCGCGCTGCCGGCTGGCTATGACGCCCAGGCACGCCGCGTCGCGGCTGAGCAATTGGCAAAGGCTGGTTGGCGCCTCGCGCAAGTGCTCAACGGGGCGTTGGCGCCCCTCGCGGAAGTCGGCGGGAAAGGATAAGCCTTAACGCCAACGTGCGGCTTCCGGTTTTGGTGGGAGCTGCCTAAACGGTTTGGACTACGCTTCCACCGAAACGCGCTTCATCAGCCCAGCACTTTGTGCCGTCGACGAAGCATTCATGGCTAGAGTAAGCCTTTCCTGAAGCCACATAGCGTGCAGCGTATCCGCCGTCCAAATTCGACTGGAAGAATTGGAGCTTTTGACCATTCGCGTCAGACGCCCGCGAAATGAAGGTTAGACTAGCGCATGGGAAATAACGAAAGCACCAGTCATTCAGCCGAGGCTTCTGCGTTGGGTTTCTGGTATCAGTCGCTCTATGCGCTGCTGATACTCGCTGCCACACCGACCGACGATGCTGCGATCGCTATCGAGCAGCTCGATGACATCGAGTTGAAGGCAGATGGCCAGAAATTACTGTTCCAGCTCAAGCACTCGATGAAGGCAAAGCCGGTAGCGGTCAGCATCAAGTCTCGATCTCTGTGGCGCACGGTCGCGGTCTGGATCGATATTATCCCCAAGATCAGCCTTGCGGAAACTAGCCTGCATCTGGTGACAGTGGGCGGCATCCTTGCGGGGGATCCATTGGAGGGGCTGCTCGATCCCGAAGACGGTCGCGAGGCGCTGGCTGCCGCGATGACGGAGGAAGCTCAGCGGGTGCTCAAGGAGGGAGCCGAAGCCAAGGCCAAGGGCGATCCGCTCCCCCATGTGGATCGCCACAAAGGATGCGCGGCGTATCTCAAGCTCTCCGAAGGCGACCGGCACAATCTGTTGCGCCGAGCCGTCATCAAGCCCGACGCACCGACGATCGATCAGATCGAAAGCGAGCTCGAGCAACACTTGCTGATTCTTCCCGCCACGCAGCGACCAATCGTTGCGCGAAGGCTGATCGAATGGTGGGATCGGCAGATCGTCTATTCGCTGTGCGGTAAACGCGAGCGCGTGATCGCCCGCAACGAGTTCCAAGCGCAGGTAACCGAAATCGTCGGCGAGCTCGATCAGGGGAAACTGGTCGCGCACTTCGAAACCGTCGCGAAGCCGCTCGATTATCTGCCTGAGGGTATGCTGACCCGGCAGATCGCCTTGGTCAAAGGCAGCGATTCAGACGTCGATAGGGCAATCCGGGAGGAGTGGCGGGCGCGCTCGCAGCGAGCGCGTTGGACGAACGAGAACCCTGCGCTCGGCGCGATGATAAACGACTATGACGCGGTTCTCACCGAGCATTGGCAGGATCGGCATAATCAAATGTTGGAGAGTTGCGCTGATCTCGAAGACGGTGCGAAATGCTCATCTGGGCTTGATCTGCTGCGATGGACGCACAATGCGGCCCCTACTACCGTCCGTCCGATCCAGGTAGGTTTCGCCGCAGCTTATTATGTCCGCGGCAGCTATCAAGTCCTGGCGATCAGCTTGCAGGTCGGGTGGCATCCCGACTTCAAGGTGCTGCTTGGAGGGGAAGGATGAAGCAGGCTCATGACGTGTATGCCGAGCACAATCCGGCTTACTGTGCCTACGTCGCCGGCGCGTTCGTTACAGCCCATGCCGAAGTCCATCCCGCAGGACCCGATCTGGCGATCGTATATCTTGCTGTCCCGATCGCATTGTCCGGAGATCTCGCGGCAACATTCGACGGTACGAACAAGAACACCGGTCTCCTTGAGTGGCTCGAACGAACGCCGCAGATGTCGGTCGGCCTAGCCGACCGGGTGAATGCCGCTCTGGAAATCGTCGGCGAGGCGGTGCGCTATGGCTGCTTCACCGATGTGCTGCGGCTATCGATGGAAGGGCGACTGACGCCGGGCTCAAAGAAATTCAAGCAGAGTCCCCTGAGCGATCTCGACCCGCACAGCATCGGCGCCATTCGCCGAGCCAGACGACTGGGCACCTGGTTCGCGACCGCCGGCTCGACACGTAACATCTTCGGCATTCTGGGGCTAACCGTATGATCCGCTGGAATATTCGCACGATCTTCTTCCTAGGTGCCGAAGGGCGACGCCAAGACATCGTCCTCAAGCCCGACGACATGAATATCATCACCGGCGCGTCGGGCACCGGCAAGTCCGCGCTGATCAAGGCAATCGACTATTGCCTCGGGTCGAGTAAATGCGAGCTACCTGTCCATATCCGCCGTCGCGCTATGGCGATCGGCGTCAAATGGGCAGCCGGGGATCATGAAATGATCGTCGGTCGTCTCGTTCCTCCCGCCGGGCAGACCACCAGCACCAGGATGTTCGCAACCGCAGGCCGGGATCTGCCGCTGCCTAATTCCGTCGCAGAATTTGACGGCGGAACGACGGTGGATGCAGCCAAAGCCTTTCTGGAAAGGGCCTTCGGCATCGGCGATTTGGGGCATCTACCCGATGCTAACGGCGATATCCGCGGCCGTACGAGCGTGCGGCACACCACGCCCTATATGTTCGTGACCAAGGAAGTTATCGACAGCGAGTCGGTGCTGCTGCACGGTTTGGAGAAGCCGGACAAGGCGCGAGACATCATTGCGACGATGCCCTATTTCCTGCGGGCAACAGACGAAGGGGGCGCGTTGGCGGAACGCCGCTTGCGCCAGCTGCAACGCGCGCTCACTCAGGCGGAGAGCAAAGATCGGGCGCGGCAGTCGGCTGAGACCGCGTTGAAGCAACGGGCTTACGGATTGCTGGTCGAGGCGCATCGCTTCGCGATGACGGAGGCGCCTTCGCCTGACGGGCGCGAGGACGATATGCTCGCTGAATTGCGTCGTGTCGCGGACAGCGCAATTGACGCGGCGAATTATCCCGAGGACAGTGAACTCGGTGCCCTGCACGCCCGGCGCCGCGAGATTCTTGCCACGCTCGCCGGCGCCAGACGTCGCCGGGATGCGGCAAAGGCAGCGCTCGTCGACGCCTCGGGCTTCGGTGACACAGTCACCCGGCAGCGGGACCGGCTGATGCTATCCGAACATCTCAAGCTCGGCGACGGCGAACACACCTGTCCGTTGTGCGATGCACCCTCTGAGCGCGGGCGCGATGCAGCGGCGATGATCGCGGATACACTCACCAAAGTGCGGGCCGAAACAGTCGCCGTCGAAAGGGTCCGGCCGCAGCTCGTAGAGCATGACGAAGCGCTCGCGAAGGAAGTAAACACGCTCAATCGTCAGCTCCGTGAGGTCGACGAGCAGATCAAGAGCTGGCTTCGGCAAACCGATGAGACGCGCCGCCTAGCCGACATTTCCCAGGCAAAGGCCCATCTGCAAGGCCGCATATCCTTCTTCCTGCAGACCAGCGCTGACGAGCCACGGCAGCCGACCGCCGACCTTTCGGTGCTTCGCGCCGAGATCGCCCAACTGGAATCTCAGGTGGATCGCGAGTCCAAGGAAATGCGGCTGCAGCGGGCCGAGGCGAAGATCTCGTCCTACGCGTCCGAAGTCCTCAGGGCGCTGCCGACCGTCGCCCCCTGCGTCGATTCCGAGCTTTTCTTCTCCTCACGCATTCCGGAAATCCGGGTGATTGAGGCCGGCAGCCGCACGATGCTGCGGATGCCCGATGTCGGATCGGACCAGAACTATCTAGCTATCCACATAGCGCTGGCCTTCGCCATCCAGCGCTATCTTGAAGAAGTAGATGCCCCCGTGCCGGGACTGCTGGTGCTCGACCAAGTCAGCCGTCCTTATTTTCCAACACGCGGCACCGATGAAGACGAGCGGCAGATTACCGCGAGGGACGAGGATGAGGATATTCAGGCGATGCGCCGGCATATCGACTTCCTGTTCAAGGAGGTGGCGGCTAGATCGGGCCTGCAGGTCCTGCTGATCGAACACGCGTATTTTGCCGATGACCCGCGGTATGTGGCCGCGACGCGAGAGCGCTGGACGCGCGCATCGAGCAAGGCGCTCATCCCGCTCAACTGGCCGATGCGCGACGATACCTGAGCATCGCAAAGCTACCGCATTCACCGCCCCTATAGACGCTGCTCCCGCGCGACGAAGGCTTTCAGGCTATCGCGCTTGGTCAGCGTCCAGCGGCCGATCCTCGGCCGCTTGTTCCGTGCCGCAGGTCTCGCGGTAGGCGATAGTCTAGTCAGCGGACTGCTGATGCGGCGCAGGCGTGATCGTACGCCTGATCTGCGTCCGGTCTGGCGGCTCTGTCCGTTCAACGGGCCGCCAGTGCAAGTTGAGCGAGCGGCACGCACCTTTCCTTCGCCACAAACTGCGTGTGGATCGCTTCTGACGGCAACATACATAGGACGTGCAGTGGCAAGGCTTGCCCAGCGGCACGGAGCTCACTTTTGACCTCAGACAACAGCGAGCCGCTGGGACCGACGATAAGGATGTCGAAATCTGCCCCGACCCCCGTCACGGCCGAACCGAACATATAGGCCTCGAAATGCTCCAACGAGGGGCAAGACGCCAGAAGATGAGCCGCAACCTCATGGGCCGACATCATGCCCGCGCCAGACGCTCTCTCAATGCGTTCCATAGCATCACCTCGCATCCCAGCTCTCTTCCGGCTTCGTTCGCTTCGGGCTGCGGCGTGCCATTTGGGTTGATGTTCCAGATGATGTCGACCGGCCCAAAACGATCCCACAACGTGCGAACTTCATCAGCCGTCGGCTCGTAATCGGCTATCATCCCAATCCGCAGCACCTCCCCGTTCCGCAACGTAACCCGGTAAATTCGATCAAACTCCCGATCGGCCGTCACCACGGGACCATATTGCCGAAGAAGCCGATCCGAGAATTTGTAGACCTTGTGCTGTGCGGAGTTGGCGTCGCCGTTGAGAGCCGCCGAACCCAATGTCCCGAAACTGCCCCAACCTACCCGGTTCTCTTCGAGGTACCGTATCGCCTCGCCTTCCCAGACACACTCCGCGCGGTAACCGCACAAGAAATCGAGTGCCTCGACACTGTCCCGGTAGCCGACAGCCGCTGCCTGATCGACCGTTGCGGCCGCCGTAATGGCCGCGACGACGTCGGGTCGATCCACGGTTACGATCCGGATGACGTCACCGCCAAGATGCTCCGCCTGCGACCGTCCTTCTTTCGCAAAATTGGCTAGCGCATATTTGACCTGCCAGTTCATGCAAACATCCCCTCCATCGACCCGGGAAAGCGAATGGCCCGACCGGAGACGCCGCATATGTGCCGCTCAGATAAGCCGCGAACATGCTCCTGATACTCAGCAAAGGTGCGGCGTTCCTCCCCCGTGGCAAGGCCAAGATTAGCCTCAATGATCGCCAAGGTGCGATAGTGATTAGGCAGGATCACGCTTCTCATCCGCTCATCCCACGCCGCAGCAGTGGCCGATTCCGGGTCATACTCAAAATTCGCACCTTCCACCGGCGCAAACTTCTCCCAGATGGCCCGGTTCTCGGCCATAATGCCGGCAACCGCAGCTCGCGCTTGCTCGCGATCGTCGTAAGCCCGGATGCCTTGCTTGTGCGCCAGCCGCCCAAGATGATTGGCCTTCCAATCAAGCAGGATATTGCGCGGATAAGCCTCAGGGTCCTTGTCGATCTTCGTATGGCAGGTCGGGCACAGCAGGATCAGGTTCTCGAAGGCATCGGGATCGAACTCGTTCGCCGGTCGGTCTCCATGCCGCGGGCCCGCATCGCCATGCGGTATAACATGTGCCATTTCAGCGATGTGCTTATCACCACCCATTTCCGCTGGAAACAGGGCTTCTAGGCAGTCGGGTTTCTGGCAGAAACCCGCCGCACTCGAGAATAGATGCAGTCGCGTTACCGCCGGTATCGCCTTTCTTTCCGCCATTCAAAATCCCCGCTTTGGTGTCCGACACGCATATAGGAATCTCTGCCTCAAGCGTCAGCACACGAAACTATTTTTGCCGCCAGCAACAAGCGTCGGATCTTCCGGATTTACGGATTAGCAAGCTGGATTGCGTCTAGCTCCCTTCCAGCTGGCTATAGGCCCTATCGTACGCAGTTTCATGAGTAGATATTAGGACGGCCCGGATGACAGTAGTGATTAGTCCGCTTTTGGACCGAGCTTACCATCGCTTCGATGACCGCTATTAGGGCGCCTTGCGGACCGTCAGGTCTAGCGCGCCTGATCGGCGGCTTTTATCTGAAACGGACCTTGATGGTGGCTGAGACCAACGACTGACTTCGGTCGCGAGCCGCCGATTTGAGCACCGACCTGTCCTTCGCCATGATCGCCGCGATTGCTGACGTTCAGAGGCCCTGGCTGCGGCGTCGGAACCAGTCGTACGTTCACCGCTATCGCAGTGCAGGGGAATGCCGGGGCCTGGGACAAGTACGAACCCGCTGGCGCGGGAGTGGTGCATGTTTTGAGGCCTGGCCAGTAATCGGCGGTCTGGGGCTAAGTTGAGGTGTGGGCCAAGTAGGTA